>NZ_CP041387.1:1405000-2810000 GCF_007005445.1 Rhodopseudomonas palustris | reverse complement strand
CCGTATCTGCCGCTAAACGAACTCAGCCCGCGCCGTTCTGCAACGCCGCAGCAGCAGCCGCAGGCGGGAGGCACCCGATGAAGGCCGGCGTCGCAGGTATTGTCGCCCTGATCGTGACGCTGGTCGCGATCGTGGTGGTGTGGTCGTCGCTGTTCACCGTGCGCCAGACCGAGCAGGTGCTGCTGGTCCGACTCGGCGAGCCGGTCCGCGTCGTCACCGACCCCGGTCTGCACTTCAAGGCGCCGTTCATCGACTCGGTGATCAGCATCGACAAGCGGATCCTGGATCTGGAGAACCCGTCGCAGGAAGTCATCGCCGCCGACCAGAAGCGGCTGGTGGTCGATGCCTTCGCCCGCTACCGGATCAAGAACGCGCTGCGGTTCTATCAGTCGGTCGGTTCGGTGCCGGCGGCCAATCTGCAGCTCACCACGCTGCTCAACGCGGCGCTGCGCCGCGTGCTCGGCGAGGTCACCTTCATCCAGGTGGTGCGCGACGAGCGCGAGGTGCTGATGGGCCGGATCAGGGCTCAGCTCGACCGCGAGGCCGAGAACTACGGCATCTCGGTGGTCGACGTCCGGATTCGCCGCGCCGATCTGCCCGACCAGAACAGCCAGGCGGTGTATCAGCGGATGCAGACCGAGCGTCAGCGTGAAGCCGCCGAGTTCCGCGCCCAGGGCGGTCAGAAGGCGCAGGAGATCCGCTCCAAGGCCGATCGCGACGTCACCGTGATCATCGCCGAGGCGAACTCTCAGGCCGAAGAGATCCGGGGCTCCGGCGACGCCGAGCGCAACCGGCTGTTCGCGACCGCCTATTCGAAGGATCCCGACTTCTTCGCGTTCTATCGGTCGATGACCGCCTATGAGCAGTCGCTGAAGAGCAATGATACCCGGTTCCTGTTGCGGCCGGATTCGGACTTCTTCCGCTTCTTCGGCGGCCCGGAAGGCCGGGCGTCCGCAAACGGTGCGGCGTCGTCCGCAGCGGGCGCGCCTGCGGTGCCGGCGGCTCCCGCCCTGCCGCGCTGAGGCGAGAACATGATTGCGAACGGGCCGCCGATGCGGCCCGTTTTGCATTGAGGCCCGCCTCGGTATCGGTTGCCGCCGGCCGCGACCGAGAGGGTTTCAGCGGCGCTGAAGAAAACCCGTCAGAACGGAGAATGAGAACGTCGGTTCTCATTCTATCAGGACCGGAATTGCTCTAGAACGGGCCGATCAAACGGCGCCGGGACATGAAACCGGCCCGTGCAACGAAACTGCAGGGCCGGATGCCGGCCGGGGAGGATGCTGTCGCATGAAGTCTTTTGCGTTCGCCGACCTCCTCATCGGCGTCGGACTGCTGTTCGTGCTCGAGGGGCTGATTTTTGCGGCCAGTCCGAACTGGATGCGGCGGGCGATGAAGAGCGCGCTGGAAACGCCCGACAACATCCTGCGCGCGGTCGGCATCGGATCTGCCGTCGCCGGTCTGATTCTGATCTGGGCGGTGCGGCACTAGGGCGCTGCATCGATTGATCGAAGCGGACCTGGTTTCCCACCGGGACGTCCTCATCCCGAGAGCCAGACCACGTCCGCGCCTCCCGCGATGGGGTTCTTCCGGTTTGCCGGCACTCTGACGTGCGGTCCCGATCTTTGCAGCGGCGTGCTTGCTCAGCGCGTTGTCCGGCGCGTGGCTGATTGCAGCGCGTAAGGCTGGACCCGTGCAGTTCTTCCCGAGGCAGGCGGTGCCGGGGTGTTGTCACGACGTTTTCAACCGGGACCTCGCGTTCGGGGCCGTTTTCGCCGCAATCGGCGCAACGGATAGGGTAGCTTCGTTCACCACCGATGCTTGCGCCGGTCCCTGGATCGGGCGCAGTGTTTCACGCGACTGCGCCGCCGTTTCGCGCACGCCAGGAGAAGATTGGACCATGCCCGCTGCGATCGCCTCTAGTTCCCGGATCAGGCCCTTGCGGATCAGGCCGCTGCTCGCCGCGCTGTGCCTCGGCGTCGCTGTGTTCGCCGGCCCGGCGCCGGCCTCCGCCCGCGGCCCCGAAGGGATCGCCGACGTCGCCGAGAAGGTGATCGACGCGGTGGTCAACATCTCGACCACGCAGACCGTGGAGGCCAAGGGCTCCGGCGAGAGCAAGGGCGCGACGCCGCAATTGCCGCCGGGCTCGCCGTTCGAGGAGTTCTTCGAGGACTTCTTCAAGAACCGCCGCGGCGACAAGGGCGGCGGGCCGCGCAAGACCAACTCGCTCGGCTCCGGCTTCATCATCGATGCGGCCGGCGTCGCGGTTACCAACAATCACGTCATCGCCGATTCCGACGAGATCAACGTGATCCTCAACGACGGCACCAAGATCAGGGCGGAGCTGGTCGGGGTCGACAAGAAGACCGATCTTGCGGTGCTGAAGTTCAAGCCGCCGGCCGGCAAGACGCTGACCGCAGTGAAGTTCGGCGACAGCGACAAGCTGCGGCTCGGCGAATGGGTGGTGGCGATCGGCAACCCGTTCTCGCTCGGCGGCACGGTGACCGCCGGCATCGTCTCGGCGCGCAACCGCGACATCAATTCCGGCCCTTACGACAGCTACATTCAGACCGATGCGGCGATCAATCGCGGCAATTCCGGCGGGCCGCTGTTCAACCTCGCGGGTGAGGTCGTCGGCGTCAACACGCTGATCATCTCGCCGTCGGGCGGCTCGATCGGCATCGGCTTCGCGGTGCCGTCCAAGACCGTGGTGCCGGTGGTCGATCAGCTCCGCCAGTTCGGCGAGTTGCGCCGCGGCTGGCTCGGCGTCCGCATCCAGCAGGTCACCGACGAAATCGCCGAGAGCCTGAGCATCAAGCCGGCACGCGGCGCGCTGGTCGCCGGCATCGACGACAAGGGGCCGGCCAAGCCGGCCGGCATCGAGCCCGGCGACGTGGTGGTGAAGTTCGACGGCAAGGACATCAAGGAGCCGAAGGACCTGTCGCGCATCGTTGCCGACACCGCGGTCGGAAAGACCGTGGACGTCGTGGTGATCCGCAAGGGCAAGGAGGAAACCCGGCAGGTCACGCTCGGCCGGCTCGACGACGATGCCAAGCCGCAGCCGGCCTCGGCGAAGTCGCAGCCCGAGGCCGAGAAGCCGGTGACCCAGAAGGTGCTCGGCCTCGATCTCGCCGCGCTGTCGAAGGATCTGCGCGGCCGCTACAAGATCAAGGACAGCGTCAAGGGCGTGCTGGTGACCGGCGTCGACGACGGTTCCGACGCCGCCGAGAAGCGGCTGTCCGCCGGCGACGTTATCGTCGAGGTGGCGCAGGAATCGGTCGGCAGTGCCGCCGACATCAAGAAGCGCGTCGACCAGCTCAAGAAGGACGGCAAGAAGTCGGTGCTGCTGCTGGTCGCCAACGCCTCCGGCGAGCTGCGCTTCGTCGCCCTCAGCCTGCAATAGGCGCGATGGCCGAACCGGCCCGCACCGCGCCCGCCGTCGATTTCGTCGGCGGCGCGGTCGGCTATCGGCTTCGCTCCCAGGCCGGACGCAGCCACGCGCTGCTGAAGGCCACCGGCGTCTCGCCGACGCGGTCCCTGCATGTCATCGACGCCACCGCCGGTCTCGGCCGCGATGCCTTCCTGCTCGCCTCGATCGGCGCGACGGTGACGCTGATCGAGCGGGTGCCGGAGGTCCACGCGCTGCTCTCAGACGCGCTCCAGGCCGCGCGCGCCGAGAGTGACGAGCTCGCGGCGATCGTCGGCCGGATGACGCTGCTGCACGGCGATGCCCGCGCGCTGCTGCCGACGATGCAGGCCGACGTCATCACCATCGACCCGATGCACCCGCCGCGCACCAAGACCGCGCTGGTCAAGCAGGAGATGCGGCTGCTGCGCGACCTCGTCGGCGCCGATCCGGATGTCGGCGATCTTCTGGCCGCGGCGCTGTCGGCCGATTGCGGCCGCGTCGTGCTGAAATGGCCGCTGCGCGCCGCCGCGCCGCCAGCGCCGCGAAAACCTTCGCATCAGATCGCCGGCAAGACCGTGCGCTACGACGTGTATGTTCGCCCGCGTGTCGGCGCCGGGCTGCAGGCGCGGGGCGCCTGAGAGCGGTCAGTTTTGCTCGGTCCGCGCCGAGCGCGCATCGCTTCTTTCGACATACGCCTCGGCTCGCATCGCCGCTGCTACGTATTGTCGCGACCGGCGCCGACTTTGTGCGGCCTGGCCGATCAGCGCGGGAGCGAAAACATCGCGTTTGTCGAGGATCGGCGATCGCCGCGCGATCAGTATCCCACTACGCGAGATATTTCGGCGGCGCCGCGATCACGCCGCACCGCACAGTCGCGGCTCTCGCAAAGGCCCGGCGATTGACGGCCGAACGCGGCCCGTGATCTGATCGCAAAAAAACACAACAACAATCAGCCAAGGGAGGGACGACGCATGTCGGGATCAACTAACAAGTTGAATCGACGGGCCATGCTCAAGGGAGCGGCGGCCGCTGCCGCAGCGCCCGCATTGATCGGCACCGCACACGCTCAGCAGACCGTGACCTGGAAGGTGCAGGCGCACTGGCCGAAAGCGTCGGGCTCGTTCAACGACAGCCTCGGCGTGCTGGCGAAGGAACTCGAGGAGCGCACCGGCGGCCGTTTCAAGCTGGAGACCTACGGCGCGGGCGAAATCGCCAAGGACCGCGAGATCTACAACGTGGTTCGGCGCGGTGTCGTCCCGATGGGGACGATCTCGCCGGCCTATATCCTCGGCGAAGCCCAGGCGATGGGGCTGTTCTACGGCGTGCCGGGAACGCTGCGCGAATCCTGGGAGATGATGCATCTCACCAAGAACCTCGGCATCGAGAAGATGGTCAACGAGGAGCTGCGCCCCAAGGGCGTGATGATGATGGCCGAGAAGGCCTATCCGACCGAAGTGGTGCTGAAGAGGAAAGTGACGTCGGCGGCCGATCTCGGTTCGCTGAAAATCCGCTCGGCCGGCACGATGCTGGAATATCTGGCGGCCGCCGGTTCCTCGCCGCAGCAGATCGCCGGCCCGGAGATCTATCAGGCGATCTCGACCGGCGTCGTCGACGGCGCGCATTGGGGCGCTGCGATCGGCGCGTTGTCGATGAAGTTCTGGGAAGTGGCCAAGTTCCACATGAAGCCGGCACTCGGCTTCGCCAACGACTGCTACATCGTCAACATCGCGGCGCTCGACAAGCTGCCGCCCGATCTCAGGCTGCAGTTCGTGTCGCTGGTCGAAGAGCGCTATTTCCGCAGGTCGGTCGAGTATCTGAATCAGGAAGCGGTGGCGCTCACCACCGGCAAGACCAAGATGGATGTCGAGGTCGTGCGGTTCCCGGATGACGTGCTGAAGAAGTTCGCCGATGCGTCCAGTCAGATCCTGAAGAAGGAAGCCGCCAAGGGCGACGTCGCCCAGAAGGGCACGGAGGCGCTGACCAAGCTGATGACCGACCTCGGCTATGTCTGAGGCGATCGCGCCGTCCGGTTCGGCCGGGCGGCGCTTTCCGGCGTTTCTCCTGGACCGGATCGAACGGCGGTGACAGCGGTCACCGTATCGTCCTGCCCCAACCAACGGCGCACCGAATGCTGAACGTCGCAAGAGCCATTACGCGGCTGAACTACTGGGTTGCGATGGTCGCCGCGTGGCTGATCGCACCGATCTTCGTGTTGCTGATGGCCGACGTGATCATGCGCTACGTCGTCGGCAGCGCCGCGATCTGGACAGCCGAGCTCGCTCAGCTCGTGTTCGGCGTCTATGCGGTGATCGGCGGCGGCTATCTGCTGGCCGAGCGCGCGCACGTCAATGTCGACATCATCTACGGCAGGTTCAGCCCGGCGCAGAAGGCCAAGGTCGATCTCGCCACCTCGTTGCTGTTCTTCCTGTTCATGGCGGTGCTGATCTGGCAGGGCACCGACATGGCGTGGGAATCCGCGGCGAAGTTCGAGACCTCGTCGAGCATTTGGAATCCGCCGGTGTGGCCGGTGAAGCTGGCGATCCCGGTCGCGGGCGTGCTGCTGTTGTTGCAGGGGCTGGTGCGGATCGTTTCGGACGTCCGCACCGTGATGGGGCTTCCGAACGATCCCGACACGTTCGGCAAGCAGGCTGTCGACGGCCCCTCTCATTGATCGGACCCGCCATCGTGTCAGTGGAAGTTCTTACTCTTCTGTTCTTCGGTTCGCTGCTGGTGTTCCTGTTCATCGGCACGCCGCTGGTGTTCACGCTCGGCGGCATTTCGGTGGTCTTCCTGTATTTCACCATGGGGCCGGTCGGGTTCTATCTGGTGGCGTCGAAATTCTGGGATTCGATGACGAGCTTCACGCTCATCGCCATCCCGATGTACGTCTACATGGCGATGCTGCTGGAGAAATCCGGCGTCGCGCAAGATCTCTACCGGATGATGCACGTCTGGTTCGGCGCGGTCCGCGGCGGTCTGGCGATCGGCACCGTGGCGATCTGCGCGATCTTCGCGGCGATGAGCGGCATCAGCGGCGCCGCGGTGGTGACGATGGGGACGATCGCGCTGCCGCGCATGCTGGAGCGCGGCTACGACAAGCGGCTCGCGGTCGGTGCGATCAATGCCGGCGGCGGCTGGGGCATCCTGATCCCGCCGTCGATCCTGATGGTGCTGTACGCACTGCTGACCGAGGTGTCGGTCGGCCGGCTGTTCGCCTCGGGCATCGGCCCCGGCATCCTGCTGTTCGTACTGGTGTCGGTCTACATCTTCGTGCGCGCCTGGCTGAATCCCGCGATGGCGCCGGCGCTGCCGGTGGAGGAGCGCGGCGATTGGGGGCTGAAGCTGCGCTCGCTCGGCGCGGTGTTCCTGCCGCTGTTCATCGTGTTCCTGGTGCTCGGCGCGATCTTCGGCGGCTTCGCGACGCCGACCGAGGCCGCGGCGCTCGGCGTGTTCGGCGCGCTGATCGCCTCGGCGGTGCATCGCAAATTGTCGTTCTCGGTGCTGCACGACGCTGCGGTGCAGACCCTGCGGCTGACGGCGCTGGTGATGTGGATCCTGTTCGCCGCGCACGCGTTCTCGACCGCCTACACCACGCTCGGCGCCAACGAGCTGATGAACCACATGATGTCGCTGATCCCCGGCGGGCAATGGGGCGCGCTGGCGTTCATGCTGGCGGTGCTGCTGCTGCTCGGCATGGTGCTCGACCCGGTCGGCATCATGCTGATCACGCTGCCGGTGTTTCTGCCGGTGGTGCAGCTCTATGGCTGGGATCCGATCTGGTTCGGGGTGATCTTCATCATCATGATGGAGATCGGCTACATGACGCCGCCGTTCGGCTTCAACCTGTTCTACCTGAAGGCGGTGGCGCCGCCCGACGTCACCATGAGCGACATCTACTGGTCGGTGATCCCGTACGTGCTGGTGACGATGCTCGGCGTGCTGATCATCATCGCGATCCCCGACATCGCGCTGTACTTCCCGAACCTGTTCTTCGGCAGGCCGGGCTGACGGCGACATCCGTACGGGCGTTTCGGCGTGGGGAGAGCCTTTCGAAATTTGCATGCGCATCCGCAAGCCACGGCACATCTTGCCGTAGCCGGGATGTGTATGGTGCGTGCAATCACAACGGCTGTTCCATGACCGCACCGACCGGGCCGCTCGCCGGCATCCGCATTCTCGATCTCACCAGCGTGCTGTTCGGCCCCTATGCGGCGCAGATCCTCGGCGACTGGGGCGCCGACGTCGTCAAGATCGAACCCCTCGACGGCGACATGTGGCGCTACACCGGGCTGTTCCGGAACCGCGGCATGAGCGGCCAGTTCATGGCGGTGAACCGCAACAAGCGCAGCCTGGCGCTGGACCTGAAGCATCCCGACGGCAAGGCGGTGCTGCAGCGACTGATCCCGACCGCCGACGTGCTGCTCACCAACGTCCGCCCCGCCGCGATGGCGCGGCTCGGCTTCGGCTACGACGCGTGCGCGGCGCTCAATTCGCGGCTGATCTATGCGGCGGCGACCGGGTTCGGCCAGGACGGCCCGTGGGCGGCGCGGCCGGCATTCGACGAGATCATCCAGGCCGCCTCCGGCCTCGCGTCCTCGATCGGCTCGGACGACGAGCCGCAATTCGTGCCCAGCCTGATCGGCGACAAGATCTGCGGCCAGGCGCTCGCCGGCGCGGTGTCGGCGGCGCTGTTCAGCCGCGAGCGCACCGGCAAGGGCCAACTCGTCGAAGTGCCGATGCTGGAGACCATCGCCGGCTTCAACAGCATCGAGATGCTCGGCGGCTACACGTTCGATCCGCCGATCGGCCCCGCCGGCTACAAGCGGATGAAGGAGCGCAAGCCGGTCCGCACCAAGGACGGCTGGATGACGATGTTGCCGTATTCCGGCGACAACTGGTGCGCGTTCTTCGCGGCGGTCGGCCGCCCCGAACTGATCGAGGAGCTGCAGGTGCGCGACCCGGTGGCGCGCGCCGAGAACATCGACCGGATCTATGCTGCGATGGCCGAGATCGCGCCGAGCCGCACCACCGCGGAATGGGAGGAATTGCTGCTGCGCCTCGACGTGCCGCACACGGCGTTCGCCAAGATCAGCGAGATCGGCGAACAGGAGCATCTCAAAGCGGTCGGCCTGTTCGAAGCGATCGACCATCCGAGCGAAGGCAGCATCCGCCAGGCCCGCCCGGCGACGCGTTTTTCCGAAGCGCCGCCGAACCTGCACCGCCCGACCCCGCGCCTCGGCGAACATTCCCGCGAAGTGCTGCTGGAGGCCGGCTACAGCACCGCGGAGATCGACGCGCTGGTCGAGGCGAAGGCGGTGGGAGAGGGGTGAGGCGGCGCAAGCTCAGGGAGCGGCCGCGCAGCCATCCTGCACCCGCACCGCGTCGCGCCGGATCACCTCGCGAAATCGCGCATCGGTCCGCGCCCATTCGACGACATCCACCTTGAATGGAAGGTCGGACTCCTCGAACGCTTCCTTCAGCTCCGCCATCTTGTGGAGTCCGAGCGGGTCGTCGCCGAGCACCGCGAGATCGAGATCGGAATGCGGTTTGGCGTTTCCGCGGGCTCGCGACCCGAACACGACGACGTCCCGGTCCGGGATCTGTGTTGCTAGGATGTCGTGAACCATCGCCCGGTGTTCGGGACGCAGATCGAGCTTCGGCATCGGCGGCGTCATGTCAGCCGCTCGGCGAGACGGTCGTAAAGCACGCAGGCTTCCTCGATGAAGCGCGGAATGCCGCCGACCACTTCCAGCGCCACGTCCTCGTTGTAGGTATGGCTGGTCTTGCCGCGCATCTCGCGAAAGCCGCGCCAGTCGGCCCACTCTCCGAGCAATAGACCCTGTTCACTCGCGGTACGGATCAACTCCTGAAAGCTCATGCCGTCGATCAGCGCAGGATTCGGCGCAGCGAATTCCAGATAGCGCTTCAGCATCTTGTGCGCGATCTCATAGGTGAACTCGAAGCGCTGCACCAAGCCGTCGCGAATTTGAGTATCGGAGATGTCCGCCTGATAACGTGCCACTCCCTCGATCAGGCGATCGAGCGCGCGCTTGAGCAGCGAAATGTCTGGTTTGGTATCGGTCATCAACGCTCACCCGGCTGGTGCTTCTGCGCGGCGCGGCTTGTCAGCGACTGGTGAACGATACGTCGAAACGTTGGATTCTCAATCGGCTAAGGCCGAAATTGGCTGGGGAACCTGGATTCGAACCAAGACAAACAGAGTCAGAGTCTGTTGTGCTACCGTTACACCATTCCCCACCGAGAATGCGCTGACGGATCAGGCATTAGAGTGCAGCACAGGGCGCACTCGACACGGCGCCGGGCGCGGCGGGGGTGGTTCGCGACGCGCCTCGGGTGTGCGGGTCTTCTAGCTGCGTCGGCTCCGCGCTGCAAGAGGGTTGCTCGCGACAGATGGGGAGATTGGCCCCGAACTCGCGGCGGCGCCGATCGGCTGAACGTAGGAAATGCACGCTCCGGTTGAAGTTTTTGGTATCCTGCATATGATATACATTCGGACAGGAGCATGGAGGGTGCGATGAAGGTCTCCAGATGGGGCAATAGCCTCGCCGTCAGGCTGCCCACTGCGCTGGTGGACAAACTCGATCTGCAAGAGGGCGACGAGCTGAACGTGGTCGACGTCGTCGAACGGACGCTGGTGGTCGAGAAGGAAGACAGGAGGAAAGCCGCGCTGGAGCGCATGGCCGAGCGCAAGTGGAAGTTGCCCGAGGGCTATCGCTTCGATCGTGACGAGGCCAATGAGCGGTGACGGCTTTCTTCGATACTAACATTCTAGTCTATGCTCAGGAAACGGGCGCGAAAGCGGACCGTGCACGGGCCGTCTTGGGCGGCGGTGGCAGGCTCAGCGTTCAAGTCTTGAACGAGTTCACCGTCGTGGTGCAGCGCAAGCTCGGCCGGGGGTGGAGGGAGATCGCCGAGGCTATCGACGACGCTCTGGCTGTGTCAGGGCCGCCACTGCCTCTGACGCACGATCTGCACGTTGCCGCTCGCGTGCTCGCTGAGACGTGCAAGCTGTCCTTCTACGACGCGCTGATCGTCGCGGCCGCCAAAGAGGCCGGGTGCGATGTGCTGTACAGCGAAGACCTGCAGCACGGCCGTAGCTTCGGCACGCTGCGTGTTGAAAATCCATTCCTTGCGGGCACGACGTAAGCGCCTGCGGGAGCGGGCATCAGCCTCGCTGCCTCGCGCGCCACTTCACTCCGCCGCCTGTTTGACCCCGCCGTCTTCGTCCTCGTCGACCGGGATGTGGGTGCGGCCCCAATTGGTCAGGGCGTTGGAGAGGCGGTCGAGATACAGGTACACCACCGGGGTGGTGAACAGCGTCAGCGCCTGGCTGACCAAAAGGCCGCCGACCATGGCGTAGCCGAGCGGCTGGCGGATCTCCGAGCCGGTGCCGGTGCCGAGCATCAGCGGCACACCGCCGAGCATCGCCGCCATCGTGGTCATCATGATCGGACGGAAGCGGAGCAGCGCCGCCTTGCGGATCGCCTGCTCGGGATCGAGATGCTCGTCGCGCTCGGCGGTGATGGCGAAGTCGACCATCATGATGCCGTTCTTCTTGACGATGCCGATCAACAGGATGATGCCGATCAGCGCGATCAGGCTGAAGTCGAAGCCGAACAGCATCAGCATCGCCAGCGCGCCGACGCCCGCCGAGGGCAGGGTCGACAGAATCGTCAGCGGGTGGATGTAGCTCTCGTACAGGATGCCGAGGATCAGATAGACCACCACCAGCGCCGCGATGATCAACAGCGGAACGGTCGACAGCGACTGCTGGAACGCCTGCGCGGTGCCCTGGAAGCTGCCGATCAGCGTCGGCGGCGCGCCGATCTCGGCCATCGCCGCCTGCACCGCCGCGGTGGCCTCGCCGAGCGCCACGCCTTGCGCCAGGTTGAAGCTGATCGTGGTGGCGGGGAACTGGCCCTGATGGCTGATCGACAGCGGCCGCACCGGCACCGTGGTCCATTTCGCAAAGGTCGATAGCGGCACCTGATCGCCGGTGGTCGGCGATTTGACGTAGATCTGGTTCAGCGTATCGAGCCGGCCCTGCAGCTCCGGCAGCACCTCGAGGATGATCCGGTAGGTGTTCACCTGGGTGAAGTACTGCGTCACCTGGCGCTGGCCGAACGCGTCGTACAGCGTGTCGTCGATCAGTTGCGGCTTGATGCCGAACCGGGCGGCGGTGTCGCGGTCGATCGTCAGCGTCAGCGTGGTGCCATCGGTCTGCTGGTCGGTGGCGACGTCGCGGAGCTGCGGCAGGCCCTGCATCTTGGCCAGCACCTTCGGCGCCCACTCGTTGAGCTCGGCGAGATTGGCGTCCTGCAGGGTGTATTCGAACTGGGTGCGGGTCGGCCGGCCGCCGAGGCGGACGTCCTGCGCGGCCTGCATGAACAGCCGGGCACCCTCGACCTTCTCCAGCTTCGGCCGCAGCCGCGCGATGATCTCCTGGGCGCTCGCCGCGCGCTCGTCGCGCGGCTTCAGCGTAATGTACATCCGCCCGGTGTTGAGCGCGCTGCCGCTGCCGCCGATGAACATCGCGATGCTGAACACGTCGGGATCGGCCATCACGATCTCGCCGAGTTCTTCCTGGCGCTGCTTCATCGCGCTGAACGAGATGTCCTGGGCGGCCTCCGAGGCGGCGGTGATCAGACCGACGTCCTGCTGCGGGAAGAACCCTTTCGGGATCGCGACGAACAGATACACCGAGAGCCCGACGGTCGCGAAGAACACCATCAGCGTCGTCAGCCGCCAGCGCAGCACCAGATCGAGCCCGCGCTCGTAGGCGCGCAGCATCGCCTCGAAGCCGCCCTCGATCCAGCGATACAGCCGGCCGTGCTGGACGTCGGTCGCCGGCCGCAGGAAACGCGACGCCAGCATCGGCGTCAGCGTCAGCGACACCAGCATCGACACCCCGATCGCCATCGCCAGCGTCACCGCGAATTCGCGGAACAGCCGGCCGATGATGCCGCCCATGAACAGCAGCGGGATCAGCACCGCCACCAGCGAGATGCTGATCGAAACGATCGTGAAGCCGATCTCGCGGGCGCCTTTCAGCGCCGCGGCGAACGGCTTCTCGCCCTCTTCGACGTGACGGGCGATGTTCTCCAGCATCACGATGGCGTCGTCGACCACGAAGCCGACCGAAATCGTCAGCGCCATCAGCGACAGGTTGTCGAGCGTGTAGCCGGCCGCCCACATCAGCGCGCAGGCGCCGAGCAGCGCCAGCGGCACCGTGACGCTCGGAATGATGGTGGCCCAGAAGCTGCGCAGGAACAGGAAGATCACCATCACCACCAGAGCGATGGTGAGCATCAGGGTGAATTGCACGTCCTCCACCGCGGCGCGGATCGTTGTGGTGCGGTCGCTCATCACCTCGACCTTGATCGCCGGCGGAATGCCCGCGACCAGCCGCGGCAGCTCCGCCTTGATGTGATCGACGGTGTCGATGACGTTGGCGCCGGGCTGCTTGAACACCACCAGGAACACGCCGCGCTTGCCGTTGGCCCAGGCGGCGGTCTTGGCGTCCTCCGGCCCGGTCACCGCGCGGCCGATGTCGCGGATCCGCAGCGGGCCGCCGTTGCGATAGGCGAGGATGACGTCGTTCCAGTCCTTGGACTCGGTGAGCTGGTCGTTGGCGTAGATGGTGTAGCTCTTGGTCGGCGCGTCGAGCGTGCCCTTCGGGCTGTCGACGGTGGTGATCGCGATCTGGCTGCGGACCTCCTCCAGCGACAGCCCCTTGGCCATCAGCTTGGCGGGGTCGACCTGGATGCGGATCGCCGGCTTCTGCTGACCGCCGATGAACACCTGGGCGACGCCGGTGATCTGGCTGATCTGCTGGGCGATCTTGGCGTCGGCATTGTCGCTGACGGTGGTCAGCGGCAGGGTGTCGGAGGTCGCCGACAGGATCAGGATCGGCGCGTCGGCCGGGTTGACCTTGCGATAGGTCGGCGGGTTCGGCAGGTTCTTCGGCAGTTGGCCGCCGGCGGCGTTGATCGCTGCCTGGACGTCGTTGGCGGCGGCGTCGATGTTGCGGTTGAGGTCGAACTGGATGGTGACCGCGGTCGAGCCCAGCGAGCTTGTCGAGGTCATCTGCGACACGCCGGGGATCTGCGCGAGCTGGCGCTCCAGCGGGGTCGCCACCGAGGAGGCCATCGTCTCCGGGCTGGCGCCGGGCAGGCTGGCGGAAATCTGGATGGTCGGGAAGTCGACCTGCGGCAGCGGTGCCACCGGCAGCGCCGGATAGGCGATCAGACCGAGGAACAGGATCCCCGCCATCAGCAGCGAGGTCGCGATCGGGTAGCGGATGAACGGCGTCGAGATCCCGTTCATGGCTATTTCCCGGCGGCCACGGCGGACGGGACGGTCTCGTTGTCGGCGACCTTGAACGCCAGCGGCGTACCGGGTTTGACCTTGTACTGGCCGCCGACCACGACGCGGTCACCGGGTTCGAGGCCGCGCTCGATCACCGTGCTGTGGTCGTTGGCGGCGCCGACCACGATCTTGCGCAGCTCGGCTTTGTTGTCGGCGTCGACCGCATAGGCGTACAGCCCTTCGCTGCCGTGCTGGACCGCATCGTTCGGGACCACCACGACGTCCTTCAAGGTCTTCACCAGCAGCCGGGTCTGCACCGACAGGCCGGGCCACAGCGCGTGGTTCTTGTTGGCGAACACCGCCTTCAGCCGCACCGTGCCGCTGTTGCTGTCGACCTGATTGTTGACCACCGCCAGCGTGCCGTCTTCGGCGAAAGTGGTCTTGCCGTCGGTGGAGAGTGCGATCACCTGCAACGGATGCGCGGCGAGTGCACGGTTGATGTCGAACACCCGCTCTTCGGGCGCGGTGAAGATCACCGCGATCGGCTCGATCTGCGCGATGGTGACGATGCCGGTCTGGCTGGCGGCGTTGACGATGTTGCCCTTGTCGACCTGGCGCAGCCCGGTGACGCCGGAGATCGGCGCCTTGATCGTGGCGTAATCGAGCTGGGTCTGGGCATTGGCGATCGCCGCTTCGTCGGCCTCGATCTGCGCGGTGAGCTGCTGCACGGTCGAGCGCTGGGTGTCGGTCTGCTGTTTGGTGGCGAACTCGCCGAGCCGAACCGAGCGGCTGAGATCGAGCTTGGCATTGGCCAGATTGGCCTCGTCCTGAGCCTTCTTGGCCTTGGCCTGATCCAGCGTCGCCTGGAACGGCCGCGGGTCGATCTGCGCGAGCAGATCGCCGGCCTGAACCATCTGGCCTTCCTTGAAGGCGATCTGGTCGAGCTGTCCGTCGACCCGCGAGCGCACCACCACGGTGTTGAAGCCCTGCACGGTGCCGAGCCCGCTGAGATACACCGGAAAGTCGGTCTTCTGCGCCGTCGCCACCGTGACGGGAACCGACGCGCTGCGAGCCCCGCCCGCCTTCGGGGCCGGTCGACCGGATTGCGCGTGCGAAGCCTCGCCCGGTCCGGCGGAGCGCTCGCCCTGGATGCGCTGCCATCCCCAATACGAAGCTCCCGCTGCGAGCAGCAGGCAGCCGACGACGACAGCCCTGCGAAAGGCGCCGGGTTTGTTCATGCCCGATCCGATCATTGGCCGGCGGATACGGTGTCTGTCGACCGCTTCAGCCCGCGCGGCAGTGGTTTCCGTTCGCTGGCAACTATACCGGCAAACGCCGCCAGCACATCACAAACCGTATGACATTGCTAAACTTTCATGGGCCGAGCGGGGCGTGGCGCGAGCCCAGCCGGCTCGCTGGCTGGTACCCGGCTGCGGGGTCGGTCGGACGCTGCCGCTGTCCCTTCTTAAAATGGTTCCAATTGTCAGTGGCGAGAGGCTCGGCCATATCACCGCGCCGAGGCGGCGGAGCGATGGTGCGGCCGGGCGCGGAGAGTGCAGCATGGAAGAGCTCAACGGCCGGATGATCGCCTGCCAGATCCTGATCACCGGATTGATTGCGCGCGTCGCCAACCAGCAGCGCGATCCGCTGCAATTCCTCAGTGAGTTTCGCGACGAGATCCGGGCGGTGGTTCGCGGCATCCGGATCGACGGGATGCTCGACACCGAGCAGGTCCGACTCACCGCGCAGCAGACCGTCGACGAGATGTTCTCGCTGATGAAGCCGCCGAGCCCCGACGAGGCGTGAGGCTGTCCGCGCGACCACGGTTTCGTCGATCCAGTTTAGAACCGTTTCAGATTGCCGCGCGCTTGATCAGATGCGTCTCCAATGAGCGCGCCACTGCACGGTTGTGCGCCGTGAAATCAAGTCAGTTCGGAGTGAGTCTTAGAACCGTTTTGATCTTGAACGATTCCAGCGCGCGGTAATTGCTCGTGCGTTGACCCTGTACCCCGCGGCCGATAGCTCTCCAAGACTTGCTTGTAATTAGCAACAGCACTCCTTGGGGCGGATTGACATGAACGGGGCGAAGGCACCGCGATCGTTGCGTGCGGAAGCAGCGATGCGCACAGGCGTTCAGGATTGGGACGGCGCACATGGCCGCAAGGTTTCGGCGGTGGCCGGGATGATCGCGGTGGCGTCGATCGGCGGCGCCGAGGCGCAGCAGTCGAGCCTGCCGGCGGTAACGGTCGATGCCCCGGTGGCGCGACCGAAGCCGGCGACGGCGCGGCCGACGCCCGACCAGATCCGCGCCCGCACCGCGCTGCGCCGTGCCGCGCGGCGGACCCAGCCGACCCAGGTGCAGCCGGTGCCGTTTCCGAACGCCGGCGCTCTGTCGGCGGACCGAAACCCCTATGCGGACGCCGCCGCGCCCTACAAGGTCGACCGGCTGTCGGGCACCAGGTTCACCGAGCCGGTGCTCAACACCCCGCGCACCGTGACGGTGCTGACCAAGGAGCTGCTCGAGGACAAGAACGCGACCTCGCTGAGGGAAATCGGCCGCTCCACCGCCGGCGTCACGCTCGGCACCGGGGAGGGCGGCAACGCTTTCGGCGACCGCTTCTTCATTCGCGGCTTCGACGCCCGCAACGACGTGTTCATCGACGGCATCCGCGATCCGGCGATCTCGATCCGCGAGAATTTCTTCACCGAGCAGGTCGAGATCCTGCGCGGTCCGGCCTCGACCATGGCGGGCCGCGGCACCGCCGGCGGCGCCATCAACATCGTCACCAAACAGGCGACCACCGAAGGCAACTTCACCAAGGCCGAGACCACGTTCGGCTCCGACGCCACCAAGCGCGTCACGGTCGACGTCAACCAGGTGCTGAGCCCGACCCTGGCGGTGCGTGTCGACGGCCTTTATCAGGACGCCAAGGTCGCCGGCCGCAACTTCGTCACCGACGACCGCTGGGGCACGCTCGCCGCGGTGAAATGGACGCCGACCGACGCCATCAAGATCACCGCCAACTACGTCCACACCGATCTCGACGGCCTGCCGGATTTCGGCGTGCCGTACAACACCGCGCTGCGGCGGCCCTCGACCGACGTCAACGTGCCGCGCGAAACCTATTACGGCTTCGTCAATCGCGACTTCCAGAAGGCCAGGCAGGATTTCGGCACGGTGACCGGCGAGTTCGCGATCACGCCGGACCTGACGCTGACCAACCGTTCCCGCGCCGCGCATTCGGTGCTCGACTATATCGGGACGCTGCCGAGCAACCCGACCGCCACCACGGTCTCGCTGGCGTCGCAGAGCCGCTATCAGACCACCGACGTGCTCGCCAACCAGACCGACCTGACCTACAAGTTCGACACCGGCGGGGTGAAGCACACCATGGTCGGCGGCGCCGAGATCTCGCGCGAAAGCGTGATGCGCGACACCTATGCGGGTCTGACTTCGGAACTCGCGGGCTTCCAGACCGGCGGCCGTGTGATCGTGCCGCTGCTCAATCCGCCGAATACGCTCGAATTCGCCAGCTCGCCGCGGCGCGCCTACAATCCGACCTTCATCAACGTCGATACCAAATCGGCCTACGTCATCGAAACCGCCAACTGGAACGACGTCGTCATCCTCAATGGCGGCGTGCGTTACGACGACTACAACATCACCGGCCACACCGCGACGACCTCGACCGGCGTGCAGTCGGGGATGTGGAACTACAATCTCGGCGCGGTTGTGAAGCCGCTGCCTTACGCCAGCCTGTACGCCGCCTATGCGACCTCGACCAACCCGGTCGGCGCCGAACTCGACGCTTCGGGCACCGCCTATGGCGGCCTCGTCGTCAACAACACCACTTTCCAGGCGTTGCCGCCGGAAATGAACAAGGCGGCGGAAGTCGGCACCAAATGGGAGCTGTTCGACCGCCGGCTGCTCTTGACCGCGTCGCTGTTCGAGACCCAGAAGTCGAACGCCCGCGAGACCGTCGGCAGCAACATCCTGTCGAGCGGCGTGTATCGCGTCCGCGGCATCGACCTCGAAGCCGCCGGCAAGATCACCGACCGCTGGAGCGTGTTCGGCGGCCTGGTGCTGATGGAATCCAAGGTGTTGCAGTCGATCGATCCGAATTCGGTCGGCGCGCAGCTCGCCAACATCGCGCATCAGTCGTTCAACCTGCTGACCAAGTACAAGTTCGACGACCATTGGGAAGTCGGCGGCCAGGCGGTGTACGCCTCCAAGATCTACGGCGGCACCTTCGCGGCGATCAACGGCAACGTGCTGCCCGAGCATTGGCGGTTCGACAGCTTCGTCGAGTTCAAGGTCGACAAGCACATGACCGCCAAGCTGTCGGTCAACAACATCTTCAACACGACCTATTACGACGCGTTCTATCGTTCGAACTCGCCGTTCGTGTTCATCGCGCCCGGCCGTTCGGTCTGGCTGACGCTGCGCGGCGCGCTGTAAGCGCGTCGCGGGAATTGGAGCGGTCATGCTGGTCTGCATACCCGAGGTGTTGCCGAAGTCGGAGGTGGCGGAGTTCCGCCGCCTGATGGACGCAGCCGAGTGGGAGGACGGCCGCTCCACCGCCGGCGCGCAGTCGGCGATGGTCAAGCGTAACGAGCAATTGCCGCCGGACGGCGAACTGGCGCGCGCGCTCGGACGGCGGATCGTGTCGGCGCTCACCGCCAATCCCAAATTCGTGTCCGCCGCGGTGCCGCTGCAGATCTTCCCGCCGCTGTTCAATCGCTATGCAGCATCGAGCGGGCACCATTTCGGCATCCACGTCGACAACGCGGTGCGCGGCGATCATCTCACCGGGCTGCGCATTCGTACCGATCTGTCGATCACCTTGTTCCTGGCCGAGCCCGACGAATACGACGGCGGCGAACTGGTGATCGAAGACACTTACGGCTCGCACGAGGTCAAGCTGCCTGCGGGCGATGCCGTGTTGTACCCGTCCACCAGCCTGCACATGGTGACTCCGGTCACCCGCGGTGCGCGGGTGGCGTCTTTCTTCTGGCTGCAGAGCATGATACGTGACGCACAGGCGCGCAGCATGATCTACGATCTCGACAACGCCATTCAGGCCCTTGTCGAGCGGCTGGGACGCGATGACCCTGAAACGGTCAAATTGACCGGTATCTATCACAACCTCATCCGCTACTGGGCCGAAGTATGAAGATGTTGAACTTCCGATCGATTGGCGCTGCCGTACTCGCATTGTCGCTGCTCGCGACGCCGGCACCCTTGCTTGCGCAGCAGGTGCCTGCCGCACCCCCGCCGAGCGCCGCAGAGCCTTCGCCGCCGGCCACAGCCGCCGTTCCCGCGCCGGCCGTCAGCACGGCCGAGCCGTCTGCGACCCAGGCGCTGCCCGAAGCGGGCCACGCTCAGGGCGGTGTCATGCCCGGCATGTCCGAACTGTCGCCGTGGACGATGTTCCTGAACGCCGACATCGTCGTGAAGATCGTCATGATCGGTCTGGCGATCTCCTCGGTGATCACCTGGACGATCTTCATCGCCAAGAAGATCGAACTCGGCCGCGCCCGGATCCGGCTGCGCCGCTCGCTGAAGCAGATCGGAGAGTCGCGTTCGCTCGCCGAGGCGCAGATGGCGCTCGGCGACAAGCACAGCGTGTTGTCGATGCTGCTCGCCGCGGCGCTGCGCGAGGCGAAGCTGTCGGCCGGACTGTCGAGCGACGAAGGTATCAAGGAACGCGCGGCCTCGTCGTTCAGCGAATACGTTCGCGCCGAGGGACGTCACATGCGCCGCGGCATGGGCTTCCTCGCCACCATCGGCGCCACCGCGCCGTTCATCGGCCTGTTCGGCACGGTGTGGGGCATCATGAACAGCTTCATCGGCATTTCGAAGTCGCAAACAACCAACCTCGCGGTGGTCGCGCCCGGCATCGCCGAAGCGCTGCTCGCCACTGCGATCGGCCTCGTCGCCGCGATCCCGGCGGTGATCATCTACAATCACTTCTCGCGCGAGATCAAAGTCTACCTCGAACTGGTCGCGCGTGCCTCCGGCGCCGCCGGCCGGCTGCTGTCGCGCGATCTCGACCGCAGCCACGGCAGCGCGCATCGCGCCCGCGCGGCGGAGTGAGCGATGGCTGTCTCGCTCGGTAATTCCGACGATCTCGACGACGATTTCGACGAGACCCACGAGATCAACGTCACGCCGTTCATCGACGTGATGCTGGTGCTGCTGATCATCTTCATGGTGGCGGCGCCGCTGTCGACGGTCGACCTGCCGGTCAGCCTGCCGACCTCCAGCGCCACGCCGCAGAAGCGGCCGGACAAGCCGACCTATGTCAGCATCAAGTCCGATCTGGCGGTGGCGATCGGCGAGAACCAGGTCAAGCGCGTCGATCTGGTCAAGACGCTGGATACGATGCCGGACATGACCAAGGACCGCTTCATCTTCCTGCGCGCCGATCGCGCGGTGCCTTACGGCGAGCTGATGGAGGTGCTGGAGATGCTGCGGTCCGGCGGCTACGCCAAGATCAAGCTGGTGGCGCTGGAAGCGGTGCCGGGCGCCAAACCGGACGGCAATTAGCCGAGCTTCGCGGTGGGACGAGGCTAAGCCTTGGAAGCCCTGGAGGCTTTCGCGGGCCGGATGGCTCCGGACCTCTCGCAAACACAGTTGCAATTTGTTAGAAACGCAATCGCATGTCCGACCTTGATTTCGATCGCGGTGCTTCTTACCGGCTCTGGCTGATGGCGGGGGTCGGCGCGGTGGCGCTGCACGTCGGCGGAGCCGCGCTGGCTCTGGTCAGCGCGCCCGAGGATTTCGACGACGACGCGCTCGGCGCCCCGGCGATCGAGGTCGGCGTCGAGATGATGTCGCCGAAGATCGAAGCCTCCGATCTGCCGCCGGGTCCGGACACCGAGGCGTCGATGGCTTCGCCGGCGCTCAACGAGCAGAAGGCCGAGGTGCACGAGAGCGACCTACCGAAGGACACGCCGCAGGAGACCGAAGAGCCGGACCGCGTCGTCACCACCGAGACGCCGAAGAAGGTCGACGAGGAGCAGAAGGAAAAGGCCAAGCAACAGCAGCAGGCTTCGACCGAGTCGGTCGCCGCCGAAGCCACCGCGATGCCGAGCAACGAGGCCGCCAAGGAAGGCCCGCGTTCGGTGGCGCCGGCGCAGGGCGTCGGCAAGGCGGCCGCCCGAATCCGCGCCACCTGGCAGAAGGAGCTGGTGGCCTATCTCGACAAGCACAAGCGCTACCCGAAGGACGCCGCGCAGAAGAACGTGCGGATCGTGGTCGGCTTCGAACTCGACCGGCTCGGCCACGTGCTGTCGATGAAGATCGTCGAAGGCTCCGGCGATCCGGCGTTCGATCAAGCCGCGCTCGACATGATCAAGCGCTCCGACCCGGTCCCGGCCCCGCCGCCGCTGATCGCCGACGAAGGCCTGACCTTCAGCCTGCCGGTGATCTTCCGGACCAAGGGGAAGGGGTAGGGAGGCTGTCGACGGGCTGAGCCCTCTCGGCCAATCCGCGCCTGCCTGACAGCGTGACGCTTCGAGCCTGTTGTGACTTCCACATCATCCCTGCGCGGTCATTCCGGGGCGCGAGCGAAAGCTCGCGAACCCGGAATCCGACGCGGGCAATGACCAGCGACCGTTATCAACAACGACCGTCATCGCCCGCGCAGGCGGGCGAACCAGTATTGCAGAGCCTTGGTGGTTATGATCGACGCCCTGGGATACTGGATCCCCGCCTGCGCGGGGATGACGTGGGGAGAAGTTTTCGCCCACGAAGCAGGGCTTTCGCGCGGCACGCAGAACATCGCTGGATTCCGGGTTCGCGCTGCGCGCGCCCCGGAATGACGGCGTGGGGCGGGGGCGCGCCCATGGGGCCCATCAATACGTCGCGCGGCCGCCCGAAATGTCGAACACCGCGCCGGTCGAGAACGCGCAGTCCTCCGATGCCAGCCACGCCACCAGCGCGGCGACTTCTTCGACCAGCACGAAGCGGCCCTTCGGAATCTTCGACAGCATGAAGTCGATGTGCTGCTGCGTCATCTGGTCGAAGATCGCGGTGCGGGCGGCGGCCGGCGTCACCGCGTTGACGGCGATGTCGTAGGACGCCAGCTCCTTGCCGAGCGATTTGGTCAGCGCGATCACGCCGGCCTTGGAGGCCGAGTAGTGCGCGGCGTTGGGGTTGCCTTCCTTGCCGGCGATCGAGGCGATGTTGACGATGCGGCCGTATTTGTGCGCGATCATCAAGGGCACCACCGACTTGCAGCACAGGAACGGCCCGTCGAGATTGAGCCTCAGCACCCGCTGCCACTCGGCGTAGTCGGTCTCCCACACCGTCTTGTTGACGCCGGCGATCCCGGCATTATTGACCAGGATGTCGATCTTGCCGAATGCGGCGAGCGTTGCATCACGGGCGCGATCGACCGCGGCCAGATCGGTGACGTCGACCGCCACCGCGATCGTCACATCGTCGCCGATCTCCTTGGCGGTGCGCTCAGCCAGCGCGACGTCGTGGTCCCACAGCGCCACCTTGGCGCCGGACGCGACGAACCGCTCGGCGATTGCCCGCCCGATGCCCTGCGCCCCGCCGGTGACTACGGCACAGCGATGGTTGAGGTCGATGCTGTTCATGGCAGTATCATCCTTGCTACTCGATCCGGCTCCTCATGGTGAGGAGGCGCGAAGCGCCGTCTCGAACCATGAGGTGGCACGGCCTTGCCTCCCTTGGCTCATCCTTCGAGACGGCTGCTGCGCAGCCTCCTCAGGATCAGGCCGCGTAGTCGGCGTGGCGTATTCACAACGTCCAACCGCCATCGATGATGTGGGCGACGCCGGTGGTGAAGGCGCTCTCATCCGAGGCGAGGTACACCGCCAGCGCGGCGATCTCTTCGGCGTTGCCGAGGCGGCCCATCGGTTGGCGCGACACGAACATCTCGCGGCCCTGCGGCCCGAGCGCGGCGGCGCGGCCGAGCATCGACGGGGTTTCGATCGTGCCCGGGCAGATCGCGTTGCAGCGGATGCCGCGGGTGATGAAATCCGCCGCGACCGCGCGGGTCAGCGCAGCGACGGCCGCCTTGGTGGCACCATAGACGTAGCGGTTCGGCGCCGCCTTGAACACGCCGGCAGCCGACGAGATGTTGACGATCGAGCCGCGGCCGGCCTCCAGCATCGCCGGGAGGAAGCTGCGGATGGTGCGGTGCATCGACTTGACGTTGAGGTCGAACGAGAACTCCCAATCCGTATCCGAGCATTCGAGCACCGTGCCGTGATGCACGAAGCCGGCAGCGTTGAGCAGGATGTCCACGGTGCCGACCTCCCGGGCGATCGCCTCGACCGCGGCGGTGTCGCGGACGTCGAGCTTGGCGGTGCGCGCAATACCGTGCTCGGTGAGCGGCGCCAGCCCGGCGTCATCGATATCGGTCGCGAACACCTCGGCGCCTTCGCGTGCAAACGCGATCGCCGATGCTCGCCCGATCCCCGCCGCCGCCGCGGTGACGAACGCGCGTTTGCCTTTCAGGCGGTCGGTCATGTTTTCCCCTCGTTAGTTCGCGTAGCTCTCTTGGCTGTCATTCCGGGATGCGCCCGCAGGGCGCAGACCCGGAATCCAGCAGTTCAGAGCACATCGAGATTCCGGGTTCGCGCGCTTTGCGCGCGCCCCGGAATGACGTTGCCAAATGATTTGTCGCGCGTCGCCGCCATCAGTGATTGTGCCGCGCCACGCCGACCGTGCCGGCGATGTTCTGGTAGCGGGTGGCGAACTCCATGCAGGCGCCGGTGGCCTGCTGGCCGACCGTCGAGCGATACAGCTCCTGCCACGGCGTCTGGTGCTTCGGGTAGGCGAAGCCGCCGTGGGCGGCGAGGTCGGCGCGGCGCTGGGCCAGCTCCTCGTCCGAGATCAGGATGTCGGCGCTGCCCTTGTTGAGGTCGATGCGAACCTTGTCGCCGGTCTTCAGCAGCGCCAGCCCGCCATTCGCTGCGGCTTCCGGCGTCGCGTTGAGGATCGACGGCGAGCCCGAGGTGCCGGACTGGCGGCCGTCGCCGATGCACGGCAGCGAGTGGATGCCGCGTTTGATCAGCGCCGCCGGCGGCTGCATGTTGACCACTTCGGCGCCGCCCGGATAGCCGATCGGGCCGGTGCCGCGCACGAACAGGATGCAGTGCTCGTCGATATCGAGTGCCGGATCGTCGATGCGGTGATGATAGTCCTCCGGCCCTTCGAACACGATGGCGCGACCTTCGAACGCGTTCGGATCCTTCGGATTGGACAGATAGCGCTCGCGGAATTCGAGGCTGATCACGCTGGTCTTCATGATCGCGGAGTCGAACAGATTGCCGCGCAGCACCAGGAAGCCGGCGTCGTGCACCAGCGGCGTGTCGTAGCGATGGATCACGTCGCCGTCCGGGGCAGGGGCACTGGCGCAGTTCTCGCCCATGGTCCTGCCGTTCACCGTCAGCGCGTCCTGGTGGATCTTGCCGTGCCGCATCAATTCGCCGACCACCGTCGGCACGCCGCCGGCGCGGTGATACTCTTCGCCGAGATAGAGACCGGCGGGTTGCAGATTGACCAGCAGCGGAATGGCGTGGCCGACGCTCTGCCAGTCGTCGATCGACAATTCGACACCGACGTGGCGGGCGAGCGCGTTGAGATGGATCGGCGCGTTGGTCGAGCCGCCGATCGCCGAATTGACCACGATGGCGTTCTCGAACGCCTTGCGCGTCAAGATATCGGACGGCTTCAGATCCTCCCACACCATCTCGACCGCGCGCACGCCGGTCTCGTAGGCGATCTGGCCGCGCTCGCGATACGGCGCCGGGATCGCGGCGCAGCCGGGCAGCGACATGCCGAGCGCTTCGGCCAGCGAGTTCATCGTCGATGCGGTGCCCATGGTGTTGCAGTGCCCGACCGACGGCGCCGAGGAGGCCACGATCTCCATGAACTGTTCGTAGTCGATCTCGCCGGCGGCAAGCCGCTCGCGCGACTTCCACACCACCGTGCCGGAGCCGGTGCGTTCGCCATTGTGCCAGCCGTTGAGCATCGGCCCGCCCGACAGCACGATCGCCGGAATGTTCACCGTCGCCGCCGCCATCAGGCACGCGGGGGTCGTCTTGTCGCAGCCGGTGGTCAGCACTACGCCATCGAGCGGATAGCCGAACAGAACTTCGACCAGGCCGAGATAAGCGAGGTTGCGATCGAGCGCGGCGGTCGGCCGCTTGCCGGTCTCCTGGATCGGATGCACCGGGAATTCCATCGCGAGGCCGCCGGCGGCGCGGATGCCTTCGCGCACGCGGTGTGCCAGATCGAGATGGTGCCGGTTGCACGGCGACAGGTCGTTGCCGGTCTGGGCGATGCCGATGATCGGCTTGCCGGATTGCAGTTCCGCGCGGGTCAGTCCGTAGTTCAAATAGCGCTCGAGATACAGCGCGGTCATTCCCGGATTATGCGGATCGTTGAACCATTCGCTGGACCGGAGTTTGCGCCGGGCACCGCCGGCATCGTGCTTCGTCATCGTCTCTCCCGCACCGCACACATCCTTGCAGCGGATGTTTTGAGCGCCTTTGCTGAGTATGGAACGGCGCGCATGCTGGCATGTCGCACCGCGCTACGCAATCGGCGTAGTGTGATCACGCCGGACTAATTTGCGAGCGCGACAGCGGCGAAATATTCTGCTAAGAGTTGCGTCAACATAAGTCTCACGCCGGCGGCAACGACCGCAGCAAATGGCGGGACATCGGGAGGTGCTGGATGGCGTCGGTGCAGATTCACGACGTGCGTAAGTCTTTCGGCGGCTTCGAAGTGTTGCACGGCGTGACTGTTCCCATCGAGGATGGTGAGTTCGTCGTTCTGGTCGGCCCGTCCGGCTGCGGCAAATCCACTTTGCTGCGGATGCTCGCAGGGCTGGAGAAAATAACCGCTGGAACGATCTCGATCGGCGAGCGCGTCGTCAACGACGTGCAGCCGAAAGAGCGGGACATCGCCATGGTGTTCCAGAACTACGCACTTTACCCGCACATGACGGTGGCCCAGAACATGGGCTTTTCGCTGAAGCTGCGCGGCGCCGACCAAGAGACCATCGACAGCAAGGTGCGGCGCGCCGCCGACATCCTCGATCTCGGCAAGCTGCTCGACCGCTATCCGCGCCAGCTCTCCGGCGGTCAGCGCCAGCGCGTGGCGATGGGGCGGGCGATCGTGCGCGATCCGCAGGTGTTTTTGTTCGACGAGCCGCTGTCCAACCTCGACGCCAAGCTGCGGGTGGCGATGCGCACCGAGATCAAGGAGCTGCACCAGCGGCTGAAGACCACCACGGTCTACGTCACCCACGACCAGATCGAGGCGATGACGATGGCCGACAAGATCGTGGTGATGCAGGACGGCATCGTCGAGCAGATCGGCGCACCGCTCGATCTGTACGACCGGCCCGACAACAAGTTCGTCGCCGGCTTCATCGGCTCACCGGCGATGAATTTTCTCGACGGCACGCTGAAGGTGAACGGCGGCCAGCCTTATGTCGAGACCGCCAGCGGCGCAAAACTACCCGTCGCAGCGGCGCCGGCGAACGGCAATGGCCGCCCGGTGTCCTACGGCATCCGCCCCGAGCATCTCGACTTTGCCGACAGCGGCATTGCGGCCGAGGTCGCGGTGGTCGAACCGACCGGCTCCGAAACCCAGATCGTGGCCCGGGTCGGCGATCAGGAAGTGATCGCGGTGTTTCGCGAGCGGCATCCGGTCGGGCCCGGCGATCTGATCCATCTGCAGCCGCGCGCCGACGTCGCGCATCTGTTCGACAAGGAGAGTGGCCGGCGAATCTAGATCTTCCCACCACGGGGCCAGAATTGGTCGATCAACGAACCAATGCGCAAAGCGGAACATGCAAAGCGGAACATAGGGAGTGAACGACAGATGACTGACTTTACCCTCGATCGCCGCACGCTGCTGAAAGGCAGCGCGATGACTCTGGCCGCCGCGGCGACGATGTCCGCCGACCAACTGCTCGGCTACGCCAAGGCGTGGGCCGAGACCTCGCCGTGGAAGCCGGAAGCCGGCGCCAAGATCAATCTGCTGCGCTGGAAGCGGTTCGTCGAAGCCGAAGACACAGCCTTCATGAAGATCGTCGACGCGTTCCAGAAGGCCAACAACGTCACTATCAACGTCTCCAACGAGTCTTACGACGACATCCAGCCGAAGGCCTCGGTCGCCGCCAACACCGGGCAGGGGCTCGACATGGTGTGGGGGCTGTATTCGCTGCCGTTCCTGTTCCCCAACAAATGCACCGACGTCAGCGACGTCGCCGATTATCTCGCCAAGAAGTGCGGCGGCTGGAGCGAGTCCGGCAAAGCCTACGGCATGTACAACGGCAAGTGGATCGGCATTCCGGTGGCGGCGACCGGCGGCCTGGTCAACTACCGGATCAGCGCTGCCGAGAAGGCCGGCCACAAGGAGTTTCCGAAGGATCTCGCCGGCTTCTCCGACCTGATCAAGGGCATGAGCAAGAACGGCACGCCCGCCGGCATGGCGCTCGGCCACGCTTCGGGCGACGCCAACGGCTGGCTGCACTGGGCGCTGTGGGCACATGGCGGCGCGCTGATCGACAAGGACAGCAAGGTCGTCGTCAACTCGCCAGAGACCGCGAAAGCGCTCGACTACGTCAAGGGGCTGTACGAGAACTTCATCCCCGGCACCGCGTCGTGGAACGATGCGTCCAACAACAAGGCGTTCCTCGCCGGGCAGCTCTATCTCACCGTCAACGGCATCTCGATCTACGTGGCGGCGAAGAAGGACGCCAAGGAGATGGCGGCGGACATCAACCACGCGCATCTGCCCGCCGGCCTCAACGGCAAGACCCGCGAGCTGCATCTCGGCTTCCCGATCCTGATCTACAACTTCACCAAGTTCCCGCAGACCTGCAAGGCGTTCACCGCCTTCATGATGGAGCCGGCGCAGTTCAACCCGTGGGTCGAGGCGGCGCAGGGCTATCTGTCGCCGTTCCTGCTCGACTACGAGAAGAACCCGATGTGGACCGCGGACCCGAAGAACACCCCGTATCGCGACGTCGCCCGCACCGCCTCGACGCCGGCCGGCGACGCCCAGATGGGCGAGAACGCCGCCGCGGCGATCGCCGACTTCGTCGTGGTCGACATGTTCGCCAACTACTGCACCGGCCGCGAAGACGTGAAGACCGCGATGAGCAGCGCCGAACGCGCGGCGAAGCGGATCTTCCGGGCGTGACAGCGGCCTCGTGGGGGCGTGCTGCATCGGCCGGCCCCTGTCCCTCATGGTGAGGAGCCCGGCGCAGCCGGGCGTCTCGAACCATGAGGCCGATGCGCGCGCGGCCATCCTTCGAGACGCACGGTTCCGTCCTGCGGACGGCGCCGTGCTCCTCAGGATGAGGGCGGTGCAAGTCGCGGCGCCGTGGATCTCAAAGGTCGTCATGGCCGGGCTTGTCCCGGCCATCCACGGCAATGGACGGGGCGCCTGATACCTGGATGCTCGGGACGAGCCCGGGCATGACGGTGAGGAACGACGGGTCGGTCGGAATGAAGCAGAAGACGTCAACAGAAAGCAGCGGCCGATGAGCACGATCCAGACAGCCGCGCCGGGGCGGTCCGACGGCGGGCCCTCGGCCTGGTCGCAGCTCAAGACCAACCGCAACTTCATCGCGCTGTGGTTCATGCTGCCGGCCGCGGCGTTCCTGCTGCTGTTCCTGGCCTATCCGCTGTTTCTCGGGGTGTGGATGAGCTTCACCGACGCGCGGATCGGCCGCGACGGGGTGTTCATCGGCATCGAGAATTATGAGTGGCTGTGGGACGACAGCATCTTCTGGCTGTCGGTGTTCAACACCATTCTGTACACCGTGGTCGCCAGCGCGATCAAATTCGCGGTCGGCCTGTATCTGGCGCTGCTGCTCAACCGCCACATGCCGTTCAAGGCGATCATCCGCGCTGCGGTGCTGGTGCCGTTCATCGTGCCGACGGTGCTGTCGGCGATCGCGTTCTGGTGGATCTACGACTCGCAGTTCTCGATCATCTCCTGGTCGCTGATCAAGCTCGGGGTGATCGATCAGAACATCAACTTCCTCGGCGACAGCAATTGGGCCCGCGCATCGGTGATCTTCGCCAATATCTGGCGCGGCGTGCCGTTCGTGGCGATCACGCTGCTGGCCGGCCTGCAGACGGTGTCGCCGTCGCTGTACGAGGCCGCGACGCTGGACGGCGCCACCGCGTGGCAGCGCTTCCGCTACATCACCTATCCGCTGCTGACCCCGATCATCGCGGTGGTGATGACGTTTTCGGTGCTGTTCACCTTCACCGATTTCCAACTGATCTGGGCGCTGACCCGCGGCGGGCCGGTCAATGCCACGCATCTGATGGCGACGTTGAGCTATCAGCGCGGCATTCTGTCGGGCCGGCTCGGCGAGGGCGCGGCGATCGCCACCGCGATGATCCCGTTCCTGCTCGCCGCGATCGCGATCTCGTGGTTCGGCATGCAGCGGCGCAAATGGCAGCAGGGGAGCGACAATGACTGAGACCACCGCCACCGATCCCCGGCTCGCCGTCAAAGCTGCCGCCACCGTGGCGCAGAGCGACGACAGCGAGGGCATGAGCTATCTGGAGTCGCTGCCGCGCCGGCTGGTGACGCTGTATCTGCCGCTGCTCATCATCCTGGTGGTGCTGCTGTTCCCGTTCTACTGGATGGCGCTGACGTCGATCAAACCCGACGAGCAATTGATCGATATGGACACCTACAACCCGTTCTGGGTGGTGCATCCGACCTTCAAGCACATCGAGAAGCTGCTGTTCGAGACGCAGTATCCGCGTTGGCTGTGGAACACGATGTATGTCGCCGCCGCCTCGACCGTGCTGTCGATCGCCGCCAGCGTGCTCGCCGCCTACGCGATCGTGCGGCTGCGCTTCCGCGGTGCCGATACGGTCGGCGGCGCGATCTTCCTCGCCTATCTGGTGCCGCCGTCGATCCTGTTCATTCCGCTCGCCTCGGTGATCCAGGCCTACGGCCTGTTCGACTCGCCGCTGTCGCTGATCCTGGTGTATCCGACCCTGCTGATTCCGTTCTCGACCTGGCTGCTGATGGGCTATTTCAAGACCATCCCGTTCGAGCTCGAGGAATGCGCGCTGATCGACGGCGCCTCGCGCTGGCAGATCCTGGTCAAGATCATCATTCCGCTGGCGGTGCCGGGGCTGATCTCGGCGTTCATCTTCTGCTTCACGCTGTGCTGGAACGAATTCATTTACGCGCTGACCTTCCTGCAATCGACGCCGAACAAGACCGTGCCGGTGGCGATCGTCAACGAGTTCGTCGACGGCGACATCTACAAATGGGGCTCGCTGATGGCCGGCGCCCTGGTCGGCTCGCTGCCGCTCGTCATCCTGTACGCGTTCTTCGTCGAGCATTACGTGTCGGCGATGACCGGGGCGGTGAAGGAGTAGCATCGCTTTCCCACCGCCGGCACCACCTCATCCTGAGGAGCGCGCTCTTGCGCGCGTCTCGAAGGATGGGCCACACTCGCCTCATGGACTTTGAGATTCATCATCAGGCCCGTCATTCCGGGGCGCGAGCGGAGCTCGCGAACCCGGAATCTGCAGCGAGTACCGAGATTCCGGGTCCGCGCCTGCGGCGCGTCCCGGAATGACAATTGAGAGGGGACGTTCCTTGCACATTCTGATCCTCGGCGCCGCCGGCATGGTCGGCCGCAAGCTCACGGACCGGTTGTTGGCGGACGGGCGGCTCGGCAGCCGCGACATCACCCGGATGACGCTGCAGGACGTGGTGGCGCCGGCGCGGCCGCCGCATGCCTCGGTCGCGATCCAGGTGGTGACCTCCGACCTCGCCGAGCCCGGTCAGGCGGCGGCGCTGGTGGCGCATCGGCCGGAGGTGATCTTCCATCTGGCGGCCATCGTCTCGGGCGAAGCCGAGGCGGATTTCGACAAGGGCTACCGGATCAATCTCGACGGCACCAAGCATCTGATCGACGCGATCCGCGCCGAGGGCGGCGACTATCATCCGCGGCTGGTGTTCACCTCGTCGATCGCGGTGTTCGGCGCGCCGTTCCCGGAGAAGATCGGCGACGAATTCCTGTCGGCGCCGCTGACCAGCTACGGCACCCAGAAGGCGATCTGCGAACTCCTGATCGCCGACTACACCCGCAAGGGCTTTTTCGACGGCGTCGGCATCCGCCTGCCAACGATCTGCGTCCGCCCCGGCAAGCCGAACAAGGCGGCGTCCGGCTTCTTCTCCAACATCATCCGCGAGCCGCTGAACGGCGAGGAAGCGGTGCTGCCGGTGTCCGACGAGGTGATGCACTGGCACGCCTCGCCGCGCTCCGCAGTCGGCTTCCTGATCCACGCCGCCACGATGGACACTGCTGCGATCGGGCCGCGCCGCAGCCTGTCGATGCCGGGGCTGCCCGCCACGGTCGGCGAGCAGATCGCCGCATTGGAGCGCGTCGCCGGCAAGGCCGTGGTGGCACGGATCAAGCGTGAGCCCGATCCGACCATCATCGGCATCGTCGCCGGCTGGCCGCGCAACTTCTCGACCGACCGCGCGCTGAAGCTCGGCTTCACCACGGCGGAGAAGACCTTCGACGACATCATCCGAATCCACATCGAGGACGAACTGGGCGGCAAGTTCGTGAAGTAACCGCCTTGCCCCGTACCGTCATTGCGAGGAGCAGCCGGATCGGGACTTCGCTCCGTCCGGGTACAGGCTCCGCGAGAAGCGATCCAGCTCCGTGCACGGTCTCTGGATTGCTTCGCTGCGCTCGCAATGACGCGGATGGGCCGGCGTCCGCCCTTCGTGCCACGCCCGGCCACCATTCCGTGAGCGGGGATGTCTTTATCTGATGGTCATCCTATAATAAATCCAGGTTCGAGTTTCATCGACCTTCGAGGAGAAAACGCCATGACTGCCAGCATCGTTGGATGGGCCCATATGCCGTTCGGCAAGTTCGACGCCGAAACCGTCGAAAGCATGATCGTCCGCGTCGCCAATGAGGCGATCGCCGACGCCGGGATTGCGCCGGGCGACGTCGACGAGATCGTGCTCGGGCATTTCAATGCCGGCTTCTCGCCGCAGGACTTCACCGCCTCGCTGGTGCTGCAGGCCGATCCGGCGCTGCGGTTCAAGCCGGCGACCCGGGTGGAGAACGCCTGCGCGACCGGTTCTGCCGCCGTGCATCAGGGCATCCGCGCGATCGAATCCGGCGCCGCCAAGGTGGTGCTGGTGGTCGGGGTCGAGCAGATGACCCGCACCCCGGGGCCGGAGATCGGCAAGAACCTGCTGCGCGCGTCGTACTTGCCGGAAGACGGCGAGACCCCGGCCGGGTTCGCCGGCGTGTTCGGCATCATCGCCCAGAAGTACTTCCAGAAATACGGCGACCAGTCCGACGCGCTGGCGATGATCGCCGCCAAGAACCACCACAACGGCGTCGCCAATCCCTATGCGCAGATGCGCAAGGATTTCGGCTTCGAGTTCTGCCGTGCCGAAGGCGAGAAGAACCCGTTCGTCGCCGGTCCCCTGAAGCGCACCGACTGCTCGCTGGTGTCCGACGGCGCCGCGGCGCTGGTGTTGACGTCTGCCGAGAACGCCAAAGCGATGGGCAAGGCGGTCAACATCCGCGCCCGCGCCCATGCGCAGGATTTCCTGCCGATGTCCAAGCGCGACATCCTGCAGTTCGAGGGCTGCACCGTGGCCTGGCAGCGCGCGTTGGAGCAGGCGGGCGTCACGCTGAACGATCTGTCGTTCGTCGAGACCCACGATTGCTTCACCATCGCCGAGCTGATCGAATACGAAGCGATGGGCCTGACGCCGAAGGGGCAGGGCGCCCGCGCCATCAAGGAGGGTTGGACCCAGAAGGACGGCAAGCTGCCGATCAATCCGTCCGGCGGTCTCAAGGCCAAGGGCCATCCGATCGGCGCGACCGGCGTGTCGATGCACGTGCTGAGCGCGATGCAGTTGCTTGGCCAGGCGCCGGAAGGCATGCAGATCAAGGACGCCAAGCTCGCCGGCATCTTCAATATGGGCGGCGCGGCGGTCGCCAATTACGTGTCGGTGCTCGAACCGGCCAAGTAACCAACAGCCGGGGGGCGGGGGATGAATCTGGCGGAATGGCTTGCTGCGAGTGCCCGGCTGCGGCCGGGCGCTCCGGCGCTGCTGACGGGCACTACGGTCGATGCCGACTACGCGACGTTCGCGTCGCGTGCGGCATCGTTCGGCGCGGCGCTGGCGCGCGATTACGGCATCGCGCCCGGCGATCGCGTCGCGTTGTTCGCGCATAATTGCACGCGCTATCTCGAAGCGCTGTACGGCATCTGGTGGGCGGGCGCGGTGGCGATCCCGATCAACGCCAAGCTGCACGGCAAGGAGGTCGCCTGGATCTGCAGCAACGCGGAAGCGAGGCTGGCGCTGATCTGCGACGACACCGCCGACACTTTCAACGAAGCCTCCTGCGATCTGCCGCCCGGCATGGCGGTGCTGGCGATCGACAGCGACGGTTACGACCGCGCCCGCAGCGGCGAGGGGGCCAAGGCGCCGGTCGCGCGCGACGATCACGATCTCGCCTGGCTGTTCTACACTTCCGGCACCACCGGCCGTCCCAAGGGCGTGATGCTCAGCCACGGCAATCTCGTGGCGATGTCACTGAGCTATCTGGCCGATGTCGACGCGGTGACGCCCGATGATGCGGCGCTGTATGCCGCGCCGATCTCGCACGGCGCCGGGCTCTACAACATGATCCATGTCCGGTTCGGGGCGCGGCATGTCGTGCCGGAGTCCGGCGGGTTCGATCCGGACGAGGTGCTCGGCCTCGGCAAGCAGCTCGGCAACGTCGCGATGTTCGCCGCGCCGACCATGATCAAGCGGCTGGTCGAGGCCGCCAAGCGCCGCGGCGAGACCGGCGAGGGGCTGCGCACCATCGTCTATGGCGGCGGCCCGATGTATCTCGCCGACATCCGCGAGGCGCTCAGCGTGATGGGCCAGCGCTTCGTGCAGATCTACGGCCAGGGTGAATCGCCGATGACGATCACCTCGCTGAAGCGTGCGCTGCATGCCGACATCGATCATCCGCGCTATCTGCAGCGGCTCGCCTCGGTCGGCACCGCGCAGAGCGTGGTGTCGGTGCGGATCACCGGCGCGAGCGGCGAAGTGCTGCCGCCAGGCGAGACCGGCGAGATCGAGGTCAAGGGCTCAACCGTGATGCTCGGCTATTGGAACAATCCGCAGGCCAATGCCGAGACGCTGAAGCACGGCTGGCTGCGCACCGGCGATGTCGGGCGTTTGGATGATGACGGCTTCCTGACGCTGTCAGACCGCTCCAAGGACGTGATCATCTCCGGCGGCACCAACATCTATCCGCGCGAGGTCGAGGAGGCGCTGCTGACGCATCCGGCTGTGCGTGAGGTGTCGGCGATCGGGGTGGCCGATCCGGAATGGGGCGAGAACGTCGTCGCCTGCGTCGTGCTGGCGGAGGGCGCGGAGCCGAGCGACTCTGCGCTCGACCAACATTGCCTCGCCGCCATCGCCCGCTTCAAACGCCCCAAGCGCTACGTCTATCTCGACGCGCTGCCGAAGAACAATTACGGCAAGGTGCTGAAGACGGAATTGCGGAAGATGGTGAAGTAATTCGGCAACAACTTCCGATTCTCCCCGTCATGGCCGGGCTCGTCCCGGCCATCCACGCCTTCGGCGCCGTCGGGATTCTAGAGCGGTTCATCGTTTGATTGAAACGATCCGACCTTTCCGAAGGCACTGAGTCCTCATCCAGAGGAGCCCGGCGAAGCCGGGCGTCTCGAAGGATGGGGCAACGCATTCCCTGCGTCACATGGTTCGAGACGGCGCTACGCGCCTCCTCACCATGAGGTTGTGCGTGTGGCACGCGGTGCGGATCAGCTCTGATTCTACAAAAAGCCGAACTGCTCTAAAAGGCGTGGATGCCCGGCACAAGGCCGGGCATGACAAGTTGATAGTTCCAGAGCTGGATTGCTTCGTCGGCTTCGCCTCCCCGCGATGACGGAGTTAGCGTATCACCCCCACCATCGCGGCGCGCTCGTCGCCGTCGACCCACAGCGCGAAGTCTTCGCCCTCGGCCGAATGCGTCTGTCGCAGCGTCACCGCGCGGTTGTAGTAGACCGGCCCCTTGAGCCAGAGGTCGAGCTGGTTCGGAGCGGAGGTTTTCGTCAGGTGGCCGAGGCATTCGGCGGCGATGCGTTGCGGGTGGGCCGAGGCGGCGGCGAAGCCGGTGCGGCGCGCATAGACGTCGAGCAGGTGCAGCGGATTGTAGTCGCCGGTCAGCCGCGCCCAGCGCAGCCGATCGCCGCCCTCGGCGATCCAATGCGCCACCGGCTCCAACTCCGGGTCGATCGCCGGGGAGGTCATCGGGGCGCCGTCGTCGGCGCCGTGGCTCGCCGGCCCGTCGAAACGGCCGCGATAGTAGAACGTGGTGATACTCTCCCAGACGCAGTCGTCGCCCTGCAGCAGGTGAGCGTGGATGTCGAGCTCGATGCCCCTGTCGTGTACCCGCCACCCCGTTGCGCGCACGATCAGGTTGGACGGAAACGCGATGCGGATCTCGCCGCGGCGGATCAGGCGGTTGCGCAATTGCAGCGCGCGCCAGATCGGCAGCGGCCAGTCCCGGCACATCAGTAGCGCCATCGTCAGTCGGAAGCCGGTGACGTGCGGTGCCAGCAGCATCAGCCGGTCGGCCGTGGCTGCGTCGTCACGGCCCGCAGCGCGCTGCAAGGTCGCCAGAGCGGCCGGGCTGATCTGATAGCCGCGCCAGATGAAGCTGAAGTCCGGGAAGCCGTCTGTCGGATTCCAGCCGCGCGAGGGCGCGAAGGCGTTTAGCATCAGCGCCGGGCCGAATGGCGGCGCGGTGTAGGTCTCATGATGGGTGGTCATTGCCTCTCGTCTCGGCCCAGGGACGCGCGAAGTCAACGGCGCGTGGGGTGGTGCGGTCAATGAGGGCGGTCAAAACCTTCCGCGCCGTGGAGTTTGTCCCGCATGGCGCCATGCCGGACGTCGGCTTGATCTCGGCGAGGTGGTCCCGTTACATCGCCAGGACGGTGCGATCATAAGCGCCGCGAACCAGGGATGCGAAGCGCCGCGATGGGGCCACTGGCGGGCACGACAATCGTCGACATGACGTCGGTGCTGATGGGGCCTTACGCCACCCAGATGCTCGGCGACTACGGCGCCGACGTCATCAAGATCGAATCCCCCGACGGCGACGTCACCCGGCAGATCGGCCCGGCGCGGCATCCCGGCATGGGGCCGGTGTTTCTCAACGCCAACCGCAACAAGCGCAGCATCTGCCTCGACCTCAAGCACGACGCCGGCCGCGCCGCCGCGCTGCGGCTGATCGCGCGCGCCGACGTGCTGGTCTATAACGTTCGCCCGCAGGCGATGGCGCGGCTGCGGCTCGGCTATGACGACGTCGCGCCGCTCAATCCGCGGCTGATCTATGCCGGTCTGTTCGGCTTCGGCCAGGACGGGCCGTATGCGGCCAAGCCGGCCTATGACGATCTGATCCAGGGCGCCACCGCGCTGCCCGCGCTGAATGCGCGGGTCGGTGACGGCACGCCGCGCTACGTGCCGAATGCGCTGGTCGACCGCATCGTCGGGCTCACCGCTGTCGGCGCGATCTGCGCCTCGCTGGTGCATCGGGATCGCACCGGAAACGGCCAGCGGCTCGACATTCCGATGTTCGAGACGATGGCGAGCTTCGTGATGGGCGATCACATGGGCGGACTGACCTACGAGCCGCCGCTCGATCGCGGCGGCTACGCGCGGCATCTGTCGCCGGACCGCCGGCCATATCAGACTGCCGACGGCTACATCTGCGCGATGGTCTATAACGACAAGCAGTGGATCAGCTTTCTCACCGCGGTCGGCCGCGACGATCTGCTCGCCGACGACCGCTACACCAGCTTCGCGCGGCGGGCGGTGAACATCGACGTGGTCTATGCCGAGCTGGCGCGGATCTTCCTGACCAGGACCACAGACGAGTGGGTGGCACTTCTTGACGAAGCCGATGTGCCGGCAATGCGGATGCACGACCTCGAAAGCACCCTGCATGATCCGCATCTGGTTGCGACCGATTTCTTCCCCGTGGTGGAGCATCCCAGCGAGGGCCCGATCCGCGACATGAAGGTGTCGGCGACCTGGTCGGACACCAAGGTCGAACGCCAGCGCTTCGCGCCCCGGCTCGGCGAGCACGGCGCCGAGGTGCTGCGCGAGGCGGGCTATGGCGACGGTGAGATCGCGGCGCTGGCGGCGTGCGGGGCGCTGAAGCTGCCGGAAGCGGAGCTGAGAAAATGAAGCAAGCAGGAGAAGTGCTCAATCGCGTTGCTGGGTTGCCGGCACAGTGCCTGTTCTCCCTCTCCCGCTTGCGGGAGAGGGCTGGGGTGAGGGCACTTGCCACAGGCTCAGTGCCCGCGGCCCCCCACCCCCGACCCCTCCCCGCAAGGGGGAAGGGAGCGCGCGGTGCTGATCGCCTTGATTACAATCGGTCTCTCCTCCGTCATTCCGGGATGCGCTGCGTCAGCAGCGCAGACCCGGAATCCCGAGATCGTTGCGCACAGAGATTCCGGGTTCGTGAGCTGCGCTCGCGCCCCGGAATGACGTTGAGATGCGCTACCGAGCGACGAAAACAGGCGCTTACGTCATGAGCTACATCAACGGCGTCGGCCTCACGCGGTTCGGCAAGATCGACGGTTCGACCACGCTCAGCTTGATGCGCGAAGCCGCGGAGGCGGCGATTGCGGATGCGGGGCTGAAGCGCGGCGATATCGACGGGCTGCTGTGCGGCTATTCGACCACGATGCCGCATATCATGTTGGCGACGGTGTTCGCCGAGCATTTCGGCATCCGGCCGAGCTACTGCCACGCGGTGCAGGTCGGCGGCGCCACCGGCATGGCGATGGCGATGCTGGCGCATCAGCTCGTCGAGAGCGGGGCGGCGAACAACATCCTGGTGGTCGGCGGCGAGAATCGCTTGAGCGGGCAGAGCCGGGACGCCTCGGTGCAGGCGCTGGCACAGGTCGGTCACCCGATCTACGAGGTGCCGCTCGGGCCGACCATCCCGGCCTATTACGGCCTGGTGGCATCGCGCTATATGCACGACCACGGCGTCACCGAGGAAGACCTCGCCGAGTTCGCGGTGCTGATGCGCAGCCACGCAATCACTCATCCGGGCGCGCAGTTTCGCGAGCCGATCAGCGTCGCCGAGGTGATGGCGTCGAAACCGATCGCCTCACCGCTGAAGCTGCTCGATTGCTGCCCGGTGTCGGACGGCGGCGCCGCGCTGGTGATCAGCGCTGAGCCGACCACCGAACATCGCATCAAGGTGCGCGGCTGCGGTCAGGCGCACACCCATCAGCATGTCACGGCGATGCCGGCCGACGGGCCGTCCGGCGCCGAGCTGTCGATCGCGCGCGCCAAGGCTGCGAGCGGCGTCGCGGTGTCCGACATGCGCTACGCCGCAGTGTACGACAGCTTCACCATCACGCTGCTAATGCTGCTCGAAGACCTCGGGCTCGCAGGTCGAGGTGAAGCGGCAGCGCGGGCGCGGGATGGCTACTTCTCGCGAAATGGCGCGATGCCGCTGAACACCCATGGCGGTCTGCTGTCTTATGGCCATTGCGGCGTCGGTGGTGCGATGGCGCATCTGGTCGAGACCCATCTGCAGATGACCGGGCGGGCCGGCGACCGTCAGGTGCGCGATGCGTCGCTGGCGCTGCTGCATGGCGATGGCGGCGTGTTGTCGTCACATGTCAGCATGATCCTGGAGCGGGTGCGATGAGCGAGATGGCGATGCCCGACTGGACTTGCGACGAGCCGAGGATTGCGTATCAGCGCTGCGGCGGTTGCGGCGCCGTGCAGTATTTCCGTCGGGATTTTTGCGCGGGCTGTGGCGGCGAGGAGCTGACGACGATGGTCGCGAGCGGCGAGGGCGTGGTCTGCGCCGCGACCCTGGTTCATCGCGCCGCCACCGCCGACGCGCGGGCGCATGTGCCGTTCAAGATCGTGCTGGTCGATTGCGCCGAAGGGTTTCGGATGATGGCCCACGGCGCGGCCGATCTTGCGATCGGCGACCGCGTCCGCGCCGGCTTTACGCAGTTCACCGGGCAATTGGTGCCGTTCTTCGAGAAGTCTGATCGCTGAGCCGGAACGGCAAGCGGGCACCTCAATGCCCGCCGCCGTTGGTCGCGAAGCTCAGCCGCACCACACCCGCACGACGCGGTCGGTGGTGGGATCGAGCTCGATATTGCCGCGGTCGGTCCGGTAGCCTGTCTCGAGCACGTCGCCGGTATGATAGACGCGGAGCACCTTGCCGGTGAGGTCGCAGTCCGCCGACGTCGCCGTGACGATCAGCCACGGAATCGGATCATCGTCGCCGCGAAACAGCGAGATCGCCTGTGCGAGATCCTCGGCTGCATTGAAGCTCGCTTCCTTGGTGTTGCCGCGCGCGTGGATCCGGACGCCGCGGAGCGCCTTTGCCGGTCCCCAATAATCCTCGGGGTCGCGCGGAATGGTGGCTTCGGCGACGATCGTGGTGATCATCGGCAGCACGATGCCGGTCGGGGCATCGGCGACGAAGTCGAAGTCCTGGATGCCGTCGTCTGGCGGCCGGATATAGAACCACGGCGACAGCCGCGGATGCTTCCATCCCGAAGTCGGCACGGTCCCGTGAGTGACAATGTGAATCTGCGGAGGCTTGGTCTTGACCAGGCTGAGATCAACCGAAGTGACTTCCAATACACGCTGCATTGCAAAGCTCCTTGGTTTGAAACGCCAGGATGCTCAATCAGTGCGTGTAGCAAGTCCAGTGAAATTTGAACGACGGCGGGCAGAGGCCCGCCGCCGCAATCGTCCTCACAGCACCAGCCGTGCCGCCTGCCGGGGCGGGTCGCCGCGGCGCACCAGCAGCAGCGCGATCGCCAGCGTCGGGACCAGCAGGCACAGCCCGAGCGAGGTGATCTGCACCTGCGACAGCGGATTGATGCCGCCGCCCGGGGTCGCCAGCACGAAGCCACCGATCACCAGCGCCACGCGCAGCGGCCATTCCAGCGCGCCGGCGCGGCGCAGATCGCCGACGCCGACCTGATAACCCTGGATGCCGCCGCAGATGCACACCGTGCCGAGCGCCGCGAGCCCGAGCAGGCCGAGCGCGGCGAGATACGGACTCGGTCCCTGCAGCACCAGCGCCGGGTTCATCACGAAGAAGAATGGGATGAAATAGATGATGCTGCCCACCCACATCGATTCCCATCCCGTCTTCATCGCCGGCGATCCGGCGATGCCGGCTGCGGCGAACGAGGCGATCGCGACCGGTGGCGTGATCGACGACAGCATGCCCCAATAGAAAATGAACATGTGCACCGCCATCCGGTTCAGCCCGAGCTTCTCCAGCGCCGGCGCCACCAGGATGGCGAGGAAGATGTAGCAGGCGGTGGTGGTGAGGCCGAGGCCGAGGATCAGGCTGGTGATCGCGCACATCGCCAGCAGCAGGAAGGCGTTGTCGCCGGCGAGCCGCAACAGGTCGGCCGCGAGGCTGGAGATCACGCCGGTCATCGAGAACGCGCCGATCAGCAGGCCGCAGCCGGCCAGGATGCCGATCAGCTCGACGAAGGTGCGGCCGTTGACCTCGAGGAAGCGGACGATGCTGCCCGAGGTCCAGCGGGTGTCTTTCGAGAAGATCTGGTTGAGCACCAGCAACAGTGCGGTGGCGTAGAACGGGGCGTGGCTCTCGCGCTTGAAATGCAGCAGCATCACCACCAGGAGCGCGATCACGAAGGCGTAGTACCAGCCTTCCTTCAGCGTCTGCCACAGGCTCGGCAGCTCCGAGCGCGGGATGCCCTCGAGCCCGTGCCGCGCCGCATAGGCGTCGACCTGCATGAACAGGCCGATGTAATACAATGCCGCCGGCACGATCGCGGCGAGCGCGACCTCCGCATAGGAGACGTTGAGGAACTGCGCGATCACGAAGGCGGTGGCGCCCATCACCGGCGGCGCCAGCACCGCGCCGGTGGAGGCGCAGGCTTCGATCGCCGCGGCGTAGGAGGCGCGGAAGCCGCTCTTCTTCATCACCGGGATGGTCATGGTTCCGGCGGTCAGCACGTTCGAGATGATCGAGCCCGACATCATGCCGAGCAGCGCCGAGGCGAAGATGCAGACCTTGGCGGCGCCGCCGCGGAACGTGCCGCAGATCGCGAACGCCAGATTGATGAAGAATTTTCCGGCGCCGGTCAGCATCAGCGCGGTGCCGAACACCAGGAAGCCGATCACGGTGTCGGCGAACGCCTGGATCGGAATCCCGAGCAGGCTCTCGCCGGACAGCACGTGATAGGCGGTGGCCTGTTCCAACGTCGACTGCGATCCGCCGAGCGGGCCGAGCCAGCGCGCGCCGGCGAACAGCGGATACACCGTGAACGGGAAGATGCACAGCAGCAGGCTCCAGCCGCCGGTGCGGCGCATCGCCTCCATCAGCAGCGCCCACATCACCAGGCCGGCGATGAAGACGTGGGTCGGTGCGCCGCCGAATTCCCATCCGGCTTCGGCCGCCTTGCGGATGGCGCTCATCAGCACCAGCGCCGCGCCGATCGTCAGCAGAAACAGCGCGACGTCGTACAGCGGGACACGGTCCAGTCGCGCGGTAGGTGACGCCGGGAAGATCAGGAAGGTGAACGGCAGCACCAGCGCGATCAGGAGATAGAAGTACTCCGTATTGAGCTGGGTGTAGCCGACGAAGAAACGCAGCGAGAACTGCTGGTTGATGCACAGCAGGATGGTGGCCGCGGCGGCGGCCACCAGAGCCCAGCGCCAGAAGCCGCGCAGGCTGCGCACCCGCGTGACTTCGGCTTCCTGCATGTTGTCGACCGAGTGCGGATCGTCGAGCACGATCCGTTTGGTCGGGCGGGCGGCGGATTCGGCAGCGCGCATGGCGATGTCCCCGGCGCGGCGATGCGTTTACTGCTCGAAGCCGTTCGGCAGGCCCGCCCGCTTCAGCGCCGCTGCACGCGCGATCATCCAGCCGTCGCGGAATTCCTGCTCACCGGACGGCGCCGCGGCTGCGTATTGCTTCCACGCTGCGGCCAGCACCTCCTGGCGCTTGATCAGTCCGTCATTGTGAGTCTGATCCTCGGCGGTCCACTGGCCGGCTTCCTTCAGCGCCTTCACCGCGCCGGGATGAAACGGCACCACCCATTTCATCGTCTGGGTCTTGACCGCCAGCCCGGTCGCGCCGGGAGCGCTGTCCTTGTAGGCGTCGTAGTCGACGATCATCGCCTTGGTGATCGAGTACACCTGATCGGCCGACTGCGTCGCGTACACGGTGGCGATCGGATACGGGTAGTTCGAAAGCTCGATCGGCTTGCCGGGTTCGTGCGCCGCGCCGCAGGTCGACATCGCCGGGTTGAAGAACGGCGTGACCTTCTTGACCCGCTCCCACGCCGCCTTGTCGGCATGCGGCATCGGCGGCCAGATCAGACCGCGCGGGGAGTTCTCGGCTTCCCTGGCCGGGCCGGTGATGGTGGTGCCGAACGCGGCATCGACGTCGTTGTTGACCAGGCCCTTCCACATCGCGCCGTAGCTGGCGAATTCGACGATCTTGACGTCGTCCTTGGTCAGGCCGCCATAGGCCATGATGCCGAGCGCGTTCTGGTTCAGGGCCGGCGAGCCGACCACGAAGCCGACACGCTTGCCGCGCAGATCCTTGATCTCCTTGACGCCGGTGTCCTTGGCGACGCCGAGCGAGGAGCCGTTGCAGTCGATCACGCTGAGCGAGATCTGCAGCGGCTGCGGGCCCCATTCCTTGGCGCCGAATTCGAACACGCCTTCCTGCGCGAAGTAAGTGCCCGATCCCATCCAGGCGAGCTGGGCGCGGCCGGCGCGGAGCGGGGCCAGACGGGCGACGTCGTTACCGGCGGGCAGCACGCGCACGTCGGTGCCGTGCTTGTCCTTCATCATCTTGCCGACCGCGACCGCGATGTTGAAGCCCGCGGTTCCGGTGTCGTAGGCGGTGAACGCCATCGTGGTTGGTAGTTTGATGTCGCCTGCACGCGCATGAGTTGTGATGAGCAGCGCGCAACCCGCGGCGAGCGCCGCGAGCGGACCGAAACGTCCCGTCATGTCTCTCTCCCCGAACGCATCCGCTTTGCGGATTGCTTTGTTATCGGGAGAGCATGTCATCGCCGCGAGGTGATGGCAACGCGATGCTGAGATTGTCTGCGCGCGACGCCGCCGCTGCCTGGTGCGACATTACGTCCCGACCTCGCGCGTCACGTGTAAGCCGTCGCAAGACACGCGAGGCGGGCTTCAGCTCTCGATCACGGCGACGAGCTGACCCTCGGCGATCACGTCGTCGAGCGCCACGTGCAGCGACTTCAGCGTTCCGTCGGCGGGCGAGGCGACCGGGATTTCCATTTTCATCGCTTCGACAAAGGCGATGTCGTCGCCTTCGCCGACGCCGTCGCCGATCGACAGCGGCAAGGCGCAGACGCGGCCGGCGACTTCGGTGACGATCTTGATCTCGGCCATCGGTGTTCCTCCGTTGTGTCGTCGTTGTCGGCGTCCGGTTCCGCTGCTGCGGCCGGGGGCAAAAATCTTGCGCCGAGTGGTCACGCGTGGGGCGTTGCGTGGAGCCCGCCGATATTGTCGAGGCAAATTGCCTGATGTAGCTTTGTCTTCAAGCGGAATTATATTCCGCGGAGCGAAACAAGAACCAAGAAACGTAAGATGCTCCGGGTAGGAAGGTGGGCGCTCTCGGAGCATCGAGCATCATAACCACGCAGGACAAAAAGACATGGGACGACGCTCGGAACGACTGTGCAGGCAAGGGGACGGCGCCGGTGAAGGCGATGTGATTCAGGTGGTGTCGCGCGCGTTCGACGTGCTGCGCTGCTTCGAGGGACACGACGTCCGGCTCGGCAATCTCGAAATTTCCAATCGCTGCGGCTTGCCGCGCTCGACGGTGTCGCGCCTCACCCACACGCTGACCCGGATGGGGCAGCTCGTCTATCTGCCGCGCGACCAGAAGTACCGGATCGGTCCAAGCGCGGTCGCGATGAGCACCTCGATGACCCGCGGCCTGCAACTGCGCAATCTGATTCGATCGCGCCTGCAGGAGGTCGCCGACCAGATCCCCGGCACCGTCGGCTTCCTGATTCCGGACCGCTTCCATCTGGTCTATCTCGAATTCGCCCGCTCGGCGCAGGCACTCGGTCTGCATTCGACCACCGGTAGCCGAATCGCGATCAGCCGTTCCGCCGCCGGCCATGCCTACGCCGCTTCGCTCGACGACAACGTCGCGGCCGCGCTGCTGGCGGAGATCCAGCGTGATACGCCGGCCGATGCGGCGCTGCTGAGCGAACGGCTCGAAGCCGATCGCGCGATGCTGCGCGAGCGCGGCTACGTGGTGTGCTGCGGTCTGTTCAGCCCGCATATCAACGGCATTGCGGTGCCGATCTGGTCGCCGCAGTATCAGACCTATGTGATGGTCACGATCGGCGTGCTGGCCGCGATGTACGACGAGCAGCGGTTGCACGACGAGATCGCGCCGGCGCTGCTCAAGCTCGCCGGATCGATCGAGCCGCTGGTGCAGAACGCGGATGGCGGCCTGGTGGCGGTGCGCCCGTCGGGAAACAACAACAAGAAGACGATCAGGCCGGAGGGAATGCATGAGTTGGAAGCCGGAGCTCGACGAGCTGGCCCGGCGCGAGAACTTCGCGCGGCAGATGGGCGGCATCGACAAGGTCAAGCGCCAGCATGACCAGGGCCGGCTCACCGTCCGTGAGCGCATCGATCGGCTGAGCGATGCCGGCAGCTTTCACGAGGTCGGCGCTGTCGCCGGTCTCGGCGAATACGACGCCAGCGGCGAACTCACTCATCTGACCCCGGCCAACTGCGTGTTCGGCCGGGCGAAGATCGACGGCCGCACCGTGGTGGTGGTCGGCGACGACTTCACCGTGCGCGGCGGCTCGGCCGATGCGTCGATCCACGCCAAGCCGCAGATGGCGGAGGAGATGGCGCACGACTATCGGCTGCCGATTATCCGCGTGATCGAAGGATCGGGCGGCGGCGGCTCGGTGAGAACGATCGAGAGCAAGGGCGCCGCCAATCTGCCCGGCGGCGTCGATGGCACCCGCTGGTACTGGTACACGACGGCGAACCTCGCGCAGGTGCCGGTGGTCGGTCTAGGGCTCGGCTCGGTCGCTGGCCTCGGTGCGGCGCGGCTCGCCGCGAGCCACTATTCGATCATGACCCGCAATTCGGCGATGTTCGTCGCCGGACCGCCGGTGGTGGCGCGGCTCGGCCAGGATCTCACCAAGCAGGAGCTCGGCGGCGCCGATATCCAGACCCGCGCTGGCGCGATCGATCACGCGGTCGACACCGAGGAAGAAGCCTTCGCCTGCGCGCGTCGTTTTCTGTCTTACTTGCCGTCGTCGGTGCACGAATTGCCGCCGACGATTGCCTGCGACGACGATCCAGATCGCACCGATGAGAAGTTGCTGAAGGCGGTGCCGCGCAATCGCCGGCAGGTCTACAAGATGCGGCCGATCATCGAATCTGTGGTCGATCAGGGCTCGTTCTTCGAGATCGGCTCGGCGTTCGGCCGCTCGATCATCACCGGCCTTGCCCGGCTCGAGGGACGGGCGGTGGCGCTGCTCGCCGGCGATCCGTATCACTATGGCGGATCGTGGACCTCCGACACCTGCCAGAAGGTGATTCGTTTCGTCGACCTCGCCGAGACCTTCCATCTACCGGTGGTGTATCTGATGGATTGCCCCGGCTTCATGATCGGACTCGAAGCGGAGAAGTCGGCGACGATCCGCCACGGCGTTCGCGCGATGACCGCGGTCAATCAGTCGACCGTGCCGTGGTGCACGATCATCGTCCGCAACGCTTTCGGCGTTGCCGGCGTGGTGCACCAGCCGGCCAACCGGTTCTCGATGCGCTACGCCTGGCCGTCGGCGTATTGGGGCTCGCTGCCGCTCGAAGGCGGCATCGAAGCGGCGTATCGCGCCGACCTCGATGCGGCGGAGGATCGCGACGCCAAGATGCGCGAGATCGAGGAGCGGCTGAACAAGCTGCGCTCGCCGTTCCGTTCGGCCGAGAAGTTCTGGGTCGAGGAGATCATCGATCCGCGCAAGACCCGCTCGCTGCTCTGCGAGTTCGCTCGCCTCGCCGAACCGCTGCGCAAGCCCGGCGTCGCGACCGGCATGCGGATGCGGCCGTAGGCTTTCCAACCTCTCCCCGCAGCGCGGGGAGAGCGAGCAGGCAACGCTCCTGTTCACGCCGCCGCCGGCTTGGCCGCCTTGCTGATCGTCAGCGCGGCCGCGGCGGCGATCACGCACAGGGCGCCGGCGATGAAGAACGCCGGCAGGTAGCTCGCCAGCAGGTCGCGCGACAGGCCGGCGCCGAAGGCGGCGGTGGCGGCGCCGAGCTGGTGGCCGGCGAAGATCCAGCCGAACACCAGATTGGCGCGCTCCGGGCCGAATTTATGCGCCGTCAGCCGCACCGTCGGCGGCACGGTCGCGACCCAATCGAGTCCGTAGAAGATCGCGAACAGCGACAGGCCGTAGAACGAGAAGTCGGTGAACGGCAGCGCCAGCAGGCTGAGGCCGCGCAGGCCGTAGTACCAGAACAGCAGCCAGCGATTGTCGTAGCGGTCCGCCAGCCAGCCCGACAGGATGGTGCCGATGAAATCGAACACGCCCATCGCCGCGAGCAGGCCCGCGGCCTGCACCTGCGGGATGTTGAAGTCGGCGCACAGCGGGATCAGGTGGACCTGCACCAGGCCGTTGGTCGACGCGCCGCAGATGAAGAAGGTGCCGAACAGCACCCAGAACACCCGCGTCTTGGCCGCATCGCGCAAGGCCCCGAGTGCGGCTCCGGCGATCGATCCCGGCGCAGCCTGTGCCGACAGCGGAGCCGGCTCGGTGCTGGTGTCGCCATAGGGCCGCAGCCCGACGTCGCTCGGCCGGTTGCGCATCGCGATCAGCACCGCGATCGCGGCGACGCCGAGCAGCGCGCAGACGTAAGCCATCGCGATCCGCCAACCGTAGCGTTCGGTGAGCGAGGCGAGGATCGGCAGGAACACGAGCTGGCCGGTGGCGACGCTCGCGGTCATCAGGCCGATCACCAGCCCGCGGCGGGAGACGAACCAGCGCGTCGCCACCGTGGCGCCGAGCACCAGCGCGGTGAGACCGGTGCCGACGCCCACCACCACACCCCACAGCAGCATCAACTGCCACAGCGAATTCATCGCCAGCGACGCGATCAGCCCAGTGGCGACCACGACAAGCGCGGTCAGCGTCACCTGGCGCAGGCCGAACCGGTTCATCAGCGCCGCGGCGAACGGCGCCATCAGCCCGAACAGCACGAAGCGGATCGACAGCGCGGACGAGATATCCGCGGTGCTCCAGCCGAATTCCTGCTGCAACGGAACGATGAACACGCCGGGCGCCCCGACCGCGCCGGCATTGACCAGCGCGGTGAGGAAGGTGACGCCGACCATCACCCAGCCGTAGTGAATGTTGCGGCGGGCCAGCGCGGCGGCGAGGGCGTCGGAGATCATGCGGCGATCCTGTCGGCGAACGCGCCGGCTACGGCCGGCTCATTGGAAATGATGCTCATCATATAAACTGTTGCCAGCAACGCAACTCGGGGATTCCCAAGATCGCGTGAACGGCTCAGCGTTTGCGGTTGATGAAATCCGCCATCAGCGACTGCGGCTCGCCGGTCAGATACGCTCCGCCGAACACCTTGACCGAATGCGCAACCGCTTGCGGCAGCGGCATGTCTTCCCACGCCGCCATCAGCGCCTTCTGTGCCCGCATTGCCTGCGGCGCGCCGGCGAGCAGTGCGCCGACCAGATGCTCGACCGCGGCGTCGAGTTCGCCCGGCGGTGCGATCTTGTCGATCAGGCCCCAGGCCAGGGCGGTGTCGGCGTCGATGTTCTCGGCGGCCATCACCAGATAGCGCGCCCGTGCCCAGCCGATCAGCCGCGGCAGCAGGGCGGCGTGGATCACCGACGGAATTCCGACGCGCACCTCGGGCATGCCGAATTTGGCATCGTGCGTCGCGACGCGGAAATCACAGGCGGCGGCGAATTCCAGGCCGCCGCCCAGGCACCAGCCGGGAATCCGCGCGATCACCGGATAGGGCACGGCGCGCACCGCCTCGCACAGCTCCGCAAGCCCGGTGATGAAGCGCTCGGCGGAACTCTGATCCAGAGTCGCCATCTCGTTGATATCGGCGCCACCGATCATGCTGCGTTCGCTCTGCCCGGCGACGATCAGCACGCGCAGGCTGTCATCCGCCGCGAGTTGCCGCAATCCGTCCCGGACATCGGTGATTGCTGCGGTGTTCAGGATGTTGAGCTTGCCGGCATTGCAGATGGTGAGGCGCGCGACGCCGCGGGAATCGCGGTCGACGCCGCAATGGGTGTTGAGCATCTGCATGGTGGATCTCGTCAGCGAGGGGTAGGACAGGCGGCATCATGCCCGGCGATGCTGGGGGGCTGTCAAGCTGCATCCAGCGAGCGCGCTTGCCGCGACCTCTGGTTTATAATATGATTAGCATAATATAAAATCAGGAGTCCGCTGATGACGATGCTCGATGCCGCTGCGTCGCCCGATCTCACAGGCTTGTTTGCTGCCGCGCAGCGCCGCAGCCGCACCGTCGATTGGCAGGAGCCGGGGCCGGTCGCCCGCGCCGCGATGGCGATGTCCGGGCTGGAGGCGATGCAGGCGATCCGCGACGGCCGGTTGCCGCCGCCGCCGCTGGCGCGGCTGATCGGCTTCAAGATGGCCGAAGTGCATCCCGGCCGCATCGTGATGCAGCTCGATCCGGACCAAAGCCTGGAGAACACCGCGGGCCTGCTGCACGGCGCGATCGCCGCCGCGCTGCTCGACACCGCGATGGGCTGCGCAATCTCGACGCGCCAGCCGGCCGGGCAGGGCTCGGTGACGATGGACCTGAAGCTCAGCTATCTGCGGCCGCTGTCGGTGCGCTCCGGCACGATCGTGGCCGAGGGGCGGGTGGTGAAGCTCGGCCGGCAATCGAGCTACACCGAGGGCTTCGTCTATGACGGCGCCGGCAAGCTGGCGGTGCACGCCACTGCAACTTTTGCAATGCTCGGCGGCGCGCCTGCTGCGGCGCCGCATCCGCACGATTCCTGAGGCGATGCGAAACTTGAGGCAAACGCCCGCGTTCGGTGTCATAATATGATCCTGAACATGGCATGGATCGCCGATGCGCTATTCGAAGGAACATAAGCAGGAGACCCACGACCGCATCGTCCGGCGGGCGTCGGTGAAGCTGCGCGAAAAGGGCGCCCACGGCATCGGCGTCGCCGATCTGATGAAAGACGCGGGCCTCACCCACGGCGGGTTCTACGCGCATTTCGCCTCGCGCGAGGCGCTGGTGATCGAGGCGTTCAGCTACGCGATGGACCGCTCGACCGAACGCTGGCGCAAGCTGGCGGAGGAGCTGCCGCCGGAGCGGCGGCTTGCCGCGCTGGTGGACGGCTATCTCAGCGCGACCCACCGCGATGATCCCGGCCGCGGCTGCGCAGTGCCGGCGCTGGGCGCCGAGATCGCGCGTGAGAGCCCGAAGACCCGCAAGGCGTTCGCCGCCAAGCTCGACGACATGATCGCGATGATTGCGGCGCAATATGTCGATGCTCCGCCGAAGGCGGCACGCAAGCAGGCGATGGCGACGCTGGCGACGATGATGGGAACGCTGGTGCTGGCGCGGATCGCCGGCAGCGGCGAATTGTCAGACGAGATCCTTGCCGCCGGCCGCGAAGCGGCGCTCGCCGAGGCCGGCGCCACTGTGCCGAAGAAGCCGACGCGGGTGATCACGGCCAAGCCGAGAAAAACCGCCGCCAAGGCCGCGGCAAGGTCGGCCGCGCAAGACTGAAACCGGCTTGCAGCTCCTTGCGCCGCCGCGACGGTGGCCGCATGCCGCGGCGAGGCCGCTTCGGCATTTCGGCACAGGTGTCGCGCGTCCGGGGCCTTCCCAAACCTGAAAAAATTCTGTTCAAGGGAACGAGAACACAGCCTTTCAGGAGGAAGTCCATGCGCACGGTCGGGCATTTCATCGGCGGCAAAGAGGTCGAGGGCAAGTCGGGGCGTTTCGCCGACGTGTTCGAGCCGATGACCGGCGAGGTGAAGGCCAAAGTCGCCCTCGCCACCAAAGCCGAACTCCGCGCAGCGGTCGAAAACGCCAAGGCGGCGCAGCCGGAATGGGGCGCCACCAACCCGCAGCGCCGCGCCCGCGTGCTGATGAAGTTCCTCGAATTGGTGCAGCGCGATTACGACAAGCTCGCCGAGCTGCTCGCGCGCGAACACGGCAAGACCATTCCCGACGCCAAGGGCGACATCCAGCGCGGCCTCGAAGTCGCCGAATTCGCCTGCGGCATTCCGCATCTGATGAAGGGCGAATACACCGAGGGCGCCGGCCCGGGCATCGACATCTATTCGATGCGCCAGCCGCTCGGCGTCGTCGCCGGCATCACCCCGTTCAACTTCCCGGCGATGATCCCGATGTGGAAGTTCGCTCCGGCGATCGCCTGCGGCAACGCTTTCATCCTGAAGCCGTCCGAGCGCGACCCCGGCGTGCCGATGGCGCTGGCGGCGCTGATGCTCGAGGCCGGTCTGCCGCCGGGCATCCTCAACGTCGTCAACGGCGACAAGGAAGCGGTCGACGCCATCCTCGACGATCCGGACATCAAGGCGGTGGGCTTCGTCGGCTCGTCGCCGATCGCGCAGTACATCTACGAGCGTGCGGCGCAGACCGGCAAGCGGGCGCAGTGCTTCGGCGGTGCCAAGAACCACGCCATCATCATGCCGGATGCCGACATCGACCAGACCGTCGACGCGCTGATCGGCGCCGGCTACGGCTCTGCGGGCGAGCGCTGCATGGCGATCTCGGTCGCGGTGCCGGTCGGCAAGGCCACCGCGGACGCGCTGATGAGCAAGCTGATCCCGCGCGTCGAAGCGCTGAAGATCGGTCCGTCGACCGATCCGACCGCCGACTACGGCCCGCTGGTCACCAAGGAAGCGCTGGAGCGCGTCAAGAACTACGTCGAGATCGGCGTCAAGGAGGGCGCGACGCTCGCGGTCGACGGCCGCGGCTTCAAGATGCAGGGCTACGAGAACGGCTTCTACATGGGCGGCTGTCTGTTCGACAACGTCACCAAGGACATGCGGATCTACAAGGAAGAGATCTTCGGCCCCGTCCTGAGCGTCGTCCGCGCCCATGATTACGCCGAAGCGCTGGCGCTGCCGTCCGACCACGACTACGGCAACGGCGTCGCGATCTTCACCCGCGACGGCGACGCCGCCCGCGACTTCGCCGCGAAGGTCAATGTCGGCATGGTCGGCATCAACGTGCCGATCCCGGTGCCGATCGCCTACTACACGTTCGGCGGCTGGAAGAAGTCAGGCTTCGGCGACCTCAACCAGCACGGCCCGGATTCGATCCGGTTCTACACCAAGACCAAGACCGTCACCTCGCGCTGGCCGTCGGGCGTCAAGGAAGGTGCGGAGTTTTCGATCCCGCTGATGAAGTAAGCTAGGTTTCGGAGAGGATTGTCGTGCCGTCAGCATGATGGAGGGAACGATGGCTGAAGTAGTCATTCCTGATGTCGCCGAGGAGACGATTGCCATCTACCGGGAGCGGGCGCGGCTTCACGGTCGCTCGCTCGAGGAAGAGTTGCGCGACCTCCTCGAGCGCCACCGCCCGTTCTCGCGAGCAGAGCGGGCGGCGCTGTCACGACGCTTCCTGTCCGAGTATCCGGACGTTCAGCCGGCGCTGACCGCCGAGGAACGACGCGAAGGGCTGATGTGAATTGGCCTATCTCGTCGACGCCAGCGTGGCGGTGAAGTGGCTCGTCACCGAGGAGGACAGCGAGCGCGCCCATGTGCTGCTCGATTCCGATGCCGACTTGCTGGCGCCGCGATTTATCTTCGACGAGGTGGCTAACGTTCTCTGGAAGAAATGCAGGCTCGGGTTGCTGCAGCCGGACGACGCGATCAGCCGAATGCATCAGCTTCCCGGATTTTTCGATCATATCGTTGCCGATGCCGATGTGGGCAAAGTCCTCGCGCTTGCGATCAAACTCGACCATCCTGTTTACGATTGCATCTATCTGCAAGCGGCGCTCGATCTGGGCTTCCCGCTGGTCACGGCCGACACCCGATTGACCAGGAAGACTCGACAGATTCCGACGCTGACCATTCATGACCTCGCCAAGATGGACATGCCTTGACAGCCATTGACCAGTTTTCCCTCAACGAAGACCAGCGCGCCATTCGTGACATGGCGCGCGATTTCGCGGCCGAGAAGATCGCGCCGCATGCGCTGAAATGGGATGAAGACAAGCACCTGCCGCTCGACGTGATCCGCGAAGCGGCGGCGCTCGGCATCGGCGGCATCTACATTCGCGACGACGTCGGCGGCAGTGCGATGACCCGGTTCGACGCCGCGTTAATCTTCGAAGCGCTGGCGACCGGCTGTCCGTCGGTCTCGGCCTTCATCTCCATCCACAACATGGCGGCGTGGATGATCGACAGCTACGGCTCCGACGCCCAGCGTCAGTGCTGGCTGCCGAAGCTGTGCACCATGGAGCAGGTCGCCAGCTACTGCCTGACCGAACCCGGCTCCGGCTCGGATGCCGCGGCGCTGCGCACCCGCGCGGTGCGTGACGGCGATCACTACATCCTCAACGGCCAGAAGCAGTTCATCTCCGGCGCCGGCGCCAACGATCTGTACGTCGTGATGGTTCGCACCGGCGGCGATGGCCCCGGCGGCATTTCGACGCTGGTGGTCGAGAAGGACACGCCCGGCCTGTCGTTCGGCGCCAACGAGCGCAAGATGGGCTGGAATGCGCAGCCGACCCGCACCGTGATTTTCGAGAACGCGCGGGTGCCGGTCGCCAACCGGCTCGGCGACGAAGGTATCGGCTTCAAGATCGCGATGGCCGGGCTCGACGGCGGCCGGCTCAACATCGGCGCCTGTTCGCTCGGCGGCGCCCAGGCCGCGCTCGACAAGACGCTCGCTTACATGAAAGAGCGCAAGGCGTTCGGCAAACGGCTCGACGAATTTCAGGCGCTGCAATTCCGGCTTGCCGACATGGCGACCGAATTGGAAGCCGCACGCACGCTGCTGTGGCGCGCCGCCGCCGCGCTCGACCGCAAGGATGCGGACGCCACCAAGCTGTGTGCGATGGCCAAGCGCTTCGCCACCGACGCCGGCTTTGCGGTCGCCAACGAGGCGCTGCAGCTACATGGCGGCTACGGCTATCTCGCCGAATACGGCATCGAGAAACTGGTGCGTGACCTGCGCGTCCACCAGATCCTCGAAGGCACCAACGAAATCATGCGGCTGATCGTGTCGCGCAAGCTGCTCGAGGCCAATCGATGAATGGTGCCGTGACCGAACCCGATCTGATCGTCCGGCGCGAAGGCGCCGCCGGTGTGATCCGGCTCAATCGCCCGAAGGCGATCAACGCGCTGACGCTGGAGATGGCGCGCGAACTCGACAACGCGCTCGACGACTTCGCCGCCGATCCGAACGTCGCGCTGATCCTGGTCGAGGGCGCCGGCGAGCGCGGGCTGTGCGCCGGCGGCGACATCGTCGGGCTCTACAACAGCGCGCGCGAGGGCGGCGATCTCGGCAAGGTGTTCTGGCGCGAGGAATACATCACCAACGCCAAGATCGCGCAGTATCCGAAGCCCTATGTAGCGTTCATGGACGGCTTGGTGATGGGCGGCGGCGTCGGCATCGCCGGCCACGGCAGCCACCGCATCGTCACCGACAAGACCAAGATCGCGATGCCGGAGGTCGGCATCGGCTTCTTCCCCGATGTCGGCGGCACCTGGCTGCTGACGCGCTCGCCGGGCGAGATCGGAACGTATTTCGGGCTGACCGGCGATATCATGAACGGTGCCGACGCGATCCACGCGCAGTTCGCCGACGCCTATGTGCCGACCGCCAACTGGGCGGCGCTGCGCCAGGCACTCACCGAGGCGCCGAGCGGCGCATCGGCCTCGCAGGTCAGCGGCATCATCGGGCGCTTTGCGGAGCAGCCGGCCAAGGGCCCGGCCGAGCTGCATCAGGCCGCCATCGACCGCTGGTTCGGGCACGAGACGATCGAACAGATCGTCGCCGCGCTGGAGGGCGATGCGTCGGAGTTCGCGCAGGCCGCGCTGAAGACGCTGCGGATCAAATCGCCGACCAGCCTGAAGGTGACGCTGAAGCTGCTGCGCGCCGCGCGGCACAGGGCGTCGCTGGAAGAATGTCTGGTGCACGAATATCGCGCCGCGCTGCAGGTGTTCGTCAGCGACGATTTCGTCGAGGGCGTCCGCGCCGCGGTGATCGACAAGGACCGCCAGCCGAAATGGCGGCCTGCGACGATCGCAGAGGTGACGCCGGAGATAGTGGCGCGTTACTTTGAAGATCGCGGCGACGACGAACTGAAATTTCCGGGCTGAAGCACCGGGGACAGGCAAGGGGAGGAAGGGGACATGACGGATATCGCATTCATCGGTCTCGGCAATATGGGCGGGCCGATGGCCGGCAATCTCGCCAAGGCCGGCCACAAGGTCGCCGGCTTCGATCTGGTGGCGGCCTCGTGCGAGGCGGCGAAGGCCGAGGGCGTCAGCATCGCGCCGACCGCGATCGATGCGGTGAAGGGCGCGAGTGTCATCGTCACCATGCTGCCGGCCGGCAAGCACGTGCTGGCGGTGTGGAACGAGATCCTGCCGCACGCCGCCAAGGGCGCGCTGATCATCGATTGCTCGACCATCGACGTCGAGAGCGCCGTGCAGGCGCATGCGCTCGCCGCCAAGCACGACATCGCCTCTGTCGATGCGCCGGTCTCCGGCGGCACCGGTGGTGCCAAGGGCGCGACGCTGACCTTCATGGCCGGAGGCAGCGAAGCCGCGTTCGCCGCGGCCAAGCCGGTGCTCGAAAAGATGGGCAAGAAGATCGTGCATTGCGGCGGCGCCGGCGCGGGCCAGGCGGCGAAGATCTGCAACAACATGATCCTCGGCATCTCGATGATCGGCGTGTCGGAAGCGTTCACGCTGGCCGAGAAGCTCGGGCTGTCGCATCAGGCGCTGTTCGATGTCGCCTCGACCTCGTCGGGGCAGTGCTGGTCGCTCACCAGCTATTGTCCGGTGCCCGGCCCGGTGCCGGCGTCGCCCGCCAACAACAGCTACAGGCCGGGCTTCGCTGCGGCGCTGATGTTGAAGGACCTGAAGCTGTCGCAGGAAGCCGCCAAGGCCGCCGGCGCCTCGACCCCGCTCGGCCAGCACGCCGCCGAGATCTACGCCGCGTTCGAACAGGCCGGCCACGGCGGCACGGATTTTTCCGGAATCATCAACTACCTGCGCGAGCAGGGGCGGAAGTAATCAATACGATGTTTGGCACGACCGCTCCCCGATCCAGCCGTCACGCGTGGGCTCGACCCGCGCATCCATCGTTTTCGCAAGGATGATGGATGGCCGGATCAAGTCCGGCCATGACGGATGAGGAAGTGGTTGCGGTCGCGCCTCGTAAGCGAGGTGCTTCATGACCACGTTCCAGCAAGCCCGTTCGTTCCTGCTCGACCACCGCGCCGACTACGCAGCCGCGGTCGCCGGCTTCCGCTGGCCCGATCCGGTGCCGTTCAACTGGGCGCTCGAATGGTTCGACGCCGAGCTGGCAAGCAATCCGGACAGTCGCAACCGTCCCGCGCTTTGGATCGTCGACGGCACCACCGGCCGGGAGGAGAAGCCGAGCTTCGCGCATCTGTCGAAACGCTCCAATCAGGTCGCGAACTATCTGCGGGCCAAGGGCCTGAAACGCGGCGATCATTTGCTGCTGCTGCTCGGCAATGTCGTGCCGTTGTGGGAGGTGATGCTGGCCGCGATCAAGCTCGGCCTCGTCACCATCCCGGCGACCACGCTGCTGACGCCGGAGGAATTGCGCGACCGGCTCGACCGCGGCCGCGCCAAGGCGGTGGTCGCCGCGCCCGACCAGGTCGCCAAATTCGCCGGCTTCGGCGGCGACGATCTGCTGCGCGTCGTGGTCGGCGACGCCCAGGACGGCTGGCTCAATTACGACGGGACCGCGCTGCAGCCTGACGTCTTCACCCCGGACGGGCCGACCCAGGCCGACGATCCGATGCTGCTGTATTTCACCTCCGGTACCACAGCGAAGCCGAAGCTGGTGCGGCACAGCCAGCGCTCCTATCCGGTCGGCGCGCTGTCGACGATGTTCTGGCTTGGGCTGCAGCCCGGCGACGTGCATCTCAACATCTCCTCACCGGGCTGGGCCAAGCACGCCTGGAGCTGCTTGTTCGCGCCGTGGAACGCCGGCGCGACCGTCTTCGTCGTCAACCAGCCGCGGTTTGACGCCAAGAGCCTGCTGGCGACGATCGGCCGCTGCGGCGTCACCACGCTGTGCGCGCCGCCGACGGTGTGGCGGATGTTCATCCAGGAGAAGCTGGCGGACTATCAGGTCGCCTTGCGCGAAGTCTGCGGCGCCGGCGAGCCGCTCAACCCGGAAGTGATCGATCAGGTCAAGGCGGCCTGGGGCCTCACCATCCGCGACGGTTACGGCCAGACCGAGACCACCGCGATGGTCGGCAATTCGCCCGGCCAGAAGGTGAAGATCGGATCGATGGGCCGGCCGCTGCCGGGCTATGTGGTTAAGATCACCGATGCCGACGGCAATCCGGCCAAGGAAGGCGAGATCACGCTGGCGCTCGGCGACGCCCGGCCCGCCGGCCTGATGCAGGGCTATCAGGGCGAGGGCGGCAAGCTCGCGGGCGCCGACGGCGAGGTGTATCGCTCCGGCGACGTCGCGTTTGCGGATGAGGACGGCTATCTCACCTTCGTCGGCCGCACCGACGACGTGTTCAAGTCTTCGGACTACCGGATCTCGCCGTTCGAACTGGAAAGCGTATTGCTCGAGCACGATCTGGTCGCGGAGGCCGCGGTGGTGCCGAGCCCGGATCCGATCAAGCTCGCGATCCCGAAAGCCTATGTGCTGCTCACCGCCGATGCCGAACGCTCGCGCGACACCGCGCTGTCGATCTTCAAGCACATGCAGGGCCGGCTGGCGCCGTTCAAGCGCATCCGCAAGCTGGAGATCGTCAGCGAGCTGCCGAAGACCATCTCCGGCAAGATCCGCCGCGTCCAGCTCCGCCGCATCGAGCACGACGACGATCAGGCCGATAGTCTGCGCGGGCTCGAATTCTCCGAAGAGGATTTTCCGGAGCTGAAAGCCGCGCCGGCGAAGGAGGGGTGAGGGCGCGTCGCGCCAAACCTCTCCCCGTCATTCCGGGGCGCGCGCAGCGCGAACCCGGAATCTCTCTTCGCAACAAGCTCGGGATTCCGGGTTCGCGAGCTGGCGCTCGCGCCCCGGAATGACGTGTCTGTGGCTCAAGCGCGCGAGCCTCGGTGCCGTCCGCAGGCGCTTACTTGTACTCGCGCTCGTCCCACCACGGGAAGTAGGGCGGCATGTCGGTGGTGATCTTGTTCTTGAACTGCGCCGGGCGCTTTTCCAGGAACGAGGAGACGCCTTCCTTGACGTCGTCGGAGCGTCCGCGCTCGTAGATGCCGCGGCTGTCGATCTTGTGGGCTTCCATCGGATCGTCGGCGCCCATCATCCGCCACATCATCTGCCGGATCAGCGCCACCGACACCGGCGCGGTCTTGGCGGCGATTTCCTTGGCGAGCGTGCGCGCGGTGTCGAGGAGCTGATCGGCCGGCACCACGCGGCTGACCAGCTTGCCGTCGAGCGCTTCCTGCGCCGGGAACACGCGGCCCGTGTAGCACCACTCCAGGGCCTGGGCGATGCCGACGATGCGCGGCAGGAACCAGCTCGACGCCGCTTCCGGCACGATGCCGCGCTGCGAGAACACGAAGCCGAACCGCGCGGCCTCGGACGCGATGCGGATGTCCATGGCGAGCTGCATGGTGACGCCGATGCCGACCGCCGGGCCGTTCACCGCCGCGATCACCGGCTTCAGGCACTTGAAGATCCGCAGCGTCACCTGGCCGCCGCCGTCGCGCACCTGCGGATCGGAGTAGTCCGCCGAGCCGTCGGCATTGCGGCGCACTGGGCCGCGGCGGGCGTCGCGATCGAAAGTGTCGGCGCCGGAGGACAGATCGGCACCGGCGCAGAACGCGCGGCCTTCGCCGGTGACGATGATGGCGCGCACGTTGTCGTCGGCATCGGCCTTGTCGAACGCCTCGATCAGCTCGGCCTGCATCGCCGGATTGAAGGCGTTGAGCTTCTCGGGGCGGTTCAGCGTGATGGTGAGGATCTGATCGGCGACCTCGTATTTGATGGTCTCGAAACTCATGGGTGTTTCCTTCGCCCGTTGTTGTTCTTGTTGATGCCTTTCGGCGCGTCATTCCGGGATGCGCGCTCGCGCGCAGGCCCGGAATCCATAGCCCCTGTCGGTGCGCATGGATTCCGGGCTCGCGAGCTGGCGCTCGCGCCCCGGAATGACAATGGTTAGGAGGTGTGTGCGGCCTTGGTCAAGCGCGCGGCACGACCGGCCACGGCTTCTGTTCGCCGCGCAGGCCTTCGAACGCCTTCGCCATGCGCAGCACGCCGAGATCATCGAAGCGTTTGCCGACGATCTGCACGCCGATCGGGAAGCCCTTGGCGCTGTAGCCGGCGTTGATCGAGGCGGCGGGATTCTCCGCCATATTCCAGGGCACGGTATAGAGGATGTGATCGAACGGCCGGTCCGGATCATTCCACGGCGACGCGACGTCGGCGGCGAAGCTCACCACCGGCGCCACCGGCGAGATCAGATAGTCGATGCCGGCAAACAGCTTCGCGCCGAGCGCGCGCATCGCCATGGTCTGGTTGAAGCCGCGGACCACCTCGACACCGCTCAGCCGCGCGCCGGGCTCGGCCCAGCGCACGATGTAGGGCAGCACGCGTGCGCGCTGCTCGTCGGAGAATTGCGCCAGATCGCTCCACATCCGCGCCCGCCAGAACGCGTCGAGCCCGTCCATCATCTCGCGCGTGAAGCCGAGCCCGACCGGCTCGACGATCGCGCCCTGCGCCTCGAAGGTGCGCGCCGCCTGCGTGACGACGTCGCGCACCTCGTCCTCCAGCGCCATGCCGAAGCCGAGATCGGTGAGCAGGCCGATTTTCTTGCCGCGCATATCGACGTCGAGCTCACTCCAGTCGAAATCGTGCGGCGGCAGGCTCATGCCGTCGCGGCCGTCGGGCTGCGACAGCACGCTCATCATCAACGCGGCGTCGTCGACGGTGCGGGTCATCGGCCCGGCGCAGCGGCCCACATAGGGCGGATCGATCGGCACGCGGCCGAGGCTCGGCTTCAGCGCGAAGATGCCGCACCACGCCGCCGGCAGCCGCACCGAGCCGCCGATATCGGTGCCGAGATGCAGCGGCCCGTAGCCGGCCGCGCCCGCAGCGCCGGCGCCGGCCGAGGAGCCGCCGGTGTTCTGCGACACGTCCCACGGATTGCGGGTGACGCCGTGGAAGCTGGAGAGGCCCGACGACAGCATGCCGAAATCCGGCATCGTCGTCTTGCTCCACAGAATGCCGCCGGCTTCGCGCAGCCGCGCGGCGGGCGGCGCATCGGCCGTGGCCGGCGTCAGCGGCGTGATCGGCACGCCGAGCGGCACCGGCACGCCTGCGGTGGCGACGTTCTCCTTGATCGTCACCGGCACGCCGTCGAGCAGGCCGAGCGGCTCGCCCTTGGCCCAGCGCTCCGTCGAGGCCTGCGCCGCCTTGCGCGCGGTGTCGGGATCGAACGCATACAGCGCATTGATATGCGGCTCCCAGCGCGTCGCCTGGGCGATCACCGCTTCCATCACCTCGCTCGGCGAGAACTGCTTGCCGTAATAGCCGGCGAGCAGTTCGGTGGCGGAGAGGTCGTGCAGCGCGGTGGCGGTGGTGGCGAGGCCGTCAGACATGCGCAGCTCCGTCGTTGCCGCCGAGCGGCAGCCGGGTTTCGATCAGCCGGGCGAACATGCTGGCGCCGACCGGCAGGATCTTGTCGTCGAGCACGAAGCCGGGATTGTGCAGCGGCACGTTGCCGTCGTGGCCGATCCAGAAATACGCGCCGGGCACCGCCTGCAGCATATCGGCGAAATCCTCGCTGCCCATCTTCGGCGTTTCGCGGGTCTTCACATTGGCTTCGCCGACGATGCTGCTCGCCACTTCGGCGACGCGCTCGCTGTGCTCGGGGGCGTTCACCAGCACGCTGAAGATGTCGCGGATGTCGACCTTGATGTCGACCTCGAACGCCGCCGCGATGCCGGCCGCGACCGCGCGCATCCGGGTGCGGATCAGGTTGCGGATCTCGTCGGAGAACGCGCGCACCGTGCCGGCGAGCCGAGCTTCGCCGGGGATCACGTTGTAGGCCGAGCCGGAGTGGATCTGGGTGATCGACAGCACCGCAGATTGCAGCGGATCGACGTTGCGGCTGACGATGGTCTGCAGCGCCTGGCCGAGCGTCATCGCGATCACCACCGGGTCCTTGGAGCGTTCCGGCATTGCGCCGTGGGCGCCGTAGCCCGAGATGGTGATGTCGAAGAAATCGGCGCCGGCCATCGCCGGGCCGGGCCGGATCGCGATCTCGCCATGGCCGAGGTCCGGCGCGTTGTGCAGGCCGTAGACTTCGTCGCACGGAAATTTCTCGAACAATCCGTCCTTCAGCATCGCGCGGGCGCCGCCGAGGCCTTCCTCGGCGGGCTGGAAGATGAAGTGCACGGTGCCGTCGAAATTGCGGGTCTCGGCGAGATAACGTGCGGTGCCGAGCAGCATGGTGGTGTGGGCGTCGTGGCCGCAGCCGTGGAAGCGGCCGGGGATGGTCGAACGCCACGGCAGGTTGGTGGCTTCGTCCATCGGCAGCGCGTCCATGTCGGCGCGCAGACCGATGCGGCGGCCGCCGTCGCCTTTGCCCTTCAGCACGCCGACGACGCCGGTGCCGCCGATGCCGCGATGCACCTCGATGCCCCATTGCCCGAGCTTGTCGGCGACGATGCCCGAGGTCCGCACCTCTTCGAAGCCGATCTCGGGATGGGCGTGGAGGTCGCGGCGGATCGCGGTCAGTTCGTCGGCGAAGGCGTCGATACGGTCGATGGTCGGCATGCGCGGGTCACCTCGGCTGTGGTGGGCTCTATGGGACGTCTCGGGCGGCCTGCATGCAAGGAACGGGCAAGAGCGGGGCAGGGCAGAGGGAGAGCGGAATCGGCATCGGCGTGAGACAGACCGCCGTGCCCGACGCCGCAGGCGCCGTGCGTATTCCAGCCGACAATGCGGGGCGATGTCAAAGCGCGCGGACGGCGAAGTCACCGCTTCGCTGCAACCCCGCTTTGCGTTGCGTCGCAGGGTCGATTATGAATGCGGCGCACTGGCGCGGAACTTGGCAAGGTCACGGCCGCCGAGCCGGACAGCCACCGCCGCAGCCGCCAGTTTTCGGCGGCCTCGCGGTCCGGGATGCGGGCGTGGCGAAATTGGTAGACGCAAGGGACTTAAAATCCCTCGGCTCGAAAGAGCTGTGCCGGTTCGACCCCGGCCGCCCGCACCAGCACTCAAGTCCGATAATGAACATCGATAACAAGGCTGGATTCGCTGGGGAGGCGATTAGTCCAGCTTCAGGTGATAGCGAGTATAGCGCAGTTCACCCGTTCGGGTCAGGGCGTCCTTTGCAACAAGGTCTTGTAGATCACGCGTGGCGGTGGAGCGGGTCGCCTTGGTGATGGTGATATAGTTCTCTGCGCTCAGGCCGCCTTTGAAGCCTTCGATCCCTTCCTCGAACATGCGCGCGATAGCCTTCTCTTGCCTTTCATTCAATTGACCACGCAGGCGCCCGTAGAATCGGGTCTTGGCAAGGGAGAACTCGACCCGCTTATTGGTGTTGTCCTGAGCTTCAAGGACCGTCTTCCCGAAATAGACCAGCCAGTCGGTGACTTCGGTCGACTTGTTATTGTGCTCCAAGGCGTCGTAGTAGGCTTTCCGTTTATGTTGGATGGTGTAGGCAAGAGCGATGAGCGTGGGCTGGTTGAGGTTTTGTGCCAGTGATTTCTCAGCCAAGGCACGCGCGATCCGCCCGTTGCCATCTTCAAATGGGTGAATGCTGACAAAGTAGAGGTGAGCAAGCCCGGCGCGTGTGAGCGCGGGCAGCGCTTGGGGGCCACCGGGAGCGGTTTCGTTGAACCAGTTGATGAAAGCCGTCATCTCCTCCGTCACGCGCTCTGACGGTGGAGCTTCGAAGTGGACTCTGCGGTGTGCGATTGGTCCTGACACGACCTGCATGGGATCGGCGTGAGTCCTGTAGGCCCCCACCACCCGGATGGACATCGTCTGCGCCATGAGCATCTGGTGCCACCCGAACAGAGCCTCGTGGGTGAGTGGCTCGGCAAACCTGCGATAGAGGTCGACCATCATCTCGGCGATGCCGCGTTCGGCCGCTGGCACGTCCGGTTGATCCTTCGCGAGGCCGAATTGATAGCGAAGCGAGGACTGCACGCTATCGCGGTTCAGGATCTCGCCTTCGATTTCTGAGGTCTTGAGGGCTTCCTCACTGATCAACTCGATGCGGAGGCTGGTCTGTTCATCCTGGCTGACGTGCTTGAAGGCTCCGATGAACTCTCCGGAGCGCAAGAGAAAATCGCTTTCAAATTTATCTAACCCTTTGGCTTCGTAAGAAAAAACGGGCCAGTTCGGGTCCTCCCAATTCCAAGACATGAGCTATAGAACTCCTTTCTATAGCCCAATATTGGAAGAAAAATGAGTTATAGCAAGGCATTCTATGCCTCATCGGGCGTGAACGCGTCGTGCGGGTTCGACGCCGCCGTCGGCACCAGCAGTTCGGCGGTCAGGTCGCGGCCGCCGGTCCCACATACAGGCGCGGAAACCATCGGTCGATGACGGCCAGCGGGAAGCCGAGCCGCACCGCGGAGCGTGAGGTCGGCGAGATCAGGAAGCCTTTTTCAATGAGGGTATTGAGCACCGTTCGTGCTTGGCGTTCCTGATAACCGGTCAGTTCGGGAGCCTTGCCGCGCGCGAACTCGCCGCAGAGCAGGGCTTCACGAAGAAGTGGCCAACTGCCTTTGAGAAGGCGGCCAGCGCGGGTTTCTTCTTCGCACCAGATCTCGATGCGACGTTGGAGTTCGCCGGGTTCGAACAGGGAGTTCATAAAGACGATCTGGTCGACGCAACTGGTGAGAAAGAACGTGCAGAAGTCCACCAGGCCCGATTGGGTAAGGTTGCCGCGACCGTCGAGATCGCCCCGCCGTGGTTCATCGGCGGCTTGCAGGGCGGCCTTGTACTTATCGACCGCCCGGGCGAGTCCTCGTGAGACCGACCAGAGGCTCGAGCCGATGCCGAGCTCTTTCAGGAAGGCGTGGGAGAACAGGCGCGCGACGCGGCCGTTGCCATCGGCGAAGGGGTGAATCCACAGCAGTCTGTGGTGGGACGCCGCCACACCGACGATGCGTTGGATGGTCGATAGCTTGGTGTCGCCATAGGCGCTTGCGAAGCGGATCAGCAAGGGCCCGAGGTCCTCTGACATCGGGGCGATGTGACGCCCGACCTGGACGGCCACCTTCCGCAGTTCGCCCGGGATCACCCGCTCTTGTTTGCCGGTGCGTGGATCAGAGACAATCAGGAGGTCCTCAGGTAGTTGCTGGCAGAACTCCTTATGTACCCACTCGATGAAGGTCGTTGACGTTGACGGCTGGGGAGCTTCGCCGAGGTCGATCTTCCGCTGGACGTCGATGTGGGCGCGGGCTTCGAGCTGGAGGTTTCGCTTTTCCGGTTCGGCGCTGTAGTCCCCGGCCAGGGCCCGGTCGATATCGACGGGGTGGGTGTGGTGCCCCTCGATGAGATTGCTGTAGTAGCAGTTCATCGACCGGACGAGGTCGCCGACGTTCGTCTGGATGATCGGATGGAGGCGGCCCGCCAGGGCGTTGCTCTTGGCGACGAGGTCGGTCGCAAGATCCGTAAGCGCCTTGTTTTCTTCCGGGAACAACGGTTCCATGGCGGTGGGGGAGCTCAATTTTTGCCGCTTTCTTTGCCGGTTTAAATCTATAAATATCAATAGTTTATAGATAAATAGGCCATTGATATTGCCGGTTATTATGCCGGGTGGGGCGGCTATTGGCAACGGCACCGGTTGCCAGGTCCGCACGAGCGCTGCGTTTTGCAATCAAAAAATACTAAATAAACCAGCTAGTTAACATATGGCCATTAGGACTTAAGATCCCTCGGCTCGAAAGAGCTGTGCCGGTTCGACCCCGGCCGCCTGCACCAAGCCACCATGCCGCCTGCGGTCCCCGGCGATTTGTGATACGATTGTCTCCATGGCTTCGAAAAAGACATCGCTGAAAACGAACGAGACGCGCGGCTTCGTGATCGGCAGCGACCGATTCAGGAAGATCAGCTCCGTCGAAGGCATCGAGTATTCGCCCGATATGAAGGGCTGCAAGGCTGCGGCCAAGAGCGAGGCCCGTAGTCCCGAAGCACGTCGCAACGCGATCATCAAGGCGTACAGCAAAGCGTAGTCTTCGATGTATGACGCCGTGGCCGATGACTACTGCTATCCCGGCACGACGGTCCTGAAGAATAAGCTGGATCTGCGCGATGCAGCCGAACTATCGCAATTCGAAGCAGAGATCAGCGACGCGCGGGCCGATGAAGAAGTCCCCGATGGCAATCTGGATTTCGAGCACTTCAAGGCGATTCACCATCACCTGTTTCAGGATGTGTACGAGTGGGCCGGCCAGATACGAAATGTCCGCATCGCCAAAAACAGAAGTATGTTCTGCTACCCGGAGAACATCGAGACCGAAGCAGAGAAGCTCTTTGCTGAGCTGAAACGAAGCGATTGGCTACGAGGACTCGATGCAGCGGAGTTCGCTGCCAAGTCGGCGCACTTCCTTGCCGAACTCAACGCCATTCACGCCTTCCGCGAGGGCAATGGCCGTACGCAGCTGTCGTTCTTCCTTTTGGTCGCTGAGCGGGCCGGTCGTCCAATCGGACTCGAGAAATTGCAGCCGGCTGCGTTTCTGGATGCCATGATCGCAAGCTTCAATGGAGACGAGATGCCTCTTGCGGCTGCGATCGAGGCGTTGATCGATAATTCCTAGCTGTTGGCTCAGCCCTGGCTGCGCAAGAGAGCTTAGCTCTGATCTCGGTCACCACTGCGATCATGCTGACCGCACGTGGCCAACGATTTCATCCGCTTCACCATATGCACCACCCGTGCTCCGTTGGCCCGCGTCTCCAGCCGTTCCTGTGCGTAGCCGAGCGATGCGTAGAGCCGGATGTTCTCTTCGAAGCGTTCGTTGGTGTAGAGCCGCAGGGTGTTGCGGTCCGCCTCACGCGCGATCTGTTCGGCGAGCGCCATCAGGCGGCGGCCGTGGCCGCGTTTCTGGGCGTCCGGCGAGACCGCGACGTTGACGATCAACAGATCGTCGTCGCGCAGCTCGGTCTCGATCAGCGCCGCCAACACGCCGTTGGCTTCGAGCAGGTCGAAGCGATGCTCCTGGATCGCCGCCGCGTAGTCGGCGAGCATCGGCAGCGGCTCGTAGCCGATCAGCGCCAGCCATTTGGCGTAGGCACGCATCGTCAGGTCGGTGATCGCCGCGACGTCGGCGGGCGTGCCGCGCCGGATCAATACAGGCATGCGATGCCTTTCGTCTCCTGGCGTGGTCAGCCCGCCTTCGCCGCGTCCTCCGCCTTGCCGAATACCCGATCCAGCACCGGCAGGATCGAGGTGTCGTCTTCGGCGTTCATGTCTTTCTCGGCGGCGAAGTGCCAGTCGCTGTCGCGCGGCACCGGCGTCGAGGCGTCGCCGCGCTGGATCTTGGTCTGCAGGTCGGACAGCGAGCGCGACCAGTAGTGATTGAGGCGGAGCAGGTCGAGCACCGGGCGGTCGCCCTGGAACGGCCGGCCCATGGTGTCGATGGTGTCGCCCTGCCAGTATTTGTAGAGATGCACGTTGCGGATGGCGCGGATCCAGCGCGGGTTGGCGATGGTCTTGGCCGAGATCTTCGACAGCGGCGAGCGCTTGGTGAAGGCGCGGCTGATCGGCACCGGCGGCCGCTGCTCGTGGCCGGCCGAGCCGAAATACGGCGAGAACACGCCGACCGCGGGCGCGCCGTCGAACCGGCCGAGCACGTCGGTGACTTTGTCCGCGACCGGCGAGAACAGGAACTCGTCGATGTCGATGAACGCCATCCACTTCGCATCCAGCATGTGCTGCTTGATGCAGTGGCGATACGCCGGCAGCTGCCCGACCTCGACCGGCCAGTCGGTCAGCGTCACCAGCCCGCGCGCGATCCACGGCGCCAGCACGTCGCGGAAGTGATCGGTGCTGAAATTGTTGTAGAGGTAGAAATGGCCGACGCCGACGGCCTCGTGGAAGCGCAGCCACTCGTCGAGGAACGGCGCCTCTTCGCGGAAGATCGCCACCACCGCCAGCGTCGGCACGTCGCGCTGCGCGACGATACGGTCGCGCGCCCGCGCCCGCCACACCCAGGGGGCACGCAGCATTTGCTTCAATCCCGACACCGCTCGCTCCTCGGAAAGCCTGTTCGATTGCGGCGCGACACTGTTCCAAACCCGCCGGTTTGGCAAGGCGAGCGCGGCGCGAGTGGGCGGTTACTTCACCAGCGTCACAGGTAGTTTGGTCAGGTGGACGACCTTGTTGGCCACCGAGCCGAGCACCAGATTGCCGATCGCGCTGCGGCCGCGGGTGCCCATCACGATGGCGCTGCAGCCCAGCTCCTCGGCGCGTTTGACGATGCGCTGCGCGGTGTCGCCGGTCAGCACTTCGGCGGTGAACGGGATGTTCGCCGCGTTCAGCTTGGTGATCGCCGGTTGCAGGATGTCGTCGCTGTGCGCGCGCTGCAGCTCCTCCATCTTCTCCTTGGAGACGTACACGGCGATCTCGCCATACAGCGCCGGTTCGGGATGAGCGTAGACCAGCACCAGCTCGATCGGGACGTTGTCGTGGGCGAGGGCGATCACCCAGTCCAGCGCGCGGCCGGCATTGGCGGAGCCGTCATAGGGGAGGAGGATCTTCGGCATCGGTCGCGTCCTGTTGGCGTTGTCGAGCGAAGTCGGAGCCGGTTCGCGTGGAGACAACGCGCCGAGTTGGACAACGGGCAGTGGGGCCTTACTGGCCGGCCACACTGCGGTCATCACAGCCTGATTTGACCGAAACCTCAACCTGGTTCACACAGCCCGTCACCATGACATCGCAACGCTCGTCCGCATCCACCGCAGCCCGCGCCGCTGCCGCCGCTACGTTTGCCGCCCTCGGCCTGTCCGGCTGCGCCGGGATCGGCGACAGTGCGCTGTCGCAGGCTTTCGTCGATCCGGCCCGCTACGCCCTGTACGACTGCAAGCAGCTCGAGGTCGAGCGCAAGGGGCTCGATGCCCAGCTCGCCCGGCTCGACGGCCTGATGCGCAAGGCGCAGACCGGGGTTGCCGGGCCGGTCGTCTCCGAAATGGCCTACCGCAACGATTACATCAACCTGAAGGCGCTATCGCGGCTCGCCGAGCAGACCTGGCGGGAGAACCGCTGCACCGAGACGGCCGAGCAGCCCGCGCCAGCGCCGGCAGAGCCCAAGCGGGCGGGGCGCGGGACGCGCTGAAGCGGCGCGCGCTCGCGCTGGTTGGCCGAGGCTGTCGGCGCTGCCGCCCTCAGCGGCGCCAGTCGTACACCCAGCTCTGCCGTGCCAGCAGCCGCTCCGGGCCGAGCGCCCGCATCGCGACGTCGCGAGCCATCGCGGCGACGCCGGGCAGGTGGTAGATCATGCCGTTCTGCCGCGCGAGCTGCTGCACCCGCTTGACCCGGGGCCGGCGCAGCGCCGCATAGCGCTGCAGCGTCGCGGCGACCTCGGCAGCGGTGCCGCCGTGGCCCTCGCCATGGCTGGCGGCGAGGCAATCCGCCAGCACAGCGGCGTCCTCGATCGCCATTCCGGCGCCCTGGGCAGCGAACGGCAGCATGCCGTGGGAGGCGTCGCCCAACAGGGCGATCGGGCCCTGGGTCCACACCCCGCCGTCCGGCATCGCGAACAGCGCCCAGCGCGTCCAGCTTGTCACCGCCCCGATCAGCCCCTGGGCGGCACCCGCCCAATGGGCGAAACGCGCAACGATCTCAGTTGGTTCGCCGCGCGCGCTCCAGCCGTGCTGGTTCCACGACCCGCTGACCACCGCCACCAGATTGATCCGGCGCCCACCGGAGATGGGATACACCACCAGATGCGCGTCCGCCCCCAGCCATAGCTGCACCCCGCGCAGCTTCTGGCCCCCGGGCATCGCCTCGGCCGGCAGCGTACCGCGCCAGGCAATCAGGCTGGAAAACAGCGGTGGAGTCTTTGGGAAAGCAAGGCCGCGCACCGCCGACCAGATGCCGTCAGCGCCGATCAGCGCCAGCCCGGACTCCTGACCGCCGCCGGCCGACACGGTGATGCCGTTGGCATGAGGCGCGACATCCTCGACGGCGCAGCCGAGCCGGAGGTCGATCGAGGGGTGTGCAGCGACCTTGGCGGCCAGCGCCGCTTGCAGATCGGCGCGATGCACCACCCAATACGGCGCGCCGGCGCGGGCGGCGACATCGCCGATCGGCATCCGCGCGATGGCACGGCCGGAGCGCGCATTGATCGCGGTGACGGCGTCGGGCGCCACCGCGCAGGCTTCGAGCCGGGATTGCAGGCCGAGATCGACCAGGATGCGGGAGGCGTTGGGGGAGAGCTGCAGGCCGGCGCCGACTTCATCGAGCCGCTCGGTCCGCTCCAGCACCACAACCCTGAATCCCTTGGCGGCGAGCGCCAAAGCCGCCGTCAGGCCGCCGATTCCGGCGCCGGCGACGATCATGGTTCGGGAGACCGCCACGTCGCGGTCAGCGTCCGATCAGGCGACCTTGTCCTTCAGCACGCATTCCGGCGGCCGCGCCTCACCCGGTTTCAAGTCCGGTGCGTAGCGATACAGCGTCGAGCAATACGGGCAGATGATCTCGTTGTCGTTGCCGAGGTCGAGAAACACATGGGGGTGATCGAACGGAGGAGCGGCGCCGACGCACATGAATTCCCGCGAACCGATTTCGATCGTCGCAACGCCGGCATCGTTCTGGAAGTGGGGAACCACGTGGTCGGACATTCAGCTCACCTTTGCTGACAGCGGATGGGCAACTAACACGGTGCAGCGCACCATACCGGCGCCGCTGCCTGATTCCTAGAGCGGCCGAATAGAGATTGCCCAGTGAAATTCGACACAATCCCGTGGTGTGGGAGAAGCCCTTCTTTCGTCTGATCGGTTGTGTCGAAGTGATGACGCACCACATCTTCTTCGGGAAAACACGAGGTTCCGATGCGGCTGCAACTCGGCGTGGCGAAGCTCTGCCTTGCAATCAGCGCTGTGGCGCTGGTGGCGGCTTGGCCGCACGCCCGCCATGGCGCTGCAATGCTGGCCGCGGGGGACGATCCGGTCCGACTATCCGAGCTGCAGATCGCGGAAGCGTTGCGGCAGGATCGCGGCATGATCGCGCGCCAGATCGAAGCCGCGCTCGCGGCCGGCGACGCCGATCTCGCACGCAGTCTGGTTGAGCTGGCCGACGCGCATCATGTTGCGCTGGCGGAGCCGCTCACCCGGCGGGTGGCGGACGCCGTCGCGGCGGAGCGTGCGCCGGCGCAAGTCGCGAGCCGGTTCGCCACCGGTCTCGTCACCGGTCAGGCCGATGATCTCGCGGGGCTGTCCGGCACGATGGCCGGCGATCTGTTCGTGTTCGGTGATATCCGTGACGTGATCCGCGAGGGCAAACATCTGGCGAGCGGAGAGGCGGCCGATCATCTGGTGCTCGGGCTCGCGGCGGCCGGCATCGCGGTGACGGCCGCGACTTATGTCAGCATCGGCGCCGCCGCTCCGGCGCGCGCCGGACTGACGCTGGTCAAGGATGCGCGCAAGGTCGGCCGCATCAGCGAGGGGCTGGCGACATGGGCCGGGCGGTCGGCGCGCGACATCGTCGATACGCCGGCGCTGCGACGTGCGGTGGCCGATGCCTCGCTGCTCCGCCCTGCAAAGACGCTCGATGCCGTGAAGGCGGCGGTCCGCACCGACAAGGCCGGCGGCCTGCTGCGGCTCGCCAAGAACGTCGGCAGGATCGGCGACAAGGCCGGCACCCGCGGGGCCTTCGATGCGCTGAAAGTCGCCGAGAGTCCGAAGGACGTCGCGCGCGCCGCCAAGCTCGCCGAGGCCAAGGGCGGTCAGACCCGCGCGATCATCAAGCTGTTCGGCCGCGGCGCCCTGCTGCTCACGGCAGGAACGTGGAATTTCGCATCGTGGATTTTCAGCGCGCTGCTGATGCTGATCGGCGTCGTCACTTCGCTGAAGGCCGGCACCGAGCGTCTGACGCAGCGCTGGCTCGACCGCCGCAAACGCAAGGCTGCCAAACGCGTGCTCGCCGCCGACACACAGCCGCAGCCGTCCGTCCGCGCGGCCTCTGCTGCGGTCGAGGCATAGTGCGAGCGCCGCCACAATGATAACGTTCTCTCCTGTTCGATACGACGGCGCCTATCGCGGCCGTGCTCGCTTGCCGAAGCGACGGATCGTGTGGTCCGGCTGCGCTCGCCGTCCGGGCTGACGACATAACCCGCCACGCTCATTCCCATCATCAACGACGGATACCTGATGCCGAGCTTCGATCACGCCGGACTCACCATCGCTTACCTCGACGACGGCGAGGGGGAGCCGATTTTGCTCATTCACGGCTTCGCGTCGAACAAGAACGTCAATTGGGTGTATCCGTCTTGGCTGTCGGAGCTGAAGCGCGCCGGCCGGCGGGTGATCGCGATCGACAATCGCGGCCACGGCGAGTCCACCAAGCTGTACGACCCGGCGGACTACACGCTCGCGGCGATGGCCGGCGATGCGCTGGCGCTGCTGGATCATCTGGAGCTGCCGCGTGCCGACGTGATGGGCTATTCGATGGGCGGGCGGATCACCGCGACGTTGGCGCGCGAGCATCCGGACCGGGTGCGCTCGGCGATTCTCGGCGGCCTCGGTCTCGGACTGATCGAAGGCGGCGGTCCGGGCGAGAACGTGGCTGCCGCGCTCGAAGCGCAATCTCTCGACGATGTCGTCGACCCGATGGGCCGCACCTTCCGCGCCTTCGCCGATCAGACGCGCTCCGACCGACGTGCGCTCGCCGCCTGCATGCGCGGCTCGCGGCGGCTGATGACACGCGAGCAGGCGGCGCAGATCGCCGTGCCGGTGCTGATCGCGGTCGGCACCACCGACGACGTCGCCGGTTCGGCGCACGCGCTCGGGGCGATCATTCCGGGCGCCGAGGTGCTCGACATCCCGCGCCGCGATCACATGCGTGCGGTCGGCGACCGGGTGTACAAGGAAGGGGTGGTGGACTTTCTCGCGCGGCGGCCGTGATGCGCCGCCGATGTCGGCCGCCGCGACGGACGTCGGGCTCTTGATTCCATCCCGGCAGCAGCCCACGTTGAAATGTCCGTGGTTGCCTGTGGCTTCGGCTGGGCTGCCGAATGTCGGGGGACGTCAATGGGTTAACATTTTGGGAGCGGGCGTCGGACGGCGCCCGCCATGCGCCGCGACAGCGCGACGCCTGCCGTGCTATAGTTTGACAACGACCCGATCGAGAGAGCCCGCATGGTGATGCATCAGATCAATCCGCAAAGTGCGACGGTCACGGCGCTCGATCCGATATGGGAACGGGTCCGCGCCGAAGCCGAGGACATCGTCCGGCGCGAGCCGGAACTGGCGTCGTTTATTTTCGCCACTGTGCTGCATCACGACCGGCTGGAAGACGCGGTCGTGCATCGCGTCGCCGAGCGGCTGGATCATTCGGCGCTGTCGGGAGATCTGATCCGCCAGACTTTCGAAGATGCGCTGCGCGACCAGCCGGACCTCGGCAATGCGTTTCGCGCCGATATGGTCGCGGTGTTCGATCGCGATCCGGCGACTTCGCGCTTCATCGATCCGCTGCTTTACTACAAGGGTTTCCACGCGATCCAGACCCATCGTCTGGCGCATTGGCTGAACGCCAAGGGCCGCAAGGATTTCGCGCTGTATCTGCAGAGCCGAGCCTCCGCGGTGTTCCAGACTGATATCAATCCGGCCGCCAAGATCGGCCGCGGCATTTTCCTCGATCACGCCACCGGGCTGGTGGTTGGCGAGACAGCGGTGATCGAGGACGACGTCTCGATCCTGCACGGCGTCACGCTCGGCGGCACCGGCAAGGAGCACGAGGATCGTCATCCGAAAATCCGCCGCGGGGTGATGATCGGCGCCGGCGCCAAGATCCTCGGCAACATCGAGGTCGGTTATTGCGCCCGCGTCGCCGCCGGTTCGGTGGTGTTGAAGCCGGTGCCGCATAATATGACCGTTGCCGGCGTGCCGGCAAAGGTGGTGGGCGAGGCCGGCTGCGCCGAGCCCTCGCGCACCATGGACCAGATGCTCAACGCGATCGGAATTTGATCGGCGCAATGCGCTTGCGCGGATCTCGATCGACCGGCCGAACGGCCGCCTCGATTGCAGTTCGCAACTCGCGACGAGGGGTTGCGGCAGCGGTCGCGAGAAAGTACTGACGGCGACCCCGGCCGCGCGATGAGCGTGCTGTCCGCCCCGCGTCGGCCGCTAATCAGTTGAATTGGAGATCACCGTGGACGTTCAGGAAGTCAGAAAACTCGATGCCTATCTCAAGCGGGTGTTCGGCAATCCGAAGATCCGCGTGGTGCCGCGCCCGAAGAAGGAAGATTCGGCCGAGGTTTACATCGGTGAGGAGTTCATCGGCGTTCTGTTCGTCGACGACGAGGACGACGATCGCTCGTTCCAGTTCCAGATGGCGATTCTGGAAGACGATCTCGCCGACGTCGACTGACCGGATCTGTCGCCTCAGCCGCGCACATGCATCTGCGCGGCGAGCTGCGCGATCGCATGCGCGACCTCCCGCCACTGCGTCAGCCATTGTCGCGGAAACCGGAAGGTGAGGTCCGCGCCATCGACCCGGATTTCGCTGAGACACATTCCCGGCGTCTGACGGTCGCGGGTGCAGCGCGCGGACAGCTCGGGCTGGTCGGCTGTGAACAGATCCTCGTTCGCATAGGGCGAGCCCTCGACGAACGAGCGCAGTGTCAGCCCGTCCGCGGTTTGCGGCGCGACCGGAGCGAGATAGCGCGGGTAGATCGTGCGCAGCCGAGTGTCGGGCGCGAGGGCGTCATGATGCGCCGCGATCGAGACGAAGATGCGATCGATCGGCTGAAATTCGGCGATCTGCTCCGCCGTCTTGTGCGCGACGTGCTCGGGCGGCGCCAGCGACGGATACAGGAAGGCCAGATCGACCCGCTCCTGCGGTCCGGAGCGCCGCTGATACTTCACCCTGAACGCCTTGGTGGGGACGTTGAACAGGGTGTCGCCGATGGTCACCGGTGTCCTGTCGGGATCGCCGACGGGCTGCACATGCCAGGTCGGCCACAGCAGATAGGCGACAGCCGCGACCGATGCCGCGCCGATGGCGCCGCCGATCATCAGCGGAACACGGGAGCTGGTCCGCGGAGCGCGGCTGTGGCGCTGGCGGCCGGCAAGCGACGATACCAAAGTCATGACGACGCGAGATGTCCGGGCCCATACGAATCGTTTCGGACTATGCCACGTGCCGAATCGCAGCCGAACGGGATTGTGCGTCGCACGCCGGCAATTTCTTCGCCCGCGCGTTAACCCTTTCTTAAGGCTGTCGTGGCGGCCTGCGCGGGATTTTGCGACATCTGGGCCTCACCCATCGAGCCGGAGGCCGCCGATGTCGCCCGATGCCTTCAACAACCTGTTCTCGCTTCTGATCGGGTTCGCCGTCGCCGGGGCCGCGACCTGCGCCTATCAGGCGCTGACGCAGCGGTCGGCAGGTTTCGCGATGTTGCAGCAAGGCGTGGCGACGCAGAGCTTCGCCGCCGTGCCGTTCCTGATGTTCGCCGCTCCATTCATCATCATGCGCAACACCTTGCTCGGGCCGCGCACCACCATCACCGCGCGACGGCGCGCCGAATTCGTGATGCTGGCGACCGTGATCGCGGGCACCTGGAGTCTGATGTCCGGAACCGTGGTGTTGATGGCGCTGCACGCGGTCGGGCTGATCGCCTGAAAACGATTGCGTCGTCCCGCTCGCATTTGCGATGACGAGAGCGGGGACAGGAGACAGCGATGGCAATCTACGAACTCGACGGGCAGGCGCCGGTTCTTCCGGCTGACGGAAAGTACTTCGTGGCCGATAACGCCGCTGTAGTCGGCAAGGTCCGTCTCGGGGGATCGGTGTCGGTGTGGTTCGGCGCAGTGTTGCGCGGCGACAACGAGTGGATCGAGATCGGCGAAGGGTCGAACATCCAGGATGGCACCACCTGCCATACCGATCCGGGTTTTCCGCTCACCGTCGGCAAGGGTTGTACCATCGGCCATAACGTCATCCTGCACGGCTGCACGATCGAAGACAGCGTGCTGATCGGGATGGGCGCGATCGTCATGAACGGCGCCAAGCTGGCACGCGGCTGCGTCGTCGGCGCAGGGGCCGTGGTCACCGAAGGCAAGTCGTTTCCCGAAAATTCGCTGATCCTCGGCGCACCCGCCAAGATTGCGCGGACGCTCACGCCGGAGCAGGTGCAGGCCATGCTGGCCGGCGCCGGGTTCTACGTCGCCAACGGACAGCGTTACGCCAAGGGCTTGAAGAAGATCGGCTGAGGTCCATCGGCCGCGGCGGTCGCGGCGCTCAAGTCCCCTCCGATTCGCTCGCCTCCATCGCCGTCGCGATGCGCTCGTGGCCGGCCGCCCACAGCGCGTGTTCTTCGCTGCCGTCGTGATACGGATTAGCTTCGGCGGGAATGTTGTCGCGCGCTGCGCGTTCGCCCCGTGTGAACGGATCCGGGTCGCGTGACATCGGCTGCTCCTCCATGCTTGCGATGCGAGCCGGCCGCTGCGCTCTTGCGCAGAGCGTCCTTCAAGTCGATCGGCACGCCGTGCTTCTTCAGCAGATCGGCGAAGGCTTCGTCGGCGAGCTCCTGCAGGCTAGCCATCCGATCGCGGCCGAGCCGCTTCAGCTTGTCGAAAGTCTCGTCTTCGAAGCCGATCAGCTTGCGCATCGCGGGGTCTCCGCGACGTCAAGTTCCGAGGTGGAGAAACGTTCCGGGGGCGCAGCGGCGGAGCTGCGGGGAATTGCCGATCGCCCGCCAAAACGGCGATCTCGTTTCAGCCCTTCAAAGCGCGGAGGAGTTTCGACGCGCAGAGCAGCGCTCAAAAAAGGAAAACCTCCGGCGGGGCATCGCCGGAGGTTCCTTGGAGGTTTACAAGTTACTCGGACTTAGAAGGTGCGCTGGACGCGAACCGCGCCCACCACGGTGTCCTGATCCTTGAATTGGTAAACCGCGGTCGGCTTGGTGCCGCCCGGGCTCGTCACACCGGTCACGCCGGTGTAGTTCTGATCGAGATGCACCCACATCACTTCGCCCGAGAACGTCAGGTTCTTGACCGGGGTCCACGAAGTGCGGGTACCGATCTGAGCGATGCTGAAGTTCGGGTTGCCGGTGAAGGTGCCGCCGACGCGATTGAACAGCGCGGCGGTGTAGAGCGCGCCACCGGTGCTGCCGTAATCAACCGAAGAATAGGCGCCGAAGATCGAGGTCGCCCAGTTCTTGTTCCAGTTGTGGTTGAACGCGCCACGGATACCCCAGGCCTTGGTGGTCTCGATGCCGCCGCCGTTGACGTACACGCCGTCGACGGCCGTGCCGAGGGCCAGGCTCTGATAGGCGACGCCGTCGGCGTTGTTGCCGAACATCGAGAAGTAGTTCGGGCTGGTGCCGCCGATCACGTAGCGGATCGCGCCGTCGGCGTAGGTGGCGTCGAGGTTGATCGAGTCACCCGGACCGGTCGGCAGGTTCTTGAGCGACAGGCCGGCGAGAACCGCGTAGCCCCACTTGTCGCCAGGATGGCCGGACCACTCGTTGCTCGGGTTGTAGTAACCGCCGCGGATCTGGTGCGCCGCAGCCGACACCTGGAACAGACCCCAGGCCTGATCGACGCGGACCTTGCCGACGATGTCCGGAATGCTGGTGCCGGCCGAGTAGCTGGTGCCGGTGTAGCTGCCGAGGCCGCTCAGCCAGGAGGTCGAGGTGCCGTTGCCGGGCGTGACGTTCAGCAGCGAGATGTTGCCACCGGAGTTGCCCTGCGCCCAGCGGTAGCCCGACTGGTCTTCGAGGCTGATCGAGGCCGAGACGCCATTGCCGAATTCGGCAGTGTAGCTGACCTGGTTGATGCCGGTCGAAGTGTCGTCGCCGCCGAGCAGGTTCGAGGTGATGTTGCCCGGACCGCCGTGCCACGGGGTCGAGAACGCCGAAACCGCCTTACCGAAGGTGAAGCCGGCGAACTGCACGAACGCGAAGAACACGCCGAGGCTGCCGTTGGCGACGGTGTCGCTGCCGGTGGTCCAGGTGAACACCGAGTCGAAGTAGGTGCGGACCACGCCGTATTCGGTCGCCGTGCGGGTGTCGATGTTCACGTCGGCGCGCGAACGGTAGATGGTGTTGTTGGACAGCCGGTTGCCCTGACCGGCGTTGCTGTTCCACGACGGGGTTTCGGTCATGCCGCCGGCGTTGAACGCGTACTCGGCGCGGATGTAGCCGCCGAGCTTGATGCAGGTGTCGGTGCCCGGGATGTAGTAGAAGCCGGCGCCGTACAGCGAGCAGACCTTCACGTATTCGACCGCCTTGGCCTTCAGCGGAAGATCGGCCGCCTGTGCGCCAGCGGTGGCGACGAGGAGCGCCGCACCACCGAGCATAAGGCTCTTCGCAAAATTCATCGTAAACCTCCAAGTTTGCCTTCGAAGGGCATGCCGGACCGGCGCCTTGCGCCGGGAAACGGCCCGCCCGTGAACCCGACTGCCCTTTGCCGCAGGCGCTGGACAGCTTGAGCCGGGACGACTTCGAGGTTGCCCCCCTCCGTCAGGGAACTAGATACATAACAAAAATAGCTAACGAAAGGATCGAACACCGCCAGTGCGCGTCATCGGACAGACCTGTGGTATTGAAGCAACAGGCCGTCATGATTCTGTCATGACGGAATTCCGTCATCCGGACTTTGTCGGCAGCGATCCGGCTCTCGGTCGGCGGCGGCGATGGGCTTGAATTGGCTGAATTTTCAGGCCAACGGCCGATGCCGGCGAGACGGATGCGACGAACAGGAGTACGGCTGAGACGGCAATTGTCGGCTTTGGTCTCGGCTCGAGTGTGCATACATAGCTGAGGTTGGGCTGCGCCGCGATTTCGGGTTCGTCCGAGTCGACAAACAACAAAAGACGTTTCGGGGATGATTCGGAGGCGCGGAATGCGGCATCGGAGGAGTGAGCAGCACCACAGCGAGCCGGCTGCACAGACGTCGTCGTCGGCGCCGTCGCCCCAGCCGGTGCCGGTGGAGGAGCCGTTCGGTCCTCCGCAAACCTGCGCGCACCGGGATTTCGGGTTGTCCTACCAGGTGATCTGGGATTTCGTGTCGATCAGCAACAATCTTGAGGACATGCGGCGGGCGTGGGCCAAGCTGTTCGGGATCAGCGGCTCGCAATGGCTGATCCTGATGGCGATCGCCGATCTCGATCAGGGTAAGGGCGTGTCGGTCGGCGACGTCTCGCAGAAGATCCACGCGGTCTCGACCTTCGTCACAACCCAGACCAAGATTCTCGAGCGAATGGGATTGCTCAATCGGGTACCCTCGACGGAGGACGCGCGGGTGGTGCTGATGTCGCTGTCGGACGAGGCCAGGGGCAAGATCGAGCGCCTGTCGCCGCGGTGGGAAGCTCTGCACGAATACATCTTCCGCGACTTTGATGCCGAAGCGCTGAACGATGTCAAAGCCAAGCTCGAGATGTTGAAGCACCGGACCAAGCTGGCGATGCAGAGGGTGACCGACCAGACCTGAAGGTCGGGGCCGCCGTATCGCCGCATCCACGTCGCCCAGGTGTGGCAGAACGTATGGAAGCCGACCCACGACAGGCGATGCGGTGGAATTCGCCGATCGGCCACCTCACCCCGGCAGCCTATGCCGCCACCTTCACCGCAACGGACGATCGGCTCCGCAACCCCGACCAGCTTCGCCGATCGCCCGTTGCTCGACATACGCCGACCGGCGTACAAACCGCCGAGGCTCTAACTGTAGCTGGATGAAAGTTCGGCGGCAGGTCAACAGACCTGCGGAGATTTGCCGGCTTTGATTTGTGTTTATTCATGACCGCTCCGTTCGACCTCACGGCAAGAGTTACATGCGATTGGCATAGCCTCGGCGCGGCAGGGGGCGACGCTCCATCAACCTACCCAACAATAATGGCGCCGCCCTGTTCCTGGCAGTGCGAGACCCGGGTTTGATGGTGTCGCGTTCGGTTCTTTTGTCGCTAGGACATCGGTGCGCTTGCGCGTATGATGGTCTTTGTCACCGCCCTCACGTTTGGCATTTACCGGTGATGAGAACGCCGGTCGCGCTCCCGCCCTAGATGGGAGTGCTCATGTGCAGCCGCTGCATCAAACTGGACGATTTAGTGGCCAGGCTGAAGAGCTTGGGAAACCCTTCGATGGATATGCACATCGATGCGTTGGTGCGCGTGACCATTCGGGACATCGAGCTGCAGAAGCAGAAGTTGCACTGCGAGCAGAGCGATGCCGTCTTGAAGCCGAACTGACAACGCCATGAGTCGTCCGGGAGCCCACGATGTCCGGCGATAATGATGACGACCTGACCAACAGATTGCTGGAGTCGGAAGATTTGAGGGATACTCGCGACTATCTGTCGCGAGGCCGCCTGCTGGCAAACCTGAACGACGCCGAACTCGGGGACAGATGGGTGGGGACCTTCAGAGCCTGGCTTACAGGCGAGGCCGGGTTGGCGCTACGCAACATGAACGATGCCGCAGCCGAGCTAAGACTACGCTCCCTCGCCCTCCCTTACGATCGCGTTGCACGCGAGATGGATTCGATCCAGCGAGCCTTCATTCAAATCGCGCCGGATGCGAGCCCAGTCACCGTGAACTTGGAGATCGAGGAATTCCTCCGGGTCCGCGGAAAGCTGATGGGGTAATCTTACTTGCTGTGCTTGGCTTCGCCGCTCGCCTGCGCGGCTATCGTCCTGGCAGCAGCTCGCCGCAGCAGGTAATCGATTGACACGGCTTCGAGATAGTGGTCACGTCCAGACCAGCAAAGACACCTCTGCGCAGCAAAGGTGTGCTCGTGCGACGCTGCGGATGCTGGCGTCGCAGCTCTCCCGAAATGTGCAGAATAGCTCCCGGGCCTCTGTAGTGGCATGCCGGAGTGTTTGCAGTTCGCGGCTATTCAGGAGGAATGATTGCAGGTACTCGTCCGCGACAACAATGTCGATCAAGCGCTGCGTGTCCTCAAAAAGAAGATGCAACGCGAAGGCGTCTTCCGAGAGATGAAGCAGCGACGGTCATACGAGAAGCCGTCCGAGCGTAAGACCCGTGAAAGATCCGAAGCGGTTCGCCGCGCCCGCAAATTGGCGCGAAAGAAGGCGATCCGCGAGGGATTGCTGCCCGCTCCGCCGAAGAAGAAGATTGTGGAACGAAAGCCGCCGCTGCCGGAGATCAAAGAGCGCGTCGACTAGACGGCTAGCATCAAGTCGCATGACGTCTTCGGCAGGGTGAAGTCGCCAGAGCGGGCCCGAAGTGTGAGACGTCTCCCCTGGAGGCGGCCTCACGCCTTTGGCGGGATTTCTTTTGCTTCTTCTTCCGCCAACAGCATCAGGATCACCCGCCGCTTGTCGAGATTCGTTTCGGCCCGCAGAAGTTCCCGATAACGTCGGATGTTCTCATTCTTTATGAATTTTTCCATCTCTCCGCCGCGCCAAGCATTCCTCTCGACGCTATCCGAAACGCCCAGTTCGATGTCGATCAGATGATCTTCTCTCCAGGAATTTCAGGCGTGTCGGAAGAGCGGCAAACCGGCGCGGTTATTTAGACGGGATGGTCTTCACCGCAGCGCACTGTTCGCATTTGTAAACAAAGGACCCTGGGTTCCTGGCCGTCTTGGGGGTGGCGCCGATGTATTGCATCGGCTTCCCACAAAAGGGGCACGTGAGCGGGTCGTAGGGGAAATCCGACATACGACCAGCTTTCTCTAAGGTTCTTTAGCCCTAGCACTGGTCAAGGCCGCCACCTAACGAATTGGGCAACGGGCAGCTTCAACTTTGGACGCGCGAGAATTGGCGCTACGTGGCGATCTCGAAATCGCTCGTAACCGAGAGAGAGCTAACAGAGATCAAATTCCACGGATTTTCCGCGCCATGACCAGCGGAGTTCGTTGAAAGTTCTGTACGATAGCGCCGGATTCCTGATCTAAAGCTCAACAAAATCAGCGCTTCTTGACCCCCAAACGGGGTGCGGCCAGCCTTGGGGGAGGCTGGCCGCGCACGATCCGGTCTGGGACGGGGAGGGGTGGGGATTCGACCGGGTCGCGTTTCTCCTGTTGTCTTGGTGGCGCTCAGCGCTGCTTGGCGCTGGCGGTGGCGACGGCACGACCGTCGCCGAGTGCGACCCAGGCATTGGGATCGCTCTGCGACTGCCGCTTGACGAAGCGGTAGCCGGTGTCGGTCCAGGCGACGACTTCCTCGTTCTGGTTGTCGAGGATGAACTCGCCCTTGTCGGTCTTCACCGTCAGCACCGCGTGGCCTTCGTTCTTCTTGTCGCGCACCACGGTGATCAGCAGCGCTTCGCGCGGCCAGCCGGCGTCGATCAGCATCTTGCGCTTCAAGAGTACGTAGTCTTCGCAATCGCCGTAACCGTCGGCCGGAAGCGACCACTTTTCGATCACGCCCCAATGATCCATGTCGGTCAGCGGCTTGATATTGTCGTTGACCCAGCGGTTGACCTTCAAAAGATCCTGCCAGGCGGTCTGCGTCAGCACGATGTCGCGTGCCTGGCTGCGGCCCCCGCGGCAATCCTGCGGATTGTCCGAGCAGAACTCGATCCATCCGATCGGTGCGCGCGTCTCGTCGCCGATGCTCGCGTAACGAACTCTGTTGTCGGCTTGCGCCGTCGCGGTCAGTGCGACGACGGCGGCGATCACCGCCAGCCCCCGAAATCCCCTGTTGCCCGACATTGTGGCCCCCGTTTCTTGTTGGGACCATCATTTGCACAAGCAATTTGCAGGGCCGCTAAATCGACCAAGTAAAGTCGATGCGAATACTCGGAAAACTAGCCGCGAATTCGATCTATACTTGAATCGAATTTGCATAAAATGCGAGATATCGGCAATTGATTCAAATTTGAGCTGTTAACCCGCGCAGCGCTGCGGCACGCGCGGTTGCTAACCGCTTCGCAGCGCGCGTTAACTGCGTTCCGCGCAGTGCGTCGGGTCGACGTTGCAGGATGGCAGGTGGGAAGTGGTGCGAAAATGCGGCGCTAGGCGGCTTTGCAGCGGGCGTCGTCGTTCACCGCGCGGTAACGCTGTCTTCGAGCGTTTCTTCGAGCTGCTCGTGGATGAACTCCAGCGCGAAGCCGTCGTCGAGGTGACGGACGACGCGCGACGCGACCCGTCCGAGCAGGACTTGCGCGTGCAGCGGCGGGCGATGCTCCGCGGCGATCGCGGCGCCGGAGCGCGACATGTCGATGATACGGCAGCTCATCCGGCTGCCGTCGTCGAGCGTCAGGATGGCGATCGGGTTGCGCGGCACGATGCGATCGTGGCGGCGATCTTCCGGCAGGTTGAGGATGTCGCGATTGGCCAGCCAGGTCAGTTGCGCGGCGAGCTTGTCGCGCTTGCGCGGGGTGGCCGCGAGGGTCATCGCAAAGCCGTTGTCGATGATCCGTGTGATCTTGCCTTCGACGCGGCCGACATGATCGAGATAGGCGATCACGCGGTCGCCGACGTTGCCGATTCCGGGCGCCAGCATCGCCAGTCCGCCGGGCGACATGTTGATCACCTGGCAGGGAAATTCGCGGCGATCGGGCAGCATGTAGCGTCCGAGCAGGTGGACCTTCACCCGCTGGAAGCGACGACGCTCGAGCGTCGCCGGCTGGCTGTTGGGGCTCTGCAACAACAAGATTGGGTTCCGATGGCCGGTCGCGCTGGCGTAGCTTTCAACCTAAGGCGCGTACAGTTAACGGGCCGTTAGCACTCCGCTGCCGACGGTCGATCGTCAGTGGCCGCCGCGGAACCGGCGCGGCTCTCCGAGTTCCCGGGCCGACCGGCGGGCTGCCTGCGCAACTAACAACTCGTCCGCGCGGCGGCGGGGTGGATCGTCGTGCGCCGCCATATCGTATGTTCGCCGCGTAGTTGTACGCAGTGGACTTTGCATCGGGCTCGAACGATTAAAGTTCCGGGGAGCCGCAATTGCAGCGGCGATTTTTCAAGAGCCGATTGACAGCCCGTGGCGCTGTTTCGGCGGATTCCCGGGGCGGGAACCATGGCGATCAGCCAATCGGCCAATGAATTGCTCGCTGCGTTGCCGGCAGCCGACTTCGATCTGCTGCGTCCGCATCTCTATACGATCGATCTGAAGTTCGGTCAGGTTCTGGTCGAGGCGGGTGCGCCGCTCGCGCAACTGGTATTTCCTCACGGCGGCATCGTCTCCAGCGTGGTCGGCCTGACCAAGGCAGACGTGATCGAGGTCGCATCGATCGGCCGGAACGGCGTCATCGGCAGCGAGGCGGTGCACCAGAACGTGGCGGCGACCGGCGCGGTGGTGCGCTATCCCACGTCGGCATCGGCGATCGACGTGATGCATTTCCGCTACGCGGTCGATCACAGCGCGGTGCTGCGGGGCCTGATGCTGCGTTATCAATGGAGCCGTTCGGTCGAGGCCGAGCAGATCGCAGCCTGCAACGCCGCGCATTCGGCCGAAGCCAGGCTGTGCCGTCGCTTGCTGCAATCGCGCGATATGGCTGGTAGCGACTGCATGCAACTCGGTCAGGACCTGATGGCGCGGATGCTCGGGGTCAAGCGCAACACCATCTCGCTGATCGCTCACGCGCTGCAGCAGCAGGGGTTGATCCGCTACAGCCGTGGCCGGCTCGCCATCACCGATCCCGACGGCCTGATGCAGAGGGCCTGCGGGTGCTACAGGGCGACCCGCGGCGGGTTTGCGGCCGTCGCGGTCGACCGTCAGCCCAGCATGGTGGTCCCGCGGCTCGGCTCCGACTACGCCGCGTCTCAGTCGTTGCCTTCGTAGACCGTCAATCCGCGCACCACCTGAAACTTGTGCAGCTTGCGTGGCGGCAACCGCCGCGGCTGCTGGCCGACGGTCCGCCACGAGTTCAGCCGCAGGTTCGACAGCGGGCCGATCAGCCGGCCGCCCAGCGGCGCCAGCAGCCCGGTCATGCTCAGCGGGCTGTGCGCGCGTTGCGCGAACGGCAGCAGCAGCAGTTCCAGTGCGACCGGGGTCGCGTTCGGCGCGGTGGCGGTGATGCCTGCGACCACGGCGATGGTGTCTCCCGACACGATGTCCAGCACCTGTTGCACCGCGCGGCGCTGCTCCAGCACGAACAGCGTCGTCAGCTTCTGGCCCTTCAGATCCTGGCCGAGCAGGGCGTTGAGCCGGGTGCCGGCGAACCGAAACGGATAGCCGGGCAAATCGCACGACACCACGAACATCTCGCCGAGCTGACTGCGCAGGGCATCTGGTTCAATTGCACTGCGGTCCGGGGCGGGGGCGCCGTCGCGTTGCTTGTCCCAATAGGCGAACAGCGCCTGGCTCGACGGATGCTTCATGGACGACCTTGGTTCGCGGTCGTCGCGTGCGGACGCGATTGGGACATGACTGTCCCGAATTCGCCCGGCGCGACGCTCCAGAGTGTTGTGCAGGAGCCCTGGTGCAGCGTCCATGCCGGTCCGCGCGAACAGCGGCGTCATACCCGGCTTTGCGTCGTTAAGGTTAAATTAACTATGGCGTTGCGCGCGGGGGAACCGCCGCTAGGCTGGCGGCATTGCAGTGCTGGCGACTCCAGACCGTCAGCGCTGGTGGGATACAGGGTGGCTGAAAAACAGGTCGGCCGACGCATCGGACAGATGGTCTGCGATGCGAACGGCACCGGCACGGACCGGGGGAGGGCTTTCTCAGGGCCCTCCCTTTTCCGTTTCGCAGCTCTCGCGACACGATCAGGCGGAGCGCGCCGGTGGCCTGGCACTGATCGGCCTCGGGCTGTCGATTCTGGTCAACCACTTGTCGGTGGCGTGAGGGGCGGGCGCCTTGCGAGCCAGTTTTCCGCTGTTGCGAAAAGTGCTCTAAGGGATCCGGCTCGCCGGTCCCGTCTCGTATCAGGTCGTCTGCTTTGCAAGCTCCGTTCGAATCCAACACCGCTCCGCCGCAGCCGCCGCGCGAGCCGATCCTGACGCTGCCTGCCGCCGTGACCGGTTACGTCGCGCTGCTCGCGGTGATCCATCTGCGCACGCTGGTGTCGCCGGACTTCGAGTATTGGACGATCGAGGTGTTCGGCTTCATCCCGATGCGCTACGACCAAACCCTGCTGGATTCACCTTTTCCGGGCGGAACCGGCGCCAAGCTCTGGACCTTCGTCAGCTATTCGCTGCTTCACGCCAATCTCAGCCACCTGCTGTTCAACGTGCTGTGGCTGCTGCCGTTCGGCAGCGCGCTGGCGCGCCGATTCGGGGCCGCCCGGTTCTTCGTGTTCATGGCCGTGACCGGGGCAGCCGGTGCATTCGCGCATCTTCTCACCCACCCCCACGAAATCGCACCGATGATCGGAGCTTCCGCTTCAGTATCGGGCGCGATGGCGGCGGCGATCCGATTTGCCTTCGTTCGCGGTAGCTTCCTGTCGCTGCGGCGAGGCGATGCCGATGCCGCGGCGCGGGTGCCGGCGCAGCCGTTGATGCGGGCGCTGCGCGATCCGCGGGTGCTGGCGTTCCTCGGCATCTGGTTCGGCATCAACATCATCTTCGGGATCGGCTCGATCGCGATCGGCAATGAGGGCGCCAGCGTCGCCTGGCAGGCGCATATCGGCGGCTTCTTCGCCGGGCTGCTGCTGTTCTCGTTGTTCGACCCGGTGCCGCGCACGCCGGAATCCGTGCCGCTCTGACGCGCTGCGATCAGTTGTTCGCAGTTGCGAGTGGCTTGCATCTAGCTTTGAATTGCCGCAATCTTCCGGTGTGATTGCACCCGGCGCCGCGTGCGCCGGCTTGGAACGGGTGTTCGCGCTGTTTCAGCGTCGGTCTTGTCCGAACATCCGACTGTCTCGCTGCTGCTGATTCCGTTGCTGATGTCACAACCAGAGCCGCCGGGCTCGGCAAGGCGGCGTTACGGGAGGCCACCCATGACCGTGCGTGCGATTCTCGAATCCAAAGGCCGCTACATTCATAGCGTCGAGGCCGATGCCCGGCTCGCGTCTGCGATCAAGACCCTGGCGGAGCGCCGGATCGGCGCGGTGCTGGTGATGCACGGTACGCGGCTCGAAGGCATCTTGTCGGAGCGCGACATCGTTCGTGTGCTCGCCGACCGCGGCCCGGCTGCGCTGGATCAGCCGGTCGGCGCGGTGATGACCCGCGACGTCTTCACCTGCCGTCAGGACGACAACGTCGGCGAGATCATGGAGCGGATGACAGCCGGCAAATTCCGGCATCTGCCGGTGATGGAGCACGACCGCGTGGTCGGCCTGATCTCGATCGGCGACATCGTCAAATCGCGGCTGTCCGAATACGAGCACGAGCAGCAGGCGCTGCACGACTACATCAAGTCGGCCTGAGGCTGGTAACAGCAACCAGGATCAGGCGCCGGCACCGTCGAGAAACAGCGCCCAGGCCTTGTCGAAATAAGCATTCTGGGCGCGGGGCGACGCATAAGTCGTCCCGCCCAGCATCGCATCGATCATCGGCCCCACGGCGATGCTGTTGAGGAGCTGGCTGGCGAGAAAGCGCGTATCGCCGCGGGCGAGGGTGCCGGCCTTCTGGGCCTCGCCAATCAGCGACAGCAATCGGTCCATGATCGGATCGTCGGTCCGGCTCGCCACGGCCTGACCGACCACGATCGCCTCGCTGAAAGCGATGCGCTTGAACGCGATCAGCGTGGGATCGACGTTGGTGGCGAGCAGCCAGCGTGCCGCCGCGCGAAGTTGTGTCAGCGCATCCCCGGTCTGGCTCGCCATCGTGGTCTGGAAGTGCGCCAGCGTCTGCACGCGGGCGTGCTCGACCACCCCTTCGAACAACGCCAGCTTCGACGGGAAGCGCCGATACACGGTGTCCTTGCCGACGCCGCACGCGGCCACGACCTGTTCGACCGAGGTCGCGGCGAAGCCCTGCTGCGCGAACAGCCGCGACGCCGTCTCGATGATGTGAAGCGACTTGGCTTCTACATCGCTCTTGCGCGGGCGGCCGCCTTTGGAAGTGGTCGTCGAAGTCGGCATTGAGATCCTTGATCGTCGATACGACGAGGCGAGTCTTTCGAGCAATTCCAATCCCAGATTTGCGATCACTTGGCAATCGATCTGGACAGGACGGTCCCGTCCCGTTTATTTCCCGACCGCCTCGAAGCGAGGTATCTGGGGGAGAGCGGATGGGAAACGAGAACAAGATTGTCGCCGGCGTCGCGATTGCGCTGTCGCTGAGTGGCGGCTCCGAAGCGCTGGCGCAGACGGCGCGCGAAGCCGCGGTGGCACTGCCGCCGGTCACCGTGCAGCCCGCCGAGCGTCGCGCCGCGCGACGCGCGCAGCCAGCTCCCGCGGCTCAGCGCGCCGTGCCGGCACGCACTCCGGCGCGCGAACAGGCGACCCCGGCGGCGCGCGCGGTCGACGCCAGCAACACCTCGGATCGCTACGTCGCCCGCACCTCCGCAACAGCGACCAAGACCGACACGCCGGTGCTGGAGACGCCGCAGTCGATCTCGACCGTCACGCGCCGGCAGATGGACGATCAGAACGTTCAGACCGTTGCCAATGCGCTGCGCTACAGCGCCGGCGTGCTGTCGGATGCCGACACCAATTCGCGCTTCGACAGCGTGTTCATCCGCGGCTTCGGCGCGTTCGGCACCGCGACCAACTACGTCAGTTTCCTCGATGGCTTGAAGCTGCCGCGCGGCCAGGCGTTCGCCAACACCGCGATCGATCCGTTCCTGCTCGACCGCGTCGAGGTGCTGAAGGGACCGTCGGCGGTGCTGTACGGGCAGACCAGCCCGGGTGGTCTGGTCAATCAGATCAGCCGGATGCCGAGCGCAGTGCCGTACAACGAGGTCCGCGTCGAGGGCGGCACTTACGGCCGCATCCAGTCCGGCGTCACCAGCCAGGGCGCGCTCGATAAGGACGGCCATTGGCTGTACAGACTGAGTGCGATCGGCCGGACGTCCGGCACGCGCTACGACAATGTCGACGAGCAGCGCTTTGCGGTCGCGCCGGCCCTGACCTGGGCGCCCGACATGGACACGCGGTTCACCGTTCAGAGCTATTATCAGAAGGATCCGAAGGGCGGCTACTTCAACTCGCTGTATCCGACCTCGCTGGCGCCGCTGCAATACCGGCCGTACCTGAACTCCAAGCTCAATGTCGGCGACCCCGGCTTCGACTCGTTCGAGCGCGAGCAGTACGGCATCGGCTATCAGTTCGACAGGCGTCTCAACGAGGTCGTCAGCGTCAAGTCGAGCCTGCGCTATTCGCACGTCGACATCGACTTCAAGTCGTTGCAGATGAACGCGCCGCTCACCGCCATCGGCACGATCCCGCGCTGGGCGATCCGCTCGATCGAGGACGTCGGCGGCCTGTCGACCGACAACCGCGTGCAGTTCGACTTTGCCACCGGCGCGCTGCAGCACAAGATCATCACCGGCGTCGACTATCAGAATACGCTCAGCAACTGGACCTACCAGCTCGGCGGTGCGACCGCGCTCAATGTCGTCAATCCATTGTATAATCAGCCGGTCGGCTCGCTCGCCTCGCTGATCGACAGCGGTCAGAAGCTGTCGCAGACCGGGCTGTACGCGCAGGATCAGATCAGCCTGGGCGGATGGCGCGCCACGCTCGGTGTCCGTCATGATTGGGCCGAGCAGAGCACCGAAAGCCGGCTCGCCGGATCGCGCTCCAATCAGTCGGACGACAAGACTACCTATCGGGCGGGGCTGCTGTATCTGTTCGACAGCGGTGTTGCGCCTTACGTCAGCTACTCGACCTCGTTCGAACCGGTGACCGGCGTCGGCGCGGACGGGCAACCGTTCATCCCGACCACGGCCGAGCAATACGAGGGGGGCATCAAGTATCAGCCGACCTTTCTGCCGATGCTGTTCACGGCGTCCGTGTTCGACATCCGCCAGCAGAACGTCCTGACGCCGTCGACCGTGCCGGGCTTCAACGTGCAGCAGGGCGAGGTCCGTTCCAAGGGAGTCGAATTGGAAGCGCGCGGCAACGTCACCGATAGTCTCGAGCTGATCGGCGCCGTGACGTTCCTCGACACAAGGGTGGCGCGATCGTCGAACGCGCTGATCGTCGGCAATCGACCGCAGGCGGTTCCGGACTTCTTCGGCTCGATGTGGGCGAACTACACGTTCCAGTCCGGCCCGGTCACCGGCCTGACTTTCGGCGGCGGCATCCGCCATGTCGGCGCCAGCTATGGCGACGATGCCAACACGCTGCGGGCGCCGGCCTACACGGTGGTGGATGCGGCATTGAAATACGATCTTGTGAACCTGGCGCCGAGCCTGAAGGGCACGACTCTGACGCTCAACGTCAACAACCTGTTCGACAGGGAGTACTATTCGAGCTGCTCGTCGGGGTTCTACTGCCAGTTCGGCAATCGCCGCACGGTGCTGGCGGGGATCAGGTACCGGTGGTGAGGATCGACGCCAAGAAGGCGCGCCGCCGATGACGCGGCGCGCCGTTCGAGCTTGGGTCTGGGTGCATCGCTGGAGCAGCCTTGTCTGCACGCTGTTCGCGCTGCTGCTGTGCCTGACCGGCCTGCCGCTGATCTTCAAGGACGAGCTTGGTCCTGATCTGAAGCTCGCGGCGACGACCGCGCCACCGGGCAGTGCATCGGTGGACTCGATGGTTGCGCGCGCTCTCGCGGCGCGGCCTGGCGAGGTGGTGCCGTATCTTTTCTACGATCGGGAGCATCCGATCCTGAAGGTGCCGACCGCAGCCTCGATGACGGACGATCCGGCCTCGTTTCACTATCAGGTGTTCGACACCCGCACCGGGCAGCAGATCGAGATCCCGCAGCCCAATGAGGGCTTTTTGTATGTGATGACGCGGCTGCATCTCGACCTGTTCAGCGGAGTGCCGGGCACGCTGTTTCTTGGATTCATGGGCCTGTTGCTGGTCGTTGCGATCGTATCCGGCGTGGTGCTGTACGGTCCGTTCACGCGCCGCCTTGCGTTCGGCGTGGTGCGGACCGACGGCAGCCGCTGGCGCACCTGGCTCGACTTGCACAATCTGCTCGGCATCGTGACGCTGGCCTGGTTCGGTGTCGTCAGCTTCACCGGCGTCATCAACACGCTGGCAGCCCCGATCGAACTCGCCTGGCAGGCCAACCAGCTCGTCGAGATGGCGGCACAGGCCAAGCCGGCCGAGATCGAGGGACAGCGTGCGTCGACCGACGCGGTGCTGCGCGACGTCCGCGCCGCGGTGCCCGGCATGAACGTGATGACGGTGGCGTTTCCCGGCACGCCGTTCGCTACCCCGTCGCACGTCGCGATCTTTCTCACCGGCAACACGCCGATCACCAGCCGTATCCTCAAACCGGCGCTCGCCGACGCGTCGACCGGGCAGGTGGTCTCGGTCCGCGACATGCCGTGGTATGCGACCGCGCTGTTCATGTCGCAGCCGCTGCATTTCGGCGACTATGGCGGGCTGCCGCTGAAAATCATCTGGGCGCTGCTCGACGCCGCGACCATCGTCGTGCTGATCAGCGGTCTGTATCTGTGGTGGGCGAAGCGTCCGCGCCGCGGCGGTGCTGTGGAAGCCGAAAGCTCCGCATCATGAGTGCGCTGCGACGACAATGGCTGTGGCCGATCGCGTTGGCGGCTTCGACCCTGATCGGACTGCTGGCGGCGCTGATCGGAGAGGGCGGCGTTTGGCGCAGCTTGTGTTGGGTGGCGCTTGGTTTGCCGTTGGCGACCATCGCAGTCTGTCTGTTGCGCCTCCGCAACCTCCCGCCGTCGGCGCGGCAGGATCCGATCGACCGCCTCTGATGATCGCGCCGGGCGGCGGTGGTCAGGTCTCCACCGGCACCGTCGCCTTGGGCTGCGGCGTGACTTCTTCGATGGTCTCGCGGATCGAATCGATCGCGCGTTCGGCGGCGCGGGCGCCGTGGGCGATGATCTCGTCGGCGCGGTGGAAGTCGAACCAGCCGATCCGGCCGACCCTCGGGGAGATCAACAGGTCGGGCGGGTCGCCGGCGAGCCGCGCCCGAGTGATGCGGTCCTGCATGATGTTGAAGGCGTCGGTCATCACCTTGGAGATGCCGGGGCGTTCCGGATTGCCGAACAGTTCCTGTTTGACGAACCGCTCCGGAGAGAAGAACCGGGTGAAGCCGCGCTTCTGCACCGGCGGCTCCTCGGGTTCCGGTGCGACGACAGCGGCTGCCGCCGCGCCGTGCGAGAAGATCGTGGTGCCGTGGCCGAACACGTCGCTGGAGACGTTGGCGGCGATCACGATCTCGGCGCCGAGCGCGCGTGCCGCCGACACCGGCACCGGATTGACCAGCGCTCCATCGACCAGCCAGCGGTCGCCGATCAGCACCGGCGAGAAGATGCCGGGCAGGGCGTAGGACGCCCGCACCGCGTCGACGATCCGGCCGTGGGTCAGCCAGATCTCGTGGCCTGTCGCGACCTCGGTGGCGACGCTGGCGAATTTCTGCGTCAGATCCTGGATCAGGATCGGCCCGAGCGTGGCGTCGAGCTGCGCCGCGAGCTTGCTGCCGCCGATCAGGCCGGAGCCGTTGAGCCGGATATCGAGATAGCCGAAAATGTTGCGCGGTTGCAGCCGGCGCGCCCATTCCTCCAGCGTGTCGAGATGACCTGCGACATAGGCGCCGCCGACCACTGCGCCGATCGAGGTGCCGACCACCACGTCGGGCGTGATGCCGTTCGCCAGCAGCGTGCGCAGGATGCCGATATGTGCGAAGCCGCGCGCCGCGCCGCCGCCGAGCGCCAGCCCGATCACCGGCCGGCGGATGCTGTCGAGGCCGACCTTGTCCGGTGCCGGCGCGTTGCCTTGCCCACGTCCGATCAGGTTTTCCAGCATGGTTGCCTCCTCGACTCGTCGCCCGGTGTGGACCAGGCCGCCCCGGCTCGCGACTCGCGTTGCCGGATCGTGTCATATCGCTTCAAATGCATGAATAATGCTTGAGGCAGCCGGGACTAGGGGAAAATCGTGACGCAATCACGAACAGCACGCATGTACCGCTGGGGTGGCGGCCGCTGCGACAGGGCGCGGGACCGGCTTGAATTTGCCGCGTTTTCGGTGAAAACCATCGCCATGATCTTCAGGGGTAATATCGTCGGGGGGCGGCGCCGGATTGTCGCACAGTGGGCGTTGGTCGCAGTGTGCGCGCTGGCGCTGACGCAACCGGCTGCGGCGCAGTTTTTCAGCGATCGGCCGCCGCCCGTTCCGCCGGCCTCTGTGCCGGAGCCGCCGGCCGGCGCAGCGATCAGTTTGGCGCCGCAATCCGGCGCGGCTGCGGCCCCGAGCCTGCCGGCGCCGCTGACCCAGCCCCCCGTCGGTGCAGTGGCGCCACCGTCGATGTCGCCGTTGCCGCCGCTCGCCGCGCCGGCGCCGCCCCAAGGTGTCCTCGCCTTGACGGCGCGCTACGGCAAGGACCAGCCGGTGATCAACAGCGGTCTGATATGGCGGGTGTACTCGGATCGCCCCGACGACAGCGGTGCCATCAAGCTCATCCGGGAGGATCACGGCGCTACTCCGAGCATTCCGCTGCCGCCCGGCAACTACGTCGTGCATGTCGCGCTCGGTCTGGTCAGCGCGGTGCGGCCGGTGACGGTCAAGGCCGATACCGAGCGCGAGAATTTCGTGCTCCCTGCCGGCGGCCTGCGGATCGAAGGCAAGGTCGGCAGTTCGCGAATTCCCGCCAACCAGATTTCCTTCTCGATCTACAAGGGCAGCCAGTTCGACAACGCGCAGCGGGCGCCGCTGTTGCCGGGGGTCGCCGCCGGTGACGTCGCTCTGGTGCCGGAAGGCACTTACTACATCGTCTCCAATTACGGCGACGCCAATTCGGTGGTGCGATCCGACATTCGCGTCCAGACCGGCAAACTCACCGACGTCACGATCACGCACCGCGCCGCGGTGATCACCCTCAAGCTGGTCAGCGAGAAGGGCGGCGAAGCGCTCGCCAACACCTCGTGGTCGGTGCTGACGCCGGGCGGCGACGTCATCAAGGAATCGATCGGCGCATTCCCGCGTGTCGTGCTGTCCGAGGGCGAGTATCGCGCCATCGCCAAGAATGAAGGCAAGGTGTTCGAGCGCGGGTTCAATGTGGTCAATGGCGTCGACGGCGAAGTCGAAGTGCTGGCGCGCTGAATCACGTATCGGCGCGGCTTCGCATTGATCGCTTCGCGCGATTTCCGCGCCGTCACAATGGTGAACGCGAAGTAACCATCGCGCGACTTAAAACCTTCATATTCAGTGGTTTGTCGCCCCGCTGGGCGATACGTTTACATCGTCTTAATCGGGAATAGTTCGACTGCGCGCCGCACTTCTCATGCGCGGGGCGCTTCTCGTGTCGGCTACCGTCACTCAACTTTCCGAAAATTCGACCAGTCAGCTTGCTGCAGACTTAACCGTGCTGCAGCGCAAGTGGCACGCGGCGATTCAGCCCGGACAGTCGCTGCCGAGCTACGAAGAGGTAATGCTGGGGAGTTTGGGGCGGCTGGCTGATCATCTGGTGCTGCTGGAGATCGACGGCGAGACGCCGGAGGTGTCGCGCACCGGCCGCTACGCCCAGCAATGGCTCGGCGACGAGCGCTGGGATATTCCGCTGGATGCGCTGTCGCCGGATTGCGGCACCGCGCTGGCGCAGGCCGCCTCGGGCGCGCTGCAGAACAAAGGGCCGCATCTCGGTACCGCGCATTGCGTCCGCGACGGCATCGTGCAGCGCTACACCCTGCTGGCGCTGCCGACCGCCTCGCGCTGGGGCGGTACCCTGGTCGGCGTCTACGTCAATGAAGAGCGCCATCGCTACAACCTGCTCGACGCGATCTTCTCCTCGACCGACGACGGCATTGTCGCCCTGACGGCGATCCGCGGCCCCGACCGCCGGCCGTTCGACTTTCAGATCGTCCATGTCAACCAGGGCGCCTCGCAATTGCTGCGGCATTCGGTGGCCGAGCTGCACTGGAGCCGGCTGTCGGTCGGACATCATCTGCTGTGCACACCAGACGTCGCCGGGCGGCTGATCGAGCTGGTCGATTCCGATGCGAGCATCACCTTCGCGGTCGACAGCGGCGACCGCAATCTCAGCCTCAGCGCCACCGCGTTCGGCGACGTGATCTCGGTGACGATCTCCGACGTCACCTCGCTGAAAAAGCGCGAGGAGTCGTTCCGGCTGCTGTTCGACGGCAACCCGATGCCGATGTGGGTGTTCGACGCCCAGACCTTCGAATTCCTCAGCGTCAACGACGCCGCGGTGGCGCATTACGGCTATCCGCGCGACCAGTTCCTGCGGATGTCGCTGCGCGAGATCTGGCCGCGCGAGGAGTGGATCGCGCACGGCCAGACCCTGCTGGAGATGCGCGACAGCTATCAGTCCGAGGGCAATTGGCGTCACATCAAGGCCGACGGCTCCGAGATTCACGTGCTGACCTTCGGCCGCCGCGTGGTGTTCGACGGCCGCGACGGCTTCCTGGTGGCGGTGGTCGACGTCACCGAGCGCCGCAAGGCGGAGGCCAAGATCGCCCACATGGCGCATCACGACGGGCTTACCAATCTGCCGAACCGCGCGCTGTATCAGCAGCGGCTGGAGCAGGCGCTGGCGCAGGCCCGCGGCAGCGGCACGATGGTCGCGGTGATGTGCGTCGACCTCGATCTGTTCAAGAACGTCAACGACTCGTTCGGCCATCCGATGGGCGACCGCCTGCTGCAATGCGTCGCCGAACGGCTGCGGCAGCAGATCGGGGACGGCGATCTGGTGGCGCGGCTCGGCGGCGACGAATTCGCCATCGTGCTGACCTCGCTGGCGACGCCGAACGAAGCCAGCAATCTGGCGGCGCGGCTGATCGAGATCCTGAGCGCGCCCTACGACATGGACGGGCTCGAAGTGGTGATCGGCGCCTCGATCGGCATCGCCCTGGCGCCGTCCGACGGCGACGAGTGCGAGGCGCTGTCGCGCAACGCCGACATGGCGCTGTACCGCGCCAAGGCGGCCGGCGGCGGCTGCCACCATTTCTTCGAGAAGGAGATGGACCGCCAGGCCCAGATCCGCCGCGACATGGAGCTCGATCTGCGGCAGGCGTTCGCGCGCGGCGAGTTCGAACTGCACTATCAGCCGCTGATCGATCTGGCAGAGGACCGGATCGGCGGCTTCGAGACGCTGCTGCGTTGGCGTCATCCCGAGCGTGGCATGATCTCGCCGTCCGACTTCATTCCGGTGGCCGAGGACATTGGCCTGATCGTCGGTCTCGGCGAATGGGTGCTGCGGCAGGCGTGTCTGGAAGCCGCATCCTGGCCGTCGGACGTCAAGGTCGCGGTCAATCTGTCGCCGGTGCAATTCCGCAGCCGCAATCTGGTGCAGGTGGTGATCTCGGCGTTGGCGCAGTCGAGCCTGGTGCCGCACCGGCTCGAACTGGAAATCACCGAGTCGCTGTTTCTGGCCGACAGCGATGCCAATCTGGCGACGCTGCATCAGCTCCGCAGCCTCGGGGTGCGGATCTCGATGGACGATTTCGGCACCGGCTACTCCTCGCTCAGTTACTTACGCAGCTTCCCGTTCGACAAGATCAAGATCGACCGTTCGTTCGTGAAGGATCTCACTGAGCGGCCGGATTGCCTCGCGATCGTCCGCGCCATCGCCGGGCTCGGCCGCAGCCTCGACATCACGACGCTGGCGGAAGGCGTGGAGAGCGTCGAACAGCTCGACGCGCTCCGCGCCGAGGGCTGCCACGAGGTGCAGGGATTCCTGTTCAGCCCGGCCCGGCCGGCCTCGGAGATTTGCGGGCTGCTGACGCGGTTCGGGCGGCAGGCGTCGCAGGCGGCGTGACCAAAGCCCGACCAATGTCCGGGGGCTGAGTTTCCGACTCAGTGCTAAGCTGCCGCAGGGCCACTAACAACTTCGGTCCTGGAGCGCGCGCCATGTGCATCGCCTGCAATCCTGCATTCCAGTTCGCATTCCGCTCACTGTCGCTGCCGTCGCGCCGCACGGTGCTGAAGGGGGCGGCCGCGTTGAGCGCGAGCGTCCCGTTCGTGGCCGAAGCGGTGGTATCCAAATCGGCGAAAGCCGATGGTGGTATCAACGCGCGACTGGCGAGCGCGCTCGGTGGCGAGCAGATCGCCGGCGCCGCGGCACCGATGACGATCTTCACCGCCAGGAAGTTCATCACCATGGAGCGCGGCGCGCCGGAGGCGACCGCAGTCGCCGTCGCGGGCAAGCGGATCGTTGCGGTCGGCTCGCTCGATCAGGTCAGGGAGGCGCTCGGTGACCGCCCCTTTACGGTGGACGAGACCTTCGCGGCCAAGATCGTGACGCCGGGGCTGATCGATCAGCATCTGCACCCGGTGCTCGGCGCGCTGACGCTGGCGGTCGAGGTGATCGCGCCGGAGGATTGGGTGCTGCCCGGCGGCACCCACAAGGCTGCCGCCAGCGCCGACGCTTACCAGGCGCGGCTGAGGGCGGCCGACACCAGGCTGACCAAGCCAGACGCCTGGCTGCTGACCTGGGGTTATCACGCGTTGTGGCACGGCAAGCTCGACCGCGCCGCGCTCGACGCCATCAACCCGACCCGGCCGATCGCGGTGTGGCATCGTTCCTGCCACGAATTCTATCTGAACACCCCGGCGCTGGCGGCGCTCGGCATCACCGAAGCCATGACGCTGAACCAGGGGCAGGCGAGCGAGCAGTCGAACTGGCGCGAGGGGCATTTCTGGGAGGGCGGCCTCAATCTGGTGATGACGCCGATGATGAAGGTGCTGGCGACGCCGGAGCGGCTGGCCTTCGGGCTGAAGCAGATGGTGAGCTATCTGCACGCCAACGGCGTCACCGCCTATATGGAGCCGGGCGCGCTCTACACCCCGGACATGTGGAAGCTGTACGAGCAGATCCTCGGTGCCCCCGACACCCCGATGTACTCCACCTTCATCGCCGACGGCCGCGGCATCGTCGACCGCGTCGGGCTCGACGGCGCGCTCGATGCGGTCGAAGCGCAGATCGCGGTGGCGCCCGAAGCGCCGGGCCGCAAGCTGATGTTCTTCCCCGGCCAGATCAAGCTGTTCGCCGACGGCGCCATCATCTCGCAGTTGATGCAGATGAAGGACGGCTATCTCGACGGTCATCAGGGCGAGTGGATCATTCCGCCGGACGAACTCGAGCGCCGCGCCCGGCTGTTCTGGAATGCGGGCTATCAGATCCATACCCACGTCAACGGCGATCTCGGCCTGGAGAAGCTGCTCGACATCCTGGAGAAGCTGAACACCGAGCATCCGCGCGCCGATCATCGCAGCGTGATCGTGCACTTCGCTAACTCGACCGAAGATCAGGTCGCACGGATCAAACGGCTCGGAGCACTGGTCAGCGCCAATCCGTACTATACCACCGGCTTTGCGGACAAATACAGCGCGGTGGGGTTGGGGCCGGAGCGGGCGGACGCGATGGTGCGGGCCAAATCGGTGCTCGATCAGGGCGTGCCGCTGTCCTATCACTCCGATCTGCCGATGGCACCGAGCGCGCCGCTGTATCTGGCGTGGTGCGGCGTCAACCGGATCACCTCGTCCGGCCGCGTAGCAGGTCCGGAGCAGCGCGTCTCGGTCGATGCGGCGCTGCGCGCGATCACCATCGAGGCGGCGTATTCCTGGCGCCACGAGGACCAGCTCGGCAGCATCGCGCCGGGCAAGATCGCCAACTTCACGGTGCTCGAGCAGGATCCTTATGCGGTGCCGCCGGAGCGGCTCAAGGATGTGCCGATCTGGGGGACGGTGTTCGAAGGGCAGGTGTTCCCGGTCGGCCGCGCTTAGCGCGCGGGACGGCTGCGGTGCGCCGTGCGCGGACCGCAGCCGGAAGCTCGAACGCGCCTAGAACCGCGTGACGATCGCGCTCAGTTCCGGCCGCGGCCGGTCTTCGATATCTTTCGGCCGGGTGCCGATGTGGATGAAGCCGGCGAGCTTCTCGTCGCCGCGCAGGCCGAGACCGCTCAGCACGTCTGGATCGAACGCGATCCAGCCGGTCAGCCAGTTGGCGCCGTAGCCGAGCGCGGTCGCGGCCGAGACGATGTTCATGCAGCTCGCGCCGGCCGACAATTCCTGTTCCCACACCGGCACCTTGGGATGCGGCTTGGGCGACGACACCACCGCGATCACCAGCGGCGCTTCGCACAGCCGTGCCTTTTCGGCGGCGATCTCGGCGGCGGTCGCTTCGGGATGCTTGCGCGCGAACACGTCGGCGATCACTTCGCCGGCTCGGACGCGGGCGTCGCCTTCGAACACGATGAACCGCCACGGCGCGATCTTGCCGTGGTCCGGCACGCGGGCGCCAATCGTCAGAATGGTCTCCAGCTCGTCGGGCGAGGGGCCGGGGCCGGTCATCTCGCGCGGCTTCACCGAGCGGCGGGTCTTGAAGAATTCGATCGGGTCGGAAATGGCTGCTCTCCATCTGCTCCAGCGCCGCCCGCGGCAGCGATCCGCGGGCGCATGCTTCGCCGGCAATCTATCGCATGTCGGCGCAAGGTTCGATCAGAACCGTACCAAACGCGGCGGGTGCGCGATCGACCTTCGGCATAGGAAAACCTTGCCGGCATCGGCAATTGTCGCCGACTCACGGCCGGCGTGGGGCTCCGATCGCATTGATCAGCAACGCTTCTTCGTGGCGCGAAGTTTGCAAACCCACCACCGCTCGGACCAATTTGGAGTGGGGGCGCATCATGAATATCACCGACCGACACGGCCACGTGCTGACGCCGTACATGCACGTGACCAAGGCGGATTCGGAGAAGTCCACCAACAAGAACGGGCTCGCTTTCGAAGGCGACGTCTACAGCTTCGCGGACCTGATGAAGGCGCATCCGGAAGCGGTGCGTAAAGTCACCTCCGCCGAGGTCGACGAGATCGCGCGCGTCTGGCTGCAGCAGCAGGAGACGGCGCCGCGCGGCGGCTCCGACAACGAGCCGGACGACGTCTACGCCACCGTCAAGGTCGGCAATCAGGTGGTGGCGAAGCTGTACAATGGCGGCATCGCCGAGATGAGCAACGCCACCGCGTCCGCGGTCAGCGGTCTCGACGAGCCGTCCCTGGTTGGCCCGGCGCTGGCGCAATGGCGGGCGGAGACCTACGCTAGGCTGCTCGGCGGCAAGGTCGAGATCGCCGATACCGCCAAGGCGCAAAGCGAATGGACGCCGCGCTCCGGCACCGCGCCGCAATACAGCCGCGCCGAACTCGATGCGGCGATCGCCGCGATGCAGAAGGGCGTCGCTCAATCCCCCGGCGTCGACCGTAGCGTGTGAACTGGTCCCGACTTGCGCGAGGACGTCGGGACGCATCGCGATTACGATGCGATCGACGCACAAACCGTTTGAGGTCGCCATGGACATAGCTCCGATCAAGTCACAGCGCGATTATCGCCGTGCCCTCAAGCAGATCGAGGAGCTGATGAATGCGCGGCGGAATACGCCGGAGGGCGATCGGCTGGACGTGCTGGTGACCTTGGTGGAAGCTTGGGAGCGCAAGCACTACCTGCTCGATCTGCCCGATCCGGTCGAAGCGATCCGCTATCACATGGAGCAGAACGATCTGCAGCCCCGCGACCTGATCCCGTTCATCGGCAGTCGCAATCGGGTGCACGAGGTGCTCAATCGCAAGCGCGATCTGACCTTGCCGATGATCCGGAAATTGCATCAGGGGCTCGGCATCCCAGCCGAGTCCCTGATCAAGAGCGTAGGCGAGCCGGCCTGACGCCGCCGCGCGCCGGTTACTCGGCCGCGACCGCGGGTGTCATCCCGCGCATCCGCCGCACGTCCGGCGGGGTCGCCTCGTCCACCAGCGCGGCGATTGCCTCGTCGGTGGGCATCACCTTCTGGCCGTCGCTGCCGAGGCGGCGGACCGAGACCGAGTGGGTCTCGGCTTCCTTCTTGCCGACCACCAGCAGGGCAGGCACCTTGGCGAGCGAATGCTCGCGCACCTTGAAGTTGATCTTCTCGTTGCGCAGATCGATGTCGGCGCGCAGGCCGGCCTTGCGCAGCGCCGCCAGTACCTTCTTGGCGTATTCATCGCCTTCGGACGTAATCGTGGTCACCACGACCTGCACCGGCGCCAGCCACAGCGGGAAGTTGCCGGCGTAGTGCTCGATCAGGATGCCGGTGAAGCGCTCCATCGAGCCGCAGATCGCGCGGTGCACCATCACCGGCGCCTTCTTGGCGCCGTCGGCGTCGATGTAGAACGCGCCGAACCGTTCCGGCAGGTTGAAGTCGACCTGGGTGGTGCCGCATTGCCAGTCGCGGCCGATCGCGTCGCGCAGCACGTACTCGAACTTCGGCCCGTAGAACGCGCCTTCGCCCGGATTGATCTCGGTCTTGATGCGGTTGCCGCCCTTGGCCTTGATCTCGCTCAGCACCGTGGCCATCACCCGCTCGGCGTGATCCCACATCTCGTCGGTGCCGACACGCTTGTCGGGGCGGGTCGAGAGCTTGACCGTCAGTTCGCCTTCGAAGCCGAAGTCCGAATAGGTCGACAGGATCAGATCGTTGATCTTGATGCACTCCTCGGCGAGCTGCGCCTCGGTGCAGAACACGTGCGCGTCGTCCTGGGTGAAGCCGCGCACCCGCATCAGCCCGTGCATGGCGCCTGATGGCTCGTAGCGATGCACAACGCCGAACTCGGCCATCCGCAACGGCAGGTCGCGGTAGCTTTTCAGGCCGTGCTTGAAGATCTGGACGTGGCCCGGGCAGTTCATCGGCTTCAGCGCGAACCAGCGCTTATCCTCGGCGTCCTCGCCGGCCGACTGCGCCGCGAACATATTCTCGCGGTACCATTCCCAGTGCCCCGAGGTCTCCCACAGCACCTTGTCGAGGATCTGCGGCGCGTTGACCTCGTCGTAGTCGCCGGCGAGACGGCGGCGCATATAGCCGACCAGCGACTGGAACAGGCTCCAGCCCTTGGCGTGCCAGAACACCACGCCCGGACCTTCTTCCTGGAAGTGGAACAGGTCGAGTTCACGGCCGAGCTTGCGATGGTCGCGCTTCTCGGCTTCCTCGATCTGATGCAGGTAGGCGTCGAGATCTTCCTGCTTGGCCCAGGCGGTGCCGTAGATCCGGGTCAGCATCGGGTTGTTGCTGTCGCCCCGCCAATACGCACCGGCCACCTTCATCAGCTTGAAGGCGGTGCCGATCTTGCCGGTCGAGGTCATGTGCGGACCGCGGCACAGATCGAACCACTCGCCCTGCTTGTAGATCTTGATGGTCTGGTCTTCAGGGATGGCGTCGACCAGCTCGACCTTGAACGCCTCGCCGTTGTCGGCGAACACCTTCTTGGCTTCGTCGCGGGTCCAGACTTCCTTGGTGAACGGTTTGTCGCGCGCGATGATCTCGCGCATCTTCTTCTCGATCGCCGCGAAGTCTTCCGGCGTGAACGGCTCGTTGCGGAAGAAGTCGTAGTAGAAGCCGTTCTCGATCACCGGGCCGATCGTGACCTGGGTGCCCGGCCACAGACTCTGCACCGCTTCGGCGAGCACGTGGGCGCAATCATGCCGGATCAGTTCCAGCGCGCGGCCGTCGTCGCGGGCGACGAAGTCGATGGCGGTGTTGTCTTCGATCGGATCGGCGAGGTCGGTCAGCGTGCCGTTCAGCGCCATCGCGACGGTGCGCTTGGCGAGCGAGGGCGAAATGCCCTTGGCGATGTCGAGCCCGGTGGTGCCGCGCGGATATTCGCGGGTCTTGCCGTCGGGGAAGGTGATGGTGATCTGGTCCATGGGGGCTACCGGCTTGAGGTTGGAGAGGGTGTACTGGAAGCCGGAGGTGGACGCGGAAGGCTTGTCGCCCGAAGTCTTGTCGGTCATCGGAAGGCTCCTCTGGCTCACTCCTGCGTACGAGCGCAGGTAAGCGGAAAGGGGCTGTATAGCAGGGGAATCGGACGATTCAAGGAAGCCGAACCCTGCGGCGGCGCGCATTTCGCCCTGCTGGTGTCGCAGCGCATGCCCGGTCCTGCAGAATTTTAATGCATCTGCATGGAAACGCTGCTAGCCTTCCGAGGTGTCCCGCTCGTTCGCCCCCACCGCGCTGATGCTCGGCAATTTCGTCACCGGAACCTCGGTTCTGGCACCGGCCGGGATGTTGCCGGATCTGGCGGCCGGGCTCGGGGTGACGATCCGCGACGCCGGGCTGCTGATCACCTTCGGGGCGATCGTGCTGTGCATCGGGTCGCCGCTCACAGCGTGGTTGACCAGCCGGATCGACCGCCGGCTGCTGCTGACGACGACGCTGGCGGTGTTGGTGCTCGGGAATCTCGCCTCCGCCTTTGCGCCGAACTATGCGGTGCTGCTGGTGCTGCGGCTGGCGATGCTGTCGGTCGGCGCGCTGTACACGCCGCAGGCCGCCGGCGCGGTGGCGCTGATTGTGCCGCCGGAAAGGCGCGGCGGCACCATGGCCTATGTGTTTCTCGGCTGGTCGCTGGCGGTGGCGCTCGGCGTGCCGCTGGTCACTTTCGCGGCCGATCATGCCGGCTGGCGCGGCGCCTATCTCACCGTCGGCGGCATCGGGCTGATCAGCTTCATCCTGTTGTGGCTGCGGCTGCCGGGCGGGCTGAGCGCGGCACCGGTGGGTCTGCGCACCTGGGCGGCCGTGGGACGCAACCGCCGCATCCTGACGCTGCTCGGGGTATCGTCGCTGCAAACCTCCGGGCAGTTCGTGGTGTTCACCTTCTTCGGCCCGCTGCTCACCGGGCTGACCGGCGCCGGGCCGCGCGAGATCGCGCTGGTGTTTGCGATCTACGGCGTCTGCGGCTTCGCCGGCAACGTCATTGCCAGCCGCATCGTCGACGGCTGGGGCGCGTATCGCACCTCCGCGCTGTTCACCTCGCTGATGCTGGCCGGTATTCTCGGCTGGACGTTCGGGGCCGGGCATTTCGCGGTGATGGCCGCTGCGGTGGCGGTGTGGGGTCTCGGCTTTGCGGCGTCGAACTCGATGCAGCAGGTTCGGCTGGTCACGGCCGATCCGACGCTCGCCGGCGCGACGGTGTCGCTGAATACGTCGGTGCTGTATGTCGGCCAGGCGATCGGCTCGGCGATCGGCGGCGCGCTGTTCGCGGCCGGGCTGCTGCACGTCAACGGCTACGTCTCGACCGCGGTGCTGGGTCTGGCGCTGTGCATGGTGGTGGCCGCGACCCGCGACCGCAGCGCTTGAACGCGCCGCAGCCGCATCGCGTCGCGCTCCAACGCCTCACAGAGTTGATCGTGCCCAGCAGCAGGCGTGCGCCGATCAGCATCGGCGCGTGGGTCGGCGAGATGTGCGGCGGGATCAGCACCGCGATCGCGGTGAAGACGAGGCAGGTGTGCAGCGCCAGCCGGCGGCGCAGCGACAAGGCGGGGGTAGGCGAGGCATCGATCGAACGGACGGCCATGGGAGTCTCCAGGCTGATCCGCGATCGGCGGCGTCATCAGCGCACGCCGACCGCGATGGATCGGGACGTGCGTTGATTGACGTTGAACGCTTACGGCCGGCGCTGCCGGCGGCAGACCACGGGGCGTGCGCCCCGTCGGAAGTATCAGCCGAGCCGCATCGACAGCTCGACATCGGCGGCGAACGGCACCGACAGATAACCGTTCGCCGAATCGCGCACCCGAGCCAGATAGTCCGGGCAGTGATCGGCGTTGTCGGCGACGATCAGCGCGCCGGGCGACAGCCGGCTTTCGAGCAGGTCGAGAATATCCGCATACAGCGCTTTGGCACCGTCGAGCAGCACGAGATCGATGCGGTCGGGTAGATCCTTGCTGAGCGTCTGCAGCGCATCGCCTTCGCGGAATTCGACCAGATCGGCGAGATCGCCGGCTTCGAGATTGGCCTCGGCGCGGACCAGCTTGGCGTGCTCGAACTCGGTGGTGATCAGCCGGCCGCCGCCATTGTCGCGCAGCGCCGCGGCCAGATGCAGCGTCGAAATGCCGAACGAGGTGCCGAACTCGACGATGCTCCGGGCGCGGCAGCCTCGCGCCAGCATGTAGAGCAGCACGCCGGTCTCAGGCGACACCGCGAGGGCGTAGTCTTTCAGCCGGCCGTACAGCGTCGCGTAGTCGGTCTTGCTGCGTATCAACTGCATCGTGTCGGGTGCAAGCTGGTCGGGCTGCGGCTGCGCGGCGTCGGCTTCGTCGAACAAACGCGTCAGCAGCGGGGCCAGCGGTGAGGTGGTGAGGGTGGTCATTGCGAACTCCAAAGGGAGTGATCAGCGCGATGTTGCGCGTCCACAGAAATACGAATAAATATTCGCATTCGCTAATCGCATTCCCAGAGGCCCACATGGCCGAACGCCGAAGTGGCTCAATTTCCTCGCGAAAACAGCCGCAGCAGGCGCGCTCGACCGAGCTGGTCGCGGCCATTCTGGAAGCGGCTGTTCAGGTTTTGGCGAAGGAGGGCGCGCAGCGCTTCACCACCGCGCGGGTCGCCGACAAAGCCGGGGTCAGTGTCGGCTCGCTGTATCAGTACTTCCCCAACAAGGCCGCGATCCTGTTTCGGCTGCAGAGCGACGAGTGGCGGCAGACCACGGAGATGCTGCGCGACATCCTCGAGGATCGCCGCGATCCGCCACCGCAGCGGCTGCGCCGGCTGGTGCATGCCTTCATCCAATCCGAATGCGACGAAGCCGAAGTGCGCGGCGCGCTCGACGATGCCGCGCCGCTGTATCGCGACGCGCCCGAAGCCCGCGCCGCGCGCAAGGCGATGGACGGCACCATGGCGGCGTTTCTGCGCGAGGCGGCGCCGCGGAGTTCGGACGCGGCGCGGGCGCGGGCGGCGGAGCTGATCAGCCGCACCATCGCTGCGCTCGGCAAGGACTTCTCCAGCCGCCCGCGCACGGCGGCCGAGATCACCGCCTATGCGGACGCGGTAGGCGATATGCTGTGCGCCTATCTGAAAACCCTGCGGCGAGGTTGAGATGAGGTCGAGGCAGATGATGGTGCGCATATTGGTCGCCGGCGCAGTCGCGGCGTCGCTCGGCGGCTGTGCGGCGCTTCCGGCGCCGGCGTGTCTGCCGCCGTCGCAGCCGATGCTGAGCGCGGAGCTGGCGTTCGGCCGCAACATCGGCGACCGGCTCGGCGTCAGCGACGTGGAGTTCGCGCGGTTCGTGGCCGAGGAGATCACGCCGCGGTTTCCGGACGGGCTCACCGTGGTCGACAGCGTCGGGCAGTGGCACGACATCGCGCGCGGCCGGCTGGTGCGCGAGAGGGGCAAGCTGGTGAGTATCGTGTTCGCCAAGAATCCCGCGCAGCGCGCGGCGCTGGGCGAGATCGTCGAACTCTACAAGCGTCGCTTCAGGCAGCACGTGGTGATGGTGGCGGTGCGGCCGAGTTGCGTCAGCTTCTGATCGCCGCGGAGGTGCCGCGCTCGGTGATCTGATAATGCGTCGACTTGGAATCGCTCGACGCTCGCTTCAGCCAGCCGAGTTCGACGAGATCGTCGTAAGGCTTCCGCTCACGGGCGCCGAACACCTGGCGGCGGCCGCCCGCACTGCGGATCTCACGGATCAGTTTGAAGTCGTCGGCGGTGGCCATCGTCGTCTCCCGACCGGGCGGCGCGACGCCCGCGATGCCGCTCGCTCAGAGTGTGTTGTGGCTCAGGGGCTGTTGCCGTTCGGATTCTCTTGCCGCTCGGATCAGAGCGTCTTTCGGGTCCGCTTCTTCGGCGCGGCCGGAGCCTCGCCGGTCGCGGCCTGTTCGGCCTCGTGAGCGAGCCGCAGCGCGCGCAGCCGTTCCATGTTCTTGCGGAGTGCGATGCCCTCGCGTTCGACCTCGGCCATCCGCTGCGCGCCTTCCTGCTGTTCCATCAGCTTGCGGCGCGCGCGTTCGACGCTGGTCGGGGAGGGGGTATTGGTCTTCTTGTCAGTCATATCCGCCTCGTTTCGGTACGCGCGGCAAAACCCGCTCGACCTCGAGGATCGAACGGGCCCATCTGCCGTTTCAGTACATCCGTGAAACGGAGACGCTGGATCAAGCCAGCGCGAGATTTTCGGCGCTGCTCTTGCCGCGCATCTTGTCGACCTTGACCTCGAACGACACCTGCTGGCCCTCGGCGAGGCCGGACAGGCCGGCGCGTTCAACAGCGCTGATGTGCACGAACACGTCGTTGCCGCCGTCGCTCGGCGCGATGAAGCCAAAACCCTTTTGGCCATTGAACCACTTTACGGTACCTGTCGTCATCTTCATTCTCCAAAGAACATCGTCCGCGCCAACACGGCGCGTGACGTTTCAACTAATCGATGAACTTTGGGAAGGAGCCCGCGGGCGCATTCAGAAAGGCACAGCGGCTAATCGAATGACCACACCGTATAGCATCCGCTTCGATCATACAAGGACTATATTGTCGCGCGCCGCGCGCAGGGGCTGCAACCGTACCGATAGAGACAACCGCAGCGTCTTCGCTTATCGGTTAGTTCCATCCCGCACTCCGCACGCCACCTCGCCATGCCAAGCTCGATGCTGTCCCACGATCTGATATTGACCTGGAGTATCGTCGCCCTCGCCACGGCCGGCGTGATCATTCGTCCGCTGCGCTGGCCCGAGGCGGTGTGGGCGGTGGCCGGTGCAGGCGCGCTGGTCGTTCTCGGCCTGCTGTCGTGGCAGGATGCGCTCGCCGGGGTGCGCAACGGCATCGACGTGTATCTGTTCTTGATCGGCATGATGCTGATCGCCGAGCTGGCGCACCGCGAGGGGCTGTTCGATTACCTCGCCGCCTACGCAGTCGAACATGCCCGCGGCTCGCCGCAGCGCTTGTTTCTCCTGGTCTATGTGGTCGGCGTGCTGGTCACCGTGCTGTTGTCCAACGATGCCACCGCGATCGTGCTGACGCCGGCGGTGTACGTCGCCACCCGCGCCGCCGGCACCGCCCCGCTGCCGTATCTGTTTGTTTGCGCCTTCATCGCCAATGCGGCGAGCTTCGTGCTGCCGATCTCCAATCCGGCCAATCTCGTGGTGTTCGGCGAACACATGCCGCATCTCGGCGGCTGGCTGCAGCAATTTGCGCTGCCGTCTTTGGCGGCGATCGTCGTCACCTATCTGATGCTGCGGCTGGCGCTCGGCCGGGCCCTCGCCGAGCAGACGCTGCAGACCCGCGTGGCGACACCGCATCTGTCGTGGGGCGGCAAGCTCGCCGCGGTCGGGATCGGGGCGATCGCGATCGTGCTGCTGACTGCTTCGGCGCTGAACGTGCCGCTCGGCCTGCCGACCTTCGTGTGCGGTCTCGTCACCACCGCGGTGGTGCTGGTGCTGGCGCGGCAGTCGCCGGTTCCGGTGTTGAAAGGCGTGTCGTGGAGCGTGGTGCCGCTGGTCGCCGGGCTGTTCGTGATGGTCGAGGCGCTGAGCCGCACCGGCGTGATCGGTGCACTCGGCGCGCTGCTGCGTGGCGCCGTGGCCGACGCACCGCGACTGGCGTCGTGGACCGCCGGCCTTGTCACCGCGATCGCCTGCAACATCGGCAACAATCTGCCGGTCGGGCTGGTGGCCGGCTCGGTCGCAGCCGACAATCACCTGCCGCGCGAAACCATCGCGGCGCTGCTGATCGGCGTCGATCTGGGACCGAATTTCTCGGTCACCGGCTCGCTCGCCACCATCCTGTGGCTGGTGGTGCTGCGGCGGAACCAGATCGAAGTCACCGCCTGGCGGTTCCTCAAGCTCGGCCTGGTGGTGACGCCGCTGCCGCTGATCGCTGCGCTCGCCGCGGCGGTGTGGTGAGGTACGTCTCGCCATCGTACGTCACCGGAGGTCGCGACAATGTCGCGCGCGCCTGTTCCAGCACGACGGCGTGATCGCGACTGGCGAGCGCGGTGGTGCCGTCTATATTCCCGGCAACCTTCCTCCACAGATTCCCATCCACGTGAGACGTTTGGTGCTGATACTGCTGCTACTCCTCGTCGTGCCGGTCGCCGTGTCGGCCGGCCGCTATTGGATGGGCGATCGTAGCGTCGACTGGCAGAGCGCGGATCGTTCCAGCGCTGGGCTGTTGCCGCCAGCGGCGCAGCATCCGGACGCGCTGGTGCGGGTTTTCGCTGCGCGCACCGTGCGCTGGCGCGGCATCTTCGCGGTGCATAGTTGGATCGTCGTCAAGCCGGAGGGCGCCTCGCGCTACACCCGTTACGACTACACCGCCTGGGGTGCGCCGATCCGCGTCAACGGCTTCGTCGCCGACGGCCGTTGGTTCGGCGACGAGCCGCAACTGATCGCTGCGGCCGACGGCGCGGCGGCGGCGGCGATGATCCCGTAGATCGAGGCTGCGGTGAAAGGCTATAGGCTCGCCGCCTATGGCGACTATCGCGCCTGGCCCGGACCGAACTCCAACACCTTCGTGGCTGCGGTGATGGCCGCGGTCCCTGAGCTGCGCACCACGCTGCCGCCGACCGCGATTGGCAAAGACTATCCATGGGACGGCGGCTGGATCGCCTGGACCCCGTCCGGCACCGGCGTGCGCGCCACGCTCGGCGGTTACCTCGGGCTGACGCTGGGCTGGATCGAAGGCGTCGAAATCAATCTGCTCGGCGCAGTGCTCGGCCTCGATCTGCGCCGGCCGGCGATCAAGCTGCCGGGGCTGGGGCGGATCGGGTTCAGTCCTTTGTGACGTCGGAATGCGCGCCGCATCCGCAGGTCTCGGCGGCGGTGGCTGCGACATCCGGTGGCGGGGCGTTGACGCCGCGCCAGCGAGCGTAGCGCCATGGTAGATACCAGCGGGCGCGGGGCGGCGGGACTTGCGGAACCAGGTCGATCCCCGAGGTGCCGAACGGCTGGCAGCGCAGCAGCCGCGCCAGCGTCATCCATCCGCCGGCCCACAGCCCAAACCGGCCGATCGCCTCGTCCCCATACATCGAACAGCTTGGGTAGTGCCGGCAATTGTAGCCGACCAGCGGCGACAGCGTGTGGCGATACAGCCAGATCAGCCCGCGGCCGGCATTGCGCGGCAACCGCAGCACGGGATCGATCCAGTTAGTTAGGTCGGTTGGTAATTGCATCAGCAGGTGCCGTTTCGATGAGCGGCGCTCTGCCCGGTTCCTTTGCGGGGAACTGCAGCTCGCCGACATTTGCGCAACACTTCACCAAAACTCGCAGCGTGTTGAGCGCGACGCAGCAAAACGCGGTGGTGTTTGCGGTTGATCAAAGTTAGCTTTTTCACAACGATTAGGTAACAGAGACGTGACAGATTCGGATTGGAACTTGTCACGCTGTTGCTGCCCGAGACGAAGGACGTAAGGTTGGAACGCGCGGTTCTCTCCTGTTTGACCGGTTCGGCGCTGTGGCGGGTCGCGGCGCTCGGCATCGTTCTACTCGGGTTCGCGGCCGACAGCAGCATTCCCCTCACCGCCGGGGCCGGTAGCCTTGAGGCGCGGCGGCAGCCGATGAAGTTCGGCTGGGTCGCCTGCGATCCGGATTGCGGCGGCTGGATCAGCGCGGTCGGTATCGTCACCGTCGACACGCCGAAGGCGTTCGACGACTTCGCCCGGGACCGCCAGCTTCGTGGCGCCACCGTGGTGCTGGATTCCAGCGGCGGTTCGGTCAACGACGCGATCGCGCTCGGCCGGCGCTGGCGCTCGCTCGGTCTGGCCACCACGGTCGGGATCAGCGTGTCGGCAGCCTCGCAGCTTGGCAACCGGCCGCGGATCGAGCCCGCTGCGTATTGCGAATCGATGTGCGCGTTTCTGCTGTTGTCCGGCCAGACCCGCTACGTGCCGGAAGGCGCCCGCGTCCGGGTGCATCAGATCTGGATGGGCGACCGCGCCGAGGATGCTCGCGCCGCCAGCTATACGGCCCAGGATATGTCGATCGTCGAGCGCGACATCGGCCGGCTGGCGAAGTTCACCTTCGACATGGGCGGCACCGGCGATCTGTTGTCGATCGCGCTCAGCGTGCCGCCGTGGGAGGATCTGCACGAGCTGACGCGGCAGGAACTGCGCGACAGCAACCTGATCACCACCCAGTTGCTCGCCGATCTGTTGCCCGGGCTCGGGAGCGCACCGGCGAAGGCGGTCGCCTCGGCCGCGCCGAAGCCGGCGCAGGACCGCTTTACCCCGCAGCCGGCGGCCGCCACCAAGACCGCCGAGGCACTCCCGACCGGCGGCACCGCCGCGGCGCAGCCGGGGCACTGAGTCAGGAAACGTCATTCCGGGGCGCTCGCGAGAGCGAGCGAACCCGGAATCGCCAGATTGTTGTGCGCTGTTTTTCACAACGGCGAGATTCCGGGTTCGCGAGCTTCGCCCGCGCCCCGGAATGACTCGGTGAGTGGGAGGGCTTACGCCGTTGCCTTCGCGGTTTCGCGCTGCGCTTCGATCTGCCCGATCGCGTCGACCACCGCGTCGAAGGTCAGCAGCGTCGATGCGTGGCGGGCCTTGTAGTCGCGCACCGGCTCGAGCATCGCGATGTCGGCCCATTTGCCGTCGGGCGGGGCGCCGTTCTCTTTCAGCATCTTGCGCACGGTCTCGCGCAACGCTTTGAGTTCGCTGGCGGTCGAGCCGACCACGTGGGTCGCCATGATCGACGACGAGGCTTGGCCGAGCGCGCAGGCTTTGACGATGTGGGCGAAGTCGGTGACGGTGTCGCCGTCCATCTTGAGGTCGATCGTCACGGTCGAGCCGCACAGTTTGGAATGCGCGGTGGCGCTGGCGTCGGGATGCTCCAGCCGCCCGATCCGCGGAATATTGCCGGCCAGTTCGATGATGCGGTTGTTGTAGATGTCGTTGAGCATGCGGCGAATTCCGTGCGGGCGCTGTGGTCACTGGTCGCCCGGGGCGGCGACCTTGGCGGTTCCGGCTTGTCGTCTTATATAGGAAGGGTGGGTTTCGAAATGAAGCCTCGCGGTGCGGCCGGTTGGGCCGCGCCGAGGTCGCGAGCCGAAGCCGGTCAAGCACTTGGCCGGCCGGGCTCGCCGAAGGGATCAAGACGACCGGCTGTAGTCCGCCCGTCTGCCCGGTGACACATCCGGCCCGATAAGGCCGGTCGAACGGAGTGAAGATGGACGCCAAAATCAAGCCGATCCGCGGCACCAAGCCGGCCGACGCCCGCAGCGAATTCCAGCCCGCCGAACTCGACCCGTCGGATTTCCTGGAAGTGGCGGTGCAGCCCGATCAACCGCGCCCGTCGCGCGCCGAGGCCGAGGCCGCGGTCAAGACGCTGCTGTCCTATATCGGCGAGAACACCGAGCGCGAGGGTCTGCTCGACACCCCGCGCCGGGTGGTCGAAGCCTATGACGAATTGTTCCAGGGCTATCACCAGTGCCCGAAGGAAGTGCTGGAACGCACCTTCGGCGAGACCGCCGGCTACGACGACTTCGTGCTGGTCCGCAACATCAGCTTCACCTCGCATTGCGAGCACCACGTGATGCCGTTCTACGGCAAGGCGCACATCGCCTATACGCCGGTCGAGCGCGTGGTCGGGCTGTCGAAGCTGGCGCGGCTGGTCGACATCTTCGCCCGGCGGCTGCAGACCCAGGAGCATCTCACCGCGCAGATCGCCGCCGCGATCGACGAGGTGATGAAGCCGCGCGGCGTCGCGGTGCTGATCGAGGCCGAGCACACCTGCATGTCGGTGCGCGGCATCGCCAAGAAGGGCGCCACCACCTTCACCAGCCGCTACACCGGCGTGTTCCGCGACAATCCGGCGGAGCAGGCGCGGTTCATGTCGATGGTCAGGGATCGCGGCTAACTCCCGCGTCCCGTAAGGCATTTCAATCGTGTCCAGCGAATCGCGTTCAGCTTCTTCACCCGTTGCGCCCGACGACATCGAGGAAGGCGTTGTGCTGCGTCCGAAATTCGACGCGCACGGGCTCGTCACGGTCGTCGCCACCGACGCGCGGACCGGCGACGTGCTGATGGTCGCGTTCATGAACGACGAAGCGCTCGACCGCACCATCCAGACCGGCGAGGCCTGGTACTACAGCCGCTCGCGCAAGCGGCTGTGGAAGAAGGGCGAGACCTCCGGCCATGTCCAGAAGGTGCTGGAGATGCGGGTCGACTGCGATCAGGACGCGGTGTGGATCAAGGTCGACCAGGCCGGCGGCGCCGCCTGCCACACCGGCCGGCACTCCTGCTTCTATCGCCGCATCGACCGCGGCGGCGACGGCGCGCCGGTGCTGATCGAAATCGACGCCGACCGCAAGTTCGACCCGGACAAGGTCTACGGCAAGTAGCCGAGCGGATCAGGCGAGCCGGTTGGCGATCTCGCGCTGCTGCTGCACCAGGTCCGGACCGGCCTTTGCGCCGGTCGGATCGGCGATGCTGTCGATGTAGTCCAGCGCGGCGGAGCGCAATTCGCCGTCCTTCAGGCTGATCACGCCCGACAGCGTCTGAATATTCATCGAGCGGATGTTGTAGCTGGTCCAGGCGCTCTGCTGCTGCTTGCTGCCCGGGCCGCCGGAGCCCTTTTCCTTGTTGTAGAGCTCGAGCGCGGCGTTGGCCGCCTTCAGCGAATTGAGCCCTGCGATCGCTTTCAGTTCCTTGGCCAGATCGGGATTGTCCTCGAAGAACTTCTCGATCTTCTCCTTCCACGGCCCTTCGGCGGTGACCTTGCCGAATTTGTCGACCTGCAGCCGGACGGCGTCGTCGAGGTTGACGTTCATTTTCTTGAACGCGTCGGTGAGCTTGGCGGTCAAGGCATCGGTGCGCTGCTGCAGCATCTCGTCGAACGACAGGGTGAGGTTGGCGGTGGCCGCCTTGTCGGCATTGGCCTTGTCGAGGATCGCCTTGGCGCGCTCGGACAATTGCACCGTATCGGCGGTCGCGGCTGAAGCCTGGGGCGTCGGCGCTGCGGAGCGATCGGCGTTCGAACCGGCCGGCCCGATCTGAGGCAGACTCGTCGGCTGAGCCCGGTTCGATGCCGCGGCGGATGAGTTGGCGATCGCGGTCATGGCAGCCTCGCTCGTCTTCACCGGGAAGATTCTCCAGATGACCACCGCAGATGGAACCAACTGCCCGTTAAGACAACGTTAAGAGCAGCGGTTTGCGCGAACAGCCCGCCTCCGGCCGGGCGCTTAACCACTCGTTAACCATACTCGCCCAGGGTGACCTACGGTGGAAAGGGCGCTTCCGCGCGCAAGCGCGCCGGGGGCGGAGCAGGGGCGATGGCGGCTGAGGTGTCAAATCCGGCGGTGATGATCGTCGATCCGGCGCGGACCAAGGTCGCCGGCGCGATCAAGCAGGCTGCCGGCCAGACCGGCACCAGCTTCCAGTATCTGCTCGCCACCGCCAAGATGGAGTCGGACTTCAACCCGAGCGCCCAGGCCACCACCTCGTCGGCGCAGGGCCTGTTCCAGTTCATCGAGCAGACCTGGCTCGGCACCGTGAAGGAGGCCGGCGCGCAGTTCGGCTACGGCCAGTATGCCGATGCCATCACCCGCTCGGCGTCGGGCAGCTATTCGGTCAGCGATCCGTCGGCGCGCACCGCGATCATGAATCTGCGCAACGATCCGGTGGTGTCGTCGGCAATGGCTGGCGTGCTGACCCAGTCGAACAGCTTCAAGCTGACCGGCGAGATCGGCCGCCGCCCATCGGATGCCGAACTCTACATGGCGCATTTCATGGGCGTGGCCGGCGCCGCCAAGCTGATCAACACGGCGAGCGACACGCCGAATGTCGCCGGCGCCGCGTTGTTCCCGTCGGCCGCCGCCGCCAACCAGTCGATCTTCTACGACCGCTCCGGCAATGCCCGCAGCGTCTCCGAGGTGTATTCCAATCTCGCCTCGCGCTACGAGGCGGCCGCCAGCTCGCCCGCGACGCAGAGCGCGATCGCTTCGGTCGCCGGTCTGCCGGTGACGCTGGCCTCGGCCGCACCGCCGCCCGCACCGGTCGACAACGCTGCGTATCTGGCGAGCTTCCCGGACGTCCGCAACGTCGCCCCCGCCCAGGCCGGCGACGCCGCGCGCACCGCCACCGCGCAGCGCGGCAGCGAGCCGATGTTCCGCTCGCTGTTCCTCGGCGGCGATCGGGCCGAGCCGGTGTCGCCGGCGGTGCAGTCGCTGTGGAGCTCGCCGTCGCCAACCACGTTGCCGTCGCAAGCCGCGATGCCGTCGCAGCCCGCGATGCCGGAGCTGTCGCGCACCCCCGAAGTCCGCCCCCCGAGCCCGCTCGACCTGTTCAGCGACCGTAGCGGCGCGTTCGCGAGCTGAGCGCGGTTTCAGCCGCTCCGCTTGCGGCGGCTGCGCTGGTTCTTGACCGAGTTGAGAAACGCCTTGTCGGCCTCGATGCGCTTTTCGAGGAAACTGATGACGGCTTTGATCCGGGCGACGTGCAGCAGGTCTTCGTGCACCGACAGCCAGATATCGCGCGTGGTGAACAGCTCGGGCATCACCGGCAGGAGCTCGGGATGGCCGGACGCCACGTAGGACGGCAGCATCGCGATGCCTTGCCCGGCCGAGACGGCGATCGACTGCGCCACCAGGCTGGTGCTGCGGAAGATCGTGTGCGGCGGCCGCAGCACGTCGGACAGCCAGCGGTTTTCCTGGCTGTAGATGTGATCCTCGATGAAATCGATGAAGGCGTGGGTCTCCAGCTCCTTCACCGTCGCCGGCGGGCTCCGCCCGGCGAAATACGCGTCTGTCGCGTACAGCGAGATCCTGAACTCGCCGACCTTCTTGATCGACAGCCGCTTGCCGTGCGGCCGGAAGAAGCTGACGAAGATGTCGGCCTCGCGCCGGCTGAGATCGAGCAGGCGGGTATCGGTGATCAGTTCGACCTGAATCGACGGATAGATCTTGTTGAAGTCGACGATGCAGCGGGTGAGATAGAAGCTGCCGATCCCTTCCATCGCCGCGATCCGCACCGCGCCGCCGGCATCGGCGGTGTCGGTGCCGATCGCCTCGACGATCGAGTTCGCCTGGCTCTCCATGCCCTCGGCATATTGCAGCAGCCGCATTCCGATCTCGGTCAGCGTGAAGCCGGACTTGCTGCGCTTGAACAGCGTCGAATTCAGGCTGCGTTCCAGCTCGCGGACGCGGCGACTGACGGTGGTGTGGTCGACCTTCAGCTTGGCGGCGGCGCGGACCAGGCTGCGCTGCCGCGCCACCTCGAGAAAATAGACGACATCGTTCCAGTCGTACCTGATGGTGCGCTGTGTCTTCGCCACGCCCGCTGCCGTCCCCGCGGCGCGGCCGGCGCCGATGCGCCGGCCTTCCGTTTGTGTCCGGACAGCCACCGAACGGGACTACGCCGCGACGATCGGAGCGTACGTCTCCACCAGCCGGTTTGCAAACATGTCCACCTTCGGGATCATCAGCTTCTGCCGGCACACCGCGAGGTCGATGTGCTTGGGCATCACCGCGCCGAGCTTCATCACGCGCGGCGCCGCGATGTTGATGTCCCATTGCGGGAAGCCGGTCGGCGGGATCACCACGCTGCCGCCGGGGTAGGGGCTGTCGACCCGGTTGGCGAGCACGACCGCCACGCGGTTGTCCTCGGCGCGCGGCACGGCGAGCAGTTCGCGCTCGAACGGCTCGCGCAGCGCCGCCGGCCACAGGATGATGTCGGCCGCGCCGATGCCGAGGCAGCGCGAGGTTTCGGGAAACACCGCGTCATAGCCCGACATCACACCGATGCGGCCGAACGGGGTGTCGAACACCGGATAGTCGAAGCCGGCGACGGCCCATTTGCGCTCCTCGGCGGTGAGATGCGTCTTGCGATAGCGGCCGATCTCCTTGCCGTCCGGTCCGATCAGGACCGTCGTGACATAAAGCCCCGCCGCGGCGCGCTCGACGATCGGCGCCGCGATCAGGCAGCCGTAGCGGGCGCTGATCTTGGCCACCGCCGCGAGGTTCGCCGCGGCCTGATCGGCGGCCGCAGCCGCTTCGTCGGGCATCAGGATGTAGTGCGCGCTGAAGGCGTATTCGGGCAGGGTGATCACCTTGGCGCCGAGCTTGGCGGTGTGGTCGACCATGTCGAGCACCTCGGCGACGCTGCACTCCGGCGTGACGTGCATCTGCACCGCCGCCACCTTGGTGACCGACTGCGACGGAATCAGCGGACGATCGGCGACCCCATAGACCGGGGTTTTCTCGTAGGGCAGCGCCATGATGCCGTATGTCTCGGGGCGGCGGTCGGCGATCTTGTCGTTGGCGGTGTAGATCGACTTGTCGGCGGCTTCGTCGAGATCGATGGTGGCGATCGACAGGCCGTGGGTGTCGTACGGCACCTTCGACAGCACGCGGCCCTTCGGATCGACGATCATGCTGCCGCCCGGATAGTAGATCGAGCGCTCGTAGCCGGCCTTGGTCGCCGCCACCAGCCAGACGCCGTTTTCGTAGGAGCGCGCCGGCCCCCACATGTCGGCCTGGTCCATGGCGAAGAAGTTCGCCATGTCGACGATCACTTCGGCGCCCTGCATCGCCATCGACCGGAAGATTTCCGGAATGCGCCCGTCGAAGCAGATCAACAGGCCGATTTTGCCGAGATCGGTGTCGACCACCGGGCAGCCGCGCTCGCCGAATGCGAACCAGTTCTGGTCGTGGGTGGCGAGGAACTGTTTGTGATAGTGGCACGCGACCTCGCCGTTGCGGTCGAACATGATGCCGGTGTTGAAGATCTTCTGTTTGGCCGGATCCCATTCGGTGATGCCGCTGGCGATATAGACGCCGTGCTTGCGGCTGAGCGCCGCCAGCGCCTTGACGAACGGGCCGTCGGTCAGCGTCTCGGCCAGTTCGCGGCAGTGCTCGGCGGAGTCGAACAGATAGCCGGTATCCATGCATTCCGGGAACACGATCAGCTCGGCGCCCTGCCGAACCGCGTCCTCGACGTACGCCGTCGCGAGCGCGATGTTGAAATCGAAATCGCCCAACTTGGCGAGTGTCTGCACCGCAGCGGCGCGAAACCGGCGCTTCGTCATGTCAGTCTCCAGATTCTGATGGTGGTTCGGATCGGTCGGGCCCGGCTCAGCCGGCGCCCGTCATTTCTTGACTTCCTGCCAGAAGCGATCGAGGCAGTGGCGCTTGATCGCCATGAAGTCGTCGCCGGTGGTGACGGCGCGGTCGCGCGGCCAGGGCAGGCCGATCTCGACGATCTCGGCGACCTGGGTGGGCCGTCGCGTCAGCAGCACCAGCTTGTCGGCCTGCTCGATCGCCTCGTCGAGATCGTGCGACACCAGCAGCATCGTGGTCTTCGTCTTCATGAAGATCTTCTGCAACTGCTCGCGCATCGACATCGTCATCTCGTAGTCGAGCGCCGAGAACGGCTCGTCGAGAAACAGCACCTCCGGCTCGGTCACCAGCGCGCGCAGGATCGACACCGTCTGCTGCTGCCCGCCCGACAGCGTGTAGGGATAGGCGTTGAGATCGATCCGGATCTCGAATTCCGCCAGCAGCTTCTCGATCCGCCGTGCGCGCTCGGCGCGCGGCACGCCCATCACCTTGAGCGGGTAGTGGATGTTGTCGATCGCCTTGAGCCAGGGAAACAGCGCCTCGCGGTAGTTCTGGAACACGTAGGAAATCCGCGTCTCGCTGATGCGCTGGCCGTCGTACAGCACCTCGCCGGCGTCCATCGGCATCAGCCCGGAGATCATGTTGATCAGCGTGCTCTTGCCGCAGCCGTTCGGGCCGAACACCGAGATGAACTGGCCGAGCGGCAGGTCGAGGTCGAAGCCGTCGTAGACGACGGCGTCGTTGAAGGTCTTGCGCAGGCCGCGGATCGTCATCTTCGCCTGCCGGCCCGGCTTCGGTGCGGCCGGGATCGGTGCGGTGTCGGTCATGGGCTCCGGCCGCAATTGGAGGACGCTGCGCGCGTTCATTCGCCGAGATCCGCCTTGGTCAGCAGCTTGTCGCGGACGTTGATCGGCCCCTGCACCACGCCCTGGGCGATGAACACGTCGACCAGCGCCTGATAGGATTTGACGTCGGTGTCGTCGAGATCCTTGAAGCCGCGCAAATAGGGCTGCGCGACGAGATCGAGCTGATCGGCCTTGATCGGCGTGTAGGCCGGCAGCACCGTCTTGTACTTGGCGAAGTCGGCGTTGACGAGGTCGGTGGCCTGGTCGATCACCGCGACGACGCGGCGCGCCACGTCCGGGCGCTCGGTCATGAACTTGGTCGTCATCACCGAGGCGCCGGAATAGAACGGATCGGCGATCACGCCGGCGACCGGGTTGGTCATCGCACGCTTGGCCTTGCCGGACGCGACCGCGATCGAGCCGACCGGCTCCAGCGACAGCGTGGCGTCGACCGTGCCGCCGACCACCGCCGGCACCTGCATGGCGACGGCGAGATCGACCAGCTTGACGTCCTTGTCCGGATCGAGCCCGGCGGCCTTCACCATCTGGCGCGAGATCGTGCGCCACTGGATGCCGGGGACGTGGCCGAGGGTCTTGCCCTTGAGGTCGGCGAAGCTCTTGATCTCGCTGTCCGGCTTGACGATCAGCCCGTCGTTGATGCGGTCGACCTTGATGCCGCCGCCCTGCAGCCCGAACACCTTCAGCTTGCCGGGGAATTTCGATTCCGCGATCATCGCGATGCCGGCCGCGGCGCCGGGCGGGCCGAAATCGGCGCGGCCGGCGATCAGCGCGTCGATGATCTGGTTCGGCGATTCCATCTTGGCGGAGTCGATCTCGATGCAGGCCTTCTCGAACAGCTTCTGATCGAGCGCCACGTAGTACGCGGTGGTCTGCATGATCGGCAGCCAGGCCGCGGTGACCTTGTCCATCTTGTCGCAGGCCGCCTGAGCGCCGCTGGTGGTGGAGAGCGCAGCCGTCACCGCGGCGGCCAGCAGAAGGGATTTGGACATCGTCGTCTCCTTGTGAACGAGGGCAGCGGGGAGGGTCATTTGCCCGACCAGTGGACGATCGAGCGCTCGAGAAACAGCAGGATCAGGTTGAGGCCGTAGCCGAGCGCGCCGGCGATCAGGATCGAGCCGTACATGTCGGTGAGCGAGTAGGAGATCTGCGCGTCGATGATGCGGTGGCCCATGCCGTCGGTGGCGCCGATGAACATCTCGGCGACGATGATCACCACCAGCGCCAGCGACACCGCGGTGCGCAGCCCGATGAAGGTCTGCGGCAGGGTCTCGAAGAAGATCACGTCGCGGAAGATCCGCAGCGACGAGGCGCCCATCGAGCGGGCGGCGAGGATCCGGGTCTGCCGCGCATTCATCACGCCGTAGGCGACGTTGAACACGATCACCAGCCAGGCGGCGAACGCCGCCACCGCGATCTTGGCGAGATCGCCGAGCCCGAACAGCAAGAGGAACAGCGGAAACATCGCGGTCGCCGGCGTCGAGCGGAAGAAGTCGACGATGAACTCGACCGAGCGGTACACCGCCGCCTTGGCGCCGAGCACGATCCCGACCGGCACGCCGGCGACGATCGCGATCGCGATCGAGTAGCCGACGCGAACCATGGTGTGCCAGATGTCCTTGGTCATGCTGCCGGACCAGATCGCGACCGTGGTGTCGCGCAGCGTGTCGACCGGAGAGGGCAGCAGATCCTTGTTGACCCAGCCGCCGCGTGCGGCGAGCCACCACACGCCGAACAGCAGCACCGGCCCGATCGCCAGTTCGGTGGCGCGCCGCAGTCTGGCTGTCGTGGCTTTCGAGATGGCTGTCTGCACGGCGCTCTCCCGGATGATCAGGCGGATGTCAGCGGTTAGTAAGCCCATCATCGCCGGCCGCAGCCGTATGAAAATAACGAATTGTGCAAGGCAATGTGCGAATTTGCATATTCAAATGCCGCACGTGAGCGATCAATCTGTAATCATACATTGTCGCGTTTGTAGGCAGGCGGCCGCCGCTGGCTCCGGCGAGGCCGCCGCCGGCCCGGCCGCAAGCCGGCGCCGCCATCGGCGCCCTGGCGGGCGCCTTATCCTTAACGAAACGTCAACGAACTCAGCCGGTTATGGTGAACCCTTTGTTAAGGGGCATGGTTTATCGATGGTTGACGTAAGGCGCCTTGCGATGGTGCGGGGTGAAGTTGCGTCGGCCGGAAGTGTCATGATTGTTCGGCAGTTCATCAGTTGGATCCGTCACGCACCGGCCGGCGAACGCGCCGAAGCCACCCGCGCTCTGGCCCGCGCCTGGCTGATTTCCGATCTGTCGATCGACGACCGCATCGCCGCCGAAGGCGCGCTGCTGCTGATGCTCGACGATCCGGCCGCGCAAGTGCGTCAGGCGATCGCCGAGGTGTTCGCTTCGACGCCCGATGCGCCGCCGACGATCGTGCGCGCGCTCGCCTCCGATCAGGCCTCGGTAGCGCTGCCGGTGCTGGAATTCTCGCCGCTGTTACTTGACGCCGATCTGGTCGACATCGTCGCCACCGGCGACAACGCGGTGCAATGCGCGGTGGCGCGGCGCTTCCAGCTACCCGCCGCGGTGTGTGCGGCGATCGCCGAGGTCGGCTCGCCGGCTGCGGCGCTGGAACTGATCGAAAATCCGCACGCCGAGCTGGCTCCGTTCTCGTGGGACCGCATCGTCGAGCGTCACGGCCATCTCGCCGCGATCCGCGAGTCGATGCTGGCGCTGCCGGATCTGCCGGCGGCGACGCGGCTGGCGCTGGTGGCGAAGCTGTCCGACACCTTGCAGCAATTCGTGGTGGCGCGCGGCTGGCTCAGCGCCGATCGCGCCGCGCGCGCGACCGGTGAGGCGATGGACCGCTCGACGATCGCGATCGCCGCGCGCGCCCGAGGCGCCGACATCGCGGCCTTGATGCGGCATCTGCGCCAGTCCGGCACGCTGACCGCCGGGCTGATCCTGCGCGCGCTGCTGTCCGGCAATCTGCCGCTGGTCGAACACGCGCTCGCCGAACTGTCCGGCACCGCTCCGGCGCGGGTCGCGGCGCTGCTCGCCGACGGCGGCCGCGCCTCGCTCAACGCGCTGCTCGGCCGCGCCGGGCTGCCCGAAACCGTATTCCCGGCGTTCCGCGCCGCGCTCGCCGCGGAGCGTGAGATCGGCTTCGTCGCCAACGAATCCGGCGCCGCACGCCTGCGCCGCCGCATGGTCGAGCGGGTGCTGACCCAGTGCGAGACCGATCCGGATGCGGCCGGTCCGCTGTTGATCCTGCTGCGCCGCTTCGCCACCGAATTCGCCCGCGAAGAAGCCGCCGCGCTGCGCGACGAAGTGATCGCCGAAGAAGCCAGCTGGCGCTACGCGCCGGTTGCGGCGTAGCTTAGCCCCTGCAAGCCAACGATGAGTCATTCCGGGGCGCTTGCGTAGCAAGCGAACCCGGAATCTCGCGCTGTTGAGAGCTCGGCGTCGTCACAACCTCTGGATTCCGGGTTCGCCGCTGCGCGGCGCCCCGGAATGACAAACCATTACTCGTCCGGTGCGATGCTCGGGGCCAGAATGGCTTCGAGATGTTCGGGGCGGTCGCGGTTGACAGCGGCGAGGTAATCGTCGGCGACGCCGCGCAGCTTGCGGTTCAGCGCCCGCTGCACTTCGGATTTCTGGCCGCCGGCGCCTTCGCGGACGATCGCCTGGATCGCGGCGACGTGGTTGGCGATCAGTTCGCCCGGCACTTTGGACAGATCGGGTGCGTGCTCGATGATACGGCACAGGCTGGCGGCGGTCGCAGCCGCGGCCGGAAAGCCGAAAGTGGCGGCGTCGCCCTTGATGTCGTGGGCGGCGCGGAACAGCGCGGCGCGATTGTCCTTGGTGACGCCGTCGCGCTGCAGGTCGGCGTGGGCGGCGGAGAGCCGCTGGCATTCCTCCGCCATCCAGTCGCCGAACTCGCCGGACAGCGACGCCAGCGCGGCTTCGGCGCGCGCCACCGGATCGTCGGCGGGCTCGGCGGGAGCGTCCTCGGCCAGCCGCCGCATCGCGCGGCGCAGCGGGTTGGCCTGGGTGATGACCTGATGGGTCGGGAAGGTCGCGACCTGAAGGTCGCCGGGGCGGGGCTTGCTCATGGCTCTCGAAACGCCTGCTAGGTGTTGACCCGGGCCTTATCGAGCAGCGACGGCTGCTGGATGATGTCCGCTTCGCCGCCGTGGCGCCGCTCCGGGCCGATATAGCCGGCGGTGGTGTTGCGGCGGCGGTCGGGGCCGAAGTAGTTGCGGGTGCGGATGAACGGGCGCGGACTCGCCACCACGTTGAGGATGCGCTGATACAGCCCCTTCGACGAGATCGGCTTGGCGAGGAACTCGGTGACGCCGGCATCGCGCGCCAGGGTGACGCGGCGCTTTTCGGAATGCGCGGTCAGCATGATGATCGGCGCATAGGGATTGCCCTTGGCCTCCGGCTGCCGGATCATCTGCGCCAGCTCCAGCCCGTCGAAGATCGGCATTTCCCAATCGGTGATCAGGATGTCGGGCGAGTAGTGGCTGTACATTTCGAGCGCGGTGGCGCCGTCCTCGGCCTCATAGACTTCGCGGGTGCCGAACGAGTGCAGCAGCGTGCGCAAGATGCGCCGCATGTGCGGATTGTCGTCGACGATCAGGAAGCGCAGCTTGTTGAAGTCGATCCGGTACATGGCACGGCCCGGGCGCGCTTTGCGCCGATAAACGTTGCGTTAACGATAGCGGCGCGTCGTTAAGGAAGAGTTGAGGGGGCCGCGGCGCGCGGGGCGCCGCCGAAGAGTCGGCTTTGGGGCAGACTTTCGGCTGCGATCGCATGGCGCAGGCCGGCCGAATCCGCCGGCCGAAAAGGCAGTGGCGATGGAACCCGGAATCGTGCGGACTAGAGGCCGTCTTGATTCGGATGGCGCGCATGACCAACACCCCCCCGCATTGCCCCGCCTGCAACGTCGCCTTGGAGCTGATCGGCAACAGGCCGCTGGTGCAGGGCTATCAGGTGCGCGAATACAAATGTGCGTCCTGCGGCACCGAGACCCACCGCGCCACGCCGTGGGACCACTCGCTGACCGAGCCGCACGGTCCGTTCTATCACGAGTAGTTCGTGTTGCGTTGCACACAGGCGCGCTTAATCAAGGATTAGCCATCGCGCACGACTTGGGCGGCGCGGCAGCGATCGGTTGTCGCCGGTCATTCAAGATTATCACTCGGGCGCCTAGCATCGTGTATCGTTCGCGCAGCGACGCGACCGGCTCGCCTTCCCGGCGCCGGCTGCGCGCCAATCGAGGAGAGGAACGACCATGGGTGACGACGTCGTCGCGTTCGCAGTGTTCACGCTGATCTGCAGCGCCTTCCTCGCCGGGCTGATGCTCACCTACACCCGCCGCATCGCCCGCCTGCGCAGCCTCGTCACCCGGATGAGCGCCGTCAACGATCTGGTGCCGCAACCGGTGCCGGTGCGCAGCAAGAAGGCCTGAGCGCTCCGGCCTCTCCCCAACTCATGCCTGGCATGACGGGGTGAATGCTGAGGCGGCTGGTATCAAGGTCAAATCGCAGGTCGATGGCGAGGCGAGGGGAGGCGGGCAGCCGCTCTCCACAAAATCCCTCAATACCCGCCAAACTGCTCGCTGAGAATCCGCTCCTCGAGCGAGTGCCCCGGATCGAACAGCATCCGCATCGCGATGGTCTTGTCGGAGATCACTTCGACGCGGCGGACGTCGCGGGCTTCGTCGTGGTCGGCGACGGCGGCGACCGGGCGCTTGTCGACTTCGAGCACGTCGATCACCACGAAGGCGCTGTCGGGCAACAGCGCGCCGCGCCAGCGCCGCGGGCGGAACGGCGAGATCGGGGTCAGCGCCAGGAGCTGGGCGTTGATCGGCAGGATCGGGCCCTGCGCCGACAGATTGTAGGCGGTCGAGCCCGCCGGGGTCGCCACCATGATGCCGTCGGCGACCAGTTCGCTCATCCGCTCGCGCTCGTCGATCGAGATCCGCAGCCGCGCCGCCTGGTGGCTCTGGCGAAACAGCGACACCTCGTTGATGGCGTGATGGATGTGGACCTCGCCGTAGATGTCGGTGGCGCGCATCAACAGCGGATGGATCACGGTCTCGCGCGCGGCGGCGAGGCGGGTGCGCAGATCGACCGTGGAATATTCGTTCATCAGGAATCCGACGGTGCCGCGGTGCATGCCGTAGATCGGCTTGCCGCTGCGCATCTGCTGATGCAGCGTCTGCAGCATCAGGCCGTCGCCACCGAGCGCGACCACGACATCGGCCTCCTGCGGCTCGGCGTTGCCGTAGAGCTGCACGAGCTGCGCCAGCGCGGCCTGCGCCTCGGCGCTGGTCGAGGCGACGAAGGCGATGTGGTCGGTCGCGATGCGCGGCGATGCGGGGCGGGACGAAGGGGTGCGGTCTTGCCGCGCGGACGTGCTCATCGAAGGCGGCCTCTGACGGCGGCGGACATGACTGCCGGCGCGGTGCCGGCCGCCTGTCACCGCCGCCGGTCTATACGAGGTGTCCGGGCGTTGTCGAGCCGGGCCGGGCGCCGTGCGCTGCGCCGCGGCGGCGCGCGGCCGTCCGGTCTTTGATTTCGCAGCCCGCCGCGCTATGGCAATGGGCCATGCTTCGCCGTTTCGCCGCGTCCCCACAGTCCCGGCTGCCGCTGCGCGCCGCTTTGGCGCTGCCGCTCGCGGCGCTGCTCGGCGCCTGCGCGATCGGCGGCTCGGCGTCGTTCGACAGCGATCCGCCGCAGCCGTTTCCGGCGAATTATCGCAGCGAGATCCCGGCGTTCCTGCGCACCTATCTGAACGACCCTTCGGGCCTGCGCGAGGCCGCGATGGCCGAGCCGGTGCAGCGCCCGGTCGACGGCCGGACCCGCTGGGTGTCGTGCCTGCGCTTCACCCCGCGCGGCGGTACGCTGCAGGACATGGCGATCGTCCATGTCGACGGCCGGCTCGACCGGGTCGCACAGCAGGCCGGCGAGCTGTGCGCCGGGGTGGTGTATGCGCCGTTTCCCGCACTGGAAAAATTGTCGCGCTGATCCCGACCGGATCGCAATCCGCCGCGACTAATCTGATGCCGGCCTGACAGGGAGGGGTTCCAGAGTGTTGCGGCGTCGTCACAGTCCTGCTGAATGAATGCTGCGCCGTCGCCACCGGGCAACCAAACCATTGCCATGCTGTTTTGAGCACATCGGAACGCATCGAAGGAGGGACGACGATGACCACGATGAAGAACACTCTGCTCGGCGCAGCGGCGGTGATCGCGCTCTCCGCTCCCGCCTTCGCGGCCGATCTGCCGCCGCGGCCCTACACCAAGGCGGCGCCCGCCTATACGGCGCCCGAAGTGGTGTACAACTGGACCGGCTTCTATGTCGGCGGCCATGTCGGCGGCGCCTGGGCCGGCGACAACAGCATCCCGGGCAATTCCGGCCGGTTCTTCGGCGGCGTCCAGGGCGGTGCGGACTATCAGTTCGCCACCAATTGGGTGATCGGTATCGAGGCGCAATATAGCTGGCTGTCGTCGAGCAACACCGGCGTGCTGTTCTCCGGCGGCAGCACCGCGGCGGAAGACACCCGCGGCCTCGGCTCGGTCACCGGCCGGCTCGGCTACACCTGGGGACCGACGCTGCTCTACGCCAAGGGCGGCTACGCCTGGCGCGACAGCGATCTCGGCGTCGCCACCGCGGCCGGCTTCCCGGCGGCCTACACCACCAGCGGCAGCCGCAACGACGGCTACACCGTCGGCGCCGGCCTGGAATATCTGTTCGCGCCGAGCTGGTCGGCCAAGGTCGAGTACCAGTACTACAAGTTCGGCGACACCACCTTCACCGGCGGTCCGGCCGACGTGGTCGGCACCTCGTTCCGTAACGACGAGCACACCGTCAAGGCGGGCATCAATTACCGCTTCGGCTGGGGCGGGCCGTCGGTCGCCAAGTACTGACCGGGCCGCGATCCCGCCTCGCCGAAACGCAGCGTCAGGGCCGGCCGTCGCGCCGGCCTTTTTTGTGTGCGCAACGAAGGGCTTAGCGAGCCGGGAATCGAAGGTTAACGAGGGTTAAATCCGGCGAAAAATATCGCCTGGGACTCCACGGCTAGAATCACCCGATGGTCCGGTCATGACCACGGGTTCCGACATGACGAAGATCCTGAAAACCCGCATCGACAGTGCTCCGGCCGGCCTCACCCTGGCGCTGCTGGGGGCCTGCGCGATCAATCTGACCGTGCTGGTGCGGTGGCTGTGACGCCCGCCCGGCAGGCCGTGACCGCAGCGGCTGCGCCGCCGTTGACCGGCGTCAACGCCGCCGGTCGCGGCCGTGCGAATAATCGTCTCCGGCAGACGTCGCGGCTGTGACGCTGCCGCGGCGGCGCCCGGACGATGCGCCGCCCGTTGTGGCGGAGGACCGATCCGATGAGCGAGAGCGACGTTCTGGTGGTGGCCGCAGCCGGCCTGTCGACGCTGGTGATCTGGCTCGGCGTGGTGATTCAGGGCCGGATCGCCGCCGCGCTGGCATCCCGGCACTGATCGATCAGGATCCACGGCGCGCCGACATCCGGACCGACGTCATAGACGTCGACCCGGCCGCATCGGCGGCACTCGTAGGTGCGACGCTCGCCGCCGGCGGCGGCGGGCGTGCTGCGCGTCAGATGCGCAGCCGCCCCACACGCACCACAGCGATGAAACAAATAATCTCGCTCCTGCATCAACCACATGGGAGATTCCTCCGAAGAGTATCTGCTGCATTCTTGCAACCTATACTGGCAGTGAAATTGATCCAGCTCAAATGGCGCCGAGTTCCTTTGGTGAAACTGATAGTTATGAGAGTTAGTTGCGTCGCCTTTGAGTTGATTGTGAGTCGTCGACAGCCGGAGCCGACCGGCATGCACGTCGGCGGTCGAGTCCGATCCCGCCTTCGCGAGGAGTTCGGTCTGAACTCGTAGCGCCCCCAGGCTGCGGCGAGCCGGGAGCCGTGCCAAGATGCGCATACCTTCGGCAGCCACATGCAGTCTGTCGCCAAGCGTTGACCGGCTATGAGCGGTCGGATAGCTGCTGTGCGCCGTGCTGCAGTGACGGCGGCGCTGCCCGATCACCCGGTGGCGGGTGGCGGCTGCCAGATGAGGAATTCCCCGATCATGTTCGCCAATCCAAGCAGTGTTGAGGTCGTCAGACACGTGCCTCATCGCTGGCTGATCAGCCAATGGGCGCGAGGCGGCAGGATCCCCGATCCGGCGATGGTGCCGTTTGCGTTCGAGCCCGCGAGCCTCGATATGTCGCGATCGATCGTCACGCGGGTGGTGGGCCTGGCGGAGCCACGGCGTTACCAGATCCTGCATTATGGATCGTTGCTGTCGGCCGCCACCGGCCTGGAGCCTCGCGGGTTGCATCTCGACGAGTTTCTGTCGCCGGCGGCGCGCGACCACATGCTCGCGCAATACGAGCTGTGTCGGCGCAGCCGCAAGCCGGTGTACTCGATCTCCTCGGTTTCCGATGCGCACGACGTGCCGGTGGACTACGAGAAACTGCTGCTGCCGTTCACCAACGCCGGCGGCGAGGTTCATTGCATCTTCACCACGTCTTTGCTGATCAGTACCGAAGGCCGTTTCGAGCGCGACGGCATTTTCGCCAATGGCGACTTCCCGGCACCGAGATCGGCGGTGGTGTATACGATCAACGTGGCCCGCCAGAACCTCGTTCCGAGCAGCGTCGCCGTCTGATCGGTGCGGCAACAGGCGTGGCGGGGCGAGGCAGGCGCGCGTTGCGGTCGTTGCCGGGCGGTGGTGCTGGATCGCGGACAGCTTCGGCCGGCCCGGTCGCGCGTCGGCCGAGGGCGTTTCGGGGCCGATGCTCACACAGGAGGGAAGCGCCCAAGCGGGTGAGGGATTCGATGCAGGCGCAGCTTTTTCGCGTTCTCTATGTCAGCCGAAACCGGATCGCAGGGGGGCTCGACAGCCTCTCGTCGGAAATCGCCGATATCCTCGCCACCTCCCGCGCCCACAACGAGCGGGAAGGGATCACCGGCGCGCTGATCTTCAACAGCGGCTTCTTCGCTCAGGTGCTCGAAGGCCCCCGCAGCGCCGTCGAAGCCGTGTTCGAGGCGATCCAGCAGGACCGCCGTCACAGCGACATTCAGGTGTTGCTGGCGGGCCCGATCGCCGTCCGAGCGTTCCCCAACTGGGCGATGGCGCATGTCGGCCAGTCGCCCCGCCACCAGCACGCGCTGGCCTGGCTGCAGGCCGAGACCGGATTCCACGCCGGGCATCTGGTCGGCGAACGGCTCTACACCATCGTGATGGAAATGGCCTACGCCCAGGAGACGGACGACGTCGCATAGCGCTGCGAAGCTGCTTTGCGTCGAGCCCAATGGTGCCGGCGGAGAGGATCGAACTCCCGACCTTCGGTTTACAAAACCGCTGCACTACCGCTGTGCTACGCCGGCATCGGGCAGACAGCTAGCAGCGCCGCCGCGGCTCGACAAGGCCGCTGCAGCGGTTTCCGTGGCGCCGAGCGCACCGCCGATCGAAAGCCGGCATTAACGACGTTGCGATCTATCGCGGCGGACGGACCCCGAACCCGGGTTGCGCGTTAGGCTTACCGGCCGCTGCCGGCCGTGCCTTAACCCATCTGCCAGGCTTTTCCCTTAGCGTTTGCCGCATGTCCGATCCCTTCACCCTTCGACGTCTGGCGCCCGCGCTGGCGCTTCTGACCGCGACCTTCACCGCGGCCCCGGCGCTCGCCGAGAGCGGCGGGCGGGCGATCGTCATTCCGGGGCGGCCGGGCGTGCCGATCATCATCAACGGCCGCGACGCGTCCTATGCGATGATCGAGGGCGATTGGGGGCTGGAGCGCGGCACCCATGTGCAGCCGACGATCTACGGCAGCCGGCGGGTGGTGTATCCGGAGGTCGGCCATTATTACCCGGGCTCGAACCGGCTGCCGGGCTACGGCCGGCTGGAGATCGAGCCGCCGCCGGACCGCAAGCTGCCGAAGCCGGCGGAGAGCTTCCATCAATCCTGGGAAGTGGAGTCGCGCCCGCCGCAGCCGGCGCCGCCGTCCCCGATGATCGAACCCCAGGTGCTGATTGCGCCGCCGTTCGACGAGCCGCCGCGGCCCGGCCCGCGGCCGTACCGGTGATGGCCCCCGTGCCGCCGACACCACGATCTCGACCACGACATCGAACAGGAGCGTAGCATGCGTACATTGGTTTCCGGACTGGTCGCGGCCTTGGCCGTGGTGACCGCGAGCGCCGCGCCGGCGCTGGCCTGCGGCGGAGGTGTGTTCGGCGGCGGCTGCGGGCCGTGCGGCCCGGTGGTCAGCCCGTGCGGCAACGGCTACGCCACGTTCGAGACCGGCTACGGCTATGGCTACGGCACCGCGGCGTTCGATCGCCTGCCGGACCCGACCCGCTATTACTACGTCAACCAGGGGCCGGCCTATACCGGCCCGGGCCGGTTCGCGCCGCGTCCCTATTACGACGAGCGTGCCGTCTCGGTGTATCGCACCGGCACCGCCTACACCGGCGGCGCCTATGCGCACGCCATGACCCATCAGGTGATCGGAGAGCCGTCGTGGGGGCCGGCGGTGGTGCGTTATCGCGGCCGCCATCACGTCCGGCCGGGGGCGCACCGCCACCACCATGCCGGCTGGCACCGCGGCCATCGCCCCCACGGGCCGATGCATCACCATCGTTACTGATCGGCATCGCGCCGGCTCAGGCCGCCCGTCCGCAGCCGATGCGGGCGGGCGTTCTGCGTTGAGAACCTTAGCGGCGGCCCATCAGGCCGAGCCGGCTGGCTCCGATATACAGCGCCAGCGCCGCCGCGTTGGAGACGTTCAGGCTCTTGATTTCGCCCGGCATGTCGAGCCGGGCGACGGTGGTGCAGGTCTGCCGCGTGAGCTGCCGCAGGCCCTTGCCCTCGGCGCCGAGCACCAGCGCCAGCGGCTGGCGCAGCGCGACCGCGGCGAGGTCGTCCTCGCCCTCGCTGTCGAGCCCGACGGTGAGAAAGCCGCGCTCGTTCAGCTCGGTCAGCGCCCGGGAGAGATTCTGCACCAGCACCAAGGGCACCAGCTCCAGTGCGCCGGAGGCGGATTTGGCGAGCACGCCGGTGGCTTCCGGGCTGTGCCGGGCGGTGGTGACGATCGCCTGCACGGCGAACGCCGCCGCCGAACGCAGGATCGCGCCGACATTGTGCGGATCGGTGATCTGGTCGAGCACCAGCACGATGCCGTGCTCGGGCAGGGTGTCGATTCGCGGCGTCTCCAGCGCGTCGGCCTCGGCCAGCATCCCCTGATGCACCGCATCCGGCCCGAGCCGGCGGTCGATCTCCGACGGCCGCACGATCTCCGGCGCGATTCGGGTGTCGATGTTCTCGTCGGCGAGCTTGCGGGCGGCGTTTTCGGTCAGCCACAGCTTGCGAAACTTGCGCCGCGGATTGGCCAGCGCCGCCGTCACGGTGTGCCAGCCGTACAGGATCACGGGCCCGTCGCCGTCGCGCTCGCGGGCGTCGCGGCGGAACCCGGCGGGGCGCGGCTTGCCGCGGGGCGGGCCGTCGCGGCGGGAAAAGCGGGAATTCGGCGGTCTGTCGCTCATGGCGGCGCTTGTCTCACGCAACACGACGCAAGGCAATTTCGGCTCGATCGTCCGATATGACGAAGGAGTGTCGAAATCGTCATGGGGTTGGTTGACTTTAGGGGGCCGCATCGCCCATAACCGCGCCGCGTTGCAGGCCCGCCCGCGGGCTCGCTGCGGCTTCCGGTCCCGGTTTTGCCTGCCACAGGCGTTGGGCCGGCGGCACGGGCGGGGGAGTGTCCCGAGTGGCAAAGGGAGCTGACTGTAAATCAGCCGCCTCATGGCTTCGCAGGTTCGAGTCCTGCCTCCCCCACCAACCAACCAGCCGATCGGTTCGTCGCCGTCGATGGCGTGCCCGCAGAGACGGCCTCCGTGGAGCGGATTTCAAGGACGCTACGGTCCCGATCCGGATCTTCGATTCGGGCAGACGCATTCACATTCGGTTCGGTCGGCAGTGCTTCCCAATCTTGCCCGCGTGCGCTCGGTTCTGCCGACGGCTTTGATCGTCATCGCCGCGGCTGACGCGGCGGTCGCCGCCCGCTGATTCGGCGCAGCCGTTCACGGTGTCCTCAACGCCGAGCTGGTTGTTCAGGCGGCGCTGCAAACGCGACAGCGATGTTTCGGCTCGCCGATTTGCAACTGCTTCATTATTAGTTACGCTTCGGCTGTCTTGATCCGGGAGGATTTCATGAGGGCGTTGATCTTGGTTGTTCCCGCCATCCTGTCGATGGTCGCGAGTGCGTCGGCGCAGAGTGTGGCGCCACAACGAGATATGTACGGAAACCTGGTCCGTGATCGCGGGTCGAACAACATCGTCCCGGCGGATCGATCTCAAGCCGGCAGAGGCAATGCAAACGACTTTTCACGTCGTCAAAGTTCGCCGAACAATGTCGGACTGCGGCCGGAAAGGTAGTCGCCTATTCCGAACCGCCATTGCGTCGCAGCCAGACTTCTTTGAGCGACCGTGCGGTCACCACCAAACCATCGGACGTTCCGGGCTACCGCAAACGATGACATATTCACGTCCGTAGCGGCGGCCCTTGCTGACGGTCTTGATGCAGCCCGGATGAATGGCGAGATTGTAGTGGAAGGGCGGATCATCGAACGATCCGTGTAGTTTGCAGAGGTAGGCTTGGTCAGGACCGCAGGTCGTGACGGGATAGAGCCGATTTCGCGCAGAAGCCGGCTCGGACGCCGCGACGGCCGCACTGCTGAAAACCAGCGAAATGATCGCAACCTTCCTCAAGTTCATGGCAAGTCTCCGAAACCAGAATCCAAACGTCCCACCAAATATCGACCCGGAAAAGCGGGCGGCATCAGTCCGCTTGTAGCACAAGGATCGCAATCCAAGAGGCCAATCTTGCGCCGAAGAGGCGAGGCGGCGGCTTCAGGGGCGCGGATCTCACCTGAAGACCCGCTTCGGAAGGCGCGAGCAGGCCTCGGTCGACCGGTGCTGCCCTGGCCATCCGACAACGTCGGTGGGGACAGAGTGGCGCTTTCAGAGAACCATTCGGGTGCGACGGGACTGATACAGCGTCTGTGCCAGCAGGCCGAAGAAATACCCGGCCTGGATGACTGCCTGAGCAGCGATCACGACCACGATCGTCTTTGTAAAACCGTATCCAGACCCAATACAGATGCCGATCGTCAGGAGCAGAACCACGGCGAGGGCTTGAAGCAGTCCCACGAGCCGAAATCTCAGTCCAATCAAGAACCCCGCCAGAGCCAAGGCAATAGCCAAATACGCCATTACGGCCTCCCGCGGCTTCCTCCGTCGGCGTGACCCCAGCTCGGTAGGCTCGATTGATAGATCATTTGCAGTTCTCCCCCCAAGCGCCTTTCGGCGCGAGCCCCGATTCAGCCCCCAGCAATCTAGGATCGCTCACTCCAGATTGCATGAACATATGACTGCCGAGCGATACTGAGTGGAACTTTGTTGAATTTGAGGAGGGGAGGTCGGTCGCCAGGTCGGCGAGCCGATGCCAAGTAGTATTCTGAAAATCATCCAATCACTTAGTTCCTGCTGGACGTCGCGAAACGGCGCGGAGGGGCAGGTGTGATCCGGCGCCTTTGGGGCTGCCTTGAGGGGAGTTCGGCGAGAACTTGGGGGGCAGCCGCCCGTGGGGCGCACTGGGCGCAGCCGCCCGATGTCGAAGCATGGGCCGTCCGGGGAGAGGCACGATGACGCCCGGCGGACAGCCTGCTCGGCTTGGACAGTCGAGTAACCGGACCGGAATAGAGGGCTACCGAGGGCGCAAACGGGACTTTTGGGTCACAGGACTACTGGTTAGCGCCGTTCAGTGTGGCTCAACTGCAACGTGTTCCCGGAGAATGAAGGTCGGGAGGGGGGAGCATCTTCAAAACACTGTGCCCTGTAAGTAGGCTTCTGGGAAGTATTCGAGGCTCGATTCGGAGGGGCGGTCGTTCGCGTCCCGACAAGGCCACAGATTATGTTCGTCGCCTGGACTCGCCCACCGAAGCTGGTTGACCGCGGGCCTTGTGGAGCGATGCAATGAGGTTGCCCGTGGTGCGCAAGACGTTTCAGGTGCTTGCTGGTCTGCTGTTGCTGATTTCGATGTCGGCATGTGCGGTTCTGCCAGGCACCGGGCCTTCGAGTGAGTCAGTCGAGAACTATGCGACCGCCGGGATAAGGTCGACGAACGCATTGCCCTATGCGCTGGTCGATGTCTCCGCAGATACCATTGGCTTCCTGTCGCAGCCCAACGTCGTGTCGTTCAAGGGATCGTTCCGAGACAGGCGTCCGAAGCCGCAGCAGGTGGTCGGCGTCGGAGACGTTCTGAACATCTCGATCTTCGAAGCGGCGCCAGGGGGTCTGTTCACTCCGGGGCAATCCGCGGGTGCTCGCCCCGGTAACTTCGTCGATCTGCCGCCGCAGGCCGTCGACCAGCGCGGCAATATTTCTGTTCCTTATGCCGGCGAAGTGCCCGCGGCCGGACGAACGCTTCCGGAAGTGCAGCAGGCCGTGGTCGCTCGGCTGCGGAATCGGGCGATCGAGCCGCAGGTCGTCGTCAGCCTGAACCAGCAGCATTCGAGCGTCGTGAGTGTTCTGGGTGACGTCAACGCCCCGGGAGTGTTCGCGCTCAACAGCGTCGGCGAGCGGCTTCTCGCTCTGATCGCCCGCGCAGGTGGACCGAAGTACGAGGCGATCGAGAGCTACGTCACGCTTCAGCGCGATGGCAAGAAGGTGAAGGTTCTTCTCAGCCGCATCGTCCATGATCCGTCCGAGAACATTTTTGTACGTCCCAACGACGTGATCTTCCTCACCAGAGAATCGCCGACCTTCACGGCCCTTGGCGCTCTCAATCAGAACGTGTTCGGCTATAATTCCGAGCTGACCTTCGACGTCGAATCCCTGACGCTGGCCCAGGCGATCGGCAAGGCCGGCGGTCTGAACGATCAGCAGTCGGATCCGGCCGAGGTCTTCGTGTTCCGCTACGAAGATCGGTCGCTGCTCGACAAGCTCGGAGTCGACACGAACCGCTTCACCTACGATCGCATTCCGACCATCTATCACGTCAATCTGCGCGATCCGTCCGGTATGCTGCTGGCCTCCGGCTTCCAGATCAGAAGCAAGGACGTCATGTATGTCGCGAATGCGCGGGTGGTCGACTACTACAAGCTGCTGACCCTGATCAACAACACGGCCAACACGACGTCGAACGTGTCGAACGCGGCCATCAACGTGAACGCGGCCACGAAGACCCGTTGGTGACCGATAGGACCGCTCCGATTGCTTCGGCGGTGGATGTGGGCGCAAAGTCCTCCCACGCCGAAGCGCTCGGAAAGGTCCAGCTAGGGCTCACCCTTGCGGCGTTCGCATTGGCGCCTCTGCCATTCGGCTCCGTAGACAATATCTGGGTGCTGGCGTGGGTGGTGGTGCTGTCGATCAGCCTGATCGGGAGACCGCTGCGCTCTGTTTCCGGCGCTCAATTCCGCGTCCTGATCGCGTTTTTGACGGTCTGCGCCGCGTACCTCGTTGTCGCGGCCATCCAGATCATTCCCGGACTATCGGCCGGAGCGAACTCGGACGCCTGGGACCGGGCGAGCGAGCTGATCCATCTTCCGATCTCGTCGAGACTATCGGCTCGCGCGGAGATTCCGGTCGTATCTGCCGGGCATTTCCTGCTTCTCGTCACTTCGGTGCTGGCGGGCTTCTGGATCGGGACCTCGCGAAGCAATGCCGAGACCCTGTTCAAGGTCGCTCGCTATTCGATCCTGCTCTACGCGCTCTACGGTTTGCTGGCTCGGGCTTTCACACCTGGGTTCGTGCTTTGGCAGCCGAAGACGGCATATCAGGCGGATTTGACCGCCACTTTCATCAATCACAATACGGCCGCCGCCTTGCTGGGGGCCGGGGTGATCTTGTGGGCATGTTCGATCCAGCAAGAGCTGAAGTCGTTCGGTTCGCTTTCGCTGCGGCTCGTGATGCTCAGCCCTTCCAATGAGGCAGCAGGGATCCAGGTCGCCGCTCGGGCCGCTGCGGGCCTGCTGTGCTTCCTCGCGCTGCTCTCCACCGGCTCTCGTGCGGGCCTGGCTTGTGCCGTACTCGGGCTGTTCGCCGCGATCCTCCAGATGGTCGCCGGTCAGCTACGGCTTCGCCTTGTCTATGGTCTGTTGATCTCGGCCATCGGCTTGATCGCGATCGCGTGGTGGCTGGCCCAAAGCCAGAGCGTCATGACGCGCGGCATGTTCGATGAAGGCCGCTGGATGGCTTACAAGTACGCTTTCCGAGTGATTTTGGAGAGCCCGATCTTCGGCGTCGGGGCCGGAGCGTTTCCGGATGTCTTTCCTGCTTTCCGAGGAAGTGACATGTCGATGTGGGGCGTTTGGGACTACGCCCACTCGACACTGATCGAAATCGCCGTCGAAATGGGGCTTCCGATCGCCTTGCTCGTCTGCATGTCGGCCGCCGGCTCGCTGGTCATTGTGGCACGGGCTGCCACCCGTTCGGTCGGGGCTAGCCGGACCTTTCTGTGTGCCATCAGCGGCATCATGGTGATGACTTATCTGCATTCGCTGATCGATTTTCCGCTGCAGGTCCCGGGCTACTCGATTCCCTTCGGCATCCTGCTCGGCTGCGGACTCGCCCTCGCCACGCGGGAGCGCGGAACGGAGCGAGACGAGGTTGCCGGCGATCGCCGACCTGATCACGGCAATTCCGGGGTGCGTGTCTGACGCCGCTTTGCGGCCCGATCGGTTGGCTGTCCGTTCGCGGCGGTGCTCGACAATCCCAGCCGGCAGACCGGCCTCGGCTACTCGGCGGTTCTTTGCGCGGCGAGCTGAAGTCCCACCGGGCCTTGGCGGTCCGACGGCTCGGCGACCTTTCTGCCGACGTCGAACCAAAGACGAGCATCAGCGCTCGACTGGATCTTGAGCCATTCGTAATCGGTGCTCTGCCAAGAGCGGATCGATGGCGCCAGATTGTCGAGCACCAGGTCGCCGTCCGTCGTCGAGACCAGGAGCACGAGGTGCCCGACCTGATCGGGCGTCCGCACCACCGACAGGCGCAGCGCCCGTGCAGGCACACCGCTTTCGATCAGGCGATGCCTCTTGGTGACGGCGTAGTCGTTGCAGTCTCCAGCCTTCGGTCCGATCGTCCACCCGATGCGCAAATCCGAGCCGTAGACCTTCCGGACCGGCGCAATCTCCGAATTCACGCGCCGATTGATCGTTTCCAGCAGTTCGAGCGCCGATGGGGAGAGATCGATGCGGTCGGTCTGATCGCGATCCGACGCGCACTCCGAAGGATAACGCATGCAGAATCGAACATGCTGAAAGGGAGCCAGTGCCGGGGCAGCTTCAGCCAGAACCTGGATCGCGCCGGCCCGCGTCACGGGAGGCCGCGCAACCGAAGGGCTGACAACGACGCAAGCCGCCGCCAGCGCAAGGGTCGGACTGAGCAGTCTATCCAGCATCGACAGCTACTGATTGTGGAATGTTCTACGTGAACGACTGCTCCAGAGCATGCATCGGTGGAGTAAACGAACGGCTACCGATTGAGGTTAACGATCAGTGCGGCCCGGACTGGGCTTGTGCTGCTGCCAGAACAGGCCGGTTAGACACCAGCCTGCTGGCAACCGGCCTGGAGGTCAATGGGACGGTTCGCCGATCTCGTTCATGAAACCCGTCGTGGCCAGACAGGCTCCCGTTCTGCGTGAGACGTCTGCTGTGCCGCGTGCGCCGGGGCGTTATCCGGCCGGAGCTGAGATGCCCCCGGAAGTTGGGCGGCGAAGCCGAGCCAGCCCAGGCGCCGCTGCTATCCGCGAACATTCGGGCCGCTACCGGACCCGCTCGATCTCGGCGCGCCGGTCCGGCGATGCGTGCTGCAAGCACCGACGATCGGCATTCAGAGAGCGTCGCCTAGTCGAACATGAAAACCCAAACGGCCGTGGCGATGTTTTGCAGCCAGAACCCCAGGCCGATGACCAGCAGTCCCATCCACGCCAACAAGGTGGCTGCGTTGAGCGCGACCAGAGCCCTGAACACGCTCTTCCGCTTTGCATGGGTGATCAGATCGGTGCTCACGTCGTGGTTCTCGGCGAGTTGACTGTTGGGTTGACCCTTTGTCGTTCAAGTTGCGCACCGGGTTCATGACGCAGGACGCCTCGCCGCCGTCGGTTCAATACGCGCCGTATGCGGTGAGGAGTGTCGGTATGGTCACCAGGATGATCCGCAAGTCGAGGCGGTGGGACCAGTTGTTCGCATAGTACGAGTCGAGCGCCACGCGACGGTCATACGTCGTGGTGTTGCGGCCGCTGACTTGCCAAAGTCCCGTCAGGCCCGGACGACATGCCAGATATTCAGCCGCGCAGTGTCCGTAACGGCTGAGCTCTTCGGCAGTGACGGGACGGGGCCCGACGATGCTCATTTCGCCTTTCAGCACGTTGATGAGCTGAGGGAGTTCATCCAGGCTGGACTTCCGGAGCGCCGCTCCGACCAGTGTCACGCGCGGGTCGCGACGCAGCTTCTGAGTCTGCCTCCATTCCTCGGCGGCCTCCGGGTCGCTCTCCAGCAATCGTTGAAGCCGCTCGTTGGCGTCGACGGCCATCGTCCGAAATTTGAGGCAATCAAATGTCTGTCCGTTGAAACCGACCCGCCTGTGGCGAAACATCGCCGGCCCGGGAGACGCGATCATCGTCGCGAGGTAGCACAGAAGTAACAGCGGAGCCAAAATCACCAAGCCCGAAAGCGCCAACAGAAGGTCGAGGGCTCTCTTCGACGTGCATCCGACGGGAGTCGGTCGACTCCTGTCGGCCAGATCGATCTCGGTATCGGTTCTCAGCAATCCATCCATCGTCGCACTCTCAGGCTGCCCGTAGATGTCCAGATGAACTGTCGCTCAAAGCGTTATTGAATTGAATGTCTATCAAATTGCGGTTGGTGAATAAACTGTTGATCGCACCATTGCGCGTGCAAGTTCGCGTTAAGATAAATCGCGCCGTTGACATATAGAGCAACAAATCGCGCCGGTGATTTCTTGGGTTGCTCCCGCAAAGACGTTTCGGGCGTCGTCGGATTTTCTGCTCGTCACAGAAGTGGCTCTGGCGCAGGCATTACGCGGATGTCGCGTGAATTCGTGACGTGGTCGTGCGACACGAAAGAGGTGCGCGACGCAAGTCAGTGTTCTGACGGATTTCCGAGTCGTCGCGGGCTTTGCGGCCGCGCTCCGAACGATTGTCGATTCGAGCCTCGCGGCGCGGCGTCGGGGAGGGAGCTAAGTAACAGCCGCGCGCCGTCCTTGTGTAGCTCGCTGCGGGGAATCGGCCGTCGTTTCGTGAACGCGATCGCAGTCGTGCTGTCCTGGGAGAGGCGACGAGCAGCCGTCCGGTGTACGCGCCATGCGACGCTGGAAAGCCGTCGCCCCGATCGGGGACGATCTCGCGTCGCCTGCACGAGGTCTGCTCTCGATGCTTCTGCTGCCGCGTCGTAGCGGTGCTCAACGCAGGAGCTTGGCGACCGCGGCCTTGAAGCGCGATTGAGTGCGGACGTCGAGCTGCTGGATCTCGGCGTCCAGAAGCTCTCTCACGCCCTGGTGAGATCTCGCATAGGATTGCGCCGGCAACTCAACGTATCCGTCCAGCAGAAGTCGGCGGAATTCGGAAGCGATCTTGCTGCGTGTTGCTTCCGGTGCGAGTGAGGCGACGGGGGCTGCAATCGCGATCCTTCGAACGGCGAGCCAGGCTTCTCGCGGAGACGTGTCGTACGAGCGATCGAGCAAGTCGAAAGCGCCGGGGTCGAGCCGCCCATCCTGTACCGCAAGCCCAAACAGAACCAGCCAGGCAAAAGACTCGGTCGGAGCGCAGGAGAGTATCTGGTAGGCGCGGGTTCTGAGGTCTGCGCTCCTCGTGTCGAATTCGCGCGTCGCCCCGGTCCTGAGCGCCGCGTCGGCGAGTGGGATCTCGAGCATGATCAGCGCTCGCTGCGCGCGGGTGTCGCAGGCATCGAGTGCATGGGCCGATCGGCTCTTCAGAGCCGTCGAGCTGACGGTGCCGTCGAACGTCTCGAAGCGCAGAAGATGGTCGGTGAATTCCTCGAAGCGATCGATCGCCATCGCGCGGTGAAACGTCGCCATCGCCCAGACGAGACCGATCACGCCAATCGCAGAGGATACGAACTTGATCGTCGTCAGCCGACGAGCGTCCAGAGGCATCAGCTTGCTGTCTGATCGTTTTCGTGCTTGGGGGCACCGTAGTAGTAATAATTGTGACTGCGATACGAGTAGCCCTCGAGGCGGCGCATGACGTCTTCGTCGGTCTTGTTGAGGACCGCTCCCAGCAGTCGCTCCGACAGGGAACGGGAGACGCCGACCGCGCTGCGGACTTCGTCGCTCATGGTCGCCCCCCATTCGACAACCAGGATGAACGCGTCGAACAGGTGTGCGGCGGCCTTCACGTCCACCACCGGAAGAATGGGGGGGAGATCGACAATGATGTATTCGTAATTGCCTGCTGCCGACTTCAACATCCGCTTCACGGAGGGGGAGGTGAGCACGTCCGCGCTGTTGATCGGCTTCATTTCGGTGGCCGACGGTAGAAAGTCGAATTTGTAAACCGGGTCGGTAACGACCAGATCGCTCAATTGAAGCTGATCTGCGACGAGCTCGAGAAGTCCGCGCTTGTTCTTGTACCCGAGCGTCCTGCTCAGCGACGGATTCCGTAGATCTCCGTCGATCAGCAGGGTTCGCGCGCCGCTCTTGGACAAAAATGCCGCGAAGCTCGCGCAGATGGTCGTCTTGCCCTCGCCGGGGCGGGCGGACACGATGCCGATCACGCGTCCGCCGCCGGGGCTCAGGTCGATCGCAACCTTGATATGGCGGAGGGCTTCGGCGGTGGCCGAGAACGGCGCGACGTCGTTGATTTTCTCGAAGGCGGCGGAGTTTGCCGAGCTTTTCGCACGAGGCTGACCGGATGCGGGATCTCGCTTGCGCACGAGATGTCTCGCCATACGGGAGAGCCGGGACGAGCCGGTGGCGGTCTGGGAAGCGAGCGCCGGATCTTCGAAGGACGGGATGATCGCAAGGCAACTGGTGCCCAGGATCGTCTCGAGTTGAGCGCGGGTGTGGATCCGGCGGCTCATCCGATCTCGCGCGAAGGCGGCGAGGATGCCCAACGCCAAGCCCGACACGGTGGCGAGGGCGAGGGTCAAGTTGGTCTTCGGCGAACTGCGGACGAGCGGCGGCGAAGCCAGCGTGACGACGCGTGCCTCGGTCGACGGGAACGATTGCTGCTGAACCGATTGGGTGAAGCGGGTCAGGAAGGTCTCGTAGATGCCGCGGTAGGTGGTGGCCGCGGTTTCGAGCTCCTTGAGATGCACCTGTGCCTGGCGTGTCCCGGTCGACGATTGAAAGACCTCGATCATCCGCTTGTCGATCGACTCTTCCTGCGTCTTCGCGATCTGGACTTCGCTTTGGTAACTCTCGGCGATTCGGCTGACTTCGTCCCAGATCGCCTGCCGAACGTTGGCCATCTCCGATCGGAGATTGCGTGCGGCCTGATGATCAGGCCCGTAGCGCGAGCTCCATTCGGCTTCCTTGCTCTGGTTGTCGAGATATTGCTGACGCAGCCGCGTGATGACCGGGTTGCTGAGCGCGTCGGTGACGACCGGATCGGGAATCTCGGTGCTTCCCTTCTGTTGGCGCAGTTCGAGAACCCGGGTGATCCGTTCGAGCTTGGCTCTGGCTTGGCTGGTTTCGGCGCGGGCCTTTGCCAGCGAGATTCCGAGCTGATCGAGCTCCAGGTCGCTTGCGAGCTTGCCGTCGCCGTTCACGATGATGGAGTTGGTCGACTTGAAGTCCTGCACCGCCCGATAGGCGTCGCTGGCCTGCTGGCGCAGTTCTCCGATCCTCTGCTGCAGCCACTCGCTCGCGCGTCGGGTCGCCTCGAATTTCGCCTGGATCTGATCCTCGATGTAGGCGTCCGCAAAGGCGTTGGCGATCGTCGCCGCTTTCTCCGGGACCAGCGACGTGAACGAGATCTGCTCGATGTAGGATCGCCCGAGCCGGATCACCTTGAGGTTGTCCTTCACCCGGCTCAGCGCGCGTGCTTCGAGTTGACTGGGCGTGACCTGGGGCGAAATCGGCGGATCGAGGTTCAGAAGCTCGTAAAGCCGGTTGCGAAGTCCGGTCCCGGATCCGATGAATTCCGGATCCTCGGTCAAGCGGAGCTTCCGAATGACCTGCAGGGCGACCTTCTCCGATTTCGTCGTTTCGATCTCGCTCTCGACCGACGCGTCCTCGACCATCCGGTTCTCGGTCGCGAACTCCGACTGAGTCCAGGTGACCCGTTTGGTGTCGATGATCATGTCGGTCTGGGCGGTGTATCTGGACGGCGCGACCGCCAAATAGGCGAGCGCAAGCGCGATCACGAACACCGTCACCAGACCGATGAAACGCCAGTGTCGGGCGACGAAATCGCTGACATCCAGCAGGGAGAGCGCGTCCTTGCCGGTGCCGATACGAGGCAGGCTACCGTCTTGCAGAGGCTGACCGGCGAAGTTCATACGGCAGTCCTAAACCGTCATCGGCGTTGACACGGAGAATGCACCTGACAGGCGGGGCTCAGCGCGTGGCGCTGACGGACCCGCCGGCAGTAACTGATTTTGGGTCGCTCGCGGTTTCTTCGACGGCGACGATGGCGCGGCCGCCGGATGTAATCTGCGTGAGGAGAGTAACCCCGCCGCCGCCGCCGGGGTTCAGCGTCGCGCGCCCCGAACGGTTCGGGTTGTTGACGATGACGCTTCCCGTCGAGCTGCTCGCGGAGGTGGCCGCAGCGGCTGTGGCCGCGGTCGAAAGATCACCAGCGATCGCCGCGAACGTCGCCTGGAATTCACCATCCGGGAGCGCGGCGACGGCTTGCTGGATCAGCATCGCGGCTTGAGCGTCGATCGTCGTGCAAGCGGTGGCCGCCTGTGCCAGACCGGCCGCGATCGCCGTCTTGAGCCGCGACGGTGCACCCGCTGCTAACTTCACGATGTCCGCGGCCAGTGTCGCGTTTGTCCCGACCAGATCTCGAACGGCCGTTTCCACCGCGCGACCATCGGTCGTGGGATTGAGTAACGCTTTCGGATTTGCTCTGAACTGTGCGATCGCCAGATCTGAGAGGGGCGGATTGATACAGGCGGCGTTTGCCGACCAGCTATAGAAAGGAATGGACGTAACAGCCGCTAAAAGCGCTATGCGACCCAGCCCGCTCGCCATCTGACGACTCCAAGGTACTGTTTATGAATATAAATTTTGTAGTTTTTAGATACATTAAACGACGCGTAGGTTCAACAACGGTCGGACGTTATAGTTGATTGTGATCAACAAGGCGGTTCGCGATCGAGCCCAGTATGGTTATGAAAGATAAGGAATTTCCTTCGTGTTGACATGTATGTCACACGAGGCGAACAGGAGGACGTGTTGAATCTGAGTATCGGTGCCTGTCGGCGAAAGGCTAAAGCGCCGTGAGCAGATGGAGCGGTAAAACCGAACAGAATATTGGTTCAGCGAACTTTGAGCGCTGGCTGCCCTTTCTGCCCGATGGATTGCGGATCTATGCGATCGGTGACGTGCACGGCCGGGCCGATCTGATGGAGCGGCTGTTCCGGCTGATCGACGACGACTTGGCCAAGCGGCCTGTCGTTCGTTCCGTCTGCGTGTTTCTGGGCGACTACATCGATCGCGGTCCGAAATCCCGGGATGTCGTCGATAGCCTCATCCGCAGGTCGCGCGAACGAGAGCTGGTGTTTCTCCGCGGCAACCATGAGGCCGTCGCGATCAAATGCCTGACCGATCAGGCCGTCTTCGAGAACTGGATGCGGCGCCTGGGCGGTCTCGAGACCTTGGTGTCCTACGGCATAGAGCCGAAGAAGGTTCTGTCCGAGTCGGGTGTCGCGGAGTTGCAGTCGGCCTTTCGGGAAAGTCTTCCAGAGGCGCATCGTCGATTTTTCAACGGACTGCAGAGCACGTTCTCTTGCGGCAACGTCTTCTTCGCCCATGCCGGTGTGAAGCCGGGGGTCGCGTTGTCCGATCAAAACGAACGTGATCTCCTCTGGATACGCGATGAATTCCTGTCCACCGCGGTGAACTTCGAGAAGCTGATCGTTCACGGCCATACGCCCGTCCAGCGGATCGACGTTCGGTCGAACAGAATCAATATCGATACCGGCGCCTTCGTCACGGGTCGCCTGACGTGCCTTGTGGTCGATCGCCAGACCCTCTCGATGTTGGCGACGGGCTAGCCTCCGGTGCGGCTGGCTGCCTCGGCTTTTGCGGCGAACAACTGGTCGATGTGCGAGCGGATTCCGGCAAAGAACGCCTCCCTGCCGAATCCAGAGGCATGATTGGAAATCCTGACCGGGTCGATCTCCATGCCATCGAGCTGAAGGATCGCCGATCGGATCTGGTCGACCTCCTGTGACTGAAAGAACACCCCGGAGAGTCCCGGCACGACAGTCTCGGTTGCTCCCCCTTTTCCGAACGCAATGACCGGGCGCCCGGCGGCCATCGCTTCCACCGGCACCATGCCGAAATCTTCCTCGCCGGGGAAAATCAGCGCGCGGCAGTGCGTGTAGTGATCTCTCAAGACGTCGAAAGGCTGTGATCCCATGATGGTCACGTTCGGTCCGGCGATCCGCTTCAACTCGTTGAGCATCTCTCCGCCGCCGATCACGACCAGTTTGCGGCCGATCTGGTTGAATGCGTGGACCGCCAAGTCCGGTCGCTTATAGGCGACGAGTTCGCCGGCCATCAGGTAATAGTCACCCAGTTGCGACGGCTGGACCGGTGCGAATGCCGCGGTGTCGACGGGCGGGTGAATGACCACGGACTCTCGACGATAATATCGCCGGATCCGCTCTGCGACAGTGGCCGAGTTCGCGATAAAGCTGTCGACGCGAGTTGCGGTCGAAACGTCCCACATCCGGAGATAGTGAGCCAGGGGCGGCATCAGCAACTTGGTGATCCGGCCGGCGCCGTTGCGATAGTCGTGATACATGTTCCAGATGTATCGCATCGGCGTATGGCAATAACACACGTGCAGTGCGTTCGGCGGCGCGACGATCCCCTTGGCGGGACCGGATTCGCTGCTGATGATCAGGTCGTAACCGTTCAAATCGAGATGCTCGAGAGCCAATGGCATCAGCGGCAGGTACGATTTGTACATCGAGCTGGCGCGGGGAAGTGAATTGATGAACGACGTCGTCACGCGATGGCTGCGGATTCTGTCGCTCACCGCGTCGGGGACGAAGACGTGCGTGAAGATATCGGCCTGCGGGTATAGTTCGCAGAGAGCCTCGATCACCTTTTCGCCGCCGCGCATTCCGACGAACCAGTAGTGTACGATTGCGACCTTCAACGGGGTCCACTCCAATTAGGGCGGCTGGATCATCGATCGCGGCAATTCTCCAAATCCGTCCGTCCGATCTGCCGAAACTGCCAATGGCGTTGCCGCAAACTCTCGTCGCTCTTGCGAAGCCTGGCATTCGTCCGAATCTTCCGAGCCTTGTTGATGACCCGAGCGCCTTGCCAGACCAGACGGTCCAATCCCCGGACTTCCACTGTGTCCGCAGGCATCGGGATCGAAGTCGGCGAAAACCGTTCGATGACCGGGTAAGGGAAGATCGAATAGATCGGTAGCCGCGTGATCCAGAACGAATCCATCGCCAGATCAATGGTGGCTCGGATCGATCGGTAACTCTCAAGGAAGCGCCGGGCCGCCATGCGCGACATCAGATACGCTTGGGTGCCGGCGGGGCTGGTGGTGAAGCGGACGATCGACCTCTCGTAGAAGAAACCGAGATGCACGGCCTTGGCGTAATGCTTGCCGAACAGCCGGACGTATTCGAGGCCGTTACTGGCGCAGAAAGCACAGAACCGGTCGAGCGGAAAATCGGTATCGAAGATGACGTCGTCTTCGAGAACCAGGATGTAATCGGCCTGGTTGCTGTCGACAAAGTCGCTGAGGATTGCGGCGTGGCTCGAACAGACGGCAATCTCGGGAGGGGAGAGCTTGCGCCCGAAGTGTCGTGGCAGCTCGGCGTTGTCGCAATGCAGGCCGGGGCACATCAACGATGTGTGGGCATCGAAATATTGCCAGTCCAGCGACGTGTTGCCGAGCATGGCGGTCATCTGGCTTCTGCGTTCGGCGGCAGTCTGTAAGCTCAAGACGACGACTTTGACCGATGGGTTCATTGCCTGTGGCTTTGATTTCAGAGCAATCGGCGTGACCTCGAAGAATGGCGAACTGGGCGGAGCCGCCCGCACGCCTTCCTACGACAGGGTCTTCAGGAGGGATCGGCCCCGCCATTCCATGAACGGTATCGGAAATTGCGGGCCAAGAGAGACGCGGCAGGTCCGAGACAGGATATCGAGCGTGCGGCTGCACATGTCTTCCGAGTATTGGATGTCTCGCTTTGCCCATTTCCATGGATTCATCCGGTCGTCGAAAGTGCGCTGAGTCATGATCGGACGCCAGTTGGTGTAGACGTGCCGGCCGGTGTCGATCAGCCGGTCGACGCCGCGGTTCTGTGCGAATTTCTTTGCGTCATCGGCAGTATCGAGAATGACGGTCAGCCCGGCGGCGTTCTCGGGGTCATTGTGCGGTGAGATCCGGAGTTTGTCGGTCTGAGACAGGTGCTTCACCATGATGGGGTAGCGCGCACGCAGGCGCGAAATCAAAGGGTCGAGCTTGGGCAACTGGGCATAGAGGACCGCGCCGGTAAGCTCCGAGACCTTGAAATTCATGCCAGTGAACGGCGCTTCGTTGGATTCGTAAGAGTACTCGCGCGTATAGCTGCCCGCATCGTGGTACATTCGCGCACGGGTGAAAAGACGGTCGTCATTGGTGAGAACCGCTCCTCCCTCGCCGGAATTGAGGTTCTTGAACTGATTGAAGCTGTATGCGCCGGCGTCGCCGATCGTGCCGACGCGGCGCCCCTTGTATACGAGCCCGACCGCCTGGCACGCATCTTCGATGATCTTCAGTCGATGCTCGCGAGCGATCGCGACGATGGCGTCCATGTCACACACGAGGTTGAGCATGTGAACCGGCATAATCGCCTTGGTGTAGGGGGTGATCTTGCGCTTGATGTCCTCCGGGTCGATCGTCAGGCTCTCGTTGACGTCGACAACGATCGGAACCGCGCCGACCATCAGCGGCGCGATGGCCGTCGCCACCCAGGTGTAGGCGGGCACGAGCACTTCGTCACCGGGGCCGATGCCCGCTGCGGCCAATGCGGAGATCAGAGCGCTCGTTCCGCTGTTCACGGTGAGCGCGTGCTTGACGCCGATTTGCTTCTCGAGGTTCTGCTCGAATTGGGTCGTGTAGCCTTGCTCGCCCCCGCGGTAACGCAAGAGCTGACCGCGAGCGACCACCTTTGTTAACGCGAGCCACTCCGAGAATCCAACGCGCGGCATTCGAGGACCCCAATTCGTTGCATTTAGTCCGAAGTTTATCCGTTGTAAGTACCGAAGCAATGGGCGATCAGCAAGTGATCGAACCAAACATACTGAATCGGTGATCCGGTTCGTCGGCGCGCAGTGCTGTAACGGAAGCGCGTGATCAGCAAGCAAACCGTCTTTACCCAATCTGGTCAACACCCCTCCGCTGCTTGGAGGACGGCGTCTCTGTTCGGGGCGACAAACGATGGAGCTGTCCGGTCGTCAGTGCCGGGGACATTGCCGCGCCGTAGCGGTCGGCCCGCACCACCGATCGCCCTTGTGCGCGTTCGCCTGAAAGGTGCGGGCGTAGCGCGCAACAGGCCGTCATATCTGGCGAAATCTCGCGGTCATTCGCCGAGATGCTTGTTGCGGAAGGGGCTGAACAAGATCAGCATGGAGTCATGGAGAGAAGCCAGCGTCGTCTTGTGAGCAGCCGGAAGGATGCGGTGTGATCATGGGTGTCTGTCCCGAGAGGAGGCGGGGGTGACGGCGTCTGTTGATGTAAATGTCAACAGAGGGCGGATCGACGCGATTCAACTGCTTCGCGCATTCGCGGCGACCGCCGTGGTGTTCACCCACGCGACGACGAGGATCGGCTACATTTTCCCGGAGGGGATAGCTGGCTCGCACCTGTTTGGCGAAAGTTCTGGTCAAGTCAGGGTAGGCGATGCGGGAGTCGATCTGTTCTTCGTGATCTCCGGCTTCGTGATGCTGTACGTGCATCGGAACGATTTCGCCCGGCCGGGGGCGGTGTCCGGGTTCTTCAGAAAGCGTATCGCCAGAATAGTGCCGCTGTATTGGTTGCTGACCACTGTAGCGGTGGCGGTCACGGTCCTCTCGCCGGGAGTGTTCACGACGCATTATGCGGCGGCGGACCCGGCGTGGATCGTCGGCTCGTACCTGTTCCTGCCAATTCCAGCTCCCGGACGGGAGCTGTCTCCTGTCATCGGCGTGGGGTGGACGCTCAATTACGAGATGTTCTTCTATCTCGTCTTCGGTCTGCTGCTGATGTTTCCGCGCGCGCTGGCGCTACGATCGCTGATCACGGCGTTCACTGTTCTGGTCGGTCTCGGTGTGGTCTTGTCTCCGGCGCTGCCTTGGGCGAAGTTCGTCACGAGTTGGCTGCTGCTGGAGTTTCTCCTGGGGATCGGGATCGCCTATTGGAGGCTCAGCGGAGGCCGGCTGTCGGCTCAGGCCGCCTGGATGGTGGCGGCGGTGTCGTTGGCTGTTCTGTTGGCGACTGTCCATTGGACGCCTGACGAGCAGGGCGCTGGCCGGTTCGCTCTTTGGGGAATCCCGGCAGCGGGGATCGTCGTCGCCGCGACCAACCTCGATTTGGGCCAGGGGCGAGCGCGGCGACTGGCTGCGGTGTTGGGCGACGCGTCGTATTCAATCTACCTGTTTCAGGTGTTCGCCCTGCCGATCTGGGGCTTCATGATGTCCCGCCTCGGCTTCGGAACCTTGCCGTTCGACCTCAATGTCGTGATCCTGACCGTCCTGGTCGTCGCGTCCGGCGTTGTCGGCTGGGCGGTTGTCGAGCGACCTCTGAGCCGGGCCGTCAAGCCGTTTGTGGCTGGGCCGGCTCACAGGGAGCGTCCGGTGGGGGAATTGCGGTCGTGACGCCGATGGCCGGGAGAGGGCGCCGTTCCGTCCGGTTTGCCCCTTGGCGAGGCTGTGTGATCGTGACGCGGCGCGTTCGCGGCGCGATGATGGATGCGCCCCCCGTTTGCCGGCGGCGCGTCGCGGGCTTGATGTCTGGTGGGTGATGGGGTCCGAGATTAACTCTGACGCGCCGGTCGGTGCGCGAACCGCTGCGAGTGCCGGTCTGCTGGTGGCCTCGCGTCTGATCACCAAGTGCATCGATCTGATCACCTTAAGTCTTCTGGGGCGACTTCTGACGCCGACCGACTTCGGCATCATCGCGATTGCGATGTCCGTGATCTTCATCGTCGAAGCGGTCATGGAAATCCCGATCAGCGTGGCGCTCGTCAGGGTGATGAACCCGACCAAGCGACACTACGACACCGCCTTCACCGTGGGACTGCTCAGGTCTTGCGTGTTGATGGCGGTCGTGATCGCGCTGTCGTGGCCGATCGCCGAGCTGTATCGGGATGAAAGGCTCGTATGGCTCATCTCTGCGCTCGGCGTGGCGCCGGCGGTCCGGAGTCTGGGAAGCCCCCGGATCACCGAGTTCACCCGTCGCATGGACTATCGGCCGATCGTCGTTCTCGAGGCGACGGGCAAGCTGACGTCGCTCGTTTTGTCGGTGGCGATTGCCTGGTGCACAGGCTCGTATTGGGCGATCGCCGTGGGGACGATCGCGACGCCGCTCACAATGGCTGTCGCCAGCCACATCGCGTTTCCGTACAAGCCGCGGTTGTCGCTGGCGGAATGGAGCGAGTTTTCGGCTTTCGTGCGGTGGTCCACGATCAATCAACTGGTCGGCGCCATGAACTGGCAGATCGATCAGTTGATGCTGGGGCGGATGGTGAGCCGTCAAGATCTCGGCCGGTTCTCCATGGCGTCGAACCTGGCGTCGTTGCCGACCCAGGTGATCATCATTCAGCTTCTCAATCCGCTCACCGTGGCGTTTTCGCTGATCCGCGACAACATGGATCGAGTGAAGGATGCATATCGAGCGAGCGCAGCAATGATCGTCTGCGTCGGCCTTCCGGTTCTGATTGGACTTGCATTGACGGCGGATCCGTTGATCCGCCTGGTGTTGGGCGAGCAGTGGATCGTGATCTCGCCGATCGTCGCGTTCATGGCATTGTCGATTATTCCCTCACTCTTCGTTGCGCCGCTGTCGCCGCTGTTGATGTCGCTGAATCGCACTCAGGAGCTGTTTCCGATCGCGCTGTCGGAATTGCTCTTCAAGATCCCGATACTGCTGGTCGCGATCTGGCTGTTCGGGATGGAAGGGGCCGTTGCGATGAGAATGGTGATCGCGATATTCGTGACGGCGGTTTCCATGCGGGCAGTTCAACAGAAGATCGGCTGGGCCGTGTGGCGGCAGCTCGCGGAGCATTGGCGCTCGATGGTTGCGGGGGGATTGATGGCGGCGGCGGTTTATCCGCTCATTCGTGACCTGGAACACGAGCCGCAAATCGTCCTGATGGCTGCGAAGCTGATGGGAGTCGTCGTGTTGGCCGGGGCCATCTATGCCGGTGCCGTCCTGGCGCTCTGGCTTGTCGCCGGGCGCCCAGCAGGCGCCGAAGCGAAGATCTTGGGTCTCCTTCGATCGTTGGCGAGGCGTGCGATCAAGTAGCACGTTCGAAAGCTGCGACCGATAGGATCGCCTCGGACATCACCGTTGCTGCCTCGGTCGCGCCGGAGGCATAGACCGAACTATGGGTGGTCACTGGCGAATGGACAGGATGTTCTTCGGGTGATCACGTCCGATCACCAAGTCGAGGATCCCGATCCAGTTTCCCTTGCAGCGTCCTCTACGATCGATCCACGGCTCGGGCTTGAAGGCGCGGGCATGGTTCATCAGCAGATTGCGCGCGATCAGCCGGATGCCGGCTCTGATCGACAGCGTTCCCTTCTTCATCAGGTACACGGGGTTGACGATCTGCGAGTACCCCAGGCGAACCCCCGCCAGACGTGCGGCTTTGACACCTTGGTGAACCCCGGCGAATGCCGTCGTCAAGGCGAGGCTCCCTCGGCGGCCGACACGCGCGGCAAAGTCGATATCCTCCTGCCAGGCGTAGAGCGGCAGGTTCTCGTCGAAACGCTCGGCGCCGATTGCAGTGCTGCGATACACCATATTGCAGCCGTACAGCCCATCGAGCGAACAGACCACCTTCGCCTCGGGCATGCCGTTGCGATCGTTGGCGTCGACAAGTGAGATGGCCTCTTCATAAGGAATTCCGGCGCTGTTGATCCCGTCCGCCAGAAGAAGTCCATTCACGGCCACCACCGCAGGATGCTGCCGGAAGAAGTGCTCGATTCCCTCGATGCAGTAGGCCGACGGTACGTAATCGTCGTCGAAGAACGCGATGATGTCCGCCGAACCGAGAAGCAGCTCCAGCGCAGCATTGCGCTGCACGGGCAGTCCTGGACTGCAATAGAGAATCTCGGCGAAGGGAAGAAGCGATTCCGCGGGCGGAAGATCGGACGGCTTCACGACCGCGAAGACGAACCGGCTGGGCTGGAGAGTCTGCCGGAGAATGTGGTCCCTCCAGCGCCCGAGTTCCTCGGGCCGGCCGGTGCTGGCGACGACCACCGCAATTCTGCTTGCCCCCATTCGCCCTCCAACTCGGCTTTCGCTATCTGCCTTCGGCGACGAGTCGAATGACATCGCAGAGATCCGTACCTGCTTTCCGCCATGTGAAATTCGCCGCCTGCGCCACGCCCTCGGCCGAGCGCTCGCGCCAGAATTGCTGTGAAGCCGCGAGCGATCTGATCGCTTCGACCCATTCTCCGGGGCTGTCGGCCGCAGCGTAGATCGCTCCTCGCCCGGCGACCTCGGGAAGCGCACCGCAGGGAGCTACGATTGCCGGACAGCCCAGAGCCATTCCCTCCAGCGGAGGAAGGCCAAATCCTTCCGTGGTGGACGGAAAAGCCACACACAGCGCGGCTTCAAGAAGCGACCGCAGTTCACTGTCGGTCACGGGGCCTGCGAAGACCACATTGGCAGGAACGTTCAGGGATAACCTCTCGAAGTCGCGTCGATCGTGTCCGCCGAACAAGACGAGCTTGATGTCGCCGAGCTCCGGGCCGGAAAAAGCATCGAGCAGGATCTTGATGTTCTTGTGCGCTTGAATGGAGGACAGCGCGACGACGAAGCGTTGCCGTTCGAGGGAAAGCCGATCGACGATCTCCGGCGTCCGCGGATAGTGCAGGACGTGATCGACCCCGTTGTGAACGACGGAGATGCGGTCAGCGGCCGCAACGCCGGCGCGCACCAATTGTTCGGCCGAGAAACGGGACACCGTCAGAATACGGCGATGTCTTCGTCCGATCAAAGGCAGGACGGCCTTGTACCATGTTCGAAAGGCGAACGAATAGGACTGCGGCGTGATGAAGACCTGTGCATCATGGATCATGGTGATCGCGTTGCCGAGCGCGACAGGTCCCAGATTGCACAGGTTGAGCAGCAGATCTGGCTGTGCGGCCCGCGGCAGGTCCATCTGCTCCCATAGCTGCCCGCTCAAGCGGCCACAGCGCTCGACGTGAACGCCTTGTGTCCCGTCTGGTGCGGATTTGGGGGCGAGGATCGTGGGGGGAGACCGAAATACACCGTCCAGGGCGTCCCGGTTCGACACGATCTGGCGAATGAGCTGATCGGCGACCCTGTGGACACCGGTAGGTCGCGCTGTCAGGAATTTCCCGTTGATCGTCAGCCGACGAAAGGACAATGGGCTCACCTAATACGATCTCCAGGCGTCTCGTGTCCTGGCCCCACTAGCGATCTGCCGATGGCGGCAGATAGTGTCAAGACAACTGTAGGGGCAATCAGAATGCCGGGCTTTGCTTGTCTGGCACAATGGTAAATTCACGGGCTTCCCAATGAAGTGGGTACAACGGCGTCTACCAGCCCGGCGATGCGGACGCGGATGAGTAGGCGGTACGTTGGTCCTAATATTCGAAAACGACGGTGGTCTGCGCTACTTGTCGCTTCCGGATAGCCTAGCCGGGACGGCGCCATTCGCGTACGTGGTCAAGTGCCGCGCCGGGACGGCGGTTCGATCAGCGGCGAGGGGGGACGCGGCGCGAGGCCGCGACGGACATCGCTGGTTTGAAGGAGACGTTGACAGATTTGAGCAAAGCGAGAAACTTCGGTTCGGCCTGAGGCGTCGATGAGCTCCGGCCGCGGGCGGCAAGAGAAAGGCTCCGGGGCAGCAGCATGACGATCGAAGTCATCGGAATGATCACGCTGGCGCTCGGCGTGATCAGCCTCTTCAGGCCGGTATCGTTCATCATTCACGCATTCGTATGCTCGATCCTTCTCGGCGCGGCAGCGGCCTTCACGCTTCCGAGCCTGGGAGGCACCAACGTAACGCCGTCGCATCTGCTGTTGGGGTTTCTGACGATCCGGCTTCTGTCTGAGCCGGCTTGCCGGGGGCGGGTGGCCGAGTCCGTGGCGATAGGAACACCCGGATTCTGGCTGGCCCTGATCGTGGTGGACTGTTTGGTCTCGGCCTATTTCATGCCGAGGTTGTTTGCCGGGGAGACGTTCGTCTATCCGGTGCGAACGACCGGCTACATGGTGGTCCTTCAGCCCGCGACGTCGAATTTCACGCAGTCGGTCTATCTCGTCGGAGACCTCGTCTGTTTTGCTCTAATTCTGGCGGTCGCGACCTCCTATCGGGGAAGAATTCAGTTGGGGAGCGCCGCGATGCTGTGCGTCGCCGCCAACCTTGTCTTCGCAGTCCTCGACCTCGCCACGTATTATTCCAACACGACTGAAATCCTGTCGTTCATCCGGAACGCCTCCTACGGGCTTTTGACCGAAGTGGAGCTTGCGGGGTCGAAGCGTCTGGTCGGCTCCTTCACCGAGGCGTCCTCGTTTGGATCGATGACGGTCGCGTTCTTTGCCTTCACGTTCCAGCTATGGCTTTGCGGTGTCTACCGACGGCTGTCGCTCGTGCTGGCTGTGCTGTCGCTCGGCGCGGTGCTGATGTCGAAATCGTCGACGGCCTATATCGGGCTAGCCGCGGTGTTGGGCATCTTCTATTTCCAGATCGTCTCCGCATCGGTCTCCGGCGCCTTGCGAACTGAATCGATGGTCTTGTTGGCCGGAGCGCCGTTCGTGGTGGCCTTCATCATTCTGGGAATTCTCGCCGACGAACGTGCGTCGAGCTATGTGGCGAACATTCTCAACGAACTGGTGTTCAACAAGCTCTCGAGTTCGTCGGGCGTGGAGAGATCGCTGTGGAATAGACAAGGGCTCGAGAACTTCGTCGACACGTTCGGATTTGGCGTCGGCAACGGGAGCATGCGAGCGTCGAGCTTCCCGATTGCGGTGCTTGCCAGTCTTGGGGTAGTCGGAAGCGTCCTGTTTATCGGGTTTTTCCTGTCGGTCTTCTTGGCGCGAGACGACAACGGCGTGGACACGCGAGATGACGGATACAGAAAGGCGGCCAAGGTTACGTGTGCGGCAATGCTGGTGACGCAGGTTCTGGCGGGTGCGCTGACGGACCTCGGGCTGCCGTTCTTCATCTTTGCTGCCCTGGCCTGTGCAAAGCGCGATGCGCTATCGCGAGTGAGGGCGAACACCGGTTTGGCGCTTGAACCCGGCTTCGGCGTTGTCGCGGCGGCGAGACGATCCGCGGGACGCACATCATACTAGGGTTTGTCGGATCCGATCGGCGAGACGAACCGCAAAGGCGACGATCATAAGAGTCGGATTGGCATGACCACTCGTCGGAAAGATCGAACTGCCGGCAACGTAAAGGTCGCGGACGCCGTGCACCTGGCAGTGTTCGTCGACCACGCCCGATCGCGCCGACGCCGACATTCGGGTCGTGCCCATGCTGTGAGCCATGTCGATGATAACGGCATCGTTGAACGCGCCTTCCGCGACCCATGGTTCGAGAATGGGCTTCGGGAACTGCACTTGCGCGAAGGCCGACTCGACGATGTGGCCGAGCCGCATGATCGTGCGGCGCTCGTCGGCGTTGATTCTCCAGTCGACCCTCGGAAGCGGGACGCCCAACCTATCCGTCGTCTCTGACAGGGTGATACGACTGTCCGGATCAGGCCGCTGCTCGGATATGGCGTCGATCCATACGTCCGTCACCTTGTGGGGCACGCCACGACTGAGGAAATCGTCTGCCGCCACGTTTGGCATGTAGCGAATGGCGGTCTGGACGATGCAGTCCTTGGCGGCGACCGGCAGCCGGTCGCTCGACAGCAGCTTCATGGCGGCGCCCTTGCCGAGCAGGCCGGCACCGGCGATGGCCCTGATCGCATCCGTGACCCGTCTCTTGCTCCTGCCGGTGAGCAGGCGCTTGACCGCATCCCAAGGGTCGTCCGCGGCATGTTCCGGCATGAAATAGATAGCGGAGTTCAGAAGCTGCTCGCGCTCCTGAATCTCGGGGGTGATCGCGAGGCCATGCATGTACATGGAGGTCCGGCCGCGATTGCGGAGGCCGTAAAATCCAAAACGCCGCATCACCTGGGTCGCGTTCGATTCCCCGAACCTGGCTATCCGCGCCCCGGCATGATCCATCAAGAAGCGTCCGACCAGATCGTGCCGATTTCCAACCCCGTTGGGATGGATCGTATTGGATGCGAGCAGAAGGCGCGCATTTTCGATACCACCGCCGGCCACCACGGCTGCTCTTGCGTGCACCGTATGACGCTGCCCATCGGTCGTGGCGATCTCCAGTCCGCGAAACGCGTCTCCCTCCTGGCTCAGATCCAGGCGCGTCACGGTCGCGTTGAGGAGAACGCGAATGTTGTCTGCGTCGAGCTTTAGAAAGTCGGCGCCGAACCGCATGATATCGAGCGGGTCGATCCGGGATCGCGAGAACTGCCAAAAGAACGACCGAAGTCCGTGGGCGACGAACTGGGGCTCGGGAGGAGAAATGCCGAGAAGAGTCCAAAGAGTATCGTCGTAGCGGTTCGGTCCGAGGTTCAGAATGTCGGCTGCGCGTTCGAGAAACGGATCGAGGCTCGCTCTATCGATCGGCCAGCCGGAATGCGGGACCCACGCCCGCTCCCGAAAATCGATGCCATCGAAAGCAGCCGATTTCCCGGCCCATGCATGTGTCGAGCCACCGAGCGCGCGACAGCGGACGCCATAGGGTTGCTGCTCCTGGCTCCAGGATCGGCAATTGGCGCCGTGAAACGCAATCCTCTTTCGGATCTGGTGTGGGCCGCTCGGCTCGCCGACGCTTTCCAGCGTCGAAAGTTCGCTCGCCTCGGGGGCCTCCTCGAGCAGGCCGCTCTCGACGATCAGGATGCGTAGCGGTGCGCCCCGCAATTCGCGCGCGACCGTGAGACCCGCCGGTCCGCCTCCGATAATGACCAGGTCGGCCTCAAAACGAGTTTCGGAGCCGAAATGCGCAAGGTTCTCGACGTGCATACAATCAGCCTATCGGTCCGGGCCGATGCCGGGCATCTGTTGCGGGTCTGCGGACTCCGAGGCATGTCCGTTCGGCGGGGCGACGATGTCCACAATAGCAAGGTCGTCGCCATAGAGCCCCAGCGTGTCACATCCAACCCGCCAATAGTAGATTTCGCGGATGAGAGCCTCGGAGCCGGCAACGGGTTCGCCGCAGATGGAGAAAATACCGATAGGACTGCCGAGTGGTCGCATGAAGCTGCAATCGACGAGCTCCGCGTGACCAAACATGCGCAGCTCAGTTCAGTCCTGGGCCGATCGGTGCGCGACAATAGTCCGATCGGAGGCTCATGTCATGGCCGTCTGGCAACGCGAATGTCCTTGATCAAGAATTCGCTGGGAGAGGCAATTGCGTTCAGTCGAAAGTGCCACCCCCACTGACCGACAAAGTTCGCGTCGTCGATGGTCCATGTCATTTCCTGCCAATCCGCCTGGTTGGGTATCTCGCGATACGGGGCGTTGACGTAGCCGCCCTGGGATTCGTAGTCCAAACTGAATCCAGCCTTCGGGCTTCCCGGCAGCCGTTTGACGGTTGCGGTGATTTGCAGCCGTCGGGTACCCCACGGAACAAATTGCGGAGAAACCGAGAAATAGGCGTAGCGACCTTCGTTGTTCGCGACTGTAAAATCCAGCCGCCGCGACGTCGAACTCTCGTCCTGAAAGACCTTGGTGGTTTGCGGATTGATCTGCTGGATTCCGTCACCGCGATTGGTTTCCCGAAGAGAGATCGTGACGGCGTCGGCAATCGAATAGTCGCGATCTTGCAGGATCGGCAGATCGCGGCTTCGCTTTGCCTGCTGTACGATGGCGTCGGGAAACTTCGAAACCAGCACGGGGGTGGGCGACAAGCGAAGGGGCTGACCGGCATCCAGGGAGGCCTCCGAGCCGTCGGTACGCGTGACCAGAACCGGCGACTGGAAGGTCATTTCGGCAGTCTTCTCCGAGGTATTCCAGGCTGCCATCACGAAACCTGATCGGCCTTCGAAGACGAAGCCGAGACCTTGTTGCCCCGCTCGCACCCATCCGACGTAGGTGGGGTGGTCACCCAACAGACCGATCAGTGTCGCAAGGGCGTCCAATGCCGGGCGGGGAGAATAGTCCGACCTGAGCAATCCATGATCCGCCTGATCGCGATAGGCCGGGCCGCGTGCCTCGAACCAGAATATCTTCTCGAAACCCGATGCGAGTCCCAGAATGTAGGCTTTGGTCAGCAGCCGCGCTTGGCTCGCTTCGGACTTGGCCTCGGTGTTCGCGACTGCGCCGATCTCCGATATCCACAGCGGGAGTGAGCTGTCGAGACTGTGAGAGGCGAGCATCCGACGCAGCGTCGACGCCATCGCCATGAACTCGACTTCGCTTCCGCTCTCGAGCAGATCGAGCTTCTCATAGGGATGGATACAGATGAAGTCGAAATGACCGGCTGCACCAGCTTCGATGGTACGTTCCAGGAAGCTGACGTCGAAATTCGCGACGCTGAGGCCGACCCGTGCCGAGGGATCGATCCGCTTTGCTGCAATCGATGCCTCCCTGACCAAATCCGCGTATGAGGACGGATTTCCGTTAATGGCAAAACTGCCATTGAACTCGTTCCAGACCTCCCAATGTTTCACCGATCGATGATAGCGCTCGACCACAGCGCCGACGTAGTCTCGCCAGTACTGGATATCCTTGATCGGAAAAGCGCGCGTGCCTCCATCGGCCGAAGCCCAGGGCGCCAGGTAGGCCAGCGGATACAGAAGGCCGAGGCCGTTGGCGGTGGCATCGTTGACCAGCCGATCCGACGGAGCCCAGTTCCATGTACCTCGGTTCGGCTGAATCGACTGCCATTCGTGAAAAGCGCGGAGCCATGTCACGCCGGCCTTTGCAAGGATCGGATTGAAACGCGGGTGGTCATCAAGCCATTCGGCGCCGGTGGCGACGCCCCAAGGACTGGTCGGTCGCGTCGTGCGATCACCGAGGGCATCCGCGGCGACGGCTCTTGGATGATGGAGGGCAGCGCTCCCGGCGAGCACGACTGCCGTCAGCACGATGGGAGCCGACCGGCGGGCCTGGAGGCGGACCCGGTGAAAGAATGATAAGGTCAGACCAGGACGGGGGTCGTCGGACGCCATTCTGTCTTGTCTCACCCCATCAGCTCGATGACGCGCCGGTTCATGGACGCGCCGGCAGTGGACGCCAAGGGCCCGCCGGGCCGATTTGTCAGGCATCCGCGCGTACGGAAACACTGCCGGAAGCCACCGCCGGGCGGCGCATGATCCTGAGATACTGTGCCTCGAGAGAACTGACCAAGGATTTCAAGTTTTGAGCAGGGCGTTCGACAAAGTGCCATGACATTGCAGCGAGGATCGCCGCGGCCGGAACGCACACCAGGATATTGACCCACCAGATACGGCCGGCCGGAATCGTGGCCGCAAAGGTCTGTTGGATCACAAATCCATAGAGGTACATCCCGTACGAGTAATCGCGATCGCGAACGATCGCGAGGCGCCGCGGCGTCGTAAGGCCGAGGAAGATCGCGACGTAGGGAACGACCAGCGCGCCGAAATACTCACCGCCGTAACGGGAATACATCCCGAGGAGAGCGACGACCGTCGCGCACCAAAACACGGACCATCGCCACGGGATCTCGTAGCGGTAGTAGTAGAGCGATAGCCCGACGATCCCAGAGATCATCAAGGTGAAGCCGGGCAGGTTGCCGTTGAACGGCAGGTATTGCCAGTCGTGCCACCACAGCCGGGCCACGAAGTGAAACAGGATGAGGCCAACGACCGCGACCGGCGCCAAGATGCGATATCGCTGAACGCCGGCCAGCGCCAAGAGCCCGATCGCCCCGTAGGTGTACAATTCGTAAGGGACAGTCCAAAGCTGAGCATTCACGATATCCGGCTTGGGGTTGTCGTGAAAGACGCCCGGAAGGAGGTAGTGGATCTCGCCAATTGCGTTGAGGAGGTAGAGAAAGAACAATTTGTCCGTGAAATAGTCGCTCAATGCCAGCGTCGTCAGCATCGGTCCGATGAGGAAGGCGGACAGCAGGACTTCGACGGCGAGGGCCGGAAATATCCGGATTGCCCGAAGGCCGAAGAATTTGATGAGGGTCTTGCAGCGGTCGAGGCTGGCGGCGACCAGGAACCCGCTGACTCCGAAGAACATCGGAAGTACCGAGCGGAGAAATGGACGCGCTGGCGTATCCCACATCGCCGCGTCCGCGGCCTGTCCATAGCTCGTCAGAACGCTGTGCGTCGCGATCACCATCACGGCGAGCGAGACCTTCATATAGTCGAAGCCGGAAGGGCGTCCGGCACTTGCATCAAGGCGGTCTCCGAGCGATTGCAATGACATTGCTCGATACCCAGTGATCGTTGACGATGATGCGTTCGAGGTTGAAAGTTTCGGCGTTCAACGTGTTTCTTAAAGTGTCGTGATCGCGGCGCAGTGAAGTCCATCGAAATCCGCGACGGCGAGCCGTCGCACTGCGGATCATCATTGTAGGTTTTTCAGAACCTTTCAAGTAAGAGTTACTCGCTTTCAAAAGTTCGGGTCGGGCGATCTCGTCGATGGTTGAATGGCGGCGCGTGTGAAGCTCAGATCCCGCAATGACTTCTATCCACAATGGCAGTGTTTCAAGAAGTGATGTTTGGGGTGACGGCTGCGGCCTCATCATGGTGCGGCATGACGAAAGGCGTCGGCGCGTTGACATATAGGTCAACGCCGCGGCCCGTCAGCGGAGGATGATGCCGATAACGAGCGGACTTGCGCAATCCGTGTACGTTAGTGCTTTCACTTACTCACGGGTTAAGAGTAAGCTTAACCTGCAACGTAGATTGCGGTTAGTCGCTGGCAAGGGTAGGGGTAGTCATGGCGAGGACCGTAGTTATCAAAGAGGGGTCTGGCAGCGGCGCGGCGCCGCACGGCACCGTTCCCGAGATCCTTCAGCGAATTGCCAGGCGTTTTCCGGAGGCCGTTGCGGCAAATTCCGAGCGTGGACAAATCACGTTCGCCGAACTCGATTTCCGGTCGAACCAATTGGCACGATTGCTTGTCAAAAGAGGCGTGGAGGTCGGCGCTATCGTGGTGCTGCTGACCGGCCGTTCGATCGATACGCTGATTGGCATGACTGCGATCTTGAAGGCGGGCGGAGTCTATATGCCCCTCGACCTCGGGCAGGGACTGGAAGCGATCAACAGCGCCATTCTGGACGCTCGGCCGGCGCTGATATTGACGGAGCAGCAAGCGCTTCCGATCGACGGGATCGAACAGCGCCGCCTTGGTGACGAATTGAATGCCGCCCGACAGGAGTCCGTCGAGCCGTTGTCCCTTGGACTGATGCCGTCGTTGCCGGCCTATGTGATGTTCACCTCGGGGTCCACCGGACGGCCTAAAGGCGTTGTGGTGCCACATCGCGCCATTGTCAGGCTGGTCGTCGATGCGGATTTCATGACGCTGTCTCCGGCGACCGTGATGCTGCATGCGGCGCCATTGGCATTCGATGCATCGACGTTGGAGATCTGGGGGCCGCTCCTGAACGGCGGACAGGTCGTCATTGTCGAAGATGCGGTGCTGTCGGTCGATCGGATTGCTGAGACGCTGAAGCGCTTCTCGGTGAATGCGGCCTGGTTCACGGCCGGTCTGTTTCATGTGATGGTCGACGAGCGGCCCGATGCGTTGTCTGGCCTGACGACCCTGCTGGCTGGTGGCGACGTTCTTTCGCCGGCGCATGTTCGTCGTGCGATGGCATTGCTGCCGGATTGCGCGATCGTCAACGGCTATGGCCCCACCGAGAACACCACGTTTACGTGCTGCTATTCGGTCCCGCGTGCCGGTTGGGGTGACGGACCGGTCCCGATCGGCTTCCCAATTTCCGGGACGGATGTGCGCATCCTGTCCGACACGTTGGAGCCCGTTCCGGACGGTGAGGATGGCCAGCTTTGCGCCGGTGGCAGCGGGCTGGCGCTGGGCTACCTCAATCGCCCGGAGCTGACGGCGGAGAAGTTTGTCGTCGATCCGTGGTCGGACGATCCCGCGGCGCGGCTCTATCTGACCGGTGACTACGTGCGTCGTCGGAGCGACGGTGCCATCGAATTCCGCGGGCGGCGGGATCGGCAGGTGAAGGTCAACGGCGTTCGCATCGAACTCGACGGCGTGGAGCAGGCGTTACGGCAGGATCCGGTGCTGGCTGACGCGGCTGTCGTGCTCTCCTCCGATCGAGGCGACGTGAAGCGAATTGTCGCTTTCCTGAAGCCGCGGTCGGGCGACGCCGGCGGTGATCTGGAGGCCGGCGTCATCCGCAGGCTCAAGGACCAGTTGCCCGTCCAGGCGATTCCGTCGACGATCAGGATCGTGGATGAGTTGCCGCTGAACAAGAACGGAAAGATCGACAGAACGAAGCTGCTGAAAGACCTGATCGAGGCCGAGCAACTGCACGGAGATGCCGGCTACGAGGAATTCTCGGACGTCGGTGTCGGATCGATTGTCGGGGAAATCTGGGCCGCGTTGCTCGGCCGGGCGGTCGACGCCAGGTCGAACCTCTTTGATCTAGGCGCCACCTCGCTTCAGATGATTGCAGCGCACGAGCGGATTCAGGCTGCGACCGGCCTGCGATTTCCGGTAACGGATCTGTTTGCACATCCCAGCATTGCCGAGTTCCAGGCTTGTCTGGACGGAGCCTCGCATCGGTCGCTCGCTATTGCCGGAGCGGCGCGTGGCCGACGGCAGAGACGCGCGATGAACGCCGCCTATGGAGCGATCGACGTTCGGAGCCATCACGCATAGAGCTAGATGGAGCTGAGGCTAGATGTCGGACAACAATGAGATCGGCTTCGCGATCGTGGGGCTGTCCGGTCGCTTTCCTGGCGCACCGGATGTCCAGAAGCTCTGGCAGAACATCGTCGCGGCGCGTACGAGCGTCTCGCGTTTCTCTCCTGACGAACTGGAAGATTCTTTCGGCGATCAGGAGCGTGCCGAGTCCGACTTTGTTGCAGCGAAGCCGATTCTGGACGACGTCGATCTGTTCGACTGCGACTACTTCGGAATGTCGCCGCGCGAAGCGGATTTGACCGATCCGCAGCAGCGGATATTCCTCGAGATCTGCGCCGAAGCGTTGGATGATGCGGGATACGACCCGGAGCGCTATCAGGGGGCGGTTGGCGTATTCGCCGGCAGCTCGCTGAATACCTATTTTCTTCGACACGTCTGCCCCGATCGTGAGGCCGTCGAGCGGTTCACGTCGAACTTTCAGGTGGGGTGCTATTCCGAGCTGTTGGGCACACTCAATGATTTCACTGCGACGCGGGTCGCCTACAAGCTGAATCTCAAGGGGCCGGCGGTTTCGGTCCAGAGTGCCTGTTCGACGTCGCTTCTGGCCGTCGCGCAGGCATGCGAAAGCCTCGCCGCTCTGCAATGCGACATGGCATTGGCCGGAGGGGTCTCGATTACGTTTCCCCAGAAGCGCGGCTACATCTATCAGGAGGGCGGAATAGCCTCGCCCGACGGCACGTGCCGGCCGTTCGATGTCGATGCGGCGGGGACCGTGTTCGGTTCCGGTGCGGGCGTGGTTGCGATCAAACGGCTCGCGGACGCGATCGCGGATCGCGACGAGATCTACGCGGTGATCAGGGGCTACGGCATCAACAACGATGGCGCCGGCAAGGTGGGATTCGCAGCCCCCAGCGTCGGCGGGCAGGCGGAGTGTATCGCGGCGGCGCTGGCGATGGCCGGATTTGAGGCCGAGACCATCGGCTACGTCGAGTGCCACGGCACCGGCACGCCGCTCGGCGATCCGATCGAGATCGAGGGACTGTCGCAAGCGTTCGCTGAAGCCTCCACCGGTTCGATCAGCGATCGCAACTGTGCTTTGGGATCGGTAAAGGCGAATGTCGGTCACCTGGATGCCGCGGCGGGCGTCACAGGGCTGATCAAAACCGCCTTGATGCTTCACCACGGCATTCTGCCGCCTCAGGCGAATTTTGCGGAGCCCAACCCACGCCTCGACCTTGCGAAGCGGGGATTCCGGGTGGCGACGGAGTTGCAGGAATGGCCGCGCGGAGATCGCCCGCGTCGCGCCGGCGTCAGCGCCTTCGGGGTCGGAGGCACCAATGTTCATTTGTGCCTGGAGGAGTCGCCGCCGACTGCTGCGGAGAGTTCGACTCGGGTCGAGAACGTGGTGGTTCTCCGGCTGTCCGCCAAGTCGTCCGCTGCGCTGGAGACGATGCGGCTGCGGCTCGCCGATCACCTTGACGACGCCGTTCGGCGTGGCGAGCGCGTCGGCTTGAACGAACTGGCCCACACCCTTGCCGCGGGACGGCGGACGTTCGATCGGCGTTGGGCTGTTGCCGTCAACTCTGTGGAAGGAGCGGTCCGGTCGTTGCGCGAGGTTCGTTCCGACGCCCGCCCGGTATCACTCCGCCCCGGTGCGGTGTTCATGTTCCCCGGCCAGGGAGCTCAGTACCCGGGAATGGGGCGCTGGCTCTTCGAGTCCGATCGGGAATGCCGCGCCGAGATCGAGCGCGGTGCAGCGATCGTCAAGGATCATCTCGGCGTCGACATCCTCGCCGTGCTGTTCGACGATCGCGACGTCGACGATCATGCGATCCGATCGACGACCTTGGCGCAGCCGGCGCTCTTTCTCGTCGAACATGCGCTGGCGCAGCGGCTGCTCCTGTCCGGGATCGAGCCGAGGGCGATGATCGGCCATAGCCTCGGCGAGTTGGTGGCGGCGACGCTGGCGGGCGTGATGTCGTATCAGGATGCGCTCGAGCTGGTGGTGCATCGCGGACGCATCATGCAGGCCCAGGCTCCGGGTGCCATGCTCAGCGTCCGGTTGTCGGCCGCCGAGCTTTCGGCGCATCTGCCGGTCGGCGTCGAGATAGCGTCCGACAATTCGCCTCGCCTCAGCGTCGCCAGCGGTCCGTTCGAAGCCGTGGAAGAACTCGAGCGGCGGCTGCAAAGGGAGGAGATCCCTCATCGGCGTCTCCACACCTCGCACGCCTTTCATTCAGCCATGATGGATCCGGTGGCTGTCGAGCTCGAGAAAATCGCCGCTGGGATTCAGCTCCGACCGCCGAAGCGCCGGTTGATCTCGACCGTGACGGGAACATGGATGACCGCGGCAGAAGCGACGTCGCCCGCCTATTGGGCACGTCAATGCCGCGAGCCTGTCAGCTTCCGCGCCGCGCTCACCGCGCTGATCGATACGATATCCGAACGGGCTGATTGTCTTCTGGTCGAGGTCGGGCCGGGCAGAACGCTGTCGACATTCGCGGGGGCCTCATCGTCCGCTTCCAAGGTCCGGGCGATTATCACGACCGCTCCGGACTACGCGGAACGAAACGACGAAGAGCTGACTTTCGCGCAAGCGCTCGGCGATCTGTGGGTACGCGGCGCGAGGCTGAAATCCGATGGTCGCCCGGCGGCCGGGGCCCCACGGCTGAGATTACCAAGCTATCCGTTCGAGCGCACGCGCCACTGGATCGCGCCCCCAGCTCCGGCCCGTCCTGTTGTCACCATGCCTGTCCCAGCGGACCGAGGAGACGCGTTCGCTCGGCCGGCTCCCCTGCAAGAGCTTCGTCGCGATCGGGATGGTCTGTGTAGCGTCTCGATGGAGAGTAAGATGCCTGGTGACGAAGTCTCGAAGGCGTTGATCAAGACGCTTGCGGCTATCCTGTCAGATGTCTCGGGGCGACCTCTTTCGGATCAGGATGCGGCGACGTCCTTCATCTCGCTCGGATTCGACTCTTTGCTGCTCGGTCAGGTGGCGCAGCGTGTCAACAAGTCGTTCGGTGTGAAGATCACGTTCAGGCAGTTGATGCGAGATCTCAACTCGCTCGATGCCCTGGCTGCGATGGTGAAGACGTCGGCACCGGCCGACAGATTGCCCCAGGTCGAGCGTGTGCCCGAGAGGCCTCAGGTGACGATGGTCGAGCGGTCGATCGTCGAGCGACCGGCAGAGACCTCGCTGTCGAAACATCCCCCGGCTCCGACGACGACGCCAACCGGAGGCGTCGAGGCGTTGCTACGCGAGCAACTGCAATCGATGGAACGGATCTTTGCCGCTCAGCTCGCGGCGGTCGGCAAGGACGAGCGCATCGCGGCCGAGTTGCCCGTTGCGGCGGTGCCGGCCAATAGCCGCGCAGGGAGCCCCCCTGAGAGTGACCTTGTGATGCCGGAAACGGGCGAGGAGGGCGGCGGTCGGTTCAAAATGTATCGCCCCGGCGCCGGCGCTGACGAGCTCGAACTCGCGCCAGAGCAGCGAACCTACATCGCGAACCTCGTCCGACGCTACAACGACCGCACTCCTGGATCGAAGTCCCGCGCCCAGGCATCCCGCAGAGTTCTCGCCGATCCCCGGACCGCGAGCGGCTTCAATGCCCAGTGGAAGGAGATGGTCTACCCGATCGTGTGCAAGCGGTCGAAGGGAGCTTCGATCTGGGACGTCGATGGCAACGAGTACATCGATCTGGTGAACGGCTACGGCCAGACGATGTTCGGTCATGTGCCGCCATTCGTCGTCGCTGCATTGCAGGCGCAATTGGAAGACGGATTCGCGATCGGACCGCAGACCGAACTGGCCGGCGAGGTCGCTGCGCGCATCAGCGCCATGACCGGCAATGAGCGGGTCGCTTTCTGCAATACCGGCTCGGAAGCTGTCATGGCCGCCATTCGGATCGCGCGGGCAGTGACCGGACGACAGAAGGTCGTGGTGTTCAGCGGCGCCTATCATGGTCAGTTCGACGAGGTTCTGATCAAGTCGTGCCGTGCGGGCAGCGTGCCCGGTGCACTTCCGATCGCGTCGGGCATCCCGGTCGAAAACGTCGGACAGATGATCGTCCTGCCGTACGGCCATCCAGCCAGCCTCGAGATCGTCAGCCGAATGGCCGACGATCTTGCGGCCGTGATCGTCGAGCCGATTCAAAGCCGGCATCCTGCTCTGCAGCCGCGAGACTTCGTCGCCTCCCTGCGTGAGCTGACAGCGAACAGCGGGACCGCGCTGGTGTTCGACGAGGTGGTGACCGGCTTCAGGGTCGATCCCGGTGGAATGCAGAAAGTCTTCGGCATCAAGGCCGATCTGGCGACCTACGGCAAGGTTCTCGGCGGAGGAATGCCGATCGGCGTGGTCGCAGGCCGCGCTGATTTCATGGACGCGCTGGATGGCGGCTTCTGGCAGTATGGCGACGATAGTGAGCCCGAAGTCGCACCGACATTCTTTGCCGGAACGTTCGTCCGGCATCCGATGGTGCTCGCCGCCGCACGCGCAGTGCTCGAGCACATCGAGCAGAACCAGACGGAAATCTACGCGCCATTGGCGCAGCGCACGCGGCAGCTCGTCGATCGGATCAATTCGCACCTCGACGGCCACGGATTGCCGACGCGGGCCGAGACCTGTGCGAGCTGGTTCTTTGTCGATGGTTCAGCCTTGGGGCGGTTTGCCGGCCTGCTGTTCGCCGAGCTTCGCTTGCAAGGGATTCATGTTCACGAGGGCTTCCCGTGTTTCCTCACCACCGCTCATGAGGCCGCCCAGTGCCAGGCGATCGACACCGCGTTCGAACGGGCGATCGGCGCCTTTGCAGACGCCGGGCTGGTCGCGGGCGAGGCGAAGGGCATCGCCAAGCCGCTAGCCCGTGACGGTGACGACCAGGCCGGGCCGCAGCCGCAAACACGCAAGACCGTGCCGCTGACCGAGCCTCAGATGGAGGTGCTGCTTGCGGCGCAGATGGGTGAAGCAGCCTCGATGGCGTTCAACGAGTCGGTCAGCGTTGGTTTCAACGGCCCGCTCGTCGAGAGTGCTTTGATCAAGGCGGTCGAAGACGTCATCCGGCGTCACGAGGCGCTTCGCGGCCGTGTCGTCGATTTCACCGGGATGCTCGAGATCATCCCCGATTTCGTGCCGAAGATCCCGATCATCGTTCTGGACGGGGAGGACCGCGATACGGAACTGACGCGGTGGCTGGCCAAGGATGCAAGAACGCCGTTCGACCTCTTCAATGGACCGTTGGTTCGCGCGAGCCTTCTGCGTCTGGACTCTGACGTCCATGTGCTGGTCTTCACCGCGCATCACATCATCTGCGACGGCTGGTCGATGAACGTCCTGCTCGGCGACTTGGCCGAGATTTACAACGCTTATCGCGACGGAAGAGTGCCGTCGCTGGTGCCGGCCGCGAGCTTTGCCGAACACGCCGCGCAGCGATCTCCGCCGTCTGCTTCCACGGTCGAATTCTGGCGGAAACAGTTCGCACAGGTGCCGGCGTCCTCGGAGCTTCCGCTCGACCGTCCGCGCCCGGAGATCAAGAGCTTCCTGGGTGCATCCTTGCGCGAGCGGCTGGGACAGGAACTCTGCGGCAAGGCCAGGGAGCTGGCGAAACGCCGTGGCGTGACCCTGTTCACGGTGCTGTTTGCCTCGGTGCAGACTCTGTTCGCCCGGCTTTGCGACAACGAGCGCGTTGTCTTGACGGTGCCGATGGGGGGGCAGGCGTTGCTGGATCGGCAGGATCTGGTCGGGCATTGCGTCAACTTCCTGCCGGTTCCGATGTCTGCCCGGCCGGATGTCTCGTTTTACGAACATCTGAAGCACGTGGACGAGAAGCTGAACGACATCTTCGATCACCAGGACTACACGTTGGGGTCTCTGGTTCGTGACCTGGACATTCCCCGCGGCATCAACCGGACTCCGCTGTCGGACGTCCAGTTCAATCTCGAGCGGGTCGGTTCTCGGCTGACGTTCCGTGACGTCGAAACGCGTGTCGACACGAATCCAAAAGCGTTCGTCAATTTCGACATCTTCATCAACATGATCGAAACGGACGACGACATCACGATCGAGGTCGACTACGCGACGGATCTGCTCGATCGGGCGACGGTGTCGCGATGGCTCGAGCAATTGCGCTGGATCCTGGCGCAAGCGCTCGAGCAGCCTCAGATCAATCTGCACGAACTGAAGCTGCAGGAGCTGATCGTGAGCGGCCGTGAAAGCGGTCAAACCGCCACTGTTCAGCCGTCGCGTTTCGACATCCCCCTGGTGGAGATGATCGAGCGGAACTGCGACCGCACGCCCGATGCGATTGCGGTGGAGTACGAGACGGACGTTCTGCGCTACCGCGAGCTGGAATCGAGAAGCAACCGGATTGCGGATCGGTTGCGAGCGTTGGCTCCCGCCAACGGAGCCCGGGTCGCGGTGGTGGTTCCGCGCGGCCTTGATCTGCCGGTCGCATTGGTCGCTGTTGCGAAGGCGGGGCTCGCCTACGTCCCGGTCGATCCCTCGCTTCCGGTGGCTCGGATACGGCAGATGGCTCGAGCTGCCGAGGTTGCGATCTTCATCACTGCCGGAGCGGACTGCCCGGTTGCGGCCGAAATGGGGACGCCGATCATCGATCTCGTGCGGGATGCTGCGCAGATCGATGCCGCATCGGCCGCTCGTCCTGAACCCGCGCCGTCACAGGAGGTGCTCGACTCGACCGCCTATGTGATCTTCACATCGGGGTCGACCGGAACGCCGAAGGGCGTGGAGATCGGTCACCGCGCGCTCGCCAATTTCCTCGGCTCGATGGCGATCCAGCCGGGCTTCAGCGCCGATGATCGGATCGTCGCGGTCACCACGGTGTCGTTCGACATCGCGGTTCTCGAACTGCTGCTGCCGCTGTATTGCGGCGGTCGGACGGTGATCTGCGGCAAGGACAGGCTGCTCGAGCCCGAGAGCGTCGTGCGGCTGATCGAAACCAGCGCTGCAACGATCGTTCAGGCCACTCCGACGCTCTGGCGCGTGCTTCTCGAAGCCGGCTTGCAGCCGTCGCGGCCGCTTCGTGCGCTGAGCGGCGGCGAGGCGCTGCCGCGCGACGTTGCCGACAAGCTGATCGCCGCAGGCTTCGAGCTGTGGAACATGTACGGGCCGACCGAGACTACGATCTGGTCGGCCTGCGGACGGATCGTCGATGCATCTCGGCCGATCGTCATCGGCGAACCGGTCGCCAATTCGGATCTCCACATTCTGACCGACGACGGGACGCTGGCGCCAGTGGGCACGCCGGGAGAGCTGTGCATCGGCGGAACGGGGCTCGCCAAAGGCTACGTCAATCGGCCCGATCTGACGGCTGCCGCGTTTCCGGTGATGACGCTGCAGGATGGCGAAACGGTTCGGCTGTATCGAACCGGCGATCTGGCGATGCGCCTCGCCGACGGCAGTATTCAACTGCTGGGCAGGCGCGACCAGCAGGTGAAGATTCGCGGCTTCCGCATCGAGTTGGAAGAGATCGAAGCCGTCCTGCGAACCTGTCCAGAGATCGTGGACGCCGCCCTCATGGTCGAGAATGCCGACACTGCCGACGCCGCGCTGGTGGCTGCCTTCGTGGCGAAGCCCGGGATGACGGTGAGTGTCGACAGTCTGCAGCAGACGGCGCAGCTCAGCCTGCCTCACTACATGGTCCCCAATCGGTTCGTTGAAGTCGCCGAATTGCCGAAGACCGCGAATGGCAAACTGGACCGGAAAGCTCTGTCCGCGGCGATCGTCACTCCGTCGACTGTCGTCAGTTTCAGCGAGAAGCTGGAAGAGCGCGACGAGCCGGCGCGAGACGTGCTGGCCAAGGTCATTGCGATCGTCGAAGCGGCGCTAAATCGCACCGGGATCAAGCCGGATGACCGGGTGTTCGCTCTCGGCGCGACCAGCCTGCATGTCTTCCGGATGGCCGCGCGGTTTTCGGAAGCCAAACTGCCGATCAGGGCACAGGATCTGATGACCAATCCGAGCATGAGCGATCTGGCGCGACGTGGCTCCGTCGCGGCAAGAACGCAGACGTCGGACAGGAAGACACCATCGCTCGCCGAGTTCCGGCGTCCCTTGAGCCGCGTGAGGACGACATGAAGACGCAGCTCCCCTCCATCGTCGAGCAAGAGCCGGGGATCGAACCGGTCCGCTGCACCAGCATTCAAGAGCGCTATCTCGACCTTCAGAGTCACAGCCCAGGCTCGTCGCTGGCCAATGTCGCGATGCGCTGGCTGATGAAGGGAGCGGTGCGCGACCAGACGATCCAGAAGGCGCTGGACTTTCTCGCCGGCCGGCACGAGGCGCTCCGGACGAGATTTGAACGCTCGGCCGACGGCTACTCACAGATTGTCGTCGAAGCCTCGCCGAGGCTGTCCCTGATCGATCTGTCGCAGCTATCGAGCGACCGCTACCAGGCGGAGGCGGAGCGGCTGGCGTCGCTCGAGGCGAGGGCGGCGTTCGATCCGGTGGTCGCACCGCCCTGGCGAACGACCGTGCTTCGGCGCTCGCCGAACGAGGCGATCCTGCTGCTCACGTTCCATCACGCCATCGCGGATGGCTGGTCGGTCGGACTGATCGCGCGCGAATTCGCCGCCGCGGTCGAAGCGCTGGAGCGCGGTCAACGGCCGGATTTGCGCGAACTGGACCTGCAATATGTGGACTATGCGCAGTGGCAGTCGGCGTTGCTGGCGAGCGACGGCCTGACCGAGGAGCGACAGTACTGGCGAGGCAAATTGTCGGGGCTGTGTCCCCTCGACATCAAACCCACCAGGCAGCGCGTGCTCGATGCCGGCCGCGACGGCGAGATCAGGAGCCGTGTTCTTCCGAGGCCGCTGACGGATGCGCTGCAGGCGCTGGCGCGGCGTGAAGGCTTCACGATGTACGGGCTGGCGTGTGCGGCCTTGACGCGTGCCCTGGGCCGCAAGCTGGAGACGGACGAGATCATCATCGGAACGCAGGTCGCCAACCGCGACGATCCGTTGCTGTTCGATCTGGTCGGCCCCGTGGTCAACACCGTGGTCCTGAGGCTCGGGATCGAGGCGGGCAGCGATCCGCTCACGCACGCGCGCCGCATCAGGGACGAGGTCTCGCAGGCGCTGGCCAACAAGGCGCTGCCATTCGCCGAGATCGTCGCCGGCATCGAACTGTCGGATCGGAAAGACCTGCCGCTCGGCTACGCCATCAATTTTGCGGCGCAGGCCGCCAATGTCGAGACCAGCCAGGTCGGCGTGATCCGGCGCGGCGCTCTCGAACTGGTGTCGCTGCCGTCGGTGACGACGGGTTGCCTCTACGAATTCAGTTTCTTCCTGGTGGAGCGACAGGAGGGGTGGCGGATCTCCTGCGAGTACAACACCGATCATCACGTCGCCGCCGCCGCCGATACGCTGCTGAAGGCGTGGTCCGAGGAGATGGAGGCCCAGGCCGATCTGGTCGAGAGCGACCGGGAGGGCTGGGCTCCGGCCTCGAAGGGCGATCAGCCGAGCGGCGACATCGCTACCCCTGTTGCGCTCTCGCTCGAGCGCAGACTGCCGAGCCGACGTCCCACGCGGCCCTATTTCCAGCCTTGCGTGCTGCAATCCGAGGGCAAGCTGCCGCCGATCTTCGCGTTGAGCAACAGATCCCTGTACTATCCGCTGGTTCAGCGGGTGGCGGCGGGACGTCCGTTCATCGACTTGCAGTGGGCCGACGCCGCCGAGTTGCCGCCGCTCGATCAGGACAGCATTCGCAGGATCGCGGCCGATGCGGTTCGGCAGATCCGGGCGCACGATCCGATCGGCCCGTACTATCTGATCAGCCTCTGCCTGATGGGCAACGTCGCGCTCGAGGTCGCTCAACAATTGAAGAGTCTCGACGGCGAAGTGTCGGTGATCTTTCTGCTCGATACGGTCGCGCCCGGCTACGTGGAGTCGATGAGCCGGTTCGATCGTTTCCTGAGGCGAATCCAACTGACGGACAGGATCATCCCCGATCTGATCGCGCGCGTTCGAAAGGTCAGGTCCGGGGACATGAGCATGGCGGCTGCGATGTCGCAGTACTCGATCGTCAGGAACAATCCCCTGGCGCGATTGATCGGCCGGGGCGGTGATGCACCGCGTCCGAGAGCAACCAACGAGGATTTCCTCAATCACGGCCTGATGGACTATCTGCTGGACGCCAGGGCGTTGTATCCCTGGCAGCCGTATGACGGCGAAGTCGTTCTGTTCCGGAGTTCGAAATCGCGCGTCGGACGGTTGTTCGAACGCGGCCTGGGATGGGACAAGGTCGTCAACGGACAGCTCCGGATCTTCGACGTGCCCGGTGTGCACGACGACATGACCCGCGAACCCGCCGTCGCCACCATCGCCGAATACATGAGCTGGATGATCGATCGGCGGGAGGGCCGCTGGTCGGCGGAGCGCTCCGCCGGCTGAGGACAGGCGCGATGTTGTCGTCGAGCAGGGATTTCGACGTGCCCGCTGGAAGTCTCCGGCAGGGGCTCGGCTGACCGATGCGCCGAGGTGCCGTCTTGCTTCTCCTCGTCGTCGCAGGGCTTGCGGTGGCTGCTGTGGTAGGAGGCTCGATCTGGGCCGAACGCCGCGCCTCGAAGCTCGTCGGTCCGACCGATCAGGCGCGTGTCGGGGAGGTCGTCTTGGCGGACTCCGGACGGCAGACCGGAATCGAGGTTCGGATCTGGAGGCCGAGCCTGCCGGTGCAGCACCCCGCGATGAAGGCAGACCGTCCCGATCGGGCGCTCCCTCTGGTGATCTACATTCCCTCGTGGGGAGGTCGCCGCTCCGAAAATGATGTGTTGCTGTCCGCCATCGCCGGCGCGGGTTTCATCGTCGTCGCCATGGACGACATCAGCCATGACCGGCCGGATCCTGCGACGGACGCTGCCGACGAGGCGGTCCGGTTGGCGCCGTTCAGCATGCAGACCGCGCAGGACTACGCGAGCTTCCCGTCCACGAGTGAGCGCCGAACCCGGCTGGGATTCGACAAGCTCGAGCGGGTTCTGGATCGGCTCAGCGCCCGACCAGCGTCGGCGATGCTTGAAGGCGCCGACGTCTCCCGGATTGCGGTGGTCGGCTATTCGTTCGGCGGCGCGGTCGCGGCGAGAGCCATCGCGCTCGACGCGCGCTTGGCGGCCGGCGTCAATCTCGATGGCTGGGTGATCCACACGCCCGCTGCGGCAGGGCTTCGGCGGCCGCTCCTGGCGGTGTACGCGTCGCTGCAGCCATCCGAACGTCAATGGTCGCATCGTCCGAACTACGAGACCAAGATCGGATGGGAAGATTTCGGCTGCCTGCTGGCGCTTGCCCGCTCGTCCGGCTCGAGAGTGTTCATGGTCGACGGTGCGAGGCACTCGGACTTCTCCGATCAGCTCTACACCGAAGATCGATGGCGCCATTGGCGGCCGCTGGCTCCCAAGCGCATCGCGCCGGAGCGCATGCACCTGATCGTTGATACGCTTGTGCTCCAGTTCCTCATCGAGCATCTGATCCAGCCCGGGACAGAGCCCAGCGCGGATTTCGCCGAGGTCAGATCGGTGACGGAAATCGAGAGCCTGATTCCGACCGGCCCGCGGTTGGGCGTCGGTTCGGCCAATTAGACCAGGCATTGCTCAATGAGCGAACCGGTTGAGATCTGGGAGATCTGCTTCGAAGAGGCCGGGGCGGTGGATTGGCAAATTCTGGATCCGCGCGAGATCGCTGCGGCAGACGCATTCATCCATGCTGACGATCGCTATCGCTACGGCGTGATGCACACGGCCTTGCGGCTGCGTCTGTCCGAACTACTGGACACGGCTGCCGAGGCGGTCACCATCCTGGTCGGAGCCCACGGGCGGCCGTTCGTCGCGGGGCGTGCGGCAGAAATCGATTTCAACATCTCGCATAGCCGGCGGACCGGACTGATCGCCATCTCGAGGGCCGGGACCGTCGGAGTCGACGTCGAGGATCGCGACGCCGCGGCGGACTACTCCGAAATGGTCGACACCATCTTCGAGCAGCACGAGGCCGCCTGCCTGCATCGCCTGGAAAAATCGGTCCGCAATGATCTGTTCCTGCGCGGATGGACCCGGAAGGAGGCCGTTGCGAAGGCTGTCGGAACCGGCTTTCTGCTCGATCCAAAGCTGTTCCGTGTCCCGCTCGATGACCGCGGCAGTTGGAGCGTGTCGGTGCACAGCCCGGTGACCCGCCAGCTCGCTTTGATCGACCTGAGTTCTGATGCAAGGGCGGCCGCTGTCGCGGGCGCCGGACTGCAGAACCGCCCCCGGGTTCGCAAATTCCGCTTCGAGCGGACCTCCGCGCGCGCAGGCTCCCTGCGCTGAATCTCGGGTGGCTTCACCGGGGGCAGACAGGTCGGGGCCGCTCGTAACCGCCGGATGCCTATGCGACGTCTGTCAGCACCGAATGCCGCTGATCGCAGCTTACCTTTCCGTTTCTGCCGCCGAGCGGCTGGTATTCGTGATCAGTTCGCAAGCTCGCTTTAACCTTTGATGCTCAATGTCACGTTGTTGGGCGGAGGGGGTCATGAAGAGCTCTGGAATTTCATTCTCCGAAGTTCCCGAATCGGCCTTCGGAAAAGCGGAAGACGAGGCGGGCCGACCGTTGGGCCAGCCAGCAGGGCTCCGGTACTCGTCTCCTTGGCCGTGGGCGGCCGCGGTCTTCATCAGCTCCGGACTGTGGGCCGGTATCGGCTGGTTGATTTTCGCCCTTTAGATTGCCGACGCCATCGAGTTTTGCGAGCCTTGAGGTGCGCGTAGCTGCGTGCCGTCATTCGACATTGGAACGATGAGTCGCCCCTGCCAGTTCAGGGGGAACGGTCAGTGCTCTTACGATTTCGAAAGGAACCGCATCCGATACTGAGCGGATTCGAGGGGGAGCACCGATGCGGACCATCCGGATACTGTCAGTTGCCACTGTCCTGTTTGCAGCACATCACCCGGTGTGGGCCAGCGAAGCCTATGTGAGTCAGTCCGCCGGCGGCAAAGCGCAGCAGGCGCCCACTGGATCGGCTCGAACCACCGCGGTCCCGGTGACGATCGAGAGTGCGGCGCGGTTGATGCGGGCTGCCGCGGCGATGCCTGATCCCGGTAAGGCGAACGTATCGATGGTCGCTCAGTCCGGTAGTCTGAACTCGGCTGTCTTGGCGCAGATTGGCGGCGCGAATTCGTCCTACATCATCCAGCAAGGATCTCAGAACAGCGCCATCGTCAGTCAGCGCCGGTAGCAGCCCGGAGGCCGAGCGGTTTCCGGCGAGGCGTGCGCTCTGCGGCCGAAGGCTTCGCCATTTGCGATCAACGGTGCTAAGGACGATGACCGAGAGAGTCGTCCGGAGGCGGACGATCTGCCATCGCGAGGGAGAAGCAGATGTCGTATCCGGCAATGCTGTTGGCGGTGATGAGCGTCGGTGGTCTCGTTTCGGATAGCGACGTCGTAAGGTCGCCCTCGGCCGATCAGACCAGCACCTTCAGGCTCGCCAACGAGGTCTATGTTCAGCAGCCGCACGGCATGCTTCCGCCGCTTGCGACCCGTGCGGGTGAAATCCCCAAGCTGTCACCGGAGAGCGGGTTGGTTGCTCCGAAGACAACGCCCGGCGGCCTGAAGCCGGCCACGGCGAAGAAGGGCTCGCCCGAATTGGGCGGATCCCCGGCTCCGGCCGGAAGCAGCGGGCAGGTGTCTTGCGATCCGAGCAACTCGTCGTCGCAAGCCTGCTACAGCGCCACCCAGCAAGCCAGGCCGCCGACACGCTGAGATCGTTGCGACGGTAGTCTCGGCTGACGTCGGGGGCGCTGTCGCAACGGCAGAAGCAACCGTTGACGTGAGGGGCGCGCGCCCGACCAATTTGCGCGACGGGACCAAGCGCGCGTCGCATCCGACCGGTCGACATTTTCGCCCTGCGGATAGCTGCCTTCGTCGCGCTCCGGCGGTTCGTTCGAGCTTCGACCTGCGCCGGAATCTGCGAAAGGTCAGTCCCGGATCACATACCAGCCGGGGCGGTGGGAAGAGCGGCCTTCCTTTGCAGCTCGAGTTCACGCATGAAGGCTGAGCCGGCGGCCGGATCCTTGAAGTTCCAGAGATCCTTCTTCACGCCCTCGAAGATCAGCGAGTACACGGCGAGCTGGATGCCTTCACGCACCGCAAGGGTGGTCGGCGAGTTCTTGGTGAAGCCCGCATCGGCCTGCAGCAGGCTGTCGATCGCCACATATTTGAAGCCGGTGCCGCTGATGTTCACGGAGTAGATGATCTTTGTCGTCGTCACGGCGGCGAGCACGCGGCCGGTTTGAACGCTCACCGCCCGCAACGACACGGTGACGATGTCCTGCCGATATTGCGCGCTGCCGCCCAGGCCGAGGTAGTTCGCCCCGATTCCGCCCGTGGTTTCGTTGGTGTCGTATCCGATGATGCCGCCTTCGAGCAGCACGCCGGCGAATCGCAGCGGTGGCAGGCTCTGTGCCTTGTCGCCCTGCAGGGCCGATCGCGTATTCTGAATGATCTGGCGTTCCTGAAGAAGCGGCTGCAGGTCGGCGCGTTCTGCGACGTCGAACCAGTGGCCGCCGCCGGCGGTCAGCAGCACGTCGGTGAGAATCGAGCTGCCGCCCTGAGTGACGGCGCGCGAAAACTCCGCGAAGTTGTCGTTCGACTTGTTCTGACCGGTGAGGTCGGGAAAGTTGTAGACGGCGACATCGAGCTTCTTGGTCGGAGGCGGAAGCTGTTCGAGCACGACGCCGGTCTTGGTCGACGCAACCATGGTTGCGGGCGGCGTCACCGGATCCTTGTCAGTTCCGGTGATAGCGCATCCACCCAAGGAAACAGCCAGCAAGACACACGCCAATGATCCGGCTCTGCTATCCATCGCCGCCGCCCCCCGTTCAACTAACTTAATACTGACCGAGCAATGTTGACGCTCGGTTACGGGCTGGTCGAAGCAGTGGTCGGCGTGCCGCCGATCACGATCACGGACGAACCGCTTCCGATATTGCTCAGCGCCGAGCTCAATCCGGACAGGTCGGGCGTGTTGTTGCTGCCGGATTTGGCCCCCATCCCCTGGGCCTGGGCGGTGCTCAGAAGGAAGTTGCCGTTGAGTGGATTACCATTGAAGGTCGGGCTGACCGGGCGATAAATCTGTTCGGTCGCAAGGCTGGGCGCCGTGAGAATCACCAACGCAGCAGCGGCTAGCAGAAATTTCGACTTCATCCCATCCTCCTAAAAGCTACAAACAATTCGTCTTCAGCGCCTGATCGGCAAGCCTCCGATCAGCAGTGCGCCGTTCGGTAATCGTCCGACAAGTAGGTTCAGCGGCGCTGCACCATTTCCCTGTAGGACGCCGACCGACGTTCCAGACGTACCAAGTAGCACAAGATTGGAGCGAAGGTTGTTGCCGCTCTGCAACACGCCCACCGCATTGTGATGACCGCCGATAATGCCCACGTTGGAGACGTTTCCGAAGCCGTGCTGAGCCTGGAAAACGGAGTTGTAGGAGCCGATTTGCAGCGTGCTTGCGTAATTTCCGCCGCTTACTCTGGGCGCAGCCATCTCCGGAAGAGACTGCTTCTGCTTATTACCGCCGGCAAAGTTCGCCGCGGTACTGTTACCGAGTAACGAGGGCGCTAATCCGATCACAGGGCTGCCGCCATTGCCGGTGGCCTGCGAAATATAGGCGGTTTCTCCGCGTGCGATCGTCGCGTGTCCAAGGCCCGCGGCTGCGACGGCCAGCACGGCGGCCATCGAGTAGAATCGCGATGTCATGGCGAAACACATGATGCGCTCCCTTGATTGGATCTTATCGTTAGTTCGGCCCGAAGCTGTGCGTCTGGCGACCGATCGACGATGACGCTTGTCACCACCTCGTCCGCCGGGCCGGCGAATTCGAAAGTCCCGCTCTGGGCGTTCTGGCTCACGCCGCCTGGCGATTGTTTGAAGACGGTCAGTCGATATTCGCCGGCCGCAGCGTTTCGCGCGTGGACGATCGCGTCGAGTCGCAGCAGATCGCCGTCCGGCGTATTCCTGATCTCGCAGTCGAGGCCCATCGTGTTGCTCGCTCCGGCGTCGGACGACCAGGTCAGAATCAGCAGCAGGCCCGTACTACATCGGGCGAGGCGGCTGATATGTCGTGACGCGGCAAACATCGAAACAGCGGCTCTGGAAACGCGTGAACTGGTATGAACTAATCGACTTGCGTAGTTCGGAATTCGAAAGTGACGTCGTCTTCGTTGGCCAAGGCGGACAAAACTGTCTGATCGGCTTCGCTCGCCTCCCAAGGCGCGGGTAGTTAAACGCGGTTTAACAACCTCTACAAGAGTGGACTGCGAGTTGAATTAATTTGTCATCGGCCGGCTCGCTGTGTCGGCCAAAGAATCGCAAAAGTCACGATTTTTCGCCTTGAAGTGCACTGCTTTTCGCTGAGTTCCGGCGGTGTTGACATATGAGTCAACACCGGCGAGCTGCGGGGCCGCGGCGCGTTGACTTGCATGTCAACGCGCCGGACGGCGGCCGGTCGTCAGCGCCCCGATTCCTCAAAAACCGACCTGTTAGCTGACTGTTAGTTGGGCCGCGCTGCCCGGTTAGGTTGACGGTTAAAGTAAATAACCGGTTTACGGTTGTCCGAATAGTTAAGTTGGAGTTAAATCGATTTCGAGGGCGGCGATGGTCGTCGACCCCGCTTCGGATAACAGGGAATAAGTCATGAGAATGCTGACAACGCTGGCCGTTCTGTTGGCCACGACGTCGCTGGCTTCCGCCGCCAGCAACGAGTCGTTCATCGTGCAGGCCGGGTCGACCAACCAAGCGATCGCCGGCCAGACCGGTGGTAACAACAAGCAGGGCACCGTTCAGCTCGGTCGCGGCAATTCGGCGCTGACCGCGCAGAGCGCCGCTTCGTCGAAGACCAACGAGTCGGGCGTCCTGCAGATGGGCGTGCAGAACGGCGCCGTCGCGCTGCAAACCGGTGGCAACAACAAGCAGGGCACCGTGCAGGGCGGTGTGCGCAACTTCGCCGTCACTTCGCAGAAGGGCCGGCAGAGCGCCGCCACGCCGAACGACTCGACGACCGCCCAGTTCGGCGCGTTCAACGGCTCGATCGTGAATCAGAAGGACGGCAACAACAAGCAGACCACGCTGCAGGTCGGCGGTAACAACTTCGCGGCGACCTCGCAGGACAACGCCGGCGCCAACAAGAACACCTCCTCGACCACCCAGCTCGGCGCCTTCAACAGCGCGCTGGTCGGCCAGACCGGCGGCAACAACAACCAGACCACTCTGAGCGTCGGCGTCGGCAACTTCGCCGCCACCAGCCAGATCGGCGCCGCCGGTGGCAACAACGAGTCGGCGACCCTGCAGTTCGGCAGCTTCAACCGGTCGTTCGCCGGTCAGGCCGGCGGCGGCAACGATCAGGGCACGATGCAGTTCGGCTACGGCAACCTGTCGGCGACCGGCCAGTTGGCCAACGCCCAGGGCGCCACCAACTCGGCGCTCACCACCCAGATCGGCGTCGGCAACAAGGCGATGACCCTGCAGAGCACCAAGGGCTCGCCGAGCTTCGCGGCGAACGACGGTTCGGTCTCGGGCTCGCTCACGACCACCAAGGCGTATTGGGATTTCGGCGGTCTGCATCAGCCGGGCACCACCAGCTACGGCCCGTACTCTTGGCCGTACACCGCGCCGGCGGTTTCCGGCGGCACCAACGCAGCGACGACTCTGCAGGTGGGTAAGGGCAACTCTGCTCTGACGGTGCAGAACTCGGAAGGTGCTCGTGCTCCGCTGTCGGTTTCCGTCTCGGATACGGTGCTGGTCGGTGTGGAGAACAAACAGATCGGCTCGTGGAATATTCCGACGACAAAGCTGGCTTACGGGACGGTCTCGGCGACCGCTAACCTTCCCCAGGCGATCGCGCTGAACGGCGTCAACAACAACGCCGCGACCATCCAGGTCGGCAAGAAGAACGCCGCGATCACCATGCAGAACGGCGTCAGCGCTCTGCCGGTGTCGAACGACTCGCTGGTCGCGCAGTTCGGCGAGAAGAACGCCGCGCTGGTCAGCCAGCAGAACGGCCTGAACGGTCAGGCCACCATCCAGCTCGGTGACCGCAACAGCGCCGTCACGCTGCAGAAGAACGCGCCGCTGTCCGGCACGGTCAACGCCGCGGCGACCATCCAGGCCGGCTCGAAGAACCGCGCCTTCACCAACCAGATCGCCAATCCGCTCAATGTCGGCGCCAACGGATCGCTGATCGCCCAGTTCGGCAACAGCAATACCGCGGTCGCCGCCCAGAGCACCGGCCTGCAGCCGATGATCGGCGCGCTGAACACCCAGGCGACCGTCCAGGTCGGCACGGGCAACTACGCCGTGACCGCCCAGAACAGCGCGACCGTCACCAACACCTCCGTGACGGCGCAGTTCGGCTCGCACAACGTCGCCTTCACCTCTCAGCACTAAGGTGCCTTCGGATGGCGGGACGTCAGTCCCGCCATCTCCTTTTGACGGCTGACGCCGCTTCCTTTTAACGGCTGACGCCGCTGCGGCCCTTGCCTTAGGCAAGATTCTGAAGCGTTCGCTCAGGAAGCGTCCTGGGGGACGCGAAAGTCCTCGGAAGAATTGGTCCGATATCCAGTTCGGTTGAACCGTAGCCCGGCAAGAACCTACTAAATCTCAAGACTTGGGGCCGGGCGTCGTCCGGGGATGGATATTCAGCAACACTCCGCGTGTATTCAATCGGCAATCCGACAAAAGGGCTGTCAACCCGGCTGCTTTGGTGCACAATGAACACTACTTGCAACTGATTGGACGGCGCCACTTTGTATTGAGGATCGCGGCTGGGTAGGAGGTTCCGCAGTGACGTCTTATCATTTCGATATCGGCGGTCGTGCGCAGAAGGCAGGACGGTTTATTGCCCGCGTACGAGACGAATTGCTCAAGGTGCTTTCAGAAAAGAAGAGGGACGGCCTGACCCAACAGGCACTCGCCAAGCGTCTCGGCGTCAATCGTTCCGTCATCAATCGCCAGCTCTCCGGCGAAAGCAATCTCACCTTACGGAGTCTGGCCGATCTGGCCTGGGCGATGGACATGGAGCTGTCGTTCGAGCTCCGACAGCCAGAACGCCATGCCGGGCAGAATGAGCCGGTGACGACTTCCACGCTGAGTTACGGACAGATCAAGGTCGTGAACATCTGCTCGGTGAAGAATGACCATCTTCCCGACCAGCGCGCTCGCAATTCCAATTTTCAGAGCTTCTCGGGAGCCGCGGAGTAGGGCTCTCGTCCCGCGGGCGCGCGGCGTCGGCTGCCCGGATCTGTGGCCCCGCGCGACTGCTCAGCCGATCGGTTTCAGTGCTGCAGTCGCTCCATCAGTACAAAGCCCGTCACGGAAATGACATATCGCCGGCAGCCGGCGCCGTGCGGGCTCGTTCACATCGGACAGCTCAGACAATCTGAAGGTCGGGCAAGTTTGGTAGCCCGGGTTGACGTCCGGGCCCGACGCTTGCGGTCCTCGTCCGGATCTCGATGACCGAAGGTCGGTCACTGCCCCGCACAGGATGGCGGGCGGGATAGCCGGCTGCGATCAAGGGCGGGGCCGGCGTGTTCGATGCCGGCGCGCCGGCGACGAGTAATGTCGTGGAAGGGCGTCCGGCGATCGGCGGCCCTCAGTTGATGGCGGCTTGTCCTTGCTCCAGGGCGACCGGAGTCGTTGCCTGCGACGAGACCGCGAGTGATCCGAGATGCAGTTCGGTCGGGCTGTCGTTGATGACGGCGCGCACGTGGATCATGCCGGGTGATTTGATTTCGCAAGGCGAAAAGATCAGGCTCGCCGCAACCACGATGAATGGCATCATCGGCTGATCTTTCGGCAGGCTGGTGAGAAGATTGATCTGGTCCTTCAGCGCAGGGACTTCGATCGTCTCCTCGGCGATCGGTTTGTCTTCGCCCGGCAGATAGCATCGGACCCGCAGCGATCTGTAAGGCTGGTCGGCGGGCGAGAAGACGTTGAAGTGCACACACAGTTTGGGCAGCGACAGAGGAAACTCGTTCTTCACGAACATCGCCGAGTTGTAGCAGCCGATAAAGCTGAGTTTTCCGCCGGCTTCGGTGCGAATGTCGTCGCAGAAGATACAATATCCATACCGTTCCATTTTAACTCGCTTGAATAATAGGGTGTCGGAAAAGCATTCGGGCCAAAAGGCCGACTGAGCCGGATGTCTCAGTGAGCGCGCAGGGCCTGACCGGGCATTTCAACGCGTGTCGTCTGAACGTTCCGATCGACAGATCGCATGGGTGCAGCGCCGGAAAGCGCCCGGCGACAATCCTGCACCTCGGCTCGGGACGGAGCCGACCTAATCAAATTCAGTATCCGTGCGGCGCAGCTTTCGTCATCGGCAAGCGAGCGGCCCGAGTCGCCGAGCCGGCCAGCTAATTGACCGGCCGGCATCGCCACCGTCTGTTCGCGTGCCGCTGAAGCGCCGGAGCCGGCAGCTTGAAACGAGGTCGAAGTACGCGTCGTAGTTGTTGAATGGCCGCCAAGTTCACATCGAAATGACGTCATCGGGCGAACTCCCTGTGACACACAGGGTAGAATCTATACCCAATTCTCGTCGAATTCGGCGGACTGATGTGCGGTAACCTTTATATAAATTGTGATCTTTCACGTGGTCGGTCCAATCGCCGAAAACCGCCACGAAACAATCCTTGCGCAAGAACCAGCCGAAGATGCGCACGTCGGGGGTCTTCAGCTCCCATACGGCACTTTGCTCGACGCGTATCATTCTGAATTGTCGGACATAAACCAATGGTCGTCCGGCCATATAGGCGTAGAACAGCGCGTCGACCTGTTCGGCAGGTGTCGCCTCGCCGAGCCGTTGCTCGGGCTCCGCGCCCCCCAGCAGGTTCTCCAGCCATCCGATGAAACTGGGGGTGCCGTACAGCAGCCGGGCGGGCTGCTCGCCCGCTCCGAGATCCACCTCGATCCGTCGTATCACCCCTTGCCGCAGCAGATCCTCGATCGTCACGTGTCCCCGCGCGCTCCCCTTACGATCAGACTTAGCTCTGCAGGGCCCGCTCGATTGCCGCAGGCTTCTACAAAGCTGCCGGAATCCCCACCGGCAGCCCGACCAGATTCCCGTGCAAATTCGGTCGCGTCGTGGCCGAATGTTGCATTTCCCGCTTTCGTTCAGCGCCCCGTCGCTCGACGCGTATCGTCCACCAGCACCCGCGTTCGTTCAAGATAGAATGCAGCCGGTGGTTGTGTGAACGCTTTCTGCGCGTCATTCACAACGGACGTTCGCCGGTCGTTGCCCTTCCATTTCCAACGCCGGGAACGCTCGCTGTGCGTCGGGATCATTGTGCGAGGTTAACTCGGGCGAGGGCAGGGCACGCCCGCTGCGATCCACATTGGAAGGGGCATTGGGTTAACAAACACCTTCAGGATTGACTAAGAGTCTCGGGATCTCGTTTCCGTTTGGCGCAGCAGTTTTCGCTGGTCGGGCGGCCTGCAAACGGTTCTGCCCGACAGGGCGGCAAGCGTCCGAAATGGAGGTCTGCGTATCAACGCCAATTGTGGTTGCCGATGTCGAGCGGGGGAGGGCGATCGGCCGCGGCACCTCGGCATGGTGAGCAACAGTAGAGGTCGCGATGACGCCGGAAATCGCGCATCATTCAAATGACCGATGCGGACGGCGGCAGATTGGAAGGGCAGGGTGGTGATGGGATTTCAGAAATTGCGCGTCATGATCGGCTCCACCACCGCAATCGGTCTCCGGGCGCTCGCGCGATTGCCCCATGGCGCGCGGCTGATCGGTCTGGCGGCGAGCTACCCGGTGATCGAGCGTTGGTTGAGGGCGCTTCTGTGTGTCTATCAGCCCTTCCCGGACATCGAGACGGCGACCAAGTATATCCGCAGGTTCATACCGGCCGGTCACGAGCACTCCGACGTCGTGAGCCAGCTCAAGCAGTTTGCCGATGTGACGCGCGAGAGCGACTACCCGGTGCTGTTCTATTTGTCTGGTTGCGCGCCGGGCCTGTCGCGCGTCTTCGATCTCGGCGGCGGGATCGGCAACTTGTTCTACCCCTACGACCGCGAACTGCGACTGCCTGCGACGCTGCGCTGGATGGTGCATGATCTGCCGGACAAGGAAGAGATCGTGCTGCAGTTCGCACAATCGCGACACGAAAACCGGATCGGGTTTTCCCGGCGGATGGAAGACGCCTCCGGTGTCGATCTGTTCATCGTCTCCGGGGCGCTGCACTATTTTGAAGACGAACTGGCGGTGATCCTCGCCAGGCTCGCCGAACTGCCGCGCCTGGTGGTCGTCAACCGAACGCCGTTCTCGCGGGCGGATCCGATCGTGACGACGCAGGTCGGCGACGGCTATGTGCACGCCTGCAAACTCCACAGTCAGGCGGCGACGATTGCGGGCATGGAAGCCGTTGGGTACCGGCTGGTTGCGCGATGGCCTGTCCACGAGCGGGCAAGCCGGGTGCCGCTCCGTCCGGACCTGAACGACACATACTGGGGACTTTTCTTCGTGCTCGAGGCCGATCGCCGACGGCGGGACGCTTCGCTGTGAACGACGACCTTTGCATCCGCGGCCGGGCCGTCCGGAGCGTCGGTGATTTCAAACTGGTCGATCGCTATTGGTATAAAGGCTCGACAGGCCTCGAACGAGTCCGGTCGGCGGTGTGACCTGCTCCGATTAGTTGATCGGCAAGCAGACGCGTTGACATATATGTCAACCGGCCGCGTCGAGATAACTGGTTGTGCCGCGCAGTCGGAGAGCGAAGCGCCTTTTTACCGGCTTTTTCCCAGTTGAGTTAACCTTTGACTAATCAGTTCATTGCCCGGCGCCTCCAAAAGGTGTTCGATCTTCATTCCGGGCGTCGGCCGGGAACGGCCTGAATCTGGTTCATAGAGGGGTGAAACATGCTCCAACGAATGCTTTATTTCATTGCCGGGGTCGACCGGGAGCTGATCGCCCGCTGCCCGCCGACCGACCGAATTTGGGCCATGCAGATCGGTTTTTCGCTCTGCCTTTCGTTCCTGGTGGTGTTCGGGGTCTCGTACTACGCCCTCGGCTATATCGTCGATTCGACGCCGCTGCGATCATCCATTGCGGTGGTGATCGCGCTTACCGTGATGATGTTCGATCGTGCGTTGTTTCAGTCCGACTGGTTCGTGCAGGGCGCGTTCTGGTTGGACGACGACCAATCCGGGACGGCCGGGGAGGGGCTGAGGCGCTCGGTTTGGCAGTTCGTGAGGATCGCTGCGCGTCTGGCGATCTCGCTGGGGCTCGCCTGGGTAATTGCTCTGTTTCTCGAGCTCGCGCTGTTTTCCGATGCGATCTCGCAGAAGATCGATCGTGATCGGGTCGCCGGCAATCGCCCGATCTTCGAGCAGATCGACAAATACGCATCGGGGCTCGACCGGGAGATCGCGGAAAGCCGCTCCCAACTGACCGCGATCGAACAGCACCAGCGCGAACTGCTGGCGCAGGCGCCGCTCCCCTCCGAGAATCCTGCCGCGGCGGATCCGGATGTCGAGCGCGAGTTGAAGGCGCTCGCCGAGCGCGAAGTCGGCGTTCGTGGCGAGGTCAGAGAGCTCGAGGAGACGATCAGGGAGCAGTCCCTCGATATGAGCGCGGAGCAGTTCGGTGAAAAGCTGCGGCCGACCAATAGCGGGCGAGCCGGGGCCGGGCGACGCTACGAACTCGCCAAGAAGCAGAAGGAGGCGGCTGAAATCCTTCTGCAGTCGCGCCAGGCGGAATTGTCGGACATCGTCGCGAGGCGCGAACGCATCAAGAATGACGCGGCTGCGCGCGTGGCGGCGGACCTGGCGCAACGGGAAGAACAGAGGCAGGAGTTCGCGGCCAAGCGGGCGGCCATCCAGAACCAGGTGGACACGGCACGCGCGAACTTCCAGATGCTGGAAAGCCAGCGCGAGGCCAAGGTGCAGCGCTATCGCGAACGCACGCTGGAAGGCTCCTTCGTCCAGCAAAGGAAGGACAGCAATGATCCCTTGGTGAGACTGACGGCCTATCAGGCTTTGAAGAGTGATCCGCAGGAAGGGCCGGCGATCACGTTGTTCTCGTGGATGATACGGCTTTTCGTCGTGTTCCTCGAAATCGTTCCGGTCGTCACCAAGATCTTCTTTTCTCCGCCGAGCATGTACGCGATCAACGTCCAGTCCCAGCTCAAATCCGCGCGGGTCGCTGCGAGATCGATGACGTGGAAGCTGGCGGATGCGGAGCCGGAACGCGACCGGCACAGCCCGGAGCCTGTGGCGCCTGCGATCGAGCCCAGTCAGGCGGACCATCGGGTGACCCCGATATTCCCGAGGTCAGAAACGCCCGAGAGGTCAGCGCCGCCTGAAACGGCCCGAGCTCCGTCGAATCCCGTGGCAAGACGACGATGGGGACTGCCGCTGCGGAGGGCGAAGGAGGAGTATCCGGCGCCCACCAATGACCAGACGATGATCGCGGCGATTCCGGTGCCTGCCGAGATCGGTGACAAGGCCGAGGCTCGACTCGTCGATGAAGTTGCGATTGCGCCTGCGGCGCCGGCGGACGAGGAGCCGCAGGTCGAGCATGCCGTCCCCGTCAGCCAGCCCGAGGACGGGGAACGTCTGGTGGTCGTCTACAACGGAGGAGGCGTGCGGGACGTCGGTCCCAGCTCGCTTGCCGCCACAGAGAACGAGATCGCGACGCCGCGCCGTGCCTGACAGAGATATTCATCGTTACGCCACGGACCTCATCTTGATGGTCGAGAGGCCGCATCTCAGAGTCGAGCGTCGTGCGACCTGTCGGACGGGTGCGGGATGAGGTCTGTGGCGTTCCTGAATGCTGTGGCGGTGAGACGATATGTCGGGCGAGCGACGACGGCGGATGGATGACCGCAGTGGGCTTTTCGACCAGATCGTGGACGTCAACCACGAGCAGATCGTTATCACAGTTGGGTGTTTTCGATGAACGGTGTCTGGAAGTCTGCGAACGATCGTAGGTGCGTGCCCCTGATCATGTGCGGCGGCGCGGGGACGCGGCTTTGGCCTGCGTCGCGGGAGGTGCGTCCGAAGCAGTTCCTGCCGCTGTTCGGCAAGCGCTCGACGTTTCAGGAGACGCTGTTGCGGGTATCCGATCCTGCGCTGTTCGGTCGGCCGATCGTGATGACCAATACGGGCTATCGCTTCATCGTCCTGGAGCAGCTCAGCGAGCTGGGCATCGAGGCCGATATCCTGCTGGAGCCGGCGCGCCGGGATTCCGGCCCGGCGATCGCCGCCGGTGCGGTCCTGGCCGATCAGCGCGATGCGAATGCCGTGGTTCTGGCGCTGGCGGCGGATCATGTGGTCCGCGATACGCGCAGCTTTGTCGAGGCCTGCCGCGCCGGCAAGGTCGCCGCCGACGAGGGCTTCATCGTGACCTTCGGGGTGAAGCCGGAACGGCCCGCGAGCGACTACGGCTATATTCGCCCGGGTGACCGGATCACCGACGGCGTGTTCAAGGTCGGGACATTCGTCGAGAAGCCCGACGCGGCGACGGCCGCGACCTATGTCGAGCAAGGCTATCTGTGGAACAGCGGCAACTTCATGTTCCGCGCGGCCTCGCTGCTGGAGGAGTACCGGCAGCATGATCCCGACAGCATCGCCAGCATTACCGAGGCGGTGACGGGCGCCGGCCGCGATCTCGGCTTTGTGACGCTCGCGCCGGAGGCGTTCGGCCGGGCCAGGGCGATCTCGGTCGACTACGCGGTGATGGAAAAGACCGCACGCGCCGCCGTGGTGCCGGTCGATTGCGGCTGGTCCGATGTCGGCTCGTGGCACGCGGTGTGGGAGCTGTCCGACAAGGACGACCACGGCAATGCCGCGCAGGGCATGGCGGTGTTCGAGGACAGCCGCAATTGCAACGTGACCTCGGACAAGGCGCTGGTGGCGCTGGAGGGCGTCGACGATCTGGTGGTGGTGGCGACCACGGACGCGATCCTGGTGTCGCGCCAGAAGGATGCCAACGGCCTGAAGCGCCTGGTCGCCAAACTCAAGACGGTGGCGCCGGAAGTGACCCAGCAGCATCTGCGGGTGCATCGTCCCTGGGGCAGCTACCAGTCGCTCGACACCGGCGACCGGCATCAGGTCAAGCGCATCGTGGTGAAGGCCGGCGGCCGGCTGTCGCTGCAGAAGCATCACCACCGTTCCGAGCACTGGATCGTGGTGCGCGGCACGGCGCTGGTCACGGTCAACGATCTGGTCAAGAACGTTCACGAGAACGAGTCGATCTACATCCCGATCGGGGCGACCCATCGGCTCGAGAACCCGGGCAAGATCCCGCTGGAGCTGATCGAGGTCCAGACCGGCAGCTATCTCGGAGAAGACGACATCATTCGCATCGAGGACGACTACCGGAGGGCCTGACGGCCGGCGTCGCGCGGGCTTTCCGCAAACCCGCATCCCTGTTCTATCGTTGTGTGAGTTGTCCGCCGATGTTTCCGACGCCGCAGCCGCTTCTGACGGCCAATACCTACGCCTACGAATCCGAGCCGATGGTCAAGCCCACCGGCTTCCGCGAATACGACGCGCGCTGGCTGTTCGGCCAGGAGATCAACCTGATGGGCGTTCAGGCGCTCGGCATGGGGCTCGGCACGCTGATCGCCGAGCTCGGCCGGCCGCAGGAGATCGTCACCGGGCACGACTTCCGCGGCTATTCGGCGTCGATCAAATACGCGCTGATCGCCGGGCTGATGGCGTCGGGCTGCAAGGTGCACGACATCGGGCTGGCGGTGACGCCGATGGCGTATTACGCGCAGTTCGATCTCGACGTGCCGTGCGTCGCGATGGTCACCGCCTCGCACAACGACAACGGCTGGACCGGCGTCAAGATGGGCGCCAACCGGCCGCTGACCTTCGGCCCCGACGAGATGAACCGGCTGAAGCAGATCGTACTCGGCGCCGAGTTCAAGGCCGGCAGCGGCTCCTACGTCTTTCATGAGAACTATCCGGCGCGCTACATCGCCGACCTGACCAAACACGCCAGGCTGAAGCGCAAGCTCAAGGTGGTGGTCGCCTGCGGCAACGGCACCGCCGGCGCGTTCGCGCCGCAGGTGATGGAAGCGATCGGCTGCGAGGTGATCCCGCTCGACACCGAACTCGACCACACCTTCCCGAAATACAATCCGAACCCCGAAGACATGGAGATGCTGCACGCGATCCGCGACGCGGTGCTGCAGCACAACGCCGATCTCGGCCTCGGCTTCGACGGCGACGGCGACCGCTGCGGCGTGGTCGACGACACCGGCGAGGAGATTTTCGCCGACAAGGTCGGGGTGATGCTGGCGCGCGACATGTCGGCGATCCACCCCAACGCGCGCTTCGTGGTCGACGTCAAATCCACCGGGCTGTTCGCCACCGATCCGGTGCTGCAACGGCAGGGCGCCAGGACCGAATATTGGAAGACCGGCCACTCCTACATGAAGCGCCGCACCAACGAGAGCAACGCGCTCGCCGGCTTCGAAAAATCCGGCCACTTCTTCTTCAACGCGCCGCTCGGCCGCGGCTATGACGACGGCCTCGTCTCGGCGATCGCGATCTGCGAGATGCTGGACCGCGCGCCGGGCAAATCGATGTCGCAGCTCAAGGACGCACTGCCCAAGACCTGGTCGTCGCCGACGATGTCGCCGCATTGCGCCGACGAGGTGAAGTATCGGGTGATCGACGAGGTCGTGAAGCATTTCGAAGCCGCACAGGCGAACGGCGATCTCGTCGCCGGGCAGAAGATCCGCGATCTGGTCACCGTCAACGGCGTCCGGGTCACCTGCGCCGATGGAAGCTGGGGGCTGGTGCGGGCATCCTCGAACAAGCCCGAGCTGGTGGTGGTAGTCGAAAGCCCGGTGTCCGAGCAGCGGATGCACGACATGTTCGAAGCCGTGAACCTCGTGCTGCGCCAGCATCCCGAAGTCGGCGCGTACAACCAGACGATCTGACTCCCATCGAATCCGACGAGAGATCATCGACAAGCTCGAGGTCGACGTCCGGAAGATGCCTGCATGGGTCGGACGCCAATGTGCGGCGTGCCGGGCGCCAAAGTCACGAGCGGCTGTTGTGCTATGGCGAGGCGGGTGTCGACGCCATGGCCATTGACGGGCCGAGCCCTCGGACATATCCGGCCCGGTCGGCCGGTACCGGCTGCCACCAATCGGAGATGAGCTGTTCACGTCCTCTGTAGTGGGTCGCGAGATCGACGAACGGGCGCTCTTTCGGCGGGATGGCGGACTCCAGCTTGTAGATCGACCTGGTGCCTTCCTGCGCATCCAGCTCGTCGCTGAAGCGCTGAATTTCCAACCCGCGATAGTTGGGCATCATGTGAAGGAAGCCGAGATGTGCCAGCCGGCTGAGCTGCAGGAGTTCGATCACCGACAGGTCGACGCGGACGTGGCCTTCGGCCGGTGCCATCATCTCGACGCCTTCCGCCTGGCCTTTCGAACAGCAGGCTTCACCGATCGCGTCGGCCAAAATCGAGAGCTGGAGATGGTATCGTTCGACGTCCTTTGGTTTCAGATGCGGACGTCGATTGAACATCGCTTTGATTTCGGCGATTGCTTTCGACACGCCTTCAGGACTGGCTCTCGCGGCGATTTCGTAGTGGCGACCGATCCCACGGACGATCTGCCGAACGGCCTCATCCATGCCTCTGATCCTGCCGTGCTGGTAGTATGATCTAGCTGAAGACCAGCACGCCCAAAACAGGGCGATCAGAAGGCCGACGACTATCAGCAGCACGATCATTCCAGCCCCCGCTTGAATGTCTCTCGAAGCAAGTCCTCAGCACAGTCCGGCGCCACTCTAGTGAGTTCTGGTAATTCAATCGTAAATTAGTAAGCGATCGCCAAAAGCGCCGCCGGACGGGTGCGAACGTCCAAATTACTTGCTGCGACGATGGGGGATGGACGGCCGTGTCCGTGTCGTCCCGGGAGGCTCGGACGAATCCATGTGAGCCCGAGTCGTCCGACGGCGCTGCCGAGATCCGGCTCATGCTGGGAGAGGCTGCAGGCCCCAGCCCGCCAGTCGCTGGTCGGCGAACTGTGGTGGACGACGGTGCCTGTACGGGATCCCGATGGCTCGGGGCGAGCGGCACAGGCGGTGCGACAACGGGACGCGGCGCCTCGGTCGGGCTGCCGTTTGAGGCGACGCCCGCGTCAGGCCGCGCCGGTGAGGCGCAGGATCGCGTGAACCACGAACTGGCTCGATTGCGCGATGAACCGCGTCGCCACGCCGATCCCGGCCATCGGCAGGATGAAGATCAGCGTCAGCAGGATCAGCATGCCGTAAGGTTCGAGCCGGTCGAGTGGCCGCGCCAGCGCCCGTGGCAGGATCCCCACCGCAATGCGGCCGCCGTCGAGCGGCGGGATCGGCAGCAGATTGAAGATCGCCAGCACCACGTTGATCAGCAGCGCGTTGACGAGGTTCTGTGCGAGCCATTGCCCGGCTTCGCCGGGCACGTAGCCGACGAGATGAAACGACAGCCCCGCGAGCGCGGCCAGCGCCAGATTGATCGCGGGACCGGCGGCCGCGACCAGCACCATGTCGCGGCGCGGGTGGCTCAGATTGCGGAAGTTCACCGGCACCGGCTTGGCGTAGCCGAACAGAAACGGCGACTGGATCACCAGCAGCAGCAGCAGCAGCGGCAGCAGCACCGTGCCGAACGGATCGATGTGCCTGATCGGATTGAAGCTGACGCGGCCGAGCATCCAGGCGGTGTTGTCGCCGCAAAGCTTCGCCACATAGGCGTGCGCGGCCTCGTGGAAGGTGATCGCGATCAGGAGCGGCAACGCCCACACCGAGATCACCAGCATCATGTTGGACAATGATTCAGTCATTCGATCGACTCGCGCTGGGATCGATCGGTCGGCCGAGGAGAGGGGAACAGCGCAGATATAGAAGCCGGTCAGGATCGGCGCCAGCGGCGAACGGCGCCTCCAGACGATGATGGACACGATGTCATCCAACGGCATTCCTGGGTCGGGGGCGGCGTTGCCGGCCTTTGGCGGCAACCGCGGAGCCGCTGTCTCCGCCGGAGCTGGCGCAGCCGCCGGCCGTGCCTATCTGCAGGATGGAACCGGCGGAAACGTCGTGCATTAGCGGTTATCGATGTCGATGGAACCGACCGCTGCCAGCCGGTTCGGTCGGCTTCGTGTTGAAGGATTCATCTCGCCATGACGTCGCTTCCGCCCCGTTCGCCGGTCCCTCCTGGTCCCGATCCGCGACTCGCGCAGGCCCAGATGCGGCGGGCGCAGCGCACCGACTTGTTGCTGCGCATCGCGATCGTCTGGCTGCTGGTGCTGGCGACGTTCTGGGTCGCTCAGCCTTATCTGAGCGCGTTGTGGTTTTCCGCCACCGGCCCGCGCACCGTCACCGCTCGCGGCGAGTTGGCACCTGCCGAGAAGGCCACGGTGGAGCTGTTCAAGCAGGTATCGCCCTCGGTGGTGCACGTGTTCGCGCAAGCCCAGCAACGGGTGTCGCCGTTCTTCGCACAGCAGGAGGCTCCGGTGCAGTCCGGCTCCGGCGCGATCTGGGACGCCGCCGGTCATGTCGTCACCAACAACCATGTGGTGCAGAATGCCGGCCAGCTGGGCGTCCGGCTCGCCTCGGGTGAGTTTGTCACCGCGCGCGTGGTCGGCGCGGCGCCGAACTACGATCTCGCCGTGTTGCAGCTCGAGCGGCCGCAGACGCCGCTGCGCCCGATCGCGATCGGCAGCTCGGAAGATCTCCAGGTCGGGCAGGCGGCCTACGCGATCGGCAATCCCTACGGTCTCGAACAGACGCTGACCACGGGCATCGTCAGCGCGCTGCGGCGCCGGTTGCCGACCGCGGCGGCGCACGAGGTCCGCGGCGTGATCCAGACCGACGCGGCGATCAATCCCGGCAATTCCGGCGGCCCGCTGCTCGACAGTGCCGGCCGGCTGATCGGCATCAACACCGCAATCATCTCCGGCTCCGGCGCTTCGGCCGGGATCGGCTTTGCGATTCCGGTCGACGCAGTCAACCGGGTGGTCACAGCTCTGATCACCAACGGTACCGTGCCGGTGCCGGGTATCGGCATCATCGCCGCCCGCGAGAACGAGACCGCCCAGCTCGGAATCGACGGCGTCGTGGTGTTGCGGACGCTGCCGGATTCGCCGGCCGCCCGCGCCGGCCTCGAAGGCGCGACCAACGACGGTTACGTCCGGGACGTCATCACCGCCGCAGATGGCAAGCCGATCCACGGCATGTCGGACCTTGCGGCGGCCTTGGAGGAGGCCGGCATCGGCCGCGACGTGAAGCTCACGGTCGAGCGCGACGGTCGGACCCGGAGCGTGACCGTGAAGGTCACCGACATTTCGCAGCAGCGGCGCGGCTGAGGCGTCGCCCCGCGGCCAAGCGGAACGAATGCGGTCGCCGTCGATTGTCGCAGCATTCGGAGGTGAATGATGGGCAAGGCTTACTACGACATCATCGGCAGCGACAATCGCTGGGGCATCCGCCACGACGACGATCCGACCGGCGACTATTCCAGCAAGGAGGCCGCGTTCGAAGCCGCCTGCGCCGCTGCGTCGAACGCGATCAAATTCGGCCACGAGGTGCGGATCACCGTGCCGGGGAATGAAGGCTCGGAAACCAATCTCGGTGTGATCACCAACTGAACGTTTCGGCCTTCGTCTCGAGCGGTCGGGTAAAAGCCCGGCCGCTTTTTGCCGTCGGAGGGGCGCTTGCCGTCGTGATGAGCGCGAGGCCGCGTCATGGCGAGGATCGAGCCGAAGAAATCCGGATGCTCCGCACGGAGACTGGATTGCTTCGCTTCACTCGCAATGACGGAGAGTTGGGATCCGACGACGTCACGCCGAACGTGTCACGCCACTTTTGACAGCGGAGCGTCCGTCGCAGCTTCCTGGTTCGTCACCTCATGGGTGATCACTTCGAAGTTCAGCAGGTTGGTGACGCCGAACGAGGTCGAAATCGCGACGTCGGCTGCGTCGCGGCCACGGGCGATGACGATGCGGCCGATCCGCGGCGTGTTGTGCCGGGCATCGAAAGTGTACCAGCGTCCGTCGAGATAGACCTCGAACCATGCCGAGAAGTCCATCGGTGCCGGATCGGCCGGCACGCCGATGTCGCCGAGATAGCCGGTGCAGTAGCGCGCCGGAATGTTCATGCAGCGGCACAGCGCGACGGCGAGATGGGCGAAGTCGCGGCAGACGCCGATCTGTTCGGCATGGCCTTCGGAGGCGGTGCGATCGTTGCGGGCGAATTGATATCCGAAGGTGATACGGTCATGCACGTAGTCGACGATCGCCTGCACCCGCTCCCAGCCGGCGGGGGTGCCGCCGAACAGCGACCAGGCGAGGTTCGACAGCTTGTCGGTGTCGCAATAGCGGCTGCCGAGCAGATACACCATCACCTCGTCCGGCAGTTCCGCCACCGGGATCTGGCGGGCGCCGGGCGCGACCTCGTCGGGCAGGCCGGAATCCTCGATCAGAAAGTCGTTGCTGATGTCGATGCGGCCGGGCGGCGCCACGATCCGGGTGCAGACGTTGCCGAACATATCGGTGAAGTCGTGTGCGGGCACATCCGGAGAAAACTTGATGACGTGCTCTCCGATCACATGCTGGGCGCGCGACGGATGCACGCTGAGCAGCAGATTGATGGGCGTCTCCTGAAAGCAGTGGAACGCGATGTGGTAGCCCGCGCGAATGATCACCTGAAGAGCTCCGTTGCTGATCGAGAAAGGGGCGGTCGCAGCCGGCCCGTGCTGTTGTTCTCAATCGCGGAATGAACCTGGTGTTCCCGCCATCCAGCGGAGATCATTGCGCAAATTTGTGGCAGCGCGTCGGCGGCAGATCCGCCGACGCGCCGTGGGTCACTCGCTCAGCCCGAACAGCAGCACCGAACGTGCGGTCACTTGATAAACCGCGCCACAGGCGAACTGCTCGTCCGGCAGGCCGCTCGGCAGGTTGGTGTCGATCAGCAGCGACCATGTCGAGCCGTGCGGGACCTCGGGCAGGGTGAAGTCGACCACGCCGTCGAAACTGTTCATCACCAGCAGCACGGTGGCGTGCTCACCGTGCTTGTGAATGCCGGTGGTTTGGGCGCGGCCGTCGAGCAGCATTCCGAAGCATTTCACATTTGGGTCGTCCCAGTGCTCCTGCTGCATCTCCCCGCCATTGGCGTTGATCCAGGTGACGTCGCGGACGTCGAGCTCTTCGTCGTATTGTCCGGTGAGAAACCGGCTGCGCCGCAACGTCGGCGTGGTCCGGCGCAGTTCCAGCAGCCGCTGCGTGAAGGCCAGCAGGTGTTGCGCGGCCTCGTCGTGGTCCCAGTGCACCCAGGAGATCTCGTTGTCCTGGCAATAGGCGTTGTTGTTGCCGTTCTGGGTGCGGCCGAATTCGTCGCCCGCCAGCAGCATCGGTGTGCCTTGAGCGAGCAGCAGGGTCGCCAGCATGTTGCGCTTCTGGCGTTCGCGTAGCGCCACAATGGTCTCGTCGTCGGTCGGGCCTTCCGCGCCGCAATTCCACGAGCGGTTGTCGGAGTGGCCGTCGCGATTGTCCTCGCCGTTCGCCGCGTTGTGCTTGTCGTTGTAGCTCGCCCAGTCGTTGAGGGTGAAACCGTCGTGCGCGGTGATGAAGTTGACGCTTGCCCAGGCGCGACGTCCTTGCCGGTTGAAGACGTCGCCCGAAGCCGACAGCCGCGGCGCCAGCGCCGCAGCCGGTGCTTCGCCGCGCCAATAGTCGCGCACAGTATCGCGGAATTTGTCGTTCCATTCCGCCCATCCCGGTGGGAAGCCGCCGACCTGATAGCCGCCGGGGCCGCAATCCCACGGTTCTGCGATCAGCTTCACCGAACTGAGCAGTGGGTCCTGCATCACGGATTTCAGAAAGCCGCTCTGCTCGTCGAAGCCGTAATGCTCGCGCGCCAGGATGGTGCCGAGGTCGAAGCGGAAACCGTCGATGTGCATCTCGCCGGCCCAGTAGCGCAGGCTGTCGTTGACCATCTGGATCACGCGCGGATGCGTGAGGTTGACGGTGTTTCCGGTGCCGGTGTCGTTGATGTAGTAGCGCTTCTGCTCCGGGAGCAGGCGATAATAGCTGGCGTTGTCGATGCCCTTGAACGACAGTGTCGGGCCGAGCTCGTTGCCTTCGGCGGTGTGGTTGTAGACCACGTCGAGGATCACGGCGAGGCCGACATCGTGCAGCCGCGCCACCATCTCCTTGAACTCGCGCAGGCTGTTGGGCACATCCGCGGCGTAGCGCGGATCGGGCGCGAAGAATCCGATGGTGTTGTAGCCCCAGTAATTCACCAGATTCTTGTCGAGCAGATAACTGTCGTTGACGAAGGTGTGGATCGGCAACAGCTCGACCGCAGTGACGCCGAGTGAGGAAATATAGTCGACCACCGGCTTGGTGCCGAAGCCCGCATAGGTGCCGCGCAGATCTTCGGGTACCTCGGGATGCAGCTTGGTGAAGCCTTTGACGTGAGTTTCGTAGATGATCGCCTGGTCCCACGGCACGAATTTGCGGCCGGGCTCGCCCTTCCAGTCGAAATCCGGATCGACCACCACGCATTTCGGCACGAACCGTGCGCTGTCGCGTTCGTCGAATGTGGTGTCGTCGCCGCTCTCCATCACATAGCCGAACACGGCCGGAGCCCAGGTCAGCTCGCCGGCATGGGCGCGCGCGTAAGGGTCGAGCAGCAGCTTGTTCGGATTGAAGCGATGGCCGTTCTCGGGCTCGTAGGGTCCATAGACCCGGTAGCCGTAGAAGGTGCCGGGGCCGACATCCGGGATGTAGCCGTGAAACACCTCGTCGGTATATTCCGGAAGCTCGATGCGCCGCTCGGTATCGCCATCGAACAGGCAGACTTCGACCTTGGTGGCGTTGGCGGAGAACAGCGCGAAGTTGGTGCCATGGCCGTCCCAGCAGGCGCCGAGCGGATAGGGCAAGCCCTCGCGCACGGCCGAGGAGTCGTGCACCACCTGATACAGCGGCGGCTCGGGCGATTTCGAGGCGACCTCGGGAGCGGCGGCAGTCTCAGCGGGCGGTTCGAGGGTTTCGCTGACGTCGGTCATCGACCGCTCTCCGCTGCGAGCGGAGCTGTGCCCGCGCGGTACGCCCGCGGGAAAATGGAAAACGCCGACGGTCTGGTCATTTGCTGATGTTCCCCCGAATGAGCTTCACCGGACAATGCGGCAACCAGGAGTCCGGTTCCACCGATCCGGAAAAGCTCGTCGCAATCGGCAGGCATCTCGAAGCCTCGGCCCGGCATCGTGACGATGCCGGGCCGAGGCTCCAGTCTCAGACCAGTTGGTGACGCAATCGGCGGATTACTTGGCAGACTGCGACGTCGTGCTGGTGCGGTCGCGTTCGAGCTGCTTGGCCATCTCCAGATGGTGCTGCAGCTTGGGCAGCGTGGTGCCGGCCCAGTTCTTCAGGGCGTCGTTGTCGCCGCTCTTGGCGTAACGTTCGAACAGCGACACCGCGTCCTGGTGGGCTTCGACCTGCTGCTCGCCGAACAGCTCGCTGAACTCGGCGCCGCTGGCGTTCTTCAGCTTGTCGAGCTTTTCCTGGTGGGCGGAGTCGAGTGCGGTCGGCAGCGCGGCCTTGACCTTGCCGTCGGTCACCATCGCCTTGAGCTCGCTCGAGGTCTTGGTGTGATCGGTGATCATCTGCTTGGCGAAGGTCTGCTGGGCGGCATTGCCCTTGCGCTCGGCGAGCTGGTTCGACTGGATCTCGTACATGTCGCTGATCGCGACCTGCTTGACGAAATCGGGGGTGGAGGGCGCGATGCCGAGCACCGAATTGACGCCGGTCTTCTCGGTCACCGATTGCGCCAGCGCCGGGGTGGCGATCAGCAGGCAGCCGAGTGCGAGTGCTGTGCGGTTCATGCGGTTGTTTCCTTTCAGCTTGCAGCTTTGCGATTGACGCCTTTGCGCAGCGCCACGGTGTTGAGCTTTGTGTTGGCGGCCTTTTCCTCGTTCAGATTGGTGGTGAGGAAGCGGACGATGTCGTCGTGGCCGAGTTCTTCGGCCCAGGCGATCAGGGTGCCGTAGCGGGCGATCTCGTAGTGCTCGACCGCCTGCGCGTTGGCGACGATGGCGGCGTCCAGCACGGTCTTGTCGGCGATCTCGCCGGCGGTCTCGTCGGCTTCCTGGATCAGGCCGTCGATCGCCGGGCAGTTCACGCCCGACGGCTTCTCGCCGAGCTTCTTGAACACCTGGTCGAGCCGTTCGATCTGCTTCTGGGTCTCTTCCAGATGCGCCTTCAGGCCCTGCGACAGGTCACGGTTGGTGGCCTGCTCGATCATCTTCGGCAGCGCCTTGGTGATCTGCTGTTCGGCGTAATAGATGTCGCGGAGGCCGTGCAGCAGCAGGTCCTCCATGGTCTGAATGTCCTTGCTGAAGAATCCCATCGTCGCCTCCGCCCGAATGGTCCGCGTCCCGCGGTTCGACCGGAGAACCGGGAACGGTCGATTCTGTTCCGCAGCGCGCGCGCCCGAGCGGGCGGCCGGCCCGGCTACGGCCAGGACGGGTTGCGCCGCGGGCCGCCGGGGTCATTCCGGTGATCGGCAGACGAAGTTGGGGGGCGCCAACCAGGGGAGTTGAGGCTCCGCGGCTAACGTGTTACGGGGGCTGCATTGCGGGTGTAGCTCAATGGTAGAGCAGCAGCCTTCCAAGCTGAATACGAGGGTTCGATTCCCTTCACCCGCTCCAGCTTCCGATCCAAAATACTTAGAAGTATCTGAGGCTTACGGTCTTTCGGCCGGGGGTCTGGCTTGGCGCGGCTCGCCCTGAGGCCAGGGCGCAAATAGAGCGCAGGCACTCACGCCATCGGGATCCATCCGGCCGCGCTCGCGTTGCTCAGGCCGAGGGCCGGCAGGCGGGGGCGGGGCGGCGTGAAGATCGCGACCTTCAACGTCAACAATGTCAACAAGCGGTTGCCGGTGCTGCTGGCGTGGCTGAAGGCGGCGCGGCCGGAGATCGTCTGCTTGCAGGAGCTGAAGGCGGCCGATGCGGACTTTCCGGAAGCGGCGCTGCGCAAGGCGGGCTATACGGCGGCGTGGGCCGGGCAGAAAAGCTGGAATGGCGTGGCGATCCTCGCCCGCCGCCGCGAGATCGTGGTGACCCGGCGCCGGCTGCCTGGCGCGCCGCACGACAAGCAGAGCCGCTACATTGAGGCGGCGGTTGCCGGGATCATCGTCGGCTGCCTGTACGCGCCCAACGGCAACCCGCAGCCGGGGCCGAAATTCGACGAGAAACTCGCCTGGCTGATGCGGCTGAACCGCCATGCGGCGACGCTGCTGAAGAGCGGTGCGCCTGTGGTGCTGGCCGGCGACTTCAACGTGGTGCCGACGCCGGCCGATATCTACCCGACCAAATCATGGGACAAGGACGCGTTGGTGCAGCCGGCGCCGCGCAAGCTGTTCGCGGCGCTGCTGCGCCAGGGCTGGACCGATGCACTGCGGCACTGCCATCCGGACGACGCGCCATACACATTCTGGTCGTATTGGCGAAAACGGTTCGAGCGCGACGCGGGCTTGCGGATCGACCACCTGCTGCTCGATCCGTCGCTGGCGCTGCGGCTGAAGCGGGCCGGCGTCGATCGCAAGGTGCGGGCGGCGCCGCAGGCGAGCGATCACGCCCCCGCCTGGATCGTGATCGACTGAACGCGACGTCAGCGGCCGGTGAAGTTCGGCGGGCGCTTCTCGACGAAAGCGGCGGCGCCTTCGCGCAGGTCCGCGGTGACGAAGGCGCGGCCCTGCTGCTGGGCTTCGTCGTCCAGCACTTCGGCGAGCGGGGCGCTCCATGCAGCTTCGATCTGGCGCTTGATCAGGCCGATGCCGATCGGCGGGCCGGCCGCGAGCTGCTGGGCGATCGCCATCGCGTCGTCCATCAGGCGGTCGTCGTCGACGGCCTGGAAGATCAGGCCGGATTGCTCGGCCTGTTCGGCGGACAGCGGCCGGCCGAGCAGCGCCAGTGCGCGGGCGCGGGCCACGCCGATCGCGCGCTGCACGAACAGCGAAGTGCCGGCATCGAGCGCGGCGCCGAGCTTGACGAAGCTCAGCACGAACTTCGCCGACCGCGCCGCCAGCACGATGTCGCCGGCGAGCGCCAGTCCCACGCCGGCGCCGGCTGCGGGGCCATTGACCGCGACCACGATCGGCTTCGCGGCACCGCGCATCGCTTCCAGCACCGGGCTGAGCTCGGCGCGCATCCACGGCGCGACGTCGGCGCCGGCGTCGAACGTCTCGCTGCCGAGCGCCGCGCCGGCGCAGAAGCCCTTGCCGGCACCGGTGAGAAGGATAGCGCGGACGGCGTCGTCGGCGAGCGCCGCGTTCAATGCGGCGCCGAGCTCGCCGAGCAGGCCGCGGCGCATCGCGTTGTATTGCGCCGGGTTGTTCAGCGTCAGCAGCGCGACGGCGCCGCGCCGCTCCGACAGAACCAGGGTCATCGCCGCATATCCGCTTAGAGGATCAGGCCGCCGCCGCAGACCAGCACCTGGCCGCTGACGTAGTTGGATTCCGGGCTGCAGAACAGATACACCGCATCGGCCGCTTCCTCCGGCGTGCCGCCGCGGCCGAGCGGGATCATCCGCGCCATCGCGTCCAGCATCTGCGGCTGCACCCCGACCTTGATGTCGCGGCCGGCGACGTCGATCGTCTTCTGCTGCGCTTCGATCGGCTGGGTGAGGCGGGTGTTGATCAGGCCGAACGCGACGCAATTGACGTTGACCTTGTAGCGGCCCCATTCCTTGCACAGCGTCCGCGTCAGCCCGACCAGCGATGCCTTCGCCGACGAGTAGCTGGCCTGGCCGGCATTGCCGTAGAGCCCGGCGATCGACGAGATGTTGACGACCTTCCGGAACACCTCTTGGCCTGCCTCGGCTTCCTTCTTGGCGAAGATCCGGATCGGCTCGGCGGCGGCACGCAGGATGCGGAACGGCGCAACCAGATGCACGTCGAGCATCGCCTGGAATTGCTCGTCGGTCATCTTCTGGATCGTCGAGTCCCAGGTGTAGCCGGCGTTGTTGACGATGATGTCGAGGCCGCCGAATTTCTCCACCGCGGCGCCGACGAAGCGATCGGCGAAGCCCGGCTCCGAGACGCTGCCGTTGACCGCGATCGCATCGCTGCCCATCGCCTGGATTTCGGCGGCGACGGCGTCGCCCGGCTCGGCGTCGAGGTCGTTGACGACGACGCGCGCGCCTTCGGACGCGAGCTTCAGCGCGATGGCGCGGCCGATGCCGCGGCCCGATCCTGTGACCAGCGCCACCTTGCCTTGCAGTTTGCCCATGAGATGTCCTTCAAATTGTTGAACGCACACGCAGTTATTAGTGGGTCGTCATGCCCGGGCTCGTCCCGGGCATCCACGCCTTGCGGCGGTCAACGACAGCAAAGACGTGGATGGCCGGGACAAGCCCGGCCATGACGGATGAGTAGTGCTAAACGGCGACGATCGCTTCGCCGGCGAGCTTGATCTCGCCGGTCTGGTCGCGGGCGGTGAGGGCGAGTCGGGCGCGGCGCTCGCCGCCGGCCTCGATCAGCTCAGTGACCTGGCCTTCGCAGGTGATCTCGGCACCGAGCTGGGTGATCGCCGCAAATCGCGTCGAGAAGCTGCGGATCCGGCCCGGCGGCACCGCGTCGCTCAGCGCCTGGCCGAGATAGCCCATCACCAGCATGCCGTGGGTGAACACGTCCGGAAAACCCGACGCCTTGGCGAAATCGATGTCGACATGGATCGGATTATGATCACCGGAGGCGCCGCAATACAGCGCCAGACGGTGACGGTTGATCGCCGGGAAGCGCTTGTGGACGATGCGGTCGCCGACCGTGGGGGAAGTTGTCATGTCCATCATGTCGGTCATCCGTTGCGCACCACGATGGTCCGCGTCGTATCGGCGACGTGAACCCCGTGCTGATTGGTGACGGTGGTTTCGACGCCGATCAGCGTCATTGCGCCACCCTTCTTGTCGGTGACGCTGGTCACCTGCGGGCTGAAGGTGAGGCTGTCGCCGACCATCACCGGGGCGTGGTAGGTGAAGCTCTGCTCGCCGTGCAGCACCCGGCCGAGATCGATCTCGAGCGCTTCGAGGAACTCGAACGGCTTTTCGTTGTCGAGCATCTCGAGGCAAAACAGATAGGTCGGCGGGATCGGCGGCGCCGCGAAGCCTTCGGCCTTGGCCGCGGCGGCGTCGCGATACACCGGATTGGTCTCGCCGAGCGTGTCGAGAAAATAGCGCAGCCGGCCGGCTTCGACATGGGCGGTCACCGGTGTGAACCGGCGACCAACAGCGGATTGATCGACCATTGCGTCAGCCTCACGCGCGCTCGTACAGCGTCACCACGCAGGCGCCGCCGAGACCGAGATTGTGCTGCAACGCGCGCTTGGCGCCGTCGACCTGGGTCGCCTCCGCGGTGCCGCGGAGTTGCCGGGTCAGCTCGTAGCACTGGGCAAGGCCGGTGGCGCCGAGCGGATGGCCCTTCGACAGCAGACCGCCCGACGGGTTGGTAACGAACTTTCCGCCATAGGTGTTGTCGCCGTCGGCGATGAACTTCTCGGCGCCGCCTTCGGGGCAGAGACCAAGCGCCTCGTAGGTGATCAGTTCGTTATGGGCGAAGCAGTCGTGCAGCTCGACGACGTCGATGTCGTCCGGCCCGACGCCAGCGTCCTCGTACACCTTGGTGGCCGCGGCGCGCGCCATGTCGTAGCCGACCACCCGCATCATGTCGTGCGCCTCGAAGGTCGACGCCGTATCGGTCGTCATCGCCTGCGCGGCGATGCGAACGTCGGTGCGGAGGCCGTGCTTCTTGGCGAAGGCTTCGGACACGAGCACCGCGGCGGCGCCACCGCAGGTGGGGGGACAGGCCATCAGCCGCGTCATCACGCCCGGCCAGATCACCTGATCATTGAGCACATCGTCGGCCGAGACTTCCTTGCGGAACAGCGCCAGCGGGTTCTTCGCCGCATGGCGGCTGGCCTTGGCGCGAACTGCCGCGAACGACGACAGCGGCGTGCCGTACTTCTGCATATGGCTGAGGCCGGCGCCGCCGAAATAGCGCAGCGCCAGCGGCACGCCGGGCGCATCGATCAGCTTGTCGGCAGCGGCGTCGAAATCCTCGAACGCGCTGGGCCGATCGACGAACACCGAGCCGAGAGCGCCGGGCTTCATCTGCTCGAAGCCGAGCGCCAGCACGCAGTCGGCGGCGCCGGAGGCGATCGCCTGCCGCGCCAGATACAGCGCGGTCGAGCCGGTCGAGCAGTTGTTGTTGACGTTGACGATTGGGATGCCGGTCATGCCGACCTGGTACAGCGCGCGCTGGCCGCAGGTGGAGTCGCCATAGACGTAGCCGACGAACGCCTGCTGGATCGCGTCGTAACCGACGCCTGCATCGCGCAAGGCCAGCCGCGCCGCTTCGGCGCCCATCAAATGATACGGCTCGTTCGCGCCCGGCTTGACGAACGGGATCATGCCGACGCCGGCGACGTGGACGGGTGACGCCATCGTTTCCTCCCTAAACTTACCCATTGGACTTTTTATTACCCATGAGTAATATATGCGAGCTGCTGGCGAGTCAATCGATCGGCGCCGGATCAGTTATTTGCCAAATTGCTGCCTGCGGAATTTGTGATGAGCGGACACGCCGCCGACGACCGATCGCCCTGGATGCCGTTCGAAAACCGCCGCCGCGCCCGCGACGAAAAGCGCGAGGCGGTGCTGCGAACGGCGGTGCATCTGTTTCTCGAACAGGGCTATCATCGCGCCACGCTCAACGAAGTGGCGGAGCGGCTGAACATCACCAAGCCGGCGCTGTACAATTACTTCCGCAGCAAGGAGGAGATTCTGTTCGAGTGCTGGGCGCTCGGCCAGGAGCAGGTCGACGACATCATCGCGGTCATCAACGCTTCCGGTGACGATGGGCTCGGCAAGCTGCGCGGGCTGGTGCGTGCCTATGCCACCACGATGGCCACCGAGTTCGGTGCCAGCATGGTGCGGTTCAATCCACGCGACCTGTCGCCCGAGAACGAAAAGACCGTGCGCGCCGCCAAGCGCGGCATCGACCAGACGTTCCGCCGCTTCATCGCCGAGGGCGTCGCCGACGGATCGATCAAACCGTGCGATCCGAAGTTGACAGCGTTCGCGATCGCCGGTTCGTTGAACTGGATCGGTCACTGGTACCAGCGCGACGGTGCGCTGTCGCCGGAGGCGATCGCCGACGAATTCGCGATGCGCCTGACTGAAGGCCTCGCCACCCGATCAACCAAGAAGAAGAGCGCCCTCGAGGCGCCGGACGGCAACAACAACAGGAAACGACCCAAGGGAGGACACCATGAACATCACCCACGGCCTGCGGCGCGCGCTGCAGATCAACCCGGAAGGGCTGGCCACCGTCTGCGCCGGCCGCCGACGTAACTGGCGCGAGGTCGGCGACCGCGTCGCGCGTCTCGCCGCGGGCCTGCGCGCCAGCGGTGTCGGCGAGGGCGACCGCGTCGCGATCCTGTCGCTGAACTCGGATCGCTATCTGGAAATGTATCTCGCCGCCGGCTGGTGCGGCGGGGTCATCGTGCCGCTCAACATCCGTTGGAGCGCGCTGGAAAACGAAGACGCCCTGCGCGACTGCCGCGCTGTGGCTCTGGTGGTCGACAAGGCGTTTGCTGCGACCGGCGCCGCGCTGGCGCAGGCGATCCCGTCGATGGCGATGATCTACGCCGACGACGGCGACGTCCCGGCCGGGATGCAGAGCTATGAGGATCTGATCGCCGCGCACGCGCCGATCCCGGATGCGATGCGCAAGGCCGAAGATCTCGCCGGCATCTTCTACACCGGCGGCACCACCGGCCGCTCCAAGGGCGTGATGCTGAGCCACGGCAATCTGATGGCGAACGCGCTCAATGCGCTGGGCGAGGGGCTGTTTCCGGGCACGTCTGTGTATCTGCACGCGGCGCCGATGTTCCATCTCGCCAACGGCGCGGCGATGTATTCGCTGCTGCTGTCGGGCGGCTCCAACGTGATGATCCCGTCGTTCACGCCGGAGGGCGTGATGCAGGCGATGCAGAACGATCGGGTCACCGACGTGCTGCTGGTGCCGACCATGATCCAGATGTTCGTCGATCACCCGGCGCTGAAGACTTACGATCTGTCGTCGCTGAAGAATATCGTCTATGGCGCGTCGCCGATCAGCGAGGCGGTGCTGGCGCGGGCGAGCGCGGCGCTGCCCAACGTGCAGTTCACCCAGGCCTACGGCATGACCGAGCTGTCGCCGATCGCGACCTTGCTGCACTGGAAGGAGCACATCGGCGACGGCAAGGCCAAAGGCCGCCAGCGCGCTGCTGGCCGCGCCACGCTCGGCTGCGAAGTTCGGATCGTCGATGCCGAGGATCGCACCGTGCCGTATGGGACGGTCGGCGAGATCTGCGTCCGCGGCGACAACGTGATGATGGGCTATTGGGAGCGGCCGGAGGAAACCGCGCGGGCGCTTCTCGGCGGCTGGATGCACACCGGCGACGGCGGCTACATGGACGAGCACGGCTTCGTCTATGTCGTCGACCGGGTCAAGGACATGATCATCTCCGGCGGCGAGAACGTCTACTCGGTCGAGGTCGAGAACGCGGTGGCGCAGCATCCGGCGGTGGCGCAATGCGCGGTGATCGGCATCCCGCACGAGGCGTGGGGCGAGCAGGTTCACGCCGTCGTCGTCACCAAGGCCGGCGCCACCGTGACGGCAGAGGAGCTGATCGCGCATTGCAAGGCGCTGATCGCCGGCTACAAGTGCCCGCGCAGCGTCGAGATCACCGAGACGCCGCTGCCGCTGTCCGGCGCCGGCAAGATCCTCAAGCGCGAGCTACGCCAGCCGTATTGGGAAAGCCGCGAACGCCGCGTGAGTTGACGCGCCGCCACACGACACCAGCGCCGCGCCGGATCGGTTCTTGTTTGGACCGTATCCGGCGCGGCGTTTTTCTTTGTCCGAGGCGGTGGGGGCGCGATCGAGCGCTAGACTGAACCGCCGATTCGTCCGCAGCGCGAGAGCCGAGGTCCATCCCGATGCCGCCCCTGAATGATCAGTCCGCCCCGGCGCAGGCGCAGTCATCCGCAGAACGGATCGATAGGGCCCGGCGAGCCCTGGTGTTCGGTGCCGCGCTCTCCGCCGGCGTGGCCGGTGCCGGGCTGGGCCCTGCGAACGCTGCGGTGCGCCGGTCGTCGGCACGGTCCGGGATCGACCGCTCGGTGCGGGTCAGCGCCGCGCGGCTCGATGCGGAGGTCGCCAAGGCGTTTCCGCTGTTCAATGTGCCGGCGATCCTGCCGCCGTTCGACGCCGCATCCGCCGGCGCACGGTTCGACGTCGATCTGCACCGGATCGTGACCACGACGCGCGTTCCGGAAACCGGCGCGCGGGTGCAGGTCAGCGGCCTGCTGGCGGTGCCGGTCGGCAAGACCGGCGAGCTGCCGCTGGTATCGTGGCAGCACGGCACCATCCTGTCGTTCGATCAGGTGCCGTCGAATCTGATCCGGCTGGCCGACCCGGACTATGCGCTCACTGACGCCGCGGACTCGCTGGAGACGCTGTTCAATGTGCAGCGCTTCGCCGGGCAGGGCTACGCGGTGATCGCCGCCGACTATGTCGGCAAGGGCCCGTTCCGCGACGGACGGGACGAGGCGTATGTGGTCAAGGGCGTCAGCGTCCAGACCTGCCTCGACATCCTTCAGGCCGGGAAGGCGGCGATGACCTCGCTGGGTCTTGCGCCCTCGAAGCTGCTGCTGAACGGATGGTCGCAGGGGGCACTCAACACCCAATGGCTGCATCAGGCGCTGCGCCGCCGGTCGACGCCGATCGCCGCCACTGCGGCGGCTAGTCCGTTCAACGATCTGAACGAAGCCTGGAGCTACTGGGCCGGCGCGCAGAGCTTCGCCTTGCCGGCCGGTACGACCTCGTACCCGGCGCTACCGAGCTGGATTTCGCTGTGCATGATCGTCGCGCTCGGCAGCTACGAACGGTACTACGGCCTGAATGGATTGCTGGACAGCGCCATCCGGCCCGATTTCCGAGAACTCGCCCGCAAATATTGGAGCGATTATAAAACCGACTTCGACCCGGCCAAGCCTTTTCCCACCGGTGCGGAGCTGTTGGTGCCGGGGGTTTTCGAGCGCGCCACCGACGATCGCAACAGCGCATTCCTCCGCCACCTCGCCGCCAATCGTGCCTCGTACTGGCGCTACGATTCGCCGATCCGGTTTCACTACGGTCTCGCCGACGAGGCGCTGCATCCGGCGATGGTGTATCGGGCGCTGTCGGCCGGCGGTCATGCGGCGACGGGGATTCCGACCGCCGGCGCCAGCCATCGCGCGACCTTTCTGGCCTCGCTCTACGGCGACGCGGCGAGCCTCGGCGGCGCCGAGAACGTGTTGAGCTGGTTCGGTAAATCGTAGCTGCGGCGCAATTTGCGGGAGCCCGCCATGCAAACCGGCGAGCTGTTCGATCTTCGATATCCTCCCGAAGGCGCGCCATTCAGTTTGCGCGATCGCGGCAGGATGTGCGCTGCCTTGTTGACGCACCGCATCGCGAGCGTGCGCTTTCGCGACCAAACGTCACATCGTGACACAAACGACCATCGCCGGCCGGGGGTGCACGCGCTGTGAATCGTTTGGTGCATTGCGATATGTGACGTTGCGATTGCGGGTCTCTGCTGATCCGTCGTGACTTTTCCTGCGAAGCTCGATGCGGGCGGTCCGACAAGTGTCACGCCGGCGTGACGATTAGTTCTGTCAACTGAATTAGTAGTTACCTGTGCGACCTGGGCGCGAACCCTCCCTTAGACAAAAGGAGCGGTTGACCCATTTCCACCCGCTCTCCAAGACTTCGGCTTCGTTGCCGGAAGAGCAACTGGTCACAACGGCGTCTGATCGCCCTTAGTCGTGACTGGAAGAACAACAACACGATTTACCGAGGAACCTGAGGAGAGACGCCCCATGGCCGACAAGAAATTCATCATCGACCGCAGAACTGCGCTCAAGACCGGCCTGGCCGGTGCTGCTGCCCTTGCAACGCCGACGTTCTTCATCCGCGACGCGTGGGCCGACGATTTCTGCAACATGCCGAAGGGCAAGGAAGTCGTGTTCGGCTTCAACGTCCCGCAGTCCGGCGCCTATGCCGACGAAGGCATGGACGAACTCAAGGCCTATCAGCTCGCGGTCAAGCACCTCAACGGCGAGGGCGACGGCGGCATGCTCAAGACCATGAAGCCGCTGGCGCTCAAGGGTAACGGCGTGCTCGGCAAGAAGGTCACCTTCGTTTCCGGCGACACCCAGACCAAGGCGGACGCGGCCCGCGCCTCGGCCAAGCGCATGGTCGAGAAGGACGGCGCGATCATGATCACCGGCGGCTCGTCGTCGGCCGAGGCGGTCGCGGTGCAGTCGCTGTGTCAGGACATCGGCGTGATCTTCATGGCCGGCCTGACTCACTCCAACGACACCACCGGCAAGGACAAGCGCGCCTACGGCTTCCGGCACTTCTTCAACGCCTACATGTCGGGCGTGGCGCTCGGCCCGGTGCTCGCCGAAGCCTACGGCAAGGATCGCGCAGCCTACCACCTGACCGCCGACTACACCTGGGGCTGGACCCAGGAGGAGTCGATCAAGGACGCCACCGAGAAGCAGGGCTGGAAGACCATCAAGGCGGTCCGCACCCCGCTCGGCGCGGCGGACTTCTCGCAGTACATCACGCCGGTGCTGAATTCCGGCGCGGACGTGCTGATCCTGAACCACTACGGCAAGGACATGATCAACTCCTTGACCCAGGCGGTGCAGTTCGGCCTGCGCGACAAGATGGCGAACGGCAAGAAGTTCGAGATCGTCGTGCCGCTGTTCTCCGAGTTGATGGCGCAGGGCGCGGGCGACGCGATCAAGGGCATCTACGGCACCGCCAACTGGGATTGGAAGCTGGAAGACGCCGCAACGAGCGCCTTCACCAAGTCGTTCGGTGCCGCTTACGGCACCCCGCCGTCGCAGGCCGCGCAAACCTGCTACGTCCAGGCGATCCTCTACGCCGATGCCGTCGAGCGCGCCGGCACGTTCAATCCGTCCAAGGTGATCGCTGCGCTCGAAGGGTTCGAGTTCGACGGCCTCGGCAATGGCAAGACGCTGTACCGCGCCGCCGACCATCAGTGCTTCAAGGACGTGCTGGTGGTGCAGGGCAAGGACAAGCCGAAGGACAAGTTCGATCTGCTTGAAGTTCGGAAGATCGTGCCTGCGTCGCAGGTCACCTACGATCCGAGCATCTTCGGCGGCGAACTGGGCTCCAAGGACGCCAAGAAGTGCGGCTGATCTGATCGAGCCGGGCTGCTGATCGCGGCCCGGCGGACTGATCGCGGCCGGCTGCGCCTCGGTGCGGCCGGCCGACGCTTCGTGTCTCACGAGTGCGTTCGGCGCGGTTTTGCGACGTCCAGGCACAGCTTCGGGACACACGATACTGCCAATGTTTGTACCAGCCTGGCGGCCGAGGTCGGTCGTCGGGGACTAGCGATGGACGCGCGCGCCGGGCTGGCGCCACGGACACAGGGGAGATTGACCACGCATGGACGCGATCGTTCTGCAGATCATGAACGGCCTCGACAAGGGAGGGGCCTATGCGCTGATCGCGCTCGGGCTGACATTGGCCTTCGGCACGCTGGGCGTCGTGAATTTCGCCCACGGGGCGCTGTTCATGCTCGGCGCGTTCTGCGCCGTCGTCTTCAACAAGCTGCTGACCCTCGAGATCGTCAAGGTCGATCCGACCCGGACCACCCCGTGGGGCAGCCCGCTCGAGATCAAGACGCCCTACGTCCAGGATATGCTGGGCGATTGGGGCAAGGTGCTGATCGACTATTCGGTGCCCATGTCGATCCTGTTGGCGATTCCGGTGATGCTGCTGATCGGCATCCTGATCGAGCGCGGCCTGATCCGGTTCTTTTACAAGCGTCCGCACGCCGACCAGATCCTGGTCACCTTCGGCCTCGCCATCGTGCTGCAGGAGATCGTCAAGCACTTCTTCGGCGCCAACCCGATCTCGCAATCGGCACCGGCGCTGTTCTCCGGCAGCCTCCAGATCACCGAAGCGATCGTCTATCCTTATTGGCGCATCGTCTATCTGTGCTTCTCGCTGGTGGTGATCGCGCTGGTGTTCGCGTTCCTGCAGCTCACCACCTTCGGCATGGTGGTGCGCGCCGGCATGCAGGATCGCGAGACCGTCGGTCTGCTCGGCATCAACATCGAACGGCGCTTCACCATCGTGTTCGGTCTCGCCGCGGTCGTCGCCGGTCTGGCCGGCGTGATGTACACGCCGATCGTCCCGCCCGATTATCACATGGGCATGGACTTCCTGGTGCTGTCGTTCGTCGTCGTCGTGGTCGGCGGCATGGGCTCGCTGCCGGGCGCGGTGCTGGCCGGCTTTCTGCTCGGAATCCTGCAGTCCTTCGCCTCGATGAACGAGGTCAAGGCGCTGGTGCCGGGCATCGATCAGATCATCATCTATCTGGTCGCGGTTGTGGTTCTGCTGGTGCGGCCGCGAGGGCTGCTCGGCCGCAAGGGCGTGATGGAGAGCTGATCCGATGAAGCACACCTCCAAATTCGCCGACATCGCGCTGTTGATCGGCTTCGCCGTGATGGTGGCGCTGGGCCCGATCATCTTCACCCCGATCGGCGCCGGCTATCCCGACCTGCTGCAGAAGTTCGCGATCTACGGAATCTTCGCGATCGGCTTCAACATCCTGTTCGGCCTCACCGGCTATCTGTCGTTCGGCCACGCCGCGTTCCTCGGCGTCGGTTCCTACGCGGCGGTGTGGTCGTTCAAGCTGGTCTCGATGGAATTGCTTCCGGCGGTGGCGTTCTCGGTCGTGCTCGCCGGAATCCTGGCGCTGGCGATCGGCTTCGTCAGCCTTCGCCGGTCCGGGATCTACTTCTCGATCCTGACGCTGGCGTTCGCCCAGATGTGCTACAACATGGCCTATTCGGTGCTGACCCCGATCACCAACGGCGAAACCGGCCTGCGCGTGCTTCGCGACGATCCGCGGGTGCTCGACGCCGCGATCGGCTACGCCTCGCCGATGCCGTCGCTGTTCGGTCTGACGATCACCGGCTGGACCGGCTTCTACATCTGCGGCGCGGTGCTGGTGGCGGCGTTCGGTCTGTCGATCGCGATCTTCCGGTCGCCGTTCGGCATGACGCTTCGCGCGATCAAGTCCAACCAGAACCGGATGGGCTACACCGGCTACTCCACCAGGCCCTATCTGCTGTCCGCCTTCGTGATTTCCGGCATGTTCGCCGGTCTCGCCGGCGCACTGCTCGCCGCCACCGACCCGCTCGCGGGTGCGGAGCGGATGCAATGGACTGCGTCGGGCGAGGTGGTGCTGATGACGATCCTCGGTGGTGCCGGAACGCTGCTCGGTCCGGTGGTCGGAACTGGCATCATCAAGTACTTCGAGAACATTTTCTCGGCCTACAACGATCAGCAGCTCGCCAAGTTCTTCGCGTTCCTGCCGGACGGCTTCCGCGAAGGCGTCGTCAGCGTGACGAGCCTGTTCGTCGGCGAAGGCTGGCACCTCACTCTCGGCCTGCTGTTCATGGCGGTGGTGATCTTCCTGCCCGGCGGCGTGATGGAAGGCGTCAATCGGCTGATCGGCTTCAAGCACACTCCGAAGGTCAAGTCGCTCGGCGATTCACCGCAGCGCGACGCGCTCGGCGAGGCGGTGATCGAGGAGATGCCGACCCACGACCGCGCTGCGGAAATCGAGAAGAAGGCTAGCGAGAAGAAAGCGAGGGCCGTGTCATGACCGCGACCAACGACATCGTCCTGCACATCGATCACGTCCACAAGACGTTCGCCGGTCTGCACGCGCTCGCGGACGTTCACCTCGACATCCGCGAGGGCGAGACCCACGCCATCATCGGCCCGAACGGCGCCGGCAAGTCGACGCTGCTCAACGTCTGCGTCGGCGTGCTGCCGCCGACCCAGGGCAAGGTGATGTTCCACGGCACCCAGCTCACCGGGCTCAAGCCCTACGAGATCAACCAGCTCGGGGTGGCGCGGGTGTTCCAGACGCCGGAGATCTTCGGCGATCTCACGGTGCTGGAAAACGTCATGATGGCGATGCTGTCGCATCAGGACGGCGCCTTCCGTCTCAAGCTGGTGAGCCGGTTCGACGAGCAGGGCGAGATCGGCCAGCGCGCCGTCCAGGCGCTGCGCGAGCGCGGTCTCGGCGACCACGTCTATCATCTGGCCGGAGCACTGTCGCGCGGCGACAAGCGGCGCCTCGAGCTAGTGATGGGCCTGGTGCAGAAGCCGAAGCTGCTGCTGCTCGACGAACCGACCGCCGGCATGGCGCGAGCCGACACCAACGCCACCATCGACATCCTCCGGCAGATCAAACAGTCCGGCATGACGATCGTGATCATCGAACACGACATGCACGTGGTGTTCTCGCTGGCCGATCGCATCACGGTGCTGGCCGGCGGCCGTGTCATCGCGCAGGGCGTGCCCGACGAGATCAAGGGCAACCCGAAAGTGATCGAAGCCTATCTCGGCGAGGAACAGGTATGACGACGATGACCGCAGAACGGCCCGGCCCGGCGCAAGCGGGCGCGACGCCATTCTTTCGCTGCCGCAATCTGAATTCGTATTACGGCGACAGCTACATCGTGCAGAACGTCTCGTTCGACCTGAACAAGGGCGAAATCCTGGCGCTGCTCGGCCGCAACGGCGCCGGCAAGACCTCGACGCTGCGCTCGATCGCCCGTGCTTCGACGCCCGAACTGGTTTCGGGCGAGGTGATCCTCGACGGCGTGGCGCTGCACGGCAAGCCGAACTATGTCGCGGCGCAGGCCGGCATTCAGTTGGTGCAGGAAGATCGCCGCATCATCCCGGGCATGACGGTCGAGCAAAATCTGCAGATCGCCGTCATCTCGGGCAGCGTCGGCTGGTCGTTCGAGCGGATCTACGAGCTGTTCCCGCGACTCGCCGAACGCCGCAAGCAGGAAGGCGTCACGATGTCCGGCGGCGAGCAGCAGATGCTGGCGATCGCCCGCGCGCTCGCCCGCGACCTGAAGCTGCTGCTGCTCGACGAGCCCTATGAAGGGCTCGCACCGGTGGTCCGGCACGACATTGCCAAGGCGTTGCGCGAAGTCCGCGCCGCCGGCATCACCACCATCATCGTCGAGCAGAACGCCGTGGCGGCGCTGGAACTGTCCGACCGCGCCGTCATCCTCGATACCGGGGAAGTGGTGTTCGACGGCAGCGCCAAGCACGTGCTCGACAGCGAAGAGCTACGGCATCGCTATCTGGCGATTTGAGTTCTGCATCTCATTTGACACTGAACCCCGGGCGGACGGGCGTCGCGCAAACCGGCCGGGGCTCACTGAATTGCTTGTCACGTTCTCCCGCGCGTCCGGACGCTGGCCCACAAGCCAAGCAGTCCGACCGGCAACAGCAGCGCCCATTGCGGCAATTTGAAAAGCCAGCCCGGCTCCGGCTGGATCGCAATGACAGCCAGGAAGACGCCGGCAAAGCAGCACCACAACACCGAGACGAACAAGACCAGATAGCGCGCGGCGACGGCGTGACGGGGCAGGCCGCCGATGAGCAAGGCGACCGAGGACAGGGCCAGTGCGACCGAGCCCATATGCCAGACGGCGTAGAGAACCTGCTTCGGCCAGCTTTCCAGCATCGACGCCAAAAGGGGATCGACCACGCCGTTACCACCCATGATGATGTGGATGGCGGCGGCAAGGGCGGCAAGGCCAGATGCGGCCGCGAGCGTTCGATTCATTTGTCCTCAACGATCTGGATGGCTCGCGGTTCTGAATGACTCGCGTATCAGGCCGCTGATTAGCTCGGTCAGTGCGCTAGAGTATTCCGACGCAGTCCGTGCGATAAGACTATCCTGTCAGCATGACGCGGATATTATCAACAAGTCGGTATCGTGGCGCGATTGGGCAGGTGTTGTCCGCTTCTGTGTCTGGGGTGCGGGTGGTCCATCGGACTGATCGCGCTCCGTCGTCGGATCAGGATAGCGCTTCGATACGCGTTTCCGAGTCGGTACTTCAGCGCTTCCGCGCCTCGGACTTTTCAGCGGTGGCAGCCTCGGCGTCGCCGGTCATGCCCATCTTCAGCGCCAGCGACGCCACCGCCACGACGCGGTCGATCACGCCGTCGACATCGTCGAGGTCGCAGATGCCTTCCGACAGCCGCAGCAGGCGCTCGCTGTCGCGCACCGTCTGCTGCGCCATTGCGAGGGCGAAGTGCAGGCCCCAATAGATCTCGGCGTCCGGCTTGCCGGGCAGGGAGCGCCGCATCGCGGCTGCAAATTTGCGCAAGTGATCGACTTCGCGATTCTTGATCTTGCGGATCGGCGGGATGGTCTCGATCGAGGCGCGGATCATGAACCGCGCGGCGTCGGAGCGCTGGCTGTCGGGGCCGAGACAGCCACGCAACGAAGGAGCGATCAGCGCGCGCAGCACCGCTTCGATGGGTGCCCGGCCGCCGCCGGCGGCTTCGGCGGCTTTCAGCTCGTTCAGCCGCGCGCGATTAGTGACGATCGAACGCGTCACGAACAGCTCGGCGATCAGTTCGTCCTTGGAGCCGAAGTGATAGTTCACCGCGGCGAGGTTGACTCCGGCCGCGGCGACGATGTCGCGCAATGTGACGTCGCCGAAGCCGCGCTCGGCGTAAAGCCGCTCGGCGGCGATCAGGATGGCGCTGCGTGTGGTGTCGGTCGACATGCCGCTCCGCGGGAAATCATCGCTGTTGCAATTCAAACAACTGTATGAAACTATCGTTTCACAGCCGGAAGTCAATGCGCCGTCGGGCGCTGCGACGCCGGCAGCGTCGTTTTCGCGGTTCGTGGCCGCCCGGCTGTCGGGAGGCGCGGGGCGGAAATCCGGCTTGCGGGCGCGATGCGGCAGGACGACAGTGCCGCACCCCGTCGGTCAAACAGTCTGGGAAAACAGTGAGGATCGCCTGATGGATTTCACGATGTCCGATCGCCAGCGTGAATGGCTGGACCGCGTCACCAAGTTCATGAACGACCATGTGCGGCCCGCTGTGCCGATCTACAAGCAGCAGGACGCCGAGGGCGAGCGCTGGAAGGTGATTCCGGTGCTCGAGGAGCTGAAGGCCAAGGCGAAGGCCGAAGGTTTGTGGAACCTGTTCCTGCCGCCGTCCTCGCACGACGACGATGAATTCCACGGCGCGGGGCTCTCCAACCTCGAATACGCGCTGCTGTCCGAGCAGATGGGCCACATCTCCTGGGCCTCCGAAGTGTTCAACTGCTCGGCGCCGGACACCGGCAACATGGAAGTGCTGTTCCGCTACGGCACCAAGGAGCAGAAGCAGAAGTGGCTGCGGCCGCTGATGGCCGGTGAGATCCGCTCGGCGTTCCTGATGACCGAACCGGCGGTGGCCTCGTCGGACGCCACCAACATCGAGACCCGGATCGAGAAGGACGGCGATCACTACGTCATCAACGGCCGCAAATGGTGGTCGTCGGGCGTCGGCGATCCGCGCTGCAAGATCGCGATCGTGATGGGCAAGACCGATCCGAACGCCGCGCGTCACCAGCAGCAGTCGCAGATCCTGGTGCCGCTCGACACCCCCGGCATCACCATCGAGAAGATGCTGCCGGTGTTCGGCTTCGACGACGCGCCGCACGGCCACGGCATGGTCAAGCTGGAGAACGTCCGCGTTCCGGCCTCGAATCTGCTGCTCGGTGAGGGCCGCGGCTTCGAGATCGCGCAGGGGCGCCTCGGCCCGGGCCGCATCCATCACTGCATGCGCACCATCGGCAAGGCCGAAGAAGCGCTGGAGAAGATGGTGAAGCGGCTGCAGTCGCGCGTCGCGTTCGGCAAGCGGATCATCGAATTCTCGGTGTGGGAGCAGCGGATCGCCGAAGCCCGTATCGACATCGAGATGAACCGTCTGCTGTGCCTGAAGGCCGCCGACATGATGGACAAGGTCGGCAACAAGACCGCGCAGCTTGAGATCGCGATGATCAAGGTGGCGGCGCCGCGGATGGCGCAGCGCATCATCGACGAAGCGATCCAGGCGTTCGGTGGCGCCGGCGTGTCCGACGACGCGGGTCTCGCCAAGGATTACGCCAACATCCGCACGCTGCGGCTCGCGGACGGTCCGGACGAGGTGCACAACCGCGCCATCGCCCGGCTGGAGATGAAGAAATACGCCAACGCAGCGCACTGACGCGCAAAGGCAGCACAAAAACGTCATCGCCGGACTTGATCCGGCGATGCATCTCTTGGAAAGATGGATACCCGGGTCACGCCCGGGTATGATTGTTTTAGGATTGTCGGAACGCGCGGCGCGAAACGCGCGAACAAGAACAAGGAGCGTCACTTGGTCGGGAAGCGAAACGACGACGATTACACCGGCACCAAGCCGGTCGAGGAGCGGCATCGGGTCGACGAGGCCCGCCTCGCCGAATGGATGCAGGCGAATGTCGAGGGCTATCAGGGTCCGCTCGAGGTTCAGCAGTTCAGGGGCGGGCAGTCCAACCCGACCTATAAGCTCGTCACCCCGAACCGTTCCTACGTGATGCGGCGCAAGCCGTTCGGCAAGCTGCTGCCGTCGGCGCACGCGGTCGACCGCGAATTCCGCGTCATCGCCGCACTCGGCAAGCAGGGCTTCCCGGTCGCCAAGGCCTATGCGCTGTGCACCGACGACTCGGTGATCGGCGTGTCGTTCTACATCATGTCGATGGAAGAGGGCCGGGTGTTCTGGGACCCGACCCTGCCGACCCAGACGCCGGAGTCGCGATGGGCGATCTTCAAGGCCAAGATCGAGACCCTGGCGCAGCTTCACAGCTACGATCCGGAGAAGATCGGCCTCGGCGACTTCGGCAAGCCGGGCAATTATTTCGCCCGCCAGGTCGACCGCTGGAGCAAGCAGTACAAGGCGTCGGTGGCCGAGCCCATCCCGGAGATGGAGCGGCTGATGGAATGGCTGCCGAACACGCTGCCGGTGCAGGAGCGGGTGTCGGTGGTGCACGGCGACTACCGGCTCGACAACATGATCTTCCATGCCACTGAGCCGCGCGTGCTGGCGGTGCTGGATTGGGAGCTGTCGACGCTCGGCGATCCGATGGCCGACTTCACCTATCTGCTGATGCAGTGGGCGATGCCGGGCCTCGCCGAGGCCGATCTCAAGGCGCTGAATCTGCCGACGCTGGAGCAGGCCGCCGAGATCTATTGCAAGGCCGCTGGCATTGCCGGTGTGCCGGACCTCAACTGGTATCTGGCCTACAACACCTTCCGTCTCGCCGGCATTCTGGCGGGCATCGCCGGCCGGGTCCGCGACGGCACCGCGGCCTCCGACAAGGCCAAGGAATCTGCCGCCCGCACCGTGCCGATGGCGGAGCTGGCGTGGGAATACGCCCAGAAGGCCGGCGCGAAGTAAGCGGGTTTCGATATTGAAAAAGGCGCGGTCCGCAAGGATCGCGCCTTTTTTGTTGCTCTCACCAACGTCATTCCGGGATGCACGCCGCAGGTGTGCATCCCTCCGGGGGCGCGCGTTACGCCAGCGCCCCGAATGACGAAATTGCGATATTGATCTCAAGAAAAGGTCGTCATCGCCCGGCTTGACCGGGCGACCCAGTATTCCAGTGCGTCGTTGTTGTCACGAACGCCCTGGAATACTGGATCCCCGCATGCGCGGGGATGACGGTCGTGTGTGGAGCGGTCTGCGCCGCTCATCATCCCGTCTCAGATCGGCTTGCCCGCATAGGGCATCGAAGCGGTCAGGCCACCGTCGACCGGGAACGCCTGGCCGTTGACGTAAGACGCTTCGTCGCTGAGCAGGAACAGTCCCATGGTGGCGAGTTCGTGCGGCTGGCCGGCGCGCTTCAGCGGGTTGAGCTGACCGATCTTGTGATCGGTGCCGCGGGCGCGGGCGCCGTCGAACACCGGCTTGGTCATGCCGGTTTCGATCAGGCCCGGGCACACCGCGTTGATGCGCACGCCGGTGCCGGACAGCGAATAGGCGGTGGTCTGTACCAAGCTGATCACGCCGGCCTTCGATGCCGCGTAAGGGTGTCCCGACGCGCCGCTCTTCAAACCCGCGACCGAGGCAGTGCAGACAATTGCGCCGTGCCCCTGTTTGATCAGATGCGGCATGGTGTGCTTGATCGCCAGGAACGGACCGATCAGGTTGACGCGCAGGATCTCCTGCCAATGCTCCGGTGTCTGTTCGGGCAGCGGCACCAGGCCGCCGCTGATGCCGGCATTGGCCCAGATGCCGTCGAGCTTGCCGTAGGCCGAGAGCGCCTTGGCGACGAAGCCCTTCACGTCGTCTTCGGAGCCGGCGTCAGCCATCACCGCCTCGGCGGTGCCGCCGGCCTTGCGCACCAGCGCGACGGTTTCGTTGACGCCCTCGGTGCGATCGACGGCGATCAGTTGCGCGCCTTCCTTGGTGAACAGCAGCGATGCCGCGCGGCCGATGCCACTGCCGGCACCGGTGATGATGATGGATTTGCCTTCGAGGCGGCCCATGCGTTGCTCCCTGCTGATCATTTGCGGCGTTTGCCGTTTGACGGAATTGGAACGACGATCGTTCGTCGACATCGCGCGTCCGACACACAAGTGACTTGAGACGATGCGAGGTCTGACGTACAGCGACTTGTGACCGGATTGAAGGATTTTCTCACATGACGAACGTGCCGCCGTCTTCCAACGACAAACCGTTCGTCGCCCAGCACTCGGTGCCGGTCGGCGTCACCGCGACGCGGTGGTGGTGGGTGCGGCACGCGCCGGTCCGCAGCGACGGCGGTAACATCTACGGCCAGATCGACATCGATTGCGATTGCAGCGACAAGGTGGTGTTCGACGCGGTCAGCCGGGTGCTGCCGCAGAATGCGGTGTGGTACGCGAGCAAGCTGAAGCGTACCCACATGACCGCCGAAGCGATCTTCGCCGCCGGCTTTCCCCGGCCCGAGACCATCACGCAGGACGCCGATCTCAACGAGCAGCATCTCGGCGACTGGCAGGGCACCAACCGCGCCGCGTTCTTCGCCAAGCTGCCGGTCAACCTCGCCACCTTCTGGTTCGCGCCGATCGACGAGCGCGCGCCCAACGGCGAGAGCTTCATGGATCTTTACGAACGCACCAAGCGGGCGATCGAAAGGATCAACGCTGCGCATCCCGGCTGCGACATCGTCGCGGTCGCGCACGGCGGCACCATCAAGGCGGCGATCGGCCTGGCGCTGCGCGATCAGCCGGAGCGGGGGCTCGCCTTCACCATCGACAATTGCTCGATCACCCGGCTCGACCACATGGCCTCCAATGGCCACGAGGGCTGGCGGATTCCGATGGTCAATCAGCAGCCGTGGATCGCCGATCCGTCGCACGCCGCGATGCATCAGCCCGCCGGCCCCGAACTGGCGACGCCGAGCAAGCTGGCTTAGGCACCGTCATTGGGATGGCACGATACGTCTGACCGCCATTGCGAGCGAAGCGAAGCAATCCAGAGTCGAGAACACTGATCCTGGATTGCTTCGTCGCTTCGCTCCTCGCAATGACGGACTGCAATAATCAACAGCACTAACAACGGGAGAGAAACATGAGCTTGTTCGACCTGACCGGCAAAGTCGCGGTCATCACCGGTTCGTCGCGCGGCATCGGCAAGGCGATCGCCGAGCGGATGGCCGAGCAGGGCGCCAAGGTGGTGATCTCGTCGCGCAAGCAGGATGCCTGCGACGCGGTGGCGAAGGCCATCAACGATCAATTCGGTGCGGGCACCGCGCTGGCGCTGGCCGCCAACATCTCCAGCAAGGACGATCTGAAGCGTCTGGCGCAGGAAGCGACGCAGAGCTTCGGCAAGATCGACGCGCTGGTTTGCAATGCTGCGTCGAACCCGTATTACGGCCCGCAGGCCGGCATCAACGACGATCAGTTTCGCAAGATCCTCGACAACAACATCGTGGCCAATCACTGGCTGATCAGCGAAGTCGTGCCGCAGATGATTGCGCGCAAGGACGGTTCGATCACCATCGTATCCTCGATCGGCGGCCTGAAGGGCTCGACCGTGATCGGCGCCTACTGCATCTCGAAGGCCGCCGACATGCAGCTCGCCCGCAATCTCGCCTGCGAATACGGCGAGCACAACATCCGGGTCAATTGCATCGCGCCAGGCCTGATCAAGACCGACTTCGCCCGCGCGCTGTGGGAGAACCCGGAGACGCTGAAAGCCTCGACCGCGCGCTCACCGTTGCAGCGGATCGGCGAGCCCGACGAGATCGCCGGCGCCGCGATCTTCCTCGCCTCCAAGGCCGGCACCTTCACCACCGGCCAGACCATCGTCATCGACGGCGGCGCGACGATTAGCTGACGTGGTCGGCGTAGCCGACCACGTCATTCCGGGGCGCGCGCGGCGCGAACCCGGAATCCAGAAGTTGTAAGCAACGCAAGAGATTCCGGGTTCGCGAGCTGCGCTCGCGTCCCGGAATGACTCGGGGAGAGGTGGGAATGCCACACACTCCGCCCTCATCCTGAGGAGCGCGCCTGTAGGGCGCGCGTCTCGAAGGATGGAGGCTGGAAAGGGGCGTGCGGCCATCCTTCGAGACGGCCGCTGCGCGGCCTCCTCAGGATGAGGCTCGCGCCTGTGGCGGCTTGGAATTACTCCACCGCCGCGTACACCAGATCCCGCACCAGGGTGCGGAAGTATTCGCGCTGTCCCGGCCCTTGCGACATGAACACCGCGAACAACTGTTCGGCGGGATCGATCCAGAAGAACGTGCCGGCGATGCCGCTCCAGTAGAACTGACCGACCGAGCCGGGGAAGGGCGAGATGCCGGGCTGGGTGCGGACCGCGAAGCCGAGGCCGAAGCCGTTGCCGGGCGGCAGGATGTAGTTGTCCGGCGGGATGTGCGGCTCGAGGTGGTTCGATGCCATCAGCTCCAGCGTCTTGCGGCCGATGATGCGGGTGCCGTCGAGCGTGCCGCCGCTGAGCAGCATCTGGCAGAACCGCGCGTAGTCCATCGTGGTCGACACCAGGCCGCCGCCGCCGGATTCCATCGCCGGCTTTTCCAGCATGTTGAACAGCGCCACCGGATCGCCGGTCCACGGATCGGTCGGGAACGCCTCGGCGAGGCGGCTCTTGTTCTCGGCCGATGTGTGGAACCCGGTCTCGGCCATCTGCAGCGGCGCCAGGATGCGTTCGGTGAGAAACGTGCTGAGCGTTTGCCCGGCCACCACTTCGATCACCCGGCCGAGGATGTCGGTCGAGCGGCTGTAGTTCCACGCCGCGCCGGGCTGGCACACCAGCGGCATCGAGGCGATCAGGCTGGCGTGCTCCTCGTTGGTGATCTTGCGGCTACGGATCCGCGAGGCGCGGTACATCTTGTGGATCGGGCCGTCGCCGGTGTGGTCGTAAGTGATGCCGGAGGTGTGGCGCAGCAGATCCTGGATGGTGATCGGGCGCTGCAGCGGCACCAGTTCGAGCTCGCCGCCGCGGACGATACCGACATTGGTGTTCTCGAATTCGGGAATGAACTTCGAGAGCGGATCGTCGAGCAGCATCTGGCCGTCCTCGACCAGTTGCATGATGCCGACCGAGACGATCGGCTTGGTCATCGAGAAGATCCGGAAAATGCTGTCCCGACGCATCGGCGCCTCGGAACCCGGTGCCTGGCGGCCCAGCGCCTCGAACCAGCCGATCTTGCCCTTGCGCGACACCAGCACTGTGACGCCGGGGATTGTGCCCTTGTCGATCTCGCGCTTGAAGGCGTCCGACATCACCTGCAGCCGTCGCGGCGAAAGCCCCAGGGTTTCGGGCTTGGCCTCGGGCAAAGGTGGGGTCTGCGGGGGAAGGGCGGAGGTTGCGGCTGCGGTCGCGGTCATGGCGTTTCCCGGTGCTGTTTTTTGTTGTGGTCGGGCGCCGGTGTTCACACGCATGTCATCCGGGGCCTGCGGGGGCGTTCCGCGCCAGATTGACCCATAAAATCCGGCTTGAACAGGGTGCTTTTCCGCAGTAACCAGCCGCGGTTTCGCCGCCTTCCGGGCTGGCGCCGACAAGGATGGAGAACGATGGCCAAAGCAAAGTTTGAACGTACGAAGCCGCATTGCAACATCGGGACGATCGGTCACGTCGACCATGGCAAGACGTCGCTGACGGCGGCGATCACCAAGGTTCTGGCGGAGACGGGCGGTGCGACGTTCACGGCCTACGACCAGATCGACAAGGCGCCGGAAGAGAAGGCGCGCGGCATCACGATTTCGACCGCGCATGTCGAGTACGAGACGCAGAACCGTCACTACGCGCACGTCGACTGCCCCGGCCACGCCGACTACGTCAAGAACATGATCACCGGTGCGGCGCAGATGGACGGCGCGATCCTGGTGGTGTCGGCGGCCGACGGCCCGATGCCGCAGACCCGCGAGCACATCCTGCTGGCGCGTCAGGTGGGCGTTCCGGCGCTGGTGGTGTTCCTGAACAAGTGCGACATGGTCGACGATCCGGAACTGCTCGAGCTGGTCGAGATGGAAGTGCGCGAGCTTCTGTCGAAGTACGACTTCCCGGGCGACGACATTCCGATCGTCAAGGGCTCGGCGCTGGCGGCGCTGGAGAACTCCGACCAGAAGCTCGGGCACGACGCGATCCTGGAGCTGATGCGCCAGGTCGACGCCTACATCCCGCAGCCGGAGCGTCCGATCGACCAGCCGTTCCTGATGCCGGTCGAAGACGTGTTCTCGATCTCGGGCCGCGGCACCGTAGTGACCGGTCGTGTCGAGCGCGGCGTGATCAAGGTCGGCGAGGAAATCGAGATCGTCGGCATCCGCGACACGCAGAAGACCACCTGCACCGGCGTGGAAATGTTCCGCAAGCTGCTCGATCAGGGCCAGGCCGGCGACAACATCGGCGCGCTGCTGCGCGGCACCAAGCGTGAGGACGTCGAGCGCGGCCAGGTGCTCTGCAAGCCGGGCTCGGTGAAGCCGCACACCAAGTTCAAGGCCGAAGCCTACATCCTCACCAAGGAAGAGGGCGGCCGCCACACCCCGTTCTTCACCAACTACCGTCCGCAGTTCTACTTCCGCACCACCGACGTGACCGGTGTGGTGCACCTGCCGGAAGGCACCGAGATGGTGATGCCGGGCGACAACATCGCGATGGAAGTGCACCTGATCGTGCCGATCGCGATGGAAGAAAAGCTGCGCTTCGCCATCCGCGAAGGCGGCCGCACGGTGGGCGCAGGAGTAGTGGCGGCGATCATCGAGTAACGATCATCGCTTGCGCAATGCGAGGGCCGCGAGCGCGCTTTATCGTGCTCGCGGCCGTTCTTTTTGCAGGGATCGCGCCGGCATTCGCGGGCTGTCCGGAGCGGCCGGCCTGCAAGGGGTGCGGCTGCAAGGGCGGCACCGGCTATCGGGCGCCGGACGGGCACTGTGTCGGCTTTCGCGAGCTCGACCGGGTGTGCGGCGCGCCGCCGACTCGCTGCGTGTTCGAGAATGCGCCGGGGACGGGCGCCAACCGGGATTGCGCGCTGGCGCCCCGACCTTATCGCAAGTCCGGAACCGGTCCGGACGTCGCGCCTGTGGAACCTGTCGAATAGACCAAAGCCTAACCGCGTATCCCACTTGCCAGCAGGGCATCGCCTGTGCTTCAAACGGCCCGTTCGGTGGCAACGCCGACGTAGGAGTGTAGCTCAATTGGTAGAGCACCGGTCTCCAAAACCGGGGGTCGCAGGTTCGAGCCCTGCCACTCCTGCCAGCCATTCGCTAAGCATCTGATTCAACAGAAAAATTGAGCCTGCATAAGCTCTTCGGCGGGCGGTTCCGGCTGCTCTCACAGCGGCCGGTGTGCCTGATGCGGGTGCGGGGCAGGCTGAGCAGCCAGCGCCTTCGCCTTGATGCGGAGCTTGTCGTCGCGGGCCAAGCGCGCCTTGCGCTTTTTCCACCAGACGTAGAGCCCGGTATAGGCGCTGATCGCCAGCGCCAAGCCTACGAACGCGACGAAGATACGAAATGGCAGGCCGAACACTTTGGCCATATGCAGCGATTGCAGCCAGCGGCTGACGGTGTCGCCGGAATAGGCGCCGGTCGGCATCCGCGAGCCGAGCAGGGCGCCACTGCGGGCGTCGATGAACACGCCGGTCTGACCGCGGTCGCTCTGCACGTCCCGCGACGTATTGGCATAGTAGATGAAAGCGTCGAAGCGGCGATTGTAGAACAGATGGCTGCGGAAATTGACGGTAAAGCCGTGCTGCGCCGCCAGCTCGTCCATCGCGCGGGAGGCGATGTCGTAGGCCTGCGGCCAGCCGAGCAGCGGCTTGCTGGTGTCCGCCTTGCGCGGCTCCGGCGTCGCGCTGAACTCGAGGAAGGTCGACATCACCGGCGTATAGATCTCCTGCCGTAGATTGAGCATCACGCTCGACCACGCGAACAGGAACAGCACCGCCCACAGCCACAGGCCGGAAGCGCGGTGGACGTCGTAATGCAGCCGATAGGTGCTGCCCGTGTGCTTGATCAGCCAGGCCGGCAACCAGCGCTTCCAGAACGGTGGGATCCGCGGGAAGGTCGAGACGATGCCGACCAGACAATTCACCGTCCAGACCAGGGCGACGAGGCCGAACAACCATTGGCCGTAGGGTGCCGGCAGCGCCAGCGCATAGTGCAGCTTGTAAATGAAGCCGATCAGCGTGGTGCGATCGAACGGCGTGGCACCGTATTTGCGCACGCCGAGCAGACGCCCGTCATACGGATCGAGGAAGGCCTGATCCGCATCGGGCTGTTTCGGATCGCCGCGCGTCAGATTGAACGGGACCGAACGATCCGGTGTCCGCAGAAACGGGAATCCGGTGACCTGATAACCCGGCAGCGCTGCGACGGCCCGTGCATGCAGCTCGAACGGATCGAGCATCGCGGCGGGCCGGCCCTGTTCGTCCAGCCGCGGCTGCACGACATATTGCCCGGGATTGACGAGCGCCTCGAGCTCCTTCTCGAACGCCAGAAGGCTCCCGGTCACGCCGGCGACGATCAGGAACGCCGCCGCCAGCAGGCCGGTCCATTTGTGGATGAAGACGGAGAATGAAATCATGCGGACCATGCCGCGGCCTGCGCGCAGGCCGGGCGTGGGCTCCGTCCGGCTCTGCGTACTATTGCCCATCGTCGTCGGCTTTCTGGCTTAGAACCGGAAGGTGGTCGAAGCCAGATAGGTGCGTGGCGCGCCGAGATAGATCTGGCGGTCCGAAAGACTGGTCGCCCAGTAACTGCTGTTGCCGACGTTCTCGACGGCGAAGCGCAGCGTGATCGGCTTGCCGTTCCAGGGCGAGGCGAAGGTGTAACGCGCACCGAGATCGAACCGCGTCCAGGACGGCACCAGGAAGCGGTTGGCGGCGTCGGCATAGGCTTCACCAAAGTGGAGCGCGCGGCCTGTCAGCGTCAGGCCATCGGCGAACGGCGCGTCCCACTCGGTGCCGAGGCTGACCTGCACCTGCGGAATGCCGAGCGAGCGCTTGCCGTCGTTGATGCCGTTCTGGGTTTTGGCCTGACGGGCATCCATGAACGACGCGCCGCCAAGCAAGCGCCAGCCGGGCGTGAGCTCGCCGAAAGTGTTGATCTCGACGCCGCGATTGCGGTTCTCGCCGTCGATCGAGAAGATCGGCAGCGGCGAGTTCGGAATGCTGATCTGTGCCGGCTGCGAGATGTCGTAAGCGGCGACGGTGGTGGTGAAGCGGCCCCAATCGACCTTCACGCCCATCTCGTGCTGGACCGATTTGTACGGCGGGAACACCTGACCCTGGTTCTGGAAGCCGGCGTCCACGATCGTGCCCATCATCAGGCCTTCGATGTAGTTGGCGTAGACCGAGACGTTCTCCAGCGGCTTGATCACGAGCATATAGGCCGGCGACCATGTGCCGGCGCTGTAGCTCGAGGTCGGAGCCCCCGTGATCGTATTGAACGCGTCCGACGCGGCTTCCTGCCGGCGGATGCCCATCGTGAACTGGATGCGCTTGTTCAGCACCGACATCGTGTCGGCGATGCCATAGCTGTTCAGCGAACTGACGTTGGCCTTGACGACGTCGAGTTGCGGAATCGTCTGGAAGGGGATGGGAGCCGGATTGTAGATATTGGAGGTCACCCGCATGCCGACGCTCTGCGAGGCGTCGAGCTGGCCACTCCACAGCGTGGTGTTGAAGTTGACTTCATGCAGCACCGGACCAGTCTCGACCGTGGCCCGGAAGCCTGCCTGTTCGGTGTGGTTGTGGCGGTTCTGCCGATTGACGAACGGCGTCGACGTGGTGTCGCCGAGGGCATTGACGATGGTCGGGTTGGAGATCGTCGAGGTGATGGAATTTTCGAAGAAGCCGCCGCCGCCATAGATCGTCAGCCAGTCGGTGACGTCGACTTCGGCCTGGAACAGCGCCGCAGTGTTGGTGCCCTTGATGCCGGTCCAGGTCGGAATCCAGAAATTGGTCGGGGAAGGCGGCGTCGGCACCGCAGTCAGGCTCGGGCTCAAGGTGTTGCGGCCGCTGAGGCCGTTGCCGCGGAAATCGTTGTAGAGCACGTCGGCGGAGACCCGCACGCGCTCGCCGCGATAATCCAGCGCCAGGGCGTGGCTCTGATCGCGCAGGCTCTGATTGTCCACCTCGGTGTTGCCGTCGCGATAGCTGCCGTTGTAGCGGATGCCGAATTCCTTGTGTTCGCCGTAGCGCTGGCCGACGTCGAGATGCACGCCGCCTTGTCCGCGCGAGGCGAACGACGTCGTCACCTCGGCGATCGGCTCGTTGCGGGCGCGCTTCATCACGTAATTGATCGCGCCGCCGATCGAATCGTCCGGCGACTGACCGTTGAGCAGGCCGCTGAGGCCTTTGATCACTTCGACGCGTTCGACCGCATCGATCAGGTTGAAGTTGTTGTTACCCATCAGGCCGAAATAGCCGTTGATGCCGACCGCCGTGTTGCCGAGCAGGAAGCCACGGATCACCGGCTGCTCGCGGCCGATACTGCGCGGCAGCGCCGAGGCGACGGCGGGATCGTTGACCAGGACGTCCGCCAGCGTACGTGCCTGCGTGTTCTCGATGAGCTCGCGCGTGTAGGTGGTCTGGTTGAACGGCGTATCGAGCACGCCGCGATTGCCGAGCAGACCGACCTGACCGCCATTCGCGACCTGACCGCCGACATAAGACGGCGTCAGCGCACCGACGGTGCCGCGGCCGGGCACGACATAGGGGACGGGAGCAACCGGCTGCAACGGCGCGGCCGCACGGCGGGGCGCGGCGCGCGTGGCCGATGCTCGGCGGGGCGGGGAAACGCTGGGCTTGCTTTGACGGGTCGGCGCTTCGACGCTGATCGCGGGTAGCGTCGACTGCGCATGCGCCGGTGTGACGAAATCGATCGCCAGACACAAAGTAAGATGGCTCACAGCACCAAGGCACGCCACGCGAGCAAGATTGTCGATTATCACTTCCTTCGCCCCTCCCAGAAAACCATCAACGAGCTTGTTTCCGACGAGTGCGGTCTACGAAAACGATCGCGATCGCAAGATAGCTGCGATTAGAACGGATCCAATTCGCGATTGCGTTTGACGATGTGACTTGGATGATACAAGTTTGCGCGCGAATGCTGCGCGATGCGCTCGTCAGGATGGTGTTGTTTGAATCGTTCCGAAATCGTCGGCGTGATCGCGGTGGGGGGATGCCGCATCGATACTAATCATCTGTTTGTCGCTGCGTCGCGTTGCCACGATCGGCAGGCCCGGTCACGCGATGCGCTCGCGGCAGCCTCACAGTGGTGACGAGGCCGCAAGCGCGCCGACCGGCGTCGCCGATACCGGGGTCGGTTCGATGGGGCGCGAGCAGACCCTTCCTGCCGATGGGACGAAAAATTGGACCCTGCTGCTTCCGGAGGCATCGCCGATTGCCTTGCCGCTTTCAGGCGCGAGCCTTGGCTGGCGGCCGTGCCGGTTTGCTCCGGTTCCATTGGCTGATGTGGTATTTAGGTATTGATCTGGTGCGGTTCAGGAGGCGCGCGGCGAGCCGCCGCAGCCGCCCGCCGGGCGGCGCCGGAACCTTGGCCGGGCCGCATCTTGACCTTGTGGATGTGGCGCAGTAGACAGCTTTACTCGCTGCCGGCCCGCTTTGACGGATTTCCGGCGCGGCTTGATTTTCCCGAAAAACAGGGCCCGGTTGGCGGCTCATCCTGAAGCTGAGGGGTTCCTTGGCGGAGGTTGGGCGCAACAGGGCTGTCTGAGTTTCTGAAACCGACATCGACACTGACCCGGATCACGCCATGGCCTTCAGCCCGTTCAAATTCCTGCAGGAAGTGCGGAGCGAGACCGCCAAGGTGACGTGGCCGACCCGCCGCGAGACCTCGATCACCACGATCATGGTGTTCGTGATGGTGGCGCTGGCCTCGATCTTCTTCTTCGCCGCCGACCAGGTGATCAGCTTGCTGATCCGCCTGGTGCTCGGCGTCTAACGGCAGGCCCGAATCTTATGAGCATGCGCTGGTACATCGTCCACGCCTATTCGAACTTCGAGAAGAAGGTCGCGGAATCGATTCGCGAGCAGGCCAAGCAGCGTGGCCTGGAAGATCTGTTCGAGCAGGTGCTGGTGCCGACCGAGAAGGTCACAGAGGTGCGCCGCGGCCGCAAGGTCGACGCCGAGCGCAAGTTCTTCCCGGGCTACGTGCTGGTGAAGATGAATCTGACCGACGAAGCCTTCCACCTGATCAAGAACACCCCGAAGGTCACCGGCTTCCTCGGCGCCGAGAACAAGCCGATGCCGATCTCGGAGTCCGAGGCGATGCGCATTCTGCACCAGGTGCAGGAAGGCGTGGAGCGCCCGAAGGCGTCGGTGTCGTTCGAGATCGGCGAGAACGTCCGCGTCGCCGACGGCCCGTTCGCGTCGTTCTCCGGCGTGGTCGAGGAAATCGACGAGGCGCGTTCGCGCGTCAAGGTCGCGGTGTCGATCTTCGGCCGCGCGACGCCGGTCGAACTGGAATTCGGTCAGGTCGAGAAGGTTTGACCGAAACACCCCGTCATGGCCGGGCTTGTCCCGGCCATCCACGTTTTGTAGGCGTGGCGGTGGTGAGAAGACGTGGATGGCCGGGACGAGCCCGGCCATGACGTGCGGAAAGTAATTTCCGCGAAGCGTGGGAGGCTTCGGACGATCGCCAGTCGTCCGCTAGAGCCCCACCACGAAACCTGAAACCGCCGGTTCGCCGGCAACAGGAGAGTTGGTATGGCAAAGAAAGTGACCGGATACCTGAAGTTGCAGGTGCCGGCCGGAGCGGCGAACCCGTCGCCTCCGATCGGTCCCGCGCTTGGTCAGCGCGGCCTCAACATCATGGAGTTCTGCAAGGCGTTCAACGCGCAGACCCAGAAGGAAGAGAAGAACACGCCGATTCCGGTGGTGATCACGATCTACGCCGATCGGTCGTTCACCTTCGAGATGAAGACCCCGCCGATGTCCTACTTCCTCAAGCAGGCGGCCAAGATCCAGTCCGGCTCCAAGGCGCCGGGCCGCGATGTCGCCGGCAAGGTGACCTCCGCCCAGGTGCGTGAGATCGCCGAGAAGAAGATGAAGGATCTCAATTGCGACACCGTCGAGTCGGCCATGCGCATGGTCGAGGGCTCCGCCCGCTCGATGGGCCTGCAGGTCGAGGGGTAACGGATCATGGCAATCGGTAAGCGTCTGAAGAAGATCCGCGAAGGCATCGACCGCACCAAGCTGTATCCGCTCGACGAGGCGGTGAAGCTGATCAAGGAGCGCGCGATCTCGAAGTTCGACGAGACCATCGAGGTCGCGATCAACCTCGGCGTCGATCCCCGCCACGCCGACCAGATGGTCCGCGGCGTGGTCATGCTGCCGAACGGCACCGGCCGCACTGTGCGCGTCGGCGTGTTCGCGCGCGGCGCCAAGGCGGACGAGGCCAAGGCCGCGGGTGCCGACGTCGTCGGCGCGGAGGATCTGGTGGAGCAGGTGCAGGCCGGCAACATCAACTTCGACCGCTGTATCGCCACCCCGGACATGATGCCGCTGGTCGGCCGCCTCGGTAAGGTGCTCGGCCCGCGCGGCATGATGCCGAACCCGAAGATCGGCACGGTGACCATGGACGTCGCCGGCGCGGTCAAGGGCGCCAAGGGCGGTTCGGTCGAGTTCCGCGTCGAGAAGGCCGGCATCATCCAGGCCGGCGTCGGCAAGGCCTCGTTCGACGCCGACAAGCTGGTGGAGAACATCAAGGCGCTCGCGGACGCGGTCAACAAGGCCAAGCCGAGCGGCGCCAAGGGCACCTACATTCAGCGCGTTGCGGTGTCCTCGACGATGGGCCCGGGCGTGAAGGTCGAGCCGGGCACCGTCCACTAAGTCCGTTGCCCGGACGAATCGCGATTTGAAAAAGGGCGGACGGGGCAACCCGTTCGCCCTTTTTGTTTGCTCGCAAGAACAACAACAAACAATCGGGAGGGGCTGCAATGGCCGACAAGGTTCTGGTGACGTCACGGTTCGGCAGGTCGATGCTGGGACGGTTCGCCGAGCGCTTCGAGCTGCTGGAGACCGCGGGCAAGCCAGCCGATCAGGTGTTCGGCGCCGCCGAGCTTGCGGATGTCCGCGCGCTGCTGACGATGGGCGGCCAGCCGCTCGGCCGTGAAACCTTCGACATCCTCCCGGCGCTCGGCGCGGTGGTCTGCTACGGCACCGGCTATGACGGGGTCGATCTGAAAGCCGCGGCTGAGCGCGGTATCGTGGTCGGCAACAGCCCGGCCGCGAACGCCTCGGCGGTCGCGGATCTGGCGCTGGCGCTGCTGCTCGCCCTGATGCGGAGGGTGCTGCCGGCCGACGCTTACGTCCGGGCCGGGGGCTGGTCCGGCGCCAGGCCGTCGCCGATGCTGAAGCCGCCGCGTGGACTGACCGGCGCCAAGGTCGGGGTCTATGGCATCGGCGAAATCGGCCGCAAGATCGCCGCGCGGGTCGCCGGTTTCGAGACCGAGGTCGCCTATCATAGCCGCAGCCGGCACGACGTGCCGTATCGCTATATCGGCGACCTCGGTGAATTGGTCGACTGGTGCGACGTGCTGCTGGTCGCCGTCCGCGCCGGTCCCGACACCGAGAACATCATCGATGCGGGGATGCTGAAGCGGCTGGGCTCGGATGGTATTCTGGTCAACATCTCGCGCGGCTCGGTGATCGATCAGCCGGCGCTGATCGCCGCGCTTGCCGGCGGTACCATCGCGGGCGCCGGCCTCGACGTCTACGCGCAGGAGCCTTACGCGCCGGATGCGCTGGCCGAGTTTCCCAACGTGGTGCTGACGCCGCATATCGGCGGGCATACCCAGGAGGCGCACGTCGCCATGCAGGATTGCGTGATCGCCAATCTGGCCGCGTATTTCGAGGGGAGGCCGCTGCCATATCCGGTCGAGGCCCCACAGGGCTGACCGAAACCGCAGCGCCGACATCGACATAAGCGCAATGCTGCATCGTCTGGTGAAAGGTGAGCTGTGGCCGGTCCCTGCTGGCGAGCGCGCCTTGGCACCGGTCTGGCGTGCGTGGGCCGCTTGCGTCGCGTGGCCCGATCCGGCAGGATTCACTCAATAGCTGCCAGGGCGGTCCAAGGTTGGGCGGACCCGCTATGCCAAAATCGTGCCGATTGGCCAAGTTTGCTCTTGGCAAGCGCATTAAGACTCGCTAAACACCCCGCTCCGGACGTGCCGGCTGTGGCCGGCGCGTCTATGCGCGCATTCCAATGACCTGATCGATAGGAGGCCCTTCCTTCAACTCATCCACCCGGATCGCTGAAGGATGCGGAAGACTGTCACTGGATCGGAATGCGGGCAGGGATCGGAAAGGTCGACAGGCCGGCTCGCCGGACTGTTTGCCAGACGATCTCGGTCCTGTCCAAGACTGCAGGCGCCGAAGTGGAAGCGATCGTTTCCTCAGAGGCTTAATCGTATGGCCTGCATAGATGGGTGAAAACCGGATTTTGTGTCCCGACGCTCTGCGCGGCGGGATGCGGAGTGGGTTCGAACCTCGACACCCCGCGCGGGCGATGGCGATCAGCCGGAGCCGGTACGGGAGGGCAGGCAATTCACGATCGTCTCGCCCCGCGTGTCCTTGGAGGCTTTTGCCTCGGGGTCGGGTTGGAGCGGGACGGTGGGTGTAACCCGGTGGTCCTGCTCGCAGAGACCGCCAACCGGAGAGAGCTTGCTGTGGAAAGAGCGGCAAAAAAAGAGGCGGTCGAATCGCTGAACGGTCTGTTCCAGACCACCAGCGTCGCGATCGTCGCTCACTATTCCGGCCTCACCGTTGCCCAGATGCAGAAGCTGCGCCAGCAGATGAAGCAGGCGGGCGCCTCGGTGAAGGTCTCGAAGAACCGTCTCGCCAAAATTGCTCTTGAAGGCACCGACGTCGCAGCCATCGGCTCCCTGTTGAAGGGGCCGACGGTGATCGCAACTTCCAGCGATCCGGTCGCGGCGCCGAAGGTGGCCGTCGAATTCGCCAAGGCGAACGAAAAGTTCGTCATTCTCGGCGGTTCGATGGGCAAAACCGTCCTGAACGTCGATGGTGTGAAGGCGCTCGCCTCGCTGCCGTCGCTCGATGAACTGCGTGCCAAGCTGGTCGGCCTTGTCCAGGCCCCGGCGACCAAGATCGCGCAGGTCACCACTGCTCCGGCTGCCAAGCTGGCTCGCGTGGTTCAGGCCTATGCCTCCAAAAGCGAAGCGGCCTGACGCTTCACTCCCAATCAACCCTGGTTCGAACTGATACCCGTAAGGAACTGATTCAATGGCTGATCTGCAGAAGATTGTTGACGACCTGTCGAGCCTCACCGTGCTCGAAGCCGCTGAGCTCGCCAAGATGCTCGAAGAGAAGTGGGGCGTCTCGGCCGCTGCGGCCGTTGCGGTTGCCGCTGCTCCGGCCGGTGGCGCTGCCGCTCCGGCGGAAGAGAAGACCGACTTCACCGTTGTGCTGGCCTCGGCCGGCGACAAGAAGATCGAGGTGATCAAGGAAGTCCGCGCCATCACCGGCCTGGGCCTCAAGGAAGCCAAGGATCTGGTCGAAGGCGCTCCGAAGCCGCTCAAGGAAGGCGTCAACAAGGAAGAAGCCGAGAAGATCAAGGCCCAGCTCGAGAAGGCTGGCGCCAAGGTCGAGCTCAAGTAAGCCGATCGGTTTGGCCGGGCCCGGGTCTCCCCGGGTCCGGCACGATCGCGGTTCGGGCCCTCTGGGTCCGGGCGGCAACGGCAGGGCGGGCTGCGGTGTGCCCGGACGAGCCGTCACAGGAATGTGTGGAAAGGCGCGGGGACAACCCCTCGAATCTCCACATTGCCGTCCCATATTGGTGCGGCAGCACGAAAGCGCGGGCGCGATGGGCGTGGTAACGTGTCCGCGCAGCCTTTAGGAGAATCGGCAATTTCGGGCTTTTTCGGTCTGTAACGACGAGATTTCGACGGGCGGGTGCGGCAGCGCCCCGCGCGTCATTTTGCGTTCGGAATTAGTGTTGAGCCGACTTAGGACTTTGTTCCTGAAATCGGGCTCCTGAATTTCGGATGTTCGGTATTCAACCCGGGGGCGAGGCGGCTCGCGCTCCGGACGGTTCGCCCCGCCGGGCGACGAAACGAGAGGCCACGATGGCGCAGCAGACGTTCACCGGTCGCAAACGCGTTCGCAAGTTTTTCGGTCACATCCGGGAAGTCGCGGAGATGCCGAACCTCATCGAGGTTCAGAAGGCGTCCTACGACCAGTTCCTGATGGTCGCCGAGCCGCCCGGCGGGCGGCCTGACGAGGGTCTGCAGGCGGTGTTCCGGTCGGTGTTCCCGATCTCGGACTTCTCCAACGCCTCGATGCTCGAATTCGTGCGCTACGAATTCGAGCCGCCGAAGTACGACGTCGACGAGTGCCGCCAGCGCGGCATGACCTACGCAGCGCCGCTGAAGGTGACGCTGCGCCTCATCGTGTTCGATATCGACGAGGAAACCGGCGCCCGCTCCGTCAAGGACATCAAGGAGCAGGATGTCTACATGGGCGACATCCCGCTGATGACGATGAACGGTACCTTCATCGTCAACGGCACCGAGCGCGTGATCGTCTCGCAGATGCACCGGTCGCCGGGCGTGTTCTTCGACCACGACAAGGGCAAGACCCACTCGTCGGGCAAGCTGCTGTTCGCCGCCCGTATCATCCCGTATCGCGGTTCCTGGCTCGACATCGAGTTCGACGCCAAGGACATCGTCTATGCGCGTATCGACCGTCGCCGCAAGCTGCCGGTGACGTCGCTGATGTTCGCCCTCGGCCTCGACGGCGAAGAGATCCTGTCGACCTTCTACAACAAGATCCTCTACAAGCGCACCAAGGACGGCTGGCGCGTGCCGTTCGACGTCAACCGCTTCCGTGGCTATTCGACCGTCAACGACCTGATCGACGCCGACACCGGCAAGGTCGTGCTCGAGGCCGGCAAGAAGCTGACCGTGCGCGCCGCCCGCCAGCTCCAGGAGAAGGGGCTCAAGGCGCTGCGGATGTCCGACGAGGAGCTCGTCGGCAACTACCTCGCCGAGGATCTGGTCAACCCGAAGACCGGCGAAATCTACGCGGAAGCCGGTGAGGAGATCACCGACAAGGCCCTGAAGATGCTCAACGAGCAGGGCTACAAGGAACTGCCGCTGCTCGACATCGACCACGTCAATGTCGGCCCCTACATCCGCAACACCCTCAACGTCGACAAGAACATGACGCGCGAGGACGCGCTGTTCGACATCTACCGGGTGATGCGTCCGGGCGAGCCGCCGACGCTGGAATCCGCGCAGAACATGTTCCAGTCGCTGTTCTTCGACGCCGAGCGCTACGACCTGTCAGCGGTCGGCCGCGTCAAGATGAACATGCGCCTCGACCTCGATGCGCCCGACACCCATCGCACGCTGCGCAAGGAGGACATCCTGGCGGTGATCAAGACCCTGGTCGGCCTGCGGGACGGCAAGGGCGAGATCGACGACATCGACCACCTCGGCAACCGCCGGGTGCGCTCGGTCGGCGAACTGATGGAGAACCAGTACCGCATCGGTCTGCTCCGCATGGAGCGCGCCATCAAGGAGCGGATGAGCTCGGTCGACATCGACACCGTGATGCCGCAGGACCTGATCAACGCCAAGCCGGCGGCGGCGGCGGTGCGCGAGTTCTTCGGCTCGTCGCAGCTCTCGCAGTTCATGGACCAGACCAATCCGCTGTCGGAGATCACCCACAAGCGGCGCCTGTCGGCGCTCGGCCCGGGCGGTCTGACCCGCGAGCGCGCCGGCTTCGAAGTCCGCGACGTGCATCCGACCCATTACGGCCGGATCTGCCCGATCGAGACGCCGGAAGGTCCGAACATCGGTCTGATCAACTCGCTGGCGACCTTCGCCCGCGTGAACAAGTACGGCTTCGTCGAGACCCCGTATCGCAGGGTCAAGGATGGCCATGTCACCGACGAGGTGGTCTACCTCTCGGCGATGGAGGAGGGGCGTTACGCGGTCGCGCAGGCCAACGTGCCGCTCGACGCCAAGGGCCGCTTCACCGACGACCTGATCGTCTGCCGCGCCGGCGGCACCCGCGACGTCGTGCTGATCCCGGCCGACCAGGTCGACTACATGGACGTGTCGCCGAAGCAGCTCGTTTCGGTCGCCGCGGCGCTGATCCCGTTCCTCGAGAACGACGACGCCAACCGCGCGCTGATGGGCTCGAACATGCAGCGCCAGGCGGTGCCGCTGGTTCGCGCCGAGGCGCCGTTCGTCGGCACCGGCATGGAAGGCGTGGTCGCCCGTGACTCGGGCGCGGCGATCGCCGCGCGCCGCACCGGCATCATCGACCAGATCGACGCCACCCGCGTCGTGATCCGCGCCACCGAGGATCTCGATCCGACCAAGTCGGGCGTCGATATCTACCGGCTGATGAAGTACCAGCGCTCCAACCAGTCGACCTGCATCAACCAGCGTCCGCTGGTGAAGGTCGGCGACCACGTCAAGAAGGGCGACATCATCGCCGACGGTCCGTCGACCGATCTCGGCGAGCTGGCGCTGGGCCGCAACGTGCTGGTCGCGTTCATGCCGTGGAACGGCTACAACTTCGAAGACTCGATCCTGCTCTCCGAGCGGATCGTGAAGGAAGACGTCTTCACCTCGATTCACATCGAGGAATTCGAGGTGATGGCGCGCGACACCAAGCTCGGCCCCGAGGAAATCACCCGCGACATTCCGAACGTCTCGGAAGAAGCGCTGAAGAACCTCGACGAAGCCGGTATCGTCTACATCGGCGCCGAAGTTCGCGCCGGCGACATCCTGGTCGGCAAGATCACGCCGAAGGGCGAAAGCCCGATGACGCCGGAAGAAAAGCTGCTGCGCGCCATCTTCGGCGAAAAGGCCTCGGACGTTCGCGACACCAGCTTGCGGGTGCCGCCGGGCGTGCAGGGCACCATCGTCGAAGTCCGCGTGTTCAACCGCCACGGCGTCGACAAGGACGAACGTGCGCTGGCGATCGAGCGGGAAGAGATCGAACGGCTCGCCAAGGACCGCGACGACGAGCAGGCGATTCTCGACCGTAACGTCTACGGCCGTCTCGCCGACCTGCTCGACGGCCGCCAGGGCATCGCCGGACCGAAGGGCTTCAAGAAGGACACCAAGATCACCCGCGCGGTGCTTGAGGAATATCCGAAGTCGCAGTGGTGGCTGTTCGCGGCGCCGAACGACAAGCTGATGGCCGAAATCGAGGCCATGCGGAAGCAGTACGACGAGTCGAAGAAGGGCCTCGAACAGCGCTTCCTCGACAAGGTCGAGAAGCTTCAGCGCGGCGACGAACTGCCGCCCGGCGTGATGAAGATGGTCAAGGTCTTCGTCGCGGTGAAGCGCAAGATCCAGCCGGGCGACAAGATGGCCGGCCGCCACGGCAACAAGGGCGTGGTGTCGAAGATCGTGCCGATCGAGGACATGCCGTTCCTGGAGGACGGTACCCACGCCGACATCGTGCTCAACCCGCTCGGCGTGCCGAGCCGCATGAACGTCGGTCAGATCCTCGAGACGCATCTCGGCTGGGCGTGCGCGGGCCTCGGCAAGCGCATCGGCCAGACCATCGACACCTACTACCAGAGCCAGGATCTCAAGCCGCTGCGCGAGACCCTGCGGAAGATCTACGGCGAGGACGAGACCATCAAGTCGCTCGACGATGGCGAGCTGCTCGAGCTCGGCCGCAATCTGCGCCATGGCGTGCCGATCGCGACCCCGGTGTTCGACGGCGCCAAGGAAGCCGACATCGAGGAGATGCTGAAGCTCGCGGGCTTCGACGCCTCGGGGCAGTCGACCGTCTACGACGGCCGCACCGGCGATCAGTTCGATCGCCGCGTCACCGTCGGCTACATCTACATGCTGAAGCTGCATCACCTCGTGGACGACAAGATCCACGCCCGGTCGATCGGTCCGTACTCGCTCGTCACCCAGCAGCCGCTGGGCGGCAAGGCGCAGTTCGGCGGCCAGCGCTTCGGCGAAATGGAGGTGTGGGCGCTCGAGGCTTACGGCGCGGCCTATACGCTGCAGGAAATGCTGACGGTGAAGTCGGACGACGTCGCCGGCCGCACCAAGGTGTACGAGGCGATCGTGCGCGGCGACGACACGTTCGAGGCCGGTATCCCGGAATCGTTCAACGTGCTCGTCAAGGAAATGCGCTCGCTCGGCCTCAACGTCGACCTGCACAATTCCAAGCTGGGCAACACGCCCCCGGCCGAGGCGGCCGAATGATGTGCGGTTGGCGCGGCTTCGGTCGCGCCAACGAGTTGCGATTAGCGAATGGCGAATAGCATAGAGGCGGGTGTGCAGGGACGGCGAGACGAGCGGACTATTCGCTACTCGCCATTCGCTACTCGCTTTCTCCGAAGGAGAACGGGATGAACCAAGAGATTATGAATCTGTTCAATCCGACGACGCCGGCTCAGGTCTTCGACCAGATCCGGATTTCGATCGCGTCGCCGGAGAAGATTCTGTCGTGGTCTTACGGCGAGATCAAGAAGCCGGAAACCATCAACTACCGCACCTTCAAGCCCGAGCGCGACGGCCTGTTCTGCGCCCGCATCTTCGGGCCGATCAAGGATTACGAGTGCTTGTGCGGCAAGTACAAGCGGATGAAGTACAAGGGCATCATCTGCGAGAAGTGCTCGGTCGAAGTGACGCTGTCGCGCGTCCGTCGCGAGCGCATGGGCCACATCGAGCTGGCCGCGCCGGTCGCCCACATCTGGTTCCTGAAGTCCCTGCCGTCGCGGATCGGGCAACTGCTCGACATGACGCTGAAGGACCTCGAGCGGATTCTGTACTTCGAATACTACGTCGTGCTGGAGCCGGGCCTCACCGACCTCAAGGAGCGTCAGCTCCTGTCGGAGGAGGAATACCTGCGCGCCCAGGATCAGTACGGCCAGGATTCGTTCACCGCCATGATCGGCGCCGAGGCGATCCGCGAACTGCTGAAGGGTCTCGAGCTCGAAAAGATCGACGCGCAGCTCCGCGCCGAGATGGCCGAGACGGATTCGGACATCAAGCACAAGAAGCTCGCCAAGCGCCTGAAGATCGTCGAAGCGTTCCGCTATTCCGGCAACAAGCCGGAGTGGATGATCCTCACGGTCGTGCCGGTGATCCCGCCGGACCTGCGTCCGCTGGTGCCGCTCGACGGCGGCCGGTTCGCGACCTCGGACCTCAACGACCTGTATCGCCGCGTCATCAACCGTAACAACCGCCTGAAGCGGCTGATGGAGCTGCGCGCGCCGGACATCATCATCCGCAACGAAAAGCGCATGCTGCAGGAGGCCGTGGACGCGCTGTTCGACAACGGCCGCCGCGGCCGCGTCATCACCGGCGCCAACAAGCGCCCGCTGAAGTCGCTCGCCGACATGCTGAAGGGCAAGCAGGGCCGGTTCCGTCAGAACCTGCTCGGCAAGCGCGTCGACTATTCGGGCCGTTCGGTGATCGTGGTCGGTCCGGAACTCAAGCTGCACCAGTGCGGCCTGCCGAAGAAGATGGCGCTCGAACTGTTCAAGCCGTTCATCTATTCGCGGCTCGACGCCAAGGGTCTGTCGACCACCGTCAAGCAGGCCAAGAAGCTGGTCGAAAAGGAGCGGCCGGAGGTTTGGGACATCCTCGACGAGGTGATCCGCGAACATCCGGTGCTGCTGAACCGCGCGCCGACCCTGCATCGCCTCGGCATTCAGGCGTTCGAGCCGGTGCTGATCGAGGGCAAGGCGATCCAGCTCCATCCGCTGGTTTGCTCGGCGTTCAACGCCGACTTCGACGGCGACCAGATGGCCGTGCACGTTCCGCTGTCGCTCGAAGCGCAGCTCGAAGCGCGCGTGCTGATGATGTCGACCAACAACATCCTGCATCCGGCGAACGGCCAGCCGATCATCGTGCCGTCGCAGGACATCGTGCTCGGCCTGTACTACCTGTCGATCATGCGGGAAGGGCTGCCGGGCGAGGGCAAGGTGTTCGGCGATCTCGCCGAGCTCGAGCACGCGCTGTACTCGAAGGTCATCCACCTCCACACCAAGATCAGGTATCGCTGGCACTGGACCAACGAGGAGGGCCAGGAGACGGTCCGTCTGCTGGAGACCACCGCCGGCCGCATCCTGCTCGGCCAGGTGCTGCCGAAGTCGCCGAAGCTGCCGTTCGACGTCATCAACAAGCTGATGACCAAGCGCGAGATCTCCGGCGTCATCGATCAGGTCTATCGCCACTGCGGTCAGAAGGAGACGGTGATCTTCTGCGACCGGATCATGGCGCTCGGCTTCTTCAACGCGTTCAAGGCCGGCATCTCGTTCGGCAAGGACGACATGGTCGTGCCGGGCTCGAAGTGGAAGATCGTCGACTCGACCCGCACCCTGGCGAAGGATTTCGAGCAGCAGTACAACGACGGTCTGATCACCCACGGCGAGAAGTACAACAAGGTGGTCGACGCCTGGTCGAAGGCCACCGAAGAAATCGCCAAGGAGATGATGAAGGAGATCTCCGCGGTTCGGAAGGCGCCGGACGGCTCCGAACAGCAGGTCAACTCGATCTACATGATGGCCCACTCCGGTGCGCGTGGTTCGCCCGCGCAGATGCGTCAGCTCGCCGGTATGCGCGGCCTGATGGCCAAGCCGTCGGGTGAGATCATCGAGACGCCGATCATCTCCAACTTCAAGGAAGGTCTGTCGGTTCTCGAGTACTTCAACTCGACCCACGGCGCCCGTAAGGGTCTGGCCGACACCGCGCTGAAGACCGCGAACTCGGGTTACCTGACCCGGCGTCTGGTCGACGTGGCGCAGGACTGCATCATCACGCAGGCCGACTGCGGCACCTCGCTCGGCATCAAGATGCGGGCGATCGTCGACGCCGGCACCGTGGTCGCTTCGCTGGGCAGCCGTATCCTCGGCCGCACCGCGGGCGAGGACGTGCGCGACCCGGCCACCAACGAGATCATCGTCAAGCGCGGCGATCTGATGGAGGAGCGGGACGTCGAGGCGATCCACCAGGCCGGCGTGCAGGAAGTGAAGATCCGCTCGGCGCTGACCTGCGAGCTGGTCAACGGCATCTGCGGCAAGTGCTACGGGCGCGATCTCGCCCGCGGCACCCCGGTCAACCACGGCGAGGCGGTCGGCGTGATCGCAGCGCAGTCGATCGGCGAGCCGGGCACCCAGCTCACGATGCGTACCTTCCACATCGGCGGCGCGGCGCAGATCAACGAGCAGTCGGTGATCGAGTCGAACTTCGACGGCAAGATCGTGATCAAGAACCGCGCCATCGCCCGCAACGGCGAAGGCCACAATGTCGCGATGGTCCGCAACATGGTGATCGCGATCGTCGATCCGGACGGCACCGAGCGTGCGACCCATCGCATCCAGTACGGCGCGCGCGTGCACGTCGACGAGGGCGACATGGTCAAGCGCGGCCAGCGCATCGCCGAGTGGGATCCGTACACCCGGCCGATCCTGACCGAGGTCGAGGGTACCATCGACTTCGAGGATCTGATCGAGGATCAGTCGATCTCCGAAACGCTCGACGAGTCGACCGGTATCGCCAAGCGTATCGTCATCGACTGGCGTTCGAGCCGCGGCGGCGCGGACCTGCGTCCGGCGATCGTGATCAAGGGCAAGGACGGCAAGGTGCTGAAGCTGGCGCGCGGCGGCGACGCCCGTTACATGCTGTCGGTCGACGCCATTCTGTCGGTCGACGTCGGCGCCCAGGTCAAGCCCGGCGACATCCTGGCGCGTATCTCGACCGAGAGCGCCAAGACCCGCGACATCACCGGCGGTCTGCCGCGGGTGGCGGAGCTGTTCGAAGCGCGGCGGCCGAAGGATGCGGCGATCATCGCCGAGATCGCCGGCACCATCCGGTTCGGTCGCGACTACAAGAACAAGCGCCGGCTCTCGATCGAGCCGCTCGACAAGAACGAGGAAGCGCGCGAGTACCTGATCCCGAAGGGCAAGCACATCCACTTGCAGGACGGCGACGTCGTCGAAAAGGGCGACTTCATCGTCGAGGGCAATCCGGCGCCGCACGACATCCTGGCGATCAAGGGCATCGAGGAACTCGCGGCCTATCTGGTCAACGAAATCCAGGAGGTCTATCGACTCCAGGGCGTGTTGATCAACGACAAGCACATCGAGGTGATCGTTCGCCAGATGCTGCAGAAGATCGAGATCACCGACCAGGGCGACACCGACATGATCTCGGGCGAACAGGTCGACAAGATCGAGTTCAACGCGGTCAACGCCAAGGCGGTCGAGGAGGGCAAGAAGCCCGCCACCGGCAACCCGGTGCTGCTCGGCATCACCAAGGCGTCGCTGCAGACCCGGTCGTTCTTCTCGGCGGCTTCGTTCCAGGAGACCACCCGGGTGCTCACCGAAGCCGCGGTCAACGGCAAGGTCGACCCGCTGGAAGGTCTCAAGGAGAACGTCATCGTCGGCCGGCTGATCCCGGCGGGCACCGGTGCCTCGATGGCCAAGATCCGCGAAGTGGCGATGAAGCGCGACCGGCTGATCCTCGACGAACGCGAGAAGCAGGCGGCGATCGTTCCGGCCGCCGCGCCGGAAGCCGAACCGCTGTCGCTGCCGCCGGTAGAGTGACGCTCGCTTCTGCTAGTCAATCTCGACAGGAAGGGCCGGCCTTGCGCCGGCCCTTCTCATATCTGCCCGGTCCCGCTGGGTTTTCCTGGCTACCTTACCGGTTGTTCATCTTCCCTTCAGGTGAAAAGCGTCTTCCTGTCCTGCGAACGTCGAATCCGGCACAGGGGCGCCGATTCCACGCCAAATCAGCCCCAACTCGCTGACGTCACGCGGATTTTCTCGGAGAATCACGCCTTGACCGAAGGCGCGGAGCAAAACACGCTGCGCGGCGATCGGAAGCCGCGGGGATGTTGAAAGAGCACCATGTTTGATCTTGCAATCGTAGGTGGCGGCCCGGGCGGTCTGATGAGCGCCTGGTATCTGAAACGGAAGCTCGGCGGCCTTTGCAAGGTCACCATCTTCGAAGCCTCCGACCGGCTCGGCGGCAAAATCGTCACCCAGAAATTCGACACAGCGCCTGCGATGTACGAGGCCGGCGTCGCCGAATTGTACGACTACTCGATGACCGGGCCGGATCCGCTGCGAGAACTGGTGCAGCATTTCGGGCTGCAGACCATTCCGATGGATGCCGAGCAGGTGCAGCTCGACGGCGAGCTTCTCAACGACGTGCCCGGAATGCGCAAGAAGTACGGCGACAAGACCGCCGAGGCGATTGTCGCGTTCCGCAACAAGTGCAGCCGGCAGATGACGCCGACCCAGTATTACGAAGGCGTCGGCGCCCACGACAACGACCATCCCTGGGCCTGGACCAATTGCGAGCAGTTGCTCGACCAGGAGATCGAGGACCCGACCGCCAAGCGGTTCTTCAAGGTGATGGCGAAGTCCGATATCGCGACCGAGAGCCACAACACCAACGGCCTCAACGCGCTCAAGAACTTCGTGATGGATATCGACGGCTATATCGGCCTGTATTCGATCCAGAACGGCAACGAACAACTGATCGAGTGCCTGCGCTCGGAGATCGACGCCGACATCCAGTTCAATCACCGCGTGCTCAAGGTCGGCAAGACCGAGACCGGGCGCTACGAATTGAACATGATGAACGGCAAGGGGCCGGAGACGCGCGACTTCGATCTGGTGCTGATGTGCCTGCCGCACAATTGGCTCGCCACGTTGAGCTGGGGCAACGAGCAGCTCCGCAAGGCGATGGTCAAGCACGTCGCTTATTTCGACCGCCCGGCGCATTACCTGCGGATCTCGCTGCTGTTCGACGGGCCGTTCTGGGGCGACAAGATCCCGGGCTCGTGGTTCATGTCGGAAGCGTTCGGCGGCTGCTGCGTCTACAACGAAGGCTCGCGCCACGACGTCGGCAAATACGGCGTGCTGAACTTCCTGATCGCCGGCTCGGATGCGCTTGCGTTCTCCAACCTGACCGACAAGGAGCTGATCGAGCTGGCGCTGAAGTCGCTGCCGGCCGAGCTCGGCGATGTCCGCGGGCATTTCCTCGAGGGCAAGACCCATCGCTGGCTGTCGTCGGTGAACTGCATTCCCGGCGGCCTGCCGGTGCGCGATGTGATGACCAACCATCGCCCCGAGCCGAAGAACCATCCGGGCTTCGTGATCGTCGGCGACTATCTGTTCGACTCGACGCTGAACGGTCTGCTCGACTCCTCGGACGCCGCCACCGACATCATCGTCACCGAGACGATGAAGCTGCGTCGGGCCCGCGCCCAGGACGGCAAGCCGGTGTCCGACAAAATCGACCGCGACTATTTCGAGAACTATCGCGGCCAGGGGCCGTATCGCGAGGTCTGGAGCCGGTTCACCGACCCGGACTATCTGATGCAGACCATCGACACCGTGTGGAACCGGCCGCGCGGCATCAAGCTGCTGGTCGCCGGCGCCGCCAGCGGCGAGCTGGTCGGCGCGCTGCGCGAACGGGGCATCGATGCTTACGGGGTCGAAAACAACCGTTACATCCACGGCAGGACGCCGGAGGCGGTGAAGCCGTACAACAAGCTCGGATCGATCCTCGACCTGCCGTTCGAGGACGAGGCGTTCGACTTCGTGTTCGAGACCAGCCTGTGCCATGTCGCCGACAGCCGCGCCGTCAAGGCGATCCGCGAGCTGCGCCGTGTCGCGCGCACCGGTCTGGTGTTCGGCTCGGTGACCAGCGATATGGATCCGCGCGTGATCGACCGTTACGACCTGTTGCGCGGGGTGAAGAAGCTCGGCACCTGGTGGGAATGGTCGGAACTGTTCTTCGCCAACGGCTTCGATCTGTCGATGCACCGCAACGATTGCGGTGACGCGCTGTGGGAGTTGGCGATGAAGGCGGGCAGGGGCCCCGGCCATTGGTACAGCGACGCCGACAGCCTGCGCTACTCGTTCTTCGACAAGGTCCACGACGAGGACGACGGCGACTGACCGTCCGGCTTGCGCGCGGCCCTTGTCCGCGTTGGAAAATCCGGCGCCGTGGCTCGAACGAGTCACGGCGCCGCTCATTGTAGTTGTGCGGTTCTGCCACCCGACGGTCTCGATTCATGGCGCGCAAGCCTGAGCCTCCTGCCAATCCGGACTCGCGGCCGGACGACATTCCCGCGGCGACGCCGCCGGCGACCGGCGCCGCGAGCGGCGAAGGCGCTGCACCGATCTCGCCGCTCGACGAAAAATTCGCGATGCCGGTCGGCTCGGCGGCGCCTGTGGTGCCGACTACCAAGCCGCCGGTGAAGCAATTGATCGCCGACAAGGTCGCGGCCGCCGCTCCGCCTAGCGACAGCGACAGCGACAGCGACGACGACGATGACGACGAGGAAGGTGAAGACGACGACGAGGAACTCGTCGTCTTCACCGCCCGCCAGGCCGCGGGAGCGTTCGCGACTATCATCCGGTTCATCCGGCCGGTGGTCACCAACTACAAGAAGATGTTGGCCTTCGTGGTGTTCGGCGTGGTCGTCGAAACCCTGTTCAACGTCATCATGCCGCTCAGCCTCAAGTTCCTGATCGACGACGCGCTCGGTGAGGAGGACTTCCACGAGCTGTACAAGATCCTGTCGATCCTCGGCGTCGCTGGGGTCATCACCTCGATCGTGGCGGTGTGGTACGAGCGCTGGGACGCCCGGCTCTCCGCGGCGGTGATCGCCGATGTCCGCACCCGGCTGTTCGACCACGCCCAGCGCCTGCCTGCCGGCTATTTTGCCCGCACCAAGCGGGGCGAAATCCTGTCGCGATTTTCGATCGATATGGCGGCGTTCTCGCGGGTGGTCGAGATCCTCGCCAACACCGCGCTGCTGCCGTTCCTCGAATTGATCGCCGGCGTCATCCTGATGCTGTTTCTGAACTGGCAGCTCGCGGTGGTGGCGCTGCTGATCTTCCCGATCACGCTGATCGGTCCGCGCATCCTCACGCCGAAGGCGGTGCAGGCGAACTACGAGCAGAAGGTCCAGGAGGCCGGGATGCTCGGCGTGGTGCAGGAGAACATCGGCGCCCAGGCCGTGGTCAAGGCGTTCAGCCTGCAGCGCAAGATGTTCGGCTTCTTCACGCTGCGCAATCAGGCGACCCGGCAGAAGATGGCGCAGGCCACCTTCCTGACCTCGATGGTCGAGCGTTCGGTGACCGTGTCGGTGCTGATGCTGCATCTGGTGGTGCTGGCGATCGGCGCCTATCTGGCGACCACCGGCCAGATCACCGTCGGCACCTTCGTCACTTTCGAGAGCGCATTCTGGGAAGTCTCCTACAACATCGCTCACTTGATGCAGTTCATCCCGGTGTCGATCCAGGCCGCCGCCGCGGTGCGTCACATGGAGGAGCTGCTCGACGAGAAGACCCCGATCGCCGATCGTCCGGGCGCGGCCGAGCTGCCGCGGATCACCGACAACATCGCTTTCGAGCGGGTGTCGTTCGCCTATGAGGGCGCCGAGCGGCCGGTGATCGACAATTTCAGCCTGAAGCTGACGGCCGGCAAGACCATCGCCATCGTCGGCCCCAGCGGGTCGGGCAAGAGCACGCTGCTCAATATGGTGCTGCGGCTGTACGATCCGACCGAGGGGCGGGTCGCGGTCGACGGCGTCGACATCCGCAACGTGACGCTGGAATCGCTGCGCCGGAGCATGGCGGTGGTGTTCCAGGAGAACATGCTGTTCAACATGTCGATCCGCGACAACATCCGGCTCGGCAAGGAGGGGGCGACCGACGCCGAGGTCGAGCAGGCGGCCAAGAAGGCCGAGATTCACCGCTTCATCATGAGTCTGCCGGAGAAATACGACACCGTGGTCGGCGAGCGCGGTGACACGCTGTCCGGCGGCCAGCGTCAGCGCATTGCGATCGCCCGCGCGATCGTGCGCAATCCTTCGGTGCTGCTGCTCGACGAGGCGACCTCGGCGCTGGACCAGACCACCGAGGCGGCGATCAACAAGACGTTGATGAAGCTGGCGCGCGGCCGCACCATGATCTTCTCGACCCACCGCCTGACCAGCGTGGTCGAGATGGACGAGATCGTCGTCGTTTCGAACGGCCAGGCGATCGAGCGCGGCACGCACCAGGAGCTGCTGGCCAAGAACGGCGTCTATCGCAAGCTGTGGGACGACCAGAAGCGCCACGGCGCCGATGACGATGACGACGATGATGATGACGACGAGTGAGCGTCGCGTGCGCGCGGTCGCTGCGCGTCAGCGACTGCGTTTGAGGCTGTCGTAGTAGAACAAGGCTATCGGCCCCTCAGGTGACGGTCCCGTCGAGGCGGCCGAGGACATTCAGTTGGGTACGAAGGCCGTCGGCATCGGTGAGGTCGGCGTCGATCTCCGCATGGAGCTTGCGCCAGATCGGCACCGCCGCGGCCAGCGTCTTCCGCCCCGTAGGCGTCAGCCGTAGCAGCCTGGCGCGCCGGTCGGCCGGATCGATCAGCACTTCGAGCAGATTGCGCCGCTCCAGCGGTTTCAGGTTCGCCGTCAGCGTGGTGCGGTCCATCGCCAGCAATGCGGCGACGCTGCCGAGCGGGGCTGGCTGCGGCCGGTTCAGGGACATCAGCAGCGAGAACTGACCGCTGGTGAGCCCGGCCGGTTTCAGCGCGAGGTCGAACCGCCGTGCCAGCGCCCGCGCTGCGCGCTGGGCGTGCAGGCACAGGCAGCTATCGCTCACCAGCAGCGTGGTTTCGAAACTGGGTTCGGCCGATGCGCGCATCTGAGAACGGCTCTTGACAAGCGGGTGGCAATATAGGTTGATATCAACCTATTTCGGCGGGATCAAGCGCCGTCGAGGGCGGGTCCGGTGGGCGCAGCCCGCGCGGCATCGACCTCGCCAGTCGAACGGGGAGGAGCATCGTATGAAGATCGTGACCAGCCTGAGCTTCCAGGGGCAGTGCCGCGAAGCGTTCGAGTTCTACGCCAAGGTGCTGGGCGGCAAGATCACCGCGGCGTTCCCCTATAGCGACGCGCCGCCGGAGATGCCGGTCACCGATCCGAAGTACAAGACCTGGCTGATGCACTGCTGGCTCGAGGTCGGCGATCAGGCGCTGATGGGCGCCGACATGGACACCGGCTGGGCTCCGAACATCGACAAGCCGAAGAACGGTTTCGACGTCACCCTGCACACGGAGGACAAGGCCGAGGCGCAGCGCTGGTACGAGCAATTGTCCGAGGGCGGCAAGCCGATGATGCCGTTCGGCGAAACGTTTTGGTCGCCTGGGTTCGGTTCGCTGATCGACCGCTTCGGCATTCCGTGGATGATCAACACGCTGCCGGCGTCGGCCTGACGGCGGCGCGGGGCCGGCGAAAAAAACGCCGGCCCAATGTCGGCCGCGGCGTGGTCGCTTCGTCCTCGGAGCACGGGGGACCCAGTCCTTTCGCGCAGGTCTTTCAACGTCGTTGCGAACGAAGCGAAGCAATCCAGCTTCGCGCACTGAGCTGGATCGCTTCGTCGCGGAGCCTGTGCCCGGGCGGCGCATCGCGCCGATCCGGGTGCTCCTCGCAATGACTCGGCAAACGCTCCCGCAACACGGAAACGACCATGAACCAGTCCTATCGTTGGGTGATCGTTGCGGCCGGCGGTGTGCTTGGCTGCGTCGCGGCCGGTGCGATGTTCTCACTGCCGGTGCTGATCAGGCCGATGTCGCAGGACACCGACTGGTCGGTCACCGGGATCTCCACCGCGATGACGATCGGTTTCCTGGCGATGGCCGCCGCCAGCATGCTGTGGGGCAATCTGTCGGACAGGTTCGGTCCGCGCCCCGTGGTGCTGACCGGATCGGTGGTGCTCGCGGCCAGCCTCGCGCTCGCCAGCCGCGCCGCCTCGCTGATCGAATTCCAGTTGCTGTTCGGCGTACTGGTCGGTGCCGCCACCGCCACTGTGTTCGCGCCGATGATGGCCTGCGTCACTGGCTGGTTCGATACCGGGCGGGGCCTTGCGGTGTCGCTGGTGTCCGCCGGCATGGGCATGGCGCCGCTGACGATGGCGCCGCTGGCGGCGTGGCTGGTGACGATCCACGACTGGCGCGGCGCGATGCTGATCATCGCAGCGGTCGTCGCCGCGCTGATGATCCCCGCGGCGCTGCTGGTGCGGCGTCCGCCGGCGCTCGAAGCTGGCGGCGCCGAGGCGGCGTCGGCCGATGCGCAGGACGAAATGACGGTGGGGCAGGCGGTGCGCTCGCCGCAATTCGTCACGCTGATGCTCGCCAACTTCTTTTGCTGCGCGACCCATTCCGGCCCGATCTTCCACACCGTCAGCTACGCGGTGACCTGCGGCATCCCAATGATCGCGGCGACCACGATCTACAGCGTCGAGGGACTGGCCGGGATGTTCGGCCGGATCGGCTTCGGCCTTGCAGGCGACCGCTTCGGCGCGCAGCGCGTGCTGGTCATCGGCCTGCTCGCGCAGGCGTTCGGCGTGCTGGCCTACGCCTTCGTCGGCGGGCTCGGCGGCTTCTATGCGGTCGCGGTCGCGGTCGGCTTCATCTACGCCGGAACCATGCCGCTCTACGCCGTGATCATCCGCGAGAACTTTCCGCTGCGGATGATGGGCACGATCGTCGGCGGCACCGCGATGGCTGGCAGCCTCGGCATGTCCACCGGCCCGGTGCTCGGCGGGCTGATCTACGATGCCTACGGCAGCTACGCGCCGATGTATGTCGCCTCCTGCGCCATGGGCCTCGCCGCGATGCTGATCCTGGCGACGTTCCGGCCGTTCCCGCAGCGGCGAGAGGAATTGGCGGTGGCGTAGGAGAGGGCGACGTCTGCTGGGGCGGCAGCACTGCTGTCGCCGCTACGGCGACAGCGCCTCGATGATGCGGCAGTCGGCGACAGTGCCGCAGTCACACTGCGTGATCATGTGATTCAGCTCCCTGCGCAGCGCTTGCAGGTCTGCGATCTTGCGGTCGACTTCGGCCAGATGCTGCTTGGCGATCGTGTCGATGGCATCGCAGGAGCGTTCCCGCTCGTCAGACAGATCCAAAAGCGCGCGGATCTGGTCGAGTGAAAAGCCGAGGTCGCGGGCGCGACGGATGAAGCTCAGCCGGTTCAGATGCGCCGTTGTGTAGGCGCGGTAGTTGCCCGGCGTGCGCGCTGGAGCCGACAGCAATCCGATCCGCTCGTAATACCGGATGGTTTCGACCTTGGTGTCCGTCTGGCGCCCGAGATCCCCAATCGCGAGGTGGTCCGTCGGCATGTCTTGACCCTGTAGCCGCTACAGGGTGCATATGGGGTGTCACAACGCTTTGTCGAGGTGATGCTGTGGCGACCGAGGCCTATAAAATTCGTGTGGAGGGCATGGACTGCGCCTCCTGCGCGCTCAAGATCGAGACCGCGATGCAGCGGCTGTCGGGTGTCGCGGATGTTCGCGTCAGCTACTCCGCCGGCACCTTGGCCCTTCGGCTTGATCGGGGCAGGATTTCGCCGAGCACCATCGACGAACAGCTTCGCTCGCTCGGTTACCGACCGCTAGCGACCGCGTCGTCGCCAAGCAGCCTCGCGACAGAACGACAACGCCTACCGTGGTGGCAGGACGCGAAGCTGCAATCGGTCATGTTCGCAGCGACGGTGTTTGCTCTGGCGTTCACCTTAGCGCAGCTCTTTCCGGCCTTCGAGCGATGGCTCTATTCCGCAGCGGCCGCGGTCTGTCTGATCCCGATCGCACGTCGGGCCTTGATCGGCGCGCGTTCGGGATCCCCGTTCAGCATCGAAACGCTGATGAGCGTTGCGGCGATCGGCGCGGTCATGATCGGCGAGGCCGAGGAGGCGGCCGTGGTCATCGTTCTGTTCAGCGTGGGCGAATGGCTGGAGACTTTCGCGGCGGGGCGCGCGCGATCCGGGATTGAAGCGCTGATCGGCGTGGTGCCGCGCACCGCGAGGCGGCTGCGCGATGGTTCAGACGAAGTCGAGGAGATTCCGGCTGCCGACCTCATGATCGGAGATGTGGTGGTGGTGCGTCCCGGCGACCGTATCCCGTCGGACGGCAAGGTTATCGACGGCCACTCTGACGTGAACGAAGCACCGATCACCGGCGAGTCCGTGCCGGTCGCCAAGGCGGTCGGCGATCACGTCTATGCCGGCAGCATCAACGCAAACGGAGAGCTGCGCATCGAGACGACGAATGCGGCGGCCGACAACACGATTGCGCGCATTATTCACCTCGTCGCAGAAGCGCAGGAATCCAAGGCGCCGACGGAGCGGATGATCGATCGTCTCAGCCGGTGGTACACGCCCGCCGCCATGCTGGTGGCGCTCCTTGTCATCATCGTACCGCCGCTTGGTTTCGGCGAGGATTGGACGACCTGGATCTATCGCGGACTCGCCACGCTGCTGATCGCCTGTCCATGCGCTCTCGTGATTTCGACGCCGGCCGCCATTGCGTCCGGACTTGCGGTGGGGGCTCGCAAAGGGCTGCTCATCAAGGGCGGTGCGGTGCTGGAGACGCTCGGCAAAGTCAAGACCGTCGCCTTCGACAAGACCGGCACGCTGACACTGGGTCGGCCTCAGGTGACCGACGTCATTTCCGTGATCGGCGATGAAGACCTCGTCCTCGCCCGCGCGGCGGCTGTCGAAGGCAACACCAACCACCCGATCGGACAGGCGATCGTCCGGACCGCGAAGGAGCGCAAGCTACAGCTTCCTGTGGCGTTTGGAGGCAGTCAGGCGGTCCCGGGCAAGGCGGTCTCGGCGCGCCTCAAAGATGGCTTCGCCTTCGTCGGGTCACCACGCTTTGCGGCAGAGCGGACGACGATTCCGCCGGAGCTTGCGGCGACGATCTCCCGTCTCGAGCGAGAGGGTAAAACCGTCGTGGTTCTGATCTCTGGAAAGACCTGCGACGGAGCGATTGCGCTGCGCGACGAGCCGCGTCCGGATGCGGCAGGTGCTTTGCGGCAACTCGCATCCAAAGGCATCGCGGTGGTCATGCTGACGGGCGACAACGCGCGAACGGCGGGCGCCATCGCGGACCGACTTGGCATGGAGGTCCGCGCGGAGCTTCTGCCCGACGCCAAGCTCGCGGAGATCAGCCGCCTGAAGGACGTATCCCCGGTGGCGATGGTTGGCGACGGCATCAATGATGCGCCGGCGCTCGCGGCTGCGTCCGTCGGCATCGCCATGGGGGGAGGAACGGACGTGGCGCTGGAGACCGCCGATGCTGCGCTGCTGAACGACCGCACACGCGGCGTCGTGGAATTGATTGCGCTGTCGCAGGCCACGCTCGGCAACATCTGGCAGAACATCTCGATCGCGCTCGGGCTGAAAGCGGTGTTCCTCGCCACCAGCCTGCTCGGCGTGACGACGTTGTGGATGGCGATCCTCGCCGACACCGGCGCCACCGTCCTGGTCACCGCGAACGCCCTCAGATTGCTGCGGTGGCGGGCGTCGGAGTCATGACGCCGGATGAGGGGCGGCTGGCTCGGCGTCGCGGCAGAGCCAGGCTGTGCTGATCGCCAGCAGCAGGGTGGAGGCGGCGCTGGCCCAGGCCATGCTGTCCCAGCCGGCCCAGGTGCCGGTGCCGAGCAGGCGAATGACGACCGGCCCGATGATCTGCCCGACGGCGAACGCCACCGTCATCCGCGCCAGCAGCGGCGTCGGATTGGCGGGACACAGCTCGCGGGCAAGCTGAAGTCCGGCCATCGTCGCGACCATGAAAGTGCCGCCGACCAGTACGGCGGAGGCGGCGAGGGACCACAGCGCGTGGCTGATCAGCGGCAGCGCCGTGCCGACCGCCATCGTCCCTTGCGCCAGCGCCCACACCCGCCGCCGCGGCCAGCCGTGGAGCCGATGCGCCGCGAGCGCCACCGAGATGGCGGCAGCCAGCCCGAACAGCGGCCAGGTGATGCCGAACACCAACGGGTTCGCGGTCAACTCCCGCGCCATCGCCGGCAGGAAGGTGGCCGGAATGATGTAGCCGAAGCCGAAGGCGCCGTAACACGCCACGATGCCCCACTGACGATCCGTACTCTTGGTCGCGAGTTGCGCGTGCGCAGGCGTGCCCGCCGGCGACGGCGCGCTGGTGCGGCGTCCGAGGCCGGCGGCGACGATGATCGTGCCGAGCGCCGTGATCGTTCCGAGTTCGAGCCAAAGCGCGGAAGCTGTCTGCTGCCCGCCGAGCCAGGCGATCGTCCCCGCCAGCGCAATGCCGAGGCCGACGCCGCAATAGATCCAGGCGCCGAGCTGCGCGCTGTGGCGCCGCGCGAGTTCAGTGAGGCACCAACTGCTGGCGCACACCAGCGCCCATGCGCTGCAGACCCCGGACACCGCGCGCAGCACGGCGCCGACAAGCTCCATCGAGCCGCGATCGATCCACGCTGGCGCCATCGTCGACAGCACGATGCCGATCAGCGACAAGCGCAGGCCGCGCTGCGGATGGCCGGCAAAGATCGAGGCGGTCAGCGCGCCCGCCAGGTAGCCGGCGTAGTTCGCCGCCGCCCATTCGGCACCGGCGGCGGCATTCAAGGTGCCGTCGCGCATCATCAGCGGCAACAGCGGCGTGAACGCGAACCGGCCGATCCCCATCGCGGCGGCGAGCGCCATAGTGCCGCTCATGACGATCAGCCAGGTCGGCGGATGAAGGTTGGCGGCTTCGACGGAAGTGCGGTGCATCAGGTTGCCCGATCAAGCCAAGCGAGGCATCGACAACAGCAAATCGGGCCAGCATTGAAAACTGAATTATTATGAACTACCGTTCTCGATATGAGAATGATGGACCTCGACGACCTCGAGATCTTCCGCGCCGTCGTCAGGGAGGGCGGGGTCACCCGCGCGGCGAACCGGCTGCACCGGGTGCCGTCCAACGTCACCACTCGCATCAAGCAATTCGAGGAGCGGATCGGGCACAGCCTGTTTCGCCGGCAGGGGCGCGGTCTGGTCCTCACCGATGTCGGCCGCACCCTGCTGAGCCACGCCGAACGTCTGCTGCAGATGGCTGATGCCGCCGAGCAGGAGTTGCGCAGCGGCAAGTCGAGGGGCGTGCTGCGGCTGGGCTCTCTGGAAAGTGCGGCCGGGGTGCGGCTGCCTCCGGTGCTCTCGCGCTTTCATGCGCGTTACCCCGACATCGCGATCCAGATGACGACGGACACCACCGCCGCGCTGCTTCGGCAATTGGAGCGGTTCGAGATCGACGCCGCCTTCGTCTCCGAGCCGTTCGAGCCGGGTAGCTTCGCCTCAGTTGCTGCGTTCGACGAAGAACTGGTGCTGATCACCGCCAAGGGCGACCGCCCGCTGCGCCGCTCCGCCGACCTCGGCGGTAAGACCGTGGTGGCGTTTCCGCACGGCTGCTCCTATCGCCGGCGCCTGATGGAATGGCTGGCATTGGAAGGCGTATCACCCGACCGAATTCTCGACCTCGGTTCGTATCACGCCATCGTCGCCTGCGTCGCGGCCGGCTCCGGCATCGCCATCGTGCCCGCAGGCGTGCTCGATCACGCCGCTTTGGGCACGGCGGTGGACCGCCACCCGCTGCCGGCCAAGCTGCGAAACAACCGGACGCATCTGGTCTGGTCCGGCGGGCCGAGTTCGTCGTTGCAGGCCCTGATGGCTCTGCTCCCGAATGCGGGCGCAAAGCGGCGGGGCGGTGGATAGCAGGGGGGCGTTTGACCGGCGCGCAATCTGTGGGAGGCTCGTCCTTCGACCGCTTCGAGATTGAAGCAGGCGTGCCGCCTTGCTTGGATGAGAATGGTGGTTGTGACCCGGAGCGGCCTTTGCGACCGAGTTACGGACGTGCGAATTCAGCCCCCTTCACCGACATGGCGACGACATTCTAGATCGGCGGTTTCGGGCCAATGCACAGCAGATCTCGGTACGCCTAACCAGAACTCTGCCAGGATTGCGTTGCGACCCGGCCTGAAGGGTGTGCCGGCGGGCGGCTATCAGGCTGCATCGCCGCTCCATCGCCACTGTTCTTAGCCACGCACTATCATGCGCACCGAAACAATGCTATTGACGAGCTTTCAACCAGACGAGCATCCGAGCATGTTCGACAAGACGCAAATCTCGTCCGATACGGCGATGTTCGATCAGATCGACGCGATCAACCTCTACATCGATCGTGTCCGGCAAACCCTTAAAGACAGCGTCAATATGGACCCGCTCGATGACGTATCGATGATACGAGGCCAAGCGGAGGTCTTCTTCCAGGCTCACATACGACGAGCACTGGCTTTTCTGGACGGCGGCAAACATGCGCTGGATGCCGGACACGGTTTGATCGCTTTGACTGCCGTCCGATGCTTGTACGAGTCCGCAGCATGTGTTCATGATTTCTGCAATCAGGTTATCAAACTTATCGACACCGATAGAGTGGTTGATGCTGTCGCCCTTGCGCACCAGCGCTCGTTAGCCCAGCGTTTCGAAGTCAAAAAGAAGAACACGGATCTTTACGACTACACTGCGGTCAGCATCCTCAAGCAGATCGACGCCATGGACAAGATCGTTCCTCATGCGCGGCGCGACTACGACCAACTTTCGGAATTCGTGCATCCCAACGCGTACGGGAGTGTCTATTACTTCATGCAGCCGACGGCTGATCAATCTATCGAATTTGGCTCACCGGAGAACGAGCGCAGCCAGACGATGGGCCTATTCCTATCGGGGGCTTCCCTCTTCAGCCTGATAGAAGGCGATCTATGGCGTTTTACGAGCTCAGTTCTTCATTTTGTCGAGAGACGCCTACAGGCTAAGATCGACGACTATTATGCTCGGAAAGCATCGGGTCAGTGCATTTAGCGCTTGCTCGCCGATGGCTACCGCTGGGCGTCGACCACTACGATATCCGCGGTTCTTTGGCCTGCGGCCCGATGCTCGGCTTGGAGTTTCTTAATGCTGGTGAGCTTCGAGCCCATCTTGCTCACGTCGATAATCAGGAATAGTGCCTCTTCGGTTTCCAAGCGCGTCGCGCTGCGGAGAGGGCATACGAGCCCTCGCGGTTCGTGCAAATCATGCGCGTTCATCAGCACGCCGCCTGCGCGGAGGATGGGCGTCAAGAGGTTCGAAGAGATGCTGATAGCCCCGCACGGTCATGTTGAAGAAATCGATGCGCATGTTGGCGAGTTCGTCGAGTATCCGATCGCGATGTTCGTCGTCGATGCGCGAGCCAAAATAGATCGCGTCGACCGCGTGGTGGTCGTCATAAGAAGTCCTCTTGATATTGCCTAAGACGCGCCATTCACGTTCGTAAGCCCAAGCCGCTTTCTTGTGCGAGAGGATTTTGATGGCAGCGCTCCTGCTATCCATAGCGTCGTCGTGGTCGACCGGCGGTGGAACATCTCCATAATTGACTCTGGCCACACAGACGTCGTTGGAAAGCCCGTCGAGTAACGCCTGCGTTTTGTATCGCACGCATATGCCTGCGTAGTTGTCTGCGTAATGTGCCCACATTAGCTCGTTGGAATTTGTTTCGCTGAAGCACGCGATACCGTGGTAGCTCTTGGCATCGTAGATGCGCCGTACGACGTGCTCATAGTCCTCTACCCCGCGTAGCCCCACGGTCGGGTCGTAGAAGCCCTCCATTGGGTCATTCATGGTGCGGAAGTTCGAGCAATAGAGGTACGCCTCGCGGATCGATCGTATCTCGCTCGCCAAACTGTTGGGCCGATGGGTTAGGGAGCGGTAGCGGTACAAGTTTGCCGGTGCCACCGGAGGTTCAATGCGGACCATCGATATACCTGTGATGAGTGAATAAGCCCGAGGGTTCAACCCTAGCGCTTGCATTCCGTCAATAGACCGCGATACCCGCGCACTGCGCGACGACTGCCTCGACATGTCCGAAATTCGCCCATAACTAACCTTTCGGGCGGGGGGCATCGACGTCCGTTTCCGGCCCATGGCAGCATCGGTCGCGCTCCCGCTTCGGTGCCGGTTCTCAGCGCAAGCGGACCTGCCTTGCCAGTTCTTCGTCAGATGCAAACGGCGGTCGCACCAAAGGCGGATCGGTCCGCGTCGCTGTCCACGATACCTGCGCGGTGATGCAGAATAGGTGGTTGTCGGTGTCGTCGATCTTGCGAGGGTCGATCACGCCTCCAGCTCCGCGCCGACGTCGCTCGCTTCCTCTGCGGTTGGCCTCGCCGCGATGCCGAGTCTCGCGGCGTTCGGGCTTGTTGCTCTGCCCGCTGGCGTCATCCGATCCGCACGGTGAATTCGTTGCCGCGGCCTTCGTCGATGTCGAGCGAGCGGGAGAAATAGCCATTGGCGGGGGCGCGGACGTAATCGAGATAGTCCTGCGCAAACGCGTTCTCGCCGAGGATCACGGCGCCGGGTGACAGCCGGGGCTCGATCAGTTTGAGCACCGGCAGGTACAGCGAGAACGCGCCGTCGATCGACAGGACGTCGACGTCGCCGCCGACGTCTTTCAGCGTGTCGAGTGCATCGCCCTCGCGGATCTCCACCAGATCGGCCAGCCCCGCCGCTTCGAGGTGAGCCCGCGCCCGCGTGACTTTGGTGGGCTCGATCTCGGAGCCGATCAGCCGGCCGCCGCCATTGTCGCGTAGCGCAGCCGCGAGGTAGATCGTCGAGATTCCCATCGATGTGCCGAACTCGACGATCCGGGTCGCTCTGCGGGCGCGCGCGATCGCGTAAAGGAAGCGGCCATAGGCTGGAGAAATCGCCAGAAAATGATCGGCGTGCTCTCGATAAGTCGTTCGATAGTTGAGACGTTCCTCATCGACAAATCTGGCGGCCAAGTCCTTCAGCGTTTCACCGGACCTTTCGGCCTGCGCCATCATCTCGGCCATCAGGGCGCGATCCGCGGCCTCGGCCTCTGCGTGCAGTTTGTCGAGCGTCTCTGCGATGCGCTTGCTGCTCTGCGATGTCATGCAAGTCCCTTTCGGTCATGCCGAGACCGGTTCGGCCTCGGCTGTCCGGGTGAGTAAAGGGAGGCTGCGGTGGCGTCATTACGTAGCTTAGACAGATTGTTATCCATTTGCGCCAAGCGGCATGGTAGGTCGGACCATGCCACTTCTCACTGAAAGCTCCACTGCGGCCGACTGGATCGAACCCGACGAGGTCGCGCGCCCGGTGGTTGCCTATGGCATCGCGTCGGAGATGATCGGCTCGTTCGAGATCGATCTGCACTGCCATGCCAAGGCGCAGATCCTGCTGGTGCAGCGCGGTGCACTGAGTTGCCGGGTGGAAGGCGGATTGTGGATCGTGCCGCCGCGCAGCGCGGTCTGGATACCAGGCGGCACGCTGCACGCGATCACGGCGACCGGCAGGCTCGAAGGCTATGCTGCGTTCGTCGCCGCCGGCATCGATGTGGGACTGCCGCAACGCTGCTGCACCGTCTCGGTGACGCCGCTGCTGCGCGAACTGCTGTTCCGTGCCGCCAGGCTGCCGCTGCTGTACGACGAGGACGGAGCGGCTTCGCGTCTGATCGCGGTGTTGCTCGACGAGATCGGGGCTGCCAGGATCGAGGATCTGCATCTGCCGATGCCGTCCGATCCGCGGCTGCGCGCGTTGGCCGACCTGATGATGGCCGCGCCCGCCGATCGTGGTTCGCTGCAGGGCTGGGCCGAGCGCACCGGCCTCAGCGAGCGGACGCTGGGGCGGTTGATCAGCCGCGAGACCGGGATGAGCTTCGGGCGCTGGCGCCAGCAGCTCGGCGTCATGCTCGCGGTGCAGTGGCTGGCCGGCGGCGCCTCGATCCAGCAGGTCGCCGCCGATCTGGGTTACGAGAGTGTGCCGAGCTTCGTCACCATGTTCCGCAAGACGCTCGGCACGTCACCGGGCCGCTACATGGCGGAACGCCATGCCGGCGCCCGAGTCACTTGCTGCTCAGATACAGCGGCGTCCGCACCGTGAGCTGATAGGCCGGCTTCGGCGTCCACGCCACCTGCGCGGTGATGCCGTACAGGCGGTTGTCGTTGTCGTCCATCTTGTCGAGGTCGATCCGCAGGATCGGCTGGGTGAAGGCGTCGATCGGGGTGAAGCGCAGCAGTTCGGCGCCGCCGAACGACTGCAGGCCGGCGCGGCCGGTCAGCTTCCAGTTGCTGTCCCACTGGTAATAGCCCCCGAGCCAGCCGACCGTGTTGGGGTGGATCGCGGCGCGGTCGGCATCGATCGCCGTGGTGGTGTACTGCACGCCAGCCAGAACGCCGCGGGTCTCGTCGGCGTCGAATGCGTAGGACGCCTCCAGGATGGTGTTGAGCGAGGTGGTGGCGAGCGGTCCGCTCGGCACCGAGCGGGTGAGGGTGGTCTGTAGTGTCAAGGTCGGCAGCGATCCGCCGTCCTGGCGATAGATGTCGGCCTGGACGCCGACGTTCCAACTGGTGATGTCGACCGCGCTCCAGCCAGATCCGCCGTTGCTGGTGGTGGCGCTGAAGCCGCCATACAGCGAGACGCGGTCGTTGACGTCGACGGTCAGTGGCACGTCCAGTTCCACGCTCTGGCTCGCCGGCAGCGTCGGCGTCTGCAGCGGCGGCAGCGCCGTCAGCTCCCGGAGCCGGGACAGCACCGCGATGGTCGGGCTCGCAAAGCCGATCGACAGCGCCCCGGCCGGGGTGCGGCCGTAAGTGGTGCGGAGATCGAGGTAGATATTGGGATAGGTCTGCGCGGGCGCCGCGTCGTCGTCATCTGCGTCGGCCGCCAAGGCGGGGGCGGCGAGGAGATGCAACACGCCGGCAGCGATGGCGGCGGCCGCGAGATGCCATGGCCGCCGGGTCAACCGAGCTCGCCCCCAACTCGCCATCTGATCCCATCTCTTGCTGCGGCCGGCCGATCGCGGCGTCCAGCTCCGGCAGTAAGCCACAGCGTCGCTGCGGCCGGCAATCGGGATCGTCTGCCATCTGTGGATCGCGGGACCGCGGGACGCGATCGTCCTTGAATCGGGCGGCGGTCGTTGGTCGAATGCGTCTCGGTCTCGATGTGGTGTTTAAATACCGTAGGGCGCCGAGGCGCGCAGGAAGGTCCGGTTTGTGCCGAATCGAGACGGCGGGAGCGGTCGATTCCCCCGACTCGGTGCCGGAATCGCCTGGGCAACACCTGACGATTCTATGAATCGCGCCCTGCAGACCCCGGATCGAGCCGCTGCGGACCCCACCCGGAGTCCGAAATCGGCGTCCCTGCGCGAGCCTGCCGCGATGCGATAACGCCCCATTCCATCGGCGTTTCATGCCGGTCGGATGGAGTGCGAAAAGTCGTCGCCGAACCGTCATCTGGCGGCTGTTTTGCCTTGACTTAGGGGGAGTGCGCCGATACAACCCGCCCACTTCAAGACAGGCGGTGAGCTTCGCCAACGTCGGAACGGACAACCCGGGCCGTCCTTTCAAGGACTTTCGGGCACCACCCTCGACCCAAGTCGCTCAAACGCTGTCGACATAAGCCAGGCAATGCCAGGACATTGAGCGTTCTTACGGGGCTCTTTCTCGTCGGAACGGTTTTGGAAGCATGACCTCGGTCGGAGCCGGTCAGTGGAAGCTGCCCGGTCTTTGCTGCGGTCCTCTGTTGCGTGGAAGCGCTTTCCGCTCAGCGATGGGTGGCTGGCGCGATTTCGCTTTGCGTGATCGGGCGTGGGTCCGGTCGAGCAGGGCGGCCGCTGGGGCGGGTAGCCCCGAATGAATTTGCGAAGCCGACTGATCGGTTTCGCGCGAAGCTTGAGGGTGAAGGCGAAGATGCCGACGATCAACCAGCTGATCGCAAATCCGCGCGTGGTGCAGAAGTCGCGCAAGAAGGTTCCCGCGCTGCAGCAGTCGCCGCAGAAGCGCGGCGTGTGCACCCGCGTCTACACCACGACGCCGAAGAAGCCGAACTCGGCGCTGCGTAAGGTTGCCAAGGTGCGCCTGACCAACGGCTTCGAGGTCATCGGTTACATCCCGGGTGAGGGTCACAACCTGCAGGAGCACTCGGTGGTGATGATCCGCGGCGGCCGCGTCAAGGACTTGCCGGGCGTGCGCTACCACATCCTCCGCGGCGTCCTCGATACCCAGGGCGTCAAGAACCGTAAGCAGCGCCGTTCGAAGTACGGCGCGAAGCGTCCGAAGTAAGCGGGGAGAGCATCCATGTCCCGTCGTCACGCCGCCGAAAAGCGCGAAGTTCTTCCGGATCCGAAGTTCGGGAACATCATCGTCACCAAGTTCATGAACTCGGTGATGTATGCCGGCAAGAAGTCGGTCGCCGAAAGCATCGTCTACGGTGCCTTCGACATCATCGAAGCCAAGACCAAGCAGCCGCCGCTCGGCGTGTTCGAGCAGGCGCTCGAGAACGTCATGCCGGCGATCGAAGTGCGCTCCCGCCGCGTCGGCGGCGCCACCTACCAGGTGCCGGTCGAGGTTCGCTCCACCCGCCGTCAGGCGCTGGGCATTCGCTGGCTGATCTCGGCCGCCCGCGGCCGCAACGAAAAGACCATGACCGAGCGTCTCTCCGCCGAGCTGCTCGACGCCTCGAACAATCGCGGCAACGCCGTGAAGAAGCGCGAAGACGTGCACAAGATGGCGGAAGCCAACCGCGCGTTCTCGCACTATCGCTGGTAACGGCGAAGCAACGGAATCAAGGAAGACGTCATGCCCCGCGTTCACGCCATCGAGGACTACCGCAACTTCGGCATCATGGCCCACATCGATGCCGGCAAGACCACGACGACCGAGCGCATCCTGTTCTACACCGGCAAGAGCCACAAGATCGGCGAAGTGCACGAAGGTGCCGCGACGATGGACTGGATGACGCAGGAGCAGGAGCGGGGCATCACCATCACGTCCGCCGCCACCACCGCGTTCTGGAACGGCAAGCGTCTGAACATCATCGACACCCCCGGCCACGTCGACTTCACCATCGAAGTCGAGCGTTCGCTGCGCGTGCTCGACGGTGCGGTGTGCGTTCTCGACTCCAACCAGGGCGTCGAGCCGCAGACCGAGACCGTGTGGCGCCAGGGCGACAAGTACAAGGTTCCGCGCATCGTCTTCGCCAACAAGATGGACAAGACCGGCGCTGACTTCTTCAAGTGCCTGCAGGACATCGTCGACCGTCTCGGCGCCAAGCCAGTGGCGATCCAGCTCCCGATCGGCTCGGAGAACAACTTCAAGGGCGTGATCGATCTGGTCCGCATGAAGGCCGTGGTGTGGAACGATGAATCGCTCGGCGCCAAGTTCGAGGACGTCGATATTCCCGAGGATCTGCTCGATCAGGCCAAGGAATATCGCGAGAAGATGATCGAAGCCGCCGTCGAGCTCGACGACGACGCGATGGGCGCCTATCTCGAAGGGACCATGCCGGACGAGGCGACCCTGAAGCGTCTGATCCGCAAGGCTGTGCTGACCGGTGCGTTCTATCCGGTGCTGTGCGGCTCGGCGTTCAAGAACAAGGGCGTGCAGCCGCTGCTCGACGCCGTGGTCGACTACCTGCCGTCGCCGCTCGACGTGCCGGCGATCAAGGGCACCGACGATCAGGGCAACGAAGTCGTGCGCAAGGCGGACGACAAGGAGCCGCTGTCGCTGCTCGCGTTCAAGATCATGGACGACCCGTTCGTCGGCACCATCACGTTCTGCCGCATCTACTCTGGCGTCCTGCAGAGCGGTACCGGCGTGGTGAACTCGACCCGCGAGAAGAAGGAGCGCATCGGCCGCATGCTGCTGATGCACGCCAACAACCGCGAAGACATCAAGGAAGCCTATGCGGGCGACATCGTCGCGCTGGCCGGCCTGAAGGAAGCCCGCACCGGCGACACGCTGTGCGATCCCGCCAACCCGGTGATCCTCGAAAAGATGGAATTCCCGGAGCCGGTGATCGAAATCGCGATCGAGCCGAAGTCGAAGGCAGACCAGGAGAAGCTCGGCGTCGCGCTGGCGAAGCTGGCCGCCGAGGATCCGTCGTTCCGGGTGTCGACCGACCTCGAGTCCGGTCAGACCATCCTGAAGGGCATGGGCGAACTTCACCTCGACATCAAGGTCGACATCCTGAAGCGCACCTACAAGGTCGATGCCAACATCGGCGCGCCGCAGGTGGCGTTCCGTGAGCGCATCACCAAGAAGGCCGAAGTCGACTACACCCACAAGAAGCAGACCGGCGGTACTGGTCAGTTCGCGGCGGTGAGCTTCGTCGTCGAGCCGAACGAGCCGGGCGCCGGCTACGTGTTCGAGTCGAAGATCGTCGGCGGTGCGGTGCCGAAGGAGTACATCCCGGGTGTCGAAAAGGGCATCGAGAGCGTGCTGTCTTCGGGCGTGGTCGCGGGCTTCCCGGTCGTCGACGTCAAGGTGACGCTGGTCGACGGTAAGTACCACGACGTCGACTCGTCGGCGCTGGCGTTCGAAATCGCCTCGCGCGCCGCGTTCCGCGAAGCGCTGCAGAAGGGCAAGTCGGTCCTCCTCGAGCCGATCATGAAGGTCGAGGTGGTGACGCCGGAAGACTACACCGGCTCGGTGATCGGCGACCTCAACTCGCGGCGTGGCCAGATCCAGGGTCAGGACATGCGCGGCAATGCCAACGTGATCAACGCGATGGTGCCGCTGATGAACATGTTCGGTTACGTCAACAACCTGCGCTCGATGAGCCAGGGCCGGGCGAACTTCACCATGCAGTTCGACCACTACGCTGAAGCGCCGGCCAACGTGTCGGCTGAAGTCCAGAAGAAGTTTGCCTGATTGTCGCCGGTGTGAGCCGCGACTGAACGGAGAGAGCAATGGCCAAAGCAAAGTTTGAACGTACGAAGCCGCATTGCAACATCGGGACGATCGGTCACGTCGACCATGGCAAGACGTCGCTGACGGCGGCGATCACCAAGGTTCTGGCGGAGACGGGCGGTGCGACGTTCACGGCCTACGACCAGATCGACAAGGCGCCGGAAGAGAAGGCGCGCGGCATCACGATTTCGACCGCGCATGTCGAGTACGAGACGCAGAACCGTCACTACGCGCACGTCGACTGCCCCGGCCACGCCGACTACGTGAAGAACATGATCACCGGAGCGGCGCAGATGGACGGCGCGATCCTGGTGGTGTCGGCGGCCGACGGCCCGATGCCGCAGACCCGCGAGCACATCCTGCTGGCCCGTCAGGTCGGCGTGCCGGCGCTGGTGGTGTTCCTGAACAAGTGCGACATGGTCGACGATCCGGAACTGCTCGAGCTGGTCGAGATGGAAGTGCGCGAGCTTCTGTCGAAGTACGACTTCCCGGGCGACGACATTCCGATCGTCAAGGGCTCGGCGCTGGCGGCGCTGGAGAACTCCGACCAGAAGCTCGGGCACGACGCGATCCTGGAGCTGATGCGCCAGGTCGACGCCTACATTCCGCAGCCGGAGCGTCCGATCGACCAGCCGTTCCTGATGCCGGTGGAAGACGTGTTCTCGATCTCGGGCCGCGGCACCGTGGTGACCGGCCGTGTCGAGCGCGGCGTGATCAAGGTCGGCGAGGAAATCGAGATCGTCGGCATCCGCGACACGCAGAAGACCACCTGCACCGGCGTGGAAATGTTCCGCAAGCTGCTCGATCAGGGCCAGGCGGGCGACAACATCGGCGCGCTGCTGCGCGGCACCAAGCGTGAGGACGTCGAGCGCGGCCAGGTGCTGTGCAAGCCGGGCTCGGTGAAGCCGCACACCAAGTTCAAGGCCGAAGCCTACATCCTCACCAAGGAAGAGGGCGGCCGCCACACCCCGTTCTTCACCAACTACCGTCCGCAGTTCTACTTCCGCACCACCGACGTGACCGGTGTGGTGCACCTGCCGGAAGGCACCGAGATGGTGATGCCGGGCGACAACATCGCGATGGAAGTGCACCTGATCGTGCCGATCGCGATGGAAGAGAAGCTGCGCTTCGCCATCCGCGAAGGCGGCCGCACGGTGGGCGCCGGCGTCGTCGCCGCGATCATCGAGTAAGAACGCGAATAGCGAATAGCGAGCGGCGGATAGGAGACTATTCGCTGCTCGCCACTCACCACTCGCTCTCTAAAGAAAGAATACGGCAATGAACGGCCAGAATATTCGCATTCGCCTCAAGGCGTTCGACCATCGGATTCTCGATACGTCGACCCGCGAGATCGTCAACACCGCGAAGCGAACCGGTGCGCAGGTGCGCGGGCCGATCCCGCTGCCGACCCGGATCGAGAAGTTCACCGTCAACCGTTCGCCGCACGTCGACAAGAAGAGCCGCGAGCAGTTCGAGATGCGCACCCACAAGCGCCTGCTCGACATCGTCGACCCGACTCCGCAGACCGTCGATGCTCTGATGAAGCTCGACCTGGCCGCCGGCGTCGACGTCGAAATCAAGCTCTGAGATTGTAACGTCCGGTTATCGAACGGACAGAAAGAACAGGAAGCACGCCGATGCGCTCCGGAGTGATCGCACAGAAGGTCGGGATGACGCGGGTCTTTACAGAGGCCGGCGAGCATATCCCTGTGACCGTGCTGAAGCTTGGCAATTGCCAGGTGTTGGGCCACCGCACCAAAGAGAAGAATGGCTACGTGGCGCTGCAGGTCGGTTCCGGCTCGCGCAAGACCGTGTACATGCCGAAGGCCGAGCGCGGCCAGTTCGCCGCCGCCAAGGTCGAGCCGAAGCGCAAGGTCGAAGAGTTCCGCGTGTCCGAGGATGCGCTGCTCCCGGTCGGCGCCGAGATCCAGGCCGATCACTTCGTCGTCGGACAGTTCGTCGACGTCACCGGCACTTCGACCGGTAAGGGCTTCGCCGGCGGTATGAAGCGCTGGAATTTCGGCGGTCTGCGCGCCACCCACGGCGTGTCGGTGTCGCACCGCTCGATCGGTTCGACCGGCGGTCGTCAGGATCCCGGCAAGACGTTCAAGAACAAGAAGATGCCGGGCCACATGGGCGTCGATCGCGTCACCACGCTGAATCTGCGCGTGGTGCAGACCGACGTCGAGCGCGGGCTGATCCTGGTCGAGGGCGCTGTGCCCGGCACCAAGGGTGGCTGGATCCGCGTGCGTGACGCGGTGAAGAAGGCGCTGCCGGCGGATGCGCCGAAGCCGGGCAAGTTCCGGCTCGCCAATGGCGATGCGGCTGCGGAAGCGCCGGCCGCCGAGCAGGAAGGTGCGTGAGATGGAACTGAAAGTCACCACCCTCGAGGGTAACGAGGCCGGTTCGGTCCAGCTCTCCGACGAGATCTTCGGTCTGGAGCCGCGCACCGACATCATTCAGCGCTGCGTGATCTGGCAGCTTGCCAAGCGGCAGGCCGGCACTCACAAGGCCAAGGGCCGCGCCGAAGTCTGGCGCACCGGCAAGAAGATGTACAAGCAGAAGGGCACCGGCGGTGCTCGTCACGGATCGCAGCGCGTGCCGCAGTTCCGTGGCGGCGGTCGCGCCTTCGGCCCGGTGGTGCGTTCGCACGCCATCGACCTGCCGAAGAAGGTGCGCGTCCTGGCGCTGCGTCATGCTCTGTCGGCCAAGGCCAAGGGCGGCGGTCTGATCGTGCTCGACAAGGCCGAGCTCGAAGCCGCCAAGACCAAGACGCTGGTCGGTCACTTCTCGGGCCTCGGCCTCGAGAGCGCGCTGATCGTCGACGGCGCCGAGGTGAACACCGGGTTCGCCGCGGCCGCCCGCAACATCCCGAACATCGACGTGCTGCCGATTCAGGGCATCAACGTCTATGACATTCTGCGCCGCAAGAAGCTGGTGCTGACCAAGGCGGCGGTCGATGCGTTGGAGGCGCGCTTCAAATGAAATCCATCGATCCGCGCCATTACGACGTGATCGTTGCGCCGGTCGTCACTGAAAAGTCGACGATGGCGTCCGAACACAACAAGGTCGTGTTCAAGGTGCAAGGCGGCGCGACCAAGCCGCAAATCAAGGAAGCCGTCGAAAAGCTGTTCGACGTCAAGGTGAAGAGCGTGAACACGCTGGTGCGCAAGGGCAAGACCAAGGCCTTCCGCGGCACCTTCGGCACGCAGTCGGACGTCAAGCGTGCGGTCGTGACCTTGGAAGAGGGCCACCGCATCGACGTCACCACCGGACTGTGAGGCGGGACAGACCATGGCATTGAAGACCTTTAATCCCACGACGCCGGGCCAGCGCCAGCTGGTGATGGTCGATCGTTCGGCCCTCTACAAGGGCAAGCCGGTCAAGCGGCTGACCGAGGGCAAGAGCTCGAACGGCGGTCGCAACAACACCGGCCGGATCACCGTTCGGTTCCGCGGCGGCGGTCACAAGCAGACCTATCGTCTGGTCGATTTCAAGCGCACCAAGGTCGACGTTCCGGCCAAGGTCGAGCGCCTGGAATACGATCCGAACCGCACCGCGTTCATCGCACTGATCAAGTACGAGGACGGCGAGCAGGCCTACATCCTGGCGCCGCAGCGTCTGGCGGTGGGCGACACCGTGATCGCCGGCTCCTATGTCGACGTGAAGCCGGGCAACGTGATGCCGCTCGGCAACATGCCGATCGGCACGATCGTGCACAACGTCGAGCTGAAGATCGGGAAGGGCGGCCAGCTCGCCCGTTCGGCCGGCACTTACGCTCAGATCGTCGGCCGAGACCACGACTATGTGATCCTGCGCATGAACTCGGGCGAGCAGCGCCTGGTTCACGGTCGCTGCATCGCGGCGATCGGTGCGGTTTCGAACCCGGACCACATGAACATCTCGATCGGCAAGGCCGGTCGCAAGCGCTGGCTCGGCCGTCGCCCGCACAACCGCGGCGTCGTCATGAACCCGATCGACCACCCGCACGGCGGCGGCGAAGGCCGCACCTCGGGCGGCCGTCACCCGGTCACCCCGTGGGGCAAGCCGACCAAGGGTAAGAAGACCCGTTCGAACAAGTCGACCGACAAGTTCATCCTCATCAGCCGCCACAAGCGGAAGAAGAAGTAAGGAAGCCGGACATGGTTCGCTCAGTCTGGAAGGGCCCGTTCGTCGAGGCCTCGCTGCTGAAGAAGGCCGATGCCGCGCGCGCGTCGGGCCGTCACGACGTGATCAAGATCTGGAGCCGTCGCTCGACCATCCTGCCGCAGTTCGTCGGCCTGACCTTCGGCGTCTACAACGGCCAGAAGCACGTCCCGGTGTCGGTGAACGAGGAAATGGTGGGTCACAAGTTCGGCGAATTCTCGCCGACCCGCACTTTCCACGGCCACGCCGGCGACAAGAAGTCGAAGAAGGGTTGAGGACGAGACGATGAGCAAACCCAAGCGCGAACGCAGCCTGCCCGATAACGAGGCCAAGGCTGTCGCCAGGATGCTTCGCGTCTCTCCGCAGAAGCTGAACCTGGTTGCCCAACTGATCCGCGGCCGCAAGGCGTCCGCGGCGCTCGCCGACCTGACGTTTTCGCGCAAGCGGATCGCGGTCGACGTGAAGAAGTGCCTGGAATCGGCTATCGCCAACGCCGAGAACAATCACGATCTCGACGTCGACGCGCTGGTCGTCTCCGAGGCGCATGTCGGCAAGGGCATCGTGATGAAGCGTTTCACCCCGCGCGGCCGTGGTCGCTCGGGCCGTATTTTCAAACCCTTCGCGCAGCTGACGATCGTCGTTCGTCAGGTCGAAGAAGCAAGCGCTTAAGCGAAGGCGCGGGAGACTTTCGATGGGTCAAAAGATCAATCCGATCGGGCTGCGGCTGGGTATCAACCGGACGTGGGATTCCCGTTGGTTCGCCGGCAAGAACGAGTACGGCAAGCTGCTGCACGAGGACGTCAAGATCCGCGAGATCCTGCACAAGGAACTGAAGCAGGCGGCGGTTGCGCGCATCGTGATCGAGCGTCCGCACAAGAAGTGCCGCGTGACGATTCATTCGGCGCGTCCCGGCGTGGTGATCGGCAAGAAGGGCGCCGACATCGACAAGCTGCGCAAGAAGGTCGCCGACATCACCTCGTCCGACGTGGTGATCAACATCGTCGAGATCCGTAAGCCCGAGCTCGACGCGACCCTGGTCGCCGAGTCGATCGCCCAGCAGCTCGAACGCCGCGTCGCGTTCCGCCGCGCGATGAAGCGGGCGGTGCAGTCGGCGATGCGTCTCGGCGCCGAGGGCATCCGGATCAACTGCTCGGGCCGTCTCGGCGGTGCCGAAATCGCCCGTATGGAGTGGTACCGCGAAGGTCGCGTGCCGCTGCACACCCTGCGCGCCGACATCGATTACGGCGTCGCGACCGCGTTCACGACCTTCGGCACCTGCGGCGTCAAGGTCTGGATCTTCAAGGGCGAGATCCTCGAGCACGATCCGATGGCCCAGGACAAGCGCATGGCCGAAGGCGATGGTGGCGGTTCGTCCCGTCCGCGCCGCGACGCCGCCTGATCGCGCAGAATTCGAATTGAGGGCGTAAAGCCATGATGCAACCAAAGAGAACCAAGTTCCGTAAGGCGCACAAGGGCCGCATCCACGGCGTGGCGTCCTCGGGCGCGACCCTGGCGTTCGGCCAGTTCGGCCTGAAGGCGATGGAGCCGGAGCGGATCACTGCGCGCCAGATCGAAGCTGCCCGTCGTGCGCTGACCCGTCACATGAAGCGTGCGGGCCGCGTCTGGATCCGGATCTTCCCGGATCTTCCGGTGTCCAAGAAGCCGGCCGAAGTCCGCATGGGCTCCGGCAAGGGGTCGCCGGAATTGTGGGTCGCCCGCGTCAAGCCGGGCCGTGTGATGTTCGAGATCGACGGCGTCAACCAGCAGATCGCCCGCGAGGCGCTCACCCTGGCCGCCGCCAAGCTGCCGATCAAGACGCGCTTCGTCGCGCGCATCGCGGAGTAATCGTCATGGCTGAGATGAAGACCGCCGACATCCGTGCGATGAGCGAAGACCAGATGGACGACGCGATCCTGGGGCTGAAGAAGGAGCGCTTCAACCTGCGGTTCCAGCGCGCCACCGGCCAGCTCGAGAACACCTCCCGGCTGCGCGAGGCGCGCCGCGACATCGCCCGCATCAAGACCATCGCCGCGCAGAAGCGCGCCGGCAAGACGAAGTAAGGACCTTTAGACATGCCGAAGAGGACCCTGCAGGGCGTGGTCGTCAGCGACAAGCAAGAGAAGACGATCGTGGTGCGCGTCGACCGCCGCTTCACTCACCCGATCTACAAGAAGACCATCCGGCGTTCGAAGAACTACCACGCGCACGACGAGAACAACCAGTTCAAGCCGGGCGACATGGTGTGGATCGAAGAGAGCAAGCCGATCTCCAAGTTGAAGCGCTGGACCGTCGTCCGGGGCGAACCGAAGAAGACCGCCTAAGCGCGCTTTTGCGCATCAGTTTAGCGCGCGAATAGCGCAGCAGAGAGAGGACGAGGTGCATCAATGATTCAGATGCAGACCAACCTCGACGTGGCCGACAATTCAGGCGCACGCCGTGTCATGTGCATCAAGGTGATTGGGGGATCCAAGCGCCGGTATGCGACCGTGGGTGACGTCATTGTGGTCTCGATCAAGGAAGCGATTCCGCGGGGCAAGGTGAAGAAGGGCGACGTGATGAAGGCCGTGGTGGTCCGTGTCCGCAAGGACATCCGGCGCCCGGACGGCTCCGTCATCCGTTTCGACCGCAACGCCGCCGTGCTGATCAACAATCAGTCGGAGCCGATCGGTACCCGTATCTTCGGGCCGGTGCCGCGCGAGCTGCGGGCGAAGAACCACATGAAGATCATTTCGCTGGCGCCGGAGGTGCTGTAATGGCCGCCAAGATCCGTAAGGGTGACAAGGTGATCGTGCTGAGCGGTCGCGACAAGGGCCGAACCGGCGAGGTGTTCGAGGTCCGTCCGGACGCCGGCAAGGCGCTGGTTCGCGGCATCAACGTGGTCAAGCGTCACCAGAAGCAGACCCAGACCCAGGAAGGCGGCATCATCTCGAAAGAGGCGCCGATCGACCTGTCGAACATCGCGATCGTCGGCAAGGACGGCAAGCCGACCCGCGTCGGATTCAAGATTCTCGCGGACGGCAAGAAGGTCCGCGTCGCCAAGCGTTCGGGAGCAGAGATCGATGGCTGAGACCGCTTACGTTCCGCGGCTGCGCACGGAATACGACCGCAGCATCCGCAGCCAGCTCACCGAGAAGTTCGGCTACGCCAACGCGATGCAGGTTCCCAAGCTCGACAAGGTCGTGCTGAACATGGGCGTCGGCGAGGCGGTGAACGATCGCAAGAAAGCCGAGCAGGCGGCGGCCGATCTGTCGCTGATCGCCGGCCAGAAGGCGGTCATCACCTATTCGCGCGTCGCGATTTCGACCTTCAAGCTGCGCGAGAACCAGCCGATCGGCTGCAAGGTGACGCTGCGCAGCGCCAAGATGTACGAGTTCATCGACCGCCTGATCACGGTCGCGCTGCCGCGCGTCCGCGACTTCCGCGGCCTGAACCCGAAGAGCTTCGACGGCCGCGGCAACTATTCGCTCGGCATCAAGGAGCACATCATTTTCCCCGAGATCGACTTCGACAAGACCGGTGAGTCGTGGGGCATGGACATCACGGTGTGCACCACCGCGCCCACCGACGACGAAGCGCGCGCGCTGCTTACCGCTTTCAATTTCCCGTTCCGGCAGTGAGACGCTGAAAAGCCTCTCAAACGCGGAAACCCAGGAGCCACACATGGCAAAGAAGAGTGCGATCGAGAAGAACAACCGTCGGAAGAAGATGGCAAAGAACGCGGCGCCGAAGCGCGCGCGGCTGAAGGCCCTCATCGCCGACAAGTCGAAGCCGATGGAGGAGCGCTTCGCGGCGACGCTGAAGCTCGCCGAGATGCCGCGCAACTCGTCGGCGACCCGGATCCGCAACCGCTGCGACCTCACCGGCCGTCCGCGCTCGGTCTATCGCCTCAACAAGCTGAGCCGTATCGCGATCCGCGATCTCGGTTCGAAGGGCCTGGTTCCGGGCCTGGTCAAGTCGAGCTGGTAAGGAGGGCGGCAGATGTCGACGCACGATCCGATCAGCGACCTGATCACCCGTATCCGCAACGCGCAGATGCGCTCCAAGTCCAAGGTTTCGACCCCGGGCTCGAAGATGCGCGCCAACGTTCTCGACGTGCTGAAGGCGGAAGGCTACATCCGCGGCTACGCTTCGGTCGAGCATCCGTCGGGGCGCAGCGAGCTCGAGATCGAGCTGAAATATTTCGACGGCGAGCCGGTGATCCGCGAGATCGAGCGCGTGTCGCGCCCGGGCCGCCGGGTCTACGCTTCGGTGAAGAACCTGCCGCGCGTCAACAACGGCCTGGGCATTTCGGTGCTGTCGACCCCGAAGGGGATCATGGCCGATCACGATGCCCGCGACGCCAATGTCGGCGGCGAGGTTCTGTTCACGGTGTTCTAATCGCCGGCGCGTTCGGCCGCAGGGTGCGGCCGGGGCGCGCTGGAGAACGGAAATTGGCGCATCGTCCCGGGCGGATTTCGCCGGAGGATGCAGGGTTTAAGAAGGATCGACCATGTCACGCGTTGGCAAGAAGCCCGTCACGGTCCCGTCGGGGGTGACGGCGACCGTCGAGGGACAGACCGTCAAGATGAAGGGGCCGAAGGGCCAGCTTCAGTTCGTCGTGCACGACGATGTCGACGTGAAGTTCGAGAACGGTTCGGTCTCGGTTTCGCCGCGGTTCGAGACCAATCGGGCGCGGGCGCTTTACGGCACGGCTCGCGCGCAGATCGCGAATCTGGTGGAAGGCGTCACCAAGGGCTTCGAGAAGAAGCTCGAAATCACCGGCGTCGGCTACCGCGCGGCAATGCAGGGCAAGAAGCTGCAGCTCGCTCTCGGCTACAGCCACGACGTCCTGTACGACATCCCGGAAGGGATCACCATCACGGTGCCGAAGCCGACCGAGATCAACGTCGCCGGCATCGACTCGCAGAAGGTAGGGCAGGTCGCCGCGGAAATCCGCGACTATCGTCCGCCGGAGCCGTACAAGGGCAAGGGCGTCCGCTACTCGGACGAATTCATCTTCCGCAAGGAAGGCAAGAAGAAGTAACGGAGCCGGTCATGTCGAAGATGAAGGTTACGAATGCCCGGCGCACCAACCGCGTCCGGACCGCCCTGCGGCGCACCGCGAACGGCCGTCCGCGGCTGTCGGTGTTCCGCTCGTCCAAGCACATCTATGCCCAGGTGATCGACGATTCGAAGGGCGAGACGCTCGCCTCCGCGTCGTCGCTGGAGAAGACGTTGCGCGAAGCCGGCAACACCGGCGCCGACATCGATGCGGCGAAGGCGGTCGGCAAACTGGTCGCCGAGCGCGCGGTGCAGAAGGGCGTCAAGGAAGTCGTGTTCGACCGCGGCGGCTATCTGTATCACGGCCGCGTTAAGGCGCTGGCGGATGCGGCCCGCGAGAGCGGCCTGAGCTTCTAAATTTCGGATTGAACGGATACCAGGATCGGGGCGCGAGCCTCGCAAGGATTGGAACACACCATGGCAGCTGAACGCGAACGCGGCGGACGCGAACGGAGCAGGGAGCGCGAGGAGCGCGACAGCGAGTTCGTCGACAAGCTCGTCCACATCAACCGTGTGGCGAAGGTGGTGAAGGGCGGCAAGCGCTTCGGCTTCGCCGCGCTGGTCGTGGTCGGCGATCAGAAGGGCCGTGTCGGCTTCGGTCACGGCAAGGCGCGCGAAGTGCCGGAAGCGATCCGCAAGGCGACCGAGTCGGCCAAGCGCAATCTCACCCGGGTGGCGCTGCGCGAGGGGCGTACCTTGCATCACGACATCGCCGGCCGTCACGGCGCCGGTCGCGTCTATCTCCGCGCCGCTCCGGCCGGTACCGGCATCATCGCCGGCGGCCCGATGCGTGCGGTGTTCGAGACGCTCGGCATCCAGGACGTGGTGGCGAAGTCGGTCGGTTCGTCGAACCCCTACAACATGGTTCGCGCCACCTTCGACGCGCTCAAGAGCGTCGACTCGCCGCGCTCGGTCGCCGCGCGCCGCAACATCAAGGTTTCCACCCTGCAGTCGCGCCGGATCGGTGGCGATGCCGAGGTGGTGGCCGAATAACAGCGTGATCGACGGCGATCACGCGGTCTTCTGACAAGACGCGATTCGGAGTGAACGAGATGGCCAAGGCCGCAAACATGATCAAGGTCGAGCAGATCGGCAGCCCGATTCGGCGCCATCACTCGCAGCGCGAGACGCTGATCGGCCTGAAGCTGAACAAGATCGGCCGCGTCGCCGAACTGCAGGACACCCCTGAGGTTCGTGGCATGATCGGCAAGGTGCAACACCTCGTCCGCGTCGTCGACGAGAAGTAAGGAGACAGGGCGATGAAGCTCAGCGAGATCGCCGACAACGTCGGTTCGCGCAAGAAGCGCATGCGGATCGGCCGTGGCATCGGTTCGGGCAAGGGCAAGACCGGCGGCCGTGGCGGCAAGGGCCAGACCGCGCGTTCGGGCGTGCGGATCAAGGGCTTCGAGGGCGGCCAGATGCCGCTGCATCGGCGCCTGCCGAAGCGTGGCTTCAACAACATCTTCGCGCTCGACTTCGCCGAGGTGAATCTCGATCGCCTCCAGGAGGCCGTCGATTCCAAGGCGATCGATGCCGGCAAGGTGGTCGACGCCGCGGCGCTGGTGGAAGCCGGCGTGCTGCGCCGTGCCAAGGATGGCGTTCGCCTGCTCGGCCGCGGTGAGCTCACCGCGAAGCTGAACATCGAAGTGTACGGTGCGACCAAGTCGGCGATCGCCGCGGTCGAGAAGGCCGGCGGTTCGGTCAAGATCCTCGCCCCGAAGACGGAAGAAGGCGAGGCGGCGTAATGTCCCCGTCAGCGCCCGCTGCTAAAGCGGGCGCCCGGCCTCGCCGGTACGGTGGATTTTTCGACACGCGCGCCCCAAATTGATGCCCGGCGCCGGCCCGGCCGTCGCATCCGGCGGCGGATCGGGACGAGCAGCGCGGGAGAAAGCCGGACATGGTCTCAGCAGCGGAACAACTTGCGGCAAACCTCAATTTTTCGGCGCTCGGTAAGGCCGAGGAGCTGAAGAAGCGGATCTGGTTCACGCTCGGCGCGCTGCTGGTGTACCGCCTCGGCACCTACATTCCGCTGCCCGGCATCGATCCGAACGTCTGGGAGCAGGTGTTCCGCCAGCAGGCCGGCGGCATCCTCGGCATGTTCAACATGTTCGCCGGGGGTGGCATCCACCGCATGGCGATCTTCGCCCTCAACATCATGCCGTACATCTCGGCATCGATCATCGTGCAGTTGCTGACGACGGTGTCGCCGCAGCTCGAGGCGCTGAAGAAGGAAGGCGAGTCCGGCCGCAAGACTATCAACCAGTACACCCGGTACCTCACCGTGGTGCTGGCGCTGTTCCAGTCCTACGGCATTGCCGTCGGCCTCGAAGGCGCGGGCAATGTGGTGTCCGACCCGGGCATGTTCTTCCGGCTGTCGACCACGATCACGCTGACCGGCGGAACCATGTTCCTGATGTGGCTGGGTGAGCAGATCACCTCGCGCGGCATCGGCAACGGTATTTCGCTGATCATCTTGGCCGGCATCGTCGCTGAGCTGCCGTCGGCGCTCGCCAGCATGCTCGAACTCGGCCGTCAGGGCGCGCTGTCCACCGGCCTGATCCTGGTCGTGCTGGTGATGGCCGTCGTCGTGATCGCCTTCATCGTGTTCATGGAGCGTGCGCAGCGCCGGCTGCTGATCCAGTATCCGAAGCGCCAGGTCGGCAACAAGATGTTCGAGGGCCAGTCCTCGCATCTGCCCCTGAAGCTCAACACCGCCGGCGTGATTCCGCCGATCTTCGCCTCGTCGCTGCTGCTGCTGCCGACCACGATCGCGAATTTCAACGCCGGCAGCGGGCCCGAGTGGTTCCAGTGGATCGTGACCCAGTTCGGTCACGGCCGGCCGCTGTTCCTGCTGTTCTACATCAGCATGATCGTGTTCTTCGCGTTCTTCTACACCGCGATCGTGTTCAACCCGACCGAGACGGCCGACAATCTGAAGAAGCACGGGGGCTTCATCCCGGGCATCCGTCCCGGCGAGCGCACCGCGGAATACATCGATTACGTGCTGTCGCGCATCACCGTGGTCGGGGCGATCTATCTGGCGGTCGTCTGTCTCATTCCCGAGGTGATGATCTCCTACGCGGCGGTACCGTTCTATTTCGGCGGAACTTCGCTCCTGATCGTCGTCAGCGTGACGATGGATACTGTGGCGCAGGTGCAGGGCTATCTGCTGGCGCACCAGTATGAGGGCCTGATCAAGAAGTCGAAGTTGCGGGGGCGCAAGAAATGAGACTGATCCTTCTCGGACCGCCTGGCGCGGGCAAGGGCACCCAGGCGGCCCGTCTGGTCGAGCAGCACGGCATCGTGCAGCTCTCCACCGGCGACATGCTGCGCGCTGCGGTCGCGGCGGGCACGCCGATCGGCCTCAAGGCCAAGGACATCATGGCGGCCGGCGGTCTGGTGCCGGACGAGGTGGTGATCGGGATCATCTCCGACCGGATCGATCAGGACGACGCCGCGCACGGTTTCATCCTGGACGGCTTCCCGCGCACCGTGCCGCAGGCCGAGGCCCTCGACCGTCTGCTAGGGGACAAGGGCTTCGATCTCGACGCCGTGGTCGAGCTGAAGGTGAATGAGGGCGCGCTGCTCGACCGGGTCGAGACCCGCGTCGCCGAGATGCGCGCCCGCGGCGAGGAGCCGCGCGCCGACGACAACGCCGAAGCGCTGGCCAAGCGACTTTCCGCCTATCGGGCGCAGACCGAGCCGCTGGTCGACTATTATTCCGAGAAGCGCAAGCTGCTGACCGTCGACGGCATGATGACGATCGACGAGGTCACCCGCGAGATCGGCCGGGTGCTCGATGCGGTTCGTGCCGCTGATGCCAAGAAGGACGCCAAGGCTAAGGGGACCAAGGCTGCCCGCGCCAAGCGCACGGTGAAAACCGGCGCCAACAAGCCGGCGACCAAGGCGAAGGCTGCCAAGTCCAGGTCCAAGTCCACGTCCAAGTCCGCGGCCAAGCCCAAGGCGCCCAAGAAGGCCGCGGCGAAGCCCGCCGCAAAGTCGGGTGCGAAGGCTGGTTCCACCAAAAAGTCTTCGGCCAAACAGGCGGTTGGCAAGACAGCTTCAAGTAAGAAGGTCGTCGCCAAGAAGGCTGCGGGCAAGCCTGCCGTTTCGAAGGCCGGCAAGGCTGCGGTCGGCAAGACCGCGAAGGCTGGTCTGAAGAAGGCGGCCAAAGCTGTTGCGAAGGCTGGTAAAAAGGCCGCCAAGGCAGTCGTGAAGGCCGCCAAGGGCGCGGCCAAGCCGGCGGCCGGCAAGAAGGCGGCTGGCAAGAAGGCGACCCGAAAGGCCGCCGCTGCGTCGAAGACCAAGGCTGTCGCCAAGGTTCAGACGCGTGGCAAGAAGGCCAAGAAGGTCACGAAGAAGCGAGCTTGAATTGGGATTCGGTTGACGAAGCGAAACGGAATCCTTTAATAAGGCCCGATATCCCGTCGGATAGGTTTCAGACGATGCCGGGCCCCGAACTGAGCAAGGGCATGGCGTCGTGTTGGCGTATGTGAACGCCGCCCGAGAGATCAAGGAATTGACCGGCTGCTAGCCGGTGACAGGAGAGAAGTCTGTGGCCCGTATAGCCGGCGTGAATATCCCGACCAACAAGCGCGTCCTGATTGCGCTTCAGTACATCCATGGCATCGGCCAGAAGCATGCCGCCGACATCGTCGAGAAGGTGAAGATCCCGCTCGACCGTCGCGTCAACCAGCTCAGCGACGCCGAAGTGCTGCAGATCCGCGAAGTGATCGACCGCGACTATCTGGTCGAGGGCGACCTTCGCCGTGAGACCGGTATGAACATCAAGCGTCTGATGGACCTCGGCTGCTATCGCGGCCTGCGCCATCGTCGCGGCCTGCCGGTGCGTGGTCAGCGCACCCACACCAACGCCCGTACCCGCAAGGGTCCGGCGAAGGCGATCGCCGGCAAGAAGAAGTAAGTTTGCGAATTGCGGATTGTGAATGGCGAGTAGGGGCTTCCCCTATTCGCCACTCGCTGTTCGCCATTCGTCGTTTCGGTGTAGCCGCTGGCGTTACGGCGGCGTTGAGATCACGTAGAAAGGTAGACTATGGCCAAGGACGCCACCCGCATTCGCCGTCGCGAGCGCAAGAACATCGCCTCCGGCATCGCGCATGTGAATTCGTCGTTCAACAACACCACCATCACCATCACCGACGCGCAGGGCAATGCGATCGCCTGGTCGTCGGCCGGCACGATGGGTTTCAAGGGCTCGCGCAAGTCGACCCCGTACGCCGCCCAGGTCGCGGCGGAGGACGTCGCCAAGAAGGCGCAGGAGCACGGCATGCGCACCCTCGAAGTCGAGGTGGCGGGCCCCGGTTCGGGTCGCGAGTCGGCGCTGCGCGCGCTGCAGGCGGCGGGCTTCACGGTGACCTCGATCCGCGACGTCACCACCATCCCGCACAACGGCTGCCGCCCGCGCAAGCGTCGTCGCGTCTGAGTTTTCGTCGCTGGCGGCCCCGTGCCGCCGGCGAATCTATTCGTTGTTTCCCGCGGATTGATCCGCAGTTTCCAATGCCAGTGACGATGCGCCGGGGCCCCGGCGTTCATTGACCGGCCAGGAAGGTGACACAGTGACGATCCAGAAAAATTGGCAGGAATTGATTCGGCCGAACAAGCTCCAGGTTACGGCCGGGAGCGATGCCACCCGGTTCGCGACGCTGGTCGCCGAGCCGCTTGAGCGCGGCTTCGGCCAGACGCTCGGCAACGCGCTGCGCCGCGTGCTGCTGTCGTCGCTGCAGGGCGCGGCGGTGCAGTCGGTGCATATCGACGGCGTGCTGCACGAGTTCTCCTCGATCGCCGGCGTGCGCGAGGACGTCACCGACATCGTGCTGAACATCAAGGACATCTCGCTGAAGATGCAGGGCGAAGGCCCGAAGCGGATGGTCATCAAGAAGTCCGGTCCGGGCGTCGTCACCGCCGGTGACATCCAGACCGTCGGCGACATCGTCGTGCTGAACCCGGATCTGCAGCTCTGCACGCTGGACGACGGCGCCGAGATCCGCATGGAGTTCACCGTCAACACCGGCAAGGGTTACGTCGCCGCCGAGCGCAACCGTCCCGAGGACGCGCCGATTGGCCTGATCCCGGTCGACAGCCTGTATTCGCCGGTTCGCAAGGTGTCGTACAAGGTCGAGAACACCCGCGAGGGTCAGATCCTCGACTACGACAAGCTGACCATGACGGTGGAGACCAACGGCGCGATCACGCCGGAAGACGCCGTCGCCTATGCGGCGCGCATCCTGCAGGATCAGCTCAACGTCTTCGTCAACTTCGAAGAGCCGCGCAAGGAAGTCACCCAGGAGATCATCCCGGATCTGGCCTTCAACCCGGCGTTCCTCAAGAAGGTGGACGAGCTGGAGCTGTCGGTGCGTTCGGCGAACTGCCTGAAGAACGACAACATCGTCTATATCGGCGACCTGGTTCAGAAGTCGGAAGCCGAAATGCTCCGCACCCCGAACTTCGGCCGCAAGTCGCTGAACGAGATCAAGGAAGTGCTGGCGCAGATGGGCCTGCATCTCGGCATGGAAGTGCCGGGCTGGCCGCCGGAGAACATCGACGAGCTCGCCAAGCGCTTCGAAGATCACTACTGAGCCGATCGGCCTCATGGTTCGCCATGAGGCCTCTTCCTCGTCCTGAAGGAGCGGCGCTGCCGCTCTCGAAGGGGGAGGCTCCACCAGGGCGAACGCAGGTAGCCCGCCTGCAACTCCGACGAACCGTCGGGTATCATCGAATGAAGGACTGACAACATGAAGCACGGCAAGGTTCATCGGAAGCTCAACCGCACTGCCGAACACCGCAAGGCGATGTTCGCCAACATGTGCGCCGCGCTGATCAAGCACGAGCAGATCGTCACCACGCTGCCGAAGGCCAAGGAGCTGCGGCCGATCGTCGAGAAGCTGGTCACCCTCGGCAAGAAGGGTGGCCTTGACAAGCGCCGGCAGGCGATCGCCGAAATGCGCGACCTCGAGCAGGTCAAGAAGCTGTTCGACGTGCTGGCGCCGCGCTACGCCGACCGCAACGGCGGCTACACCCGCATCATCAAGGCCGGCTTCCGCTACGGCGACAATGCCGCGATGGCGGTGATCGAGTTCGTCGACCGCGACGAGGACGCCAAGGGCAAGGATTCGGGTCCGACGCAGGACAGCGAAGCCGAAGCGGCGTAACCGGCTTCCTTCCAGTCTGAGATTTCAAAAGGCGGTGCCGCAAGGCGCCGCCTTTTTCGTTGTGCGGATGCCGCTGAGGAAGCCTGATCCCTGGGGGCTGAATGTGCCCCAGCATCAGCCGTCATCGCCGCGTATGCGGGGATCCAGTATTCCAGGGCGTCGATGATGGGCTCGAAGGCTCTGCGATACTGGGTCGCCCGCCTTCGCGGGCGACGACGGTGTGTAGTTGTGGCCTGTCAGTCCGGGCGGTCACGTCGCGCCGGACGAACTGCCGTCCGATCGAGCCACGACGTTGTGAATCGCAGGCCCCGGCATTCTGACCGATGCTTCGTACAACAAGGAGCTCTCCATGCACATCGATCTGTCCGGCAAGACCGCGCTCGTCACCGGCTCGACCGCCGGCATCGGTCACGCCATCGCCAAGGGGCTCGCCGCGGCCGGCGCGGAGGTCGTGGTCAACGGCCGCAGCCAGGCCAAGGTCGACGCCGCGCTCACCGCGCTCGACCACGCGGTACCCGGCGCCAAGCTGTGCGGCGTCGCCGCCGATGTGTCCACGGCGGAGGGCTGCGCCGCACTGCTGGTGGAGATTCCGCGCGTCGACATCCTGATCAACAACGCCGGCATCTTCGAGCCGAAACCGTTCTTCGACATTCCCGACGCCGATTGGCAGCGCTTCTTCGACGTCAACGTGATGAGCGGGGTGCGGCTGTCGCGCGCCTATATGCCGGCGATGCTGGAGCGCAACTGGGGCCGCATCGTCTTCATCTCGTCGGAGTCCGCCCTGATGATCCCGCAGGAAATGATCCACTACGGCATGACCAAGACCGCGCAGCTATCGATCTCGCGCGGCCTTGCCGAGATGACCCGCGGCACCGCGGTCACCGTCAATGCGGTGATGCCCGGCCCGACGATGAGCGAGGGCGTGCAGACCTTCGTGGCGGATCTGGCGCAGCAGAACGGCCAGTCGGAGGCCGAAGCCGCCGCCAACTTCATCAAGCAGCACCGCCCCGGCTCGCTGATCCAGCGCTTCGCCACCGTCGAAGAGATCGCCAACATGGTGGTTTATGTGTCGTCCAAGGAAGCCGCCGCCACCAACGGCGCCGCGCTCCGCGCCGAAGGCGGCCTGCTGCAGACGATCGCGTAGTTGGGTTCTCGAGTCACGGCGCACTTGATCCATTCCCGTCATTCCGGGGCGCTCGCGGAAGCGAGCGAACCCGGAATCCAGATGTTGTTACGAAGAAATCTGAGTGCGAGAGATGATGCAGAGATTCCGGGTTCGCGCTGCGCGCGCCCCGGAATGACTCGGAGAGAGCGCGGTGCTCAATCCGTCCTGCTAGAACCAAACAGCAGAACTACTCCCACCCCTCCAGCACAATCTTCCCGATCGACGTGCCGCTCTCCAGCAACGCATGCGCGCGTTTCAGGTTGGCGGCGGTGATGGTGCCGAAGGTCTGTTGATGAGTCGTCCGCAGTACGCCGGTGTCGATCAGGCCGGCGACCTCGTCGAGCAAATCGTGCTGCGCGATCATGTCGGCGGTCTGATACGAGGAGCGGGCGAACATCGCTTCCCAATGCAGCGACGCTGATTTCGGCTTCAGCAGCATCGGGTTCAGCGCCGCCGGATCGTCGATCAGGCCGATCTTGCCCTGCGGCGCCAGGATCTCGACCAAATCCGGGAAGTGTCGTTCGGTGCCGGTGAGGCTGGCGATCAGCGCGACCGGCGGCAGCTTCAGAGCGTCGATCTGCGGCTTCATCTGTTGGCTGTGATCGACCACCGCGTGGGCGCCGAGGTCGAGACACCATTGCCGGGTTTCGGGCCGCGACGCCGTGGCGATGATCGTCAGCCCGGTGAGCCGCCGCGCGAGTTGGATCAGGATCGAGCCGACGCCGCCGGCGCCGCCGACGATCAGCAGCGTACGCGGATCGAACCCCTTGCTCGGCCGCGCGCCGAGCCGGTCGAACAGCAGTTCCCAGGCGGTGATCGAGGTCAGCGGCAGCGCCGCGGCCTGCGCGAACGACAGCGTGGTCGGCTTGCGGCCGACGATGCGCTCGTCGACCAGATGCAGTTCGGCGTTGGTGCCGGGCCGCTGGATCGAGCCGGCGTAAAACACCTCGTCGCCCGGCCGGAACAGTGTCACCTCGGCGCCGACCGCCTCGACCACGCCGGCCGCGTCGTAGCCGAGGATCTTGTGCTCGCCGGCCGGCGGCGCGGCGCGCCTGCGTACCTTGAAGTCGACCGGATTGACCGAGATCGCCTTCACCGCAACCCGCAGGTCGCGTGGACCCGGTTCGGGCGCGGGCAGCTCGAAATCGAGCAGCGCCTCCGGATCGTCGATCGGGAGGCTCTTGGTGTATCCGACAGCTTTCATGGGGGACTCCTTGCACGGGGCGTTTGTTGCCGTGCAAGGTCGCCTTCACCGGCCTTTATTGCAAGTACTGTCGTTTTGGGGATATAGTCACCAATCGGATACTATTGGACGTCCAGCATGAAACGTCGCGATTTCGCCTGTGCCCCCGGCTGCTCGGTCGAGGTGACGCTCGACCTGATCGACGGCAAGTGGAAGGGCGTCATCCTGTATCATTTGCAGGACGGCCGGCTGCGGTTCGGCGAGCTGCGCCGGCGGATGCCGGGCATCACCCAGCGGATGCTGACCAAGCAGCTCCGCGCTCTGGAAGACGACGACCTGATCACCCGCGAGGTGTTCGCCGAGGTGCCGCCGCGGGTGGAATACGCGCTGTCGGAGACCGGCGAGCGACTGCGCCCGGTGATCGATGCGCTCAAGCGCTGGGGCGAGGAACATCGCGCCCGCCAGCAGCAGCTTCCCCCGCGGTCCGAGCCCGCAGCCGAAACCGCCGAGGCTCAGCCGGCGTGAGCGCCGGCCGCTTTTCCTTCTCCTGGCTGGGCCGGCGGACTATATCTGCTGCGCTATCGATGCCCCTGTAACGGATTCCCGCATGAACCCGATCCGCACGTTCGCCGTCCTGTGTCTGTCGCTCGCCCTCACCACGCCGCTCGCGGCGCAGGAGCGGCGGGTGCCGTCGTCGCCGGCGGATTTGAAGCTGTCCTACGCGCCGATCGTGCAGCACGTGCAGCCGGCGGTGGTGAACGTCTACGCCGCCAAGCTGGTGCAGAATCGTAACCCGCTGCTCGACGATCCGATCTTTCGCCGGTTCTTCGGCGTGCCCGGCCAGCCGGAGCAGATCCAGCGCTCTCTCGGCTCCGGCGTGATGGTCGACGCCTCCGGCCTCGTGGTCACCAACAACCACGTCATCGAGGGGGCGGATCAGGTCAAAGTTGCGCTCGCCGACAAGCGCGAGTTCGAGGCCGAGATCGTGCTGAAGGACAGCCGTACCGATCTGGCGGTGCTGCGTATCAAGGACGGCCGCGAGAAGTTCGCGACGCTCGATTTCGCAAACTCCGACGATCTCTTGGTTGGCGACGTGGTGCTGGCGATCGGCAATCCGTTCGGTGTCGGCCAGACCGTGACTCATGGCATCGTCTCGGCGCTGGCGCGCACCCAGGTCGGCATCACCGACTATCAGTTCTTCATCCAGACCGACGCGGCGATCAATCCCGGCAATTCCGGCGGTGCGCTGGTCGACATCACGGGCAAGCTGATCGGCATCAACACCGCGATCTTCTCGCGCTCCGGCGGCTCCCAGGGCATCGGCTTCGCGATCCCAGCCAACATGGTGCGGGTTGTGGTCGCCTCGGCCAAGAGCGGCGGCAAGGCGGTGAAGCGGCCGTGGCTGGGCGCGCGGCTGCAAGCGGTGACGCCGGAGATCGCCGAAACCCTCGGCCTGAAACGGCCGGGAGGCGCGCTGGTCGCCAGTGTCACCCAGGGCAGCCCGGCGGAGCGGGCCGGGCTGAAACTATCCGACCTGATCGTCTCGATCGACGGCTTTGCGATCGACGATCCCAACGGCTTCGATTATCGCTTCGCCACCCGGCCGCTCGGCGGCGCCGCGCAGCTCGAAGTGCAGCGCAGCGGCAAGCCGGTGAAGCTCTCGATCCCGCTCGAAACCGCGCCGGACACCGGCCGCGACGAGCTGGTGATCACCTCGCGGTCGCCGTTCCAGGGTGCCAGGATCGCCAACATCTCTCCGGCGATCGCCGACGAGATGCGGCTCGATCCGAGCGTCGAAGGGGTCGTCGTCACCGAACTTGCCGGCGACAGCACCGCCGCGAATGTCGGATTCCAGAAGGGCGACATCATCGTCGCGGTCAACAACACCCGGATCGCCAAGACCGGAGACCTCGAACGAGTCGCCGGCCAATCGCCGCGGCTGTGGCGCATCATGCTGGTCCGCGGCGGCCAGCAGATCCAAGTCACCCTCGGCGGTTAGCCGTTCGGGACACGACGCCCACCAGAGACCTCTGCCGATGAATTCCGGCACTGACTTAGCCCCACGTCATGCCCGGCCTTGTGCCGGGCATCCACGCCTTGCAACAGCTTTTGCAAGGAAGACGTGGATGGCCGGGACAAGCCCGGCCATGACGAAGGTGAGTGGACGGGGCCGCTATCCGGTCGGCACGCAGAATCTTCGCGCAGCGGATGGGGGCACAACGGCATGAGCCCGAAGCGCCCGCAACAATCCGAAAATCTGTTCGCCGCCGCGGGTCTCGAGCGCGAGGCGCCGCGGCCGTTGCCGGATCGGCTGCGGCCGCGCTCGCTTGCCGACGTCGTCGGGCAGGATCACATCGTCGGCCCCGACGGCGCATTGACGCGGATGCTGGAGACCCGCACGCTCGGCTCGCTGGTGTTCTGGGGCCCGCCCGGCACCGGCAAGACGACGGTCGCGCGGCTGCTGGCCGACGCCACCGAGCTGCATTTCGAGCAGATCTCCGCGGTGTTTTCCGGCGTCGCCGATCTGAAGAAAGTGTTCGATGCCGCCCGCGCCCGCCGCGAGATGGGCACCGGCACGCTGCTGTTCGTCGACGAGGTGCACCGCTTCAACAAAGCGCAGCAGGACTCGTTTCTGCCGGTGATGGAAGACGGCACCGTGGTGATGGTCGGCGCGACCACCGAGAACCCGTCGTTCGAGCTGAATGCGGCGTTGTTGTCTCGTGCGCGTGTGCTGGTGTTTCGTTCGCTCGATGCCGAGGCGATCGAGAAGCTGTTCGTTCACGCCGAAGAGGTCGAGGGAAGGAAGCTGCCGCTCGACGCCGAGGCGCGCGCGGTGCTGGTGCGGATGGCGGACGGCGACGGCCGCGCCTCGTTGACGCTGGCCGAAGAGGTCTGGCGCTCGGCGCGCGCCGGCGAAGTGTTCAATGCCACGCAGCTTCAGGACATCCTGCAGCGCCGCGCGCCGATCTACGACAAGGGCGCCGACGGTCACTACAACCTGATCTCCGCGCTGCACAAATCGGTGCGCGGCTCCGATCCGGACGCCGCGCTGTACTATCTGTGCCGGATGTTCGACGCCGGCGAGGATCCGCTGTTCCTGGCGCGGCGGGTGGTGCGGATGGCGGTCGAAGACGTCGGGCTGGCCGATCCGCAGGCGCTGGTGATCGCCAACGCCGCCAAGGACGCTTACGACTTTCTCGGCAGCCCGGAGGGCGAACTGGCGATCGCGCAAGCCGTGATCTACGTCGCCACCGCGCCGAAATCGAATGCCGCCTATACCGCCTACAAGACGGCGATGCGCACCGCCAAGCAGGCCGGCTCGCTGCTGCCGCCCAAGCATATCCTCAATGCCCCCACCGGGCTGATGAAGAACGAGGGCTACGGCTCGGGCTATCAGTACGACCACGACACCCCGGAAGGTTTCTCCGGCCAGGACTACTTCCCGGAAACGCTCGGCCGTCAGACCTTCTACGATCCGCCTGACCGCGGCTTCGAGCGCGAGATCCGCAAGCGGCTGGACTATTGGGCCAAGCTGCGCGCCGCCAAGGGCAATTAGTCCGCAACTTGTTCGCAATTGCGGCAGGTTCCCTGTTCTTAGATCATCATTGAAATCTGCGTATTAGTTGCATTCGAGGTTCGAGGGGCGAGGTGCTGGCCGCTTAGCGCACGCGAAGGCCGAATGCCGTCTGCTGCGCTCGCCTTCGCGGCTGATCTTTCCAAACCGGAAACCAATCGGTTCGGATTGTCTCGGCGCGGTCGTTTTGCCGCTGCGTGCAAAGCCGATGTTAAAAAGCCGCTGGTTGACTGGCTGCTCCGAACATCAGCGGCATTTCCAATCACCGATCGATTTTCTGCATGACCCGCGCCGACAGCAGCTTCAAGGCGATCGCTCTCGCCAAGGCCCAGGCCCGCACGGCGTTGCGCAACGTCCGGCTCACCTTGCTCTCCAACATCGTGATCGCGCTGTCGCTCGCGGCGCTGCTATATCGCGAGAACGGCGAGACCCCGATCCTGTGGTGGCTCGGCGCCGCGACGGTGCTGGCGCTGTTTCGGGCCTGGTGGGTTGCGCGGTTGGCGAGGACGGGGGCAGTGGAGACGGCGCCGTATCAGGTGCTGCGCCAGTTGACGCTGCTGGCCTTCGCCAGCGGTCTGTTGTGGAGCGTCGTGCCTGCGGCGGTCGGGGTGTTCGCCGCCCATCAGGGCATCGACTACATCACCTTCATCATGGTCGGCGCCACCACCGGCGCGATCATCCAGGGCGCCGCCTATGCCCGCGTCGCGCTCGCCTTCGCGGCGCCGGTGATGGCGGCGACGCTGTTCCGGATCATGATGTCCGGTAACAGCTCTGACTACATCATCTTGTTCGACGGGGTGTTCCTCACCTTCATGCTGTTCCGTGCTGCGATCGGCGGCGAGCGGGAGTTCACTGCCAGCCAGATGACCGCGCTGGAGGCGACCGATCTCGCCAATTCGCTGGCAAGCGCTAACAACGAAGTGCTGAGTTCGAACCGCGCGCTGGAGCAGATCGCGCGAGCCGATCCGCTTACCGGGCTCGCCAACCGCAGTCACTTCCGCGACGCCGCGGCGGCCGCGTGTCGCTCGGGGCAGGGCGTCGCCTTCGTGCTGTTCGACGTCGACAACTTCAAGACCATCAACGACACCCGCGGCCACGATGCCGGCGACCGGGTGATCGCCGCGGTGGCCGAACTGCTGCGGTCGTCGTGCGGGCCGCACGATCTGCCGGTGCGGCTCGGCGGCGATGAATTCATTGTGGTGCTGCAGGGCGAAGACGTCGCGGCGCGGGCGCTGGCCCTGGCGCGGCGGCTGAGCGGCGCGCTGACCCGGCCGCTGCGGGTTGCGGGGCAGCCGCTGGCGATCAGTTGCTCGATCGGCATCGCGGCGCATTCGGGCGGGCCGATCGATGTCGAGGACGTGTTCTCGCGCGCCGACGCCGCGCTGTACCGCGCCAAGGACGACGGCCGCGCCTGCATCCGGCTGTTCGACGGGCGGATGCAGGAGGAGTTCCTGCTGCAGCGCTGCATCGACGGCGATCTGCCGGGCGCGCTGGCGCGGGGCGAACTGCATCTCGAATTCCAGCCGCAGGTAGTGCTCGCCACCGGACAGGTGGTCGGCTTCGAGGCGCTGCTGCGCTGGCGCCATCCGACCGCCGGGCTGATCCCGCCGCCGGACATCATCCATGCCGCGATCCGGCTGCAACTGTCGGCGCGGCTGCTGTCGTTCATCGGCGACGCGTCGTGCGAGTTCCTGCGTGCGCTCGACCGCAGCGGCGCGCCGCCGCTCACTGTCGCGATCAACGTTTCGCCGCGCGAACTGACGCTGCATTCGCCGTCCAAAATCCTGATCGACCTGACCCAGCGTCACGGCATCGATCCGCGCCGGATCGAGATCGAGATCACCGAAGAGGCACTGTTCGATCCCAAGCAGTGCGCCCGCGAGTTGCAGCGGATCGAGCACTACGGCTTTGGCCTTGCGATCGACGATTTCGGCGTCGGCCATTCGTCGATCTCGAATCTGATGAGCATCGCGCTCGACACCATCAAGATCGACCGCTCGTTCGTGCACGGCGTCAGCGCCAATGTTCAGAACCAGCAACTGATCGCCGCGATCACCGCGGTGGCGCGGCCGCTCGGCCACCGCATCATCGCCGAGGGCGTCGAGAGCCAGGGCGAGGCCGAGACGCTGCGGATGCTCGGCTGTTCCTACGGTCAGGGCTGGCTGTACGGCCGCCCGATGCGCGCCGCCGACGCGGTGGCGTGGCTCGCCGGCCGCGACGACGAGCGTCGCAGCGAACGGCAGCTCGCCTGAGCGCTTTACGCCGCGCCGCGGTCGCCGCATGGTTCGGCCCAACCGATCACACGGACAAAGGAGAGCTGCGCGATGAAGTCGTATCGCAAGGAGCTGTGGTTTCAGACCCCGGGGCGGCGGGCGTTCATCAACATCACCGGCGAGGTCGAGCAGGCGCTGCGTGACAGCGGCGTGCGCGAGGGGCTGGTGCTGGTGAATGCCATGCACATCACCGCGTCGGTGTTCATCAACGACGACGAGAGCGGGTTGCACGCCGACTACGACAAATGGCTGGAGCAGCTCGCGCCGCACGAGCCGGTGTCGTCCTATCGCCACAACCGCACCGGCGAAGACAACGCCGACGCGCATATGAAGCGCCAGGTGATGGGCCGCGAGGCGGTGGTGGCGATCACCGAAGGCCGGCTCGATTTCGGCCCCTGGGAGCAGATCTTCTACGGCGAATTCGACGGCGGCCGCAGGAAGCGTGTGCTGATCAAGATCATCGGCGAGTAGTTCGTTCCCCGCCCGTCCGAACTAATTCGGCGATTTCCCGATCAGCTCGCGGATTCGCGCCGCCAGCGTGTCGACCGCGAACGGCTTGGTCAGCACCGCCATGCCGGGTTCGAGCTGGCCGTTGTTGAGCAGCGCGTTCTCGGCGAAACCGGTGATGAACAGCACGTTGAGCCCGGGGCGGATCTGGCGGGCGGCGTCGGCGAGCTGGCGGCCGTTCATGCCGCCGGGCAGGCCGACGTCGGTGACCAAGAGATCGATCCGCGCTTCCGATTGCAGCAGCTTCAGGCCGCCGACGCTGTCGGAGGCTTCCAGCGCGGAGTAGCCGAGGTCTTCGAGTACGTCGGCGACCAGCATCCGCACCGTGGGCTCGTCGTCGACCACCATCACGGTCTCGCCGGTGTGGGCGAACGGGATCGCGGTGGAGTCCGGGAAGCGCTCGTCCTCGGCGGCCTCGCCGCGGTGCCGCGGCAGATAGATGCACACCATCGTGCCCTGGCCGACTTCGGAATAGATCCGCACCTGTCCGCCGGACTGCTGCGCGAAGCCGTAGATCATCGACAGCCCGAGCCCGGTGCCCTGGCCGATCGGCTTGGTGGTGAAGAACGGATCGAATGCCTTGGCGATCACGTCCGGGGTCATGCCGGTGCCGGTGTCGGAGACGCACAGCGAGACGTATTGCCCGGTCGGAATGTCGTACAGCCGCGACTGCGCCCGGTCGATCCAGCGATTGCCGGTCTCGATCGTGATCTTGCCGCCGCTCGGCATCGCGTCGCGGGCGTTGATACACAGATTGAGCAGCGCGCTTTCGAGCTGCGGCACGTCGACCAGCACGCTCCACAGCCCGGCGGCGCCGACGTGCTGCACGTCGATGCCCGGGCCGACGCTGCGCTGGATCAGGTCGATCATGCCGCTGACCAGCCGGTTGACGTTGGCGGCGGTCGGCGTCAGCGTCTGGCGGCGTGCGAAGGCGAGCAGGCGGTGGGTCAGCGATGCGGCGCGCTTCACCGCGCCTTGCGCCGCCACGACGTACTTGTCGATCTCGCCGATCCGGCCCTGGCGAATCCGCGTGCTCATCAGCTCGAGGCTGCCGGAGATGCCGGCGAGCAGATTGTTGAAGTCGTGCGCCAGCCCGCCGGTGAGCTGGCCGACGGCTTCCATCTTCTGCGACTGGCGTAGCTGTTCGGCGGAGCGCAGCAGCTCGGCGCGGGCTTCGGCGATGCGCTGTTCCAGGGTCTCGTTCAGCGCGCGCAGCTCGGCGATGGCGCGGTCGCGCTCGGCGGCCAGTGCGCGGCGGTCGTCGATGTCGATCAGCACGCCGGGAAAGCTCAGCGGCGTGCCGTCCGGCCCGTGCTCGACCCGGCCGTTGGCCTCGAGCCAGTAGTACTTGCCGTCGGCGCGGCGCACCCGGTACTGATGAGCGTAAGGCCCGCCGCGCTTGACCGCTTCCTCGATCGCGGCCGCGAGGCCGGCCTGATCGTTGGGATGCACGGTGGCGACGACCTGCGCCAGGCTGAGGCCGTCGCGGCCGAGCGCCGGATCGAGCCCGAATGCCCGCGCGAACGCTTCATCGACGGTGAAGCGATCGGTCGGCAGGTCCCACAGCCAGGTTCCGATGATCGCGCCGGCGGCGAGCGCGAGCTGCACCCGCTGCACGTTGTCGCGCGCCAGTTGCTCGCTGTCGCGGAGCGCCGCCTCGGCGCGCTTGCGCGCGGTGATGTCGCGGAACAGCACCGCGACCTGGCGCAGCTCGGGCGGCTCGATCCGTGTCGCCGACACTTCGATGATGCGGTTCACGGCGATGAACTCGCGCTCGAAATGGATCGGCCGGCCGGTCAGCAGCACGCTGCGGATACAGTTCCGCCCAGCCGTCGGCCTCGTCCGGCACCAGATCGCGCAAGGTGCGGCCGATGATGTCGGGAATGCCGGTCTGCTTCTCGTAGCCGGCGTTGGCTTCGATGTGGCGATAGTCGCTGAGCGGGCCGTGCGGGCCGTCGAAGAATTCGATGATGCAGAAGCCGTCGTCGATCGCTTCGAACAGCGCACGATAGCGTGCCTCGCTCTGGCTGACCGCGGGACTGGAGGGGGACTGCATCGGGATCGACAACCGGCGAGCGTGACACGAACTGTGCGATACAGGACGGGAAGGGCGGCCGCGTTGTTGCGGCCGGCCCGTGCGGTGACCGCTCGGGCGCGGCTGCTTGCATTACTCTCCGAATTGCGAGGGTTTGTCAAAGCAGCTTGACACACGCCGCACCCCGCGGCGCCGGGCCGCGGAGCGATGTCACATCAAAAGCCAGTCAGCCGCCGAATCCGACGAACCGCGCGGCGTCGCGCACCGGCTTGCGCTCGGACACCACCGCATTGGCGGGGAACTCGTCGTCCGGCCAGCCGAGCGCGATCGCCTTCATGATCACCTGATCGTCGGCGATGCCGGCATGCTCGCGCACCACCGGCGATTGCATGATGCCCTGGCTGTTGATCACCGCACCTAAGCCGCGCGACCACGCGGCGTTGACCAGCGCATTGGTCACCGCGCCGCAATCGAACGCGGTGTCATCGCTGTCGCTGAGCACGCGGTCGTAGGTGATGATGATGCACACCGGCGCATCGAACTGGCGGAAGCCGCGCAGCACCCAGTCCTGCCGCTTGGCCTGATCGTCGCGCGCGATCCCCATCGCCGAGAACAGCTGCTTGGCGACGGTGACCTGCCGCTCGCGATGAGGGCCGGCGAACGGCTGACCGATCCGGAATTCGCGGCTGTGCGGCACGCCGGCGAGATTGCGCTCGGTGTTGCCGGCGCGGATGCGGTCGAGCGGCTCGCCGGTGAGGACGGTGAAATTCCACGGCTGGCTGTTCATCGAGGAGGGCGCCCGCATCGCCAGTTCGAGGATTTCCTCGATCAATTCCCGCGGCACGGGATCAGGCTTGTAGCCGCGGATCGAGCGGCGGCCGCGGACCACGTCGTCGTATTGCATGCGTCTGGTTTCCCCCAAGAGCTTCTGATTGCCGCGGAGTGTCGCGGTTTCGGATGCCGAGCGCAAGATGGCGCAACAGGCCGTCATTCCGGGGCGCGCGCACAGCGCGCGAACCCGGAATCCCGCGATGAGCTGCGCGGGACTCGCCCGATAAAGAACCGCGGAACCGTAGCCCGCATGAGCGCAGCGATATGCGGGGCGGCGCCTTCCGAACTATTCGGCTTTCACCAATTCGACGCGGCGATTTTTCGCGCGGCCGGATTCGCTGGCATTGCTCGCCACCGGCGCCGCCGGCCCGGCGCCGAACGGGCGCAGCCGCGCGGTCGCAACGCCCATGCCGGTCAGCGCTTTCACGACCGCCTCGGCGCGCCGCTTCGACAGGTCGATGTTGTAGTCGAAGCCGCCTTTCCAGTCGGTATGCCCGGCGACGATCAGCTTCATGGACGGATTGGCGCCGAGATATTTGGCGATCTCGTTCAGCGTCGGCTGTGAATCCGGCCGGATTGTCGCCTGATCGAAATCGAACAGGATGCCGTAAAGCGCGACGCGGCCGGTGGCGTCGATGTCCTTCTGCATCTTGGCGGCGTCGACGAACACGATCTTGCCTTCATCCATCGGCGATGTCTCGACGACGTCGACCAGCACCTCCGGAGCCTTGTTGAAGTCGCCGACATAGATCGTCGCATAGACGTCGCCTTCGGCGCGCGTCAGCTTGGCCGCGGTGAACACCTGCGAGCCCGGATTGGAATGGATGTCGCCCTTGCCGAGCGGGCTTTCGTCCTGGAGCGCGAAATACAGCTCCGAGCCGGACAGGTCCGAACACTCGCCGCCCTTGCATTCGAACAGGATGTCGAAGCCCTTAGCCTTCAGTCCGCTCTGGAAGTTACGCGCAACTTCGAGCGGCGAGCGTCCCGCCGGCCCGTCGTAACGGATCCGGAACGACCGGCCGGCAGCCGGCACGCTGTTGGCGACGTTGAGGCGTTTGCCGGTCGCGCGGCGGTCGGCCGAGGTGATCGGCTTTGTCAGGATGTTCTGCTCGGCATAGTCGCTGGTCTTGTACAGCGTCAGCGCGGCGCCGTCGTAGCGGCCGATCAGCGGATGATCCTTGCCGCCGGGAATGTCCTTGGCGCCGGCCGCGCCGGCACCGATCCCCATCACCGCCACACAAATCAGGACACGCTTCAGCATCGATCAGCTCCGCACCATGAAGAATCAAGGGCGCGACACCGGGGCGAAGCGTTCCATCGTGCTCACGGCTTCCGAAAGGGTCGCGCGGTGGCCCGAAATGGCGCACCTGGCGTTCGTCGAGCGGAGGGCTTGTTCGGTTCATCGGCGTTGCGCGGTGCGATCCGCCCAGCCGAACGAATCCGGCATCGCGCATGCAGTCCGCTGAACGAGGTCACGACATCATTCCGGGGCGCGCAAATCCGAGGACCGGAGGACCGTCCCGATTGTGGGACCGTAGGACCGTAGCCCGCATGAGTGCAGCGAGATGCGGGGCGGCGGATCATCCTGTGATCCCGGGTATCGCTCCGCTCACCCGGGCTCCGCGTTACGTGCTGATGCCGATCACGCTGCCCGCCCGCCGCCGACACGCCCGGTTAAGTAATCCCGCGTAGCCTTGCACCATGTCACCAACTTCGGTGCGCACATGATCAGATCGTATCTCGAAGCCCATTGGGTCGCGGCCGCGCTTTTCATGGGCGTGGCGCTGCTCCTGCTGCTGCCGATCGGCGTCGCCGGCGGCGACCGCGCGCTGCTGCTGATCTATCTGGCGTCGCCGATCTACATGCTGCACCAGGTCGAGGAGCATCTCGGCGACCGCTTCCGCCGCTTCGTCAACGCCCGCGTGTTCGGCGGCGTCGAGGCACTCACCCCCGGCGACGTGCTGGTGATCAATCTGCCCGGCGTCTGGGGCATCAATCTGGCGGCGCTGTATGCGGCGTATTTCGTCGGCCCAGGCTGGGGCCTCGCCGCGGCCTGGCTGATTTTCGTCAACGGCCTCAGCCATCTCGGCATGGCGGCGCATCTGCGCAGCTACAATCCCGGCCTCGTCAGCGTGGTGCTGGTGTTCATCCCGTTCGGCCTGGTCGCCGTCCTCACCATTCCCGCCACGACGCTCCAGCTCGTCGTCGCGCTCGCCATCGCAATCGGCATCCACGCCGCCATCGCGCTGCACGCGCTGCAGCGGGCAAGGGCGGGGCGGGGGGCGATCGCGCAGGCGTAAGTCCCCGACGGCCCGTAGGGGGGCGCCGAGCGCCTCGTCCGCCATAGCTCGAAGAGCGACGGCGGAAAGCGAAGCTGACGCGAAACGCGGTGTGCAACAGCGCGTGGGCACGGCGCGTGCGCGCCTTTGCCCACCCTACGCTTGCTTACGCTTGATGCGTCTCAGTCATTTGTGGTCCAGGGATCGATCACGGTCAGACCGGCGGCGTCGAACGCACTCGCGTCGCGCGACGCGACAGCGAACCCGTGCGCGGTGGCGATCGCGGCGATGTAGCCGTCGGGCGTGGGGAAGCCCTTGCCGGCCGCGCGCGCCTTGACGGCGAGATCGGCATAGCGCTGCGCAGCCGGGGTATCGAACGGCAGGATGCGGGTGGCAAACACGTCCAACACATCGTCGAGCGCAGCGCCCAAGGCGTTCTTACGCTTTCCGGCCGGCAAGACGCTAACGCCGAACAGAAGTTCGGCGACGGTGATGCTGGACAGGAACAAAGTCTCGGCGGACTGAGCATTGAGCCATTCGCGCACCCGCGGATGCGGTTCGCGCGTCATCGCTTCGGAGACGACGTTGGTGTCCAGCACGATCATTCGAAGCGCCGGTCACTCAAACTTCATCGGCTTGGCAGGACGCTTGTCTCGGACCTGTTCGATGGCTTCGATATCAGCATTGGTGATGTCGTATTTCTGCCCGATCTCCTGCAAAGCCGTGCCGAGCAGCAAGCGGCCCTCGGGGCGGACCGCGGCTTCCAGAATGGCGCGCATCTCCGCTTCCGCGCTGCGATTATGCTGCGCCGCGCGGACCTTCAGGGCGCGATGCGCCTCCTCGGAGAGGTTGCGAATGGTGACGGCGACCATGATGGCGTCCTCCGCGAAATGATGGCGATGCTATCAGAATAGGAAAAATGATGGCATTTTTCAAGGGTTACCGGCACTCGCGAGCCACCAGACCTCCCAGGCGGAAGCGGGGCGGTGCGATCACGCCGCGTGAATCCGTGGGTGGATCAGCCGAAGGCGTCGTTCGCCTGACGCGACGAGCGAACGCGGCCCGTAGGGTGGCGCTGAGCGGCTTGTCCGCCATAGCTCGAAGAGCGACGGCGGAAAGCGAAGACCGCGCGGCGCAGCGGCCCAGCATCGCGGAGCGACCTATACGTGGGCCCGGCACTGACGCGCCTTTGCCCACCCTGCGCTTGCTGAGAAAGAACCAACGCCCCATTCTGAAACTCCGAGCCACCAATTGCGCAGATAGTAGGCGGGTTAGTTAAAGGTGTAATCCGGCATTGCGACGCCTCGGCGAATTGCGGTGGGCGAGTCGGCGGATTACGCTTCGCTATTCCGCCCGACGGGCTCTATATGCTGCAGCTCAAGCAGAAATCGGTGAACCGGCTCAGCGGTTGTGAAATCCACAGAATGAGGCCTGTTCTCTCTTCGAATAGAACCCAGAGCAAGATAGCGCCGCAAAGAAACGGGGGAGCAACATCAAGCGCGATCCTCAGTTTGGTCGCCCAACCGCCGAAGGCGAGGCGTTTGGTTCCGACAAGATTCACGGCGACAGTGTTGAATAGCTCGTAGGATTGATGCTCATACTTTACTATGCCCAATTCCACCCTCTGAGCGGTATCGGCCGCGTTCTTCGCAATCGCATCGAATAGTGAGAGGGTTTTAGACAAAGCGTTGCCTTCGTCCGAATTCCCGCTGAAACAGTTCATCACGCGCTGCTCGATGCGGCTCACTTCAGTGTTGAGCATCTTTGCTGTTTCATCAAGCGTGGCCTTAATCTCTTTCTTATCATCGATGTCTCGTTGAAGTAGCTTCCCAACTTGTTCGATCTGGTGGACTGCGCTGCCGAGAGAATCTTGTAGCTGTGAGAATATGTCTTCGCCTCGTAAGAAGGCCCAGCTTTCAGTGAATCGGCTGGTCCAGCGAATTAAGGTGTAAGTAGATGCGACAAAGAGGCTGAACACGATGTAGCTACGAAGATACGCATTGTGGCCAGGTTTGATCTTAAGTTCAATGCCGGCAATCTTCATCTCATCAATGTTACCAAAGAAGAGGACTATGAACACTAATGTAGTAACTAGTATGACGAGGATTATCTTCTCCCGATTGATATCTAGAAATAGCCCTGGCGGTCTATACGGGAGTTTCTCGCGTCTTGCCTGTAGCATTCCGGTGCGCTCGCTCGATAATTTGCCGATCAGAAAATGCCTATTGAAACTCGTATATGCTTTTCGAAGGAATTTGAGTATTGGGCTCGCGGTCATCACGGGCGGATGCTCAGATTTCATTATTGCCTGACTCTTGATAAAATTCTTATAGGATTATATACCCACATCCGTCCCGTCCATGAGGGGCGCTTCTAGAGGCGTCTTGGAGTGGGGCGGGTCGTGGCGCCTGCGGGCGGGGGCAGACGTGTTCTCCGCACTCGGGGCGCTTCGGGTTGCCGTCCGGGCCCATTACGGGGCTCTGCCACTTGTTAGTTGGCTGGACGCGGCACAGGCGAAGGCGAGAGAAATTCCGCCGGATCAACAGGGTTTCATTACCCGGACCTGCGCCCGGAAGCACGGCCCCGAAGCGAAAAATCGCCACGGTGGAGCGCCGGAAGGCGTTTCCGCGGCCTCTGATTGCCGGCGATCCGGTGATCACGCTGCGGCAACCACGACCAAGGTGCGCCTTTCGGCGCTCCGCCGAGCCGCGGCTCCGCGCCGCGCGGCGGTCCCGGATGTCGCTGCGCTCATCCGGGCTACCGGGCAGGCCACGCGCCAGCGCACCGCATTCCGGCCGTGACCCGATGGCGCTTTTGCGCTAGGCACAGCCTCAACCCCGGAGCTTTCATCCTATGAGCCGTCGTACCAAGAAACCCCTCGCCAAGCGCGGTCCCGGCGGCGATCGCCCGAAAGGCGGCCGGCCGGCCACGAAGCGGGGGCCGGCTGCCAGCGGGCCGGTCCGCGGTAATCGCGGCGAGGACGGCCGTCCGATCTCGGCGCGGCCGCGTGGCGAGCGCGCCGAGCGGCCTGCCACGAAGCGTCCCGCCGCCGAGCGGTCGGCCGCTGAACGTCCCGTGTCCGATCGCCCGCAGAGCGCGCGTCCCGGCCGTCCGCCGGCGCGGTTCGGCGCTTCGTCCGCCACGCGTCCGCCGCGCGCGCAGCGCCCCGAGGCCACAGTCGAGCCCGAGAAGGCCGCCAAGCCCGACGCGCCGCTGCCGACCAAGGTCGAGACCGTCACCGTCACCGCCGACGAAAACGGCATGCGGGTCGATCGCTTCCTCGAAGCGCGGTTTCCCGGCCTGTCGTTCTCCCACATCCAGCGCATCGTCCGGAAAGGCGAGCTGCGGGTGAACGGCAAGCGTGCCGATTCGAAGGACCGGCTCGAAGAAGGCCAGAGCGTGCGGATTCCGCCGCTCAAGCTCGATACCCCGAAGCCGCACGGGCATCTGTCCGAGGTCGAGCAGAAGACCCTTCAGACGCTGAAGGCCATGACGCTGTTCGAAGACGCCGACGTGCTGGTGCTGAACAAGCCGGCCGGGCTCGCGGTGCAGGGCGGCTCGGGCACCACCCGGCACATCGACCAGATGCTGGAAGTGCTGCGCGACAGTAAGGGCCAGAAGCCGCGCCTGGTGCACCGGATCGACAAGGAGACCGCCGGCTGTCTGCTGGTCGCCAAAACCCGGTTCGCTGCGACCGCGCTGACCGGGTCGTTCCGCCACCGTTCGGCGCGCAAGATCTATTGGGCGCTGGTCGCGGGCGTGCCGAAACCGAAGCAGGGCCGGATCTCGACCTATCTGGCCAAGGACGAGAGCGAAGAGGATTCGATCATGCGCGTCGCCAAGCATGGTGACGACGGCGCCAGCCACGCGGTGACCTACTACGCGGTGGTCGAGACCTCGGGGCAGAAGCTGGCCTGGGTGTCGCTGAAGCCGGTGACCGGGCGCACCCATCAGCTCCGCGCCCACATGGCGCATATCGGCCACGCCATCGTCGGCGATCCGAAGTACTTCAACATCGAGAACTGGCAGCTCCCCGGCGGCCTGCAGAACCGGCTGCATCTCTTGGCGCGGCGGATCGTGATCCCGCATCCGCGCGGCGGCGTGATCGACGTCTCGGCGCCGCTGCCGCCGCATATGCTGCAGAGCTGGAACCTGCTCGGCCTCGAGCACGACCGGTTCGATCCGATCGAACATGCGCCGGAAGAATGAGGGCGTGCGCCGGCTTGCGTCCGCGCGCGGCGATGCCGACATGGCCAAGATGGCAACGCTTCCTCTCCACTCACTCTCCCGTCATGCCCGGGCTTGTCCCGGGCATCCACGTCTTGCAGCGTGTCTGCCGAAGAAGGCGTGGATGGCCGGGACAAGCCCGGTTATGACGAACCGGGGTCTGAAGCCTCTGGTACTCGGGTTGATGGCCAGTGCGTTGCTGATCGCAGCGCTCGCTGCCCCCGCAGCCGCGCAGGTGGTGCTGCCGGGCGCCGCGCCCTCGGCGATTCCACCGCCGGCCCCGCCGCCATCGGCGCCGCCGCCGGTGATCACCGTGCCGAAGGTGCCGCAACTCGCCGCTCCGCCGCCGCTCACCCACGAGCGGATCCAGCCGGCGCCGGATCTTCCGAAGGCGCAGTTGCAGCAGCGCGGCCATTTCGGCGACCGGATTTCGCGCTGCCTCGACGAAGGCGCCGCGATGGGGCTCAACGCCAGCGAGCGCGCCGCCTATTCGCGCGCCTGTGCCAATCAGTGATTCAGTCGAGAAACCAGGATGCGTGATCTGTTCGACGAGGTGGCCGGCAAGTCGCAGCTCGATCCCAACGAAGCGGTGCGGCGCACCAGCCGGGCGCAGCTGCCGAAGCGGTTCTATACCAGCGCCGGCGTCGCCGAGAGCGAGGGCGGCGGCTTTGCGGTGCGGCTCGACGATCGCCCGATCAAGACGCCGTCGCGTCACGCGCTGGCGGCGCCGGATCGCGCGCTCGCCGAAGCGATCGCCGCCGAATGGCAGGCGCAGGGCGAGACCATCGACCCGTCGACGATGCCGCTGACGCGGCTCGCCAACAGCGTGATCGACGGCGTCACCGGCCGGATCGAGGCGGTGACCGACGACATCGCCAAGTACTTCGGTTCGGATCTGCTGTGCTATCGCGCCGCGCACCCGGAGGAACTGATCGCGCGCGAAGCTGAGCATTGGGATCCGGTGCTGTATTGGGCGGCGGAGGCGTTCGGCGCGCATTTCATCCTGGCGCAGGGGATCGTCCACGCCGCGCAGCCGGAGACCGCGCGTGCCGCGGCGCGCGCGGCGCTGCCGGCCGATCCCTGGCTGCTCGGCGCGCTGCACGTCGTCACCACCATCACCGGCTCGGCGCTGCTGGCGCTGGCGCTAGCGCATGGCCGGCTCGACGCCGATCAGGTGTGGGCGGCGGCGCATGTCGACGAGGACTGGAACATCGAGCAATGGGGCCTCGACGAGGAGGTCGCCGCGCGCCGCGCCGCCAAGCAGGCGGAGTTCGCCGCCGCCGCCCAGGTGATTGCGGCGCTGGGTTCCCGGAGAAGTTAACGGCGGGTTTACGACCCTCGCTTAGTCTGATCGGATCGCGATTCAGCGGCCGCCCGCAAAGGACAGCGATGGCGATTTCGGTCAATCCGAACCTTCCCCTCGTCGCCCTGCAAGGCGTCACGGCGGACCTGCTGCTGCAGCCCGGGGCGGTGCTGCAGGCCAAGGTGCTGTCGGTCGGCGACAACAATCAGGTGCGGATCGCGATCGGCGGCCAGACCGTCGAAGCCACCACCCAGGTGCCGCTGCAGGCCGGGCAGACGTTGCAGGTGTCGGTGTCGCAGACCGACGCCGGGGTGCGGCTCGCGATCGTCAATCAGCCGGTCACCACCACCACCGCGCAAGCCGCTCTGGCGGCGTCCGGCCCGGCGGTCGACCGCGTCACGCTCGGGCCGCAGGCGATCGTCGTCACTTCTGCGCAGGCGGCGCCGAGCATCGTGCCGGCCGCGACACCGGCGCTGACGCCGCAGCAGGCGGCCGCGGTGGCGACCGCAGCCCAGACCGCGGTGACGCAGCAGACCGGGCTGTCGGCGCTGTTCGCCGATCTCGGCGCGGCCGCGAAGTCCGGCGGGATGCCGGCGGCGGTGCGCGAGGCCGCGGCGCAGGTGCTGGCGCAGCAATTGCCGACCGCAGGCGGCCTGACCGGCGCCGATATCCAGAAGGCATTTCAGAGTTCCGGGATTTTCCTCGAAGCGTCGCTGGCGAGCAGGACAGCCGGCACCGGCGCGGCCACCGATCTGAAGGCGGCGCTGCTGGTGCTGCGCCAGGTGCTCACTACCGCGCTCGGGGCTGCGACCGCGCAGGCCGGCGGCACCACGGCGACACCGGTGCTGCAGAACGGGCAGGGCACCTCGCTGCTGGCGCTCACCGCCCAGCTGAAAGCCGAAGCCGATCTGCTCGGCCTCACCGGGCGGACGGCGGCGACCGCCGCGAACGGCGCGACCCCCGCGCTGCCGCTGACCGCGTCGCCGACGCTGGCCTCGCTGGCGGGCTCGACCGCCGCGGGCGCAGCCGCGTCCACCGCCGAGCAGTCGCTGGTAAAGAACGTCATCGCCCAGCTCACCGGCACCGCGACCGCGGCGACCGCGTCCGCCGCGCAGGCCGAGACCGCCGCCGGCAGCGCGGCGACGCTGAGCGCGTTGCAGCGAGCGCTGCAGGCCGATCCGCAGACCGCCGCGGTGCTCGCCAAGGCCGGGCTCAGCAATCCGGTGCTGCTGTCGCTGCTGCCGGCGCTGACCGGTAACCGGGTCGTCAAGGACGACAGCGGTATCGCCCGCACCAACACCCCGCCGCCGCCGTTTCCCGGCGCGCTGCCGGCTGCCCAGCCGGTGATGCCGGCCAATCTCGATCCACGCGCCGCGCCGGATACCAATTTGCGCCGGATTCTGACCGAGACCGAGGGCGCGCTGGCGCGGCAGACGCTGCTGCAGGTCGCCTCGCTACCGGACCGGGTCGACGCCGCCGCGGCCCGGGTCGAGGCCGCTCCGCCGCGCTGGAGCTTCGAGATTCCGCTCGCCACCCCGCACGGGACCGCGGTGGCCCAATTCGCGATTTCGCGTGACCGCGACGAGGCGGCCCAGCCCGGCGACACCGGCGGTACGGTATGGCAGGCGCGGTTCTCGCTCGATGTCGAGCCCGCCGGCCCGGTGCACGCCCTGATCTCTCTGCGCGGGGAGAAGACCATGGTGCGGCTGTGGGCGGAGCGCCCCGCCACCACCGCGCAACTGCGCGCCGGCGCCGCCGAGCTCGGCCGCGCGCTCGCCCGCGCCGATCTGGTGCCCGGCGATATTGTGGTGCGCGACGGCGCGCCGCCCGCGCCACGCCCGGCGGCGGCCGGCCACTTCCTGGACCGCGCGCTGTGACCACAACAGACACCAAGAATCCGCTCGCGATCGCGCTGCACTACGATTATGCCGGCGCCCCCCGGGTGGTCGCCAAGGGCAAAGGCGTGCTCGGCGCCAAGATCATCGAAGTCGCCAAACAGCACGACATTCCGATCGAAGAGAACGAAATGCTCGCCGGCGCACTGTCCCACGTCGAACTCGGCGATGAAATCCCCGAGGAGCTGTACAAGGCGGTGGCCGAGGTCCTGGCCTTCGTGCTGCGGCTGTCGGGGCGCGGCCCGGTTCGCTGACTCAGGGCTGGCCGGCCGGCGCCCTGCCGATCCGGCCGAGATGGGTGAAGCGGAAGCCGGCGTTGTATTTCAGGCCGAAGCCGAGCGCGCGGTCGAATCCGATATGCGCCAGCCAGATCATCGCGACGGTGCCGGCATAGGGGGCCAGCAGCACGATCCCTGCGATCGCCAGCAGCAGCGGCCCGATGGTGGAATGCAGCGCGTTGTAGACCGCCGCGCCGACCTTCGGGCCGGCCAGATAGCCGAGAAAGCCCAAGTCTGGCGCGAAGAACAGCAGCGCATACAGTTCCCACGGCGCGTCCGAGATCACATAGAACAACGTGCACCCAACGAACAGCGCCAGCCCCTCGGCCCGCAGTACAGTCAGGACGCCGCCATTGGCCACCGTCGGATCGGCAATGGTCGGATGGGCCATGGTCGGATCGGCGGTGGGCGGGGCGGTGGTCATCGGGCGGCTCCGTGTGGCGGCCCCGCGATATAGGAGGGTTCGGCGCACCGCGCCATCGCGGTTTCGCATCCGGCCGTTGCGGATTTGGCGGCGGTGCGGGGCTGCCGGCGCGCCGATCGGTCCAAAGCCCGCCGAAAGCGCTAGGCCGGAGCGGTCCTAGGCGGTTTCCCCGCGCGAAACGCCCGTGCTAGAAGGCCTTGATTGTTGCGGTGAAACAAGGGCAAAAGCTCCGCACGCCCAACCAAGAAAAGAAATTCGGCTTATTGATCATGAAGCACATCCTGGAAGCATTGGACGAACGGCGCACGGCAGCCAAGCTCGGCGGCGGCGAGAAGCGCATCGACGCGCAGCACGCCCGCGGCCGGCTCACCGCACGCGAACGGATCGACCTGCTGCTCGACAAGCATTCGTTCGAGGAGATGGACATGTTCGTCCAGCACCGCTCGACCGAATTCGGGATGGAGAAGACCAAGATCCCCGGCGACGGCGTCGTCACCGGCTGGGGCACGGTCAACGGCCGCAAGGTGTTCGTGTTCGCCAAGGACTTCACCGTGTTCGGCGGCTCGCTGTCCGAGACCCACGCGGCGAAGATCACCAAGATCCAGGACATGGCGCTGAAGGCGCGGGCCCCGATCATCGGCCTGTACGATGCCGGCGGCGCCCGCATCCAGGAGGGCGTCGCGGCGCTCGCCGGTTACTCCTACGTGTTCCGCCGCGTGGTGCAGGCCTCCGGCGTGATCCCGCAGATCAGCGTCATCATGGGCCCGTGCGCCGGCGGCGACGTCTATGCGCCGGCGATGACCGACTTCATCTTCATGGTGAAGAACACCAGCTACATGTTCGTCACCGGCCCCGACGTCGTGAAGACGGTGACCAACGAAGTCGTCACCCCGGAAGAACTCGGCGGCGCCTCGGTGCACGCCACCAAGTCGTCGATCGCCGACGGCGCGTTCGAGAACGACGTCGAGACCCTGCTGCAGATGCGCCGGCTGCTCGACTTCCTGCCGGCGAGCTCGTCCGAAGGCGTACCGGAATGGCCGAGCTTCGACGATATCGAGCGTGAGGACTTTTCGCTCGATACGCTGATCCCCGACAATCCTAACAAGCCCTACGACATGAAGGAGCTGATCCTCAAAGTCGTGGACGAGGGCGACTTCTTCGAGCTGCAGGACACCTTCGCCAAGAACATCATCACCGGTTTCGGCCGCATCGCCGGTCGCACGGTGGGCTTCGTCGCCAACCAGCCGATGGTGCTCGCCGGCGTGCTCGACTCTGACGCGTCGCGAAAAGCGGCGCGGTTCGTGCGGTTCTGCGACAGCTTCAACATTCCGATCGTCACCTTCGTCGACGTGCCGGGCTTCCTGCCGGGCACCGCGCAGGAATACGGCGGCCTGATCAAGCACGGCGCCAAGCTGCTGTTTGCGTTCTCGCAGTGCACCGTGCCGCTGGTCACCGTGATCACCCGCAAGGCCTATGGCGGCGCCTTCGACGTGATGGCGTCGAAGGAAATCGGCGCCGACATCAACTACGCCTGGCCGAGCGCGCAGATCGCCGTGATGGGCGCCAAGGGCGCAGTCGAGATCATCTTCCGCCAGGACATGAACGACCCGGACAAGATCGCGGCGCGCACCAAGGAATACGAGGACCGCTTCCTGTCGCCGTTCATCGCAGCCGAGCGCGGCTATATCGACGACGTGATCATGCCCCACGCCACCCGCCGCCGCATCGCCCGCGCGCTGGCGATGCTGCGCGACAAGAAGATGGAAATCCCGGCGAAGAAGCACGACAACATGCCGCTGTAACGGCATCGACTCATTTGGTCGAAAAGGGCGGTGATCGCGACACGATCACCGCCCTTTGTGTTTTTGAGCTGACGCGAAGCTCCTGGCCTGGCCTATTTTGATGGCCCAACCAGGACGCGGACTCATAAGGACGCAGCCATCGGCCCGGATGTTTGGTATCCTGCGCATCGTCATTCCCAGATGAAAATGATGTCCGGATGAGAATTCTGATTTTCGGCTTGGGCTATTCGGCCAGCTATATCGCGCAGCATTTGCAGGGCGCCGGGATCGAGGTCGCTGCAACCGTCAGAACAAGCGCAAAGGCCGAAGAGTTGGGCCGGCGCGGGATCACGGCACGGGTGTTTTCATCCTCTCATGTCGACCCACTGATCGCTGATGATATCAAGTCGAGCGACGCCATTCTGTCGTCGGTGCCTCCGAATGAATCCGGCGATCCGGTTCTGGCGTCCTTCACTGGCGCGATCACCAGTGATTCCAGGCCGCGGTGGATCGGCTATCTTTCGACGATCGGCGTGTACGGTGATCACCTCGGCAATTGGGTCGACGAAACAACGCCTGCGACCTCCGAAAAACCCCGCTCGCAGCTCCGGATCGCTGCCGAGCAGCGCTGGCTGGCATTAGGAGCGCAAGTTTTTCGTCTGTCAGGGATCTACGGCCCGGGCCGAAACCAACTGGAGAAGCTCGCAGCCGGAACGGCGACGCGTATCATCAAGCCCGGCCAGGTCTTCAATCGAATTCACGTTGCCGATATCGCCGCGGTGGTCGCTGCGTCACTTTCGCGACCGCGCCCCGGTGCCATTTACAATGTGACCGACAACGAGCCGGCGCCGCCGCAGCAGGTCGTCGAATTCGCAGCGGACCTCTGCGGACGAACACCGCCTCCTGAAATTGCTTTCGAGCACGCCGAGCTGTCTCCGATGGCGCGCAGCTTCTATCTGGAGAATTGCCGGGTCCGGAACGACCTGATCCGCACAGAATTGGGGGTTACATTAGCCTATCCATCCTATCGTGAAGGACTCTCGGCCTTGCGAGCGCTCGGCGAGGGGCCAGCTTAGCGGTGCGGAGAGCTATGATGCCGCGACGGTATCTAGGTCGATCGTTTGATCGTTAGTTGTAGCGATCCGCGTGCATGCGCGGCTGGCGGTCGGCTGCAAATCAGGACATATTGATTTGATCGCGGGTTGCGCCTTGTCGCCAGAATTGCGGCGATCGGCACGCTGCCAGAGCTGGTCTTCTTTGATGGAAATGGGACTACGTACGCTTTTCCGAATGCTGACGGTAGGCAGGGCCTCATGGTGAGGAGGCGCGTAGCGCCGTCTCGAACCATGTGCCGCGGGTTCATGCGTGGCCTCATCTTTCGAGACGGCCGGCTTTGCCGGGCTCCTTAGGATGAGAAGTCAGTATTCCCCTTGGGAAGGGCCAGATTCGCTTCAATCGATGAAGCGCTACTCGTAGTCCATAGATCGATACCAAGTCCAGGAGAGCTCGATGCGTGCCCTGGTGATTGTTGGATTGGTTGCTGCGGCCGCGCTGGCCGGATGGTTGTGGTGGCACGGCTCGTTCGACAGCTATCGCCAGAACAGTGGCGAGATGTTCGTCCGGGTCGGCGATTATCGCGAGGCGCACCTGCCGTCGTCGGCCTATGCCGGTCATTACCTGCCCTATGCGCTGTTCGCGCTGTGGGCCTATGACCGCGACGGCGGCGAGGGGCCGCCGAAGCTGCAGGAACTACTGAGGCGCCCGGCGCCGAACGATCCGGCGCTGGCGCGGGTCACCGCCGAGTTGCTGGGCGGCTGGTCCGCCGGTTGGGCGCTGATTGAGCAGGGCGAGGGGCCGCTGCCGTGTCCGGAGGGCGAGGGCGGGTGCGGCGGCAAGGCCCTCGGCGGGCTCGGCTACAAGGTGTTCGGCCACCAGGACCGCAACGAGATCGTCGTCGCATTTCGCGGCACCGATTTTCGTGAGGCCGACGACTGGATGGCGAACTTCCGCTGGGTGACGCGTTTCCTGCCGTATGATGATCAATATCGGCAGGTGCAGCGGCACATCGGACCGATCCTCGATCGGGCGCTGGTTGTCCACGGCCGGCCGGCGCCGCGGATCGTCGCGGTCGGGCATTCGCTCGGCGGCGGGCTGGCGCAGCAGGCCGCCTACAGGGACGGCCGCATCCGCGAAGTCTACGCATTCGATCCCTCGACCGTGACCGGATACTACGATCCGGGCGTCAACGGCCCGCAGAACGCGATCGGGCTCGTGATCGATCGGGTGTATCAGCGCGGCGAGATCCTCGCGTATTTGCGGTTTCTGATGACCCAGCTCTATCCGGTCGACGCCTTCAACCCGCAGATCCGGACGGTTCGGTTCAGCTTCGGCGCCGGCGGGCACGGCGTCGCCAAACACAGCATGGCGGATCTCGCCGCGGGGCTGCTCGAAGCGGCCGGGCCGGCTGTCGAATGGCCGAGCCGGGCGCGTCCGCTGCCGCTGCCGCCCGGCACCGACCCCGGCGACAGTTGGATCGAGCGGGTGCTGGCCCGGATCCTTCCGAAGTAACTCCCGGCGAACTGACGATAGCTCGGGCAGCATCGGGCCGCCGTGGTCGGATTGAGAGGTGCCTCAAATGCGAGCTATGCGCAGGCCGGTTGCGCAGACTCTGGGCATCGGCGCAGCCCAGCGGCGGGGCCGGTGCAGCGTGATCTGAGGAATTTCTCGGGGAAATACGCGTAGCCAGAGCCGTCAGCCGCTGGCACGGCGATTGCTTAGTAAGTTCCGGTCAACGACGACCGCCGTCCGAGAATTGCCCAAGCCGGTGTCCGGCAGACAGCAATGGGACAGCTCTCCATCAGGAGAGCCGCGGCGTCGCCCAGACTCCGCTCCCATGTTGCTCCCGTCGCTTGTGCGTTCCGACGCGGCCTTTTCAGCAGCAAACGGAGCACGGAGCAGATGTCCTACCTCGCGCCTTCTGAATTCGTCACCAAGATGGTCGACGCCGGCGAGTCCAAGATCTTGATGTCCACCCGCGACACGGTGATCCGCGCCTACATGGCCGGCGCCATCCTGGCGCTCGCCGCTTGGTTCGCGGTGACCATCAACGTCAACACCGGCCAGCCGCTGATCGGCGCGCTGCTGTTCCCGGTCGGCTTTACGATGTTGTATCTGCTCGGCTTCGACCTGCTTACCGGCGTGTTTGTGCTGGCGCCGCTGGCCTGGCTGGACAAACGCCCGGGCTGCACGATCGGCGGCGTGCTGCGCAACTGGGGCCTGGTATTCATCGGCAATTTCGCCGGAGCGGTGACGGTGGCGTTCCTGATGGCGTTCGTGACGACCTTCGGCTTCAGCCAGGCGCCCGACAAGGTCGGCACCGCGCTCGGCAATATCGGCGAGGGCCGCACGCTCGGCTACGCGGCGCACGGCGCCGCCGGCATGGCGACGCTGTTCTTCCGCGGCGTGCTGTGCAACTGGATGGTCTCCACCGGCGTGGTGATGGCGATGATCTCGACCACGGTGCCGGGCAAGGTGCTGGCGATGTGGATGCCGATCCTGGTGTTCTTCTACATGGTGTTCGAGCATTCGGTGGTGAACATGTTCCTGTTCCCGTCGGGCCTGATGCTGCACGCCAAGTTCTCGATCCTCGACTATCTGATCTGGAACGAAATCCCGACCGTGCTCGGCAATCTGGTCGGCGGGCTCGCCTTCACCGGGCTGACGCTCTACACCACCCACGTCCGCACCGCGGCGAAGCGCAGCATCGCGCCGGTCTCGTCGCCGCGCATTGCGGCGTAAACCGCTCGGGTTCGGGAGCTTCGCCGGCCGGGGTGAAGCTCCCGTTACTCGTTTCGCAGCAGGGCGCATGGCGCAGCAGCTCACAGTGTCGATCGGGCAGGCTTCGTCGCCGGGACGCAAGCCCGTCAACCAGGATTTCTACGGCGCGCTGATCCCGGCCGAGCCGCTGCTCACCACCAAGGGCATCGCGATCGCGCTCGCCGACGGCATCTCGTCGAGCGACGTCAGTCAGGTCGCCAGCGAGTCCGCGGTGAAGAGCTTCCTGACCGATTACTACTGCACGTCCGAGGCGTGGTCGGTGAAATCCTCGGCGCAGCGGGTGATCGCCGCGACCAATTCATGGCTGCACTCCGAGACCCGGCGCAGCGATTATCGCTACGACCGCGACAAGGGCTACGTCTGCACGCTGAGCGCGCTGGTGATCAAAGGAGCGGCAGCGCATCTTTTTCACATCGGCGACAGCCGGATCTATCGGCTGGCCGGCGCCGCGCTGGAGCAGCTCACCGAGGATCATCGGGTGCGGCTGTCCGCCGAGCAGAGCTATCTCGGCCGTGCGCTCGGCGTCAATCCGCAGGTCGAGATCGACTACCGGTCGGTGGCGATCGGGCCCGGCGACGTGTTCGTGCTGGCGACCGACGGCGTGTACGAGCACGTCGCACAGCGCTTCGTGGTGCGGGCGCTGCGCGAGCACGGCGACGACCTCGACGCCGCGGCGCGGGCGATCGTCGGCGAGGCGTTCGCCAACGGCAGTGACGACAATCTCACCGTTCAGGTGGTTCGGATCGATGCGGTTCCGGATGCGGAGGCCGCCGATCTGTTCGGCCGCGCCGCTGAATTGCCGTTGCCGCCGCAGCTCGAACCGCGCGCCGAGTTCGACGGCTACCGCATCCTCCGCGAGCTTCACGCCTCGAGCCGGAGCCACATCTATCTGGCGGCCGATATCGCGACCGGCGAACTGGTGGCGCTGAAGACGCCGTCCGTGGATCTGCGAGACGATGCCGACTTTCGCAGGCGCTTCATGCTGGAGGAGTGGATCGCGCGGCGGATCGACAGCCCGCATGTGCTGAAGCCGCGCGCCGTGCAGCGGCCGCGCAGCTATCTTTACGTCGCCTTCGAATACATCGAAGGCCAGACCCTGGCGCAGTGGATGATCGACCATCCGCGCGCGGAGCTCGAAACCGTCCGCAGCCTGATCGAGCAGATCGCGAGGGGGCTCTACGCGTTCCACCGCAAGGAGATGGTGCATCAGGATCTGCGGCCGGCCAACGTGATGATCGATCGCAGCGGCACGGTGAAGATCATCGACTTCGGCTCGGTGCGCGTCTCCGGCGTCGCCGAACTCGGGCCGGCCGGTGGCGACGAACTGCTCGGCACCGTGCAGTACATGGCACCGGAATATTTCGCCGGGCAGGGCGGCTCGGTGCTGTCGGATCAGTTCTCGCTCGGCGTGATCGCCTATCAGATGCTGACCGGTCGGCTGCCCTACGGCGCCGAGCTGGCACGCGCCAACCAGGCGTTGAAATCCCGCAAGCTGCGTTATAGCCCGGCCGCCGACCACAATGCGAAGGTGCCGGTCTGGATCGATCGCGCGCTGCAACGCGCGGTCAGTCTCGATCCGGCCAAGCGCTATCCGGCGCTGTCGGAATTTGTGCACGATCTGCGGCATCCGCGGGCTGACTATCTCGCCGCCCGGCCGCAGCCGCTCGCCGCGCGCAATCCCTTGCTGTTCTGGCAGCTTCTGTCGGCGTTGCTGGCATTGATCATCGTGGGGCTGCTGGCGCGGCTGCACGGCGGGATCTGACTGAGCGCGCCTGCTGTCACCGGTGATATTGAATAGGGCACGGTTCTCGGGCAAGCTTCGCCGCCTCAATCCATCCGGGCTCACCGTTCATGCTCCGCGTTGCCGTTCTGTGCCTGATCGCGTCCCTCGTCACCGCCGGCAGCTCGCGCGCCGCGGACACCGAGAAACTGCTGCTGCAATCACCGAAGGGCTTCAAGGTGGTCGCCGAGGCGAGCAACGACAGCGAGCGCACCACGGTGCTGGTGCCGGGCAGCGAGAACATCGCCAGCGCGACGACGCGGATAACCGCGCAGACGCTGTTCAGGCAGACCGAACAGTCTCCCGAGGCCTATCGCGCCGCGCGGCAGAAGGCGGCGACGGCGGACTGTCCCGGCGCCCGGTTCGAAGAGCTCCGGCACGGCAACGAAAACCTGTATCCGATGGTGATGTGGAGCGAGAGCTGCCCGAGCGCCAAGGACGACGGCAAGCCGTCGCTGAGCTGGTGGAAGGCGGTGCAGGGCCGCGAGAATTTCTACGCGCTGCGATTGACGGCCGATGCCGAGCCGAACGCCAAACAGCGCAAGCTGTGGACGCGGTTCTTCGAGGTCTCGCGCGTCTGCGACAGCCGCGTTCCCGGGCAGCGTTGTACGGCGAAATAGCCGGGCGACGTCTCGGCGGCCGGCGCTGGCTTTGATGCCGGACATAGCTCCGAACGTCCGGGCGGCCTATAAGGACGCTCACCGGACAAGGACGTGCACCGACATGACGATTCCGTGGCATCTCGTAGCGCTGGCGTTCGCTGTCTGCCTCGTCGTTGCGGCACCCGGCTTCCGGCGGGTCTATTACTTCGTCAGCCTGTGCTATGCTGGCGCGATCGCGTCCCAGAGCGTGGTGTTCGTGCTGCTGTTTTCCGGCACCATGTCGGGCTGGGTGACGCTGCAGCTCGTGCTGCTGCTGGCCTACGGCCTCCGGCTCGGCCTGTTCCTGGCGATCCGCGAGCGCAATCCGATCTATGCGGCCGAGCTGGCGCGTGCCGAGCGACGCACCGCTGAGCTGAAGCTGTGGCACAAGATCGCGATCTGGCTCGGCGTCAGCCTGCTGTTCACGCTGCTGTTCTTGCCGGCGTTGTTGACGCTGTCGCTGCAGGCCGAGGGCGTGTGGCCGGTGTCGGTGCCGCTCGGAGTGATGATCATGGTCGCCGGGCTATGGATCGAGAGCCTCGCCGACTGGCAGAAGTATCGCTACAAGGCCGTGCATCCGTCGCATTATTGCGACACCGGGCTGTATCGCACGATGCGCTGCCCGAATTACTTCGGCGAGATGTTGTTCTGGTTCGGGGTGTGGTTCTCCGGTCTGTCGGCCTACGGCTCCGGCTGGGCCTGGGCGCTGACGCTGCTCGGGCTGATCTACATCGAAGCGCTGATGACCGCCGCGGCCGCCGGGCTGGAGCGCAAGCAGGACGAACGCTACAGCGACCGCTCCGACTATCAGGACTACGTCCGCCGCGTCCCGATCCTGTTGCCGTGGGTGCCGCTCTACAGCCTGCGCAAATTGCTTTTCAGCTTCCGCTGATCGGGCTGAATGAAAAAAAGCCCCGCGCGAAGCGGGGCTTTTCGAGACCAGTTTGCTGACCGATCAGAACCGGCGGAAGCAGCGGCCCTGACGCCAGGCGTAGCCGGGCGGGCAGGCGCGCGGCGCGACCACGCGCGGCGGAACGACCACCGGCGGGCGGACGTAGGCGGGACGGCGATACATCGGACGGCAGCGACCGCCGGGACCACGAGCCCAACCCGGGCCGCAGCCCTGAGCGACCTGGATCACGTCGCCGGTAGCGGCCGATCCGAGCGGCGCCAGCGGCATGGCGTTGGCTGCGCCGGCTCCGACCAGCGTCGCGGCGAATAAAGCGGCGGCAAAGATCTTCTTCATCTAATCTTGTTCCTTCCAGTCCGATGCACGGCTTGCGTTGGTGGCGCGGTCCTCGAATCGAGGCCGCATCCGTTCATTCGTCCCCGGATGATCGTCTAGCCGATTCGGACTGAACGAGGCATGAATGCGCCAGTGGTGCTTGGTACGGCAGAAGGCACAATGCGGCGAACAGCTTTGGTGCTGTCGCCGCATTGCGAGTGACCTCTGTTGAGGATGTGGTCGCTTTAGTTACCGCGGCCGGTGGGTGTGCTCGGCGGCGCGGTCGGGGCCGGCGCCGCACCGGTGGTGATGCCGGAGTCTCCCTCGGCGTTGCGCGGCGTCACGTCGCGAACGCCCGGCGGCACCGGCGGCGCATTGCTCACGCCGGTCTGGCTCGGCGGCGGCGGCGAGGTCTGGGTCGCGACCCCCGGATTGGTGGCCGGATCGGTCGACGATCCGCTCATGCCATAGATCACCGCGCCGAACACCAGCACGATCGCCACGGCGGCCAGCGCCAGCCGCCCCGCCGTCACCGGGCCTTCGCGCATCTCGGGGTCGGCCTGCAAATCGCTGTCGAGCTGTGACGGGGTGCGGGGATCGTCGCCTGCGGTACCGCTGCGGTACGGGTCATCGGGGTGGCGTGCCATATCGGTCCTCCTTTCGGCTTCGTTGCAACAATCCATCGTCAAACCTTCCGTTCCCAGCGTAGTCCGCGGTTCCCGGTCGAATCGCCTTCGTCAGGCATGGAACGTGTTGCGGTGCACCGGACATGATCGTTCGCCGAGCCGCGACGTGGCGGCACTTCATGCAAGCGGGATGCGGCTTTTGAGACATCAAAATGCGAACAGGCGGAATGCCTTGAACGCGCGGCTTTTTGTGGTGCGCGAGGCGGAAAAACCAGCTTAGACTGTTTCGAAACAGAGACCGCTTCAGCGGCCGAATGGCCCTTGCGGTCCAATGCCTTTCGCGAGGGCCGGATGGGAATCGACCAGGGACCGATCAGTCTCGATCAGAAATACACGCAGCACTCAGGACACGTCTTCCTCACCGGCATCCAGGCGCTGGTGCGGCTGCCGATGGCGCAGGTCCGGCGCGACCGCGCGGCCGGCCTCAACACCGCCGGCTTCGTCACCGGCTATCGCGGCTCGCCGCTCGGCGGCTACGATCAGCAGCTCGTCGCCGCCCGCCATCATCTCGAACAGTACAACGTCAAATTCCAGCCCGGCGTGAACGAAGATCTCGCCGCGACCGCGATCTGGGGCACGCAGCAGCTCAATTTGTCGCCCGGCGCGAAGTACGACGGCGTCACCGGCATCTGGTACGGCAAGGGCCCGGGCGTCGACCGCTGCGGCGACGTGTTCCGCCACGCCAACGCCGCTGGCTCGGCCAAGCACGGCGGCGTGCTGTGCCTCGCCGGCGACGATCACGGCGCTAAGTCGTCGACCGTGCCGCATCAGTCCGACCACGCCTTCATCGCGGCGTTGATGCCGTACCTCTATCCGTCGTCGATCCACGAGATGATCGAGATGGGGCTGCTCGGGATCGCGATGTCGCGTTACTCCGGCTGCTGGGTCGGCATGAAGGTGATCACCGAGACGGTGGAGACCACCGCGGAGATCAATCTCGCCGACGAGATGAAGCCGTTCGTGATTCCGACCGACTTCGAGATGCCGCCGGGCGGGCTGAATCTGCGCTGGCCGGATGATCGCTACGATCAGGACCGCCGGCTGCAGGACTACAAGGGCTTCGCCGCGATCGCCTTCGCCCGCGCCAACAAGGTCAACCGCATCACCATGGATTCGCCGAACGCGCGGTTCGGCATCATGGCCTCGGGCAAGAGCTACGAGGACGTGCGCCAGGCGCTGCGCGAGCTCGGTGTCGACGAGCAGGTTGCCGCCCGGATCGGGCTGCGGCTGTACAAGATCGGCATGCCGTGGCCGCTGGAGCCGGAAGGCGTGCAGGAATTCGCCCGCGGGCTCGAAGAGATCTTTGTGGTCGAAGAGCGGCGCGAGATCGTCGAGAACCAGGTCAAGCAGCTCCTGTTCGGGATGCGCGATCGGCCACGCGTGATCGGCAAGATGGACGACCGCAACCATCGCTTCCTGCCGTTTGCCGAGGAGCTGAGCGTCGCCAAGGTCGCGACCTCGATGGTCGACCGGCTCTTGGCGATGGAGATCGATCCGACGATCGCCGAGATGCTGCGCGCCAAGGCCGACTGGTTCCATGGCCGCGACGCCTCGCAGGTCCAGGCGGTGGTGCCGATCGCCCGCACGCCTTACTTCTGCTCGGGCTGTCCGCACAACACCTCGACCAAGGTGCCCGAAGGCAGCCGCGCGCTCGCCGGCATCGGCTGTCACTTCATGTCGCTTTGGATGGATCGCTCGACCGAGACCTTCACCCACATGGGCGGCGAGGGCGTTCCGTGGGTCGGCATCGCCCCGTTCACCGACGAGAAGCACATCTTCGCCAATCTCGGCGACGGCACCTATTTCCATTCCGGCAGCCTTGCGATCCGGCAGTCGATCGCCTCGAAGGCGAACATCACCTACAAGATCCTCTACAACGACGCGGTGGCGATGACCGGCGGTCAGCGCCACGACGGCGATCTGTCGCCGCAGCAGATCACTTACCAGCTCCACGCCGAAGGCATCCGCGAGATCTATCTGGTCTCCGAAAATCCCGACGCCTATCCGGCCGACACCATCGCGCCGGGCGTGCATCTGCGCCACCGCGACGAGCTCGATGCGGTGATGAAGGAGTGCCGCGAAATCAAGGGCGCGTCCGCGATCGTGTTCGTGCAGACCTGCGCGGCCGAGAAACGCCGGCGCCGCAAGCGCGGCCTGATGGAAGATCCGGCGCGCCGGGTGATGATCAATGCCGCGGTATGCGAAGGCTGCGGCGATTGCTCGGTGCAGTCGAACTGCATCTCGGTCGAGCCGCTGGAGACCGAGCTGGGCCGCAAGCGCGCCATCAACCAGTCGACCTGCAACAAGGACTATTCCTGCCTCAAGGGCTTCTGCCCGTCCTTCATCACCATCGACGGCGGCAAGCTGCGTAAGCGCGGGGCGGTCGATCTCGGCGATCTCGGTTCGTTGCCGGAGCCGGCGACGCGGCCGGGGCTGGATAAGCCTTACAACGTCGCAGTCGGCGGCGTCGGCGGCACCGGCGTGCTGACGATCGGCGCGCTGCTCGGCATGGCGGCGCATATCGAAGGCAAGGCGTCGATGATCCTCGACATGTCGGGCCTGGCGCAGAAGGGCGGCGCGGTGCTCAGCCACGTCCGGCTGTCGGACAAGCCGGAGGACGTCACCTGTTCGCGGATCGTCACGGGCACCGCCGACGTGCTGATCGTCGCCGACGAGGTGATGGCGATCTCCAAGGAGACGCTGTCGCTGTGTGAAGCCGGCCGCACTCATGGCGTCGTCAACACCCATCTGATCCCGATCGCCGACTTCATCCGCAACCGCGACTTCGACTTCCAGACCCGCAAGGTCAACAGCGTACTGGAAGCCGCGCTGCGTAAGGATTCCGCGTTCCTGGATTTCACCAAGGCAGCCGAGACGCTGCTCGGCGACTCGATCGCCACCAACATGATGATGATGGGTTTTGCCTATCAGCATGGGCTGCTGCCGCTGTCGGCGACAGCGATCGAGCAGGCGATCGAACTCAACGGCGTGTCGATCAAGATGAACACCCAGGCGTTCCGGCTCGGCCGGCTCGCCGCCGCCGATCCGGCGCGGCTGGCCTCGCTGCTGCAGGGCGCGGACCATACAACGACTGGCAAGACTCAGGGCGAGATGTCGCTGGACGAGATCATCGCGCATCGCAGCGCTCTGCTCACCTCGTATCAGGGCAAGCGGCTCGCCAAGCGCTACGCTGATCTGGTCGCCACGGTGCGCAGCGCCGCGGAGGCCGGCGGCTACGGCGAGGCGCTGCCACGTGCGGTGGCGCTGAACTACGCCAAGCTGCTCGCCTACAAGGACGAGTACGAAGTGGCGCGGCTGCTGACCGAGCCGGGCTTCGAACAGCAGATCCGCGACCAGTTCGAAGGCGACTACAAGATCAGCTTCAACCTCGCGCCGCCGATCCTGCCCGGCATCGATCTCACCGGCCGGCCGAAAAAGCGTCACTTCGGGGAGGGGATGCGCCCGGTTTTCCGGACGATGGCGAAGTTCAGCTTCCTGCGCGGCACGCCGCTCGATCCGTTCGGCTATCACCCCGAGCGCAAGCTGGAGCGGAAGTTGATCGCCGACTACGAGGCGGATGTCGCCAGCGTGCTGCAGCATCTGTCGCCGGCGACGATCGACACCGCGGTGGAGCTGCTCGCGATGCCGGACCGGATTCGCGGCTACGGCCCGATCAAGCAGAAGTCGGTGGACGACACCGCGCCGCGGTTCGCCGAACTCCGCGCCAACCTGCGCGACCCGCAACCCGCTCCGCCGCGGCAGATGGCGGCGGAGTAGGTCGGCCAACATCCTCTCCACGTCATTGCGAGGAGCGCAGCGACGAAGCAATCCAGGAGCCCGGTGCATTGGGCCTTGGATTGCTTCGCTTCGCTCGCAATGACGGAGAGCTCTTTCCCTCTGGCTCACTGTGACGATGCGGTCTCAGAACATTCCGTGACGTGGTAATTGAGGCTGCGCGCGAACACGCTTGCCAAGGTCGCGTGGAGCGGTCACAAAAACCGTCCGACCAAACGCCAGCGGAGAACTGCGTTGACAATAAGAGGCAAGGCTTACATTGCCGGCATCTACGAACATCCCACGCGCCACGCGCCCGATAAATCCATCGCCCAGCTCCACGCCGAAGTCGCCAAAGGTGCGCTCGACGACGCCGGCCTGACCAAGGCCGACATCGACGGCTACTTCTGCGCCGGCGACGCGCCCGGCGGCGTGATGGCGATGGTCGATTATCTCGGCCTCAAGGTTCGCCATTTCGATTCGACCGACACCGGCGGCTGCTCCTATCTGGTGCATCTCGGCCATGCCGCGGAGGCGATCGCCGCCGGCCGCTGCTCGGTCGCGCTCATCACGCTGGCCGGCAAGCCGCGGACCGGCGCGCTGCCGCCGCGCCCGGTCGGCGCCGAAGGCGACTTCGAACTGGCCTATGGCGCCACCACGCACAACGTCTATGCGATGTGCGCCGCGCGTCACATGCATCAATACGGCACCACCTCCGAACAGCTCGCCTGGATCAAAGTCGCGGCCTCGCATCATGCGCAGTACAACGAGCACGCGATGCTCCGCGACGTCGTCACCGTCGAGGACGTGCTGAACTCGCCGCTGATCGCCGATCCGCTGCACCGGATGGATTGCTGCGTCGTCACCGATGGCGGCGGTGCGCTGATCGTCACCACCGAGGAGATCGCGCGCAGCCTGAAGAAGCCGCTGGTGCGGATGATCGGCGCCGGCGAGGCGATCAAGGGGCCGCGCGGCGGCCACAACCTCGATCTGACCCATTCGGCCGGCGTGTGGTCTGCGCCGCCGGCGTTCGAGATGGCCGGCGTCACGCCGAAGGACATCAAGTACGCTTCGATCTACGACAGCTTCACCATCACGGTGCTGATGCAGCTCGAAGATCTCGGCTTCTGCGAAAAGGGGCAGGGCGGCAAATTCGTCGCCGACGGCAACCTGATCTCGGGCGTCGGCAAGCTGCCGTTCAACACCGATGGCGGCGGTCTGTGCAGCAACCACCCGGTCAATCGCGGCGGCATGACCAAGCTGCTCGAAGCCGTGCGCCAGCTCCGCGGCGAGGCGCATCCCAAGGTGCAGGTGCCGAACTGCGACCTTGCGATCGCCCATGGCACCGGCGGCATGCTCGGCATCCGCCACGCCGCCTCGACCTGCATTCTGGAGCGCGTGTGATGAACAGCCCCGTGAAATATCCCGCGCCTCAGGGCAACGCCGAAACCAAGCCGTTCTGGGATGCGGCGACCGAAGGCAAGCTGCTGATCAAGCGGTGCACCGCTTGCGGCGAAGCGCATTACTTCCCGCGCGCGTTGTGCCCGTTCTGCTTCTCCGACCAGACGGTGTGGGAAGAGAGCAAGGGCGAAGGCGAGATCTACAGCTACAGCCTGATGCGCAAGTCGCCGACCGGTCCCTACGCGATCGGCTACGTCACGCTGAAGGAAGGTCCGTCGGTGCTGACCAACTTCGTCGACTGCGATTTCGCATCGCTGAAGATCGGCACCAAGGTCAAGGTGGTGTTCAAGCCCAGCGACGGCGGCGCGCCGTTGCCGTTCTTTACGGCTGTGTGAACCTCATCCTGAGGAGCGCGCGCAAGCGCGCGTCTCGAAGGATGTGACAATCGCACTGCGTTCCATCCTCATGGTTGGAGACGCGCGCGCAGCGCGCTCCTCACCATGAGGATCACGATACGAAAGACAAGAACAAGGGAAGAAGCCAATGTCGGCCCGCTACGATGAACTGATGGCCTTGAAGACGACGGGGCAGAAGTACAGCTACACCGATCGCGACGTGATGCTCTATGCCTACGGCATCGGCATGGGCGCCGATCCGATGGACGAGAAGGAGCTCGCCTTCGTCAACGAGGCGACCTACACCGAGCGTCCGTTGAAAGTGGTGCCGACCTTCGCGTCGGTCGCGGCGTGGGGCGCTGGTCCGGGCGAGATGAATCTCAACCGGCTGCTGGTGGTCGACGGCGAGCGCGACATCACCTTCCACAAGCCGATGCCGGTGGCGGCGAACATCACGGCGGATTCCAGCGTCGTCGAAGTGTACGACAAGGGCAAGGACAAGGGCGTGGTGATTCGTCACCAGACCATCCTGCGCGACGAGGCAGGCGAGGCCCTGGCGACCCTATTGGCATCGCGTTTCGCCCGCGGCGACGGCGGCTTCGGCGGCCCGGCGCTGGAGCAGCCCGAGCCGCACAAGATGCCCGACCGTGCGCCCGACCGCAGCGTCGACATCTCGACCCGGCCGGATCAGGCGCTGATCTATCGGCTGTGCGGCGACCGCAATCCGCTGCATTCCGATCCCGAGTTCGCGCAGAAGGCCGGCTTCCCACGCCCGATCCTGCACGGCATGTGCACCTACGGCCTGACCTGCCGCGGCGTGCTGCAGACCTATGCCGACTACGATACGTCGGCGTTCAAGCAGCACGCGGTGCGGTTCTCCTCGCCGGTGTATCCGGGCGAGACCGTCACCATGGAGATGTGGAAGGACGGCAATGTGATCTCGTTCGAAGCGCGGGTGAAGGCGCGTGGCGTCACGGTGATCAAGAGCGGCCGCTCCGTACTCGGCTGAGGGCGGATCTGCGCGGAAGGACGGCAGACTCGGGCCTTTCGGGGTGGTATCGGTGGTCGCGCTCTCTGAAGAAAGGCCGAGCCTATGAGACTGACCCCGGAAGCCGCAGGCACCTTCGCCATCGCGCCGACCCCGTTCCACGACGACGGCAAGATCGACGACGTGTCGATCGATCGTCTGACCGATTTCTACGCGGAGGTCGGCTGTGAGGGCGTCACCGTGCTCGGCATTCTCGGTGAGGCGCCGAAGCTCGATGCGGCCGAGGCCGAGGCGGTGGCGAGCCGCTTCATCAAGCGCGCCAAGTCGATGCAGACGATCGTCGGCGTCTCGGCGCCGGGCTTCGCCGCGATGCGCCGCCTTGCGCGGCTGTCGATGGATGCGGGCGCGGCCGGCGTCATGATCGCGCCGCCGCCATCGCTGCGCACCGACGAGCAGATCACCACCTATTTCCGCCAGGCTACCGAGGCGATCGGCGACGACGTGCCCTGGGTGCTGCAGGATTATCCGTTGACGCTGTCGGTGGTGATGACCCCGAAAGTGATCCGGCAGATCGTGATGGACAGCGCGTCCTGCGTGATGCTGAAGCACGAGGATTGGCCGGGGCTCGAGAAGATCACCACGCTGCGCGGTTTCCAGAAGGACGGATCGCTGCGGCCGCTGTCGATCCTGTGCGGCAATGGCGGCATGTTCCTGGACTTCGAGATGGAGCGCGGCGCCGACGGCGCCATGACCGGCTACTGCTTCCCGGACATGCTGGTGGACGTCGTCAAGCTGTCGAAGGCCGGCCAGCGCGATCTCGCCCACAACCTGTTCGACGCGCATCTGCCGCTGATCCGCTACGAGCATCAGCAGGGCGTCGGCCTGTCGGTCCGCAAATACGTGCTGAAGAAGCGTGGGCTGTTGTCGTCGAGCGCGCAGCGCAAGCCGGGCGCGAGCCTGACCGACACGGCACGCGAAGAAGTCGATTATCTGCTGTCGCGGCTGGCGCGGGTCGACAAACGCGCCGATCTCGAGCCGCGCAGCAAGGCTGCGGAGTAACACCATGACCGTTGAGGCTGCCGCGCGTCCCGCATCGACCATCGTGCTGCTGCGCCAAGCCGCGGCCGGCTTCGACGTGTTCATGATGGTCCGGAATTATCAGGTCGAGTTTGCCTCAGGGGCGCTGGTGTTTCCCGGCGGCAGCGTCGATGCCGGTGATCGCGACATCGTCGCCCGGCCGGAGCTCTATACAGGCATCGATGCCTCGGTCGGCCCGGCGCTGGAATTCCGGATCGCGGCGATCCGCGAGACCTTCGAGGAAAGCGGCATCCTGCTGGCGCGGCCGCGTGGCAGCGACGCTCTGGTAGCAGCGGCGCGCGCCGCCGAGATCGAGGCGGCGCACCGCAAGGCGCTGTGCGACGGCCATATCGCGTTCGCGCAGATCCTGGCCGACAACGGACTGATGCTGGCGCTCGATCTGCTGGTGCCCTACGCGCACTGGATCACGCCGGAGAAGCTGCCGAAGCGGTTCGACACCTGGTTCTTCCTGGCCGAGGCGCCACCCGAACAGCTCGGCATGCATGACGGCTGGGAGACCACCGATTCGATCTGGCTGTCGCCGCGCGAGGCGCTGGACGGCGGCGACAGCGGTCGCTTCACGCTGCCGTTTCCGACCACCCGCAATCTGATCCGGCTCGGCCAGCAGCCGAGCGTGGCGGCGGCGCTCGATCACGCCCGTGCGCAGAGCATCGTCACCGTGCTGCCGATCATGAGCAAGGACGGCGACAAGCGTTTGCTGCGGATTCCGGCTGAAGCCGGCTACGACGGCGAGCTGTTCGAATTCTCCGGCGCTTAGTTCGCAGCCGCGGCATCGCAATGCAGCGCGCCGCATTGCATTGCGAGATAGTAACTGCATCTGCATCTCGTCCGCATTCTGGTTGACGCTCCCCCGACTGCGCGCAACACTTCCGCTCGGCCCGGCAAGAGGCCGAGTAGGGAGCTAATGCATGAGGAAGCCTGCTGATGCGGTGCGGACTGCGATCCGACCTGTCCAACAACCCGCGATAGGATTAGTTGCGAGGCGGCTCGGCGCAGCGGCGCTGATGGCTGCGCTGCTGTCTCCGGCGGTCGCCGCCGCGCAAGACGCCAAGGGCTCCGCCGCGCACATCCGCGCGGTGACGGGCGCGGTCGACAGTGCGGCGATCGTCGCCAACGCCAAGACCACCAAGGACTGGCCGAGCTACGGCCTCGACTACGCCGAGACCCGCTTCAGCAAGCTCGACCAGATCAACACCGACAACGTCAAGCAGCTCGGCCTGCAATGGAGCTACAGCCTTGGCTCCGAGCGCGGCGTCGAAGCGACGCCGGTGGTGGTCGACGGCATCATGTACGTCACCGCGTCGTGGAGCGTGGTGCACGCGATCGACACCCGCACCGGCAAGAGGCTGTGGACGTTCGACCCCAAGGTCGATCGCGCGAAAGGTTACCGCGGCTGCTGCGACGTCGTGAACCGCGGCGTCGCACTGTACAAGGGCAAGGTGTTCGTCGGCGCCTATGACGGTCGGCTGATCGCGCTCGATGCCGCGACCGGCAGCAAGGCGTGGGAGATCGACACGCTGATCGACCATGAGCATTCCTACACCATCACGGGCGCGCCACGGGTGTTCAACGGCAAGGTGGTGATCGGCAACGGCGGCGCCGAATACGGCGCGCGCGGCTACGTCACCGCCTACGACGCCGAGACCGGCAAGCAGGCATGGCGCTGGTTCACGGTGCCGGGCGATCCGAGCAAGCCGTTCGAAGACGAGTCGATGGAGAAGGCGGCCAAGACCTGGGATCCGGCCGGCAAATGGTGGGTCAACGGCGGTGGCGGCACCGCGTGGGACACCATCACGTTCGATCCCGATCTCAACCTGATCTATGTCGGCACCGGCAACGGTTCGCCCTGGGCGCGTCACCTCCGAAGCCCGTCCGGCGGCGACAATCTGTACCTCGCCTCGATCGTGGCGCTGAATGCCGACACCGGAAAATACGTCTGGCACTATCAGGAGACGCCCGGCGACAATTGGGACTACACCTCGACCCAGCCGATGATCCTCGCCGACATCGCGATCGACGGCAAGCCGCGCAAGGTGATCCTGCACGCGCCGAAGAACGGCTTCTTCTTCGTGATCGACCGCACCGACGGGAAGTTCATTTCGGCGAAGAACTTCGTCGATGTGAACTGGGCGACCGGCTACGACACCAATGGACGCCCGATCGAAAATCCGGAGGCGCGCTCGCCGGACAAATCCTTCGACAGCATCCCGGGGCCTTACGGCGCGCACAATTGGCACCCGATGTCGTTCAATCCGCAGACCGGGTTGGTGTACCTGCCGGCGCAGGGCGTGCCGGTCAATCTCACCGGCGAGAAGGCGCTCACCCAGAACAAGATGGAGCCGTTCAAGTTCGGCTCGACCACCGGCTGGAATGTCGGTTTCACGCTGAACGCGGTGCCGCCCAAGAACCTGCCGTTCGGCCGGCTGGTGGCGTGGGATCCGGTGCAGCAGAAGGAAGCCTGGCGCGCCGAATACGTCTCGCCCTGGAATGGCGGCACGCTGACCACGGCGGGCAACCTCGTATTCCAGGGCACGGCTGACGGCCGCTTGGTGGCCTACAACGCCAAGTCCGGCGAGAAGCTGTGGGAGAGCCCGCTCGGCACCGGCGCGGTGGCGGCGCCTGCGACCTACATGGTCGACGGCGTGCAATACGTCTCGATCGCGGTCGGCTGGGGCGGTGTGTTCGGCATCAGCGCCCGCGCCACCGAGACCGAGGCGCCGGGCACGGTGTACACCTTCGCGGTCGGCGGCAAGGCCAAGATGCCGGAATTCGCCAAGTACCAGATGGGCAATCTGCTCACCGGGGTCGAATATGATCCGAAGGATGTCGCGGAGGGCACGGCGATCTACGTCGCGGCCTGCGCCACCTGCCACGGCGTGCCCGGCGTCGACCGCGGCGGCAACGTCAAGAACCTCGGCTACTCCACCACCGACCGGATCGTCCACCTGAAGGACATCGTGTTCAAGGGGCCGTTCCGCGACAAGGGCATGCCGGACTTCACCGGCAAGCTGACCGAGGCCGACGTGGTCAAGATCCAGGCCTTCATCCAGGGCACCGCGGACGCGATCCGGCCGAAGAAATAGCGGCCAGCGATCTCCGGCGCCGCCCGGCCTGTACCGGGCGGCGGCCGTCTCCGTCACAGCCGACCCGGCAGCCGCCGCTGCCGGCCCGCCTTCGGCGATTGTTGCCGGCGCACCGACGCGGTACTCTTGGCGGTACAAGTGTGGGAGGATCTTGCCCACACAGGGAGCGCCGGTCTCGTCCGCATGCCAAACGCCGTTTCATCGTTCATCCGGAGCCTGAGGACGCGCACGCTCTCGATCGGACAGATGACGTTCGGCAGCTTCCTGTTGCTGCTGACGATCATCGCCGCCACCTCGATCGGCAGTGTGGTGGCGATCCGGCACATCGACCGCACCTTCGGCGAGCTGCAGCGGCTGCAGAGCGTCGGCGACCTCGCCGAAGAGATCGAGCGGCGGATGAGCGATCTGCGCTTCGCCGCCCGTCAGGCGGTGACCGAGCCGGCCGCCCAGCCCGCCGGCAAGGTGTTCGCGGCGGCCTCGGCGCTCACCGAACTCCTCAAAAAGACCCGACTCGAACTCGGGCCGGATCAGCAGGAGATGCTCGACGGCGTCACCGAACGCCTGACCAATTATCGCGACGGCCTGCAGCGCATCACCGAGCTGATGCAGCGCCGCGGCGAACTGGTAGCGAAGATCCCGGCGCTGCGCGAGCGCTTCGAGGCCGCCGTCGCCGGGCTGTCTGACCGCAAGCTCGCCGGCGAGCTGCATTCGGCGCAGATCAAGGTCGCCGCGGCGCTGCTGTCGCGCGATCTGATGGGCGCCAGCGATGCGGCCCGTCGGATGCGCGCGCTGCCAATCGGCGAGGTCGGCGCGGCCGGTTCGGTTCGCGACTATGCCGGTGTGATCGCGGAGACTGCGGCGGCGGAGCAGGAGATCGCCGATCTCGAACGCGACGTGCTCGGCACCGAGGGCCGGCTGATCGGCAAGGTCACCGAACTGCTCCGCGACGCCGCCGCCCGCCGCGGCAAGGTGCTGTCGCGCGATCTCGCCCGCACCCTCACCGAGGACAAGTGGCAGAGTATCGTGCTCGGCATCTCCGGCGTTCTGGTCGGCTGGGTGGCGGCCGCCTTCGTGGTTCGCCGCACCGTCGGGCCGCTGACGGCGATCACCCGGGCGATCCGCTCGCTGGCGGCCGGCCAGCAATACACCGCGATCCCGGCCACCGACGTCAGGAACGAGATCGGCGACATCGCCCGCGCCGCCGAAGTGTTCCGCCGGACCCTGGTCGAAGCCGACAGCGCCCGCGAGGCGGCGGTGCGGGCGCTCGCCGAGCAGCGGCTCGCCGAAGAGAGCTATCGCAAGCTGTTCGAAGGCTCGATCGACGGCATCTACGTCACCACGCCGGACGGCGCGCTGCTCAACGCCAATCCGGCGCTGGCGCGGATGATGGGTTACGACGATCCCGCCGAGCTGATCCGCGCCACCGCCGACGTCACCACCACGATCTACATCGATCCGGCCAAGCGCGAGGAATATCGCGAGCTGATGCAGCGCGACGGCATGGTGCGCGAATTCGAGTATCAGGCGCGCAAACGCAATGGCGACGTGCTGTGGCTGTCGGACAGCGCAGGTGCGGTCCGCGACGAGGCCGGCAACGTCATCCGCTACGAAGGCGCGGTGCGCGACATCACCGACCAGAAGCGCGCCGAGCAGGCGGTGGCCGAGAGCCGGCTGCTGCTGCAGCAGGTGATCGACACGGTGCCGGCGGTGATCAACGTCAAGGACACCGAGCTGCGCTACGTGCTGATGAATCGCTACATGGCGGGCGTGTTCGGTATCGATCCGCAGGACGCGCTCGGCCGCACCACCGCCGAGCTGATGTCGCGGTTCGGCTCGCACAAGACCGACGCCAACGACAAGCGCGTGCTGGAAACCGGCGAGGGGCTCGGCTTCTACGAGGAGGAGTATCGCGACGCCACAGGCGCGACGCGGCAGTGGCTGGTCAACAAGATGCCGCTGAAGGATGCCGACGGCCGGATCGAGCGGATCGTCACGGTGGCGCTCGACATCGGCGAACGCAAGCGCGGCGAGCTCGAAATGCGCCAGGCCAAGGATGCGGCCGAAGCGGCGCTGCGGAATTTGCGCGAGACCCAGCAGTCGCTGATCGAAGCCGAAAAGCTCGCCGCGCTCGGCCGGCTGGTCGCCGGCGTCGCCCACGAGGTCAACAATCCGGTCGGCATCAGCCTGACGGTGGCCTCGGCGCTTGAGCGCAAGGCCGCGGTGTTCGCCACCGAAGTCGCGCGCGGCGAGCTGAAGCGCTCGCGTCTCAACGAATTTCTCGACACCACCCGCGACGCCTCGTCTCAGCTCGTCGCCAATCTCAACCGCGCCGCCGAATTGATCCAGTCGTTCAAGCAGGTCGCAGCCGACCGTAACTACTCCGATCAGCGCCTGTTCGATCTCGGCGATCTCACCGAGCAGGTGGTGATGAGCCTGCGGCCGGGCCTGCGCAAACACAATCTGACGCTGAACGTCGAGTGCCAGCCCGGATTGACGATGAACTCCTATCCCGGCCCCTACGGTCAGGTGCTGACCAATCTGTTCCTGAATTCGGTGGCGCACGCGTTTCCGAACGGCCGCGCCGGCACGGTCGAAATCGAGGTGCGGGCGGCCGGCAACGACCACGTCGTGGTGGCCTATGCGGACGACGGCTGCGGCATGAGCCTCGACGTTCGCCGCCGCGCCTTCGATCCGTTCTTCACCACCCGGCGCGACCAGGGCGGCACCGGGCTCGGCCTGCACATCGTCTACAACATCGTCACCAACCGGCTCGGCGGCCGGCTCGAACTCGACTCCGAGCCCGGCAACGGCACCCGCATCCTGATGACGCTGCCGCGGATAGCGCCGCAGGAACATGCCGAACGAGCAGCGGCGTCGGCGTCGTAGGGAAGCCGCAAGGAAGAGCGCAAGGAAACGCGCAAGGAACGCGAAAGAAAGCGCGCAAGGGCAGGTGGCTGCGGCGGCGGATACGGCCCAGGTCGGCGTGCCGCCGCTTGCCGCGGTCAGTCGGCGTCGGCCAGCCGGCGCAGCGTCGCGCGGAAAATCTGGCTGGATTTGCCGACCAGCGCGGTGCCGTTCATCACCGCCGCGTCGCCGGTCGAGGTGCCGGTGACGCCGATGCCAACCGGTTCCTTCTGGCCGCCGAACAGCGGATTGGCGTCCGGGCTCGGGGTGTGCTGGGTGACGGTGACTTCGCCCTTGAAGCTGTCGCCGGTGCTGACATAGCTGCCGACGTAGAACAGATAGGCGTCGCCGCCCAGGATCTTGCCGTCGCGGAACAGCACCACGCCGCTGCCCTTGCCGGAGCGGCCGTCGAGCAGATCGGCATGGATCGAATACAGCCCGTTCCTCATCGCGTCCCCCGCGCCGCCGCAACATCGCGAAGGCGCAAGCCTGTTATGCCAAAGCCGGCCGATCGCCGTCAACGTGACAGGAACGCGCGAAGCCGAGGGGCCGTTGGCGGCGGCGGGGCGCTGCGCCAAAGCGACGGGCCGCGGTCGATGCCTGAGCGGCAGGACGCGCGGCCCGTCGAGGTTTGCGTAGCGTGCTACGCGGCGCGGACCGTGGAGAGGAAGCGCCCGACCTCGCTGCGCAGCCGGTTGCTGTCGCTGGACAGCGTCCGGGCCGCGGACAGCACCTGCGCCGACGCCGAGCCGGTTTCGGTGGCGCCGCGCTGCACGTCGTTGATATTCGAGGAGACCTGCTGGGTGCCCTGCGCGGCCTGCTGCACGTTGCGGGAGATCTCCTGGGTCGCGGCGCCCTGTTCCTCGACAGCCGACGCGATGGTCGAGGCGATTTCCGACAGCTTCTCGATAGTGCCGCTGATGTCGCGGATCGCGCCGACCGATTCCTGGGTCGCGGCCTGGATGCCGGAGATCTGCTGACTGATGTCGCCGGTCGCCTTCGCGGTTTGCTCCGCCAGCGCTTTCACTTCCGACGCGACGACCGCGAAGCCCCGTCCGGCTTCGCCGGCGCGCGCCGCCTCGATGGTGGCGTTGAGCGCGAGCAGATTGGTCTGCCCCGCGATCTGGTTGATCAGTTCGACGACGTCGCCGATCCGGGACGCCGCCGTCGCCAGTTCGCCGACTCGATCGTTGGTCATGCGGGCCTGACTGACCGCTTCATTGGCCATCCGCGCGGAGTCCTGGACCTGACGGCTGATCTCGTTGACCGAGGACGACAGTTCCTCGGTGGCCGACGCTACCGACTGCACGTTGGTGGAGGCTTCTTCGGAGGCGGCCGCCACCATGGTGGTGAGCTCCTGCGAGCGGTCGGCGGTCGATGTCAGCGTCGAAGCGGAGGCTTCGAGTTCGGTCGAGGCCGACGACACCGTGTCGACGATCTCGCCGACGGCGGCTTCGAAACTGTCGGCGAGCTGGATCATCTCTGCCTTGCGGCGCTGCGCCGCGATCTGCTCCTGCTTGGCCTGTGCCTCGGCTTCCTCGCGTGCCTTCTGCTCGGCGTTCTTGCTGATCACCACCACGGTCTTGGCGATGTCGCCGACTTCGTCGCCGCGGGTCGCGCCGGGGATTTCGGCATTGAGTTCTCCGGCCGCGATGCGGCCGAGCGCGCCGTTCAGCCGCGTCAGCGGACGGGCGACGCCGAGGAAGGTGAAGATCACCGAGCCGATCAGCGCCAGCATCACGGCGCTCGCGGCGAGGAAGCTGACGCGGTTGGCCTGGGCGAGTTCGGCTTCGGCGCTATCCTTGGCGCCGCGGAAGCTCTTGCTCGACACGTCCACCGCTTCGCGCATCAATGGGCCCATCTGCCCGGCGGTCGTCAGCATCGCGGCGGACTGCTCGTTCCTGATGCCGTCCAGCTTCACCGCCTCATTGGCCATATCGACGAACGCCTTGGCGTCGGCCGAGAGCTGGTCCGCGGCTGTCGTGAGCGCCTTGTCGCCGGAGATATTGCGCAGCCGGACCAGAGCCTCGTTCAAGGCGGCGGCGCGTAGTTCGATGACTTTCCTCTGGCTGTCGTCGCCGCTCGCGGTGTACCGCCAGTTCGCCGCGCGGATCGCGTTGTAATGCGAATCGGCTTCGTACATCGCCCGCTCGATCTCGATACGGTTGGCGGCGACCACTGGAGAAGCCTTCAGGGCTTCGAACGACTTGCGCCATTCGCTCGACACCAGGTCTCGTTTGGCGGCCATTGCGAACGCCTGCTGGATGGTCTTGACCTGAGCACTGGCCTGGGTCTCGTACTCCTTCGCGAGCGCGCTGATCTTCTCGAGCCGCTGCCTGTTCTCCGGCTTCACGGCCCGCAAAGCCGCCGACTCGAGTTCTTTTTGGGTGCGAGTGCTCATCTCCGCCAGCGACGCGATCGGCTTCTCCATCTCGGCGGGAGTTTTCGCGAGCCGGATGTCGCGCACCGCGAGCTGCATCCGTCGCAGAGCTATATTCGCCTCCAGCGTGTGCTCGTTGATGAACTGCTGGCCGTCGGCGAGGTTGTTGGCGGCGGTGATATTGCGCTCGGCAATGATCTGGTTGATCAGCATGCCGCCCGCGAGCAGGACGCCGACGACACCGGCGAGCCCGAGCTTGTTTCCGATTCGGTCGAATTTCATGGTCGAGAACCCCAGAGGAAGGCGATCGCTGTCGCGACGTCGGTGCGGCCCAGACTTGGAAGAAATCGATTAGCAGTGTGTGAAACCAGCGCTTCGTATGAGTACCAGTGTTTGCTCGTGCTAATCAGTTGTCGCGGATAGGGCCGGTGCGCGGGTGGCTCTCGGTCCGTCGCGGCGGGCACTGTCTGGCGCTTGCAGGCGCTTTTCGAGTGAGCCCGCGAAGCCGGTCGGTTTGTTCGGCCGATTGCGCCCGCGGTGAATTCCCAACGGTACGATTCAATGTCGTCTATCCCGGTGCCCCGACGTCGGGCGCGGATGCGATGGGGGCGCCGTCGTCGTTCAGATCGTCGGGCGGGACCGGACGGATGGGGGAGCGGAGACGCCGAAGATCCTTGCCGCGACCGATGGCATGTCGACGGAGCAGCCGTCGCCCTGATCGCCGGAATATCCACGCGCCGAAGACCGCGCGGCGGATCGACGAGGTCGTGGAATGCGCTGTCGCGAAAAATGGCGCGCTCGGAAGGATTCGAACCTCCGACCCTCGGAATCGAAATCCGATGCTCTATCCAGCTGAGCTACGAGCGCGGGGCCGGGCGGGGCGTGCCGCCCGGCGGGGACTTTCGAATACCTCACTTTCGCAGGTGCTTACAAGGGGGAGGGGCTCCCATGATTTCGCCGGAATGTGCGCATTAACGTCGCGCAAACCAAACTGGGCCAAAGTGTCGCTCCCGGCCGTTGCCGGACCGCTCCCTTGTCGCCACGGGTTTCGACCGAACCATGCGTAAGCTGTTCTCGCTGCTGCTGCCGTTGATCCTGCTGGCGGCGCCGGCACACGCCGATCTTCGCATCACGCGGGATCACGGCGGTTACGTCGAGGAGTACAAGGCGAAGTACCAGCGCATCCGCGAGCGCCGCGAGCGGGTCATCATCGACGGCATCTGCAATTCGGCCTGCACCCTGGTGTTCGGAATCGTGCCGCCGAACAAGATCTGCGTCACCCCACGCGCCAGCCTCGGCTTTCACCAGGCCTATTACGACAAGGCGTTCACCTTCGGCATCAAGGTCACCAGCCTCGAAGGCACCTCGGAGCTGATGTCGTATTATCCGCAGCCGGTGAAGGACTGGCTCGCCCGCAACGGCGGCCTGACCACCGAGATGAAGAAGATCAAGAACGGCGTCGATCTGTGGAAGATCGTCGATCCCTGCCCGGAAGAGTATTGAGCACGCCGGCCGTCTGAGCCGGCCGCATCGGCGAAAGATCCCCTGAACCCGTGTCACCTCCCGGCGAGCCGATCGCGGCTCGGCCACCGGGATATCAACGCGCCGGCGCATGGAGCGAGGCGCCGTACCCGACGAGGACGATCTTCTCTGGCTGCAACGGCCGCGGCGTGGCATGGACGGGCGCGCGACCGCGCCGCGCCCGTCATCCACGATCGGGCTCTCGGGGAGACAATGAACCGCAACGCAGAGAACCTCGCCGCCCGTGCGGCGCCGGCCGTGTTCGTGGTGCTGTGGAGCACCGGTTTCGTCGGCACCAAATACGCGCTCACCGGAGCGGAGCCGCTGACCTATCTGTCGATCCGGATGGTGGCAGTGGTGGCGCTGATGGCGGTGATCGCCGCGATCGCCCGGCCGCAATGGCCGGGCCTCGCCGGCGTCGGCCACAGCGTCGTCGCCGGGCTTCTGGTGCACGGCGTCTATCTGGCCGGCACCTCGATCGCGATCGCGCATTCGGTGCCGGCGGGGCTGTCGGCGCTGATCCCAGGCCTGCAGCCGATCCTGACCTCGACGCTGGCCAACCGCTGGCTCGGCGAGCGCGTCACGCCGCTGCAATGGCTCGGGCTCGGGCTCGGTCTCGGCGGCACGCTGTTGATCCTGCACGGCCGCAGCCTGACCGGCGACGTCGGCTGGGGCTGGTTCGCCTCCGCCTGCGCGCTGATCGGCATCACCATCGGGACGCTGTACCAGAAGCGCTATTGCAGCGGCATCGACTGGCGCGCCGGCAATATCATCCAGTTTCTCGCCGCGCTGGCGCTGTTCGCCGTCGGCGCCGCGCTGTTCGAGACCCGTGTGGTCGATTGGACCACGGAGTTCGTGCTGGCGGTGGGATGGCTGGTTGTGGTGCTGTCGATCGGCTCGATCGGGCTGCTGTACTGGCTGATCCGGCATTCCGCCGCCACCTCGGTGGCGAGCCTGTTCTATCTGGTGCCGGCGGTGACAGCGCTGATGGCCTATGTGCTGTTCGGCGAGACACTCGACGCGGTGTCGATCGCCGGCATGGCGATCTGCGCGGCGGCGGTGTTCCTGGTCAATCGGGCGAAGGCATAGGCGGGCAGGCGGCGCGCGCGGCTGCTGCCGGAGAACAGCAAAAAGCCTCCGGCGAACTCTTCCGGAGGCTTTCGCTGGCCGACGCGGATGAAACGCTCAGCGCTTGGATTTCTTGGCCTTCTTGGCCTTCTTCGGCGCCGCCTTCTTGGCCTTTTTCACGGCTTTCTTGGCCGTCTTCTTGGCGGCTTTCTTCGCAGCTTTCTTGGCTTTCTTCGGCGCCGTTTTGGCGGCTTTCTTGGCCGGCTTGGCTTTCTTCGCCGCCTTCTTGGCGGCCTTCTTACCAGCCTTCTTGCCTGCCTTCTTGGTCGCCTTCGTGGTGGCCTTCTTGACGTCGGCCTTCACCTTCTTGGCGGCCTTGCGCGCCTTCTTGACTGCGGTCTTGGCTGCGTCGGTGACCTCGTTGATCACCTCGCCCACCTGCTCGATCATCGGCTTGTCGTCGTCCATGTTGATCCCCCAAAGGGTTTGCAGATAACCCCGACGATAGCCGATTCGCGAAATTAGTAACGCTGCCAACCGCAGTTGTTCAACGCTGCCGCTGCTCAGAATAGGCCGAAAGCGCGCGCTGGCGGGCCGCCTTGTGGTCGACGATCGGCCTCGGGTAGTTGCCGCCGAGCTCGACGCCGGCGGCGGCGAGTTCGAGCGGCGTCGCAGTCCACGGCTGGTGGATCAGGTTGTTCGGCAGGCCGGCGAGTTCGGGCAGCCAGCGGCGGATATAGGCGCCGTCCGCGTCGAACTTCTCGCTCTGCAGCACCGGGTTGAACACCCGGAAATACGGCGCCGCATCGGCGCCGCAGCCCGCCACCCACTGCCAGTTACCGGGATTGCTGCCGGGGTCGGCGTCGACCAGCGTGTCCCAGAACCACTGTTCGCCGAGCCGCCAGTCGATCAGCAAGTGCTTGACCAGGAACGAGCCGACGACCATGCGGACGCGATTGTGCATCACGCCGGAATGCCACAGCTCGTGCATCCCGGCGTCGACGATCGGATAGCCGGTGCGGCCGCGCTGCCAGGCGGTCAGCGCGCCATCGTCGCTGTGCCACGGGAAGGCGTCGAACGCCGGCTGTAGATTGCGGGCGGCAAGATCCGGATGGTCGGCGAGCAGATGCCGGCAGAACTCGCGCCAGCCGAGTTCGCTGAGGAATTTGTCGATGTCGGGCGCGATCGCCGGCCGCTCGGCGGCGGCGAAGCGCGCCGCGTACCAGACCTGGCGCGGACTGATTTCGCCGAACCGCAGATGCGGCGACAGCCCGGAGGTGACGTGCCGATCCGGATAGTCGCGGCCCTCGGCGTAGCCCGGCAGTCCGGCGAGGAAGTCGGCGAGCCGCGTCTGCGCGGCGGCTTCGCCCGGCCGCCAGGTGGCGCGCAGGCCGCCGGCCCAGTCCGGCGAGGTCGGCTCGAGTTGCCAGTCGCTGAGCTGATCGCCCGGCAGTGTCGGCGCCGGGCGTAGCGCGGCAGGACGGGGCAGGGGCTGCGGCGGATCGCCGAGGCTGAGCACGCGCCGCCAGAACGGGGTGAACACCCGCATGCCGCGGCCGTCCTTGCTGCGGATCGTGTTCGGCGCCACCAGCGTATCGCCAGGGTGGCGGTGATAGGCGATGCCGGCCACGGTCAGCGCGTCTGCCAGCGCGTCGGCGACGGCGCGATGCGGTGCGATCTCGATCTCGTTCCAATGCACCGCCGCTGCATCGCTTTGCTGCGCAAGCTCGGCCAGCACAGCGGCCGCCGGCCCCCGCCGCAGGATCAGCAATGCTCCCGCTGCACGAAGCTCAGCCTCCAGCGATCGAAGCGATTGCGCCAGCCACCATCGCGCCGCGCCACCAAGGGCGCGCACCTCATCGCTCACCTCGTCGAGCACATAGACGCACAGCACCGGTGCACCGGATTGCGCGGCGGCGTGCAACGCCGGATGATCGGCGAGACGGAGATCGTCGCGAAACCAGACGATGACGGGGCGGGAGCCGGCAGTTGTCAGCACGTGGGCTCATCCAGGATACGAGGCTGCGATTTTGCGCCGCTGTCCGGCTGCGTCTGCAACCATCGACGAGGCATTCCGTATTTGACAGGATGCATTCGGTTTTGTTCAGGAGGACGATTTGAAGCGATACGGTGTGCTCTATCTGGCGACATTCATTGTCCTGATTCCGCTCGACTTTCTGTTCCTCGGCACGATCGCCAAGAGCTTCTTCCAGTCGCAGGTCGGCGAGATGCTCGGCGAGGTGAGGCTGCTGCCGGCCGTGATGTTCTATCTGCTCTACGTCGTCGGCATCGTCATCTTCGTCAACGGCTCGGCGCAGGCGACCTGGCAATCCTCGTTGTTGTACGGGGCGCTGTTCGGCGTGTTCTGCTACGCCACCTTCGAGCTGACCTCGCTGGCGCTGCTGAAGCACTGGACCTGGCCGGTGGTCGCGGTCGACATCTCGTGGGGCGCTTTCGTCACCGCGGTGTCGGGGACGCTCGGCCTGCTGCTGGCGGATTGGTGGTCGCCGCGCTGAGCGCCGCTCGCCGCCGACGCTCGAAACGCTGAAGGACATCTGAACGACCGGTGCGGCCAAATGGCCGCCCGGCCGAAGCGCTTTGCCCCAACTTCGCCGCCACTGCGCCCAACCGCCGCCGGAGGCTCCTGCGAATTGAGCCGGCGAGACCGCTGTTGCGACAAATCGGCAACCCTGCTGGGAAAGATGCCGGTCAAGCCGAACCGAATCGACCGCAGGGGCGAAGTCTTAACCAAGCGTTTACGCCAGCGTGGAATTGCTGGCTCAGAGCCAGAAAAACGAGTGAAAGCAATGACTGCCGCCGCCACTGCCGAGCTGATCGGCATCGACCCTTCCAAGATTTCGAACCGCTACACCGCCGCGCAGGCGCTCGGAATTGTGCGCGACGGCATCATCACCGGCGAGGGGCCGACCACCGGTGGTCGGGTCCACTTCTCCCGTACCCTCGATGCTGCCGATGCGGCCTGGTGCATGCGCATCCTGACCGCGGCGACGGTCGATGATCAGCCGATCAGCCGGGCCGAGGCCGAGGCGCTGTTCGAGATCAACGATGCCGCAGCCGAACGCGTCGACGGCGGTCGGTTCGACGATCTGTTCGCCAAAGCGGTGGCCCACCATGCTGCGGCGGCCTCGGGTCTGCCGGTGCCGGCCCGCAGCGTCGCGCTGTCGCCCGACGTGGCGATCGAGTCCTGGGCGCCGACCCAGGCGGTCGGCGTCAACACCGAGGTGCTGGAATGGATTTCGCGCCAGATGCGCGGCACCCGGCGCAACAACCACACCTTGATGCGCCTGGTCGCCACCCTGGTCGGAGTCGCGACGCTGCCGTTGATCACCCAGTTGCCCCAGATTCTCGATCTCGGCGCCTAACGCCCAACCACATCGTGACAAATGCAACGGCGGGGATTGCCCCGCCGTTTGCTTTTTGGGCAGGCAACGGCGCCCGTGCGCGCGCCGCGGGTTCAACCCGGCCGACGGAATGTTCCGTCAGCCCGTTGGAAAACCACGAAATTTAGTTGCGGAGCGGGTGTTTTTGCGCGAAAGCGAGACGCTGTCTGCCGAGGTGGCGGCCGGCGCGTGCGGGCGGGCCATTGGTTTAATCGGTCGTAGCGCCGGCCCCCTGCGCAATATCTAGTTCTCCCCGCCGACAGAATTGTTACAAGCACATCCGCAATGCCGAATGCCGTCCCGGCCGGGAGGGCAGAACCACCCCCAAGGTTGCAAGCAAGAAGAGCATGTTCAAACGTATTCTGATCGCCAACCGCGGCGAGATCGCCTGCCGGGTCATCAAGACCGCGCGTCGTATGGGTATCGAGACGGTCGCCGTCTATTCCGAGGCGGACCGCGACGCGCTGCACGTCGAAATGGCCGACGAGGCGGTGCTGATCGGCCCGCCGGCGGCGGCCGAGAGCTATCTGGTGATCGAGAAGATCGTCGAAGCCTGCAAGAAGACCGGCGCCGAGGCGGTGCATCCCGGCTACGGCTTCCTGTCCGAGCGTGAAGCGTTCCCACGCGCGCTGGCCGATGCCGGCATCGTGTTTATCGGTCCGAACCCCGGCGCGATCGCCGCGATGGGCGACAAGATCGAGTCCAAAAAGGCCGCCGCGCAGGCCAAGGTCTCGACCGTTCCCGGCTTCCTCGGCGTGATCGAGGACGACAAGCACGCGGTCAAGATCGCCGACGAAATCGGCTACCCGGTGATGATCAAGGCCTCCGCCGGCGGCGGCGGCAAGGGCATGCGGATCGCGCACTCGCGGGCGGAAGTCGCCGAAGGCTTCAACCTCGCCAAGGCGGAGGCCAAGGCCTCGTTCGGCGACGACCGTGTCTTCATCGAGAAGTTCATCGTCGATCCGCGCCACATCGAGATCCAGGTGCTCGGCGACAAGCACGGCAACGTCATCTATCTCGGCGAGCGCGAATGCTCGATCCAGCGCCGCAATCAGAAGGTGATCGAAGAGGCGCCGTCGCCGCTGCTCGACGAGGTCACCCGCCGCAAGATGGGCGAGCAGGCGGTCGCGCTGGCCAAGGCCGTGAACTACGACAGCGCCGGCACCGTCGAGTTCGTTGCCGGCCAGGACAAGAGCTTCTACTTCCTCGAGATGAACACCCGCCTGCAGGTTGAGCATCCGGTCACCGAAATGGTCACCGGGATCGACCTGGTCGAGCAGATGATCCGCGTGGCGGCTGGCGAGAAGCTGGCGCTGGCGCAGAAGGACGTCACGCTGAAGGGCTGGGCGATCGAGTCCCGCGTCTATGCGGAAGATCCGTTCCGCAACTTCCTGCCGTCGATCGGCCGCCTGGTGAAGTACCGTCCGCCGGCCGAGAGCGCGGCTTCCGGCATCACGGTGCGCAACGACACCGGCGTGCAGGAGGGCGGCGAGATCTCGATGTTCTATGACCCGATGATCGCCAAGCTGGTGACCCACGGGCCGTCGCGCGCCGCGGCGATCGAGGCGCAGACCCACGCGCTCGACGCGTTCTACGTCGACGGCATCCGCCACAACATTCCGTTCCTGTCGGCGCTGATGACGCATCCGCGCTGGCGCGAGGGCAATCTGTCGACCGGCTTCATCGCCGAGGAATTCCCGCAAGGCTTCCATCCGCGGGTGCCGGAGGGTGAAGTCGCCCGCCGCATCGCCGCGGTCGGCGCGGCGATCGACCGGGTGATCGGCGAGCGCAAGCGCAAGATCTCGGGTCAGATGATCGGCCGCGCGGTGATCCGCGAGCGCCGCCGCTGCGTCTGGCTGGAGCGCAGCGAAGTGCCGCTCGACGTGATCCGCGAGGGCGAGGCGTTCGTGGTCCGCTTCGCCAATCCCGACGGATCGCTGGGGCAGCCGCATCAGTTGCTGTCGTCCTGGATGCCGGGCGACCCGGTGTGGGAAGGCACCATCGACGGCCATCCGGTCGCGGTGCAGGTTCGCGCGATCCCGAACGGCTTCAAGCTGGCGCATCACGGCTACGAAGTGTCGGTCAACGTCTTCACCGAGCGTGAAGCCGCGGCCGCGCGCTGGATGAAGGAAGCCGACAAGGCCGACACCGGCAAGAAGGTGCTGTGCCCGATGCCGGGTCTGGTGGTGTCGATCGCCGTCGCCGAAGGCCAGGAGATCAAGGCCGGCGAGACGCTCGCCGTGATCGAGGCGATGAAGATGCAGAACGTGCTGCGCGCCGAGCGCGACGGCCAGATCAAGAAGATCCATGCCGCCGCCGGCGCGACGCTCGCGGTCGACGCGGTGATCATGGAGTTCGCGTAAGACCATGGCCTGGCGTGACCGCCGCGGCGCATTGCGGGCGATCCTGACCGGATCGGCCTGCGTGCGCCCGGCGTCGGTGTACGACGCGATCTCGATCCGGATCGCCGACGATCTCGGCTTTCCGTTCGGGATGTTCGGTGGCTCGGTGGCGTCGCTGGCAATCCTCGGCGATCCCGACATCACGCTGATCACGCTGACCGAGCTTGCCGAGCAGGTGCGGCGGATGAGCCGCGCCGCGGCGCTGCCGGTGGTGGTGGATGCCGATCACGGCTACGGCAACGCGCTCAACGTCCGCCGCACCGTCGAAGAACTCGAAGCGGCGGGCGCCGCCGGTCTCACCATCGAAGACACGCTGCTGCCGCAGGCCTACGGCGAGGCCAAGCCGCAACTGGTGTCGCGCGAGGAGGGACTCGGCAAGATCAAGGCCGCGCTCGATGCGCGGCGCGATCCCAACCTGGTTATCTTCGGCCGCACCGGCGCCTGCTCGATCACCTCGCTCGACGATGCGATCGAACGCGCGCTGGCCTATGAGGCCGCGGGCGTCGATGCGCTGTTCTTCACCGGGGTGAAGACCCGCGCCCAGCTCGAAGCGATCAGCGCCGCGACCACGCTGCCGCTGGCGCTCGGCAGTCCGCCGGCCGAACTCGGCGACTTCGATCACCTCGCGGGCAGGCGCGTCCGCATCGCGGTGCAGGGCCACGCGCCGATCGCGGCTGCGACCGAGGCCGTATTCAAGACGCTGTCGGCGATCAAGGATGGCGCGACGCCGAAGCAACTGACCGGGCTCGCGGGCGCCGACCTGACGGACAAGGTCACGCGCGCCGACGTCGTCGCTGATCGGAACGAGCACTTCCTCGGTGTGAAACGCTGATGAGCGAGATCATCCGGCAGGTGACGATCAGCGGCCGGGTGCAGGGCGTCGGCTATCGGGCCTGGCTGGCCCATACTGCTGAAGCGATGGGGCTGCAGGGCTGGGTGCGCAATCGCCGCGACGGCAGCGTCGAGGCGGTGCTGGCCGGCAGCGAGCCGGTCGTCAGCGAGATGATCGCGCGATGCCAGCGTGGACCGTCGGCGGCGCGCGTCGATGCGGTGGTGGCAGAGGCCGCGCAGCCGGACGTTCTGAACCTGCGCCAGACGGGCGAGCGGGTTTCGATCCTGTCGACGCTGTAAGGCCGGCAATTCGGCTTCCTTGCGAGAACCACGTCGATGTCGGCGTCGGGAGGGCTGCCGCTCCCGCCGAGGCGGCGTCCGTGCGCCTGGAATTATCGTCGCCGTCGCGTGGTGACACGGGACGGCGGTCGGCCGTCCTCGGCGGTGGCGCCGATCCGGTCGCTCATGCGGCCGGCGCGGGTGGCGCTGTAGCCGAGAAGCCACTCCTCGAACCGCTCCGGCGCCAGCGCGGGCGCATACAGGAAGCCCTGGACGACGTCGCAGCCGAGCTCGCTCAGGAGTTGGAATTGCGCTTTCGTCTCGACGCCTTCGGCGACGACGCTGAGGGCGAGGCTCTGGCCGACCCGCACCACGGTGGTGACGACCGCGCAGGCGGTCGGGCTGATCTCCAGCTCGCTCATGAAGCCGCGATCGATCTTCAGCTCGCGGATCGGCAATTGCGCCAGCCGGTTGAGATTGGAATAGCCGGTGCCGAAATCGTCGAGTGACAGGCCGACTCCGATCCGGCGCAGCGCCACCATGGTTTCGTGCGCGGTCGAGCGGTTGTCTTGCGCGACGCCCTCGGTGACCTCGAGCATCAGCGCTTCGGGCGGCAGGTGATAAGTCGCGAGCGTGTCGGCAACGAGCGTCGGCAGCGCGGCATTCTCGAAGTTGATCGGCGACAGATTGACGGCGACGCTCGGCACCTCAAGCCCCTGGTCGCGCCATACGCGCATCTGCCGGCAGGCCTCGCGGATCGACCAGCAGGCGATCTGATCGATCAGGCCGCACTCTTCGGCCAGCGGAATGAATTTGGCCGGCGGCACCGGGCCGAGCACCGGATCGTGCCAGCGTGCCATCGCTTCGACGCCGTGCAGCGCGCCGTCAGCGGTTCTGATCTGCGGCTGATAATGCAGTTCGAGTCGGCTGTCGGCGAGAGCCGAGCGCAGCGCTGCCGCATAGGCCATTCGCTGCTCGGCTGCGCCGTGCATGTCGCAATTGAACAGTCGGTAGGTCGAGCGACCCGAACGCTTGGCGCGATACATCGCGGTGTCGGCCTGGTTGATCAGGGTGTCGATGTCGGTGGCGTTGTCGGGATACAGGCTGACCCCGATGCTGGCCGACATCGGCACCTGGCTGTTGCACAGCGCGAACGGCAGCATCAACGCGTCGCTGATCCGCGCCACCACCGGTTCGATTTCGGCCGGCTCGCGGTTCGGCAGCACGACGACGAATTCGTCGCCGCCGAGCCGGCCCACCACGTCGCCGGGCTGGATGTGATCGCGCAGCCTGCGCGCGAACTCGACCAGGAATTCGTCGCCGGCGGCATGGCCCAGCGTGTCGTTGATGTCCTTGAAATTGTCGACGTCCAGAAACGCCAGCGCAACGGAGCGGCCCTGTGGGCAGGCCGCGGTCGCTTCGCCGATCAGATCGCGCAGCCGCGCCCGGTTGGGCAGGCCGGTCAGCATGTCGAAATAAGCGAGCCTTGCGATCTGCGCGCGCGACTCCATGCGCTCGATCGCGAGCGCGCCGAGATGCAGGCAGGCATCGACAATGCGGTGATGCCAATGGCTCGGCGGCCGGCAGGCGTGGAAATAGAACGCGAAGGTGCCGATCACACGGCCGTCCTTGGCCTTGATCGGCGACGACCAGCAGGCGCGTAGCCCGATTTCCAATAGCCGCTTCTTGAACGGCTCCCAGCGCGGGTCGGTGTCGATGTCGAGCGCCAGCACCGGTTCGCCATAATACGCCGAGGCGCCGCACGCGCCGACCTGCGGGCCGATCGGCACGCCGTCGAGCGCCCGGGAGTAATCGTCGGGCAGGCTCGGGCCACCGAGCGGGTGCAACAGGCCCTGCGCGTCGACATGCAGCAGCGAGGACACCACGTCCGGCGCGATCTTCTCGACGAACCGACACATCCGATCGGCGACCTCGGTAGTCGGAATCTCGTCGGCGAGTGCCCCCAGCGTCAGTTGCTGCAGCATGCGCAACTGACGGGTTTCCGAGATATCGGTCAGCAGTGCGAAGACCTGTGTGATCCGGCCCTGCGGGTCACGCAGTGCCTTCACGTCCGCCGAGATCCAGACCTCTTCGCCGTTCTTGTCGTAGACCAGGATTTCCTCTTCGCCGCCTTCGTCGTCGGCCATCCATCGTTTCAGGCCTGCCATCATGCGGCGATTGGTGTGGTGACCGGCGAGCAGATCGATGATGTTACGGCCCTTGGCTTCATCGGCACCGTAGCCGAACAGGACGGCGAAGGCGGCGTTTGTGTAGAGAATCCTGAGCTCAGGATCGGTCAACAGCACAGCTCGCGTCGTGCGGTCCGCGATCGAGGTGAGGAGTTCGATCCCTTTGCGACGCTCCAGCTCGGGCGTGACGTCGCGCACCGTGAGCAGCGTGTAGTCGCAGCCATCGGCGCCGATCGTCGATCGCGTCAGCTCGGCGGTGATCGATCGGCCGTCGCGGCTTGTGATCTCGATCTCGACCGTGAGTTCGGATGCGGCGTTCGAGTGATGCGAGCCAGCGATAGGCTCCAGCATCGCGTTGATGCCGAGAAGGTCACAATGACAGCCGATCAGTTCCGCGCGACCGATCCCCCAAAATCGTTCTGCTGTCTGGCTGAAGAAGCAGATGTAACCGCCATCATCGATGATGATGGCGGCGTCCCGCGCGTGGTCGAGCGCGACCTGCCACAGCGACTGATCGTCAAGGGAACTGTTGTGTCGGCGCATCGCCCGGATCGAATACTGTGGAAACTACGAGGTTGGTCGGCCGCCACAGGCGGAGGCCGTTGCTGATCTATCCATGCTAACGTGACGAAAGCGTTGTCGGTGCCGCATCGGCGCAGACGCGCGGTTTCATCCTTAGAATTCCGTTGCCGGAACCGGTGACACAGTCGCGGTTGCGTTCGAACAACGATGATTGCGGCTGATTTTTTTTCAGGCGGTTCCGGCGCGGAAGTAATCGCCTCGCGTGCGTGAAGCTGACAGCAGATCGGGGAGACTCAGACGCCCGCAGGCGTCGAGGCGCGGGTTTCGCCGAAGATGTTTTCGAACGCGGCGCGCAAAGCGAGGTCGACGTCGCTCATCACCACCGGCAGGCCGAGATCGACCAGGCTGGTAACTCCGTAGCGCGGATCGCTGATCCCGCAGGGCACGATCGCCTTGAAATGCGACAGGTCGGGTTCGACGTTGATGGCGATGCCGTGCAACGACACCCAGCGTTTCAGCCGGACGCCGATCGCCGCGATCTTGTCCTCGTAGCCGTCGCCCTTGTCGGGGCGGCGGACCCAGACGCCGACCCGATCTTCCCGGCGCTCGCCGCGGATGTTTAAGGCATCGAGGGTGGCGATGATCCATTGTTCGAGCGCAGCCACATAGGCGCGCACGTCGGGGCGGCGGCGCTTCAGGTCGAGCATCACATAGGCCACCCGCTGGCCAGGGCCGTGATAGGTGAGCTGGCCGCCGCGGCCGGTGGTGAACAGCGGGAAACGCTCCTCCAGCAGGTCCGTGGCGTGACCGCTGGTGCCCGCGGTGTAGAGCGGCGGGTGCTCCAGCAGCCAGACCAGCTCGGGCGCAAGTCCGGCAGCGATCGCGGCGGCACGTGCCTCCATGGTCGCCACCGCCTCAGGATATGGCACGGGCGAATCGGAGATGCGCCATTCCACCGCTGGAGAGCCGTCGGCGGGCTTCAAGGCGGTCCAATCCAGTGTCTGGCGGGGGGAAGTCGAGACGTTAATCATTGGATAACCATAACGTGGTGTGGTCGACCACGTCTTCGTTCCTCAGGCAAGTCAGTCCGGGTTCCAGTGCCGACACTCGATAAAGTTTCCGTCGATCTGATGGTGGTTCTCGGGACCACCTCGATGCCGATCCACCAGGTGCTGCGGCTCAGCCGCGGCGCCATCATCGAACTGGACGCCACCGAAGCCGACGAGGTCAAGATCCTCGCCAACAACATGCCGATCGCGTCCGGCATGGTTTTGGTCGATCGCAACCGAATTGCGGTCGAGGTCAAACAGATGTTGCCGCGATCCCCAGATCGGCGCTGATCTGGCCTTGTGGCCTCATCATTGTTTTGTTAAATGGGCGCCGTCGATCCGGTCGGCGATGCCCGAAACCGGTCCCAAGCGCTCGTGGCGGAATTGGTAGACGCGCTGCCTTGAGGTGGCAGTGAGTAAAATCGTGGGGGTTCGAGTCCCTCCGAGCGCACCAATTTCGCTCCGGCCCGTGCTGTTCGGCGCAATCCTCCCAAACAACCTGACGATCTGGTCTCGCGCATAACAACTGCGAGAACGTTGGCATTCGGATGCCGAAGCCCGATCGTCAGAACAGGCGGGGATCGAGGGTAAACGGCTCGATGTCTGCGATTCTGATCCGGTCGGCGCCAGGATGCCGGTGGTTGATCAGCACGTTCAGATCCGGTGATCCGTCGATCGGGACGATCGCGGATGGCACCCGCAGCAGCGGGGCCGAGAGCGAGGCGTGCCACGCATTACCGCGCTGCTGCGTCCAGCTTTCTCGACGTCGCCAATCGGTCGGAAGGGCGGAAAGTGGCGCGTCGTCGACGGCCAAGTTGTCCGGTGCTTCGTAGCGCACCAGCATCAGCTCAGGCAGCAGCAGCGGGTCTTCGACGTGCACCAGCTTCTCCAGCACACAGAGAGCGGGTGATGTCGCGCAGTAGGTGATGGGCCGGCCGACAGTATTCCAGCGGCCGTCGAACAGCAGTCCATAACCGCCGTCGAACGCCCGAGCGTGACGGGCGAGAGACAGTCGCCACAGGCGCATCAGGCCGCTGCGCCCCAAGCGATCTTGCCGAGCACCATCTCGATCAGTCTGGCGCCAGCCTCGGTTTGTGCCACGGTTAGGGGTGTTTCGCCCGCCAGCTCAGCCAGAGGGCGGCGAAGCCAGAGGCTGGCCTTGTCCACGCCGAAGGTGTCCTCGGCGAGGCTCTGAATGCGCAGCAGGCGGACGGCCCGGTCGGATTCGTCGATCGTGAGCGGCTGATTGCGCTCGGCGCGGTGTCGGCGTGTCCGCTGCGGGATGACGAACTGCTCGATTTCCTGATCGCTCAGCCCGGCGCGGCTCAATCCCTGGAGGGCGGCGAGGGGAAGGCGGTTGCGGACCACCATGGCCAACTCAGCCTGCGACCGAACCGTCGTGCCGAGCACCGGCTTGCCGCCAAGCTTATCCGCGACCGTCTCAATGATGGACATCGTGGGCCCCCGAGTGACGGCAATATGCCGTCAATCTAATGGCAAATTGCCGGAGGGCAAGGGGGCGGGTACCGGATCAGTGATTGAGCGGGCGAGGGCGGCTGCCTGCGTCGAGCGGGCCGCGCTGCAGGCCTTCCGGGGCGATGCCGACGCTGCCGGAGATCGGGCGCGCTGCGGCGCCGATATCGATCGACAGCGTCCGGTCGTTGAAGCTGCGGACGAACTGCGGCGCTTCGCGGGCGGCGCGCTCCGCTTTCACCGGGACCATCGCCCGGATCGCCGGGGCGCTGCGTTCGGGAATCGCGAACAGGCTGGGCGACGGCACCGGCAGGGTGATCAGGCTGTCGGCCGATTCGACCAGGGTCTGCCGCGGCCACGGCGAGCGCTGTGGCGTCGGCACCTGGCCTCGCGCCAGACGATTCGACCGGATCGGTGCGCTGCCCGGGATCAGCCGCTGGCCATCAAGGCCGATATCGGCGATCGCCGGAGCCGGCAGCATTTGTGCGTTGGCGAATACGAAGCGCGGCACCTTGGGCCAGCGCGCGGTTGCTACGGTATTCGGCGCCGGATGCAGCCGCCATTCCTGTGGCATCGTGGGCGTCTTCGGCAGCTCCGGCGTTGCTGCGACCACGTGCACGATCTTGTAGCCGCCGGCCTTCAGCGCCTGCAGGATTTTCGGCAATGCCGCCACCGTACGAGGCTGGATGTCGTGCAGCAATAAGATACCTTTGCCTTTGGCGGCTAGCCGGCTCATCGCGAGCTGGAAGACGGTCTCGGGCGGAACGTGGCGCCAGTCGTCGGCCGGGAAGTCCGCGCTCCACGCCTGGATGCCGCGGGAGGCGAGGTATTCTTCGACTGCTTCGGCCCGCAGCAGACCTGGGATGCGGAAGAACGGCGACAGCGCCGCGCGGTCGCCGCCGAGCGCGGCGAGCGTCGAGGCAATCCCTTCGTCGACCTCCTGCTGGGCCTGCTCGACCGACATCCGGTTGAAGCTCAGCGGATGATTCTGGCTGTGGGTGCCGATGGTGTGGCCGGCAGCGCGCAGCTTGCGCACGCCTTCCGGAAACGTCTTCGCCATCCGCCCCACGACGAAGAACGTCGCCTTGACGCAGTCCCTGGCCAGAATGTCGAGCACCTGGTTGCTTTCGCGCGGCAGCGGGCCGTCGTCGAACGTCAGCACCACCTCGCGGTCGCGCAGCGGCAGGGTCTCGCCGTATTGCATCGTGCCGATTCGCGGATGCTCGCGCGGGTCGACGACCAGCGTGCGCGATGTGCCGAGCGCATCGGGATTGCCGGGGCAGCTTGCCGCGCGGGCCTGATGGGGCGGGAGGGTGAGTGCGGCGGCGACGCAAGCCGCGCCAATGAGAGAGGAAATCCGCAACGAACGTTCAGACAACAGTGCACCGCCTTCACGCGACCGACAGCGCGGTTCACGACGCCCGAATCCCACCTGGACCGAAAATAAAACCGCGTCATGAACGGCTGCTTAACCGTTCAAAGTTCCATGGCGATTCTGGGACCAGACGGCCGGCTCAGCGCGCAGTGCGGCCATGCGAATCCGACGCCACCGCGTGACCGGCTTCGTCCGAGGGCACCACGTGCACGACGCGGTAGTTGTTTTCGCGCAGCCAGCGCAGGAATGCCGGCATCATCTCGGCGGTCTGCTTGCGCGGATCGTGAAACAGGATGATGCCGCGGCCGGTCGCCGTCAGCCGCTCGGTGATCAGCTTGAGCTGTTCGTCCGGAGTCATCGGATTCCAGTCGCTGGCCCACAGATCGGCGCCGAACACCGGAATGCCGCGCGCCTGCAGATCATCGAGCAGCGCCGGGGTGGATTCGAAATACGGGAAGCGGAAGAACCGCGTGGTCGCCACCGGAATGCCCTTGGCGCGCATCACCGCTTCGTCGGCCGCGATGCCGCGATCGATCTCGGTGAGCGCATCGGCATGGCTGAGCGCCGACAGATGCTGATGGGTGTAGGTGTGATGACCGATGGTATGACCGCCGGCCGCGATCCGCCGCACCATCTCGCCCATCTCGGAGGCCGGCTTGCCGACCAGGAAGAATGTGGCGCGGACGCACTCGTCGGCGAGCGCCTTCAGCACGGTCGGGGTCGTCGCCGCCGGACCGTCGTCGAAGGTCAGCACGACCTCGCGGTCGGCGAGGGGCAGGGTCTGCGGAAAGCTCTTCAGGCCGACGCGCGGATACGTCGCCGGATCGACCGTCAACACCCGCGAGGTGCCCAGCGTCCCCGGACGGGGGCACTCAGCGGCCTGTGTGTTACCTGCGAGTGCGGCGAGTGCGACCAAGGCGGCCGCGGTGCGCGCGACGATCACGACACCCTCCCGACTGGCGGATTGCTGCAGGGTGTCATGATTATCATTGCGCTTTGCTTCACCGATTGGTTATTGCCACGGGCATTCGCGCCGCCGTTCGACAGTGCATCTTGCCCGATGGCGCCCGATTTCTGCAACCAGTAAAACCCGCGGGAGCTCCCATGACCGACGACGTGGATGCGGTCGTGCGGCCCGATCTGGCCGCCCTCGATCCTGCGGCAATGCGGGATGACGACGGTGACCTCCGGGCCGAGTTCGTCGAGGCGGTGTCTCGTGCGATCGCTGCCGAGGATGCCGGCTCGTTGCGGTCCCTGGTCTCCGAACTCCACGAGGCTGACCTCGGCGACCTGATCCGGGCGCTGGATTCCGACGAGCGGGTCCGGCTGGTGGAACTGACCGGCGCTGATTTCGACTTTTCGGCGCTCAACGAAGTCGACGAAACCGTCCGCGAGGAAATCCTCGAAGAGCTGGAGCCGGAGACCGTCGCCGAAGGCGTCCGCGAACTGGATTCCGACGACGCGGTCGAACTGCTCCAGGTGCTCGACGAGGAGGATCAGGAGGAGATCCTCGACAAACTTCCGCCGTCCGAACGCGATGCGCTGGAACGCAGTCTGGACTATCCGGAAAACTCCGCCGGCCGGCGGATGCAGACCGACTTCATCGCGGTGCCGCGCGACTGGACCGTGGGCGAGGCGATCGACTTCATGCGCGAGACCGCGGAACTGCCGGAGCGGTTCTACGAGATCTACGTCGTCGATGGGGTCAATCACTGGCAGGGGGCGGTCTCGCTCGACCGGCTGCTGCGCTCGCACCGTAACGTACCGCTGACCGATCTGGTCGACGAAGACCGACGCAAGGTCTCCGTCGACGAGGATCAGGAGGAGGTCGCGCGGTTGTTCGGGAAGTACAATCTCGTGGCCGCGCCCGTTATCGACGCCCACAACCGACTGGTCGGCGTGATCACCATCGACGACGTCGTCGACGTCATCGAGGAGGAGGCCGACGAAGACTTGAAGGCGCTCGGTGGCGTTTCCAGCGGCGAAGAACTGTCCGACCGGGTATGGACGATCGCGCGCGGCCGGTTCAACTGGCTGCTGGTTAACCTCGCTACCGCGTTCCTGGCATCCTCGGTGCTCGGGCTGTTCGAGGATCAGTTGCAGCAGATGGTGGCGCTGGCGGTGCTGGCGCCGATCGTTGCCAGCCAGGGGGGCAATGCCGCGACCCAGACGATGACGGTTGCGGTGCGGGCGCTGGCCACCCGCGAACTCGGCGCCTGGAACGCGGTTCGGGTGGTGATGCGCGAAGCGCTGGTCGGTTTGGTGAACGGCGTCGCGTTCGCGCTGATCACCGGGATCGCCGCCTATGCCTGGTTCAAGGTGCCGGGCCTCGGGATCGTCATCGCGCTGGCGATGATCTGCAATCTGGTGGCTGGGGCCCTTGGGGGCATTTTGATACCCATGGCGCTGGAGCGGATGCGTGCCGATCCGGCGGTGGCGTCGGGTACCTTCGTCACCACAGTGACCGATGTGGTCGGGTTCTTCGCTTTCCTTGGTATCGCGACTGCATGGTTCGGGTTGAAGTGAAGGCGACGGTGCGATGAGTTCCGTTGGGAGGCTGCCGCTTCGGCCCGGAACCTTGGCTTCGAGATGAGTTCCGATCGAGGAACACGCCGGGGCGCTGGCGGCGGGGCCGCGCTGCTTGGCACCGGGAACAAATCGGTAAGCTCGTCGCTCTGCAGCGATTGGCAGCCGGGGGCGATCGGTCCATACTACTAAAGATCAGTCTGCGTCATCGACATGCGGGACGATCACCATGCAGTCCGCGGAAACGCATTTCGTCGAAGCCCACGGGGCCAGGATTCCGACGCTCGGGCTCGGCACCTGGGAGCTCAGCAAACGCGTCTGCTCGCGTGCCGTCGAACAGGCGATCCGGCTGGGCTATCGCCACATCGACACCGCGCAGATCTACGGCAACGAACGCGACGTCGGCGAAGGCATCCGCAATTCTCACATCCGCCGCGACCAGATCTTCGTCACCACCAAGATCTGGACAACGCATTTCGCACCCAATGATCTCATTCGCTCGGCCAAGGAGAGCCTGGTCAAGCTGCGGCTGTCCGAGGTCGATCTGTTGCTGCTGCACTGGCCCAATTCGCACGTGCCGCTGTCCGAAACGCTCGGCGCGCTCGCCCAGGCTCGCGCGCTCGGCCTCACGCGACACGTCGGCGTATCGAATTTCACCGTCGCGCTGATCAACGAGGCGGTGACCGTCTGTCCGGCGCCGTTGGTGTGCAATCAGGTCGAGTACCATCCGTTTCTGGATCAGCAGAAGGTGCTAGCCGCCTGTGCCGCCCACGGCATGGCGCTGGTGGCCTACAGCCCGATCGCCCGTGGAAATGCCAAGTCGAGCGAGATACTGACCAGGATCGGTGCCGCGCACGGCAAGTCCGCGGCGCAGGTCTGCCTGCGCTGGCTGATCCAGCAGAACGTCGCCGCGATCCCGCGCAGTTCGCGGCTCGAGCGGCTGGAGCAGAACATCGACGTGTTCGATTTCGCGCTGTCGGAGGCCGAGATGCGAGAGATCTTCGCGCTCGGCAGTCCGACGGGACGACTGACCACCACCGCGACCGCTCCGGCGTGGGATTGACGACCACGCCGCCGTTGACCTCCTGGTCGGAATCCCGCACGTCGCGGACACGATCTTCAGCGTGCGCCGGTGACCGATGTTCTTCCTGCTCTCCAAGATCCTCGGCTTCTTCATTCATCCGTCCAACACGATAGCGATGATCTGCGTGGCTGGTCTGGTGCTGCTGCTGACGCGGTGGCGGCGGGCGGGGCGGGCGCTGCTGATCGGCGGCGTCGTGCTGCTGCTGATCGCCGGCTATTCGCCGCTCGGCAACGTGCTGTTGCTGTCGCTGTCCGAACGCTACCCGCCATGGCACGACGCCGGCCGCGCCCCGGACGGGATCATCGTGCTCGGCGGGGCGATCAATTCCGAGGTCAGCGCCGCGCGCAATACGGTCGAGCTCGATGCATCCGCCGAGCGCGTGCTCGCCACGCTCGATCTGGCGCGGCGTTATCCGCAGGCACGGATCGTCTACAGCGGGGGCAGCGGCAACTTGATCCAGCGCTCGGCTGCCGAAGCGCCGCTCGCCGGCGAGTTGCTGGAGCGGTTCGGGCTCGCTGCCGGCCGCGTGGTGCTGGAGGACCAATCGCGCACGACCGCCGAGAACGCCGCCAATACGCGCGCGCTGGTGTCGCCCAAGCCCGGCGAACTCTGGCTGCTGGTCACCTCGTCATTCCACATGCCGCGGTCGATCATGGCGTTTCAAGCCGCCGGCTTCGACGTGGTCGCCTATCCGGTGGATTGGCGGACACGTGGTCGCGAAGACGTGGCGCTCCCGTTCGCGACGCTGGCGGCGGGACTGGCGCGCACCGACGTCGCCGCGCACGAATGGGCAGGGCTGTTGGCCTACCGGCTCGGCGGCAAGATCCCGTCACTGCTGCCGTCGCCGTAGCGCGCCGCTCAATCGTGCCGGGGCAGGCCGAGCCGGTACACGCCGCGGAAATCGTTCGGATCGGCCGGCTTTCCCTTGCGATAGATCACCAGCCGTCCGGCCAGCGCCAGACCGACCGCCGCGCGGCGGATCGGCATCAGCAGCGCGTGCCAGTCACCCTCGGGGCGGAGCGCGTGGGCGATCTCCGGGGCGCTGAGCGTGCCGTGGCCGGCTTTGCTCAGCACGGCGAGAATGTCGTCGTCCAGGGCGGGGACAGGAGAGGCGGGGGCGGGCGCGGGCGCCGAATCGTCAGCAGTCATCTGCTAGGACGTGCCGCATTGGTCGGCGCGCCGCAACCTCGACAGATTGACAGCCGCATCGGCCGTGGATTGATTGCCGATCGATGCTTCGCTGCGGGAAATGAAGGGAGTTTTCGGCCATGGCGCGGACGCTGGTGATCGGCAACAAGAACTACTCGTCGTGGTCGATGCGGCCATGGATCGCGCTGCGGGCGACCGGGGTGGAGTTCGACGAGGTCGTGATCCCGCTCTACACCGGCGATGCCGACAAGCGGCGCATCCTCGCCTTCACGGCCGCCGGCAAAGTCCCGGTTCTGGTCGATGGCGACGTCACCATCTGGGATTCGCTGGCGATCATCGAATACGCCGCCGAGCGCTTTCCCAAGGCCCAGCTCTGGCCCGATGACGTCGCCGCGCGGGCTCACGCGCGGTCGGTATCGGCCGAGATGCACTCGGGCTTCGCCGCGCTTCGCAACGAGTGCGGCATGAACATCCACCGGCCGGTGGGCGCCAAGCCGCTGTCGGACGCAGCGCACGCCGATATCGCCCGGGTTCAGGAGATCTGGACCGACTGCCGGCACCGCTACGGCCGGTTCGGGCCGTATCTGTTCGGCCGCTTCACCGGCGTTGACGCGATGTTCGCCCCCGTCGTGCACCGGTTCCGGACTTACGCGGTCGAGGTCGATCCGATCGTCCAGGGCTACATGGAGGTGATGATGGCGTTGCCCGCGTTCCAGGAATGGACTCAGGCGGCCCTGGCCGAGACTTGGATCATCGACAAATTCGAAACCGCCTGACTCAAGGGGATTGATTCCCAGCGCCCCGTCGTTTCGGGCTTGTCACCGCCTAGATCGCTGAAAAACAAGCAAAATCGGGGCGCCAGCCATGCGTGAATCACTGGCCAGGAGACCTCCTCGCGTGCTATAAGCGCGCGGGGCTTGGGGGGAACCGATCACACCCGGCGACAAGGGGCGGATCGGTAATCAAGTGGCGCAGGAGTTGAGCGTTGAAGCACAAGTTCGTGGTAGGTGAATCGGTCTATTTTACCGCCAGCAACGTTGCCCGTCCGGCAGCCAGCGGGATTTATGAAATCGTCCGGCTGCTCCCGACCGATGGGTCTGACTGTCAGTATCGCATCAAGAATATGTCCGAGGCGTTCGAGCGAGTCGCCAAGGAAAGCCAGCTCAGCGTCTGCTGAGCCGCGCGTCGTCATCCACTCCAGGACTTAACTGCCTCTGAGATCATCATCGCTGTCCCGACTCCTCTTCACGGAGGCAGGGGCAGCGATCTCGGGGACTGTTTCGACGAGTCTTTCGCTCTTTGCTCTTCCGCGCGCCTTCCGGTGTTTCCCAAGTTTGGCGTTCTGTCGCCAAGTCTGGCGCTGTTTCTTTGACTCTCGCTTTGTCTTGCACCGTTTTTCCGTTGCTCTTGCGCATTTTCTCGTTGCGCCAATTTTGGTCGTAAAGCCGGTGTTCAGTCGCCGGATCGGCGCATAGGGGACAACGCGCATGGATTGGGCTGCTTGGTCGGCGTCGCTCGACCGAATTCTTCATTCACCGGCTTTTCCGATGTGGGCGATGGTGGCGGTTGCGGCCTTCGTGGCGCTCTTGGTGCTGATCACGCTGCTGCGCGCCGATAAGTCGTTCGCCAATGGCGCGCTGGTGGTAATCACGCTCGGCGCGATCGGTCTGGCCGGCTATGCCGGCGTTCGCGGTCTCGGCAATGCGGGCGCCACCGCACAGGCTCCAGGCGAGGCGCGTGACCCGGTCGCCAAGGCGATTCCGGCGCTTGCGTGCGTCGACGACCTCGCCGGCGACATGGTGCTTTCGGCCTGCGAAAAAGCGCTGTTCAGTTCGCCGGAGACCGTTGCGGCCGCTGTGTCCTATGCGTCGGCCCGGCTGGCCCGACTGACCGCGCTGGGGGATGCCGCCGCTGCGGACAAGCAGATGACGCCGGAGCTGGCACGCCTGCGCCGCGCGATCGAGCGCGACCGCTACGGCCTGATCGCTTACGTGTTGGCGTCGCAGGATCGCTGCCAGCCGACCGACTGCCCGGCGTTTCGATCGCTCACCGACACCAGCCGGATCGCAGCCAACATCGGCGAGCATCTCTATGAGACCACCTTGACCCGCTACGCCCCGAGCTGGGGCGGCCCAATGTCGGCAGGCTTCGGCGGCGCGCCCGCAAACGGTGCCACGACTCCTGCGCAGGCAGCCGTGCCGGCACCCGCGGAAGCCCCGAGCGGCAAACCCACCGATATCGATTTCCCGACGTCGGCCTCGATCCCGCCTGTCAGCATCATGGCGCCGGAGCCTGGGCAGGGCGCTGCGAGTGCCGGTTCGGCCCGACCGGCCACCGCGCCCGCAGCGCATGGTGCCGCAGCCAATGCCAAGGCCGCCCCCGCGGCGGCGGCCAAGAGGGCTTCCGCTCCCCCGGCCGCTGCCCAGGCGACGGCCAATCAGACCGCAAACGGTACTCCCGCGTCGACCCCGCCGGCCAAGAGGCCGCCCGCTCCTCCGAAGCCGAAGCCGCTCGCGCCGGTGCAGCTTGCGCCGGGAGCTCCGGCCTCGGATAACTGAGCGGCGGCGTCGGCCGGCGCAGGAAACCTGGACTCAATGGCACTGCATCTGATCAAGCTCGCCGTCGGCTGCGAGTCGGTGAAGGATTTGACCCAGCGGGTGACGGAACGCGCCAAGCAGGCCGGCCGGCACATCCACATCACCCGAATGGTCCCGAAGCGGGACGCCGAACTGCTCGATGGCGGATCGCTGTATTGGGTGATCCGGGGCGAGATCGCGGCGCGGCAAAAGCTGGCCGCGATCGAGCCATTTCGCGACGGTGAAGGAATCAGTCGCTGCCGGCTGGTGCTCGAACCGAAGGTGCACCCGGTCAGCCCGCGTCCGATGCGACCGTTCCAGGGCTGGCGCTATCTCACCGCGGCGGACGCGCCGCAGGACCTCGGCAACGCCGCCGAGGGGATCGCGGCGATGCCGGAGCCGATGCGCCGCGAATTGCGGGAGCTCGGGCTGCTGTAGGCGACGTCCGCCGCCGCGTCGTCGAGAACCTATGCGGTCTCAGACCGCGATGTTGTCGATCAGCCGGGTCTTGCCGAGCTTGGCGGCGACCAGCAGTCGGATCGGACCGTCCTTGCGCGATTTGATCGGAGCCAGCGATTCCGCATGGCGGGCTTCGAGATAGTCGAGCACGAAGCCTGCGCCAGCAATCAGTTCGGCGCCGGCCGCCAGGGAGGCGTCGATGCTCTTGCCGGCTTTGATGCGCCTGGCGACCTCTTTCATCGCCCGGTACAGCGTCGGCGCCAGCGCGCGCTCTTCGTCCGACAGATAGACGTTGCGCGACGACATCGCGAGGCCGTCGCGTTCGCGCATCGTCGGCGCGCCCACCACCTTCACGCCCATGTCGAGATCCGCGGCCATCCGCGTCACCACGCGAAGCTGCTGGAAATCTTTCGAGCCGAACACCGCGACGTCCGGCCGGCACTGGTTGAACAGTTTGCCGACCACGGTGGCGACGCCGCCGAAGAAATGCGGACGGAAGCGATCTTCAAGGCCGGCGACGGCCGGACCTTCGGTGATGATCCTGGAGGAGAAGCCTTCCGGGTACATCGCCTTGACGTCCGGATTCCAGATCAGGTCGACGTTCTCGGCGGCGAGCTTGGCGGCGTCGGCCTTGAAGGTCCGCGGGTACGAGCCGAAATCCTCGTGCGGGGCGAATTGGGTCGGATTGACGAACACCGAGACCACCACCTTGTCGGCGCGCCGCTTCGCCAGCCGCACCAGCGACAGGTGCCCGTCGTGCAGGGCGCCCATGGTCGGCACGAGCGCGACGCTGGCATTGCGCCGGCGCAGCTCGGCGAGTGCGCGGCGGAGAGCGGGGAGGGTGCGGGCGACGACGGGAGGACTGGACATCGAAAGCTCGATCGCGATCAGCGGGACCATGCCGCACGAGGCGGCTGCGGAAAGGAATCCGATCTTATCAAGCCGTGTTGCCGACCGCCACCGCGGCGACCGACCGGCGGCAGTGCGTTAAGCCTGACGGCGGGCTGACGACGCGTGCCGGATTCATCATGAAGCGCAAAGCCGCTTCCGTCCCGATCCAACTTCAGCAATTTGCTTGACCCTCGTCGTCACCGATTTGAAGATCAACGGCGAAGGGGAGATCGATGCTGATTGAGGCTTCCGAAAATCAGTCCGGCCCGGCGCGGGTCATCGTGCTCGGCAACGAGAAGGGCGGCTCCGGAAAATCGACGCTGGCGCTGCACATCGCGGTAGCGTTGCTGAAGGCCGGTCAGCGCGTGGCGACGATCGATCTCGATTGCCGGCAGCGGAGCTTCACCCGCTATGTCGCCAATCGCAGCGCCTGGTCGGAGCACGCCGGGCTCGATCTCGAATTGCCGCGGCACTGCTGCCTCAGCCTCGGCGAGACCATGCAGGTCGCCGACAACGAAGCTGCCGAATTTCAGCAATTCGCCGACGCGGTCGCTGCCGTCGAGCACGATCACGACTTCATCGTGATCGATACGCCGGGATCGGATAGTTATCTGATGCGACTGGCGCATTCGATGGCCGACACGCTGGTGACGCCGATCAACGACAGCTTTCTCGATTTCGACGTGCTCGGGACCGTCGACCCGACGACCTTCGAAGTAACGGGCGAAAGTCACTACGCTGCGATGGTGATCGATGCGCGGCGGCGGCGGCGCCAGCTCGACGGTTCCGACACCGACTGGATCGTCGTTCGCAATCGGCTGTCGACACTCGGATCGCGAAACAACCGGGTGGTCGCCGCCGGGTTGAAGGAACTCGCGATGCGGATCGGTTTCCGGCCGCTCGACGGGTTCGCCGAGCGCGTCGTGTACCGGGAGTTCTTTCCGCGCGGACTGACGGCGTTGGATCAGCTCGACGAGACGACCCTCGGCACCCGGCCGAGCATGGGGCACGTGACTGCGCGCGAGGAGGTCACTGATTTGCTGCGCAGGCTGAAGTTGCCGCTCGACGAGCGCGGTCGCCGCCGCGCCGCCAACCGCGCAGAGTGGTTCGCCCAGGCCGGCACGCCGCTGGAGCTGCACGACATCGTCGGCGCTTAGTTGCGCGACGTCCGGATCGGTCCGACCTTGCTGGTGATCCGGAAGCCCGAATGAGGACGGCATTGCGCGACACGGCTTCTTCTCGGGAGATTTCGATCGTCTGCAACCGCCGTGGAGAATGATGGCCGCGCGCTGGCGGGGCATTGTGCAGATGCCCAACGAGGTGGCGTCGATCTGCTAATCTTTGATCTTTCTGTCATACGACTGTGATTTATAGTCCCATTGTCGATCGTTTCGGGCAGGGCTTCCGATCGACGCGGGATGGATGATGGCACGTGGAATCACAGTTCTTCTGGCACTGTGCCTCGTTTCGGCGGTGGCTTACTTCACCGCCTCGAAATGGGCGATCCGGCATCAGACGCTGACCTTCTACGACGCCTCGCGTCAACGGCCGGTGGAAGTCGCCGTCGCCGTTCGACGCGACAAGGAAATGCAGGCCGACGCCGGCTTGGCCGAGCTTCCGGTCGTCGTTCTCAACCACGGCAACACGGTGAAGTTCACCGAGTACTCCTTCCTTGCCAACCTGTTCGCGGTGCGCGGCTATCTGGCCGTGAGTATTCAGCACGATCTGCCGACCGATGGTCCGCTGGTCACCAAGGTCGGCGAACCGTATGTCGGGCGACTGCCGGTGTACGAGAAGGGCGTTGCGAACATCGATTTCGCGATCGCACAGTTGAAGACGATCGTTCCCAATGCCGACTACCGTCGCCTCACCATGGTCGGACATTCCAACGGCGGCGACATTTCGATGTACTACGCGCAACTCAATCCCGAGCTGATCCGGCGTGTCGTGACGCTCGACAATCTGCGGGTGCCTTTCATGATCGACGGCAAGTTCAAAACTCTGACGTTCCGGTCGGAGGATCCGGTGTTCAAGGCCGATCCGGGCGTGGTGCCGGACCCCGATGTTTGCGATCAGGCCGGGATCACCGTGGTCAAGACCGGGTTTCAGCACACCGAGATGAGCGATCGAGGTCCGGAGCGCGTCAAGAACGCGATCGCGGCGTCGCTCGACAAGTTCCTGGACGATGGCGGCATCGCGATCGGACGAAGTCCGCGCCCCCACGGTCCCGGCACGGTGGCATCGGCGAAATAGCTCTTTGGCCGACCGCATTGACGCTCGATCCGGCCGTCGCCACATAGGTCTCGCAGAGCCTTTAGCGAGTGCCGATGTCCCGCGAGCCGACTCCAGTTTCGATCCAGCCTTCCGTCCGCGAGAACGAGACGGTGGCGCCTTCGTCGTCGGCGGAGATTGCCGCCTTCGTCGCCAGGGCGCGGGCGATGGCGCCCGATGCAGTGGGCGCGCGCGGCCGTCTGGTGTTCGCTCTCGACGCCACGATGAGCCGGCAGCCGACGTGGGACATGGCCTGCGCTCTGCAGGCCGACATGTTCCGCGAGGCTGAAGCGACCGGTCGTCTGGACATCCGCCTGGTGTACTATCGCGGCTTCAACGAATGCCGGGCCTCGGGCTGGATTTCGTCGAGCGCCGAGCTGGCGCGGCTGATGGGCAAGATCGACTGCCGTGGCGGTCACACCCAGATCGGTCGGGTGCTGTCGGACGCCCGCAAGGAGGCGATCGCCTCCGGGGTGCGCGCCATCGTGTTCGTCGGCGATGCTATGGAAGAGCAGGCCGATGAGCTTTGTGCCCGAGCGGGTGAGCTCGGCATGCTGAAAGTGCCGGTCTTCCTGTTCCAGGAAGGGGGCGACCCGGTCGCTGAGCAGACTTTCCGAGAGATTGCGCGACTGAGCGGTGGAGCATGGTGCAGGTTCGATCCTGGCGCCGCAGCGCAGCTCCGCGAACTGTTGCGCGCCGCCGCGGCCTATGCGGCAGGCGGCCGCGCGGCGCTGCAGCGGCTCGCCGGCAGTGGCGGCGGAGCTGCGCTGTTGCTCAGTCAGATGCGGTAGTCGAGCTGGACTGCGGCCCGGTGCTTTTTCCGATGCCTCGCCTTATATTGTCGCCATGCCTACGCTGATTGCCGGCGCTATCGCCGTTCTGGTGCTGTACACGCTGCTGCAAATGCTCCGGTCCGCCAACCCGGCGGTGCTGGCACGCGCGCTGAAGATCGCAGGCGGTGTGGTCGCGCTGGCCGCGGCCCTGTTCACAGGCGTCAGGGGCGAACTGGCGGTGGCGATACCGCTCGGTCTGTTCGGCGCCGGGCTGCTCGGCTGGACACCGCTCCAGAACGCCGGCTTCGGCAATCTCGGCGGCCTGTTCGGCGGCGGAGCGCGCTCGCGCGGCCAGGCCTCGACGGTTCGGTCGCACTATCTTGAAATGCTGCTGGATCACGACAGCGGCGCGATGACCGGACAGATCCTGAAAGGCCCCAATGCCGGCCGTTCGCTCGACGAGTTCGACCTCGGCGAGCTTGCGGCAATGCTTGCGGGCTTTGACGCGGAGAGCTGTGCGCTACTCGAAAGCTATCTGGACCGCCGGTTTCCCGCTTGGCGTCAAAACGCGCATGGAGACACGGCAGGGGGGCAGCGAAGCCAGCCGTCGGGCAGCAAAATGACGACCGAGGAAGCCTATCAGATCCTTGGCCTGCAGCCGGGCGCGGGGCCGGACGAGATCGGGCGCGCCCACCGCACCCTGATGAAGAAATTGCATCCCGACCAAGGGGGGTCGACGTACCTTGCCGCCCGGGTAAACGCGGCCAAGGATACCTTGCTTCGCACGCATCGCAGCTAACTCCAGCAACGCAACTTTACGCTACAGACTGCGAGTGTCCTGATCCCCGAATTGACGCCCCGGGTCGCCCGCCGTTTCGGCGTGGCTGTTGATTCAACTCTTATCGATCAATCATTGACGAGTGGTTTCGTCGCGGGATCCGCCCGCAGGATCGTTGCAGGACGATGTTCTGTAGCGCCCCCGGCTGCCACAAATGCGAACGCGACCGGACAGGTCCGGTCGCGTTCGGAAAACGGCCTTGCGGCGGCGATCAGTTCTTGATGGTGAAGCAGGAGATGTCGGAGCGCTTCAGCTTGCGGCACGCCGCCTCGGCTTCGTCGCGTTCCAGGCCGGCGAACCGGGCGCGATACAGCTTGCGATCGCCCTTGGTGGTGACGGTCTCGGTGAAAGGATCGGCCTTTCCGAGCAGACCGCTGGCTTGTTCCCGCGCCGCTTCCAGCCGCTTGCGCGCCTCGTTTTCGCTTTCCAGAGCGCCGACCTGGATGATCCAGCCGGTATGGGCAACCGTCTTGATCGCGCCTTGCTGTTGGACGGCGGGAGCCGGCGCGGCAGCGGTGTCGGCATAGGCCAGGGCTTGAGAATTTCGAGACGGCACACTGGAGGCCGGAAGCACGCCGAGGACGCCTTGGCCGGTGCCGTGACCGGCGGGCTGCGGGATCGTTTCCGGTCGGGTTTCGGCGCGGGCGATGGCGGTTCCGGAGGTTTCCGCCGGATCGCGACGCTGCGGCGGGATTGCACTGGTAACCGGCGGCGCGGCCACCGCGGAAGCGAGCTTGATCGGAGCAGACTTGACCTGAACCGTCTTGACCCGGACCGGCTTCATCGGTTCGGCGGAGCCGGGGACGATCACCAGCGGCTTGGTCTCGATGGTGCCGCTGTTGAACGGGCCGGGCTCGGGCTTTGGTTCTGGGGCGGCGGCGGAACGGGTGAGCGGAGCGGCGGGGCGGGGCGTTGGAAGCACCGTTTCGGGCGCGGCGGATGCGACCTGAACCGCACCTTGCACCTGGACCGGGGGAGCGCTGCGGCTGGTCTCCGCGACCTCGATGTCGTCGGAACCCGACGAGCGCTCGGTGATGGCGGCGACGGTCCGGCGGGTCGCGCCCTTTTCCAGATTCTCGGCGAGCAGATTGCGCATGATGGCGTCGCGCGAGCCGCCACTGCGACCGCCGAGCACCACGCCGACCAGGAAGCGGTTGCCGCGGTGCATCGAGGTGACAAGATTGAATCCGGAGGCCCGGGTGTAGCCGGTCTTGATGCCGTCGACGCCTTCGACGCTCCCGAGCAGCCGGTTGTGGTTCCGGATCGACTGGCCGCGGTAAGCGAATACGCTGGTCGAGAAGTAGCGATAATAGCGTGGGAAACGATCCTGAACGGCGCGGCCGAGGATCGACTGGTCCCGGGCGGTGGTGACCTGCTCGCTGTTGGGCAGGCCGGATGCATTGCGATACACGGTGCGCGACATGCCGAGGGCGCGCGCCTTGCGGGTCATCATCCTGGCGAATTCAGCCTCGCTGCCGCCGATCGTCTCGGCGATCACCACGGCGGCGTCGTTCGCCGAGCGGGTCACCAGTCCCTTGATCGCGTCCTCGACCCGCAGCTTCTGGCCCGGGCGCAGTCCGAGCTTGGTCGGGGCTTGTCCGGAGGCGAATTCGGACACTTCCATTTCGCTGTCGAGCGAAAGCTTGCCCTGTTCGAGTCGCTCGAACAGCAAATACAGCGTCATGATCTTGGTCAGCGATGCGGGGTGACGCTGGCTGTCCGGGTTGGTGGCGCTGAGCACCGCGCCCGAATTGCCATCGACGATGATCGAGGCGAAGGCGGGATTGTAGGCGTTGCGTTCGACGTGGTGGCGGGCGTGATTCTTGTGGCGCCGCCTCGCATCGGCGGTATCGGTTGTGAAGATCACCGCAGCGGAGATCGTGGCCAAGCCGAGCACGCAAACTCGCAGCGCGCGCGAGCGGAAAGAAATATTGCGGTGCATGAACGTCCCCGTCCGATCTTTCATCATTCACCGGACCGTGAGGCAGAATTAAGCCCGCGCAGCCCGGAAACGTCAGAATCCAGCGTTGGAATCACTCGCTAGCCCGGCACCAGCGGCTGCGCCCGAGAGGCGGATAAGCGGCTGAATTGACGCGGCTTTTCTCGGCGAGCGCGAATGTTTAGGGACTGAGGTTAGGAGCGGCCGGTTTCCAAAAGGTTAAGCAAGGGTTGCGTCAATGCCGAGGATTCGAAAGGATGAGGCCAATCCCGCGGTGCAGCATCTCAGCCCGGCGGCCGCCGTCGGAGATTGAACGGGCCGTTGTCGCAGGGCGCGGCCGGGGGCGGGGGCGCGGAAACCGAGACCTGTGGGCGCGCGCGGTGCGGCCTATTTTGCGATCCGCAGCTTGGTCAGCGAGGCTCCGACCTCTTGGAACGCGCTCTGGATGCCGGACGCGGTGGTGGTGGAGAAGAATCCGCCGGTCGAGCCGCAGTATTTCAGCACCGAGGATTCTGGATCGCCGCTGGTGTTGACCTGGATGGTGTAGATCGTAGTTTCCGGTACGCCGTTGACCTTGGTGGTAATGTTATCGCACAGGATCTTCTGCCGATCGTCGACCTGCGGCGACCAGTTCGAGCCATTGCCGTACCAACGGTTCTTTGTATTCATGCCGTCCGACAACAACACGATTGCGTCGGTATATTTGTATTCCGAATCCTTCGCCGGCGTATACAGCGGCGCCGTCGCCTGAAGCGTCATCCACGCCCAGAACATGCCGATCCCCTGGTTGGTGCCGCCCTGAGCGTCGAGGGTGTTGATCCGGCCCTTCAACGTGGTGGCGTCGGTCGAGCTATCGGACTCTGTTGCCTCGTAGGCCGACTTCATCGGCAGCAGCGACGCCATGCAGTCCGAATAGTTCTGTGCCAGGAACAGCGTGTCGGGTGTGGCGGAGGTCGGCTCAGTCTTGGTTGTGTCGTAGTTCTGCGTGCGATCAGTGACGCAGCCCTTCCAGGAGTTGACGTTGCTGGCAGTCCAGGTGTGACCGCCGGCTTGGCAGGCGCTCTTCAGAGTTTTCTGGGACTGGCATGTGTTGCTCCAGTAGTTCCAAGAGTCGCCGCCCGCTTGGCAGGCGTTCTTTGTGGTGTATTTCGACTTGCAGCTTCCGTAGTTCGTGTCCCAGTCGAGCCAGGTCGCGTTCTTGTTGCCGGGGCCGACATTGACCATGACGTTGAAGGGCACGATCGAGATGTAGACGTCTTCCTTGGTGGTTGAGGTCGCCTTGAGAGTGTCGATGAGCTGCTTAGCTGCGGTTTTCATCGCCGAGAGCTTGCCGGCGCTGTCCATCGAACCGGTGACGTCGAGCGCCAGCGCCACACGTAACCGTGTTCCGCCCCAGGTTGTGGTCGATGATGCGCCGAGAGACATCTGCGAGATATTCATCACCTTCATGAATTCGGTGTTGATTGAGCCGGTGCCGCCCACCGTGAGTCTGGCGTTTTCGGACGACGTTTTGGGGGTGTACGTCGCGGTGACGTCGATACTTGGTGCGTCGGTGTTCTTATAGAGGCTCGTGAAGTAAGTGTTGGCCGCGCTTTGAACGTTTTCTGCAGTGATCTTGCCGCTCGTGAGATCCTTTGCGACCATCAGGGCGGTGGAATCGAGTGCGCTCTGCATGGCGGTGCGGGCGCGAGACGCGCGGGAATAGTCCACCGCGGCGCCGACGAAACCCAGCAGCGGCAGCAGGGCGATCCCGAATATCACGGCGATGTTGCCCCCGCTCGCGGCCGGAAAGCGGCGCGCGGCGCGGTTCAGACGGGCGGCAAGAGAGGCAATGGACATGGCGGCACCGGAATCCTGGCTTTCGGCCGGAGGATCGGGCGCGATGGATAAACGCTCCGTAAAATGATTCTCATAAACTCGCTAAACTGCTGAACAAATACCGCGGAGCGGGTCAGCGTGCTTGACGGTGTCCGAACGAGGTGGCGCGGATTCGCCGCCATCGGGCAACCATTGGTTAACCGGGCCGCTGCGCCGACCGGTGCGTTGAGGACAATTCCCGCCGGGGATCGCCTCCGGCATTTCCGCGCTTGCAGCAAATCCGCACTCGACCCATATTTACCGTATTCCGCCGCTGCGTCGTGCCGGGAGCCGCTGCGCCGGGCGTCGTCGGCGCTTTGCGCGTTGAACGCACGTTGCGGTTCCGGCGTCTCGGAAGTTCCCTGGGATCTAAATACCGAAAGCCATGCTGCAATCTTCTCTGAGCCACCTCGCTGCCGGCACGGCCGGCGACCCGACGACCCGGCCGATGGCGATGGCGGGCGAGGGAGGCCGCTCCGGCCCGAACACGCCGTCGACCTCGGTCATCACCAAGACCAAGCCGCGCACCAAGCGGCCCAGCCTCTATCGGGTGCTGATCCTGAACGACGATTACACGCCGATGGAGTTCGTCGTCCACGTCCTGGAGAAGTTCTTCCAGATGGACGTCGAGGCGGCCACCCAGGTGATGCTGCATGTCCACCATCACGGCATCGGTGAGTGCGGCGTCTTCACTTACGAGATCGCCGAGACCAAAGTGACGCAGGTGATGGACTTCGCGCGCAAGCACCAGCATCCCCTGCAATGCGTGATGGAGAAGAAATAGCCGCCCGGGTGCGGTCGTTCGGAACGGGTTTTGCATTGACTCAAGCCGGCGGGTTTTCCCGGACTTGCTTGGTGGACGGACTGATACGGAACCAGTCTTTCGCGATCAGGTTTGGACACTATATCTGGAAAGGTTGTTGTTGCGTCACGGTGCAGCGGCGATCATGATCAGCGGGGGACACAGAGGACGCAATGCCGACATTTTCGCAAAGCCTTGAGCAATCCCTCCACCGCGCGCTCGCCATCGCCAACGAGCGTCATCACCAGTACGCAACCCTCGAACATCTGCTGCTGTCTCTGGTCGACGATTCCGACGCGGCCGCGGTGATGCGCGCCTGCAGCGTCGATCTCGACAAGCTGCGCGCCAGCCTGGTGAACTATCTCGAAACCGAATTCGAGAATCTGGTCACCGACGGCTCTGAAGACGCCAAGCCGACGGCGGGCTTCCAGCGTGTGATCCAGCGGGCGGTGATCCACGTACAATCCTCAGGGCGTGAAGAAGTGACCGGCGCCAACGTGCTGGTTGCGATCTTCGCCGAGCGCGAGAGCCACGCTGCGTACTTCCTGCAGGAGCAGGACATGACGCGCTACGACGCCGTCAACTACATCAGTCACGGCATCGCCAAGCGGCCCGGCGTGTCGGAAGCGCGGCCGGTGCGCGGCGTCGATGAAGACACCGAGACCAAGGCGGGCGACGACGGCAAGAAGAAGGGCGACGCGCTCGAGACCTATTGCGTCAATCTCAATAAGAAGGCCCGCGACGGCAAGATTGACCCGGTGATCGGACGCAATGCCGAGATCAGCCGTGCGATCCAGGTGCTGTGCCGCCGGCAGAAGAACAACCCGCTGTTCGTCGGCGAAGCCGGCGTCGGCAAGACCGCGATCGCCGAAGGGCTCGCCAAGCGAATCGTCGATGGCGAAGTGCCGGAGGTTTTGTCCGCCGCCACGGTGTTCTCGCTCGACATGGGCACGCTGCTCGCCGGCACCCGCTATCGCGGCGACTTCGAGGAGCGTCTCAAGCAGGTCTTGAAGGAGCTCGAAGCCCACCCCAACGCGATCCTGTTCATCGACGAGATCCACACCGTGATCGGCGCCGGCGCCACGTCCGGCGGCGCGATGGATGCCTCGAATTTGCTCAAGCCTGCCTTGGCTTCGGGCACCATCCGCTGCATGGGCTCGACCACCTATAAGGAATACCGACAGCACTTCGAGAAGGACCGCGCTCTGGTGCGGCGCTTCCAGAAGATCGACGTCAACGAGCCGACCGTCGAAGACGCGATCGCGATCCTGAAGGGGCTGAAGCCGTACTTCGAGGACTATCACAAGCTCAAGTACACCAACGAGGCAATCGAATCCGCGGTCCAACTGTCGTCGCGCTACATCCATGACCGGAAGCTGCCGGACAAGGCGATCGACGTCATCGACGAGTCGGGCGCGGCGCAGATGCTGCTGTCCGAGAACAAGCGCAAGAAGACGATCGGAATCAAGGAGATCGAAGCCACGGTTGCGACCATGGCGCGGATCCCGCCGAAGAGCGTGTCGAAGGACGACGCCGAGGTGCTGAAGCATCTCGAGCAGACCCTGAAGCGCGTGGTGTTCGGCCAGGACAAGGCGATCGAGGCGTTGTCGGCGTCGATCAAGCTGGCGCGCGCCGGCCTGCGCGAACCGGAGAAGCCGATCGGCTGCTATCTGTTCTCCGGTCCGACCGGCGTCGGCAAGACCGAGGTGGCCAAGCAGCTCGCGTCGTCGCTCGGCGTCGAACTGCTGCGCTTCGACATGTCGGAGTACATGGAGCGCCACACCGTGTCGCGTCTGATCGGCGCACCTCCCGGCTATGTCGGCTTCGACCAGGGCGGCCTCTTGACCGACGGCGTCGATCAGCATCCGCACTGCGTGGTGCTGCTCGATGAGATCGAGAAGGCGCACCCCGATCTGTACAACGTGCTGCTGCAGATCATGGATCACGGCCGGCTCACCGACCACAACGGCAAGCAGGTCAACTTCCGCAACGTGATCCTGATCATGACCACCAACGCGGGCGCGGCGGATCTGGCGCGCCAGGCGTTCGGCTTCACCCGCAGCAAGCGTGAAGGCGACGATCACGAGGCGATCAACCGGCAGTTCGCGCCGGAATTCCGCAACCGTCTCGACGCCATCGTGTCGTTCGCGCACCTCAATGCCGACGTCATCGGCATGGTGGTGGAGAAGTTCGTGCTGCAACTCGAGGCGCAGCTCGCCGACCGCGACGTCACCATCGAGCTGTCCGAGCCGGCCAAGGCCTGGCTGGTGCAGCACGGCTACGACGAGCAGATGGGCGCCCGGCCGATGTCCCGGGTGATCCAGGAGCACATCAAGAAGCCGCTGGCCGACGAGGTGCTGTTCGGCAGGCTCAAGGGCGGCGGCCACGTCAGGGTTGTGCTGGTCAAGGACGAAGGCGTCGCCGGGGTCGAGCTGGAGAAGATCGGCTTCGAATTCCTCGACGGCCCGGTCACGCCGAAGCCCGAGAATCTACCGGGCGGCGCCAAGAAGCGCGGCTCGTCGCGCAAGGCCAAGATCAAGGATCAGGTCGAGAAGGCCTGACCGGAAGCCAGACGATCAGAAACAGCGAGGCCGGCGAGCGATCGCCGGCCTCGTCGTTTGTGGAGCTGTGCCGTCAGGTGCAGCCGTTTGCCGATTATTGCGCGGGCGACCGGGCCGGTGCGGGGCCTGCGGGCGACGGCTGCTCGTCCGCCGGAACGGCGGCTGGATTCGTCGGGGCCGCCGGTTCATCGGCCGGGGCCGGGCGTGACTCAGGAGACGGACCGGGCGAAGCCGGTGTCGGAGGTGCAGTTTCCGGCGCAGCAGCGGGCGGCGAAGGCGGAGCGGCGGGAGCGGGGGCAGGCGGCAGTGGTGGCGCGACCTGCGCAGGCGGCGTGGCCGCGGGCGGAGGCGTCAGTGCGACGCCCTCCGGCGCAATCATCGCCCAGCCATAGGCCTTCAGCTTTCCACCGCCCAGCGGCAGCAGCATCGTGCCGAACAACGGCGAGGTGTTCGCAAGCGCCGCCCGATACGGCGGCGGCAGCACGTCGGTTCGGGCGAACTCGTCGGTGCTCCAGACCACCAGCGTTCCGGACTGCTTCAGCCGTTGCGGCGTGATCCACGGGCTCTTGGCTGGATCGGCGTCGATGAACACCGATGGCCGCGGGGACGCATAGGCAGCCACGAAACCGGCCTCGCTGGTGCTTCCGGTAACGATATCGAGGGGCCGCGTCGTCCGGCTCTTCCAGACCGACTGCATCGCGTTGGACAGGGCCTGGGCCGGGTACAGCTCGGTCGGCACCGGGCCGCTGCCGTAGGCGCGCGAATACGTCGAGGTCGCGTAGCCGATCGGCACCCCGAACAGCACCAGAAGCCAAGCCGCCACCGCCAGCCGCGGCGCCCCGATCGTGGCCCGCGCCGGCAGCAGCGCGACCAGCGCCACGCCGGAAAATGCCACCAGAGCACTGCCGGTATAGGCGCCGATGCTGAACCAGTCGAACACGCTGCCGATGGCGACCAGCAGCGACGGCAGGGTCGCGACCGACAGCAGCAGCGATCGATCGAAACGGCTCGGCGGGGTGATGTCGACAGTCGCGGGTTCGCCTTGCAGCGGCATCCGCGGGAGCAACGCCAGAGCCGCCACAGCGACCAGCCCGAGATTGAGGCCGACCTGACTGAACACGAAGGCGAAGGCGGCCCCGAGCCGAGGCCACAGCGGACCGTCGGGAGCTGCGACGGGCGGAGAGCCGTTGGGCTGCGCCAGCCAAATCAGATGCGGCAGCAGCACGATGAAGCAGGCGACTGCCGCGATTCCCGGCCCGGCCGACAACAGTCGGCGGCGGCCATCGGCGGTCAGCAGCAAATGTCCGATCAGGACCAGGATCAACGCCGCGCCTGCATGGTTGGCGGCGATCATCAACGCGGCGGCGACGCCGAGTCCGATCCAGCTCGAGCGGGCGTCCTCGAACACCGCCTTGCGATACAGCAAGACCACCGCGACCGCGAACGGAAGGCTTGCGATCGCGGGATCGAAGGCGGTGACCTGCGGCCCGAAACAGCCGATCAGGATCGTCAGCGCCACCGCGAGCGTGGCGCCGCTGTCGCCGAAGACCGCAGCGCCGAGCCGCCACAACAGCGCCAGCGTCATCAGCGCCGAGCCGAGCGCGAGCAGGAGCTGTGCGCCGTTCCATCGGCCGGTGGCGAGCGAGGCCAATTCGGTCAGCCACGGCGCCAGCGGCGGGTATTTCCAGTAGCCGCCCTGCAACTCGTTGCCGAACAGCGCCATTTCGTAGCCGACCGCCGGCAGCCCCGGGAAGCTGATCGCGCTGACGAACCACAGCGTTCCGTACAGGCCGAGGATCCACAACAGCAGCCGCTGCGGACGGTTGCGCAGCATCTCGAGCAGGCTGTCGCCGGCACCAAGCAGCATGGTCAGCGGTGAAAAACCGGAGCGTGCCGCAGCCGGACGTGGCGCAGCGGGCGCGGCTGCGGGGGCGGGCGCAGCTTGCCCGGCGCCGCGCGCCGGTTTCGCTGCCTTGACCTGGGGTGGTTTCGGTCTGGAGCCGTGCGGCGGCTTGGCCGCAGCCTGCGGCCTTGCGGGAGGTGAGGCCGGGCGCGCATCAGCCGCAGCCGGCGCCGGCACGGCCGCGGTCGAAACCGGCGCGTCCTCGGTACGTGGCGACGCGACCGCATCGTCGTCAGGCACCGTCGTCAGCGTCTCGGCGGACGGGCGCAGGCCGGCCTTGCCGCCGTAATGCTTCTTCTTCGGCCGACGCTGTTTGGGTTGCTTGCGCTTGATGGTCGTCGTCCTCTGGCGAAACGGAACCCGCGGTATCGATACCGCGGCCGCTCGTGGCGTTTCGAATCGACGTTTTAGTCCAACGGGTCGGCCAGGCAATTGCCGGAAAGACGAGGCTTAGCGCCGCACGGAGGCAATGAGGTAAGGGCGTGCGTTTCAGGCAACGCCGTCGCGCAGTCCGCGAGCACGTTGTTTCTCGGCGTCGAAATCGGCACGCCGCCGCGCCAGGTCCTCGGCGCTGAGATTGGCGACGTTGTTGTAGTCGCGCTTCCAGCGGTGATCATCGCTCCAGCGCAGCGGCGACTGCACCGTGGTTTGGGCCGCCGGCGCGGATTCCAGCAGTCGCAGCGCGAGATCGAGGGTGAAGGCCTGCGACGTTTCGTCGTGCGGCTTGCCGGCGGAGTTGCCGAGCGGAAAATCGCTGAACAGAAATCGCGGCACTGCGGCGTGCTCGACGATATCCTTGGCGCAGCCGATCACCACGGTGGAGATACCGGCGGCTTCGAGATGGCGCGCCACCAGCGATACGGTCTGATGGCAGACCGGGCAGTTCGGCACCAGCACAGCGGCGTCGACACCATCGGCCTTGCAGCGCGCCAGGATCTCCGGCGCGTCGGTCTCGATGGTGACGCGATGGCTGCGATTGGTCGGCGCGCCGAAGAAGCGCGGTGCCAGGACCAGCCGGCCTTCGTTCGCCAGCCGGCGAAGCTGCGGCAGCGGAAACCAGGTGCCGCTGTCGGTGGCGGTGGTGTGGGTGCGGTCGTAGGCGATGTGGGAGATGCGCAGGTCGTGATCGCGCGAGGTGTCGCCGTCATAGACCTGATAGAATTTTGCGCCGCCGTTATAGGCCGCGCCGGGGCCCTGATCGCCCTTGGCGGGATCGTAAGGCGCAGCGGTGGTGATCAGCGCGACACGGGATCGTGCCAATGGTCTTGCCAACGGGGCGAACGGCGAACCGGTGTGGTGCGCCCAGCGATACGGCACGTCGTAGCCGATCGCCTGATAATAAGCGCGGGTGCGCGCCATATACTGGATCGGTACGTCGTCGTCTGCCGCAAAGCCGGCAAGTGGATCGGTTTCGGCCATCCTGCGTTCCCGTTGCGCGAGGGTTTTTCGATTGCTAGCCCGTTGCCCGAGTGAGTCAAGGATGCGCCTGTGAAGGGAAGCCGCGGATGACCGGGAGGCGATGGAGCGACCATGTCGCAGTCGTCTGCGGCATCGCTCTGCTCGGGCTGGCAGCGGCGCGTGCCGAGGAGACGCCGGCGGTCCAGCCGGATCGATCCGCTCCGGCTGCATCCGCGCCCGCCGAGACCGGAGCTGCGACAGAGACGAAGATGCCCGCTCGCGCCGACGAAGCGAAGCCTGCCGGGCAGCCGCAGGACAAAGCGGACAAGCCGACCGATCCCGGCACCCGCGAGTCGATCTGCCTGATGATCGAGTCCGCCACCAAGGCGCACGACTTGCCGCTGGAGTTTTTCGCCCGGGTGATCTGGCAGGAGAGCCGGTTTCAGCCCGATGCCGTCGGACCCGTGACGCGGAGCGGCAAGCGCGCGCAAGGCATCGCGCAGTTCATGCCCGGCACCGCCAGCGAACGCCGGCTGCTCGATCCGTTCGATCCGGTGCAGGCGCTGCCGAAGTCGGCCGAATTCCTCAAGGAGCTCCGCGATCAGTTCGGCAATCTCGGCCTCGCTGCGGCCGCCTACAACGCCGGCCCGCGGCGGGTGCAGGAGTGGCTCGCCGGCACCGGCGGCATGCCGTTGCAGACGAGGGACTACGTGTTTGCGATCACCGGCAGTTCGGTCGAGGACTGGGCAAAGGCGGGACGGGCGGCGAAGCTGCCGGAGACCAAAACGGACGCCGACTGCCGCACCCTGATGGCGCTTCTGACACGGGCGCCGAATCCGTTCGTTGCCGAGCTCGAACAGCGCGTGAAGCTCGGCGCCGATCGGCCGTGGGGCGTGCAGCTTGCCGCCGGCTTCAATCGCAGCCGCGCGCTGGCGAGCTATGCGCGGGCGATGACGCGGCTGAGCGGTGTGATCGGTGAGCGCGACCCGACGTTGTTGAGCGCGGTGTTCCGCAGCCGCGGCACCCGGCCGTTCTATCAGGTGCGGATCGGCGCCGACACGCGCGCCGAGGCCGACGATCTGTGCAGGCAGATCCGGAGAGCGGGGCAGGCCTGTCTGGTGCTGCGCAATCGCGGCAGGCCCGGATAGCGTTCAGCAGAACAGAGCCGCGGCAACGGGCCTTGACCGTCTGGCGTTTCCCGCCCGTTATGCGCCGCCGCTTCACCCGTTCTGGAATCTGTTCGTGCCGCCGCCACTCGATTCTCCGCAATGGCAGACACCGCTGCGCGCGTTCCTGCGCGGCCTGATTGCCGCCGGCACCACGGTGCTGACGCTGGTGCTGTTCGCCACCTTCATCGGGATCGGCGCGCTCGCGCACGACAGCCAATTCAGCCTCGGCTGGGTGCTGCTCAGCACCGTGCTGGTGTGGGCCGGTCCGGCGCAGATCATCCTGATCTCCTCGCTCGGCTCGGGGGCGACACCGGTGCAGGCGGCGATTGCGGTGACGGTGAGCGCGATCCGGCTGTTTCCGATGGTGGTGTCGGTGCTGCCGATGCTGAAGACGCCGACAACCAAGTTGCGCCAGCTCGTGCTGCCGGCGCATTTCGTCGCGGTGACGATGTGGGTGGAATGTTTCCGTCTGCTGCCGCAGGTGCCGCGCGAGCGGCGGATTGCCTTCGCCAACGGGCTCGGCACCGGACTGATCGCGGTGTGCCTGATCGCCAATGTGATCGGTTTTCTGCTGGCGGCCAACCTGCCACGATCGTTCGGCGCCGCGATCCTGCTGCTGACGCCGCTGGCGTTTCTGTTGTCGACCGCGCGCAACTGCCGCGAACTCGCCGATGTCGTCGCGCTGGTACTCGGGCTCGCGCTGTTTCCGCTGGTGGCGCTGCTGCACACCGGCGTCGACGTGCTGATCAGCGGCGTCTCTGCCGGCACCATCGCCTACGGCGTCCACCGGCTGCGGCGGCGGAGGCGGGCATGAGCGATTTCATCGGCGATTGGCAGGCGCTGCTGGTGCTGGTGCTGGCCGGCGTGCTGCCGAACGAAGTCTGGCGGATGCTCGGACTGTGGCTCGGCGGCGGCATCGACGAAGGCTCCGAACTGCTGATCTGGGTCCGGGCGGTCGCCACCGCGATCCTCGCCGGCGTGATCGCCCAGATCCTGTTCGTGCCGCCTGGTGCGCTCGCCAGCGTGTCGCCACTGTTGCGCTACGGATCGGTTGCGGCCGGCTTCGCGGTGTTTCTGGTGGCGCGTCGCTCGATCTTCGCCGGCGTGGTGGCAGGCGAGGTGGTGCTGCTGCTTGGCCAACTTTGGTGGCGGTGAAACCGGACGGGTTTCGCGCTACACCGGGCCGTCAGGCAGAAGGCGAATGATGATGACCGACAGGGGCGAGATCCGTGAAGGCGAGGTTGTGGTCGAGGCGCCGCCGCCGACCGATGCCGGCCTGATCTTCATCGGCCGCATCCGCACGCCCTGGACCTCGCGCGGCGAGACGCCGCGGCAGGGTACTCCCGACGGGCCGGTGTGCCGGCTGGAGATCTTCGAGCCGTGGACCCAGGCGCTGCAGGGACTCGACAAGTTTGCTCAGGCGCAGGTGGTGTACTGGCTGCATCTGTCGCGCCGCGATCTGGTGATCCAGCGCGGTCACGGCATCGACGGCCCGCGCGGCACGTTCGCGCTGCGCTCGCCGCTGCGGCCGAATCCGATCGGAATTTCCTCGGTGGCCGTGGTCGGGATCGAGGGTGCGACCGTGCTGGTGCGCGGCCTCGACTGCCTCGACGGCACGCCGCTGATCGACCTGAAGCCCGACCGCTGCGTGCATTCGATGACGAAGTAACAGGACCGGCGGCGCAGCGTGAACGCTGCGATCCAGCTCTCCGGCGTTGGTCAACGCGTTTGCCGTCCGGCGTGCCACTCGCGCCAGGCGATGACTGCGACGGTCAGCGCGCAGAGTGGAAGAACGATGGTCCCGAGCACGAGGCTGTAGGTCGACAACGCATCGTGCTGCTGAGCGGCCATCACCAGATAGACGGTATAGCCGACATACAGCGCCAGAAACAGCGCGCCTTCCCACCGGGCGATCAGGTTGCCGGTGAAGAAGATCGGCAGGCAGGCGATCGCCACCGCGATCATCACCGGGATATCGAACGCCATCATCGCCGGCGCGATCGAGAGCCCGCCCGGCAGCACGGCGGCGGACACGCCGAGCACGCCGAGTAGATTGAAGATATTGCTGCCGACCACATTGCCGACGGCAATGTCGCGCTGGCCGCGGACCGCCGCCATGATCGAGGTCGCGACCTCCGGCAGCGAGGTGCCGGCCGCGACGATGGTCAGGCCGATCACCATCTCGCTGACGCCGAACAGCCTTGCGAACGTGATCGCCGCATCGACCAGCCAGGTCGCGCCGAAGACCAGCATGACTAAACCGACGACGATCAGCGCGATCTGCACCGGCAGCTTCGAATCCCAACCTGGCCCCGAGTCCTCCGTCGCCGGCTCGGGAGCATCAGAGCCGGCCTCCTGGCGCCGGCTCTGCACGATCAGAAAGCCCGTATAGACCGCCAGCAGGCAGACCAGGATCAATCCGTCGAGGCGGGACATCGTGCCGTCCCAGGCCAGCGCGGCGACCAGCAGGGACGTCCCGACCATGATCGGGACTTCCTGGCGGATCAACTGCCGATTGATGATCAGCGGCGTGATCAGCGCCGACAGGCCGAGAATGAACAGCACATTGAAGATGTTGCTGCCGACCACGTTGCCGACGGTAATATCGGCCTGGTTGGCCATCGCCGCTTGAATCGCGACCGCCAGTTCCGGCGATCCCGTGCCGAACGCCACCACGGTCAGCCCGACCACCAGCGGCGAGATCCCGAACGACAGCGCCAGTTTCGAGGCGCCGCGAACCAGGAGTTCAGCGCCGACGACGAGGGCGACCAGTCCCGACACAAAACTGACCAGCGCGATCATCTCTGTTGCCTCGTTCGCGGATGGCGCCGTCGCGGCGGCCGATCTCCGTCGTCAGCTTCCAGCCTGCAACGGACGTCGGGCGTTCCGGTTGCTCAGGCATCACAGGCAGGTCGGAGGGATGGCCGGAGCCTAGCCCTGGGCGAGCGCCGCCTTCAGTTGTGCGGCATGTTGCTCGAGTACGGCGGGTTCTTCCTTGCGCGAGGCCGGCGGCAGCAGCGGCACGCCGTCGTGGCGCGGCATCACATGCATGTGCAGATGATAGACGACCTGGCCGGCGGCCGGCTCGCTGAACTGCTGCACCACGATGCCGTCGGCCTTGAACGCCTTCATCGCCGCGTGGGCGATCTTGTGGGCGCCGCGCGCCACATGGGCGAAATCTTCGGACGTGATATCGAGAATATTGCGAGCCGGTGCCTTCGGAATCACCAGCGTGTGGCCGGTCGAACGCGGCATGATGTCGAGGAATGCGAAGACATGATCGTCTTCGTAGATTTTGTGACACGGGATTTCGCCGCGCAGGATCTTGGCGAAAATATTCTCTGAATCGTAAGCGGTCATGGTTGCTCCGGACTTGGCGGCGCGATTGTCGTCCGCCGTGCACGGGCCGGTCAAGCTGGATCGGTGAGGTTACCTTTTTTGAACGGAGCGGCTTCGGCCAGTTCGCGTCCCATCTCGTCGACGACCATCCGCTCACGTCTCAGATAGTCGGCGATCGCCCGGCGCAGCGCCGGGTCTGCGATGAAATGCGCCGAGTAGGTGGTCTGCGGCAGATAGCCACGCGCGATCTTGTGTTCGCCCTGCGCGCCGGCCTCGACCACGGCGAGGCCGCGGGTGATCGCGAAATCGATCGCCTGATAGTAGCAGACCTCGAAATGCAGAAACGGGTGATGCTCGATCGCGCCCCAGTGCCGACCGAACAGCGTGTCGCCGCCGATGAAGTTGATCGCGCCGGCGATCCAGCGGCCGTTGCGCTTGGCCATTACCAGCAGCACGTCCTGGCTCATGCTCTGGCCGATCAGGGAATAGAACTCCCTATTCAGGTACGGCCGACCCCATTTCCGCGAGCCGGTCTCCATGTAGAAGGAGAAGAACGCGTCCCAGGCGTCTTCGGTGATGTCGGCGCCGGTGAGGTGGTGGATGGTGATGCCGCTTCCCACCGCGTCGCGCCGTTCTCGTTTGATCGCCTTGCGATGCCGTGAGTTCAGCGTCGTCAGGAAATCGTCGAAGCCGGCATAGCCGGCATTGTGCCAGTGAAATTGCTGATCGGTGCGTTGCAGGAAGCCGCGTTCGGCGAGGAAGCGCCATTCGCTTTCGCGCGCGAAGGTGACGTGCACCGACGACGCTTGGCTGAGATCGCACAGCGCCATCAGCCCGTTCGCCAGCGCGCCTCCGATGCGCGCCGGATCGGTGCCGCCGCGGATCAGCAGCCGCGGCCCGGTCGCGGGGGTGAACGGCACCGAGACCTGCAGCTTCGGATAGTAGCTGCCGCCAGCGCGCTCATAGGCGTCGGCCCAGCCGCGGTCGAACACGTACTCGCCCTGCGAGTGCGCTTTCAGATAGCACGGCACGATGCCGACGATTTCACCATCCTGCCGGGCGATCAGATGCCGTGGTCCCCAGCCGGTGCGGGCACTCGCCGACCGCGATTGTTCGAGCGCGGCGAAGAACGCATGGCTGAGGAAGGGATTGTACGCGGCTCTCGCGGCGGTGCAGTCGCTGCCGAGAGCGCCGGCCGGGGTCGGATCAGGGACGAGGACGCCGGAACGCGCGCAGGCGTCCCATTCGGCGGCGGCGACTGCATCCACCGACGGCACGGCTTCGAGCGTGATGTCCGACGAGCCCGTCAAACGGCCGAACCAACAATGCAAGCGCAGGCGATCATGGCAACAGATTGGGCATTTCCCGATCGCGCTTCAAGACCGGCCGCGGTCACGTTTGCGGAACAAAGCCCTCGAAGATCATCTGGTCGGCGTGGCGAGCGGCGCGCGCGCGCTGCTCCGGCGTACGCACCGTCCAGCTCAGCAGCGTGCAGCCGAACAGATTGCGCGCGATCCACGGCGCCGGAGCAGGGAGGTCGTCGACCCGATAGGCGACGAAATGCGGCTGGGTTTTGAGCCCATGCTTCAGAGCCACCATGGAGTCGCGCTGCGCCTCGCCGAGCCCGGCCCAATAGGCGTCGTCGTAGCTGCGCTCGGCGGTGATGCCGCGCGTCAGCTTGGGCGCGAGTTGGCGCAGCGCCAGCACCTGGTCGGGATCGAACGACATCGCCGCGACCGGTCCGTTGTAGCTGTCCAGCACCTGAAGCAGCCGGCGCACGAGCTTGCGGTCGCCGTCGAAATGGCTCTTCAGCTCGATCACCAGCGCCACGCGGCCGGCGACGAGATCGCACAGCTCGCCGACCGACATCATCCGCTCGGGCGTGTCCTTGAACGGCACCTGCCGGAGCTGCGCGGCGGTCATCCGGAGCAGGGCGCCGTCGCCGTCGGTCAGCCGGCCGAGATCGTCGTCGTGGTGGACCATCGCTTCACCGTCTGCGGTGAGTTGAATGTCCACCTCGATGCTGAAGTTTGCGGCGATCGCCGCGTCGATCGCACCGGGCATGTTCTCGACGATGCCGCGGGCACGGTCGTGCAGGCCGCGATGCGCGACCGGTCGGGCGGTCAGCCAGTCGGGCGCGCGCATCGCAGTGCTTCCTGATCAGGCGACTTCGAACAGGCCCTCGACCTCGACCGCCGCATCGGCCGGCAGCGAAGCGACGCCGACCGTGGTGCGGGCGTGGCGGCCCTTGTCGCCGAAGGCGGCGACCATCAGGTCGGAGGCGCCGTTCATCACCTTGGGTCCGTCGACGAAATCCGGCGTCGAGTTGATGAAGCCGCCGAGCCGCACCACGCGCACCACCTTGTCGAGATCGCCGAGCGCGGCCTTGAGCTGCGCCAGCAGATTGATCGCGCAGGCCCGCGCGGCAGCGTTGCCCTGTTCGATCGAGACGTCGGCACCGAGTTTGCCCTTGGCGACCAGCTTGCCTTCGGCGTCGAAGCAGACCTGCCCCGATACCACCAGCAGATTGCCGGTGCGGACGAAGCCGACGTAGTTGGCGACCGGGCTCGCCGGCTCGTGCAACACGATGCCCTGCGCGGTCAGTTTCTGCTCGATCACCCCGGTCATGCCGATCCCCATTGCTTTTCGCGTTTCGCCGGCGCGTGCCGCCGGGCGGTCCTGTTTGGCCGATTGCGGCCCCTGTTGCAAGTAAGCCGCGACGCCGGCTGGCGCCGTCCGGCCTTGCGAGACCTGCAGGGGCCGGTTCCGTTCGATCGCGCATCACGGCAATCGCTCCGTTATTTCACCGCAATCCGATGGTCCAGAAAGTCGCAGACGTTGCGGCCACTTCGGCCGCCACCTATTCTAATCGGACCGCTCTCAGGGAGACGACATGCCCGTGTCACGACAGACGACGCGATCGAGCCGGGGACTGCTCGCAATCGTGGCAGCGCTCGCCATCTCCACCGGATCGGCGGCGGTTGCCGGTCCGGCGATCAACTTTCTGCCGCATCAGGCGCTGTACGATCTCAGCCTTCTGAAAACCCGCAACAACGCCTCGGTCAGTACGGTACGCGGTCGCATCCTGTACAACTTCTCGGGCAATGCCTGCGAAGGCTACACCTCGGATTTTCGCCAGGTGTCGGAGATCGAAAGCGGCGAGGGCAAGAACACGCTGAGCGACCTGCGTTCGTCGAGCTGGGAGGACGCCGCCGGCAAGAGCTATCGGTTCAAGATCGGCACCCGGATGGACGACTCCAAGGAGAGCGACGTCGACGGCATCGCCGAGCGCACCGGTGACCACATTACGGTGAAGCTGAAGCAGCCGGTGCAGAAGACATTCCAGCTCGACGGCGCCACGGTTTTTCCGACCGAGCAGATCGAACGCATCATCGAAGCCGCGCGCGCCGGCAAGTCGCTGCTGAACCTGTCGGTCTACGACGGCTCGGACAACGGCGAGAAGGTGTACAACACCTTGACGGTGATCGGACAGCCGATCAAAGGCGACGGCGCAGCCGCTTCGCCCGACCCGTCGATCAACGACGAGGCGATGAAGGCGATGACCCGCTGGCCGGTGACGGTGAGCTATTACGATCGCGACGCCAAGGCCAATGCCGGCGAACAGACGCCGGTGTACGCGATGTCGTTCGAACTCTACGAGAACGGCGTGTCGCGCTCGCTGGTGCTCGACTACAACGACTTTGTGCTCGCCGGCGCGATGGGCAAGCTCGAGGTCAAGGCGAGCAAGCCGTGTAAGTAGCAAGGCCTCGCGGTTCGTCATGGCGAGGAGCACCCGGATCGGCGCTTTGCGCCGTCCGGGCAAAGGCTCCGCGACGAAGCAATTCGTTGATGAGCACGCAGCGCTCCTGGATTTGCTTCGCTGCGCGCGCAACAATGAGCCGGTCGGATTGACCGCTGTCAGCCCTGCGGCTTCTGCACCCGATCGAACGCGATGCCGCGGATCACGGCGGCGTCGCCGAATTTCTTGCGCAGATCATCGATCGCGCGTTCGGCGTGAGCGGAGCGGCGATCGAGCATGTCGTCCTCAATCGGCCCGGTCTGTTCGGTGAGGGCGCTGACCCCGGTTCCGATCAGCCGGAACGCGGTGCCGTCGATTTCCTTGCTCAGCATCTCGCGCGACACCGAGAAGATCCGGTTCGCCATCTGGGTCGGGGCATGGATCGTCTGCGCCCGAGTGCGCTGGCGGAAGTCGGCGGTCTTCAGCTTCAATGTGATGGTCGAGCCCGAGAGGGCGGCGCTCTTCAGCCGGGCCGACACCTTTTCCGACAGCCGCCACAGGATCTTCTCCAGCGTCGCCTGGTCACGAATGTCGTCCTCGAAGGTGGTCTCGTTGGAAATCGATTTGGCGCCGCGATCGGGCACCACCTTGCGTTCGTCGATGCCGCGCGCCAGCCGCCACAGCCGCCGGCCTTCGTCGCCGAACTGCCGCATCATCTCGATCTCGTCGGCGCGCTGCAGGTCGGCGATGATTCGGAATCCGCGGCTTGCCAGCCGCGATGCCGTCGCCGGGCCGACGCCGAAGATGAAGCCGACCGGCCGCGGCGCCAGCATCTCGCGGGCCTCGTCCTGATCGAGTGCGGCGAAGCCGCGCGGCTTGTCGAGATCGGAGGCGATCTTGGCCAGGAACTTGTTGCACGACAGTCCGACCGACACCGTGACGCCGATGTCGCGCTCGACCTCGCGAGCGAATTTCGCCAGCACCTTGGCGGGGATCATGCCGTGCATCCGCTCGGTGCCGGCCAGATCGAGGAACGCCTCGTCGATCGACAGCGGCTCGACCAGCGGCGTCAGCGCCCGCATCGCCTGCCGCACCTCGCGTCCGACCCGGACATACTTCGCCATGTCGGGTCGCACCACCGCCGCCGATGGGCACAGCGCCAGCGCCTTGAACATCGGCATCGCCGAGCGCACCCCGAAGGTGCGGGCGATGTAGCAGGCGGCCGACACCACGCCGCGCTTGCCGCCGCCGACGATCACCGGCTTGTCGGCCAGCTCCGGATTGTCGCGCTTCTCCACCGTCGCGTAGAACGCGTCGCAATCGATGTGGGCGAGCGACAACGCCCCCAGCGACCGGTGCCGGACGAGGCGCGGCGACCCGCAGGCCGTGCAGCGTCGTGCCTCGGCGCGCTGGTCGGCGAGGCAATCCCGGCAGAAGCCGGGCGTGTTCCGCGTGCCCGGTTCGCCGCCGCTCACGGCGTGTCGCGCTCCCACGGCTTGTCCTCGAGGACCTGGAGCGCTGCTGCGACGTTGGTGGGGTGGAGGTGGACCGAGTCGGCGAAGGCTTTGGCAGTGGCATCCTCGCGCAGCACGAAGTTCAGCACGCTGATCAGGAACTGCGGATCGGCGGCGGAACTGCGCAGCGTCTCCGGGCCGATCCCGGTCTCGGCCAGAAACAGGCCGAGTCGCTCGGGATCTCCGGCAATGAAGGACAGCGCTTGAATCGCCACGATTTCAGCCGCTTGGCGGGGATCTTGAAGACGCTTTCGCATCGGTTGTGTTTGCCTTTCCGTAACTTCTCGTCTCTATTTTATTCAATCATGCCCGAGTCTTGCGGCTTGTCGAACGATCGCGGGCCGCCGGCCCGGGCATTTTAGTGTGAGTAGTGGAGGGCGGGATGGCGAAAACCGTCCTGATCGTCGAAGACAACGAGCTCAATATGAAGCTCTTTCGCGACCTGCTGGAGGCCCATGGCTACCAGACGGCGGGAACGAGCAACGGATACGAAGCCCTCGACCTGGTTCGTAAGCTGCGCCCCGACCTGATCCTGATGGACATCCAGTTGCCCCAGGTGTCCGGGCTGGAAGTCACCCGCTGGATCAAGGACGATGCCGAACTCCGTCACATTCCGGTGGTAGCCGTCACGGCCTTCGCGATGAAGGGCGACGAGGAGCGAATCCGCGAAGGCGGTTGCGAAGCCTATTTGTCCAAGCCGATCTCGGTCGGCAAGTTCATCGAGACCGTCCGGCGGTTCATCGGCTAGGAGTAGCATCGTGTCAGCGCGTATCTTGGTGGTCGACGACATTCCGGCGAACGTCAAGCTGCTCGAAGACCGGCTGTCGGCGGAATATTTCGACGTCATCACCGCGTCGAACGGCGTCGAGGCGCTGGAGATCTGCCAGCGCGCCGAATGCGACATCGTGCTGCTCGACGTGATGATGCCGGACATGGACGGCTTCGAAGTCTGTCGCCGGCTGAAGGCGAACCCCAAGACGCATTTCATCCCGGTGGTAATGGTGACGGCGCTCGACAGCCCGGCCGATCGGGTGCGCGGCCTCGAGGCCGGCGCCGACGATTTCCTCACCAAGCCGGTGTCCGACGTCGTGCTGATCGCGCGGGTGCGATCGCTGACCCGGCTGAAGATGATGACCGACGAACTGCGGATGCGGGCGATCACCTCGCTCGAAATCGGCATGCAGGCGCCTGAGCGTGAAGCGGTCGCGGATCAAGGGAAGGGCGGCCGCATCCTGCTGGTCGACGACCGGCCGTCGTCCTACGAACGGCTTGCGCCGCTGCTCAGCGCCGAGCACGACGTCGACGTCGAGACCAATCCGTCGGAGGCGCTGTTCCACGCTGCAGAAGGCAATTACGACCTGCTGATCGTGTCGCTCGGGCTGGAGAATTTCGACGGGCTCCGGCTGTGCAGCCAGGCGCGCTCGCTGGAGCGCACCCGGCACGTGCCGATCCTCGCCATCGCCGATGCCGAAAACAACGCGCGGCTGCTGCGCGGGCTCGAAATCGGCGTCAATGATTATCTGCTGCGGCCGGTCGACAAGAACGAATTGATGGCGCGGGCGCGGACCCAGATCCGGCGCCGCCGTTACACCGATCATCTGCGCGACAACGTGCAGCATTCGATCGAGATGGCGATCACCGACGGCCTCACCGGGCTGCACAACCGGCGCTACATGGAAAGCCATCTGGCGACACTGGCGGAGCAGGCGAGCGCGCGCGGCAAGCCGCTGGCGCTGATGATCCTCGACATCGACTTTTTCAAGTCGATCAACGACAGCTACGGCCACGATGCCGGCGACGACGTGCTGCGCGAGTTCGCGCTGAGGATCAAGAAGTCGATCCGCGGCATCGATCTCGCTTGCCGTTACGGCGGCGAGGAGTTCGTGATCGTGATGCCGGAGACCGATCTGCACGTCGCCCAGATGGTGGCCGAGCGGCTGCGCCGCGCCATCGCCGGCGAGCCGTTCGCGGTCGAGAAGGGCACCCGACGCATCGAAGTCACGATTTCGATCGGGCTGTCGACGCTGGAGCGCAAGGGCGAGCCGATCCCCGACCTGCTGAAACGCGCCGACACCGCGCTGTATCGCGCCAAGCACGATGGCCGCAACCGCGTGGTCGCGGCGGCCGCGTAAGTAGCGCTTCCTGTTGTTCCCGAATTGGGAACATGCTGTCTACGATCATGCGTCCGATCGCTCGCACCGTCCGTCGAGCGTTGGTACGCCTTGGTCAAGGCTGCGAACTGGACCTCGACCGGCGATGTGCAAAAGGCAGCACCGAGGGCGAAGGTGCTCAATAGCGAGCGCGTCAGATTCGAGATCGCTGGCGGCAATTTTCGATTGGTGGCCGCGTTCGATTTTCGTCGTCAGTCGCGTTTGTGAAGTTCATCGGGACGCACGCCGAATTCGATCGGATCGATGCGTTGACTGTGTCGAAATTCTGAGGAGATCGCTGTGGACCTTCGCCCGATCCGGACTGACGAGGATCACCGCGCCGCACTGGCTGCGATCGAGGCTTGCTGGGGGGCGCCGGAAGGGTCGGAAGAGGGCGACAGGCTCGACGTCCTGTTGGCGCTGGTCGAGCTTTATGAAGCGAAACGGTGGCCGATCGCGATTGGCGAAGATCAGGACCCGGTCGATGTATTGCAATACGCCATCGACGAACTCGGACATACGCAGACTGAGTTGGCCGAACTTCTCGGCTCGCGGTCGCGAGCGTCCGAGGTGCTGTCGCGTCGTCGCGCGCTCACCGTCGAGATGATCCGCAAGATCGCAGAGGCGTGGAAGATCCCTGCCGACCTGCTGGTGCGACCATACAAGACCGAACGTGCCGCCTGAGCAGCGATCGGCATGGTCGCGGCGGCGGCGTAGCCGAGGCAATTTGCACGACCTCACGATCCGCACGGTCGTCATCCCCGCGCAGGCGGGGATCCAGTACGCCGCGGCTTCTGTGTTTGATCCCGGGCGCTCTGGGATACTGGGGCGCCCGCCTGCGCGGGCGATGACGTCTGTGGGCGGAGCGAAGGCTGCCGATCATCGCCCAAAATAGAAACGGGGCCCGAAGGCCCCGCGGAAGGAATGCCGTGAGTAGGCCGCGAGCGGCTTACTTGATCTTGGCTTCCTTGAACTCGACGTGCTTGCGCGCGACCGGATCGTACTTCTTCTTGACCATCTTGTCGGTCATGGTGCGCGAGTTCTTCTTCGTCACGTAATAGAACCCGGTGTCGGCCGTCGACACGAGCTTGATCTTGATGGTGACCGCCTTGGCCATGGTCTCAAACCTCGAAATTTGGGAATAAACAGGCGAGGTCGAACGTCAGGACCCGCGTTTGGCCGGCAAACTAGCCGCGAATGCCTGAAAGTCAAGGTTCTCGGCCGGTATTGCCGCGCGGGAGAGGCGAAATCGCTGTCGAGCCCGGAAATTGGCACCCAAACCAGCCAAAATCCACGCCAATCCGACAAGACGGCGATCTGCGCATCGCAGATCTTCCCGAGCGCGACCTCGATTTCGGGTCGTTGCGACCCATGTTCGGAAGCCCGCTCCCGATTCTGTCACGAAAGGCCCCAGATGACCGCCAGCGAGCCGGCCCTGCGCGTTGCGGAGATTCTCGACCCGAACCACCGCCGAAGCCCGGCCCCGGCGGGGGGGCGGCGGTGCCGGCCCCAGCAATGAGCGCCGGGTTGACGCTGGCGATGGCCGCGGCCGCCGGCATCGGCGTCGCCAACATCTATTACAACCAGCCGATGCTCGGGGTGATCGAGCGCGATCTCGGCAGCCCGGCGCTGACCGGGATGATTCCGACCGCAACCCAGCTCGGCTATGCGGTCGGCCTGTTCCTGCTGGTGCCGCTCGGCGATCTGACCGACCGGCGGCGGCTGATCGCCGGCCAGTTCGTGCTGCTGGCTGTCGCGGCCGCGCTGGTGGCGCTGGCGCCGTCGGCCTGGCTGATCATCGCCGCGTCGCTGGCGCTCGGCGCCTGCGCCACCGTGGCGCAGCAGGTGGTGCCGTTCGCCGCCGCGCTGGCGGCGCCGGAGCGGCGTGGCAAGACGATCGGGTTGGTGATGGCGGGGCTGTTGTGCGGCATCCTGCTGAGCCGGACCGTGGCAGGCTTCGTCGCCGGTCATCTCGGTTGGCGCGAGATGTTCTGGCTGGCGGTCCCGGCGGCGCTCGCCGCCGCGGCGCTGATGGCGTGGCTGCTGCCTCGCCATCACGGCCACCTCGATATCGGCTATGGCGCCGCGTTGAAATCGCTGGCGTCGCTGTGGCGCCAGCAGCCGGATCTGCGGCGCGCAACCGCGGTGCAGGCCGCACTGTTCGCCTCCTTCAGCGTGTTCTGGACCGTGCTGGCGCTGCATCTGCAGGAGCCGCACTTCGGACTCGGCGCTGAAGCCGCGGGCCTGTTCGGCCTGGTCGGTGTGGTCGGCGTACTGGCGGCGCCGATCTCCGGCCGGATCGCCGATCGACGCGGACCTGGACCGGTGATCGCGATCGGCGCAGCGCTGGTGCTGGCGTCGTGGGGGCTGTTCGGACTTTCGGGAAGCATCGCCGGACTGCTGATCGGCGTGGTGGTGCTGGATTTCGGCCTGCAGGGCGCGCTGATCTCCAACCAGCACATCGTCTACGCGCTGGCGCCGGAGGCGCGAAACCGGCTCAACACCGTGTTCATGACCGGAGTGTTCATCGGCGGATCGATCGGCTCGGCCGGTGCCGCCTTCGCCTGGGCGCACGGCGGCTGGACGGTGGTGAGCCTCTACGGCGGCGGGTTGGCGGCGATTGCCTTGCTGCTGGAACTAACGGCACGGTGGTCGCGCCGTTAGTGCGAGTGTGCTGGTGAGATGCAGGCCGGGCGCTCAGCCGCCCGGCAGCATGTCCTTCTGCATCTTGCCGCCGTAGAAGTGGAAGAACGGCAGCGCGGCATCGTGGCGCAGCGGACCGGTGGCAAGCCGGCGATCGAGTTCGCCGAGCACGTTCTTGGTCATCGGATGCAGATCGGCGAGCGGCTTGGAGCCGAGCTCGACCCACACCAACTCGACCAGCTCGGCATCGGCATGCACCACACCGTCGACGCGGTGCGCGATCGCCGAGGCATCGGCGGTGAAGAACCGGGTGTCGAACCGCTTGATCCGGCCGGGCGGGGTGATGGCGCGCGCGATCAGGAACAGGCCGGAGGGATCGGGCAGCAGGCCGGCTTCGGCGAACGGCTGCCACGGGCCGGCCAGTGTCGCTTTGGCCTCGGTCCTGCAGCCGAGGCACAGTCCGGTCTCCTCGCAGGCTTCGCGGATCGCCGCGATCGCAAGGGCGCGGGCGCGAGAAGGCGTAGTCTTCGGGCTGCCCTTCAGCAGATTGGCTTCCAGCTCGGGCGGGATCGGCGCCGCGACCGGGACGCGGACGTCGCTCTTGTCGACGCGGCCGCCGGGAAACACGAACTTGCCGGGCATGAACACCACGTTGTCGTGGCGCTTGCCGACCAGCACTTTCGGCGTCGAGGCGCTGCGATCGACCAGGATCAGCGTCGCTGCGTCCTTGGGGCGGAAATACGGGTGGTGGCTGGCTTCCTGGTGATCCTGCTCGACCTTCGGCTCGGTCCGTGTGGCGGATTCGGTCATGTCGCTCCCGTTGTCGTTTCTTGTTGATGTTGTTGTTTGTCGTTGTGCCGCCGCGTGGCAATCGCGCCGTCAGTGATCGGGGTTGGTTTCGTCGAAGCCGTGCATCCGGAATGCCCATTGCAATCCGACGACGGCGCCTTTGACCGGTTGCAGCAATAGCAGCGAAGCCAGCAGGGTGAAAGGCAGGTAGATCGCGAGCTGAAGCATCACCGGCGGCGCGTAATGGGTCTCGATCGACAGCGCGAGCGGCACCACGACATGGCCGACGATAACGATCACCAGATAAGCGGGGAGGTCGTCGGCGCGGTGCCCGGTGAAATCCTGGCCGCATTGGTCGCAGCGGTCGGCGGTCTTGAGGAACGCGCGGAACATCCGGCCTTCGCCGCAGTTCGGGCAGCGGCCGCGGAAACCGCGCCACATCGCCTGCCAGACGTTGCGCTGCTGCGACGGCGCAGATTGCGGAGGCCAGACGATCGGCTCGCGTGACAGCGTGGTCATCAGCGTTTTCCTCTCCCGGACTTGGTTTTTTGTTTCGGCTTGGCTGCTTTCCGCGCTTTCGCCCGTCCGGGCTTGGCGCGGGCCGGCTTGCCGCTCTCGGTTTTCAGCTTGGCCTTGCTTGTCCCCTTGGTCTTGCGTCCAGTCTTGCGGTGCGTGAATTCGACGTTGGCATTGCTCACCAGCTCGAACCGCAGCGCGCCGGCCACCGGCGCAGCTTCCACCAGCTTGACGTCGACCACATCCCCCAGCCGGTGCATGGCCCCGCTGCGCGAGCCGATGAGCGCGTGGCGGGTTTCGTCGTAGTTGAAATACTCGTCGCCGAGCGAGCGGATCGGAATCAGCCCGTCGGCGCCGGTGTCGCTCAGCTTGACGAACAGCCCGGCCTTGGTGACGCCGGAGACGCGGCCCTGGAACGTGGCGCCGATCCGGTCGGCGAGGTGATGCGCGATCAGCCGGTCGACGGTCTCGCGCTCGGCTTTCATCGCGCGGCGCTCGGTGAGCGAGATTTGCGCGGCGACTTCCGCCAGCGTCTCGGTGGTCTCGCTCGGCGGCAGCGCGCCGTCGCCGAGATCGAGCGCGCGGATCAGCGCGCGGTGCACGACGAGGTCGGCGTAGCGCCGGATCGGCGAGGTGAAATGCGCGTAGCGGCGCAAGTTCAGGCCGAAATGGCCGTAGTTTTCGGCCGCATATTCGGCCTGCGCCTGCGAGCGCAGCACCACCTCGTTGACCAGCGGCTCGGAGTCCTCGCCTTTGACCATCGCCAGGATGCGGTTGAACTGCGCCGGCCGCAGCGCGCCGCCTTTGGCGAACGACATATCCAGCGTCTTCAAGAAGTCGACGAGGTTGTGGACCTTCTCGACGCTGGGTTCGTCGTGCACCCGGTAGATCAGCGGCAGCGCCTTCTTCTCCAGCATCTCGGCGGCTGCGACGTTGGCGAGGATCATGAACTCCTCGATCAGCCGGTGCGCATCGAGCCGCTCCGGCACGATCACGCGGTCGACGGTGCCGTCCGGCTTCAGGATGATCTTGCGCTCGGGCAGATCGAGGTCGAGCGGATCGCGCTCGTCGCGGCCGCGCTTGACCACCGCATAGGCGTCGTACAACGGCTTCAGGATGGTTTCGAGCAGCGGGCCGGTGACGTCGTCGGGCTTGCCGTCGATCGCCGCCTGCGCCTGCGCGTAGCTCAGCTTCGCGGCCGAGCGCATCAGCATGCGGTGGAACGAATGCGAGCGCTTGCGCCCCTGCGCGTCGATCACCATGCGGACCGCGAGGGCGCCGCGGGGCTCACCCGGTTTCAGCGAGCACAGGTCGTTGGAGATCCGCTCCGGCAGCATCGGCACGACGCGATCGGGAAAGTACACCGAATTGCCGCGGCGCAGCGCATCGCGATCGAGCGCCGAGCCGGGCCGCACGTAGTAGGCGACGTCTGCGATCGCGACATGCAGGATAACGCCGCCTTTGTTGTTGGGGTCGGGGTCCGGCTCGGCATGGACCGCGTCGTCGTGATCCTTGGCGTCCGGCGGATCGATCGTCACCAGCGGCAGGTCGCGCCAGTCTTCGCGGCCCTTCAGCGTCGCCGGCTCCGCGGCTTCGGACTCGCGGATCGCGGAGGTGGAGAATTCCTGCGGGATATCGTGGGTGTGGATCGCGATCAGGCTGATCGCTTTTTCGCTGGCGAGCGAGCCGAGCCGTTCCTTGACGCGGCCGGAGGCGAGGCCATAGCCGCGGGTGCGGATCAGATCGACACTGACGAGATCGCCATCCTGCGCGCCGCCGGCATCGTGCGCCGCGATGTTGAGTTCGCGGCCGGCCTGTTTCTTGTCGACCGGCACCATCCGGCCGCCGCCCTGCGGCAGCGCGCGGAAGATGCCGAGGATCCGCGCCTTGCCGCGCTCCAGCACACGGATGACGCGGCCGACATAAGCGGGACCACCCTCGCGCGGATCGGCAGTCTCGACATGCAGCAGTGCGCGATCACCGACGCCGGCCGCGGTGCCCGGCTTGATCCGGCGCGGCGTGTGGATGCGGATCTTCGGCGCGTCGCCGTCCTGCTCGTCCCATTCGGACGGCGTGGCGATCAGTTCGCCGTCGGCGTCGCGCGAGACGATGTCGGCCAGCAAGGTCGGGGGCAGCGTCGCCGGCTCCGAGACCTTGCGGCGGCCGCTCTTGCGGATGCTGCCGCCGTCGGCGAGCTCGCGCAGCATTCGCTTCAGTTCGGCGCGATCGGCGTTCTTCAGGCCGTATTCGCGCGCGATCTCCCGGGTGCCGATCTTGCCGGGGTGGGCGCGGATGAAGGCGAGGAGGGTGGCCTTGTCCGGAAACTTCGCGTCGCGCGGTTTGCTCACATCTATCCGTTCTTGGCGGCGCTGCTCTTGACCGCGTCTTTGGGCTTGGCGGCCTTCTTCGCCGCCGTCTTGGCCGCGACCGGTGCGCGCGCCTTGCTGGCGGCGGCGCTCTCAGCCTTCGGCTTGGCCTTCTTGGCGGCGGCCTTCTTGGCCGGCTTGGCGTCGCCGTCGGCTTTCTTGGTCGCCGCCTTCTTGGCGGGGGCCTTCTTCTTGGCCTTGCCGCCGCCCTTGGCGGCGCGCTCGTCGAGCAGCGCGATCGCTTCGGGCAGGGTGATGGTGTCTTCGGTCTTGTCGTTCGGGATCGTGGCGTTGACGCCGCCGGCGGTGACGTAGGCACCGTAGCGGCCCTTCTTCACCGCGACCGCGCCGAGGCTCGGATGGTCGCCGAGCGCCTTGCCGGGATCGGAACCGAACCGGCCCTTGCTCGGGCCCTTGGCCACCTTCTCGGCGATCAGCGTCACCGCGCGGTTGAGACCGATGGTGTGGACGTCGTCGCCGGCTTCGAGGCTGGCATAGGTCTTCTCGTGCTGGACATAGGGGCCGAACCGGCCGATGCCGGCCTTGATCGGCTGCCCGGTCTCCGGATGCTTGCCGACTTCGCGCGGCAGCGCCAGCAGCTTGAGCGCCATTTCGAGATCGACATCGGACGGCGAGGTGCCCTTCGGAATGCCGGCCCGCTTCGGCTTTTCGCCTTCGCCGTAATCCTTGGCCTCGCCGAGCTGGATGTAGGGGCCGAACCTGCCGGACTTCACCGCGACCTCGAGGCCGCTGTCGGGATCGGTGCCGAGCACGCGGTCGGCATCGCCGGCGCTGTCGGAGGCGAGCGGCCGGGTGTAGCGGCATTCCGGATAGTTCGAGCAGCCGACGAAGGCGCCGAACTTGCCGGCCTTCAGGTTGAGCTTGCCGGTGCCGCAGCTCGGGCACTGCCGCGGATCGCCGCCGTCCTCGCGCGCCGGATAGATGTGCGGCCCGAGCATCTCGTCGAGCACGTCGAGCACCTGGGCGACGCGCAGATCCTTGATCTCGTCGACCGCGCCGATGAAGTCGCGCCAGAAGTCGCTCAGCACCTGTTTCCAGGACACTTCATTGTTGGAGATGCGGTCGAGGTCTTCCTCGAGGCCGGCGGTGAAGTCGTATTCGACGTAGCGGGTGAAGAAGCTCTCCAGGAACGCGACCACGACGCGGCCCTTGTCCTCGCCGTGCAGCCGCTTCTTCTCCAGCCGGACGTAGCCGCGATCTTTCAGCACCTGCAGAATCGAGGCGTAGGTCGAGGGCCGGCCGATGCCGAGCTCTTCCATCCGCTTCACCAGCGAGGCTTCGGAGAACCGCGGCGGCGGCTCGGTGAAATGCTGGGTGACGGCGAGCGCCTCGCGCTTCAGCGCCTCGTTCTCGCTCATCGGCGGCAGCCGGCGGGAATCCTCGTCCTCGGAGTCGTCGTCGCGGCCTTCCTGATAGGCGGCGAGGAAGCCGTCGAACTTCACCACCTGGCCGGTGGCGCGCAGTTCCAGCACGCGCGGCCCGGCTTTCGCCTCGATATCGACGGTGGTGCGCTCCAGCTCGGCGGATTCCATCTGGCTGGCGACGGTGCGGATCCAGATCAGCTCGTACAGCCGGGCCTGGTCGGAATCGAGGTTGCGGCTGACGTCGGACGGCCGCCGCGACAGGTCGGTCGGGCGGATCGCTTCGTGGGCTTCCTGCGCGTTCTTGGCCTTGGCGGTGTATTGCCGCGGCGCCTCCGGCACATAGGCGTTGCCGAAATCCTCGGCGATCACCTTGCGCGCCTGGGTGATGGCGGACGGATCGATCTGCACGCCGTCGGTACGCATATAAGTGATGAGACCGACCGTCTCGCCGCCGATGTCGACGCCTTCGTACAGCCGCTGCGCCACCCGCATGGTGTGGGCCGGGGCGAAGCCGAGCTTGCGGCTGGCTTCCTGCTGCAGCGTCGAGGTGGTGAAGGGCGCGTAGGGGTTGCGGCGTGCCGGCTTGGCTTCGACGGTGGCGACGCGGAAATTCGCCGCCTCGATTGCCTTCTTGAAGTCCTCGGCCTCGGCGCCGGTGCCGATGTCGAGCCGCTGGATCTTCTTGCCATCGGCGCCGACCAGCCGCGCCTCGAAGGTATCGCCCCGCGGCGTCGCCAGAGTGGCGATCAGCGACCAGTACTCGCGGGGGACGAATTTCTCAATTTCCGTCTCGCGGTCGCACACTAGCCGCAGCGCCACCGATTGCACCCGGCCGGCGGAGCGGGCGCCGGGAAGCTTGCGCCACAGCACCGGGGAGAGGGTAAAGCCGACCAGATAGTCGAGCGCCCGGCGCGCCATATAGGCGTCGACCAGGGCGCCGTCGATCTGGCGCGGGTGCTTCATCGCATCCGTGACCGACTGCTTGGTGATGGCGTTGAACACCACGCGCTCGACCTGTTGGTCCTTCAGCGCACGTTTCTGCTTCATCACCTCCAGCACGTGCCAGGAGATCGCCTCGCCCTCGCGATCAGGGTCGGTGGCGAGGATCAGCTTGTCCGCATTCTTCAGAGCCTTGGCGATGTCGTTGAGACGGCTCGCGGCTTTCGGGTCGACCTCCCAGATCATCTGGAAGTCGGCATCCGGGTCGACCGATCCGTTCTTCGCCGGCAAGTCGCGCACGTGCCCGAACGAGGCCAGAACCTCATAGGACGAGCCGAGATATTTGTTGATCGTCTTGGCCTTCGCGGGCGACTCGACAATGACGAGGTTCATCGCATCCAAGCATCATAATGAAGAGAAAAAGGCCGGTCTGCGAGACTCGCGCCGGCCGGATTGCCCGGAACATGGGTGGTGACAGGGGCGCTGTCAAATCGCCGATCGGGCAACTAGGCCGAAATCAGACCCACTCAGAACTGAAATTCACGAAACATAAACCTAGAGCTGCACAACCTATACGTGTATATGATTGAGTCTCTCTCCTTATCGGAGAGTTCCAATCTGTCTAGGAATGGTGCCCGATGTCGCCGCCGTCCGAGAGCCACGGAAACTCCCGCTACGCCCGCCCGGGAGATGGCGGGCCGGTCGAAGCGGCCCAATACCTGTCGGAGGCGACCGGGCAACTGATTCAGGTCGCCCGAGCGCACCGTCTCGATGTACTTTGTTACCTTCTCGATATGGCGCGGATGGAAGCCAAGGACATCGTGCGCCGCCGGCGCAATTCCACCAGCGAGTGAACAGGTTCCTTCAAGGCTCTCATCCGATTGGATTCCTCTCGATATCCTCATGTTCTGGGTGAGCTGCAGGCAGCGGCAAGGACGGCCGGCACTGACAGGCGGCTGCCGTTGTCATGAGGTGGTGACGATTAACGTCTAATTAACCGAACCAGTTCACGATTCGAACGTCGGGGCGGGCCGGATGTACGTCCGCTCCTGGACAATGGCTCGAAGTGTCATCGCTTCGGGCCGTTGGCTTTTTTGGGCGCGGTCGCGCTCAGCTCAGCGACACCAGGGAGCCGCCGTGGCGTTCGAGGCGGCCGGCGAGTTCGAGCTCCAGCAGCACGGTGCGCACCACGGCGGGTGAAATGCCCGACAGGCGGATCAGATCGTCGATTCCGACGGGGCTCGGTCCGAGCAGGCCGAGAATCCGGCTGCGGTCGCTTGCCTCCGGCTCCCCGGTCGGCGGCGCGTGCTCCGGCTCCCGGTTCGGCATCTCGACCGGCCGCTCCAGGATCGACGCAACCGCGTCGACAATGTCGGACGCCGATGTGATCAGGGTCGCGCCCTGCTTGATCAGGTCGTTGGTTCCGGCGGCACGCGGGTCGAGCGGCGATCCCGGGACGGCGAACACCTCGCGGCCCTGATCGGCGGCGCGGCGGGCGGTGATCAGCGAGCCGGAGCGATAGGCGGCCTCGATCACCACGACGCCGACCGCGGCGCCGGAGATCAGCCGGTTGCGGCGCGGAAAATCCTTGGCCCGGGGGATGTGACCGAGCGGCATCTCGGAGATCGCGGCGCCGCGCGCCTGAATGATGTCCAGCAGCAGATCCTCGTGCTCGGCCGGGTAGATCTTGTCATGGCCGCCGGCCAGCACCGCAACGGTGCCGCCGGCAAGGCTGGCGCGATGCGCCGCCTGGTCGATGCCGCGGGCCAGGCCGGAGATCACCACGAAGCCGCTTGCGCCAAGATCGGCGGCGAGTTGGCCGGCGAATTTCAGTCCGGCGCCCGAGGCGTTGCGCGAGCCGACGATTCCGATCATCGGCCGCGCCATCACGGCGAGCGCATCGGGCAGGGCGTGGACTCCGAGCAGCGGCGGCGCATCGTCGATCGTGGCCAGCCGCGGCGGGTAGCCGGTCTCGCCCGGCGCCACCAGCTCGACGCCGATCCGGCGCCCGCTCTCGATCTCGCGCCGCGCTTCGTCCTCGGATGGGATGCGTCCAGCCCGCGCGGCGCCGCCGCGCCGCGCCAACTCCGGCAACCGCTCCAGCGCCACGCGCGCCGAGCCGAAATGATTGATCAGCGAACGAAACGTCCGCGGCCCGACATTGTCGGCCCGGATCAGCCGCAGCCAATCGATCCGCTGCGCCTCGGTGAGGACGGTCGTCCCTGGATCACTGCCGCGCTCGCCCACATCCGCCCCCGCGAGCGGGAGTGTGACGTAACTTTAGCGTGTGAACAAGGCCGACCAAGGCGGTGGGCCGCGGCGCACGAACGGGTCGTGTCGGCGGGGTGCGATCAGGCTGCTCGCAAGGACGTGCGGTTACTTCTTCTCGCCGATCTTGCCTTCGGTGCCGGCCTGCAGCCGCTTGATGTTCTCGCGGTGCATCCAGAACAGCAGCAGGGTCAGCACCGCGAAGAGTGAGGCGAGGGCGGCGTGGCCGAACCACCACAGGAAGATCGGGGTGACGAAGCTCGCGACCAGCGCCGACAATGACGAGTAGCGCGAGGTGAAGGCGGTCGCCAGCCACATCAGGCAGAACACCACCGCGGCCGGCCAGAACAGGCCGATCAGCACGCCGATATACACGGCGACGCCCTTGCCGCCCTTGAACTTCAGCCACACCGGAAACAGATGGCCGAGGAAGGCGCCGAGGGCCGCCAGCATCGCGGCGTTGGCGGCGATCGCGTCGGTCCCGGCGGCGAGATAGGCGGCGAGGATCACCGCCGCGGTGCCCTTCAGCGCATCGAGCAGCAATGTTGCGGCGGCGAGGCCCTTGCGGCCGGTGCGCAGCACGTTGGTGGCGCCGATATTGCCGGAGCCGATCGAGCGCAGATCCTGGGTGCCGGCGACCTTGGTGAGGATCAGGCCGAACGGGATCGAGCCGAACAGATAACCGATCACCAGTGCGCCAAGGTAGATCCCGATCATCACAACTCTCCAAACACTCTAGCGCGGCAATAAAGTCAGACTCTCCCCGTCATTGCGAGGAGCGAAGCGACGAAGCAATCCAGTTCCGTGCTCGGCATTTCTGGATTGCTTCGCTGCGCTCGCAATGACGGATCGAAAGGCCTGGTTCAAGCGGCTGACTCAACCAGCCTTCAAATCTCACACATGCTCATAGACGGTCCGGCCGCCGACGATGGTGCGGGTCACCCGGCCGGAGAACCGCGCTTCGTCGAACGGCGTATTCTTGCACTTCGATTTCAGTTCGTCCGGATCGACCAGCCACGGCACGTCCGGGTCGATCACGATCAGGTCGGCCGGGCTGCCGGCGCGCAGCGTGCCGCCGGGCAGGCCGAGCAGTTCGGCGGGTCGGGTCGACATCGCGCGGATCAGGCTCAGCAGATCGAGTTCGCCGGCGTGGACCAGCCGCAGACCGGCCGGCAGCATGGTTTCCAGCCCGATCGCGCCGGCGGCTGCCTCGGCGAACGGCAGGCGTTTGACCTCGACGTCCTGCGGATTGTGGTCCGACATCACCACGTCGATCAGCCCGGAGGCCAGCGCTGCGATCAGCGCCTTGCGGTCGGCCTCGGTACGTAGCGGCGGCGCCAGCTTCAGGAAGGTGCGATACGGCCCGATGTCGTTCTCGTTCAGTGCGACATGGTTGATCGAGACCGATGCCGACACCGGCAGGCCGAGGTCACGGGCGCGCTGCATGATCTCCAGAGACTCGATGCAGCTCAGCGACGCGGCGTGGTAGCGTCCTCCGGTCAGCATCACCAGACGGATGTCGCGCTCCAGCATCACCGTTTCGGCGGCGTTGGGAATCCCGGCGAGGCCGAGCCTTGTGGCGAACTCGCCCTCGTTCATCACGCCTTCGCCGACGAGGTCGGGATCCTCGGTGTGATGCACGATCAGCGCGTCGAAATCGCGCGCGTAGGTCAGCGCCCGGCGCATCACCTGGGCGTTGGTGATGCTGAGGTCGCCGTCGCTGAACGCCACCGCGCCGGCGGCCTTCAACAGGCCGATCTCGGTCATTTCGGCGCCGGCGAGGCCCTTGGTGATCGCGGCCATCGGGTGGATGTTGACGATCGCGGTGTCGCGGGCGCGGCGCATCACGAAGTCGACCGTCGCCGAATTGTCGATCACCGGGCTGGTGTTCGGCTGGCAGACGATGGTGGTGATGCCGCCGGCGGCCGCGGCTTGGCTGGCGGACGCAAAGGTCTCGCGGTGGCTGGCGCCGGGCTCGCCGACGAAGGCGCGCATGTCGATCAGGCCGGGGGCGACCACCATGCCGGCGCAGTTGACGATGTCGGTGCCTTCGGGGACGCCGGCGGCGCCGATGCCGCGACGGGCATCGCGGATCACGCCGTCGGCGATCAGCACGTCACCGATGCCGTCGAAGTCGCGCGAGGGATCGATCAGGCGGGCGTTGGCGAGCAGGATCGGGCGGCGGTCGGTCAGCATGTTGTTTCCCGTTCCGGCATCAGGCGTTCGGCAGGTTGCGGGCGAGCGCTTCGAGCACCGCCATCCGCACCGCCACGCCCATTTCGACTTGTTCGCGGATCACCGACTGGGCGCCGTCGGCGACGATCGAGTCGATCTCGACGCCGCGGTTCATCGGGCCCGGATGCATCACCAACGCGTCCGGCTTGGCGTAGGCCAGCTTCTTCTGGTCGAGCCCGAAATAGTTGAAGTACTCGGCCGAGGACGGCACGAACGAGCCGTTCATGCGCTCGCGCTGCAGCCGCAGCATCATCACGATGTCGGCGCCGTCGAGCCCTTCGCGCATGTCGCGTGCGACCTCGACGCCGAGCCGCTCGATTCCGGCCGGCAGCAGCGTGGAGGGGGCGACGACGCGGACGCGGGCGCCCATCGTGTTCAGCAGCAGAATGTTGGAGCGGGCGACGCGCGAATGCATCACGTCACCGCAGATCGCCACCACCAGCCCTTCGAGCCGGCCCTTGTTGCGGCGGATCGTCAGCGCGTCGAGCAGCGCCTGGGTCGGATGCTCGTGGGCGCCGTCGCCGGCGTTGATCACCGAGCCGTCGACCTTGCGGGCCAGCAGTTCCACCGCGCCGGAGGCGTGATGCCGGACCACCAGGATGTCCGGGTGCATCGCGTTCAGCGTCACCGCGGTGTCCATCAGGGTCTCGCCCTTGCGCATCGACGACGACGACACGCTCATGTTCATCACGTCGGCGCCGAGGCGTTTGCCGGCGATCTCGAATGACGATTGCGTCCGGGTCGAGGCCTCGAAGAACAGATTGACCTGGGTGCGGCCGCGCAAAGAGGTGCGCTTCTTGTCGACCTGCCGGTTGAGCTCGACATACTCCTCGGAGAGGTCGAGCAGGCCGGTGATGTCGGCGGCGGAAAGCCCTTCGATTCCCAGCAGATGCCGGTGACCGAGGACGAAAGTCGATTTTGGGGCGGGGGTCATTAAAGCAAGAGCTATAGGGAGAGTTGGATAGCCGGGCAAGCGGCATCGGGGCACGGCGCGGAATAATCCCCCGGCGTTGTGGAGCAGCCGGCCTTTCGGCCGTGCGGCGTGTCACACGGGCGTGCGGTTGGTCGAAAGTCGTAAGCTCTGGTAAAGCGGTCCGGTGCCCTTCGTGCCCAGTCAGGAGCTCTCATGCCGACGCTTGCGACCGCGCTGCTCGACGCCCTCAAGGATCACGGTGCCCGGGAGATTTTCGGCATCCCCGGCGACTTCGTGCTGCCGTTCTTCAAGGTGATCGAGGAGAGCGGCACGCTGCCGTATTTCACGCTGAGCCACGAGCCGGCGGTCGGCTTTGCGGCCGACGCGGCGTCGCGCTATCGCGGCAGCATCGGCGTCGCGGTCGTGACCTACGGAGCCGGCGCGTTCAACCTCGTCAACTCGGTCGCCGGCGCCTATGCGGAGCGCTCGCCGGTGGTGGTGATCGCAGGCGCGCCCGGCGCGCGCGAGCGCACCAGCGGCTATCTGCTGCATCATCAGGTGCGGACCGTCGACACCCAGCTTGCGGTATTCAAGGAAGTCACCTGCGATCAGGCGGTGCTGACCGATCCGGCGACCGCACCGGCCGAGATCGCGCGAGTGCTGCGCAGCGCGCTCGAACTGTCGCTGCCGGTTTATATCGAGTTCCCGCGCGACATGGTCGACGCCAAGGTCGACCCGGTGCCGAAGCTGCCGCGGCGCGAGGCCGATGCCGGGGCGCGCGACGAATGCGCCGAGGAAATTCTGGCGCGGATCGCCAACGCGAAGTCGCCGGTGATGGTGGTGGACGTCGAGATCCGCCGCTACGGCGTCGAGCAGCAGGTGGGGGCGCTCGCCCGCAAGCTCGGCCTGCCGGTGGTGACGACATTCATGGGCCGCGGCCTGCTCGAAGGCGACGACGATGTGGTGGCCGGCACCTATCTCGGCGCCGCCGGCGATCCCGACCTGTCGGCGCTGGTCGAGGGGGCCGACCTGGTGCTGATGTTCGGCGTGATCCTGTCCGATACCAACTTCGCGCTGTCGTCGAACATGACCGATCCGCGCCGGACCGTGCTGGCGACCGGGCGCGAGGTGCAGATCGGCCACCACGTCTATCGCGACCTGCCGCTGGCCGATCTGATCGCCGGTCTCGATGCCAACGCCGCGCAGCATCCGCCGCGGCCGCGCAACGCCGGCAAGGGGATGGCCTATCCACGTGGGCTGGCCCTCGACCCTTCGCCGATCGCGCCGTCGGACATCGCCACCGCGATCAACGATCTGTTCGACCGCCACGGCAAGATGCCGATGACCGCCGACATCGGCGACTGCCTGTTCACCGCGATGGAGATCGACAACACTGCCCTGGCGGCCCCGGGATACTACGCGGGCATGGGGTTCGGCGTGCCCGCCGGCATCGGCGTCGCCGCGACCGGCTTGCGGCCGCTGATCCTGGTCGGCGACGGCGCGTTCCAGATGACCGGCTGGGAGCTCGGCAACTGCAAGCGCTACGGGCTCGATCCGATCGTGGTGTTGTTCAACAATTGCAGTTGGGAAATGCTGCGGGTGTTCCAGCCGGAGTCGAAGTTCAACGATCTCGACGACTGGCATTTCGCCGATATCGCCAAATCGATCGGCGGGGTCGGCGAGCGGGTGGCGACGCGGGCTGAACTCGCGGCGGCGCTGCAGCGCGCGGTCGAGCGGCGAGGGGTATTTTCGCTGATCGAAGTGATGCTGCCGCGCGGCGCCACCTCCCATACGCTGGCGCGGTTCGTCACCGGCTTCAAGGCGGCGCGCGAACGGATGAAGTGAGCGGGGCGGCGATCCGGCGTGTCCTCGCGGCGGTTTTCTGCGTAACATGCGCGCGAATCCGCACCGCTCCAGGACCGACATGACGCAGCCTTCCTTCGCCACCCACGAGGTGTTCAACCAGTCGCCGCCGCTCCCGGACCTCGACTTGTTCGGCGCCGACCGGCCGCTGCTCGAGGCGGTTACCTTCAACCAGGGCGCCAATGCTCATGTCGAGCTCGAAGCCTTCGGCAAGGCGTGGGGCACCACCGAGATGGCCGAGCGCGGCCGGCTCGCCAACGAATACACCCCGAAGCTGAAGACCTTCGACGCCAAGGGGGTGCGCCGCGATCAGGTCGAATTCCATCCGTCCTATCACGAACTGATGGCCGAGAGCTTCAAGGCCGGCCTGCACAACTCGACCTGGGACGCGCACGGCAAGCCCGCCGGCCATGCGTCGGAAGTGGTGCGTGCCGCGAAGTTCTACATGGCCGCTCAGGTCGAGACCGGCCATCTCTGTCCGGTGACGATGACACGCGCGTCGGTGGCAGCGCTGGGTGCGCAGCCGGACCTGCTGGCGCAGGTGATGCCGGTGCTCGGCACCCGTCAGTACGATCAGAGCTTCGCGCCATGGACCGCCAAGCGCGGCATGAGCATCGGTATGGGGATGACCGAGAAGCAGGGCGGCACCGACGTGCGCACCAATGCGACGCGCGCGTTTCGGGATGGCGACGCGTACCGCATCGTCGGCCACAAATGGTTCATGTCGGCGCCGATGTGCGACGCCTTTCTGGTGTTGGCGCAGGCCGACGAGGGGCTGAGCTGTTTCTTCATGCCGCGCTTTGCGCCCGACGGCTCGGTCAACGAGATTCGCTTCCAGCGGCTCAAGGACAAGCTCGGCAACCGCTCCAACGCGTCGTCGGAAGTCGAGTTCACCGGCGCCTATGCGCTGCCGGTCGGTGAGCCCGGCCGAGGCGTGCGCACCATCATCCAGATGGTGCAGCTCACGCGGCAGGATTGCGCGATTGCGTCCGCCGGCCTGATGCGGTCGTCGCTCGCCCATGCGTTGCATCACACCCGCCATCGCACCGTGTTCCAGAAGCGTCTCGCCGATCATTCGCTGATGGTCTCGGTGCTCGCCGACATGGCGCTGCAGGTCGAGGCTTCGGTGGCGCTGGTGATGCGGCTGTGCCGCGCATTCGACGAGGCGCCGAACGATCCGCTCGAAGCCGCCTATATGCGGCTGCTGACCCCGGCGGTGAAATACTGGATCTGCAAGTCAGCGCCGCCGTTTGTCTACGAAGCGATGGAGTGCCTCGGCGGCAACGGCTATGTCGAGGACGGCATCCTGGCGCGGCACTATCGCGAGGCGCCGGTCAATGCGATCTGGGAAGGCTCGGGCAATGTGATGTGCCTCGACGTGCTGCGGGCGATGTCGCGCGAGAGCGATGCCGGCACCGAGGTGTTGCAGGCGCTGATCCAGGACACCTCGGCGCTCACCGGAGGGCCGGCGGCGGCCGGCCTGATCGCCCGCGCGCTGCTGCAGGTCGACAACGAGCGCACCGCGCGGCTCGCCGTGGAAATGCTGGCCAAGCTCGCCGCCGCCGCCGCGCTGAACGAAATCCACCCGCCGCACGCCGAACTGTTCGCCCGCACCCGCCTGGTGCCGGAGCCGGCGAGCCTTTACGGCGCCGCCGATATCCCGACCGAGATAGCCAAGGGATTGTTGGGGCGCGTGCTGCCGGAGATGTGAGGCGGCTGGCGCATCAATCCCGTCATTGTGAGCGAAGCGAAGAAATCCAGAGACACGGTGCACTGAGTTTCTGGATCGCTTCGTCGCTTCGCTCGTCGCGATGACGGAGTTCGACGCTCGCTCAACCGACCGCTTCGCCTTCCGAGAAGTACCAGCGGCCTCGAACCTTGCGGAATTGCGAGCGCTCGTGATGGCTCTGCTCGGGGCCGCCGCCGCGGCGGAAGCGGGCGATGAACTCGACGGTGCCGCGGCTGCCTTTCTCGCTGCTACCGAGTACCCGTAGTTCGAGGAAGTCCGACTCTTCCATCCAGGCGCGGTTGACGTCGTGGTCGAACAGATCGCGCCGCTCCGGATCGGTGGTCTCGATGATGTAGTCGAAGTCTTTCAGCGCGTAGGCCGCGTAGCGCGACCGCATCAGCGCTTCCGGCGAGGCCGCAGGCCGGGTCCGGGCGAGCAGGGGACCGCAGCACTCATCGTAAGTCTTTCCCGAGCCGCAGACGCAATTCATTGGATCGTTCCCGTCGCTGGTCACTCGGCGCGGCGCAGCGCCGCGAGCCGGTCGAGCGCGCCCTGCAGGATGAAGATCGCCGCGTGCTCGTCAATGACCTTGGCGCGTTTCGCCCGGCTGACGTCATTGGCGATCAGCTCGCGCTCGACCGCGGCGGTCGACAGTCGTTCGTCCCACAGTCCGATCGGCAGTTCGGTGAGCTTGGCGAGGTTGCGGGCGAAGGCGCGGGTCGACTGCGCCCGTGGTCCCTCGCTGCCGTCCATGTTGAGCGGCAGGCCGAGCACGAAGCCGCAGGCGGTGCGCTCGGCCGCCAGCGCCAGCAGCCGGGCCGCATCCGCGGTGAAAGCCTTGCGGGCGATGGTCTCGACGCCGGTGGCGAGCTTGCGGTCGGGATCGGACGCGGCGACGCCGATCGTCTTGGTGCCGAGGTCGAGCCCGAGCAGGGCACCGCGCGCCGGCCAATGCGCGGCGGCTTCGATCAGGGGAAGGATCAGGGCAGGCATGATGCCCGCATAGCACGCGGGATCGATGCCGCGCAAAGCCGGTTGCGGCGCGGCTTTGGTCTAAGTCCGCGCCGCTCTCTTCAGTTCACCGGATCGCGACCGGGTTGATCATGCTCTGTACCGCGCCCTTGAAGCGGGGCTGGCCGAGCACGAACATGAACTCGTAGGCCTTGTCGCGGGCGAGATCGGCCGTGTTCATGTTTTCCAGAATGTAGGTGCCGTTCATCGGCAGCAGGATCTGGTGCACCTCGAACACGTTCTTGCTCTCGAACGGAATGACCTCGAGGCCCCAGGTGTCGGCGCCGACCGCGACCACGCCCTTCGAGGCCAGATACTTCGCGCCCTCGACCCCGAGACCGGGCTCGCCGCTGTTGTAGCGCTTGTCGTCCTTGCCGATCAGGCTGACCCAGCCGGTGTGAAACAGCACGACGTCGCCCTGACGGATCTCGACGCCCTGCTTCTTGGCGACCTCCTCGATCTCCTTGACGTTGAAGGCGGTGCCTTCCTTGACCACGTCGGTGCCGAAATGCGCCGCCATGTCGAGCAGCACGCCGCGCGTCACCATCGGCGGGACTTTGTCGATGCCGAGCTTCTTCAGGCCCGTGGCATCGCCGAAATCCGCGATCTTGTTGCCGTTGTAGTAGACGTGCTCGACGCCGATATGCCCCAGCCCGTCGATCTGGCTGCCGACCCCGACCCAGCCCTCGATGATGTCGTCGTTGTAGGTGGTCTTGCTCGGGCCCATGCCGGAATTGCCGGCCTGACCGGGCTGCACCACGGTGATCTTGAAACCTCGCGGCGGATAGGCGGGCGTCTTGGTGTCGACCGGAATGCCGAGGGCATAGACCTTGCCGGTCTTCACCAGTTGCGACGCCTTCAGCGCCAATTCGGGTGTCAGGTAGTTGGCCGCCCCGATCTCGTCGTCGGGGCCCCATTTCGATTTGGTCCAATCCTGGGCGAAAGCGGGTGACGCAGCAGTAACGGCTGCGACCGCGCAGCCGAGTAGCATGGCTTTCAGCATGGCGAGTTCTCCCTATGTTTTTTTGTGTCGTGCTGGTCGCGACCGCGGATAGTTCCTGCGCCCGCGACCGACGCGATCATCCGTCCGAAACCGGGCCGGCGCCATCGCCGCGGTGAGGCGCGGCCAACGGCGATGGCGCTACAAAACGCCGCAGAGCAGACCGGGCCGCCGGGGCATCCGTGTCGGCGAAATCCGGTTCCGACGGGCGGGGGCGGACGGCGGAACGGCCATGGAAGCGGGCCCGACTGCATGCTAAAGGGCCACTGGCGGGCAACGAGGCAGCGCCAATCCCCCTCCCATCGCGAGAGCCTGATCATGTGGCCGGATCGCCGTCTCCTCGACCTGTTCGGTATTGAATTTCCAATTTTGCTCGCTCCGATGGCTGGCGCGATGGATGCGGAGCTCGCCGTTGCGGCGGCGCGAGGCGGGGCGCTGGCGTCGCTGCCGTGCGCGATGCTGACGCCGGAGAAGACACGCGAGCAGGTCGGGATCTTCCGGCAGCAAATCGCCGCGCCGATCAATCTGAACTTCTTCTGCCATCAGCAGGTGACGCCGGATGCGGCGCGCGAGCAGGTCTGGCGGCAGCGGTTGACGCGATACTTCGCCGAACTCGGGCTCGATCCGGCGATGCCGGCGCCGGCAGCGAGCCGGGCGCCGTTCGACGCGGCTATGTGCGCGCTGGTCGAGGAACTGAAGCCCGAGATCGTCAGCTTCCATTTCGGTCTTCCTGAGAATGCGCTGCTCGATCGGGTCAAGGCGGCCGGCGCCAAGGTGATCGCCTCGGCCACGATTGTGCGCGAGGCGATCTGGCTGGAGGAGCACGGCGTCGATGCGGTGATCGTGCAGGGCGCCGAAGCCGGCGGCCATCGCGGCATGTTCATGACCGACGATATCGCGCGGCAGCCGGGACTGTTCGCGCTGCTGCCGCAGGTGGCCGATGCGGTGCGGGTGCCGGTGATCGCGGCCGGCGGCATCGCCGATGGTCGCGGCATCGCGGCGGCGTTCGCGCTCGGCGCCGCCGGCGTGCAGGTCGGCACCGCGTATCTGCGTTGCCCGGAAGCGCGGACCAGCGCGCTGGTGCGGATGCAACTGGCGCAGGGCACCGACGAGGCGACGATGATCACAAATGTGATGACCGGGCGTCCGGCGCGCGGCGTCGCCAATCGTCTGATGCGCGAGGTCGGTCCGGTGTCGCCGGATGCACCGGCGTTCCCGCACGCAGCTTCCGCGCTCGGCCCGCTGAAGGCGGCGGCGGAGCAGCACGGCAAAACCGACTTCACCAATCTGTGGGCCGGGCAGGCGGTGCGGCTCGGCCGCGACATGCCGGCAGCAGAACTCACCCGGGCGCTGGCCGGCTCGGCGGTGGCACAGCTCGGCCGGCTCGTCGGCTGAGATCGGTCTCGCCGCTCCGAGGTTGCGGGCTAAAACCCGGCTCTGCTATACGGCGGAGGTCGCCACCTCGCAGAAAGGCCCTATATAATGTCGGTCGATGCCGCCACCGTTCGCCGCATCGCGCATTTGGCGCGGATCGCCGTGACCGACGACGAGGTGCCGCATCTGCAAGGCGAACTCAACGCGATGCTGGCGTTCGTCGAACAGCTTTCGGAAGTCGATGTCGAAGGCGTCGAGCCGATGACCTCGGTGACGCCGATGCAGATGAAGAAGCGCGCCGACGTGGTCGATGACGGCGAGATCACCGATCAGGTGGTCGCGAACGCCCCATCGACCGAGGATCACTTCTTCCTGGTGCCGAAGGTGGTCGAATAAAGGACGCGCCGATGTGCCTGCTGTGCGACGACGAGAAGGCCTACCAGGCCTATTTGGACTACCTCGACGCAATGGGGCGGCAGGGCAAGGTCGTCGACGCCGACAAGGCGATGGAGGCCGTGCTCGACCAGTTGCAGGCCGCCGACAAGGCCCGGCGCGATGCGCCCGAGAACGACAAGACGCTGTCGCCGTTCTTCTGCAGCCCGGTCAATAAGTGAGGCTCAGGCCTTCTTGAGCTTCCGCACCCGACGCAGGTCGGCATTGATCTGCGACTGCCAGCCGCGGCCGAGGGCGCGATAGGCGTCCAGCACGTCGGCATCCAGCCGCAGCGTCACCGAATTTTTCGGCTGTGCTCCCAGCGGCGGACGGCCCCGGCGGACGATCTTGCCACCGACGCGATACACCGCACGATCAAGCATCTCATCGGTCAGTTCCGGCGCATCGTCGGGGTCGACCCACGGCTTACGTTTGCCTGAATCGCTCGCGGAGCTTTTTCGCTTCTCCGGCATGGCAGTACCTCATTGAAATGATGTGGCGGTCTTCGCCACGCGCCGTCCAAACCATCATCACCGGTCGGCCATTCAGCCATCCTGCGGTGATCTGCCTGAGTTCGCCGTGCCCCGTCTGCTCGCTGTCGAATGTGGCCGAATCTCCGGCGAACACCTTCTCCGCGTCGGTGGCGAAGTCGATCCCGCGCTCCCGCAGGGTCACCTCGCGTTTAGCCGATCAAACGTGATCGCCATTGAATTATGTAACTACAATAATCTTGCCGTCAATGGCCCGACTGTAGCCGTGGCGTCGAGATCGGCGCAATCGCTTCATTTCCCGGAGGCGCTGTGCTAGCCAGCGCTGCAACAGAGCCGCACGATCCGCGGCGCCCGTGACCGGCCTGTCGCCGGCTTTTATCCAGGCGTGCCCTGAACCATGACCGACCTGACATCGCTGACGCTGGCCGAGGCCCGCGATGGCCTCGCAAACAAGTCCTTCACCGCGCTCGAGCTGACCGACGCCCACCTTGCCGCGATCGAGGCGGCGCGCGCACTCAATGCCTATGTGCTGGAGACGCCGGATCAGGCGCGACAGATGGCGCAGGCCGCGGACGCGCAGATCGCCAAGGGCGAGGGCGGTCCGCTGGCCGGCATCCCGCTCGGCATCAAGGATCTGTTCGCCACCAGGGGCGAACGCACCACCGCTTGCTCGAAGATCCTCGGCGATTTCAAGCCGACCTACGAGTCGACGGTGACGTCGCAGCTCTGGCGCGATGGCGCGGTGCTGCTCGGCAAGCTCAACAACGACGAGTTCGCGATGGGCTCGTCGAACGAGACCTCGTGCTTCGGTCCCGTCGTCAATCCGTGGCGGCGCGCGGGCTCGGAAGCCAAGCTGGTGCCGGGCGGCTCGTCGGGCGGTTCTGCGGCGGCGGTCGCAGCCGGCCTTTGCCTCGGTGCCACGGCCACCGACACCGGTGGTTCCATCCGCCAGCCTGCGGCGTTCACCGGCACGGTCGGCATCAAGCCGACCTACGGCCGCTGCTCGCGCTGGGGCATCGTCGCGTTCGCGTCCTCGCTCGACCAGGCCGGACCGATCGCCCGCACGGTGCGCGACAGCGCGATCCTGCTGCGCTCGATGGCCGGCCATGATCCGAAGGACACCACCTCGGTCGATCGCCCGGTGCCGAACTACGAGGCTGCCGTCGGCGGCTCGGTGAAGGGCATGAAGATCGGCATTCCGAAGGAGTATCGGCTCGACGGCATGCCGGCCGAGATCGAGAAGCTGTGGAGCCAGGGCGCCGAGTGGCTGAAGGCCGCGGGCGCCGAGCTGGTCGAGGTGTCGCTGCCGCACACCAAATACGCGCTGCCGGCTTACTACATCGTGGCGCCGGCCGAGGCCTCGTCCAACCTCGCCCGTTACGACGGCGTCCGTTACGGCGCCCGCGTCGGCGGCCGCAACATCGTCGAGATGTACGAGAACACCCGCGCCGCCGGCTTCGGCGCCGAGGTCAAGCGCCGCATCATGATCGGCACTTACGTGCTTTCGGCGGGCTATTACGACGCCTATTATCTCCGTGCCCAAAAAGTCCGCACGCTGATCAAGCGCGACTTCGAGCAATGCTTCGATCAAGGCGTCTCCGCGATCCTGACCCCGGCGACGCCGTCGGCGGCGTTCGGCATCGGCGAGAAAGGCGGCGCCGATCCGGTCGAGATGTATCTCAACGACATCTTCACCGTGACGGTGAACATGGCGGGCCTTCCCGGCATCGCGGTTCCGGCGGGCAGCGACTCGCAAGGATTGCCGCTCGGCCTGCAACTGATCGGCCGGCCGTTCGACGAGGACACCTTGTTCTCGCTCGGCGAGGTGATCGAGCAGTCGGCCGGACGGTTCACGCCGACGAAATGGTGGGCATGAGCCCGGCGTCGCGGGGCGGGTTTCGGATTGCGTTTGTGGGCTCCGTTAGCCATTCTCGGCCGGGGTAGGGTTGTTGAATGAGCGCTGACGACGGCGAACTTCCACCGCAAGGTGTCGATCAGATCCTCGGGTCGCCAAAGATCGCCGCGGCGATCGAGAACGATCGCTACAAGCACCTGCTCGACAACGTACCGGTGGCGATCGCGGTGTCGCAGGGCTGCGGTGCGGACCAACGGGTCGTCTATATCAATCAAGCCTTCGAGCTGCTCACCTCGCTGTCGACAGCGGACGTCAACGGCAATGGCTGGTCGTGCCTCGACGGCTTCACAGACCAGGACAATGCCGGCCGCTCGCTCGGCGACGCGATCCGAGACAGCGAGGATTTCCTCGGTGTCTTCCGCAAGATCGCGCCTTCCGATCGTTTGCTGATCGTCCAGGCCTATGCGGCCGTGATCGAGAGCGAAGACGGCGTCGAAAGCTATCGGATTGCGGCGCTGGTCGACGTCGGCGGACGCGAGCGGGCCCAGATCGAGCGGTTCGAAAGTCAGATCCGCGAGCGCGACACCCTGATGCGCGAATTGCAGCATCGGGTGAAGAATAATCTGCAACTGATCACTGCGCTGGTCCGGCTCGAGGCGCGCTCGGCCGCGGAAGGCGAGACCGTCGCGCTGGCGCGGCTCGCCAGCCGGATCGATGCGCTGACGGCGCTGTACCGGGTGTTGTCGGACGAGACCCCGAGCGCCGACGGCGGTCAGATCGATCTCGGGCAGTATCTGTCCGACATCGCCAATGCGGTGATCCGCGCCAATGCCGCCGGCGGGATCAATTGCGAGGTCAATGCCGGCTATTGCCCGCTGTCGGTCAACATCGCGATGCCGGCCGGGCTACTGGTCAACGAGATGCTGACCAACGCGCTGAAATACGCCTTCGTCGGCCGCGACGGCGGACGGATCAAGGTGATCTGCGGCGTCGATAAGGGCCGTGTGACGATCGTGGTGTCCGACGACGGCGTCGGCCTGCCCGAAGGGCAGCATTGGCCGTCGCCGCGCAAGCTGGGTGCGCTGATCCTGCAGACGCTGAAGGAGAACGCCCGCAACGTCAGTTTCGAGGCTCGCAGCATTCGCGGCCAGGGCGCGTTCTTCACCATCGGCTTCGACGCCCCGGTGCCGCCTGCTGCGAACTGACCGCGCCGACGGCGGCTGCCTTGCTCGCGCCATAAGCCCGGCACCAGCTTCCGCCAGGCCGACATCGTTAAGCGCGCCTGAACTATTGCAGCCGATGGTTCAGGCAATGTCACTGCCGTCCATTCAACCGGTACCCCTGCGATGATGTCGTGGCGCGATCGTCTCCTGTCCGCTGCGGCGGCCTGCGTTCTGCTCGCCGGCTGCGCCTCGGTCCACAACCTTCCGGTCAACCTGCCGCTCGACGGCGCGGTTGCCGACAGGGTCGTGTCCGATGTCGGGATGCGTAGCGAAGACGCGATGATCGGCCTGTCGTTCTCGGGCGGCGGGACCCGGGCGGCTGCGTTTTCGTTCGGCGTGCTGTCTGAAATGGAGCGCGTACCGCTGCACGGGGCGCGCTCGGCGATGCTGGATCGCGTCGCCTTCGTGTCGGGCGTGTCCGGCGGCTCGGTCACTGCGGCGTATTTCGGCCTGAAGGGGCGCGACGCGCTGAGCGATTTCCGGGAGCGCTTCCTGCTGCGGAATGCCGAGGAGGGGCTCGAAACCACGCTGTCGCTCGGCACGATCGGCAAGGCGTTTACCGGCGGTATCAACGACTCCGTCGGCTTCACCCGCTGGCTCGATGCGCATCTGTTCGAGGGCGCGACCTTCGCAAGGCTGCGCGCCGGCGACCGGCCGATGGTGTGGATCAATGCTTCCGACATCTACAATCGCGTGCCGTTCGTATTCAACAGCACTGCGTTCTCGGCGATCTGCAGCGACCTCGACGCCTATCCGCTGTCCAGCGCAGTCGCGGCCTCGGCGGCGGTGCCGCTCGCCTTTGCGCCCGCCGTGATGCAGGCGTTCCCCGGCGCGTGTAACACCCCGTTGCCGCGCTGGGTTCGCCGCGCCGCGACCGAAGGCAATTCCTCGCCGATGCTGAGTTCCTACGCCAAGGCGGTACTGCGCTATCGTGAGGGCGCTGTGCCGTTCATCAAGCTGCTCGACGGCGGACTGATCGACAATTACGGCGTCTCGGCGCTGACGATCGCGCGCGAGTCGTCGGAGACGCCTTACGGTCCCTTGACGCCGCAGCAGGCGGTCAAGCTGCGGCGGCTGATGATGCTGGTGGTCGACGCCAAGACCGGCGTGTCCGGCAACTGGGTCGACACCGTCGAAGGTCCGAGCGGCGTCGAACTGATCAAAGCGGCGGTCGACACCACGATGGATGCCAGTGTCGGCGCCAGCTACACGGCGTTCGATCGGACCATGTCGGACTGGCGCGACAAGCTGGTGCGATGGCGCTGCGGCCTGTCGGCGGCGGATCGCGCCCGCTACGGCGCCGGCCCCGGATGGGATTGTCGCGATCTGCGGTTCTTCGTCGGCCGGCTGGCGTTCGATCAGCTCGAGCCGGGGCGTGCCGCTACGCTGGAGCGGATCGCCACCCGGTTCGTGCTGCCGCCGCAGCAGGTCGACGAGCTGATCTCGGCCGGCCGCGACGTGCTGCGGCAGAGCCCGGTCTTCCGCGCCTTCGCCGCCAGCCTTTAGCCCGCCGCTACGATCGGTCGGTCGCGACGGCGCGTGCCTTGCGCCGGTTGCAGGGGTTTTCTCCGCGCCCGGAGCGGAGTAGAAACCGGCTTATGAACGCACCTGTCAAACTTTCGAAGCTCATCAAGGGCGCCACCGGCGATTGGGAAGTCGTGATCGGGCTGGAGATCCACGCCCAGGTCTCATCCCACGCCAAGCTGTTTTCCGGCGCGGCTACCGCGTTCGGCGGCGAGCAGAACAGCCACGTCTCGCTGGTCGACGCCGCGATGCCGGGCATGCTGCCGGTGATCAACGAGGAATGCGTCCGTCAGGCGATCCGCTCCGGCCTCGGCCTGAACGCGAAGATCAACCTGCGCTCGGTGTTCGACCGCAAGAACTATTTCTATCCGGACCTGCCGCAGGGCTACCAGATCAGCCAGTACAAATCGCCGATCGTCGGCGAGGGCGAGGTCGTGGTCGACCTGCCGGACGGCGACAGCATCACGGTCGGCATCGAGCGGCTGCATCTGGAACAGGACGCCGGCAAGTTGCTGCACGACCAGCATCCGACATCGACGTTCGTCGATCTCAACCGGTCGGGCGTCGCGCTGATGGAGATCGTCTCCAAGCCGGACATCCGTTCGTCCGAGCAGGCCAAGGCCTACGTGTCGAAGCTGCGCACCATCCTCCGCTATCTCGGAACCTGCGACGGCGACATGGAGAAGGGCAGCCTGCGCGCCGACGTCAACGTCTCGGTGCGCCGGCCCGGCGAGCCCTACGGCACCCGCTGCGAGATCAAGAACGTCAACTCGATCCGGTTCATCGGTCAGGCGATCGAATACGAAGCGCGCCGCCAGATCGGCATTCTGGAAGACGGCGGAACGATCGATCAGGAAACCCGGCTGTTCGACGCCAACAAGGGCGAGACCCGGTCGATGCGGTCGAAGGAAGAGGCGCACGACTATCGCTACTTCCCCGATCCGGATCTGCTGCCGCTGGAGTTCTCGCAAGCCTATGTCGACGAGTTGAAGTCCGGCCTGCCGGAATTGCCCGACGCGAAGAAGGCCCGGTTTATCCGCGATTTCGGGCTGTCGGCCGAGGACGCCGGCGTGCTGGTCAGCGAGCGCGAGAGCGCCGAGTTCTACGAGGCGGTGCTGGCGCAGCTCGGGGATCAGGCTCGCGACGGCAAGCTCGCCGCCAACTGGGTGATCAACGAGCTGTTCGGCCGCCTTAACAAGGACGGTCAGTCGATTGAGTCCTCGCCGGTGTCGGCAGCGCAACTCGCCGCGATCGTCGAGCTGATCGGCGAGGGCACCATTTCGGGCAAGATCGCCAAGGAGCTGTTCGAGATCGTCTGGACCGAAGGCGGCGATCCGCGCACGCTGGTGGAACAGCGCGGCATGAAGCAGGTCACCGATTTGTCGGCGATCGAGAAGGTCGTTGACGACATCGTGGCGGCTAATCCCGACAAGGTGGCACAGGTCGCCGCCAAGCCGGCGATGCTCGGCTGGTTCGTCGGCCAGGTGATGAAATCATCCGGCGGCAAGGCCAATCCGCAGGCCGTCAACGATCTGCTGAAGCGCAAGCTCGGCCTCTGAGCCACGGCTTTCGTCGTCTCGCGCCGGCGGAAGCGACCACGCTTCGTGCATGCGCAGCCACGTCGGCGATCGCGAATCAGCCGCACCCCCTCGCGCAGAAACCCCTGTGCCGGAGCGTCCGAACGCTCCGGCACGCCATTGCGCGCGAAAATTTTTTCGTTGCCAAAGATCGCGACTCAGAGTCCTCCGACGACCGCGCTCGTTCGACTCGGCGCTCCGCGCGCTTCGGCAAAGTAGTTAGTTAGCTCGATCGGTGATTTGCAAAAAATGCTGCGGCACAGTCGTTTTCTGCGATCTTGACAAATGCCGATGCAGATTTTCCGCGCATTACTCGGCTCGTCCGATCGATCCGAGGGCGCCTCCTTCGCCGAGACCGCCTGTGCGCGAGGGACAACTCCCATCAACTCTTCCTTAAGCGGGACACTGTTTTTTTCAAAGCGTTGGTGTATTCGGGAATTAGTGCATCTCGATTCCCGAGTGCACGCAGCAGCAATCGAGCGATCTGATTTGATCGGAGGGCACCATGGCCAAGAAAGCAGTGAAGAAGGCGGCGACGAAGAAAGCGGCGCCGAAGAAGGCGAAGGCCGCGAAGAGCGCGGTGAAGAAGACCGCGAAGAAGACCACCAAGAAGGTCGCCAAGAAGGCCGCCAAGAAGAAGTAAGCTCGCTTCCGAGCGAGTGCCGGCGGGAGACTGCCGGCTGCGTCACAGGACGGGCTGTTCGCCGAGCGACACGAGCCTGGACCTAGTCGACGAGAGGGTGTCGGCGAGACATCAGGTCAGACGGCCGGATCCGGCAGCGGCGGGGATCACCCAGCCGGCGATGGACCCGGTAGAAGAAACGGTTTTTCTTCGAACGGTGCGGATGCAAAGGTCCGCAGTTTCATGGGCGGCGAGCCGCGTGTGAGATCTGATCCTGACGTGTTCGCCGACGCCCTCGTTGTTTGTGGGGCTATCGCCCCTGTGCCGGCCGGGTCCGGCTTTCCCTTAGTTCCTCACATCCGGTCTCGATGTCGTCGGAGTTCCGATCGGCGTCGCGGTTGCCGCTCCGCGACAGCGGCCGGGCGCGCCGGTTTCCCCAGGCGGTTGGGGCGATGGTTATCGGTTCGCCAAGCCGGACGGTAAACCGTCCCTCACCGAATTCTGAAAACCGCTGCGGCACAGTCGTTTTTTGAATCGGCTGGAATCGGGCGTCGAAGCGCGTTCAGAATTCGTTCAGCGCGACGCTTAAACTGCTCTTCAAATTTGATCGGTCATCATCGCTCCATAACGCGCCGGGTCACGGCGGTGGGGACGACGAACAGAGGACAGGAGCCGCCCTCGAACTCGGCGGCGAACGATGGAGAGCAAAGATGCTGCAGGGACATCTGAATATCGAAACCGCGATGCCGATCGAAGCCGTCGAGAATCCGGACGTGCTGTTCGATCTCGGCCTGCTGTTCGCCTCGGGCCGCGGCGCGCCGGTCGACCTGGTGGCGGCGCACAAATGGTTCAATCTGGCTGCGCTCAAGGGGCGGACCGACGCGATCGCCTATCGCCGTGAACTCGCCGAACTGATGTCGTCGGACGAGATCGCCGTCGCCCAGCGCGAGGCCCGCGCCTGGATCGCCTCGCACTAACCGCTCGGCTTTCGGCTTCGCGCGGTCACGCAGGACCGCGCTGGTTCACCGAACCTCGATGCCGGCGGCGCGGATCACCTCCGCCCACGTTCGTTTCTCGTCGGTGATGTTCTGTCGCAGTGCCTCGGGCGTCGAGGAGGCCGGCTGCATCATCTGGGTGTTCAGCTTCGTGATCACCGCAGGGTCGGCGAGCGCGTCGGCCACCTCCCGGTTGATCACGGCGATCAGTGCGGGCGCAGTGCCGCCCGGCGCGATCAGCGCATTCCAGGCGTCGGATTGCACGTCGATGCCGCTTTCCTTCAGGGTGGGAATTTCGGGCAGGAACGGCGACCGTTCCGGCGTCGTCACCGCCAGGATTTTCGCCGCACCTGACGCCTGCTGCGGCGCCACCGATATCGCCGGCAGGCACGCCGCCTGCACGTCGCCGCGGATCAGTGCAGTCACTGCGTTCGGCGAGCCGGCGTAGGGGATGTGCAGCATCTTCACGCCTGCCTTCTGGGCGATCGCTTCCATGCAGAGCTGCGACAGCGAGCCGGCGCCGATCGAGGCGTAGGCGAAGCCGCCTTTGTCGCTCTTCACCTTGGCGAGAAACTCGCCGACGCTGCCGATGCCCGCCGTCGCCGGCACCGCAAGCACACTCGGCATTCGGGTCAGCATCGTCACCGGGGCGAGGTCGCGCTCCGGATCGTAGGGCAGCTTCGGAAACAGCAGCGTGTTGATCGCGAGCGGCCCGGCGATCGAGATCCCGAGCGTGGCACCGTCGGCAGGAGCCTTTGCGACGGCATCTGTGCCGAGGTTGCCGGAGGCGCCCGGCTTGTTCTCGACCACGAAGGCGGAGCCGGGATGGCGCGCATGAAGCTGGTCGGCGAGCACGCGGCCGACCAGATCCGGCGTCGACCCAGCGGCGAACGGCACTACGATCCGCACCGTCTTCGGCGGCCACGTCGGCCCCTGCGGATCAGCCCGGGCGGGCGCAGCCGATCCTGCCAGCGCCAGCCACGCCAGCGCGTAGATCCAGCTTCGTCCGGGTTTCGTTCGCGTCATTTGCATCCGTCCCAAAAACAATGATACCCGAACAGGTCAGCGCGCGTGCCGACGGCATCCGTCCGACGCGACGGCGCGGACCATAGTGGGATCCGAAGGCTGCGGAAACCGCCGCGTGCGTGCGGGCGAGGGGGTGGCGTGATGGGACTTGCGTTGATGATCGTCGGCTTGGTGCTGTTCATCGGCACCCATGTCGTCACTACCCAGCGTGACCTGCGCGGCCGTTTGATCGGAATCGGCGGCGAGGCGGTCTACAAGATCGCCTACGCGATCCTCGCGATCGTGGGCATCGGCCTGATCGCTTACGGCTTCGGCGCGTATCGGTCGGACGGCATGATCGACGTCTGGCATCCGCCGCATTGGACCCGGCACCTCACCGCGCTGCTGATGCTGCCGGTGGCGATCCTGCTGGTGGCGGCCTATGCCCGCGGCCGGATCTATCGCGTCGTCAAGCATCCGATGATCACCGCGGTCAAGCTCTGGGCGGTCGCGCATCTGATCAGCAACGGCGACCTCGGCTCGATCATCCTGTTCGGCTCGTTGCTCGGCTGGGCCGTGTATGATCGCATCTCGCTCAAGCACCGCAGCGATCCCGGTGGTCCGCCGATTCCGGTCGGCGGTCCGAAGAACGACGCGATCGCGATCGGCGTCGGCGCCGTCGTCTACGCAGCGCTCGCATTTCTGTTCCACCCTTACGTGATCGGCGTCCCGGTCTTCGGAGCCTGACCCTCAATGTCTGTCCAATCGCAAATCCGGCGGAAGACCGCCCCGGACATTCGTGCCCGGAAGGGCGGCGACCCGATCGTGATGCTGACCTCGTATCACGCCCATACCGCATCGCTGGTCGATCGCTATTGCGACGCCATTCTGGTCGGCGACTCGCTCGGCAACGTCATGCATGGGTTCGAGACCACCGTGCCGGTCACCCTCGAGATGATGATCCTGCAGGGCCATGCGGTGATGCGCGGCTCCCAGCATGCGCTGGTCGTGGTCGACATGCCGTTCGGCTCGTATGAAGCGTCGAAGGAGCAGGCCTTCCACTCCGCCGCGCGCATCCTGAAAGAGACGCATTGCGGCGCCGTGAAACTCGAAGGCGGGGTGCGGATGGCCGAGACGATCGCGTTCCTCACCGAGCGCGGCATCCCGGTGATGGGCCACATCGGCCTGACGCCGCAGTCGATCAACACCCTCGGATCGTTCCGCGCGCAGGGGCGCGAGGAGGGGAGCTGGGCACCGATCGAGGCCGACGCCAGGGCGGTCGCCGACGCCGGCGCATTCTCGGTCGTGGTCGAGGCGGTCGCCGAACCGCTCGGCCGCAAGATCACCGAGACGATTTCGATCCCGACCATCGGCATCGGCGCCAGCCCGGCCTGCGATGGTCAGGTGCTGGTGCTCGAAGACATGCTCGGCCTGTCGCCGAAGCCGCCGAAATTCGTCAAGCGCTATGGCGAGCTTGGCCCCGGCATCGAGGCGGCGATCAAGGGCTATGCCGAGGAGGTGCGGTCGCGGGCCTTCCCCGGACCGGAGCACGTCTACGGAATGAAATCGAAGGCGTGACGAAATCGGCTGGGCGGGCAGGTCTCTCAGGGGTATCCCCTTGAGAGGGCTCGCTTTGCCTTGCCAGCGCCATAACGCTAGGGTATCGCCCGCGCGACTGCGAGGGACGGGCGAGCGGCGCATCGGTCGAGATGTTGCGCCGTTGGGACAGGAAAATTTCCAAGTGTCTGAAATATTTAACGAAGTCGACGAAGAGCTGCGTCGCGAGCGGCTCAGGAAGCTGTGGGACAAGTATTCCATCTATATCGTCGGCGCCGCGATCCTGATCGTGGTCGGCGTCGGCGCCTGGCGCGGCTATGAGTATTACGAGGCCAAGCAGGCCGCCGAGGCCAGCACGGCATTCGCTGCCGCCGCCGAGCTTGCCGAGCAGAACAAGCACGCCGAGGCGGAGGCCGCGTTCGACAAGATCGCCGCATCGGCGCCGTCGGGCTATCGGATGCTGGCGCGGCTGCGCGCCGCTGCCGAAATCGCGGTGCGCGACCCGGCGCTTGCGGTGAAGCGCTATGACGAGATTGCTGCCGATCGGCGCCTTCCGGCGCCCTATCGTGACCTTGCCGGGATTCGCGCCGCCGGGCTGGTGATGGATACCGCGAACTACAACGATCTGGTGCAGCGGCTCGAGCCGATCGCCACTGCCGACAGTGCATTCCGGCACACTGCGCGGGAATTGCTGGCGCTGTCGGCCTGGCGCGCCAATAACGTTGCCGCGACCCGGCAGTGGATCGACAAGATCACCACGGATGCGGAAACCCCGGGCAGCCTGCGCAGCCGCGCCGACGTGCTGCAGGCCCTGTTGCCGCCGACCGCCAGCAAGAGCTGAGATGATCCGAGCGACCGCGACACCTGAGATTGTGAGAGTTGATCCATGCGCCTGTCGCACCGCCTGATCCCCGTCGTCGTTCTGGTCGCGCTGTCCGGAGGACTGTCCGGCTGCGGCAGCATGAGCGGATTCGATCCGACCGATATGTTCGACTTCCTCGACCAGAAGAAGAAGCTGCAGGGCGAGCGCAGGCCGGTGTTCCCGGAGGGTGTCCCCGGGCTGGAGCAGGGCGTGCCGAGGAGCCTGTACAAGGATCAGGTCGAGCAGCAGCAGCGCGAGCAGGCTGCGGCTGTGGCAGCGCCGGTCGAGGGCAGGCCGCCGCCGGCCGCGCGGACGCGGACGCGGCAGACTACAGCGACCCGGCGCCCCGCCGCCGCCGAACCGGCAGCAGAGGAGGAGGGCGGAGCCGCTGCGGTGCCGCCGGCACCTCCGCCCGCCAAGCAATCGCGCCGCCGCATCACGACGCCGCCACCGGACGATCAGCCGGCCGCGTCCTCGGCACCGGCGCAGCAATCCGGAACGGCTCCGGCATTCCCGGCGCCCCTGCCCAGCGGCAGCTTCCAGCGCTGATCGCAGGGGGCGGTTTCGAAGGTCTGACCCGAGCGACATTGACAGGCCGCCGCTTCTCGGCGACGGATCAGCATGTCTTTCATCCTCGCTATCATCGGCCGGCCCAACGTCGGCAAATCGACGCTGTTCAATCGCCTCGTCGGCCAAAAGCTGGCGCTGGTCGACGATGCTCCCGGCGTCACCCGTGATCGCCGCGAAGGCGAAGGCCGGCTCGGCGATCTGTCGTTCACGCTGATCGATACCGCCGGCCTCGACGAGGGGCCGAAGGGGTCGCTGACCGCGCGGATGCAGGAGCAGACCGAGACCGCGATCGAGCACGCCGACGCGCTGCTGTTCGTGATCGACGCCCGCGCCGGCCTGACGCCCAACGACCGTGCCTTCGCCGACTTCGCCCGCCGCGCCAACAAGCCGGTGGTGCTGGTCGCCAACAAAAGCGAGGGCAAGCACGGCGAGATTGGCGCGATGGAATCCTACGCGCTGGGACTTGGCGATCCGGTGCAGATTTCCGCCGAGCACGGCGAAGGCCTGGGCGAACTTTACGACGCGCTGCGTCCCTTGATGCCCGAGCCGGTCGACGAAGAGGACGACGACGATGCGGACCACAGCGAGGAGGCGATCGCGACGCGCCCGATCCGGGTGGCGATCGTCGGACGTCCCAACGCCGGCAAGTCGACCTTCATCAACCGCCTGCTCGGCGAGGAGCGGCTGCTGACCAGCCCTGAAGCCGGCACGACGCGCGACTCGATCGCCGTCGAGGTCCAGTGGAAGGGGCGTGAATTCCGGGTGTTCGATACCGCCGGTTTGAGGCGCCGATCCCGGATCGAAGAGAAGCTGGAGAAGCTGTCGGTCGCCGACGCGCTGCGCGCGGTGCGTTTCGCCGAAGTCGTCGTGCTGATGATGGATGCGCAGAACCGCTTCGAGGAGCAGGATCTGCGGATCGCCGATCTGGTCGAGCGCGAGGGCCGGGCGCTGGTGATCGCGGTCAACAAGTGGGATCTGATGGAGCGTCAGGGCGGGCAGATCGCGCAGCTCCGCGCCGATGCCGATCACTGGCTGCCGCAGATCAAGGGCGTGCCGATCGTCGCCACCGCCGGCATGCTGGGAGAGGGCGTCGACCGTCTGATGCAAGCGGTCCAGGACGCCTACGCCGTCTGGAACAGGCGGGTGCCGACGGCGGCGCTGAACCGCTGGTTCGAGCAGGCGACGGCGCAGAATCCGCCGCCGGCCGTTTCGGGCCGCCGCCTGAAGCTGAACTACGTCACCCAGACCAAGGCACGGCCACCGAGCTTCGTGGTGTTCTGCTCCCGCGCCGATGCGGTGCCGGAGTCGTATCTGCGCTATCTGGTCAACAGCCTGCGCGGCGCGTTCGAGCTGCCGGGCACGCCGGTGCGGATCACGCTGCGTGAGAAGGCCAACCCGTTCGCCCACAAGCGTAAACGCAAGTCATGACCGAGGAAGCCACAGCGCAGCAAACGCCGGTCGCCGGAACGACCGGGCCGCGCCGCGCCGCTGTCGGCTTCATCTTCATCACCATCGCGCTCGACATGTTGAGCCTGGGCATGATCCTGCCGATCCTGCCCAAGCTGATCGAGAGCTTCTCCGACGACAACACCGCGAATGCGGCGCGGATCTACGGGCTGTTCGGCACCGCCTGGGCGCTGATGCAGTTGTTCGCGTCGCCGATCCTCGGCGGGCTGTCGGACCGGTTCGGACGGCGGCCGGTGATTTTGCTGTCCAATCTCGGCCTCGGTCTCGACTACGTCCTGATGGCGCTGGCGCCGTCGCTGTGGTGGCTGTTCGTCGGCCGGGTGCTGTCGGGGATCACTTCGGCGAGCATCTCGACGTCGTTCGCCTACATTGCCGACGTCACGCCCGCGGAGAAGCGCGCCGCGGTGTTCGGCATGGTCGGCGCTGCGTTCGGGCTCGGCTTCACCTTCGGTCCGGCGATCGGCGGCCTGCTCGGCGGTGTCGATCCGCGGCTGCCGTTCTGGGTGGCGGCGGCGCTGAGCTTCGCCAATACGCTGTACGGCCTGTTCGTGCTGCCGGAGTCGTTGCCGCGTGAACGGCGGTCGCCGTTCCGCTGGAAATCCGCCAACCCGATCGGAGCGGTGCGGCTGCTCACCTCCAACGCCACGCTCGCTGCGCTGGCGGTGGTCGAGTTCTGTGCCGAGGTCGCCCATGTCGCGCTGCCGGCGATCTTCGTGCTGTACACCGGCTATCGCTACGGTTGGGATCAGACCACGGTCGGTCTGGCGCTGGCGTTCGTCGGCGTCTGCACCACGATCGTGCAGGGCTTTCTGGTCGGTCCCGCGGTGAAGCGGCTCGGCGAACGTCGGGCTCAGATTTTCGGCTATGGCGGCGGCGCGCTCGGCTTTCTGATCTATGCGCTGGCGCCGAGCGGCACGCTGTTCTGGATCGGCATTCCGGTGATGACGCTGTGGGGCATTGCCGGGCCAGCGACCTCCGGGATGATGACCCGGCTGGTGTCGCCGGAGCAGCAGGGGCAGTTGCAAGGCGCCACCACCAGCGTGAAGAGCGTTGCCGAGCTGATCGGCCCATTCTTCTTCACGATGATCTTCGCTTATTTCATCGACGGCGGTACGCCGCTGCATCTGCCCGGTGCGCCGTTTCTGGTCGCCGGCGCCTTGCTGATGGTGTCGGTGGCGATCGTGGTGGTTGCAGGCGGCCGCACCAAGCGAGCTTTGCCCTGATAGAGAGCCTTCCTCGACAAAGAGCCTTGCCTCAATCGAGAACTCGCCTCGACGAAGCGAGGCTCGCCAGACGAAGATGCAGGACACCGGCCCCGCCTTGCACGTTCTCTTCCGCATTGGGCTTGCGTCTGCGGAGCCGCCTTGTTCAGAACGGCACCGAGGCCCTGCCGCGCAGCGTCCAGATCTGAACGGTGCCGCCCAGTCCACCCATTTCGCCCCCGAACGCAATCGCCGCGCCGTTGCCGAACCGAGCGGCGAGGCCGCCAGTCACTCGCGCGGACCATCCGTCGAGCAGCGGCACCGACGCCAGCGGCGTCGCGCCTGCGAGCGTGATCGTCTCGGCATTGTCGCCGAGGAAGTAATAGTCGGCGTTGACGCCCGCATAAGGCGACAGCGTCAGCGTCGCGCTGTACAGCCAGGGGTAGCTCACCTTGAGTCCGGCCGAGGCCCGCCCGGTGAAGAACTCGCGTTGCGCTTGCGGCGTCCCAAGGGAGTCGACGTAGGCGTTCTGGCGTTCCCACAACGCATAGACCTTCGCCGAGGGCTCGATCGCAAAGCCGAACGCTTCGGTGGTTCCGGTCAGTCCTCCGGACAGCAGCCAGCGCTGCCCCTGGAACTTGCCCGCGGCGCTGCCTGCCGAGCCGTTGTAGTCGATCCCCGAATACGCCCCCGCGATGTCGACGCGCAGCCCGGCGGCCGATCGCCACGCGGCATAGGAGCCGATCGTCCAACCGTCGCCCCTGAGCCGGCCGTTGAGCGTGTCCGACCTGTAGTCGAAGGTCTCGTAGCCGCCGAGCAGGCCGATCAGGAAGTCCGGCGACGGCTTCCGGGTCAGTCCGATCAACGCGTTGACCTGGTTGCCGGATAGCACCGAGGTGGCCCCGGTCGCATTCCATTGGCCGATGCCGGCCCCCTTCACCTCGGCCCACATCAGCCAATCCTTCGGCTCGGTCAGTCGTTTGGCGGGGGCCTTGGCGGAGGAGCTGCGATCGATCGCTGCGAAGGTGTCGTCGAACCGTGAGCGACCGCGCCCGGCCGGTCCGGGGATGCCGATGCCGAGCCCGATCGCCGGGGTGGCGGGCCCGTCGCTGCGCAGGCCAGATCCCGGCCAGCGGCTCTCGATCGCGCTGGCCGTGGTGCCGGCTCTGCCTTGCGACAGATCGTCGGTGAAGTTCAGGCGCAGGCCCGTTCCGGACGGGGTGATCAGTTCGCCTCCGTCGTTGAAGCCTTCGGAGATCGCGGTGTCGATAGCGCCGGAGATGGCCGCACCGGAGGTTTGCGCGACGGTCTTGCTGGCCAGGATCTGCATGGCGCGCAGCTTCAGGCTGTCCTGAGGCGTGTTCACGGCCTGCAGCAATGGCGGCGAGGCGCTGGCGGCGAAACTGGCGTTGGCCGCGAAGGCCGCGACGATGGTATGCGACCCGACCGTCAGGCTGCTGGTGGTGAGCGTCGCGGTGCCGCCCGACAGGGCGACCGAGCCGATCGTGACTCCGCCATCGGTGAAGGTGACGGTGCCGGTGGGGACCGCGCCGCTTGCCGTCACCGTCGCGGTGAAGCTCACCGCCTGACCCGCCTCGCTGGGGTTGCGCGACGAGGAGAGGGTGGTGGTCGTGGCTGCCACGATGTAGCTGAACAGTCCTGCGCCGGTGCTGCTGCCGCCGGGAGTGGTGACGGTGACGTCGACGACGCCGACCGCATGGGCGGGGGTGGTTGCGGTCATCGAGGTTGCGCTTGTCACGCTGACGGCGGTCGCCGCGGCACCGCCGAAACTGACCGCGGTCGCGCCGGTCAGGTTGCTGCCGGTGATCGTGACTGAGGTGCCGCCCACGCTCGGACCGCTGGCCGGACTGACCGAGGTGACCGTAGGGCCGGCCGCGTAGCTGTAGAGTCCTGCTCCTGTGGCGGTGCCGCCCGGTGTCGTGACGACGACATCGACGGTTCCCGCGGCGTGGGCCGGGGTGGTCGCCGTGATTGTGGTGGCATTGACGACGATGACGTTGGTAGCGGCGGCGCCACCGATGGTCACGGCCGTTGCGCCGCTCAAGTTCGTTCCAGTGATGGTCACCGAGGTGCCGCCACTGATCGGGCCTGCTGCGGGCGCGATCGACGTCACGGTCGCTGTCGCGATATAGGTGAAGCCTCCGGTCGAAGTGGCTGAGCCGCCGGCTGTGGTCACCACGACGTCGCGTGCGCCCGCGGAGCCCGCCGGCGTCGTGATCATGATCGAGGTCGCCGTATTGGTGCCGAGCGTTGCCGCCGCCCCGCCGACCGTCACGGCAGTAACGCCCGAAAGGTCGGTGCCGGTGATCGTCACCGACGTGCCGCCGCCTGCCGGGCCCGAGTTCGGCGCAATCGTGCCGATCGTCGGGCCTGCCACATAGGTGAATCCTGCGGTGGACGTCGTCGTTCCTCCGGCTGTGGTCAGGACGACGTCGCGTGCACCGGCGGTGCCTGCTGGCGTCGTGATCACGATCGATGTCGCTGTGTTGGTGCCGAGCGACGCGGCAGCGCCGCCGATGGTAACGGAAATCACGCCGGCAAGATCGCTGCCGGTGATGGTGACGGAGGAGCCGCCGCCGGTGGGCCCCGAGCTGGGCGAGATCGTGCTGATCGCCGGCGGACCAGCATAGGTGAAGCCGCCGGTCGAGGTGACCGATCCGCCGGCGGTCGTCACCACGACGTCGCGTGCGCCGGCTGTGCCGGCCGGCGTCGTCACGACGATCGACGTCGACGTGTTGGTGCCGAGCGTTGCGGCCGCGCCGCCAATGGTGACCGAGGTGACGCCTGACAGATTGGTGCCGGTGATCGTTACCGATGTTCCACCGGCGGTCGGACCCGCATTCGGCGAAACCGTGCTGATCGACGGCGACAGGATATAGGTGAAACCGCCGGTCGAGGTGACGGAGCCTCCTGCCGTGGTCAGCACGACATCACGCGCGCCGGCGGTTCCGGCCGGGGTGGTGATCTCGATCGACGTCGACGTGTTGGTGCCGAGCGTTGCGGTCGCGCCGCCAATGGTGACCGACGTGACGCCGGACAGGTTGGTGCCGGTGATAGTGACGGAGGTGCCGCCGCCCGTGGAGCCGGAACTCGGCGTAATGGTGCCGATCGTTGGGGCCGCCGCATAGGTGAAGCCGCCGGTCGATGTGACCGAGCCGCCGGCCGTGGTCAGTACGACATCGCGCGCGCCTGCAGTGCCGGCCGGCGTCGTGATCTGAATCGAGGTGGATGTATTGGTGCCGAGGGTCGCCGATGCGCCGCCGACCGTCACCGACGTAACGCCGGACAGGTTGGTGCCGGTGATGGTGACGCTGGTACCACCCGCTGTGGGGCCGGCACTCGGGGAAATCGTGCTGATGGCCGGACCGGCGATGTAGGTGAAGCCGCCGGTCGAGGTCACTGAGCCGCCGGCCGTGGTCAGAACGACGTCGCGCGCGCCGGCGGTTCCGGCCGGGGTGGTGATCTGGATCGACGTCGACGTGTTGGTGCCGAGCGTCGCCGCGGCCCCGCCCACGGTCACGCCGGTCACCCCTGACAGGTTGGTGCCGGTGATAGTCACCGAGGTGCCGCCTGCCACCGGGCCGGAACTGGGCGATATCGTGCCGATGGTCGGCGCCGCGACATAGGTGAAGCCGCCGGTCGAGGTCACTGAGCCGCCGGCCGTGGTCAGAACGACGTCGCGTGCGCCGGCCGTACCAGCCGGCGTTGTGATCTGAATCGAGGTCGACGTATTGGTGCCGAGTGTCGCCGCGGCTCCGCCCACGGTCACGCCGGTCACCCCGGACAGGTTGGTACCGGTGATGGTCACCGAGGTGCCGCCCGCCACCGGGCCGGAACTGGGGGAGATCGTGCCGATGGTCGGCGCGGCGATATAGGTGAATCCGCCGGTCGACGTCGCCGAACCGCCGGCCGTCGTCACCACCACGTTCTGCGCGCCTGCCGTGCCGGCCGGGGTTGTGATTGCGATCGAAGTCGAGGTGTTGGTGCCGAGCGTCGCTGCGACGCCGCCGACGGTCACGCCTGTGACGCCCGACAGATCGGTGCCCGTAATGGTGACGCTGGTGCCGCCCGCGACCGGGCCCGAGTTCGGCGTAATCGTGTCGATCGTCGGGGCTGCCAGATAGGTGAAGCCGCCGGTCGAGGTGACCGAACCTCCCGCTGTCGTCAGCACGACGTCGCGCGCGCCGGCTGTGCCGGCCGGCGTTGTGATCTGAATCGATGTCGACGTATTGGTGCCGAGTGTTGCCGCTGCTCCGCCGACGGTCACGCCGGTGACCCCGGACAGGTTGGTGCCGGTGATGGTCACCGAGGTGCCGCCTGCGACCGGGCCGGAACTAGGCGAGATCGTGCCGATGGTCGGCGCCGCGACGTAGGTGAACTGATCGTTTGAATTGGTCGGGGATGTGCCGGTGGCGTTGGTCACCGTAACGTGGACCGTCCCGGCGCTGCCGGCCGGCGAGGGCACGACGATCTGTGTCCCGGAACTGCTGGTGAAACTGGAACTCGGCACCGACGTCGCGCCGAAGCTCACCGACGTGGCGCCGGTGAAATTCGTGCCGGTGATGGTCACCGAGGTGCCACCCGCCGTGGGGCCTGAGGACGGCGCGACCGCGGTGACGGCCGGGGTGCCTGCCGCGGTGCAGGTCGCTGCAAGCGAAACGCTACCGGTGAATCCTTGGAAATTCCCGTAAAATGCCTCTGCATAGAGCCCTGAGGTCGAGTCGATGTCACTGACGTCGATCGACGTCAATTGGTATTGCCCCGTGACGCTCGACGAAAAGCCGCCGCCTGTGTTGTTGTTGAAGCCCGTTGGTATTCCGAAGCTGAAGTCGGCTAGAAAGCCTGCCTCGATCGATCCGGCCGTCGGGTTGATGGTGACCGAATAGTTGATGATGTCGCCCGTAGCGAACCCTGTGACCTGTGTGCTCTTGTAGCCCTGCCCATCATCCGGCGTATCGGGCGTCGAAAACGAGACCGTGTAGTTGAGTGCGCCGCCGTTCACGGCGTTGCAGCCCGCAGACGCCGCCCAGCTCAGCGAGGGTGCCAGTGCGGCCAACGCGCAGGCCGATGTCGCCAAAGCAAGGATACGGGCCCGGCGCGCCAGCGGTACAATCAGTCTGACCGCCGTCGCGGAGACCCCTGCGGCGTGGAGCCGCCATCCGAGCTGACACCTGAGCTTCTGTCGGATCTGCCGTCGGAGCTGTGGCTCTGATCTCAGCTCCACAGTTTCAAAAGCAAATTCAGTCGACGCTCTCTGTTCGGCTCGTGGACCGGCCGACGATATGCGTTCATCCAGTTGCATGTCGTTCGCCGCTGCTTGGCACGCCGCCGTGCCATTCAAATAATTGCAGTTGCTGTACGGACGAGGCTCAGAGTTGTAACGAGTCGATTGTTCGCATTAGGAGGTGTGTGGTATCAAGTACAACCAGCAATTGATCGTGCGAAATTCGATCGTCAGATGCAAGAAGGTAACAGGTCGTCAGTTTGTGCCGCTACAGCATGGTTTCGTGAATAGCACGTAGCGGTGTGTCGGTGCCGCGCGCTGATGTTTGTAGGTACTTTGATAGTTGTGAAACAGCTTGGTTGTGCGCCGCAACGCTTCTGCTGCTCGGCAGAGATGTGACTAACAGGATGGATCGGATTCGGAATGGCGGGATGCGGGTGCCCGCGTTTTTACACCCGATCATTGACTGAGCGAGGATGGATCAGATGGCAGAAGCATTCATTGGCCAGATCATGCAGGTCGCCTTCAATTTTGCTCCGGTCGATTGGGCGGTCGCAGCCGGACAGACGTTCAACGTCACGCAGAACCAGGCCCTGTTCGCACTGATCGGTGGAACCTTCGGCGGTGACGGGCGAACCACCTTTCAGCTTCCCAATCTTCAGTCCCGGGTGATCATCGGCTCCGGGCAAGGACCGGGTCTCAGCAGCTACGCCTGGGGCGCGCATGCCGGTGTGGAGCGCGTGACGCTCACGCAGGCCAACCTGCCGGCGCATTCACATGCCGCGGTATTTACCCCCACAGGTAGTGGCAGCGGCGGAGCAGCGGTGGTTCAGGCGTTGACGGGCGCACCTGTCAGTTCGCTGTCGGCCACGCCGGCCGCCGGCTCCCAACTGGCGAATACCGGTCCGACGGGAGCCTCGCAGCCGAAGATCTACGCGCCGGCTGGTACATCGGGCACACCGGTCAATCTCGGTGGTGTGAGCGGTGGCGGAGGTGGGATTACCGGAGGTACGGTCCAGATCGGCAACACCGGCAGCAATGTTCCGGTCGAGACCTTGCCGCCTTATTTGGCGCTCCGAACCAATATCTGCCTGTCGGGTCTCTATCCGGTGCAGGATTGATCGGTCCGTCTTCAGGGCCCGCGGCGGCAGTGCCGTCGGCCCCTGAAGGTGGCTGTCGTCGATTTGTCTCAGTTGAAGACAGCCTGGTATCGGCGTCGGCCGTTCTTCGGTTGCAACTGGGAAATCAGGATGGTGTAGGGGCCGCCCCGGCCGCAATCGAATTCATAGGCGGCATCGAGCAGGTAGACGTCTTCCGGTGATTCAAAGAACAGGCTGAACGGCTCGCGCTCGGCGCCGATGAACACCGGCTTGCGCTGCAGCCTGACGAGCGTGATTTCAACAGGCTCGGGGACGGTCGCGATACGGACGCTACGTCCCACCCATGGTTCGAAGTCTTCGGGCTTCATCAGATACATCTGCCACCTCGATCACTGCAATGTCGTGGTCGACAAAACTGATTATCGCCTTAGCTGTGGACGTCATCCCGCGTCAATGCGGCACCGCAAAGCACGAGTGCGTCGATTATTTCGGAAGTGGTGATGAGCAGCATTGCGGCGCATGTCCGACTGCCGACGCCGGGGTTGGCGATTCGACCGGCGCAGGCCGCGGACGATGTGTTCTGCCGTTGCCTGTCCGACGCCACGCTCCGCGCGATGTTCGCGTCCATGGGGCTGCCGGAGCCGCTGCTTGCGACATTGCTCGCGCAACAGTTCGAGGCGCAACGCATCGGTTATCGGCGGAGCTTTCCGGCCGCGGAGTATTTCGTCATCACCGAGCGGGAAGTTGCTGTGGGTCGGGTCGTCGTTACAATCGATCCGGCCGAGGCGGGGCTGTGCGACGGCAGCGACGTGGACGGTGAAGCCGCGGCTCGATCCTGGGGCAACCGGGCGCTCCGGATCGTCGATATTGCGCTGCTTCCGGCAGCACAGGGGCGCGGCATTGGGCGCGAAGTCATCGCCGGTCTGGTCGGGGCCGCAGAAGCGATCGGTTTGCGGCGGCTGACGTTGTCGGTGCAATCGTCCAATGACCGGGCGCGCAGTCTGTACCTCCGGTTGGGTTTCATCGAGACCGAAGGCGAGGGATATCTGCACATGACGAGGCGGTTGGGCTGATCAGGTCGTGGCATGCGCCGCTCCTGAAAGCAAATGGCCGGGCACAAGCCCGGCCATTCAGAATCGGCAGCGTTGACCGCGAGACTTACTTCTTCACCAGCGGACACTCGCTCTGGGACAGCGGTCGCGCGGCGTCCTCGGCCGAGATATCGGCGATCTTCTTGTAGTAATCCCACGGCCCCTTGGACTCGGCCGGGGACTTCACCTCGAACAGGAACGCTGGGACCATCCGGCGGCCGTCGGCGCGGATCACCGACTTGCCGAACGGCACGTCGTCGGCCGGGATCTCCTTCATCTTGGCGACGACCTTGGCGCCATCGTGCGGATTGCCGCCCATCGCCTCCAGGGTCTTGAGATAGTGAAGCACCGCCGCATAGACGCCCGCCTGGGTCATCGAGGGTCTGGCGTTGTTCTTGGCCAGTTTCTGGAAACGATCGGCGAAAGCGCGGGTGTTGTCGTTGAGATCCCAATAATAGGACTCGGTGAAAGTCAGGCCCTGCGCGGTCTTCAGCCCGAGCGAATGCACGTCGTTGATGAACAGCAGCAGCGCCGCGAGCTTCTGTCCGCCCGCGGTGATCCCGAATTCGGAGGCCTGCTTGATCGAGTTGGTGGTGTCGCCGCCGGCATTGGCGAGGCCGATCACCTTGGCTTTCGACGCCTGCGCTTGCAGCAGGAACGACGAGAAGTCGGGTGTGTTCAGCGGGTGCTTGACGCTGCCGAGAACCTTGCCGCCGTTGGCCTTGACGACCGCGGTCGTATCTCGCTCCAGCGCGGCGCCGAACGCGTAGTCGGCGGTGAGGAAGTACCAACTGTCGCCGCCGGCTTTGGTCAAGGCCTGTCCGGTGCCGTTCGCCAGCATGTAGGTGTCGTAAGTCATCGAGATGGTGTTGGCGTTGCACGCCTTGCCGGTCAGGTCGGCGCTGGCGCCGCCCGAATTCATCAGGATGGCGTTCTTTTCCTTGACCAGATTGCTGATCGCCAGCGCGACGCCGGAGTTCGGCGTATCGGTGATCAGGTCGACCTTGTCGACATCGATCCACTGCCGCGCCAGATTGACGCCGATGTCCGGTTTGTTCTGATGATCGCCGGAGACCAGATCGATCTTCCAGCCCTTCGCTTCCAGACCTGAATCGGCGATCGCCATCTTGGCTGCGACCACCGAATTCGGACCGCCGATGTCGGCATAGAGGCTCGACATGTCGTTGAGCACGCCGATCTTGGCGGTCTTGTCACCGGACTGCGCAGCAGCCGGCGCGGTCAACGCCGCACTCACCAACGCGGCCGCGATGGCGTGCGAGAACACTCCTCTCATCACTTCCCCCTCTGTATGGCTGGCTGATTGACACGCGGATGTTTCCCCGCTTGCCGTCAGTCAATCGCGCTGCCGGGGCGAAGTCAATCGGCCAGAGGGTCTTTCAGGGAGCGGGAGGGGCCGTCGAACAGCTTGCCGGTTTCGGTGAAGGACGGCAGGCACAGCGGCAGCAGCAGTTCTGCGGCCTGGTCCGGCGTCGGCAGGGTCTCCGGATCTTCGCCTGGCATCACGTTGGCGCGTAGCTTGGTGCGGGTCGGGCCGGGATCGAACAGATTGATGCGGATCGGCGTGGTATTGGCCGTTTCCTTGGCCCACACCTGCACCAGCGTTTCCAGCGCCGCCTTCGAGGCCGCATAAGGGCCACGATAGGCCGGCGCCTTGCCGCCGGCGCGCGAGGTCAGGAACACCGCACGGCCGGCGTCGGATGCCCGCAACAGCGGTTCCATGCAGCGGACGAGCTGGAAGTTCACATTGAGGTTGATGCCGATCACGTCGAGCCACGGCTTCAGATCGATATGGCCGAGCGGCGATGATGGTCCGGCGATACCGGCGTTGCCGACCAGCACGTCGAGCTTGCCGTGGCGTTCGTAGATCGTGCCGCCGAGCCGGCCGATCGCCTGATAGTCGGTGAGATCCAGCGGGACCAGCGTCAGCGGATGGCCGCCGTCCTTGCGGACCTCGTCATCGAGCTCTTCCAGCCCGCCCTGGGTGCGGGCGACGGCAATCACATGGGCGCCGGCCTTGGCGAGCGCCTTGGCGGTGGCGTAGCCGATGCCGCGCGAGGCGCCGGTGACGAGAGCGATGCGGGAAGCGAGAGGTTGGGTCATGGCGAGGTCCGGCTCAAGATATATCGGACTTCCTCATACGCGGACCGGACCCGAGTATCCATCCTCTAAAAGAGGTATCTTCAAACGCTGGGTTCAAAGCAAACGCCGCCACCGGCGAAGCCGGTGACGGCGTTTGGGCAGATCGCAGCTCAGCTCGCTTCGGCCAACAGCGACAATTGCCGCGGCGCCGATTCGGTCTGGTTGAGATCGGTGAGGCCGGTCGGATAGTCGCCGGTAAAGCAGTGGTCGGTAAATTTCGGCAGCGCCGGGTCGCGGCCCGGTTCGCCCATTGCGCGGTAGATGCCGTCGACCGACAGGAAGGCCAGCGTGTCGGCGCCGATCAGGTCCCGCATCTCTTCGAGCGAATGCGTTGCGGCGAGCAGGCCGGCGCGGTCCGGCGTGTCGATGCCGTAATAGTCGGGATGGGTGATCGGCGGCGAGGCGATGCGGAAGTGCACCTCGCGGGCGCCGGCATCGCGCATCATCTTGACGATCTTCCTGGACGTGGTGCCGCGGACGAGGCTGTCGTCGATCAGCACGATCCGCTTGCCTTCGATCGCGGCGCGGTTGGCCGAGTGCTTCATCCGCACGCCGAGTTCGCGCACGCTCTGGGTCGGCTGGATGAAGGTGCGGCCGACATAATGGTTGCGGATGATGCCGAGCTCGAACGGCACGCCCGACTGGCGCGAGTAGCCGATCGCCGCCGGCACGCCGGAATCCGGCACCGGTACCACCACGTCGGATTCGACGTGGCTCTCGACTGCGAGCTGGGCACCGAATGCCTTGCGGACGTCGTACACCGAGCGGCCGCCGACGATCGAATCCGGACGCGCGAAATAGATGTACTCGAAGATGCAGGGGCGGGGCGCCTGCGGCGGGAACGGCTTGTGGCTGGTGACACCGTGGCGATCGAACACGATGACTTCGCCGGGCTCGACGTCTCGGACGTAACGCGCGCCGATGATGTCGAGCGCGCAGGTCTCCGAGGCGAGGATCGGGCAGCCGTCGAGCTCGCCGAGCACCAGCGGGCGGATGCCCAGCGGATCGCGGGCGCCGACCAGTTTCTTGTTGGTCAGCGACACCAGCGAGTAGGCGCCTTCCAGCGCCCGCAGCGACTCGATGAAGCGTTCGATGAAGCGTGTCTTCTGGGAGTGCGCGACCAGATGCAGGATCACCTCGGTGTCGGTGGTCGACTGCATGATCGCGCCGCTGCGGATCAGTTCGCGCCGCAGGGTGAGGCCGTTGGTGAGATTGCCGTTGTGGCCCACCGCGAAGCCGCCGGCATTGAGCTCGGCGAACAGCGGCTGGACGTTGCGCAGGATGGTCTCGCCGGTGGTCGAATAGCGGACGTGGCCGATCGCCGAGTTGCCGGGCAGCCGCGCGATCACGTCGGCGCGGGAGAAGGTGTCGCCGACCAGGCCGAGCCGGCGCTCGGAATGAAACCGGCCGTTGTCGAACGAGACGATGCCGGCAGCTTCCTGGCCGCGGTGCTGCAGGGCGTGCAGCCCGAGCGCGGTGATCGCTGCGGCCTCGGGGTGGCCGAAAATGCCGAACACGCCGCACTCTTCGCGCAGCGTGTCACCATCGGTATCGAAAACGGTATCGTCGAGGATGTGCTGGTCGCGAGCGTCCGAAGCGGGCGTTGCGGCGTCGTCGGAAGAGCTGGGCATCGCGTCCATCGCGCCTCTCTTGTGGGACACGCTCAGCGCGTGGCCGGTTTGCCCTCTATCAGGTTTTTCAGGCCGTCACGGGCGGGTTTGCTGTAGCCGTCATTGGCACCGGGCGCAGCCGAATCCTCGGTCTGCTGCTGGTCTTCGTCCGGCTTGTTCTTCTTGAACCGCTTCAAGATGGTATTTTCAGGGTCGTCCGGCAAGAGCGTCATCAGCCAGTCACCGGTTCCTTGCAGGACGGTGCGCGACTTGGCGTTGGTGACCCATTCGGGGCGCTGCTTGTCCGGCACCAGCCAGTTGAAGAACAGATACGCCACCACCACGATCAGCAGGCCGCGGGCCAGACCGAACATAAAACCGAGGGTGCGATCGAGCGCGCCAATGCGCGAATCCAGGATCATGTCCGAGATCCGCACCGTGATGATCGACACGATGATCAGCGTGCCGAGGAAAACGCCGGCGATCACCACGATGGCCGCGACCGTCTCGGACGAGAAATAGGTCCGGGCCATCGGCATCAGCTTCTGGAACGCGTACAGCGTCACCAGCGCGGCCGCGCCCCAGGCCGCGATCGACAGCACTTCGCGCATGAAGCCGCGCACCATCGCGAGCAGGCCGGACACCAACATCACCGCGAGAACGACGAGATCGAGGATGGTAATCGGCATCGGCAGGTCAGGTCCGCTCGGTCAGCACAACGGCGAATCGGCGTGCACGGGGTCGGCACAGGTGACGGTGGTATGGCACGCGGCGCAAGGCGAGAAAACCACCCCGGTCCGCCTCGCCACAGCAATGTTCCGCTGGGTTAAAGCTTGGTGGCCGGATACGTTCAGCTTGCGCGGGCGTTGTATAGCGGCGCGCCCCCGAAACGTCACGCCGCTTCAACCCTCCTGGCGCCGGAATCGCGCCGGTGTTGCATTTGAGGCAGCTTTGGTCCGCGGCGTACCATCGTCGTGGCTCCGCCGCGTGCCGCGCGCGGCGATGTCCGCGACCAGGCTGGACAGCCCGCCGACCGATTGCAGCGCCAGCCCGGCATCGGCCGGAGCTTCGCCGCGGGTCTGTTCCGGCAGCACCGCACGGGCGAAGCCGAGCTTGGCGGCTTCCTTCAGCCGGGCCGGGGTCTGCGCCACCGGGCGAACCGCGCCCGACAGCGAGATCTCGCCGAAATACACCGCGTCCGGCGGCAGCGGCGCGTTGGCCAGGGACGAAACCAGTGCGGCGGCGGCGGCGAGGTCGGCGGCGGGCTCGTTGATGCGCAGGCCGCCGGCGACGTTGAAATAGACGTCGTAGCCGCTCAGCTTGACGCCGCAATGCGCCTCCAGCACCGCCAGCACCATCGACAGCCGCGCCGAATCCCATCCGACCACCGCGCGCCGCGGGGTGCCGAGCGTCGAAGGGGCCACCAGAGCCTGTAATTCCACCAGCACCGGGCGGGTGCCTTCGATCCCGGCAAACACCGCGGTGCCCGGCGAGCCGAGATCGCGCTCCGACAGAAACAGCTCGGAGGGATTGCTGACCTCGCGCAGGCCCAGCCCGGTCATTTCGAACACGCCGATCTCGTCGGTGGGACCGAACCGGTTCTTCACCGAGCGCAGGATCCGGAACTGCTGCGATCCTTCGCCCTCGAACGACAGCACCGCGTCGACCATGTGCTCGACCACGCGGGGGCCGGCGATCTGGCCGTCCTTGGTGACGTGGCCGACCAGGATGATCGCCGCGCCGGTCTTCTTGGCGAAGCGGATCAGCGCCTGCGCCGAGGCGCGGACCTGGGTCACCGTACCCGGCGCCGACTCCACCGTGTCGGTCCACATCGTCTGAATTGAATCGATCACGATCAGCTTCGGCGTCGCGCCTTCGGACAGCGTCGCGATGATGTCTTCGACCGAGGTCTCGGCGGCGAGTTCGACAGGTGCGGAGGCGAGGCCCAGCCGTTCGGCGCGCAGCCGGACCTGCGCGATCGCTTCTTCGCCGGAGATGTACACGGTGCGATGTCCGGCCTTGGCCATCAGGCTGGTGGCCTGGGTCAGCAGCGTCGATTTGCCGATGCCGGGATCGCCGCCGACCAGCAGCACCGAGCCGCGCACGAAGCCGCCGCCGGTGACGCGGTCGAGTTCGGCCATGCCCGACGGCAGCCGCGGCGCGTCGTTGCTCTTGCCGGCCAGCGACTCCAGCTTGAACGTCCGGCCGCGGCGCTTGGCGCGGATCGACACCGGCACCGCGTTGTCGCCGGCCTCTTCGACCAGCGTATTCCACTCGCCGCACGCCTCGCATTTGCCCTGCCAGCGATTGAACGCCGCGCCGCAGTTCTGACAGACGAAGGAGGAGGTGGCTTTGGCCATCGCGTGCTCGGGTGGACCGGGGACAGATACATTCTTGATGTTCACATTTTGTTCTGTTCGTCAACGGTCCAGCAGACAGACACCGAAGTTTGTTCGAGAATGCGGTGGACTCCGGGCGCCCGCCCGGGGCGTATTTGGGGAAGTGAGGACATGAAAATCGCCATTCCAACCAAGGATTGGCTCACCATCAGCGGCCACGCCGGGCAGGCGCCGCGCTGGCTGGTCTATGATCTGGCCGGACACAGCGCCGGCGAGCCGTTGCCGGCACCGGCTCGGATCGAATTGGTGAAGGAGCAGCTTCCCCATTACTTCAAGGACGACGGCCCGCATCCGCTCGACGGAGTCGAACTGATCGTGGCCGGGAGCGCTGGCGACGGCTACGTCCGCCACATGAAGAAGCGCGGCGCCGACGTGCTGCTGACCGGCGAGACCGACCCGGCGACCGCGATCGATCTGATCATCAAGGGCGAAGATCTGCCCGATCAGAGTTTCGACATCACCACCACGCTGTGCCGATTGCGCGATCTGTTCGCGCGTCACTGAGCTTCGGGGCGCGCGGCGCCGGCGGAGGGAGCATCACCACCGCCGCAATGATCCGCCCCCGGGGACGCTTCCGGAACGGCCGCCGCTCGGCTACGTTCAATCCGCTATGCGAGACGACAGACATCGGGACTACGAGCGGCGGAAGTGGCGGCAGGTCGCCGGCCATTTCGCGATGGGCGCAGCGTTCGGGGCGCTGTTCGCGGGCATCGTGCTGTACAACAATTACTTCGGCCTGTCGGGCGTGATCGCCACCAGCGAAGCGCCGACCCTGGTGCGGATCGTCTTCGTGGTCGGTGTGTCCGGTTCGTTCGCCTTCATGGCGGCGATCACCGGATTTCTGTTTTTGGTCCACGAGGATTGAGCCGGCTGGCCGATCCGGTGACAGGCTTCGTCATCGCGAGCGCAGCGAAGCACCCAACCGACGCGGTGGACTGCGCTCGGGATCGCTTGGTCGCTGCGCTCCTCGCAATGCCGCTGAGAGTTCGTGCTTGGGACTCAGCCGGCCGAGGCGGTGGGCAGGCCGTCACCCTCGGCAGGCTTGTTCTCCGGCTTGGCGTCGCCGCCCTTGTAGATCCGGGTGTAGCGCGGTCCGAGACTGGTCAGCACTTCGTAGCCGATCGTGCCGAAGTGATGGCCGAGTTCGTCGACGGTGATGCCGTCGCCGATCAGGGTCGCCATCATGCCGCGCCGGGCGGCGTTGGCGGGCAGGTCGGTGACGTCGACCGCGAGCAGGTCCATCGAGATGCGGCCGGCGATCGGGCAGCGTTCGCCGGCGATGATCACCTCGGCGCCGCGGGTGCCGTCGCTGGAGCCGGCGGCCCGGAAATAACCGTCCGCATAACCGGCCGACAGCACCGCGATTTTGCTCGGGCGCCGTGCGCTCCAGGTCGCGCCGTAGCCGACGGTGTCGCCGCGCTCGACGCTGCGGACCTGCACGATCCGCGCCTTCAGGTCGACCACCGGCTGCATCGGATTGTCGGCTTCCGGCGTGGGATTGATGCCGTACAGCGCCGCGCCGGGGCGCACCAGATCGAACGCGAATTGCGGGCCGAGGAAGATCCCCGAAGACGCCGACAGTGACGCCGATACGCCGGTGAACTGACCGGCGATTTCGCGAAATGCGGTCACCTGCCTGGCGTTCAGCGGATGATTGACGAGATCGGCGCAGGCGAGGTGACTCATCACCAGCGTGATGCCGTGGTCGCCGGCGACGATCCGCGGCACGATGCCTTGCGCCTCGGTGATCGTCAGGCCGAGCCGGCTCATCCCGGTGTCGATGTGCAGGGCCGCGCCGCCGCGCCAGCCGGTGCGGCGGCAGAACACGTCCCATTCGGCCAGTTCGTACAGATCGCCGATCACCGGTTGGCAGTTCAGCCTGGCGAATTCGTCGCCGGAATACGGAAAGAACCCGTCGAGGACGTAGAGTGTCGCCTCCGGTGCGACCTCGCGCACTGCGCGGGCTTCGCCGAGCGTCGCCACGAAGAACGTCTTGCAGCCCGCGCCGAGCAGAGCCTTGACCACCGGGCCGGCGCCGCAGCCATAAGCGTCGCCCTTGACCACGCCGGCGCATTCCGACGGCACCGCGGTCTTTTCGAGCTTGCGCCAGTTCGCAACCAGCGCGTCGAGATCGATGGTGAGAATGCCGGAAGCGGCCGCGGTGGCCGCGGCGAACTCGGCGGCTTTTCCCGCCTCCGGTGTCAACAACTCGGCAACGGTAGCGTTCGGATCGGGGAGGATGTGCATGGCGCACCTTATGCTTTGCCTGCGGCCCGTTCAACGGCAGCCGGCGCGGCTCAGGTCCGCTCCGGCGTCAAATACGTTCCGGCAGGTGGCTGTCGTCGGTGAGATCGCTGAAGCGGGTGAACTGACCTTCGAACTGCAGATCGACGGTGCCGGTCGGACCATGACGCTGCTTGGCGATGATCACTTCGGCCTTGCCGTGGACCAGCTCCATGTCGGTCGCCCACTTCTCATGTTCGGGAGTGCCCGGCCGCGGCTCCTTGTTCTGCAGATAGTATTCTTCGCGGTACACGAACATCACCACGTCGGCGTCCTGCTCGATCGAACCTGATTCACGCAGGTCCGCGAGCTGCGGTCGCTTGTCGTCGCGGGATTCGACCTGACGCGAAAGCTGCGACAGCGCGATGACCGGGATGTTCAATTCCTTCGCCAGCGCCTTGAGGCTGGTGGTGATCTCGGTGACTTCCTGGACGCGGTTGTCGCCCTTCTTGCTCGAGCCCTGCAAGAGCTGGATGTAGTCGACCACCAGCATGTCGAGGCCCTTCTGCCGCTTCAGGCGGCGGGCGCGGGCGGTGAGCTGCGCGATCGACAGGCCGCCGGTTTCGTCGACGAACAGCGGCAGCGACTGCAACTCGATCGAAACGTCGCGGATCTTGTCGAAGTCGGCTTCCGAGATGCCGCCGCGGCGGATCTTGCTCGAGGCGATCTCGGCCTGCTCGGCGAGAATACGGGTCGCGAGCTGTTCGGCCGACATTTCGCAACTGAAGAAGCCGACGATGCCGCCGTTGACGGTCTTGGTCGAGCCGTCCGGCTGCACCTCGCCGCGATAGGCCTTGGCGACATTGTAGGCGATGTTGGTGGCCAGCGCGGTCTTGCCCATACCGGGGCGCCCTGCGAGCACGATCAAGTCGGAGTGCTGCAAGCCGCCCATCCGGGTGTCGAGGTCGCGCAGTCCGCTGGAGATGCCGGACAGCTTGCCGTCGCGCTGGAACGCCTTCGCCGCCATGTCTACGGCGGTGGTCAGCGCCTGGGAGAATTTCTGGAAACCGCCGTCGTAGCGGCCGGATTCCGCCAGCTCATACAGCCGGCGCTCGGCGTCCTCGATCTGATTGCGCGGGGCGAAGTCGACCGGAGCGTCGTAGGCGACGTTGACCATGTCGGTGCCGATGCCGATCAGATCACGGCGCAGCGACAACTCGTAGATCGTCCGCCCATAGTCCTGGGCGTTGATGATGGTGGTGGCTTCGGCGGCAAGCCGCGCCAGATACTGCGCGACCGTGAGGCCGCCGAGATCGAGATCGGCCGCCAGGAACGTCTTCAGCGTGACCGGGGTCGCGATCTTGCCGGCTCGGATGATGCTGGCCGCGGTTTCGAAGATGGTCTGATGGATCGGCTCGAAGAAATGTTTCGGCTCGAGAAAGTCCGACACCCGATAGAACGCATCGTTGTTGACCAGGATCGCGCCCAGCAGGGCCTGCTCGGCCTCGATGTTGTGGGGCGCGGTCCGGTATGCCGGCACGCCGGGTTCCGGCGCAAGCTTCAGAACGTTCGAATCGGTTGCGGCCATAGCTCTCGAATATCGGGTCGAATTTGTCGGATGCGGGGCGCGACTAAAGCGCCGATTTCGGCGGGAGCGAAAGCCGCATTCGCGCGTTATGCACCAGCGCGACAAGAGTGTGGATGACCGCTGGAGCGGCCGTACCCCGTGCTTGACGCGTTCCGGCCGCGGCGGCGGAAGGCTTGAACCTTCTGCCGTTGTCCGGCGACAGTTCAAAATGAACGGTCGAGACAGATCGAACCGCTCCGGTCGGGGATTCGTAAGAATTTTCGGCGAGGATAGCGGAAGACGCGATCATCGAGGCGCCCACATTGTGGGAAGCTCCAACAAGGTGACGCGACACAGGGCAAGAGCGTCGAGGACTCCGCAGCCGCTCGCGGATCACCTCGGATGATGGACACAGCGCAGATGGCACAGCAGTATTGCCACCACCACTCCGATCGCGATTGGCTGAACTTGCTGATCGACTCCTTCGAGCGCGCATCGGCCGAAGAGGCCGAGCACAGGTTGTCCGACAGCGCGTTGGTGTGCGCTGCGCAGGCCCATCTGGCACGGCCGCTGCCGCAAGAAGCGGATCGGGAAGGTTGCCGCCGACTGGTGAACTGCAGCTAGCGCATGATGCCGGCCGGCGCTCTTACTCGCCGGCGAGTTGCAGCCGCGGTGGACGCTCGTTTTCGATCGACGCCAGCCGCCGCTCTTCCGCAGCGATATAGTCTCGCGTGATCGGCACCACGCCCTGGCGCCGCGTGAGCTGGATCTGGAACACCATGGTGTTCTGTTTGCGAAACGACATTTCCGCAGCCGCCAGATAGAACTCCCACATCCTGACGAAACGGGCGTCGTACAGCCGCTCCGCTTCCTCGCGACGGGCCAGGAAGCGCTCGCGCCACGCCCTCAGCGTTTCGGCGTAATGCAGCCGCAGGATCTCGATGTCGCAGACCAACAATCCGGCGCGCTCGATCGCCGGCAGCACCTCCGACAGCGCGGGCAGATAGCCGCCGGGGAAGATGTACTTGGCGATCCACGGATTGGTGAAGCCGGGCCCTTCGGAGCGGCCGATCGAATGCAGCAGCATCACGCCGTCGTGCTCGAGCAATTCGGCACAGCGTCGGAAGAAGGCGTCGTAATGTGCGACGCCGACGTGCTCGAACATGCCTACGGAGACGATGCGGTCGAACGGGCCGCCGGGGACGTCGCGATAGTCCTGCAACATGAAGCGGGCCCGACCGGCAAGGCTGCGCTCGGCCGCGCGGGCGTTGGAGACCTGGAGCTGCTCCTGCGACAGCGTCACGCCGGTAACGTCTGCGCCGCAAGTCTCCGCCAGATACAGTGCCAAGCCGCCCCAGCCCGAACCGATGTCGAGTACCCGCTGCCGCGGGGCGGCGAGCAGCTTGGCGGCGATATGCCGCTTCTTGGCGAGTTGAGCGTCATCGAGGCTGGCGTCGGGCGTTTCGAAATAGCCGCAACTGTATTGCCTGTCGGAGTCCAGAAACAGCGCGTACAGCCGGCCGTCGAGATCGTAGTGACGTGCGACATTGTCGCGCGATCGGCCGCGCGGGTTGAACTGGTGCAGCGTCCTGGCCCAGTAGCGGACCAGCCCGTGAAATCTCGCCCAGTCCGGTGTCCAGTCAGGCTGATCCATTGCCACAGCGAGCAGGTCGGCGATCGTGCCGTGCTGCATCACGAGGCCGCCGTCCATGTAGATCTCGCCCAGGGCGAGCTCCGGATCGCGCAGCAGGCGACGTTGTGCCGCGGCGCTCGTCAGCCGTGCGTGCACCGGCTCTCCGGTGCCGTCTCCGCAAGTAAATGTGGTGCCGCTCGCGGTGGTGAAGACGATGGTGCCGCGTTGAATGAAGCGGCTCAGCAGCAGACGAAACAATCCGTCCATCGGCAGGCCTCGCTCTCGGGCGCCGACCCTGAGCAGCGCCTCGACTGCTACAACACTGGCCTTGCGGCTTGTTCCTGTCGCGTCGCCGCAAGCACCGCGATCGAAGTATAGTCAAGCATCGCAGGTATCATTAGTGACATGAGCGTGAGGCTGAGCTGCTGCCTCATTTCATGCACCGTGATGTTCCATCTCTGCGCTTCCAATCATCTCACAATTCGCTAAAAGGTCACCGCCGCGGCTGCGGTGATTTTTTGCATCGGAGGGCTAAATGGTAAGCCGATCGCTCAGTTCGGTAGCGGTATTGCTCGTGCTCGGGGTTGCCGTCGCACAGCCCGCCCGAGCCCAGAATTTGGAAGCGGGCAAGAGCTCGGCGCAAATCTTCTCGAGCACCTGCGCCGTCTGTCACAAGAGCCCGCGCGGGCTGCTTCGGACGGTGCCGCCGAACGCCGCAGCGTCGTTCCTCAGGCAGCACTACACCACCAGCAGCGACATGGCCGCCATGCTGGCCGGCTATCTGGTCGCCAATGGCGGCACCGATGCGCGTGGCAGGCAGGACGCCCGTCCGGAGTCGAGGGCGCGCCGGCAACGCCGGGGGGCCGAGGAAGCCGCCAGGCCCGAAGAGGTCGCTCCTCCCCAGCAAGCCGAAGAAGGAAAGAGCCAGCGTAGCCGGAACACCAAACGCCGCCCCGCGCCGCCGGTCGAAACAGAGGAGCCGGCCGCTGCGCCGGCTGCAGAAGCCGAACCCGCAGCGGCGCCTGCGCCCGAGGCCAAGACCGAGAAGAAGCGCGGCAAGGCCAAGCGTACCCGCGAGAAGCCGGCCGAGCCCGCTGCCGCAAAGCCGGACACCCCTGCGTCCGAGCCGGGCAAAGAGCCGGGTAAGGAACCGGGCAAGGAGGAGGCGGGGTCTGCGCCCAAGCCCGGTGCGACCAAGCCAGCCGCTGCGCCGGCTGCCGAGACCCCGGTGCGCTCCGATCCGGTACCCGCAGTAACCCCGGCACCGAAGGCGGCCGAACCCGAAACGCCGAAGCCTCAAACCTCCGAGCCTTCGGGGAACAAGCCACCTGAGTCGGCGGCGCCCGTGTCCGCCCCGGAACCGAAGCCGGCTCCGGCTCCTTCGCCGGCGGGGCCGCCGGCCGAGAAGTCGTCCGAGACTGTGCCGGCGCAGCCGCAGCCGTCCACCGAGTCGGCGCCGTCGACCGGCTCGACCGAGGCGCCGGCCGCGAAATAGTCCGCTCGCTTCCTGGTCGAAGATAGAAAAAGCCCGGCCTGATGCGATCAGGCCGGGCTCAGACTGCTGACAAACTCCTCGCCATTGGCGGGGAGTTTTGATTCCATGGGTGATGCTTCGCAAACCCTCACCGCAACAGACTTCGATCGAGATGGTCAGTCTCGACGGTCTGGTTCCGAAGGATCACCTGCTTCGCAAGATCGACGCGGTGATCGATTTTTCGTTCATCCACGATCGGGTCGCCGGGCTGTATTGCCCAGACAACGGCCGGCCGCCGCTCGATCCGACGCTGATGTTCAAGGCGCTGTTCATCGGCTACCTGTTCGGCATCCGCTCCGAGCGGCAGCTGGTGCGCGAGATCGAGGTCAACGTCGCCTATCGGTGGTTTCTGGGGTTGAAGCTGACCGATCCGGTGTTCGACGCCTCGACGCTCAGCCAGAACCGGCGGCGCCGCTACAACGACACTGCGGTCGCGCAGGACATCTTCGACGCGATCGTGACCCAGGCGATCGCCAAGGGGCTGGTCGATGGCACGGTGCTCTACACCGATTCCACGCATCTGAAGGCCAACGCCAACAAGAACCGCTACGACACCGCAGTGGTCGCCAAATCGCGGGCCGATTACTGGGATGATCTGGACGCCGCGATCGAGGCGGATCGCGCGGCCCACGGCAAGAAACCCCTCCCGGAGAAAGAGCGACAGCCGGTCGAGAAGGAGACCAAGGTGTCGCGGACCGATCCGGATGCCGGCTACATGGTGCGCGAAGGCAAGCCGAAGGGATTCTTCTACCTCGACCACCGCACCGTCGACGGCCGGCTCGGGATCATCACCGATACACACGCCACGCCGGCCAACGTCCACGACTCGATCGTCTATCTCGGCCGGCTCGATCGCCAACGGCAACGCTTCGGCTTTGATGTCGCCGCCGTCGGCCTCGACGCCGGCTATGCCACCTCAGGAATCGCCCACGGCCTGGAACAGCGCAACATTCCGGGCGTCATCGGCTATCGCCGGCCAACCCCGCCGCGGCCCGGCATGATGCCGAACAAGGCCTTCGCCTATGAAGCGGAGCTGGACAGCTATCGTTGCCCGCAGGGACAGTTACTCAGCTACTCCACCACCGATCGCACCGGCTACCGCCACTACAAGAGCGATCCTGCGATCTGCAAAGACTGTCCGCTGCTCGCCTCGTGCACGTCGAGCCGCAACGCGGTTCGTCTGATCACCCGCCACGTCTGGGCCGAGGCCCGCGAGCGCACCGACGCCAACCGTCTAACGCCCTGGGGCAAGCGCATCTACAAACGCCGCAAGGAGACGGTCGAACGTTCCTTTGCCGACGCCAAACAGCTCCATGGCCACCGCTAAGCGCGCTTCAGAGGCCTGGTGGCCGTCAAATGCCAGTGCCTGCTGGCAGCCGCCGCCCAGAACATCAAGAAGATAGCCCTCGCACTGGCCACCGGGCCAATTCCCGCGCCAGGCTGAGACACCGGGCGCTGCGCCACTCGCCAAAAACAAAACCCCGCCGAAAATCGACTGGGTTTGTCAGCGGTCTGAGCCCGGCCTGATGCGATCAGGCCGGGCTTTCATTTTGATCGGACGCGAGCAGTAGCTTACTGCTCGGCCGGCTGCTCTTCGCCGAACTGCGCGTCCGGATCGAAGAATTCGCCGGCGGCGGCCAGCGCCTCGGCGGCGGCGTCTTCGTCCTCGCGGCGGCTGGAGATGTCTTCACCGCGATTGATCCGCTCGGCTTCCTCGGCGCTGCGCGCCACGGTGACGGAGACGGCGACTTCCACTTCGGGATGCACCGCGACCTGGATCGAGTGCTTGCCGATGGTCTTGATCGGCGCGTCGAGCAGCACCTGGCTGCGGTCGATCTTGACGCCTTCGGCATCGAAGCTCGCGACGATGTCGCGCACCGAGACCGAGCCGAACAACTGGCCGCCTTCCGACGCCTGGCGGACCACCACCACGTTCTGACCGTCGATCTTCTCGGCGACCTTGGCGGCTTCGGCCTTGGCGGCGATGTTGCGCGCCTCGAGGTCGGCCTTCATGTGCTCGTACTTCTCGCGATTGGCGGCGGTCGCACGCAGCGCCTTGCCGCGCGGCAGCAGGAAGTTGCGCGCAAAACCATCCTTGACGCGAACCAGTTCGCCCATCTGGCCGAGCTTGGCGACGCGTTCCAGCAGAATGACTTCCATCGTGATCTCCTTAGTCGTGTGTTTGCGAATGTCGTTTCAGTGAGAGGGTGGAGGCGGCATCGAGCGGCGCTGGAAGTAGCGCTGCCGGAGATTGAGAAAGGCGTCACCGAGGCCGAGCACGATCAGGCCGACCGCGGGCCACAGGAAGATCAGCATCAGCGCGTAGGCAGAGCTGAGCAGGAACAGGCGGTTGCGCGCCGCCATCGTCACGGTATGCAGCGTCGCGGCGCCGGTCAGTCCGTAGGCCACGAACAACGCTGCACTGATCGTCTTGCCGAACATCGACGTCAATCCGCCGACGAAGCTCAGGGCCAAAGCCAGCGACAGCACCGCCAGCGTCAACGGCGGCAGCGTCACGGTCCGCAGATCCGGCCAGGGCCGGCCCAGCCGGTTGGAGGCGGCGGTGATCTTCGCCGCCAGCCACAAATTCAGCGTCAGTGTCAGCATCGCCACCGTCGCGGCAGCAGGCGGCGCGATTGCCGCCAGCGCGTCGATCAGGGCGGCGTCGCTGCCGGGCGTGCTGCGCGGGCCGAGGGCGCGCTGCAAGCCGCTGCGCAGGCCGTCTGCAATCGCGGCGCCGTCCGTGCCGAGGGAAAACAAGGCCGCCATCGTGGTGGTCGCCGCGAATCCGGCCATCCACACGACCAGTCGGCCGATCGGGTACCATTCCAGCGGCGCCGCGTCGCCTTGCGGGGCATCGGCAGGACGCGCCAGCAGCGCAAGATGGCCGAGCCAGCACGCCGGGACGGCGATGGTGAGGAGAAAGGCGATGGCGTAAGGAAAGCTGACGAGCGCAGCGAGGCCGGCGGCGGCGATCAGGCCACCGATTGCGGCTGCGACCACGCCCCAGCCGAGCGCGGCCACCATCAACGGCAGCGGGGCCAGGTAGAACAGCAGCAGTGCGATCAGCGCGCCGGAGACGATCGAGGCGAACATCAACGCCGAAGCACAGCCGGCGGCGAGCGCGATCAGGACTTGAAACATCATTAGCTGTCCCGCTCCCTTCGAGCGGTTAGAGGCGTTTCGCCCCAACCATCGGCGACCGGACGACCCGGAAGCCTTATGAAAATTCGAAGGGCCCCGCGGCGCGGACGCCGCGAGGCCACTTCGATCAGCGGATCACGTAGGGCAGCAGACCGAGGAAGCGGGCGCGCTTGATGGCGCGCGCGAGCTCGCGCTGCTTCTTGGCGGAGACGGCGGTGATGCGGCTCGGCACGATCTTGCCGCGCTCCGAGACGTAACGCATCAGCAGCTTGGAATCCTTGTAGTCGATCTTCGGCGCATTCGCTCCCGTGAACGGGCAGGTCTTGCGGCGGCGGAAGAACGGACGGCGGGCACCTGCTTCAGCCATGATGCTTACTCCTCGACTGCTGCTGCGGGGGCGTCGGCGTCTTCACGCGGACGGCGCGGACCACGATCGCCACGGAAACCGTCGCGGTCGCCACGGCCTTCGCGATCACCGCGGAAACCACCCTCGCGGGGGCCACGGTCGTCGCGTTCGCGATCCCGATCGGCCTTGCGCATCATCGCCGAGGGGCCTTCCTCGTGTTCGTCGACGCGCACCGTCAGATAACGGATGACGTCTTCGTTGATCCGCTCCTGGCGCTCGATTTCGGAGACCACCGCGGCCGGGCCGTCGATGTTCAGCAGCACGAAATGCGCCTTGCGGTTCTTGTTCATGCGGTAGGTGAGGGAGCGCAGGCCCCACGACTCGGTCTTGGTGACCTTGCCGCCGAGACCTTCGATCACGCCGGTGATCTGGGTGGTGAGCTCTTCGACCTGCTGGGCGCTGGCATCCTGGCGCGCCAAAAAGACATGCTCATAAAGAGGCATGGTTGTCCTTTCTCGTGTTAGCGCAGAACCGGCGGCAAGCCCTTCGAACCCTTCGGAAAGGACTCGACTGCTCAGAAGGCGGAAGCACGGGACGACGAGCCGACTGGCCCTGCCGCATCAAAATCGCCAAGGATCGAAAAGCCCTGCGGAGATCGTGATAAAGCCGTCCGTTCAGCTCCCGGCCGGGATCTGCGGATGCGCCGTTATACGGATTTCGGCCGCCTTGGCAAGGGACGGAATTTGCAGTGTCGACCACAGGTCTGCCGGTTCCGGGGGCTGCTGGCCAGACGAGCGATCCGAATCAGTCCTATTCGCCGGGCATGCCGCGATGGAGCGACGGGACCGCATGCCGGGGGCGGGGGCTCGTTATGCCGTAAGACGGCGGTGTGTACAAAAGCCCGCCTTTCTCAAAAGCAATTGTCGTTCGCTGATCCATCGCATGAGGAATATTCGTCCATCGGGCTGGCGATTGCGTCGCTGGATCGGCATTGATCAGTTTCCGAGGAACGGTCGTCATGCCGTTGTGCGGTCACCCTTTTCACGCTGCCGACAGCGCATCCTCCCGAGCTGCTTATGAGGCCCCTCCACATCGGCCGCAGCAAGCCTGTGCTTCGCAGCCGGAACGAACGGATGTTAGACAGCAGTCAACTTGACACGACGGGGCCGGGCGGTGTCTTACGGCCCCGACTTCAGAGACAGGTTCAGGAATCCAGATGACCGCAGCATTCACCTTTCCGGGGCAGGGGTCGCAGGCCGTGGGCATGGGCAAGGCGCTCGCCGATGCCTTTCCGGCGGCGCGGGCGGTGTTCGACGAAGTCGACGCTGCGCTCGGCGAAAAGCTGACGGCGATCATTTGGGACGGTCCGGCCGAAACGCTGCAGCTCACCGAGAATGCACAGCCGGCGCTGATGGCGGTTTCGCTGGCGACGATGCGGGTGCTGGAGGCCGAGGCCGGAGTGTCGGTCGGCAAGGACGCGGCTTTCGTCGCCGGTCATTCGCTCGGCGAATATTCCGCGCTCGCGGCCGCTGGAAGCCTGAGCGTGAGCGACACCGCGCGCCTGCTGCGGATCCGCGGTCAGGCGATGCAGAAGGCTGTACCGGTCGGCGTCGGCGCAATGGCGGCGCTGCTCGGGCTCGATTACGACACCGCCGTCGCGGTGGCGGCCGAAGCGGCCCAGGGCCAGGTCTGCCAGGCCGCCAATGACAATGGCGGCGGTCAGGTCGTCGTCTCCGGCCATAAAGATGCGGTGGAGCGCGCGGTCGAGATCGCCAAGGGCAAGGGTGCCAAGCGCGCGATGCTGCTGCCGGTATCCGCTCCGTTCCATTGTTCGCTGATGCAGCCGGCGGCCGAAGCGATGGCCGAGGCGCTCGCGGGCGTCACCATCAAGGCGCCGGCGGCTCCGCTGGTCGCCAACGTCCTGGCGTCGCCGATTACCGATCCGGATGAAATCCGCCGCCGTCTGGTCGAGCAGGTTACCGGCACGGTGCGCTGGCGCGAGTCGGTCGCCTTCATGGCGTCGCAGGGCGTGAACCGGTTTCTGGAGATCGGCGCCGGCAAGGTGCTCAGCGGCTTGGTGAAGCGCATTGCCGATGGTGCGACCGGTATTTCCGTAGGCGGCCCCAACGACATCGCGTCGGCCAAAGACGCGCTGGCGGCCGAACGTTCGGCGTAAGCCGGCACAAGGAGGCGAGATGTTCGATCTGACAGGCAGAACCGCGCTGGTGACCGGCGCAACCGGCGGCATCGGCGGTGCGATCGCCCAGGCGCTGCACGGCCAGGGCGCCACCGTGGCGATCTCCGGCACGCGGCGCGAGGCGCTCGACTCGCTGGCCGCCAAGCTCGGCGAACGAGTCCACGTACTGCCGTGCAATCTGTCGGACGCGGCCGAGGTCGAGGCGCTGGTGCCGGCGGCGGCCGAGGCGATGGGCGGGCTCGACATCCTGGTATGTAACGCAGGTATCACCCGCGACAATCTGTTCGTGCAATTGCGCGACGAGGATTGGGACGAGGTGATCAAGGTCAACCTCACGGCGACCTTCCGGCTGACGCGCGCTGCCACCAAGCTGATGATGCGCAAGAAGTTCGGCCGCATCATCGCGATCACTTCGGTGGTCGGCGTCACCGGCAATCCGGGGCAGGGCAACTACACGGCATCGAAGGCCGGGCTGATCGGCATGATCAAGACCCTGGGCGCCGAATACGCCAAGCGCAACGTCACCGCCAACTGCATCGCGCCGGGCTTCATCGCGACGCCGATGACCGACGTTCTCAACGACAAACAGCGCGAAGCGATTCTCGGCAAGGTGCCGGCCGGCAGGCTGGGCACGCCCGAGGACATCGCCGCTGCGGCGGTTTATCTCAGTTCGAACGAAGCCGCCTACGTCACCGGTCAGACCATTCACGTCAACGGCGGGATGGCGATGATCTGAGGCGATCTGCGAGCCTGTGGCGACGCGCGCGGCCCTCCGCCCGTCGCCCCGGACTTGTGGTCAATGCATCGGAAGTATGATAACCGAAGCACCGGCGGACAGGCAAAAGAAGGCCATTGCAGGAAGTCCAAACCCTGTATATTGGCGATGGGGAGCCTGCCGCCCTTGTGGTCGGCTTCGACCCGGGGACGGGGGCAAAATCAACACACTTCGCGATGCGACGGGAACTTAGCGAGTTGACGCACCACGATGGCTCGTATCGTCTGTCGGTCGGGTCGAAACGGAACAGCACGGGGTTAAATACATGAGTGAGATTGGCGAGCGGGTTAAGAAGATCGTGGTCGAACACCTTGGTGTCGAACCCGAGAAAGTGGTCGATAGCGCCAGCTTCATCGACGATCTCGGCGCCGACAGCCTCGACACCGTCGAACTCGTGATGGCGTTCGAAGAAGAGTTCGGCTGCGAAATTCCGGACGATGCCGCCGAGACGATTCTCACCGTCGGCGACGCCACCAAGTTTCTCGAAAAGAACGCGAAGAGCTGACGCTCCGCGCGATGTGATGGAAGCCGGCCGGACCGCATCACGGCGGTCCACCGGCTTCTTGCTTTGCATTGCGCATTGGACGCCGGAGTGCTGGAGATGAGACGGGTTGTCGTCACGGGCCTTGGCATGGTCTCGCCGCTGGGCTGCGGCGTCGAAACGACCTGGAGGCGTGTTCTCGCCGGCGAGAGCGGCGCACGCAAGATCGAGGCGTTCGAGGTCTCCGATCTCGCCAGCCAGATCGCCTGCATCATTCCGCGCGGCGACGGCACCGAAGGCACTTTCAATCCCGACCAGTGGATGGAGCCGAAAGACCAGCGCAAGGTCGACGACTTCATCGTCTTTGCGATGGCGGCGGCTCGCCAGGCGCTCGACGACGCCGGCTGGCATCCGTCCACCGAAGAAGAGCGCTGCGCCTCGGGCGTGCTGATCGGCTCCGGCATCGGCGGTCTGCAGGGCATCGCCGAAACCGCGCTGCTGCTCGAGCAACGCGGTCCGCGCCGGATTTCTCCGTTCTTCATTCCCGGTCGCCTGATCAACCTCGCCTCCGGCTACGTCTCGATCGAATTCGGCCTCAAGGGACCGAACCATTCGGTCGTCACCGCGTGCTCGACCGGCGCACATGCGATCGGTGACGCGGCCCGTCTGATCGCGCTCGGCGACGCCGACGTGATGGTCGCCGGCGGCACCGAATCTCCGATCAGTCGTCTGGCGATGGCCGGCTTCGCTGCGGCGCGCGCGCTTTCGACCGGCTTCAACGATTCGCCGCAGAAGGCGTCGCGGCCCTACGACAAGGATCGCGACGGCTTCGTGATGGGCGAGGGCGCCGGCATCGTCGTTCTCGAAGAGTACGAACACGCCAAGGCGCGCGGCGCCCGGATCTATGCCGAAGTGATCGGCTACGGCCTGTCGGGCGACGCTTATCACATCACCGCGCCGAGCTCCGACGGCGACGGCGCGTTCCGCTGCATGAGCGCCGCGATCAAGCGCGGCGGCATCGCGGTGTCGGACATCGACTACATCAACGCGCACGGAACCTCGACGCCGCTCGGCGACGAGATCGAACTCGGCGCGGCGCAGCGCCTGCTGGGCAATGCCGCGTCGCGGGTGTCGATGTCGTCGACCAAATCGTCGATCGGTCATCTGCTCGGCGCCGCGGGCGCGGTGGAGGCGATCTTCAGCGTGCTGGCGATTCGCGACAACGTCGCGCCGCCGACGATCAACCTGGACAACCCGTCGGTCGACACCGCGATCGATCTCGTGCCGTGGAAGCCGCGGTCGCGCGAGATCAACGTCGCGTTGTCGAACTCGTTCGGGTTCGGCGGCACCAACGCTTCGCTGCTGTTGCAGCGGGTGCCGAACTAGACGCGCGACTCGTCATCCACCGTTTGGCCGCAATCGCTGCTAAACCCTACGGGGTCCGTCAGTTTCGGCGTATGATCGGTTGCAGCCCTCATCCGTCTGGATAGAGTCCAGTCCGGACATGCCATCGATGTCGTGATCCAGGATGTCGCCGGTGTAGTGTTGCGCCGGTCCCAATGCGAGCCGACAGGATTCAGGTTGCACCGATGAGTGAAAGGCCGCCGATTTCGCCGAGAAGCCCACGCGCGGCACTCGAGCCGGAGCAGCTTCCGCCGCCGCCGAAGCGGTCGGACCATGCGCGCAATCCGCTGGTGATCGTCGGCAACGCGATCATCACGTTCATCGTCGTGGTGATGATCGGCGCCGGCGGCCTGTACGTCTACGGCAAGAACAAGCTGGAAGCGCCGGGTCCGCTCGCGCAGGACAAGACCGTCAACATTCCGCAGCGCGCCGGTCTCGACGACATTGCGCAGATCCTGAAGCGCGAAGGCGTGATCGAAGACGGCTGGCTGGTGTTCGCGGGCGGCGTGATCGCGCTGCGGGCTCGTACCGAACTGAAGCCGGGCGAGTATCTGTTCCAGAAGAACGCCAGCCTGCGCGACGTGATCGGCACCATCGTCGAGGGCAAGGTGGTGCAGCACGCGGTGACGATTCCGGAAGGGCTGACATCCGAGCAGATCGTCGAGCGGCTGTCCGACAACCCGATCTTCACCGGGAGCATCCGCGAAATTCCGCGTGAAGGAACGTTGCTGCCCGAGACTTACAAATTCCCGCGCGGCACGCCGCGCGAACAGGTGCTGAACCGTCTGCAGCAGGCGCAGAAGCGCATCCTCGGCGAGATCTGGGAGCGCCGCAATCCGGACCTGCCGATCAAGACGCCGGAGCAACTGATAACCTTGGCCTCGCTGGTCGAGAAGGAGACCGGAAAGTCCGACGAGCGCACCCGCGTCGCCGCCGTGTTCGTCAACCGCCTGCAGAAGAAGATGCGGCTGCAGTCCGACCCGACGATCATCTACGGTCTGGTCGGCGGCAAGGGCACGCTCGGCCGTCCGATCAAGCGCAGCGAGATCACCCAGCCGTCGCCGTACAATACCTACGTGATCGACGGACTGCCGCCCGGGCCGATCGCCAATCCGGGGCGGGCTTCGCTGGAAGCCGCCGCCAATCCGGCACGCACCCGCGATCTGTATTTCGTCGCCGACGGCAGCGGCGGTCACGCGTTCAGCGACAGTTACGAGCAGCACCAGAAGAACGTCGCCAAGCTGCGCGCTCTCGAACGCCAGCAACAGAACGATACGGTTGAGCCGGCGGAGGAGCCGGCGTCGAGTGCTGCCGCGCCGGCGCCCGATGCCGCAGCAGACCCTGCGGCCACCGCGGCGACCACCGGCTCGCCCAAGGCCAAGTCCGGTGCGCAGAAGCGACGCGTCCGCAACGGGACGCCGAATGGCGCAACCGAGTAGGTTACACGCGGACGGATGTTCACATCGCGGCTGGGTTTGCGTTAAGTTCCGCGAACCCTCGCGGGACGATTCTCAACCCTGAAATCCGGAGACAGTGACGCGATGTCGTTATCGAGCATGACCGGATTTGCACGCAGCCAAGGCGCCAGCGGCCCTTATGTGTTCGACTGGGAGTTGAAGTCGGTCAACGCCAAGGGCTTCGATTTCCGGATGCGTCTGCCGCCCGGTTGGGACGACATCGAGCCTTCGGTGCGCAAGCGCGCCGCGGAAGCTCTGTCTCGCGGCACCGTGTACGCCAACCTCACGGTGAAGCGCGCCAATGCGGCATCGACCGTGCAGATCAATCAGGATGTGCTGGCGTCGGTGCTGAAGGTCGCCGGAGAAATCGCCGGCAAGGTCGACGCGGTCGCGCCGAGCATCGACGGACTGCTCGGCATCAAGGGCGTGATCGAAGTGGTCGAACCCGAGGCCGACGAGGCCGAGGACAAGGCCGCACGCGTTGCCGTCGAGGCCGCCTTTGCCGAAGCGCTGGATAGTCTCGTCGAGATGCGCAGGCGCGAGGGTGCCAGCCTTGCCGCGGTGCTGGCGCAGCGCCTGGGTGAACTCGAGGCGCTTGCCAGGCAGGCGGAAGCCGCGCCGGGGAGAAAGCCGGAGGCGATCAAGGCGCGGCTCGCCGAGCAGATCGCGACGCTGCTCGACGCCTCCGATCGGTTCGATGCAGACCGGCTGCATCAGGAAGCGATCATGATGGCGACCAAGGCCGACATCCGCGAAGAACTCGACCGCATCGCCTCGCACATCGCCCAAAGCCGCGAGATGCTGGCCAAGGGCGGCGCCGTCGGCCGTCGGCTCGACTTTCTGGCGCAGGAGTTCAACCGCGAAGTCAACACCTGTTGCTCCAAGTCGATCGATCTGGAACTCACCAATGCGGGACTGGCGATGAAGAACGTCGTGGAGCAGTTCCGCGAGCAGGTTCAGAATCTGGAGTGATCATGAGCGACGGAGCGGCGGTCGGACACAATGGTGTCGAGCGGCGCGGCGTGATGTTCGTGTTGTCGTCGCCGTCGGGCGCCGGCAAGACGACACTGTCGCGGATGCTGGTGAAGGAAGCGGCCGGTCTGCAGATGTCGGTATCGGCCACCACGCGGCCGATGCGGCCGGGTGAAGTCGAAGGCCGCGACTACTTCTTCGTCGATCGTCCGAAATTCGACGCGATGGTCGCCGCCGGAGAGTTTCTCGAATGGGCGAACGTCTTCGACAATTGCTACGGCACGCCGCGCGCGCCGGTCGAGGCGGCGCTGGCCTCCGGGCGTGACGTGTTGTTCGATATCGATTGGCAGGGCACGCAGCAATTGCGCAGCCATGCTCCCAACGACGTGGTCAGCGTGTTCGTGCTGCCGCCCTCGGTGCAGGCGCTGGAGCACCGCCTGCACACCCGCGCGCAGGACAGCCACGACGTCATCCAGGGCCGGATGAAGAAGGCCGGCGACGAGATGAGTCATTACGACGCTTACGACTACATCGTCGTCAACGACAATGTCGGTATCGCATTCGAGTCCGTGAAGGCGATCCTGCGGGCCGAGCAGCTCAAGCGTGAGCGCCAAATCGGCATCGACGCTTTCGTTCGCGATATGCGTCAGCAGCTCGAAGGCTGACGGCTCACGCCGCCGAGCGCTTCTGCGCCAGCGCCAGCAACTGCTCGATTTCGTCGGCCGCGGGCGGACGCACGTCGCGGACCGGATCGCCGGTCGCCTCGGAGGCGCGCTGAGGTTCGAGTGCGGACTGCGGTTCGAGGTCGCCGCGCACGGCGGCGCGGGTGTCTGCCGCGCCCGGCCGAACCCTGTCGTTGGCGACGTGACGCTGGCGCGCAGCCTTGATCCAGGCCGGCGGTTCGTTCTCGTCTTCGTCCTGTACGGGATATTCGACCGCCCGCTGCGCGGCCGGCCGATGTGACGGCGCGTCGAGGTCGATCGGGCTCGACCTGAAATCCTGAGCGTAGATGCCGGTGTCGACGAGCTCGGTCCGGCCTGCCCAAAGGTCGGGACGCTCGCCCGGCTCGCGCCGTGCGATCGGTTCGCTGCGTCCGAACTTCATCAACACAGCGGCGATCCCTCCCGCAACCGCCAGAGCCGCGAGGAGGGCGCCGATCAAGGTGGCGAGCGTGCTCGCGCTCATCGATCCGTCCGCGGTGGAGGCAGGCGCCGATTTCGCCACCGGCTTGGCCGCCTTGCGTAGCTTGTCGGTGACATTGGCATTGGCTGGAAGACCGCCGGCCACCGGATCCGACCAGCGTTCGTTCATCGTCGGTGGCGGCGCCCCGGGCGCTGCCTCCGGAGCGGGTGCCGCGGTCTGTTGGGCGGACTCGGCGGGCGGCGCCCACACCGGCTCGGGGAATGGCGAACTGGTCGCGGCGTTGCCGGGACCGGGCGCTGGCGCCGGCTGGTGCGGCGCGACGTACTCCGCCCGGGCGTCGGCGACCGACGAGCGTATCGGAGCGGTTGCAGTCTGTGCGGAGCTCGATGCGGGCGGCGTGGAGGCGGCGGGGATCTCGGGCTTGGACGATGGGCTCGCCGGGGCCGCGGTCGAGGCTCTGTCGTTGCCGGCCGGGTCCGCTGCGCCTGGTTCTGCCGCGGCTACGGCGGCCGGTGTGGCGTCCACCTTGCGCACGTACCAGCACTTGCGCTTGTTGGCGTGATCAGTCCGGTAGTACCAATGACTGCCGGCGGGCGTCGGCCCGTTCGGCGCCGACAGGCAGGTGTCTGCACGAGCCGCGTCGAACGGGGCTGTCGTGAACGCGACGGCTGCGATCGCGCCGGCACCCGCAACTAACAGCGATTTCGCGGATCGGTTGTGCATGACATTCCCCATTCTGACACGGATGACGGAGCTTCTGTGCGTCCGTTTTTTCCGCGACAATTGGGGTCGCAATATGCCGACAATCCGGTGAGGGTGAGACAATTGGCGACCGCAGCGTCGGGCGTGGGGAACCCGAAAAACGCTGCGGTCGGGGAAACGGCCGAGTGATTAGTTCGTCAGCATGATGCGGCCGACCACCTTGCCGGCGCGGAGCTGATCGATCCACTTCTGCACGTCCTGCATCGGCTCTTCCTTCATCGGCGTCGGCTTGATCTTGCCGGCGCGCGCGAGCGCGAGCAGTTCCTTGGTCTCTTCGAGCGTACCGACCATGAAGCCTTCGACGGTCATGCGCTTGTAGATCCACTGCACCATCGGCAGCGAGAACTGACCGCCCATCAGACCGGACACCACCACCTTGCCGCCGCGCGCCACCGTGCTGACCGCGAAGTTCATCGACTTGTCGTTGCCGGCGAAATCCACCACGCCGTCGAAGCCGCCATCGGTCTCCTTGAAAATACGCTTGGCGACGTCGGGCTCGGAAGGATCATAGGCGACGGCCGCGCCGTTCTTCAGTGCGGCTTCGCGCGCCGCGGGGCTGAGATCCGCCACCGCGATCGGCTGCTTGAACATCGCCTGGGCCAGCGACAACCCCATCATGCCGACGCCGCCCAAGCCCACCAGCAGAAGGTTGCGCTGGCGCGGCCGGTCGACAAGACGCTTCAGCGCGCCGTAAGCGGTGATGCCCGAGCACATCAGCGTCGCGGCGACGTTGGTCGGCAGCGGATCGTAGTCGAGCAGATACTTGGCATCAGGTACCAGCACGTGGGTTGCGAAGCCGCCGTCGATCGAAACGCCGAGGAAGCGGTTCTTGGCGCACAGGTTCTCGTCGCCGGCGAGGCAGTCGCGGCATTTGCCGCAGCCGATCCAGGGAAACACCGCCTTCCTGGTGCCGATCAGATCCTGGGGCGCGTCGGGACCGACTTCGGCGACGACGCCGGCGATCTCGTGGCCGAGGGTGAACGGCAGCGTCATGCCGCGCGTCGTATCGAGCTTCTTGCCGCCGCCGAGATCGGCGTAGCCGTCCTGAATGTGCAGGTCGGAATGGCACAGGCCGCAGCGCTCGATCTTCACCAGCACTTCGCGCCCCTGCGGCTTCGGCGCATCGATGATGGTCTCGCACAGCGGGGCGTCGAATTTCACCAGAGACTGGCGACGCATCTGCGTCATGTCGGGGTTCTCCCTTTCAGGCTTGTGTTTTTGTGGCGCGACTATTGGACAATTCGTTCGCCATGGCAACAAACCCGGAGACCGGCACGGTCTCGGCGCGGCGTGCCGGATCAATCCCGGCAGCGGCCGTGAGCTGGGCCGGATCGACGCCGAGCGACTTGAGGCTCTGACGCAGCATCTTGCGGCGCTGGCCGAACGCAGCGGCCGCGACTTGTTCGAGCGCTGCGCGATCGCAACGCTCCGGCTGCGCGCGCGGCACCAGCCGCACCACCGAGGAAGTCACCTTGGGTGGCGGCACGAAGGCGGATGGCGAAATGTCGAACAGCATTTGCGTTTCTGCGCGCCAGTTCGCCAGCACCGCCAGCCGTCCATAGGCATCGTCGTCCTGATGGGCGACGATGCGCTGCGCGACCTCGCGCTGAAACATCAGCACCATCATCTCGTACCATGGCGGCCACGGCTCGGCGCAAAGCCAGCCGATCAGCAGCGGGGTCGCGATGTTGTAGGGCAGGTTGGCGACGATCCTGGCGCGCTCGCCGTTCAGCATCGGGCGCGGATCGAATTCCATGGCGTCGCCACTGACGATGTCCAGCCGGCCTGGGTAGTGGGCGGCAATCTCTTCCAGAGCGCCGAGCGCACGCTCGTCGCGTTCGATCGCGATCACGCGCTTGGCGCCGGTCGCCAGCAGGGCGCGAGTCAATCCGCCGGGGCCCGGGCCGATCTCGACCACGGTGACACCGTCCAGCGGTCCGGCGGCCCGCGCGATGCGGGCGGTGAGATTGAGATCGAGCAGGAAGTTCTGGCCGAGCGATTTACGCGCGGCCAGATCGTGTCGCCGGATCACTTCGCGCAGCGGCGGCAGATCGTCGATCGCGCTCATGCTGCTTTGGCCGATGCCATGCGGGCGGCGAGCTTCAGCGCCGCGATCAGGCTCGACGGATCGGCGCGGCCGCTGCCGGCGATGTCGAACGCCGTGCCGTGATCCGGCGAGGTGCGGATGAAGGGAAGGCCGAGCGTGACGTTGACGCCTTCGTCGAACGCGATGGTCTTGATCGGGATCAGCGCCTGGTCGTGATACATGCAGATCGCGCAGTCGTAGGTCTTGCGCGCGGCGGCATGAAACATGGTGTCGGCGGGGAGTGGACCGCGGGCGTCGATGCCCTCGCGACGTAGAATGTCGACGGCCGGCGCGACGACAGATTGATCCTCGTGGCCCAACGCCCCGTCCTCGCCGGCGTGCGGATTGAGGCCGGCGAGCGCCAGCCGGGGCCGCGCGATGCCGAGCCGGTCGCGGATGTCTCGGGCGACGATCCGCGCGGTCGACACGATCAGTTCGGTGGTGAGCTGGGCGATCGCGTCGCGCAGCGACAGGTGGATCGTGACCGGCACCACGGCGAGCGACGGGCACCACAGCATCATCACCGGCTGCGGCACGACGCCGTCGCGCTTCGCTAGTTCGGCGAGAAATTCCGTATGACCCGGATGGCGGAAGCCGGCCTTGTACAACACGCTCTTGGCGATCGGATTGGTGACGACGGCTGCCGCGCGGCCGTCCCGGACATCGGAGACCGCGTGCTCGATCGATCCGATCGCGGCGGCTGCGCTCGACTCGTCCGGCCTGCCGGGAGCCGCGGTCGCGCGCTGTCCGGTCGCGACCACGGGGAGGGCGTTCGCAAATCCGACGGTGGCATCTTCCGCGGTGACTTCGGCCACAGCGACGTCGAGGCCAAGCAGGCTCGCGCGCCTGGAGACACAGCCGGGATCACCGATCAGATAGAACGGAGGAAGGTCGTGTCGTTCGCGTTGCAGCCACGCCGCCAAGGCGATGTCTGGACCGATCCCCGCGGGCTCGCCGAGCGTCAGCGCCAGTGGTTTCGGCAATCCGGTCAAAGTCGACTCCACGGCGCGGGACGCCGGCTCTCCATGCTGCGACCACGCCGCCCGAAGAGGATCAGCGATACTCGATCATCGCGGCTTTGCGCACTTCCTGCAAATAGTCCTTGGACTTCGCCAGGAATTTCTCACCGAACAGCTTCTCGCGGATTTCGCGCTTTCGCGGGGTGTCCGCGGTCGACTGCTTGCGTCCGCACAGCGCCACCATCTCGACGCCCTGTTTGGTGACTTCCGGAGCGGTGAGGTGACCGACAGGCGTCTTGTCGAGGACGTCGCGCAATGCCGGCGGCAGATCGGCGGAGGTCTTGACCACCGTTCCGCGGATCGCGGCATTCGGCATCGCCTTGAAAATCCGGTCGGCCTCTGCACAGCTCGTGATGCGGCCGCGGATCTGCTCCGCCTCCTTGCGGCGGGTATCGAGCGAACTCGAGCCGGAGCCGCGCGATACGATCATCACGATCGGACGGAGCTGGTACTCGTAGCTTTCGACGGCCTTGGAGTCGTCGTTGCCCTTGAGCTGCGCTTGAATTTCGCGCTCGCTGACCTGCAGGCTGTCCTTGAAGCGGCCACGCACCAGGCTGCCCCAGACCATCTCCGCCTTGATGCGCGACTTCAGCGTATCCGGGCGAATGCCTTGAGCGGCCAGCATATTGGTCATCTGCGCGGTGCTCATCCGCATCCGCGAGGCCATTGTGGCGAACGACGAGTCGATGTCCGAATCGGACGGATTGACGCCGTACTTCTTGCCTTCCTTGATCTTGACCTTCTCGTCGATCAGGTCGTCGAGCACCTGCTGCCGGCTCTCGTTCTTGTGAGACATTCGGTTCAGCTTGGAACGCTGCTCGATATCGAAGTTGGTAATGGGTTCTCCATTGACCATCACCACGATCGATTGAGCCTGCGAGGGCCCGGTTCCAAGACCCAGCGTCGCCGCCGCGCAGCACAGCACCAAGCCGATGATGCGAAGGGAAAGCTTGCTCATCATGAGTCGCGTTTGCCTCTCAGCCGTTCGGGTTAAGGGGGCGCGATCCGGAGATCGGTTCGACCCTGCGCGGCGCGCTATCGGCCGAACCCGCCGCTCGACGCTGCAGACACGCTCTGCTGCATCGACGTCATGCCGATCGTCCTCAGTCCAAGCTGGAGCATGACCGAGTGATTGAGCGTCGGCGTCGTACCGTAGTTGGTGTACGAATAGCCGGTGACGTAGTTCACCGCCAACACGAAGCAATCGTCCACGTAACCGGCGCCGACGATATATTGGTTGATCTTGTTGGCTTCAAGATCCCACCGCGCGCCGCCGGAGACCACCCAGTTCGACGCGAGCTTGAACGTGCCGGTTCCAAGAATGCCCTGCCGGCGCGTCAGGAAGCCGAGATCGGGCTGGGCGGCGTAGTTGCCGTAGATCATGCTCACCGACCAGCGATTGAAGCTGGCGTTCGCCTCGGCCTCGAACCGCTCGACGTTGAAGGTCGCTTCATTGAAGCGGGCGCGGGTGGTGAACTTGTAGGTCGAGTTCGGCGAGTAGGACACCCGGCCGACATAGTCGGATTTCGGCTTGGCCAGACCGGAGTCGAGGCCGGTATTGGTGATGTCCGCGACCGCGAACGAATTCAGGCCGAACAATTGATAGGACTGGCCGAACAGCACGTTGACCGAGCCGCCCTGATCGAACTGCGTCGTCGCCTGGACGCCGACATTGGCGCGGCCGCCGCCTTCGACCCGATCGTAACCGGAGAATTTGTCGACGCTGAACAGGTTGCTGGTGTCGAACACCATGGTCTGAGCGTCTTCGTTCGGCAGCTTGCCGGCGTAAGACTCGTTGGGGCGGATGATCACTTGCGCGATCGGCTCGATCGTGGTGGTGCCCCAGGGCTGCACGTTGATGAACGGGTAGCGATATTCCAGACCGACGGTCGGCATCAGCCGCATCGTCTGGGTGTCGCCGGGGGTCAGATAGTTCGACACGCCCGGCTGGTTCGAGATCGAAGCGTCGATCGCATCGGCGCGCAGCGACGCGAACGGCGTCCAGATCTGGCCGTAGGGATCGGTGAACGAGCGCCGCCAGTCGGCTTGCGCCGTCAGCCGCGTGTAGGTGCCGGGAACGCCGCGCAGCAGGCAGCTCGACGGCAGTCGGGCCGCCGGATCGGCAGAGGTGTTGAGGCACAGTCCGGTGGTGTTCGCGATCGTCGTAACCGGATCGAACTGCGCGGTCTGCCGGCTCAGGCTGGTCAGGTTCAACTTGTAGCTGAACTCGCCGCCGAAGATGTTCTGATCGAGCGTCTTCGAATAGTCGAGCACCGGGTGGATCACCGGGATCTGGCCCTGAATGTCCGCCGCCGCCCAGCCGAGATAGTGGATCGCCCGGATGTCGAAATACGACCGGTTGCCGACGCCGGTCAGATAGATCTGCGACGTCGCCTCGGTGCTTTGGTTGAGGAAGGTGCCCCAACTGTCGCGATACTGCGCCAGACGATAATCGAGGAAGAACGCGCGATCCGACATCAGCACGCCTTCCCAGCCCCACACCCATTTGTCGTTGAGTGCGAACTGGCCCTGGGTATCGACGGCGCCGCGGAGGTCGCGGTTGCCGGGGGCGGTGCCGAACGCGGCGGGATCGGACTGGTTGATGCCGTAAGCGCGGATCTGGTACGAGCCGTCGAGCAGGCGCTGCCGGAACTCGCCCTGCATCAGCACACCCTGCTTGGTGGTGATGCGCGGGGTCAGCGTCAGGTCGTAATCCGGCGCCAGCGCCCAATAGAACGGGATCTCGAATCCGGAGCCGAACGTGGTGTTGCTGGTGTAGAACGGCATCAGGAAGCCGGTCTTGCGCGTCACCGTCGGGTCGGGCGTCGACAGGAACGGCAGATACGCCAGCGGGACGCCGAAGAACTCGATCCTGGCATCCTCGAAATACAGCATCTTGTCGGTCTGGTCGTGGATGATCCGCGCGCCCTTGACCTGCCACAGCGGCGGCTTTTTCGGATCGTCCTTGCACGGCGCGCAGGCGGTGTAGACGCCGTTCTGAAACACGTTGTAGTTGCCGTCGGTGCGGTCCGCGCGCGAGGCGGCGATCCGGGTGTCCTGCGCAGTGTCGACGCGCAGCGAATCGACGAAGCCGTCGCGATAGTCGTCCGACAGATCGAGGAAATTGGCGTAGGTGATCTTGCCGTCCGCGTCGGTCATGCGGACGTTGCCCTCGGCGCGCAGCCGCTTGGTGTCCTGGTCATAGACCAGCCGATCGGCCTCGACCGTGGTGCCGTTGTAATACATCTGCACGTTGCCGACCGCGGCGACGCGCTTGTTATTGTAGTCGTAATTGACCTCGGTGGCCTGGACCAGCATCTGGCCGTTGTTGGCCGCCGGCGGCGGCTTCGGCCGGGCAGGGCGCGGATTGTAATTGTAGCCCTGGGCGGAGGCGGACTCGATCGCGAACGTCTGCACCGCGCCCGCGAGCGCGATCACCGCGAACGGCGTGAGCAGGGCAGCCGCGACCGCGCGTTCCCGGCGCATCTTCATGCGCCGACGCCGGGTCGACAGCTTTCCTCGGAGGGCGGCCATCGCAGCCACTATCCGTCCTCCTGATAGAGCAAGGCCAAAAATCCGGCGAGGCCGCCCACGCACACGGGCAACCATGCCGCAGCAAGCGGATGCATCAGTTCAGCCTTACTCAAATCCTCGGTCACTTTCGACAGGATATAGAGCAGAAAGCCTGCCGCCACGCCACTCAAAACCATCTTTTGCACGCCACCGAAACGGAAGAATCGCAAGCTGACAGAAGCAGCTAGCATGACCATCGCAGCCAACAAAAACGGCTTTGCCAACAGCTTGTGGTACTGCAGCCGGTAGCCGGCTGTCGCAAATCCGGAGTTTTCCGACGACTTGATGTAAGCCGGAAGTTGCCAAAATGACACACTTTCGGGGGTGGCAAAGCTGTTCCGAACCTGGGCCAGGGTGAGAGAGGTCGGCAGTTCCATGGTATCCTGATCTGTCGGAGCGCTGTCCAGCGTATAGCGCCGTACGCTTTTGAGCAGCCAGTGGCCTGGTTCCAGCACCGCTTCGCGGGCTTCGATTCGGTCCCTGAACTGGAAATTCGGGTCGAACCGGAAAATCGTGATTCCGGTCAGCACGGCTCCCTGCTGCTGGCTGCGGGCCGCGTTGATGATCGCCTGACCGTCGGGATTGACCTGATTCATCCAGAATCCGTTGGCATCCTGCAGACCGCCGGTATTTTCGCCGAACATTTCGGCTTCCATCTGCTTGGCGCGTTCCTGCATGTGCGCCGACAATGGATTGAATATCGTGGTCGCGACGATGCCGATCGCGATCGCGCTCCAGAGGGCGGGGGAGATGAACTCCCAGGCGGACAGCCCGGCGGCGCGCGCCACCACCAGTTCGAGGCTGCGCGACAGCGCCAGATAGCAGGTCATACCGCCGATCAGGATGCAGAATGGCAGCAACCGTTCGAGCAGTTGCGGCACGCGGCAGAACGACGCCTGGGCGACGTAGAACGCCGAGACGGCCAGCCCGCCCGCCCTGCGCAGCAGATCGACATAATCGACAAACACCAGCAGCACGAACAACCCGAAGAACACCCCGAGCGAGGCGACCACGAAGCGGCGGGCGAAATAGCGTCCAAGCGTGTTGACCACCATCATGCGCCTCGCATCAGGCCGTCGCCGGGCGCCGGATCAACCGGAGCAGCGAGGTGTTGACGGCGCGCAGCGCCTCGGTCAGCCGAGCCGGTGGCTCAAGCGCTATGTTGCGTTTGATCAGCCAGAGGCAGATCGCGATCGCCACCGCCAGCAGCAGATATTGCAGGCCCGCGACGTAAGGCGTCTTGTTGGCGATCACCGACAGGGCGAATCCGGCCAGCCGCACCACAAACGCCACCAGCACCGCGCCGATCATCGAAAAATTGCGGCTCTGCCGCGTCGTCCGCGGGAGCCCGAGGAACGCGAACGCCACCGTGGCAAAGAAGAACGGATAGATCGGCGCCAGCAGGCGGTCGTGCATTTCGGACCGGAATTCCGTCGGCAACCTCGCCAGCAGCGGATCGTCGGCCGGGGGGAACAGCAGCTCCCACAGATAGCGCTCGCGGATGCCGTAGGAGACGTCCCGGGCGCGCGAGAATTTGGACATGTCGAAGGCGTAGCGGCTGAACGCCACCAGCGTGGGTTCCTGCTTGCCGGCCTGGAAACGTTCGAGATGGCCGTCTTCCAGCACCAGGAACGAGCCTTTCTCGTTCTTCAGGACGGTGCCGTGATCGGCGATGATGCTGATGCGCTCGTTGGGATCGCGGGCGTCGTCGATGAACACGCCGACCAGAATGCCGCCGGGCTGGCGTTCACGGACCCGAATCGTCAGTCCTGGCTCGAGCTGGGCGAAGCGTCCGGGCTGCAGCACGTTGGCGAGCACGTCGGCGGTAATTTCGCTGTCCCACCGGGCAATCCGGCGCAACCCGTCCGGCGCAATATAGGCGCCAATCACCGTCACCAGCGCGGCAACCACCATGGTGGCGTAGAAGAACGGCCGGAACAGCCGGATCGGTGACAGCCCGGCGGCATTCATCACGATGATCTCGGAATCGACGGCGAGCCGGTTCAAGGTGTGCGCCACCGCGATCATCAGCGCGATCGGCGCGATCACCAGCACCAGCACCGGGACGGCGAGGCCGGTCAGGCCCAGAAAGGTGATGATGGTCTGGCCCTGGCTGGTCATCAGGTCGATGCCGCGGAGCGCCTGGGTGATCCAGATCACGCCCGTCAGGCTACCCATCACCACCGCGAACGACACCAGGGTCGTGCGGAAGATATAGCGGTCGATGGAGCCCATCGCTCAGTACGATCCCCTTGCATCCGGATTCTGCGGCCGCCCGGATTCATGATGAATCCTCCCCTGGGCGGAAAGCCCGGCCTTGTCCCAGGTTGCCACTACCATCTGTCTGATCTGTCAACAAAATGGCGGGGCCGCGGCATGCTGGAGATATGGTTAAAGGTGCGCGACTGTCTCCGGAAGACCACAGATCGCGCTCGCACGCAACGCTCCGGCAACCGGGCCGGGGCCGCCGGTATCCGCCGGTTCGTCCGGTGACACGCAATCCACTTTCCTGTGAAAGGAGCGAGGCTTCAGATGTTGTCTTGACTCGACGCCTCAACCCTCCAAAACAACGTCTTTGGACCCGCGCCTGCCGGATCGTCTTTGCAGCCGACAGCCTGCCTGAGGAGGAATGCCCATGCCCGACGCCGTCAAGGTCGGTTTCGTCCCGTTTTCTGCGCCCGCGCGCGGCACGCTGATCGTGTTCTGCGACGACGCTCTGAAGTTCGGCGCGGCGGCGACCAAGGCTTTGGGCGCGGCGATCGCCACCGTCAAGCGGGCGGCTGCCACCAGCCAGTTCAAGGGCAAGTCGGGCTCGGTGCTGGACCTGCTGGCGCCGGAGGGTGTGAAGGTCGGCCGGCTGATCGTGATCGGCGCCGGCAAGGTCGCGTCGATCAAGGACCACGATCTGCTGAAACTCGGCGGCACGGTCGCGAGCAAGATCGGCGCCGGCGATCAGGCCGTGACCGTCATCGGTGAACTTCCCGGCGGTGCGATGAAGCCGGAGCAGGCGGCTGCGCTCGCATCGGGCATCCGCCTGCGCGCCTACAAGTTCGACCGTTACAAGACCAAGAAGAAGGACGACGACGCCGGCTCGGTGAACGCCAGCGTCTCGATCGCGATGGCGGATCCGGCGGCGGCCAAGAAGGCGTTCACGCCCGACAGCCATGTCGTTGACGGTGTCATTATCGCCCGCGAGCTCGTCAACGAGCCGCCGAACGTGCTGTATCCGGAAGAGTTCGCCAAGCGCGCGGCGCAGCTCAAGAAGCTCGGCGTGGAAGTGCAGATCCTCGACGTCAAGGCGATGGCCCAGCTCAAAATGGGCGCGCTGCTCGGCGTATCGCAGGGCTCGGCGCACCCGGGCCGCACCGTGATCATGCGCTGGAACGGCGGCAAGAAGGGTGAGCAGCCGATCGCCTTCGTGGGCAAGGGCGTCTGCTTCGACACCGGCGGCATCTCGATCAAGCCGTCGGCCAGCATGGAAGACATGAAGGGCGACATGGGCGGCGCGGCCTGCGTCGTCGGCCTGATGCACGCGCTCGCGGCCCGCAAGGCCAAGGTCAACGCGGTCGGCGCGATCGGCCTGGTCGAGAACATGCCGGACGGCAACGCGCAGCGGCCGGGCGACATCGTCACCTCGATGTCGGGCCAGACCATCGAGATCATCAACACCGACGCCGAGGGCCGTTTGGTGCTGGCCGACGTGCTCTGGTACGTGGCGCAGAAGCACAAGCCGAAATTCATGGTCGACCTGGCGACGCTGACCGGCGCCATCATGGTGGCGCTCGGCACCGAATATGCCGGCCTGTTCTCCAACAACGATCAGCTCGCGGAACGTCTGACCGCGGTCGGCCAGTCGACCGGCGAGAAGGTGTGGCGGATGCCCCTCGGATCGGAATACGACAAGCAGATCGACTCCCAGTTCGCCGACATGAAGAACACCGGATCGCGCAACGGCGGCTCGATCACCGCGGCGCAATTCCTGCAGCGCTTCGTCGACGGCACGCCGTGGGCGCATCTCGATATCGCCGGCACCGCCATGGGCGCGCCGAAGAACGACATCAATCAGAGCTGGGGTTCGGGTTATGGTGTCCGCCTGCTCAACCAGCTCGTGGCGGAGTACTACGAAGCCAAGAAGTAAGCGCTCGCGATGACCGAAGTGCTGTTCTATCATCTCCAAGGCAGGACCATCGAACAGGTGCTGCCGCCGCTGCTCGAGAAATCACTCGCGCGTGGCTGGCGGGTGGTGGTGCAGTCGACATCAGAAGAGCGGGCCGACGCCCTCGACGGCCATCTGTGGACCTATCGCGAGGATTCGTTTCTGCCGCACGCCACTTGGCGGGTGGCGGATGCGGCCCAGCAACCGATCCTGCTGACCGCAGGTGACGGCAATCCGAACGGTGCCAAGGTCAGGTTTCTGGTCGACAACGCGGCGCTGCCCGAAGATTCGGACAGCTATGAGCGGATGGTTCTGCTGTTCAACGGCGACGACGACGAGGCCGTGGCGATGGCCCGCGACGCCTGGAAGCAGTGTAAAGCGAGGGCGTTCGACGTCACCTATTGGCAGGCGGACGAGGCCGGCCGCTGGCAGCGGCGGGACTAGGCGAGGGCGGGATGCCGACGCCGCCGCCCGAGGTTGCGGTGAGGTCGTCACGGTGGTGCCGTAAATCGATGATTGGACAAGTGCTTAAGATGTCTATTGGGGCGCGTTCGACCGTGTATCAGAAGTTTTCCTTTCGGCCGTTGTTCGTCACGCTCGCGGTCGCGGGGCCCTTGCTCGCAGGCTGTTCCGGCACGCCGGAATTTCTATCGCGCGATGCCGAGTGGTTCTCGAAGCCGGGCCGAGTGTTCATCAAGAACATCTCGATCGAGACGCCGCCTCTCACGCCGGACAAGCCGATCACCCCGGACGATCTCGTCAGCGCCGATGGCCGCTGCCCCGGTATGGCGCCCGCGCCGGGTGACCCCAATGCACCGCAGGACGGTCAGGTTACGCCTCTTTCCCAGGGCGGAACGGTCGCCCTCGGCCACACCGAATGCGACGTCGCGCGAGGCCTTGGGGCGCCGGATCACGTGAGCCTTTCGACCAACGAGCGCGGCGACCGTTCGACTGTTCTGACCTACAACCGCGGCCCTCGTCCCGGCATCTACGCCTTCACTGCAGGCCGGTTGACCTCGATCGAGCGCGTTCAGGAGGCTGCGCCGGAGCGCAGGCCGGCGCGAGGCAAGCGCCGCAGCGCTCAATCGGGTTAGAGCGCTTCATCGATTGATTGAAGCGATCCGACCTTTCCGAAGGCACTGAGTCCTCATCCTGAGGAGCCCGGCGAAGCCGGGCGTCTCGAAGGATGGCGCAACGCATCCCCTGCGTCACATGGTTCGAGACGGCGCTTTGCGCCTCCTCACCATGAGGTTGTGCCTGTTGTGAGCACTCCGAAGCGCGGTGTCGATTCTATTCAGAATAGAAATGCTGTAGCGGCGTTCAGCTTTGCGCGGCGTCCTGCGCCGCGCTCGCTTCCAGCCATTTCTCTTCTGCGGCCTGTAGTGCGGCCTGCGCATTGGCGCGCGCTGTGCCGAGCTGCGCCGCTTGTTTCGGATCGCGGGTAAAGAGGTCGGGAATCGCCAGCGCCGCATCGATCTTCTCGATGATCGCGGTGATCCGGTCGATTTCGGCTTCGGCCTCGGCGATCTGCTGTTTCAGCGGCGCCGTCTTCTTCGGTTTCGGCTCCGAAGCCTTGGCGCTGCCGTCGTCAACCCTGCGGTCCTTGGTATCGGAAGACGTGTTTCGCGCCCCGCGGGACGACAGCACGGCGCGACGATATTCGTCGAGGTCGCCGTCGAACTGCTTCACCTTGTGATCGGCCACTACCCACAACCGGTCCGCACAGGCGTCGATCAGATAGCGGTCGTGCGACACCATGATCACCGCGCCGGGGAAGTCGTTGATCGCCTCCGCCAGCGCCGCGCGGCTGTCGATGTCGAGGTGGTTGGTCGGCTCGTCGAGGATGATCATGTTCGGGCCGTAGAAGGTCGCGAGCCCGAGCAGCAGCCGCGCCTTCTCGCCGCCCGACAGGCTCTTGACCAGGGTGTCGGCCGCCTTGCCGGAGAATCCCATGGCGCCGGCGCGCGCCCGGATCTTGCTCTCGGGCGCGTCCGGCATCAGCTTGCGGACGTGATCGTAGGTCGAGCCGTCCTCGTTCAATTCGTCGAGCTGGTGCTGCGCGAAATACGCGATCGATAGTTTGTCCGCGCGCGTCACCGATCCCGAGAACGGCGCCAGCCGGTTCGCCAGCAGCTTGACCAGCGTCGACTTGCCGTTGCCGTTGGCACCGAGCAGCGCGATCCGGTCGTCGGGATCGATCCGCAGCGTGACGTGGCGCAGCACCGGATGTTTCGGGTCGTAGCCGACCGCGACGTTGTCGACCGCGATGATCGGCGGCGACAACGTTTTCTCAGGGGCGGGAAAGTTGATCTCCGGAGTGTCGTCCGCCACCAGCGGCGCGATCGGCTTCATCTTCTCCAGCATCTTGACGCGCGATTGCGCCTGCCGTGCCTTGGTTGCCTTGGCCTTGAAGCGATCGACGAAGTCCTGAAGATGCTTGCGCCGCGCCTCGTCACGCTTGGCGTTTTTCGCGTCCAGCGCGAGTTTGTTGGCGCGGAATTCCGCGTAGGCCGAGTAACTTCCGCGGAAGTGAACCAGCCGGCCGCGGTCGAGATGCAGGATCTCATTGACCGACGTATCGAGCAGATCGCGATCGTGGCTGATCACGATCACCGTGCGCGGATAGTTCGCGAGATGGTCCTCGAGCCACATTGTGCCTTCGAGGTCGAGATAGTTGGTCGGCTCGTCGAGCAGCAACAGGTCGGGCGCGGCGAACAGCGTCGCGGCCAGCGCCACCCGCATCCGCCAGCCGCCGGAGAACTCCGAACAGGAGCGAGCCTGGTCTGTCGCGGAAAAGCCGAGGCCGCTGAGAATGGCACTTGCGCGCGCCGGGGCCGAGTGCGCGTCGATGTCGACCAGCCGGGTTTGAATGTCGGCGATGCGATGCGGGTCCTGAGCGGTCTCGGCCTCGTGCAGCAGCGCCGCCCGCTCGACGTCGGCGGCCAGCACCACCTCCAGAAGCGTCTCGGGGCCGTTCGGGGCCTCCTGGGCGAGGCTGCCGATCCGCCAGCGCGGCGGTAGGGTGATGCGGCCGGTCTCGGTGGCCAGTTCGCCGCGGATGGCGCGGAACAGGGTCGATTTGCCGGCGCCGTTACGGCCGATGAAGCCGACGCGTGCGCCGGGGGCGATCTGGACCGAACTCTGGTCGATCAACAGCCGTCCGGCGAGCCGGATCGAAATGTCGGTAAGCGTGAGCATGGCGCGTTTTGGCCGGGTCGGGCCGCAAAGGCAACCGGATCGAGTGGGCGGGGGGCCGATGAATCGCGACCCGCAGCTTGCCGGAGCGCGGCGGCGTGGATATAAGCCCGGCAACTCCTCCCACCCTTAGCTTTCAAGGACATTCCATGGCGATCGAACGGACTTTCTCGATTCTCAAGCCCGATGCGACCGAGCGCAACATCACCGGCGCGATCAACGCGCTGATCGAACAGGCCGGTCTGCGGATCGTCGCCCAGAAGCGGATCCGCATGACCCGCGAGCAGGCTGAGACCTTCTATGCGGTGCACAAGGAACGCCCGTTCTTTGGTGAACTGGTCGACTTCATGATCTCCGGCCCGGTCGTGGTTCAGGTGCTCGAAGGCGAGGGCGCGATCGCCAAGTACCGCGACGTGATGGGCGCGACCGATCCGTCGAAGGCGGCTGACGGCACCATCCGCAAGGCGCACGCCAAGTCGATCGGCGAGAACTCGGTGCACGGTTCGGACGCGGCGGAAACCGCCAAGATCGAAATCGCCCAGTTCTTCTCCGGCAACGAAATCGTCGGCTAAGCATTACCACGTCGGACGTTCCCGGCCGCTGATCATCGGCGGCCGCGGGACCCCGGCGACATCGGGGAAAGACCGTGGACTGGGTGCTGCACGTCTTCGACCCCGCGACCTTCTGGTCGATCGTCGCGCAATTCAAGAGCGACGTTCAGCAGCCCGAATTCTGGATTTCCGTCGGCAAGATCATCTGGATCAACGTGCTGTTGTCAGGCGACAACGCGCTGGTGATCGCGCTCGCCTGCCGCGGGCTCAAGCCGCATCATCGGCTGTGGGGCATGGTGCTCGGTGCCGCCGCCGCCGTCATGCTGCGCATCATTTTCACCGGCATCGTCGCCACCCTGATGGAGTGGCCGTATCTCAAGCTGGTCGGCGGCTTGGCGCTGCTGGTGATCGCCGCCAAGCTGGTGGTTCCTGACAACGAAGACGAAGACAGCGTTCGAGCCGCTTCGCATCTGCTGCACGCGGTCCAGATCGTGGTCGTGGCCGACATCATCATGAGCCTCGACAACGTCATCGCCGTTGCAGCGGCTGCTGACGGCAATGTGGTCCTGCTGATCCTCGGACTCACGATCAGCGTCCCGCTGATCGTGGCAGGGGCGGCGCTGATCCTGATGGTGCTGGAGAAACTGCCGGTCCTGGTGTGGGCGGGGGCGGCGCTGCTCGGCTGGATCGCCGGGCAGGTGATCGCCACCGATGCCGCCGCACTTCCGTTCGTGCACAAGCTCGATGCACCGATCGGCACTCAGCTCGATGCGCTGTTCGGCATGATGGGAATGTACACGCACCTCGCCGGCAACGGCACCGTCGGCGAACATTTGTTCGCGGTGTCCGGCGCCGTCGTCGTTCTGATTGCGGGATCGATCTGGCGAAGCCGGCAGTCGGCTGCGCAGAGCGCCTGACCGCGGTCTGCGGTTGCCGGATAAAAAAAGCGAGCCGGGCTGGCTCGCTTCATCCTTGGAACGTGAGACGAGGGGTGCCGTCAGGCCGTCCCGGCAATCACGCCGTGGCTGTGATCAGCTCCATTGTGGCCGCCGCACTCCACGGTGCGGGTGCGATCGTAGGCTTCACGGACGATGTGGTAGCAGTCGCAGGTCCGGTTCTCCAGCGCTTGGCGATCGACGATCCGCACCGCTCCGCGCCGCTTCTCGACCACGCCTTCCGCCTCGAGCTGAAGCAGCGCATTGGTGATGCTGGCGCGCCGAACGCCCATGCTGGCGGCAAGCAGCTCGTGCGTGATGTACAGCACGTCGCTCTGAATGCGATCGTTCGCCAACAGCAGCCAACGCGCCAGGCGCTGATTGATCTCGTGCTTCGCCGCGCACAGCACGCTCTGCGTATTCTGGGCGATCAGCGCCGGCACATAGCGAAGCATCTCTTCGCGGATCTGCGGCCGGTCAGCGATCACCCGGGCCAGATCATCGGCTTCGATCCTGAGCGCAGTCCCCGGCATGCACACCACCGACCGCTGCGACGAGACCTCTGCGCCCAGAACCAGCGGCACGCCGACATAGCCGAAGTAGCCGACCATGGCCGTCTCGACGAAATCGGTGCGGGTTCCAGAAAGGTGCGACACGAGGCCGTCTTCGATGAAGTGCACGCATTCGACGCGGCGGTTGGCTTCCTGCAGCACGGCACGCCCACGAAACTCGACGGGCCGGAGCAAAGGCTTGAGCGCTTCGAAATCGTCCGGTGCAAGTTGTGCCAGAACTCGATTTCTCACTACAGGAGAGCTTGCTTGAAGATCGTTCGCCAAGATCTGAACGGCTCCTTGGTGGTGTTGTTTCTACTTTGGAACCGAGTCCTCTCGGCCCGAAGGGAGCTTACCGGACAGAGGCGGGGGTGGCCACGTTCGAAAGTGTCCTAAATTGTCGCATCCTTGCCGCGATAACGGCACAGTTCGGCGGTGCAGCAAATCTTGTCAGCAGAGACGCAGAGCATCTGTAGTCGAAACAGGCAGCCGTCTGCCGACCGAACTACGCTTTGCTATAGATTGCAGCGCGGATTGCTTCGGAACTGATCAGTCGCGCTGCGTACTACGCGATCTCTGTCAGTTGGATCGTGCGAGGCTTGCTATACCACAAATTTCGTGTTGCAATTGACGCGCAATCGGATCTGGCCCCCTCGGCTTTATGTTTCGCGACTGGGAAATCGATAACGCATTGGGTTCGCCGTTTGTGGCGTGGCACGCGGGCAGCGTGCCGCGTCTTTTTTGTATCTAGATCGGGAGGCAGGCGATGCAAAAGGGCACCGTCAAATGGTTCAACCCCACCAAGGGGTACGGCTTCATCCGTCCGACCACGGGTGACAAGGACGTTTTCGTCCATATTTCAGCGGTCGAGCGTGCTGGGCTGAGCACGCTCAACGAGAACCAGGCGATCGAGTACGATCTGGTCGAGAACCGTGGGCGCACGTCGGCGGAGAACCTGAAGATCTCCTAATCTGAAACGCCGCTGTTGTCGGACTGCCCCCGGTCGAAAGCCGGGGGAACTTCGTGTATCCGATCACTCTGCCGCGGGCGAGATCAGCGTTCGCGCCGGAGCGTTGGGGGCCGACGTCCGGCACAGATCGCCGTCGAACCGCAGCAGGCCCTCAGCCAGCAGCCGCAGCGCTTCCGGGTAGATGCGATGCTCGACCGACAGCACACGCGCAGCCAGCGTGTCCGGCGTGTCGTCGTCCTGCACCGGTACCGCGCCCTGCACGATGATCGGGCCGGCGTCGGTGTCGGGCGTGACGAAGTGCACGGTGGCGCCGGAGATCTTCACGCCAGCGCGCAGCGCCTGTCCGTGCGGATCGAGACCGGGGAACGACGGCAGTAAGGACGGATGGATGTTCAGCATCCGGCCGTACCAACGCTGCGCGAATTCGGCGGTGAACAGCCGCATGAAGCCGCCGAGGCAGATCAGCTCGATTCCCCGTGCGTCGAGCTCAGCCTGCAGCACGGCTTCGAAGCCGGCTCGGTCCTTGCCGAACGGCTTGCTTTCGATCACCACGGTGGCGATGCCGCTGCGTTCGGCGATCGCAAGACCGCCAGCGGTGGCCACGTTGGAGATCACCACAGCGATTTCGGCTGGAAACCCGTCCTCAGCGGCGGCGTCGATCAGCGCGGCCATGTTGGAGCCGCGTCCGGAAATCAGGATGGCAACGCGGGGCTTCATCGCGGAACTCACAGGGCGAGATCGAGGTGGCCGTCATAGACCACCCGCTGCTCGCCCTTGGCGGCAATCACCTGGCCGAGCAGATGCACGCTCTCGCCGCTTGCGGTCAGGCGTTCGATGACCTCGTCGGTCGCGTCAGCCTTGACGATCGCGATCATGCCGATGCCGCAATTGAAGGTGCGCAGCAGCTCGAGCTCGGCGATCCCGCCTTGCTCGGCGAGCCATTTGAACACCGGCAGCACCGGAATCCGCGGCAGGTCGATGCCGACGCCGAGATGCTTCGGCAGCACCCGCGGGATGTTCTCGGTGAAGCCGCCGCCGGTGATGTGGGCGAGGCCCTTGATCGCGCCGGTGTCGCGGATCGCCTGCAGGCACGACTTCACATAGAGCTTGGTCGGCGCCAGAAGCGCACCGCCGAGCGTCATCACCGGCGAAAACGGCGCCGGCGCGTCGTAGGGCAGGCCGGATTTCTCGACGATCTTGCGGACCAGCGAGAAGCCGTTGGAATGGACGCCGGAAGACGCCAGTCCGATCACCACGTCGCCCTCGGCGATGTCCTTCGACGGCAGCAGCGTGCCGCGTTCGGCGGCTCCGACCGCAAAGCCGGCGAGATCGTAGTCGCCGTCCTTGTAGAGGCCCGGCATTTCGGCGGTCTCGCCGCCGATCAGCGCACAACCGGATTCCCGGCAGGCTTCCGCCACGCCTGCGACGATCTCAGCGGCCGCGACCGGATCGAGCTTGCCGCAGGCGAAGTAATCGAGAAAGAACAGCGGCTCGGCGCCCTGCACGACGAGGTCGTTGACCGACATCGCCACCAGGTCGATGCCGATGCCGGTGTGCAGGCCGGCGTCGATCGCCACCTTGATCTTGGTGCCGACGCCGTCGGTCGCCGCGACCAGCACCGGATCCTTGAAGCCGGCCGCCTTCAGATCGAACAGTCCGCCGAATCCGCCGATTTCGGAGTCCGCGCCGGCGCGAGCGGTCGCGCGCACCATCGGCTTGATCAGATCGACCAGCCGGTTGCCCGCATCGATGTCGACGCCGGAGTCGGCGTAGGTGAGGCCGTGCTTCCGCTCGGTCATGCCCGGTTTCCCAATTCAAGCTGTGCGGCACCCGGGCGACATCGCCAGGGCGAAGCCGCCGTCGTTCCACCAAACGCGAGGACGCTAGACCTAAGTCCCGCTTGTCCGCGCCCGGCCGATGTTTTGGGGTGGTTACGTCGGATTCCGCCAGCGTGCAATGGCTCGCAAGGGGGCCCAGCATGGTCTATGTAGAAAACCAGCCCGCTCCATCGACGAAAGTCGATATTCTTCGGCGGATTTGGGCCGGAAGTCGGGAGCGTTGTGTGAGCATTCCGAACATCATTACGCTCTGCCGCATTCTGCTGGTGCCGGTCGTGGTCTGGGCGATCGCGTCGAATGAAATGGAGATCGCTTTCGCGGTGTTCGTGGTGGCCGGCGTCAGCGACGCGGTCGACGGATTCCTGGCCAAGCGGTTCAACATGGCCAGCGAGCTGGGCGCGCTGCTCGATCCGCTCGCCGACAAGGCCCTGCTGGTCTCGATCTATGTCTCGCTCGGGATCTGGGGCGCGATCCCGCGCTGGCTGGTCATTCTGGTGGTGTCGCGCGACATCATGATCGTCGGTGCGGTGATGATCTCCTGGGTGTTCGGTCGTCCGATCCCGATGAAGCCGCTGATGGTTTCCAAGCTGAACACTGTCGCCCAGGTGTCGTTCGCCGCCCTGGTGCTTGGGGCGCTGGCCTTCGCCTTCGAGCCTGCGCCGTACGACCTGCTGCTGATGGCGGCGGTGACCGTCTTGACCTTGCTTTCCGTCTCCCTCTATCTCGTCGAGTGGATGCGGCACATGAGCACGATCGAGCCAGGCCGTTGACCGCGTCGGCCGGCCGCGTTTTCGGGCCGGCATGGAGCGCCCTGTGGCAGTTCGCGTTGAACCTCGACAACTAGCTCTCGATCTGCCGCACGCCGAAAGCCTGTCGCGCGAGGATTTTCTGGAAGGCTCGGCCAACACCGCGGCGCTCTCTTTGATCGAGAGTTGGCCGGACTGGCCCAACCGTATCATGATGCTGGTGGGCCCCGAGGGCAGCGGCAAGAGCCATCTGGCCGCGATCTGGGCCGAGCTCGCCGGAGCGCGGTCGACCGCGGCGCAGGCGTTGAATGCGGCGGCGGTGCCCGGCGCGCTGGCGACCGGCGCGGTGGTCGTCGAAGACCTTGCCCCGGGCAGCTTCGACGAACGAGCGCTGTTCCACCTGATCAACATGGCCCGCGAAGACGAAGCCTATGTGCTGTTCACCGGCCGCCTCGCGCCTTCGGCCTTTCCGGTGGAGTTGCGCGACCTGAAGTCGCGGTTGCGTGCGGTGCCTGTGGTCTCGCTACTGCCGCCCGACGATGCGCTGTTTCGTGCCCTGATCGTCAAGTTCTGCGCCGACCGGCAGATGTGCATCGACGCCGGTCTGGTCGGCTATCTGGCCAACCGGATCGACCGTTCGTTCGTCGCGGCACGGCGCGTGGTCGAGAAGCTCGACACCATGGCGCTGCGGCTCGGCCGGCCTGTGACACGGGCACTGGCGTCCGAGATTCTGCGCGACGATTGAGCAGCCTGCGGCAATGATGCCGCCAGCGCGCCGCTTGACGGCTTCTGTGCCTCGTTTCTCAATGTCATGGAAACGTCATGCCACGTCCGCATTGTCTCGCGGCGCCGCAGCCGCGGCGCGCTACATCCTGGTCTGGATCGATTCCTCATGGACTCCGAGCAAGTGATTGCGATCGAAGAGAAAAAAGGCGAGGCCGAGCCGGCCTCGATGGTTGCAGCGGGCCCCGAGCGATTCATCAATCGCGAGCTGTCATGGCTGCACTTCAACCGTCGGGTGCTCGAAGAATCGGTCAATCCGCACCATCCGGTGCTGGAGCGGGTCCGGTTTTTGTCGATTTCGGCCAACAACCTCGATGAGTTCTTCATGGTCCGCGTCGCCGGTATCAAGGCGCAGATCCGCGAGGGCATCACTGAACGCAGCCCGGACGGGCTGACGCCGTCCGAACAGCTTGGGCTGATCAACGAGGCTGTTTCGAAGCTCGCGAGCGATCAGCAGTCGATCTGGCGCGAGTTGCGCGGGGTGCTGGGCGATCACGGTATTCTGTTGCTGGACGGAAAGGACGTCACGAAATCGGAGCGCGCTTGGGTGGAGGATCATTTCCTCCACAACATTTTCCCGCTGTTGACGCCGCTGGCGATCGACCCGGCGCACCCGTTCCCGTTCATTCCGAGCCTCGGCTTCACAATCGGCCTGCAACTGGCGCGGGTGTCCGACGGCAAGCCGATGAATGCGTTGATTCGGATGCCGGCGCGGATCGACCGTTTCATCCGTCTGCCCGGGAATGGGCGCGACCAGACTGTCCGGGTGATGACGCTGGAGCAGGCGACCTCGCTGTTCATCGGACGGCTGTTCCCCGGCTACCACGTCAAGGGGCAGGGCTCGTTCCGGATCATCCGCGACAGCGAACTGGAGATCGAGGAAGAGGCCGAGGATCTGGTCCGGCTGTTCGAGACCGCGCTGAAGCGCCGCCGCCGCGGGTCGGTGATCCGGCTCGAAGTGGATTCGGCGATGCCCGAAGAGCTGCGGGTGTTCGTGCAGCGCGCGCTCGGCGCCGCCGACGACGAGGCATTCCTGGTCGACGGCGTGCTGGCGATGAACGAGCTGTCGCAGCTCACCCGGGTCGATCGCCCCGACCTCGAATTCGTGCCCTACGTGCCGCGGCATCCGGAGCGGGTCCGCGACCATGGCGGCGACATCTTCGCGGCGATCCGGCAGAAAGACCTGATCGTCCACCATCCGTATGAATCGTTCGACGTCGTCGTCCAGTTCCTGCAGCAGGCGGCGCGCGATCCCGACGTGGTCGCGATCAAGCAGACGCTGTACCGGACCTCGAACAACTCGCCGATCGTCCGCGCGCTGGCCGAGGCCGCCGAGGCCGGCAAGTCGGTCACCGCACTGGTCGAGCTGAAGGCGCGGTTCGACGAGGAAGCCAACATCCGCTGGGCGCGCGACCTGGAGCGCGCCGGCGTGCAGGTGGTTTACGGCTTCCTGCAGCTCAAGACCCACGCCAAGCTGTCGCTGGTGGTGCGGCGCGAGGGCGGCAGTCTCACCACCTACATCCACACCGGCACCGGCAACTACCATCCGGTGACGGCCCGTATCTATACGGACCTGTCGTACTTCACGTCCGATCCGATCCTCGGCCGCGACGCCGCGCGGGTGTTCAACTACATTACCGGCTATGCCGAGCCGAGCGACATCGAGAAGATGGCGGTGTCGCCGATCACGTTGCGCAAGACCATGCTGGCGCACATTCGCGGCGAGACCGACTTCGCCCGCAACGGCAAGCCGGCGGCGATCTGGCTGAAGATGAACTCGCTGGTCGATCCGGAGATCATCGACGCGCTGTACGAGGCATCGCGCGCCGGGGTGACGGTCGAACTCGTGGTGCGCGGCATCTGCTGCCTGCGGCCGGGGGTGCCGGGCCTGTCCGACAACATCCGGGTGAAATCGATCATCGGCCGGTTCCTGGAGCACGGCCGCATCTACTGTTTCGGCAACGGTCACGGACTGCCGAGCGCCAAGGCGGCGGTGTACATCTCTTCGGCCGACATGATGCCGCGCAATCTCGACCGCCGGGTCGAGGTGCTGTGCCCGATGCTGAACCCGACCGTGCATCAGCAGGTGCTGGAACAGATCATGGTCGCGAACCTGAAGGATACCGAGCAGAGCTGGCGGTTGTTGCCGGACGGTTCGTCCACGCGTATGAAGGCCGGCAAGGGCGAGGAGCCCTTCAACGTCCACAACTACTTCATGACCAATCCGAGTCTGTCCGGCCGTGGGAAGTCGCTTCAGGAATCCTCGCCCCGCCGGCTCACCCGGCGTGCCGAGCGCCAGCAGTCCCAGCAATCCTCCTGAGGGACTCCGACGTTGAGCAAGCAGCCGCGCAGGCGCGACCCCAGCGTCGCCGTCATCGACATCGGCTCGAATTCGGTGCGCCTCGTGGTGTACGAGGCGCTGGCCCGCAGCCTGGTCACGGTGTTCAACGAAAAGGCGCTGTGCGGGCTCGGGCGCGAGGTGCAGACCACCGGGCTGCTGACCGAAGACGCGGTCGGCAAGGCGCTGGTTGCGCTGAGGCGGTTTCGCGCGCTGATCCGGGTCATGAAGGTCGGCAAGGTGTTCGCGATCGCCACCGCCGCCTGCCGCGACGCCAAGAACGGGCCGGACTTCATCGCCGAGGCTGAGCGGATCTGCGGCGTCACCATCGAGATCCTGTCGGGACCGCGCGAAGCCAAGCTGTCGGCGCTCGGGGTGATCTCAGGTGTGCACAAGCCGAACGGCGTGGTCGGCGATCTCGGCGGCGGCTCGCTCGAACTGATCGACGTCCGCGGCAATGCGGTGCGCAAGGGCGTGACGCTGCCGCTCGGCAGCCTTGCCCTGCAGGACGCCTCGCAGAAATCACTCAAGCGTGCCGAGCGGATCGCTCAGCAATTGCTGTCGGAGGCGGGGCCGCTGAAGACCGCCCGCGGCCGCACGTTCTACGCGGTCGGCGGAACCTGGCGCGCGCTCGCCCGCATCCACATCATCCAGAGCGGCCATTCGCTCAAAGTGATGCATGGCTATTCGATCTCGGCGGCGGAAGCGCTGCGCTTCGCGCAGCGGCTGCGGGTGTTGGTGGCGGCCAATCAGCTCGCCGATATCGAGGTCATCGCCGACGCGCGGCGTCCGTTGCTCGCCTATGCGGCGGTCGTGCTCGAATACGTCATCCGGATCGCCAAGCCGAAGACGATCGTGTTCTCGACCTACGGCGTGCGCGAAGGGTTGCTTTACGAGCAATTGTCGCCGGAGGAGCGCGCCAAGGACGGGCTGCTGTGCGCTGCGCAGAATCTGAATCTGCTGCTGTCGCGATCGGCGCGTCATGCCGAGGAGCTGATCGAGTGGACCGACCGGCTGTTCCGCGTCGCCAAGGTCAAGGAAACCGAAGAGGATCGCCGGCTGCGGCGCGCGGCCTGCCTGATGTCGGATGTCGGCTGGCGGGTGCATCCCGATCATCGCGGCGAACAGACTTTGTCGCTGATCGCGAACGCCAATTTCGGCGACGTCACCCATCGCGACCGCGCCTTCATGGGGTTGTCGGTGTACTACCGCTACGCCGGCTTCAGCGAGCAGAACGAACCGCCGATGTCAGCGCGCGAACTGGTGACCGAAGCGCTCGACGAGCGCGCGCGGCTGCTCGGGGCGGCGTTCCGGGTCGCGCATCTGATCAGCGCGGCGCGGCCGGGGGTGCTGCCGGCGACGCATTTTCGCACCGAGGGCCGCAAGCTGATGCTGGTGTTCGAGCATAGCCTGGTCGATCTGGTCGCCGACCGTGTCGGCAGCCGGTTCAAGCAGCTCGCCAAGATGGTCGGGCGCTCAGGGACGATCGTGCTGCGCTGAAGCCCGCGCGGCTTACACCAGGATGTGGTCGACCGGCGCCGGCAACGGCGGCAGGTCGGTTTCGCCGAGAGCTTCGCGCAGATTGATCTCGATGGTGTCGGCCAGCGCCGCGATCGGCAGATCGTTGGGGAGTTGGCCGAACGGCTCTTCCAGCTCGGAGCCGAGCGCGTCGAGACCGAAGAAGGTGTAGGCCGCCAGCGCGGTGGCGAACGGCGTCAGCCAGCCGAGGGTGTTGGCGAAGCCGAACGGCAGCAGCAGGCAGAATACGTAGGCGGTTCGATGCAGCAGCAGCGAATAGCCGAACGGCACCGGCGTCGAACGGATGCGTTCGCATGCGGCCTGCACCATCGCCATCTGGCCGATGGTGCGATCGATGATCTGGAACGGGATGTCGCGCAATTCGCCGCTGCGATGCAGGGCAGCGAGTTCGGCCTGCATCGCCGAGAGGATGACTTCGGGCGCGTTGCGGCTGGCCTCATAGCGCGCGCGGGTCTCGGCGCTAAGGTGGCGCGTCACCTTGGTGGTGTCGCTTCCCGGGCGAAGGTGCAGCACCAGCGCCCGGGCGAACGCCATCGCCAGCGTCAGCAGCTTCTGGCGGCTGCGCTCCGGATCGGCGCCGGAGCAGGGCAGGATCTGCGTCTGTCGCGCCAGATTGCGGCTGAGACAGATCAGTTCGCCCCAGTGGCGGCGCGCTTCCCACCAACGGTCGTAACAGGCGTTGTTGCGGAAGCCCATGAAGATCGACAGCGCGATGCCGAGCACCGTGAACGGCGCGCTGTTGAAATCCGAGACGAGGCCCGGATAGGCGTGGTGCGCCCACACCACCGCGACCGACAAGGCGGCGATCAGCAGGGCCTGCGGAAAGATCCGCTGCACCACCGAGCCTTGAACCAGAAAGAAGAGCTGAAGCAGATTGGGCTGCGGTCGAACGATCATTGATCGGCGCTTTGACTCCGAGTGCCTGCGCCGCGATCCACCTGGATCACCTTGCCCCGTTCGATCGCCAGCGACAGCCGGCCGTGCTTGAGTGCGAGCGCAGCCTCGCCAAACAACTCGCGCCGCCAGCCGCGTAGCGCGCCGACATCGGCATTGTCGTCGGCTGCGATCTGTTCGAGGTCGTCGACGGTGGCGATCACCTTGGCGGCGACCGCGTGGCGCTCGGAGGTCATCCGCAGCAGCACCTTGAGCAGTTCGACGATCGCGGTGCCGTTGGAGTTGTTGCGCGGCTTGTCGATCTTCGGCAGCGTCGACGGATCACGCGCCAGCCCACGTTGCACTGCTGCGACGATCTCGGTGCCCCATTTCGAGCGGTCGAACCCCTTCGGCAGCGAGCGCAGATTTGCCAGCTTCTCCAGCGAGGTCGGCGCATGGGTGGCGATGTCGCCGAGCGCGTCGTCCTTGAGAACGCGCGAGCGCGGCACGTCGCGGCTCTGCGCTTCCTGCTCGCGCCAGGCTGCGATCTCCATCAGCACCGCCAGCTCTTTCGGCTTGCGCACCCGGGTCTTCAGCCGCTCCCAGGCACGCTCCGGGTGCACGTCGTAGGTGCTCGGCGAGGTGAGGACTTCCATCTCCTCGCTGACCCAATCGCTGCGGCCGCGTTTCTTCAGGTCGGCATCGAGCGCGGCGAACACGTCGCGCAGATGGGTGACGTCGGAGACCGCGTAGTGAACCTGCTCCTGGGTGAGGGGCCGGCGCGACCAGTCGGTGAAGCGGTGGGTCTTGTCCGGGCGGTGGCCGGTGATGCGCTCGACGAGCTGGTCGTAGGCGATGCTGTCGCCATAGCCGAGCACCATCGCGGCGACCTGGGTGTCGAAAATCGGATGCGGCACGATGCCGGCGCGATGCCAGACGATTTCGATGTCCTGACGGGCGGCGTGGAAGACCTTCAGCACCTGCTCGTTCGCCATCAGGTCGAAGAACGGCTTCAGGTCGATGCCATCGGCCAGCGCGTCGATCACCAGCGCGTCCTCGGCGCTCGCCATCTGCACGACGCACAGCAATGGATAGAACGTCGTCTCCCGGAGAAACTCGGTGTCGACCGTGATGACGGGGTGGCGGGCGAGACGGGCGCAGGCGTCGGCAAGCTGCTCGGAAGTTGAAATCAGGTCCATCAAACTCTGTCGCGTTCGGGGACGGCAGTGGGCGACAATCGGCCGCGCCGGCTGGCCAAAGCCGTCGAATCCCGTCCACTAGACACGCTCGCCCGGCGTCGATCAAGTTCCGCAGAAGGTTTCCAGCACCCGTTCATGGGGCTGCGGCGGCTCCGCATAGCGGGCGAATTCCGCCTTTTCCTCGAAGGGGTTGGCGAGCACCGCCAGGAACTCTTCGAAAGCACCGAAATCATCCCGGTCGACGGCAGCCCGGATCACCGCTTCGACCTGATGGTTACGGGGGATGTAGGCCGGGTTGACCCGGCGCATCGCGTCCCGGCGGGTGGAACCGTCCTGCGGCTCGGCCGCGATCCGCGCCCGCCACCGCGGCGCCCATTCGTCGAAGGCCGACGTATCCGCGAACAGGGTGCGGACCTCGCTGAGATCCGACGGATCGGCAGCGGCGTTGCTCAGGCGGCGGAAGGCGAGGGTGAAGTCGGCTTCGCCCTTGGCCAGGGCCGCCAGAAATTCCTGCGAGAGCTGTTGATCGTCCGGCTGGCTGGTGAACAGGCCGAGCTTGGCGGCCAGCTTGGCAAGATAGGCGGCGTTGAACCGCTCTGCGTAGCCGCCGAGCGCGTCTTGGGCGATGCCGACGCCCTTGTCGTCGTCATCGGCCAGCAGCCTGACCAGGCACTCGGCCAGCCGGGTCAGGTTCCACAATGCGATCGGCGGCTGGTTGCCGTAGGCGTAGCGGCCGAACTGGTCGATCGAGGAGTAGACGGTCTTCGGATCGAAGCTGTCCATGAAGGCACAGGGGCCGTAATCGATGGTCTCGCCGGCGATCGAGCAGTTGTCGGTGTTCATCACCCCGTGGATGAAGCCGATCATCATCCAGCTCGCCACCAGTTCCGCCTGCCGGCCGATCACGCCTTCGAGCAGGGCCAGATAGGGCGAGGGGGCCTCCGCTGCCTCCGGGTAGTGGCGGGCGATGGCGTGGTCGGCGAGCGCCCGTACGCCGTCGAGATCGCCCCGGGCGGCGAAATACTGGAAGGTGCCGACCCGGATGTGGCTGGAGGCCACCCGCGTCAGCACGGCTCCGGGCTGGATCGGATCGCGCAGCACCGTCTCGCCAGTCAGCACAGCAGCGAGCGAGCGGGTGGTCGGGATGCCAAGCGCTGCCATCGCCTCGCTGACGATGTACTCGCGCAGCACCGGGCCGAGCGCGGCGCGGCCGTCGCCCATCCGGGAAAACGGGGTGCGGCCGGCGCCCTTGAGCTGGATATCGCGACGAACGCCGTGGCGGTCGATCACCTCACCGAGCAGGATCGCCCGGCCGTCGCCGAGCTGCGGCACGAAATTGCCGAACTGGTGTCCGGCATAGGCCATCGCGATCGAAGCAGCGGTTTCCGGCATTCGGTTACCGGAAAGGATCTCCGCGCCTTCGGGCGTCTCGAGCAGGTCCGGATCAAGCCCGAGCTGCAGCGCGAGGGAGCGGTTCAGCTTGATCAACCGGGGGGCGGCGACCGGCGTGGGCGCAACTCGCGCGAAGAAGTTCTGCGGGAGCGCCACGTAGCTGTTGTCGAACGGAAAATGCGCTGTCATCGATCACCAGTTAAGAACGGTTCGCTGCTTCGACAATCCGCCCGAAACCGGCCGGTTTCAACTGTTTCGGCGGAAAAGCTGCAATCCGGAAAGGCTGGCGGGGAAGGCTGCCGCGGTGCCGGACGGGAGAGCCGATAGTGGTGAGTGCTCGTTCCGCATCTGGTTGCCGCGGTGGGTTCGCTCGGGTAAACCCTGACGCTCTCCGCAACGGCTTGCGGACACGCGATTCTGCCTGAAGACGGCTTTCCCGGGATTTCCATGCACCGTTATCGAACCCACACCTGCGGCGCGCTCCGCGACAGCCATATCGACCAGACCGTTCGCCTGTCGGGCTGGTGCCACCGCATTCGCGACCATGGCGGCGTGCTGTTCATCGATCTGCGCGACCATTACGGCATCACCCAGTGCGTCGCCGATCCGGATTCGCCGGCATTCAAGGACGCCGAGAAGCTGCGCGCCGAATGGGTGGTGCGGATGGACGGCCGGGTCCGCCGGCGCCCCGAGGGCACCGAGAATCCCGATCTGCCGACCGGCGCGGTCGAAGTGTTCGTGACCGAGATCGAAGTGCTCGGCCCGGCGGGCGAACTGCCGCTGCCGGTGTTCGGCGAGCAGGAATATCCGGAAGACGTGCGGCTGCGCTATCGCTTCCTCGACCTGCGCCGCGAAAAGCTGCACCAGAACATCATGACCCGCGGCGCCATCGTCGACTCGATGCGCCGGCGCATGAAGGAGCAGGGCTTCTTCGAATTCCAGACCCCGATCCTGACCGCGTCGTCGCCGGAAGGCGCGCGCGACTTCCTGGTGCCGAGCCGCATCCATCCCGGCAAGTTCTACGCGCTGCCGCAGGCGCCGCAGCAGTACAAGCAACTGCTGATGATGTCGGGCTTCGATCGTTACTTCCAGATCGCGCCGTGTTTCCGCGACGAAGACCCGCGCGCCGATCGTCTGCCGGGCGAGTTCTATCAGCTCGACGTCGAGATGAGCTTCATCACTCAGGAGGACGTGTTCGCCGCGATGGAGCCGGTGATCACCGGCGTGTTCGAGGAATTCGCCAAAGGCAAGCGCGTCACCAGGGGCTGGCCGCGCATCGCATTCGCGGACTCGATGCGCAAATACGGCACCGACAAGCCTGACCTTCGTAACCCGATCGAGATGCAGGACGTCTCCGAGCATTTCCGCGGCTCCGGCTTCAAGGTGTTCGCGCGGATGCTCGAAGAGCAGCGCAACCAGGTCTGGGCGATCCCGGGTCCCGGTGGCGGCTCCAGAGCGTTCTGCGACCGCATGAACTCGTGGGCGCAGGGCGAAGGCCAGCCGGGGCTCGGCTACATCATGTGGCGCGAAGGCGGCGAGGGCGCCGGTCCTTTGGCGAACAACATCGGACCGGAGCGCACCGAAGCGATCCGCGCCGCGCTCGGCCTCAAGGCGGGCGACGCCGCGTTCTTCGTGGCCGGCGATCCGTCGAAGTTCGTCAAGTTCGCTGGCCTCGCGCGCACCAAGGTCGGCGAGGAATTGAACCTGATCGACAGGGATCAGTTCGCGCTCGCCTGGGTCGTCGACTTCCCGATGTACGAGTACAACGAGGACGACAAGAAGGTCGACTTCTCGCACAACCCGTTCTCGATGCCGCAGGGCGGCATGGAGGCGCTGACGTCGCAGGACCCGCTGACCATCAAGGCGTTCCAGTACGACATCACCTGCAATGGCTACGAGATCGCCTCGGGCGGCATCCGCAACCATCGTCCCGAGGCGATGGTGAAGGCGTTCGAGATCGCCGGCTATGGCGAGCAGGAAGTGATCGACCGGTTCGGCGGCATGTATCGCGCCTTCCAGTACGGCGCGCCGCCGCATGGCGGCATGGCGGCGGGCGTCGACCGCATCGTGATGCTGCTGTGCGGCACCACCAACCTGCGCGAAATCTCGCTGTTCCCGATGAACCAGCGTGCCGAAGATCTGCTGATGGGGGCGCCGTCGGAGGTGTCGCCCAAGCAACTTCGCGAACTGCACATCCGGCTCAATCTGCCCGACGCCAAGTAAGCGTCGGGCAACGAGTCGAAACCAACCACAATGGCGGGGGAACGTATGGCGTCGTATTCCGAAGATCTTCAGGCGGCAGCGCTCGGCTATCATCGCCGGCCGAAGCCCGGAAAGCTGGAGATTCAGGCATCGAAGCCGCTCGCCAACCAGCGCGACCTCGCGCTGGCCTATTCCCCCGGCGTCGCCGCAGCCTGTAACGCGATCGCAGCCGATCCGGCGCAGGCCGCCGAACTCACCGTGCGATCCAATCTGGTCGCTGTCGTTACCAACGGCACGGCGGTGCTCGGCCTCGGCAATATCGGGCCGCTCGCCGCCAAGCCGGTGATGGAAGGCAAGGCGGTTCTGTTCAAGAAGTTCGCCGGCATCGACGTGTTCGACATCGAGATCGCGGCAGATACCGTCGATCGCGTGGTCGACACTGTGGCGGCGCTGGAGCCGACCTTCGGCGGCATCAACCTCGAAGACATCAAGGGGCCGGAGTGCTTCGAGATCGAGGCGATGCTGAAGGACCGGATGAAGATCCCGGTGTTTCACGACGATCAGCACGGCACCGCGATCATCGTCGGCGCCGCGGTGAAGAACGCGATGGCGCTGACCGGCAAGAACATCGCCGAGGTCAAGATCGTGACCGCAGGCGCCGGCGCGGCTGCGCTGGCCTGTCTGAATCTGCTGGTGTCGCTCGGCGCGCAGCGCAAGAACATCTGGGTCTGTGACCTCGAAGGCCTGGTGTACGAAGGCCGCAATGTTCTGATGGACCGCTGGAAAGAGGTCTATGCGCAGAAAACCGACAAGCGGACGCTGGCCGAAGTCATCCCGGGCGCCGACATCTTCCTCGGCCTCTCCGGTCCTAACGTTTTGTCGCAGGACATGGTCAAGGAAATGGCCGAGCGACCGCTGGTGATGGCGCTCGCCAATCCGACGCCGGAAATCATGCCGGACGAGGTGCGCAAGGCGCGCCCCGATGCGATGATCTGCACCGGGCGTTCGGACTTCCCGAACCAGGTCAACAACGTCCTGTGCTTCCCCTACATCTTCCGCGGCGCGCTCGACGTCGGCGCCACCGCGATCAACGAAGCGATGAAGCACGCGGCGGTCGACGCCATCGCTCAGCTCGCGCGCGAGGCGCCGTCTGATCCGGTGTCGGTCGGTCTCGACAATGACGAGGCGTTCGGCTTCGGTCCGGGATCGCTGATCCCGAGCCCGTTCGACCCGCGGCTGATCTTGCGGATCGCGCCCGCGGTGGCGATGGCCGCGATGGATTCCGGTGTCGCGACCCGGCCGATCACCTCGTTCGACGATTACTACGCGCAGCTCGAGCGATTCGCGTTCCGCTCCGGTCTGGTGATGAAGCCGGTGTTCGCCAAGGCGAAGGGGCAGCCGGTCCGCGTGATCTACGCCGAGGGCGAGGACGAGAAGGTGCTGCACGCGGTGCAGACCATCCTCGAAGAGAAACTGGCGCGGCCGATCCTGGTCGGGCGACCGGCGGTGGTCGAGGCGCGGATCAAGCGCTCGGGCCTGTCGATCCGTCCCGGCGAGGACTTCGATCTGGTCAATCCGCAGGACGACCCGCGCTATCGCTCCTACGTGCAGTCCTATATCGACATCGCCGGCCGCGCCGGCGTCACGCCGGCGGCGGCGCGCACGGTGGTGCGGACCAACTCGACGGTGATCGCGGCGCTCGCGGTGGCGCGCGGCGAGGCGGACGCGATGATCTGCGGTCTCGACGGCCGCTACATGAATCATCTGCGTCACGTCCGCGACGTGATCGGCCGGCGCCCCGGGGTGTCGGACTACGCCGCGCTGGCGCTGCTGATCACCAAGAAGGGGCCGATCTTCATCGCCGACACCCAGGTGCGGCCGAATCCGACCGCCGAAGAGCTGGCGGAACTGGCGGCGCTCGCTGCGGTCCACGTTCAGCGCTTCAACATCAAGCCGAAGATCGCCTTCCTGTCGCATTCGGATTTCGGCAGCTTCCCGACCGACTCGTCGTTGAAGATGCGCCGCGCCACCGCGATCCTCGCCGAGAAACATCCGGAGATCGAAGCCGACGGCGAAATGCAGGGCGACAGCGCGCTGTCGGAAACCTCGCGGCAGATGATCCTGCCGCATTCGCGGCTGACCGGCGTCGCCAACGTGCTGATCATGCCCAATCTCGACACCGCCAACGTCGCCTATCAGATGATCAAGGTGGTGGGCGAGGCGCTGCCGGTCGGCCCGATCCTGATCGGCCCGGCACTGCCGGCGCACATCCTGACGCCGTCGGCGACGCCGCGCGGCATCCTCAACATGACCGCGGTGGCGGTGGTCGAGGCGCAGGAACGGGCGGGGCGGCACCAGGGCACGCTGTTCGCCTGACCGCGCCGCAGCCTGTCGGACTGGTGCGTTTTGTACGTTGGAAAACCCGCTGCGCCGTGCTCATACTGACGGCGCCCGGCGGCGCGCTTGCCGCCGGCAAGCGGGGATGCCAATGTCGGTCTTGATCGCACTCGGGCGCTTTCTGTTCTCCGTCCTGTTCATCTTCTCCGGCGCATCCAAGCTGCTCAACCTGCCTGCGACCACTCAGGCGGCCGGCAAGTTCGTGGTGCCGGAGATGCTGGTCAGCTACACGGCGCAGCTCGAGCAGGCGGCCGGCATGCCGTTCGCTCAGATGCTGGCGCTGGCGGCGGGCGGCATCGAGCTGTTGTGCGGTCTGCTGATCGCGCTGAACTTTGGCGCGCGGTTCTGTGCGCTGGTGTTGATCGTATTCGTCGCGGTCGGAACCTACTACTTCCACGACTTCTGGAATCAGACCGGCCCGGATGCTCAGACCAATCTGACGGTCGCGCTGAAGAACCTGTCGTTGGTCGGCGGCCTGCTGATCATCGCCGGGATCGGCAGGGGCGGCGCCGCGTCCGGTGGCCACGCCTGACCCTCGCTTAGCTGCGGCGCCAGGCGGTGACGCTGACGTCGTGGTCGGCGTCGAGGATCTGCCGGTCGGCCGGGCATAGGCCGTGTGCCGACAGGATCTGCTCGGGCGTCCGCTCGGGCACGCCCGGAAAGCACGGCTCGCCGCCCGGCAGCCGCGCGTGCGGCGCCTGCGACAGAAAGAACGTGTCGTAGCGATCGAAGAACAGCGCGAACACGTCGGGCCCGCCGATGATCGCTACCGTGCCGCTGCTCACGCCGGCGCGGATGCAGGCGTCTTCGAACGAGGCGCCGGCCGGATTCCACAGCACCGCTTTCGGGTTCGACGGGTCGGGTGCCAGGCCGGCGACCTGCCGGGTCACGATCAGGCGGCGGCGCAGCGGCGAGTTCGGCTGGTCCTCGAACGAATTGCGGCCGTGCACGATCAGGTCGGCGCGGTCGAGCGCGGCGGCGAAGAACGCCTGATCGCCGGGGAATTTCAGCGCGTCCGGCATCAGCCGATCAGCGTCGGCGAGGTTGCCCTCCGCCGACACGATCACGCAGCCTTCGATCGTCAATCCCGTCGTCGCCGTCATCGGCGCGTTGCGATCCGCATCAGGGAACTGCGGCCGGCTATTCGGAGACGGTCTGAACCACGGCGTTGACCGGCCGGGTGCTTACCGTCGGCAGCGCCGAGCTCTTGACGAGTTCCTCGTCGTATTGCGGCAGCGTCTGCACCGGCGCCTTGGCGCGCATGTGCACCACCTTGTAGCCGCCGGCTTTCAGCCGCCGCAGCAGTTCCGGCAGCGCCTCGGCGGTGCTCTTCTGGAAATCGTGCATCAGGATGATGCCCTTGCCGCGCTTGTCGAGCTTGTTCATCACGGTGTCGACCACCTGCTGTGACTTGCGCGCCTTGAAGTCGAACGAGTCGAGGTCGCAGGAGAACATCGCGACGTTGCGGGTGCCCAGATAGGTCACCAGCGCCGGCGGGTGCTGCAGCGCCGGGAAGCGGAAGAACGGCGCCGGCGCGCCGCCGATCGCCCACTTCACCGCAGCGAAACCCTTCTCGATCTCGTCCTTGGCCTGCTGCTCGGTGAGCTTCTTGTTGGCCAGATTGGCGTGCGACCAGGTGTGCGCGCCCACGGTATGGCCGGCGGCGGCGACCTGCTTCAGCAATTCCGGATAGTAGGTGGCGTGTTTGCCGATCGGGAAGAAGATCGCGCGGGTGCACTGGTCGGCCAGCGCCTTCAGCACCGCCGGCGTGGTCGCCTGCCACGGACCGTCGTCGAAGGTCAGCACCACTTCCTTGTCGCGCAGGAAGTCGAGCTGCTTGAAATGCTCGAAGCCGAAGCCGGGACCGCCGGTGGTGTCGATCTCGACGATGCGGCCGACGCCGAGCGCGTCCGGATTGGCGCAGACCGGTTTGGCCGCGGCCGCCGGTTGCGGGGCGGGCGCCGGAGCGGGCGCGGCGGCCAACGGGGCGGCGGCCGGCTGCGGGGCAGCGGCGGTGGCCGCCTTCGGAGCCTGCGCCATGGCCGCGGTGGTCCCGAGGGAAACCACACCTGCAACGATCAAAGCTGCCGTGATCCGCATGCCGAAGTCCTTCCGCCGTATGCTCGTCCGAGACTGCGGGGCCGGCCGAGTCGGGCCGGCGCACGCGCCGCACAAGGTAGAGGCTCGCCAGCAGTGGCGCCAACGGTTTTTGACGCGGTCCGGGAGTTGCCCGCAGATTCGACAGCCCGGAAACGGCTAGTTGAGCGGGACGATGAAATCGGTGCCTTTGCCGGTTTCGCCGGCCGAGATGCTGTGGTCGGACACGATCAGTGAGCCACCGTTGGTCAGCGCTTCAGCGATCCGCTTCAGGGCTTCCGGCGGAATCGTCAGCCGGTCGAGGGCTTCAGCCGGGCTGTTGGCTTCACGCGGCGCCTTGGCTTCGCGCGCCAGAGTATTGCCGGAACGGCGGGATTTGCTCCGCACTTCAGGTTCCGCATGAGTTGCCGCAGCCGGCGACATCACCGTCCAGCGGACGCTCTGGTCGTTGCCGAGTTCGGCGGTGAAAACATGGGTGCCGAGCGGCCGGTCGCCTGCCGCGATCGTCACCGGAACGTCGAACAGCGGCGTCTGGTTCTGCCGCACATACAGCCGGCTGTCTTTGCCACTGACGAACGCGGCGATCTGCTGCCTCGGATTCGGAGCCGGGAGGGCGGTCGCGGTCGAGGCTTCCGCGGCCGCTGCATTCGACTGGCCTTGGGCGGGCTGTTGGTCGGCCTGGACGGTCGCGATCTTGTCCTGCGGCTTGGCCGGGGCGCCGGCATCGCCCGTTTCCGTCGCCTTGTCGGAGCCGGCTTTGCCGGACGAGGCGTCGGTGAGGGTGACGGCTGCAGCGGCCGCGTCCGCCGTTCGCACCGGCGCCGCCGCCGTAGGTTTGTCGCTGTCGAGCGCGATGCCGCGCCGCAGCCCTTCAGGGGCGATGATCTGATCGGCCGATCTGTCGACCGCAGCTTTCTGGTCCGGCTTGGCGGTGATCGCCGCCTCGGGCGAGTCTGCGACCATCGGTTCGGGATCTGGCGCCAGCTTCTTCGTCGCCAGCAGCGGGTGCGCGAAGCTGGCCGGGGTGACGTCGCCCGCCGAGACGATCACGCGGGCGCCCATCCGGGTCCAGCCCCACATCTTGATCGCGAACGGCATCGGCATCCGGATGCAGCCGTGCGACGCCGGATAGCCGGGAAGCGCACCGGCATGGAGGGCGATGCCCGACCAGGTGATGCGCTGCATGTAGGGCATCGGGGCGCCGCTGTAGATGTTGGAGCGGTGGTATTTGTTCTTCTGAATAACGCTGAACACGCCCAGCGGCGTCGCGTGACCACGCATGCCGGTCGACACCGGGGTTTCGGCAAACAGGCCGTTGGCGTCGTAGACACGGAGCTTCTGCTGCTCGATCGAGACCGCTATCACCACCGGACCCTGCGGTTTCGATGCCTGTTTTTCGATCTGCCTTTCGAGCTGGTGGTCGAGTTGAAGCCGCTTGCGAGGGGGCTGCCGCTTCGGCGCGGGAGGTGGCGGTGCCTCGTAGATCGGCGCTTCCTCCGACCAGTACCAATAGGGCGACGCTTCTGCGGCAGGTGCGGCCGCGATGGCAATTGCCAGAACGCCGGCCCCCAGCGTTGTGCGAGACAGCGTCGAATGGCCGACACGGCAGTTGCCGGTGCAGGAGTAACGTCGATCGGTGCGATCGGCATCGCCGTGAAATACGCGCACGTGGCTCTTCCCCGAATCTTGCCGCCAGAATGTTAGATGAGTCTCTCTGGCATCAGGCACGTTCACGCTCCCTGCGAACGACCTCACGACCTGACAGACCGTAACAAAAAAGCTTCACCGGAGGTTAAACGCGGCGGCGGGCAAGAGTTGCATCTTTCAAACCGGCGATCTGCGCACCAAATGCACAGAACCGTTGCTATGGAGACTTCGATGAACCGGCGTGCCTCTCTCTTTTGCGTCTCACGCTTCAAATCGGGCGCGCTTGCGCTGCTCGCACTCGCGGCCGTGGGCGTATCCACCGCCGCAGCAGCGGACGATCCTGACCTGATCTTCCGCCGTTCGACGGTGTTCAAGCTGCTCAGCCCGAACGACAAGCTTGCGGTCTATGCGGTCGACGATCCCGAGGTGCAGGGCGTCGCCTGTCATTTCACGGTGCCGGAGCGCGGCGGCTTCAAAGGCTGGCTCGGCCTCGCCGAGGAAGTCTCGGACATCTCGCTGGCGTGCCGTCAGGTCGGTCCGATTCACTTCAAGGGCAAGCTGGATCAGGGCGACGACATGTTCAGCAAACGTCGGTCCGTGTTCTTCAAGAAGATGCAGATCGTCCGCGGCTGCGACCCGAAGCGCAATGTCCTGGTCTATATGGTGTACTCGGACCGCCTGATCGAAGGCTCGCCGAAGAACTCGACCTCGTCGGTGCCGGTGATGCCGTGGGGTGGAGACACCACCGTGGAGAAATGCGGGGACTTCTTCAAATAGCCGTCTTCAATTGACTGTCTTCAATTGAGCGCCTTCAATTGATCGTTCGCACCATTCGGCGCTTCGAGGCTATCGAAGCGCCGAAGTAGCAAAGGGAGGCCGTCTCGCCTCAGGCGGTCTCCCGGTCGTTCGCTATCGGTTCCAACGTCGTGCCGTGCGCCGGAGCACGATAGCCGACCAGCCTGACCAGCCGCTGCGGCATGCATTGGGTGGCGGGATGGCCGAACGGCCCTTGCAAGGCCATCTCACCCGACGTCGCAACACCTCTGCGCCGTTCGTGGTGAGGATCGGTGCGCGGGGAAAGACGCCGCTCTGCAGTGCGATCGCTGCTGCCGCCGTCGCCGAGGGCATTACCGGCCATCATGATTTCCTCCATCGTTTGTTAACGTCGATCGGCGTGAATCGTTGCCGCCTCGCCGAGGCGACATGATCCACACCGGAGCGGGCTTTTCGTGACGCAGTCCGGCGAGCCGGTGCGACGGGGGATCCGTTAGCGTCCCGAACGCGGGCGTCGAGGCTTTCGACGTCCAGCTCTCGATCGTCCAGATCCTCAACGTGCAGGTCTTCGCTGCGGTCGCGATTGCCGAACCGCGATGATCTGCACCCGACGTCACAGCGCGGTTCAAAGCTCGAACACGCCAAGCTCCGCAACTTCTCATTTGTAATGCCGATCCAATGAAATTACTAGCCTCGAAACAAGCCGGTTAGTGTTGGTAATCGAGGAGAGCAGAGACCATTGGCGGTATTCGCCGGTCGTCGGCTCCTCTAGGATGGGCTAACTACGCGCCGGTTGATGACGTGGTGATGTCACCGCCGGCGACCATAGGAGCCCCGGATGGGCGACTTTAGTCGTGTGCCGCGGCTCCGGAACCCAGAGTCGGTCGCTCTGAAAAGCCAATGATTTTCCCTCGAATGTTTCGTCGCCGCCGCGCCCACGAAACAATTCGGACGTGGGACGAAACCAAATGGCCTCGGCGGCGCAGCAGTCAGGAAACACAGCGTGGTTATCAACCCGTCAACGGACGCAGCAGCGATCATCGCCGCAAACGGCGGGTGATTGGTACGAAGCTGCCGTCGGTCGTCTGGCTCGCGCCCGGCTGCGCGGGTTCAGGCAGGCGAGGTGGCGACGTCGCCGCACGGAGTGGGTGAATTGGTGACCATGCTACGGATGTCGGCGCTGGTGGTCGGCCTCGGGCTGATGATCGGTAGCGCGGCGCAAGCGCAGACACGGTCGCTGTTCGTCGTTCAGGACGCGCGCACCGATTTCATCCGGCAGTGCACGATACACATGACAGGGCGGTGGGCGCATCCGGATGCGGTGTGTCGCTGTCTGCACGATCACGCCGCCGCGATGGTGCCCGACAGCGATCTTCGTCTCGCCTTGCTTCGTGGCATCCGCGAAAGCGGCGTTCCGTCCATCGATAACGATTGGGTGCCGCGCACCAAGCAGTCTCAGATCAACGCGACCTTTACGTTGATCGCCAAGCCGGCGCTCCAGTGCATGTTCGACCCGCTCGATTAGCGGCGCTGCCGCAGAGTGTCTGGCGCCTCAGCGGCGGACCCGCTGAATGCACTTCCGTGTCGCGGTGACGCCCGAAGCCGATAGCGTCGCTCCGGTGATCTCCTTGATCTGACCGTTGGGGCACGATCCGTCGTCGACCAGGATCTTCTGACCAAGCCGCAGGCTGGTGATGTCCTGCTCGCGCGAGACCTGCTGCTGTGCCGCGGCGGGGGCAGCGACCGCCAGGACGGCGGCAACGCCGAGTGCGAGCGTGGTGAGCGGCGTTCGGGGATGGTGAGAGGCGAACATCAGATCTCCTGATCGGGGCGTGCGGCATGAGGGCATGATTCGAGTGCAGGGCCAAACTGCATGGAAAATCGGGCGATCTGTGGTTTGATCCGCGCGCCGGTGTCAGAACGAACAACAAGGAGCGCACATCCGCATGAGCGACGACGATCTCAACCGCCGCATTCTCGACGCCGTCGATGCCGGTTTCGATACCCAACTCGCCACCACCCGTCATTTTGTCGCGATTCCAAGCACCCGCGGCGCAGAAGGCCCGTGTCAGGACATGATGGCTGATCTGTTGCGGCAGCGCGGCTACGAGGTCGACGACTGGCATATCGAACTCGACGATCTGAAAGACCTGCGCGGCTATGGTCCGATCGAGCACGATTTTTCGAAGGCGCGGACGGTGGTGGGCACCTATCGTCCGTCCAACAATGCCGGCCGTTCGTTGATCCTGCAGGGCCATTGCGACGTGGTGCCGGCGGGGCCGCTCGAGATGTGGGACACCCCGCCGTTTTCGCCCGTGATCAAGGACGGCCGGATGTATGGCCGCGGCGCCTGCGACATGAAGTCCGGCACCATCGGCGCGCTGTATGCGCTGGATGCGATCAAGGCCGCCGGCTTGCGCCCGACGGGCCGCATTCATTTCCAATCGGTGATCGAAGAGGAGAGCACCGGTGTCGGCGCGCTCTCCACGTTGCAGCGCGGCTATCGCGCCGATGCCTGTTTCATCCCGGAGCCGACCGGCGGCAAGATGGTGCGATCGCAGGTCGGAGTGATCTGGTTTCGATTGAAGGTGCGCGGCTATCCGGTGCACGTTGCCACTGCTGGCTCGGGCTCGAATGCGATTACGGCCGCCTATCATCTGATCGAAGCGCTTGGAAAACTCGAGGAGGAGTGGAATCGCCGTGCGGCCAGCGATCCGCACTTCAAGACGCTGGCGCATCCGATCAACTTCAATCCCGGCATCATCAAAGGCGGCGACTGGGCGTCCAGCGTTCCGGCGTGGTGCGACGTCGATTGCCGGATTGCGATCCTGCCAGGCTGGTCGGTCGCCGATCATCAGGCCGAGATTTTGGCCTGCGTCGCGGCGGCAGCGCGCGACCACCGCTTCCTGTCGAACAATCCGCCCCAGGTCGAGTGGTCGGGCTTTCTCTCCGAGGGCTACGAGTTGAAGAACGCCGCCGAGCCGGAAGCTGCGTTCGGCAAGGCGTATCAGGCTGTGTACGGCAGCGACGTACAGGATCTGGTGTTCACCGCCCTGACCGATACCCGGTTCTATGGTCTCAACTACAACATCCCGAGCCTATGCTTCGGTGCGTCGGGCGAAGCCATGCACGGCTTCAACGAGTACATCGATCTGGATTCGTTGCGCCAATCGACTAAGGCGACCGCACTGTTCATCGCCGAATGGTGCGGCGTCGAGCCCGCTTGAGGCAGGCGATCGAGAAGATGTCGATGACCTGACAGGTCATTGCTCCGAGGCGGATCGGCAGGCATCGATCCGTCCGATCAAAGCGGCGGCCGCAGCCCGCGCGGCCGTCGCCACCTCAGCGGGCAAGGAGAGGGCACCCATGACTCCGCTGGAGAAGATCAATTCGTTTCCGCTGCCGTTCGCGGTGTTGATGGGGCTGCGCTTCAAAGAAGCGGAGCCCGACCGGGTGGTCGCCACGCTACTGGTGCGCGACGATCTGTGCACCATCGGAGCCAGCATCCATGGCGGTGCCGTGATGGCGCTGGCCGACAGCGTCGGTGCAGCCGCCACGGTGATCAATCTACCCGGCGAGGCCAAGGGCACCACGACGCTGGAGAGCAAGACCAACTTCATCGGTGCGGCGAAGGCAGGCTCCACCTTAATCGCTACCGCCACGCCGGTGCATCGTGGCCGTCGCACTCAGGTGTGGCAGACCCGAATCGAGACCGAGGACGGCAAACTGGTCGCCGTCGTCACTCAGACGCAAATGGTATTATAGGACGGTTTTGGCTATCCGTAAGATTACGAGGGTGCGGCGCAAAACGGGTATCCAGACCCGCATCGGGCATCCCGGCGCTTCCATAACCGCCTTAATTTAGATAGGTTTAGCGAAAGTGCGAAGGCTCCCGGCCGCTCTTTCCTAGGCGTTGCCTGCGAATGGGTCTTGAATATTATTGTGCGATGCACAATATGACTTCTGTCTAGGGAAGACGAACGCCTCCTTGAGGGTCATCCCGAGAGGAGAGACGACTTATGCACGACGCTCTAATCGCCGATCTCACCGGCTCAAAAGGGACGATCCGATCCCTGATCAATCAAGAGCTGCCGCTGCTGCGGGATCATCTGATGCGCCTCGACGCCGAGAGCCGGCGTGATCGCTTCAACGGCTTCGCCGACGAGGGCTTCATCGATCGCTACGCCAAGAAGTGCGGCGGCGACGGCACCATCATCATCGCGTTCTTTGCGGAAGACGGCTCAGTCCATGCAGCCGCCGAACTGCACCAGCCCGATCTGCACATCGACTCGCTTCCCGAGATCGCCTTCAGCGTGGAAAGCCACCTGCGCCGCAAGGGCATCGGCAGCATTCTGTTCAAGCAGTTGATGGAAGTCGCCCGCTCGCTCGGCTACGAGCGGCTGCGGATCACCACCGGCTCGCAGAATCAGGCGATGCGTGCGCTCGCCAACAAGTTTGGCGCGCACCTGACGTTCCGCCAGGGCGAATCCACCGGCACGATCGATCTCGAACAGCAGGCGGACACCGCGATCGCGCAACGCACGATCGACGTTCCGGGTGGCGCTGCGACGGCACTGATCGCCTTCAATCAGGCGTGCTGGAATCTGTTTCTCAGGATGTCGGGCTTCAATCGCGCAGCCTGACGGTCCGACCGCCCCAAACAACAACGCCGCGTGCTCGGGCCCGCGGCGTTCTTTTTGTGGTCACTGGATGGAGACGCGGTTCAGATCCGCTTGTCGTTTCCGACGATGCGCTCGGCGCCCACGATCCGGCGTGACACCCGGCGCTCGACCACCACGGAGCGCTGGAAGCCCTGTTCGCCGGTGATCACGCGCGAAGTCCGCGCCGAGGCACGGGCCGACTTCCGAACTTCCTTCAGCACGGCGTCGATCGGCATCCCCATCAGGGACGCGGCAATTTCCGCCTGCGAGTCGACATCATCTGTGATGCCGGCCGCCGCAAAGATCGCTTCTTCGAGAGTCGGCGGGTCGCGTCGCACGCGCCGCACGCCGTATTTGGTATTCCAGTCTTCGCTCATCGGCCGCCCCGGGTTGAGTGCGTTACCTAGTGGAGCCGATGTTGCATTGCAATATTCAATGTCGGCCACTCGTACCGGACCTTGGTCGAAGGTGGCCGGCCACCGTTTGCGTCAGATCAAATCGATCGCAAGTCATGGCTGCCCTGCACAGCGGACTCGGGGGAGCGTCGCGCATTCGGGACGCTTCTTTACGCTCTGAAGATCGTCAGGCCGACAATCAGCAGCACGATGAAGATCACTGCGAAAATGTAGAACAGGATCCGCGCGATGTCGGCCGAGGCCGCCGAAATGCCGGTGAAGCCGAAGATTCCTGCGACGATCGAGATCACCAGAAAGATCAGAGCCCATTTGAGAATCGTCATCGCCATCACCCTCGCGTCCAAGCTGCGGCTTGAACGATGTCTGACCACAATGGTTCCGAGCCCGCGCAGGGGGGCGCGGAGGGGGATGCGATAGCGGCGACCTGCGCGAATGCCGATCCTGTGGCGCGCGACAAGTCGGTTTTTCGCCTCGTGGCCGGCTCCTCCACAGTCCTTTGTCGTGTCGGGTCGGTTTAAACCTGCCCGCGGATTGGCTAGATTGCCGGGCCGATCGAGGGCCGCGAACCGCGGCAGGGACGGCGATTTGACCGTCATGCAGCGAAGCTGCGGCGCGTCCGAGGATTGTATGATGATGACGAGATCGTGGGCCGCCGGCGGATCGGCAGTCCTGCTCGCGCTGTTACTTGGCAGCGCCACTACACCCGTGCATGCGCAGTCGGCCGATCTGGTGTTGTGCGATCGGATCGCCGCCGACCCTGCCGATCCGGATAAGCCCGCCGACGTCAAGGGCGTCGCGGAGATCGCGCCTGGCGACGTCGCCACCGCCATCAAGTATTGCCGTGTCGCTTCGGCCGGATCGCGCCGGGCGATGTATGCGCTCGGCCGCGCCTATGCGGCCGGTGGTCAGACGGCGGAAGCGATGGCTGCCTATCGCAAGGCCGCCGACAAGGGCAGCAGCTCGGCGATGGTCGAACTCGGCGTCGCCTATGCGACTGGCGCCGGGCTGCCGAAGGACGATGCCAGGGCTCGGCAGTTGCTGGAACGCGCGGCCGCGGCAGGCAACCCGCGCGGCATCAGCAATCTTGCCGCGCTCGGCGGCGGAACGTCGTCCGACCCGGTGAAAACCCGAGCCTTGCTTGCCAAGGGCGCAGAGAGTAACGCCGAAGCGCAATATCAGCTCGGGCTGATGCTGGCCGATGGTATCGGCGGCCCCAAGGACGAGGTCGCGGCGCGATCCCTGTTTGAGAGGGCTGCGGGGCAGGGCCATCCCGGCGCTTTGATGCAGATGGGCGCGTTTGCGCAGGCCGGCCGCGGCGGTCCGAAGGACAGCGACGCGGCCAAGGCGTACTACGAAAAGGCCGCGGCGCTCGGCAACGCCGAGGCCAAGGCGGCGCTGAAGCGGAGCGATTGCCCCTATGTGCTCAAGGACAAGCGCGGAAACATGGTGACAAACCTATGCTTCTAGGCAATCGGCGCGGCCGCGCCTGATCTGGCTTCAACCGAATCATACCAAACTCGACCACGTTCCTGGAACGTCGGCGCCGCGCGCGCTCTGATCCAGGCCAAGCACAGGGCGTAGCCGTTATGGAAGAGACGCGGGACCGAATTCGAGTGCTGGCCGGCTGTGGTCGGGCTTTGCAGCGCGCTCCGCGGCTTCTGTGGCCGCAGCCGGGCCTGATGCGCGGCGTCGCGCTCGTCCTGGCCCAGGGGTAGACAATGAGCCAGCAGAAGAAAGGGCTCGGCGTCCTCGTCAGCGCCATCGGCGTGGTGTTCGGCGACATCGGCACCAGTCCGCTGTACGCGATGAAGGAGACCTTCGCCGGACATCACCCGATTCCGGTGACGCCCGACAACATCTTCGGTGTGCTGTCGCTGGTGTTCTGGACCGTCATGATGCTGGTCACGGTGAAGTACGTGATCGTCATCATGCGCGCCGACAACCACGGCGAGGGCGGCAGTCTGGCGCTGCTGGCATTGGTCACCGAACTGACACGCGGACGGCGCGTGCACTATCCGCTGATGATGCTCGGCGTGATCGCGGCGGCGCTGTTCTACGGCGACAGCATGATCACTCCGGCGATCTCGGTGCTCAGCGCCGTGGAAGGGCTCGAGGTCGTCACGCCGGATCTGAAAGCCTATGTGGTACCGATCACCGCGGTGGTGCTGACCATTCTGTTCGCGATCCAGTCGCGCGGCACCGGCCTGGTCGGCCGGCTGTTCGGGCCGGTGATGTGCGTGTGGTTCCTGACGCTCGCCGCCCTCGGTATCGCCAACATCGTCAACGCCCCCCATGTGCTGGAGGCGATCAGCCCGACCTTCGCGATCGAGTTCGTGATCCGCCATCCGCTGATGAGCTTCTACGCGCTCGGCACGGTGGTGCTCGCCGTCACCGGCGGCGAGGCGCTGTATACCGACATGGGGCATTTCGGCCGTTTCCCGATCCGGCTCGGCTGGTTCGGCCTCGTGCTGCCGGCGCTGTTGCTCAACTATTTCGGCCAGGGCGCGCTGCTGATCCACGATCCGTCGGCGATTCAGAACCCGTTCTTCCGGCTCGGGCCGGAATGGATGGTGGTGCCGATGGTCGCGCTCGCCACCATGGCCACCGTGATTGCGTCGCAGGCGGTGATCTCGGGCGCGTATTCGGTGGCGCGGCAGGCGATCCAGCTCGGGCTGCTGCCGCGGATGACCATCGTCCACACCTCGGGCGAGGAGGCCGGCCAGATCTACGTGCCGTTCACCAACTGGACCCTGTATTTCGCCGTGATGGCGCTGGTGATCGGATTCCAGTCGTCGAGCAATCTGGCGGCGGCTTACGGGATCGCGGTGACCGGGACGATGATGATCGACACCATTCTGGTAGCGTTCGTCGCGGCTCTGCTGTGGCGCTGGCATCCGGCCGTGGTCGTGGTGGTGATCGGCACGCTGCTGCTGCTCGACTTTGCCTATTTCGCCGCCAACATCATCAAGGTCGCGCAGGGCGGCTGGTTCCCGCTGTTCATCGGCTTCATCTCCTTCACCGTGCTGACGACCTGGCGCCGCGGCCGCGCGCTGGTGCGCAAGCAACTGAAGAAGCAGTCGGTGCCGCTCGATGTGGTGCTGCGCGCGCTCGGGCCGAACGTGTCTCGGGCGCGGGGCACGGCGGTGTTTCTCACCGCCGCCACCGACGGCGTGCCGCCTGCGCTGCTGCACAATCTCAAGCACAATCAGACCGTCCATCAGCGCGTCATCCTGACCACGGTGACCACTGCGGAAACGCCCTATGTGCCGGACAGCGAGCGCGTGCACATGACCGACATCGGCGACGGCTTCCATCGCCTGATCATCCGCTACGGCTTCATGCAGACCCCCGACGTGCCTGCTGCACTCGCGCTGTGCAAACAGTTCGGCCACGAGTTCAACATGATGTCGACCTCGTTCTTCCTCAGCCGCGAAACCTATGTGCCGAGCCTCAACCCTGGAATGGCGCTGTGGCGCGAGCGGCTGTTCACCTTCATGACGCTGAATGCGACGCGGGCGACCACGTTCTTCAAGATCCCGACCGATCGGGTGGTCGAACTGGGTACACAGCTCGAGATCTGAGGCCGCCGGTCAGGCCAGCCCGAGCGAGAAGGCGAGGGTGCCGACCGCGGCGTGAGAGGCGATCAGCGGCCAGATGTTCAGGGTGCGCCAGTACACGAAGCCCCACACCACGCCGAGCAGGAAGGTGTTGAGCAGCAGCGCCGGGTCGCCGTAGCAGAGGTGGATGAGCGAGAACAGCGCCGCCGAATACAGCACATAGGCCCAGCCGCCGTGCTGCATCCGGTCGGTGATCAGCTTCGGGATCGAGCGGCACACCACCTCCTGGCACGGGCTCGAGACCAGGACGTAGAACGGCGCGAAGCTGAGCCAGGACGGCGGCTGGGCCTCGAAGCTGAACAACCGGGTCTGCAGCAGCATGATCGCGGAGATCAGGCTGGTGACCGCGACCGCGCCGAGCCAGTGCCGCCACTGGTGCGGGCGGCCGAATCCGAGCTCCTTGAACGAGAACCCGGCCCACAGGCAGAGCCCGACGCACAGCGCCGACACCACGATCAGCGCGCCCATCCGATATTCGAACGGCAACAGTCCGACCTGGATTGCGAGCCCCGGCGCGGCAAGCAGCAGCGTCAGGCCGGCAAGCGGAGCCAGTCGCAACGCGGGATGTGGCGCCGGCGGGCAGGTCGGCGTCTCGGGGTGTCGCAAAATCGTCATGAGACCCATAATCCGGCATCGGCCGTCGGGTTCCAGTACGGGCGGCTCCGAGGCTCAGCGGCGGGTGCCGGCGCCGACGCTGATGCTGCCGCCGAGTTTGACGCAGGTGGAGCTGCCTTCGAGCTGGACGAAGCCGGCGCCGAAATCGGCGCAGGGATTGCGCCTTGCGCTCAAATTGCGCGGCAGCGGCGTGTTTTGCTCGACGCGCGGGGACGGAGGCGCCGACCTGCGCGGCTCGGCACCGGCCGCCATCGGCAGCGCGACCGCGAAGGCGATCAGTAACCATCTCATGCGGTTTGCTTTAGCGCGCAGGGAGCGATCTGGCCAGCGGCCGCAATTGGGGAGCGGACGAGGCTTGCCCCAAACCCGCCGCATTCTCAACGCCGTGCTGAGCCGTGGACAGACACGGACTGCGGCAGCCCGCCGGCTTGACGGCACCTGACCGCTCCGGTTTGACGATTATCGCCGCGCCGGCCGTCGCCGCGCGGCTCGGGGCGAGGGACGGGGATTTCGATGAGAACGATCGTGGTACTTGCCGCGCTGCTGGCATCGAGCGCGGCGCTGGCGCAGAGCAACGCACCGGCCTCCGGCGGGACGCCGATGGTCGGGGACCGGCCGCTGGTGCAGATCAAGCCGAAGGGCGACAAGGCTGCGGCCAAGCCGCCGATCGCGGACCGCATGAAGGCGTGTCTGGAGATCGAGGACGCCACCAAGGAGCGGCTGGACTGCTTCGATGCGATCTATCCGCCGGCACCGAAGCCGGCCGGGGCAAAGGCCGGCGCCAAGGCGAAGCCTGCCAAGACCGCGGCGGATTGTCGCTTGGTCAAGGAAGAGGACGAGCGGCTCGCCTGCTACAACGGCTTTGCGGACAAGCCGACGGCAGCGCCCAAGCCGGCCGCAGCACCCAAAGCGGCGGCGCCCAAGACCTGATCGCAGTGACCTGATCGCGGCGGAGCGGGCGACCGTCAGCCCTTGATCCCGGCCGTCGCGCCGCTCGGGTAGCGCGCGCCGACCGCTGCGTCTGGCGGCAACGCCTCGCGAGCGAGCTCTCTGATCGATGGGTCGGAATCGCCGATGGCCTGCTGAGTCACCGGGGTGCCGCAGGTCGCGGTGTCAGGCCGCCGCCGGGCTGGGCAGCGCAGTGCCGGTGCAGCACGGCCGTTCGTCGTCGGTGTCGTCCGCCCAGGCACAGCCACCGCCGGCACGTTTGGCGGCGTAGAGCGCGCGGTCGACCCGCTCCAGGAATTGCGCGGTCGAGCCGTGGCTGAGCGCCCCGCTGCTCACGGTGATGCCGGCGCTGGCGCCGATGCACACCGGCAGGTCGGACAACCGGAACGGCATCGACAGATCGAACACCGCCCGCCGCGCCAGCGCCAGCGCTTCATTGCGGCCGGGCTCCGCGTCGGCGATCGGCTTCAGCAGCATGAACTCATCGCCGCCGAACCGGGCAGCGATGCCGTCGGCGCCGGCGCAGGCGGTCAGCCGCTCCGCGACCTGCCGCAATAGATCGTCGCCGGCGTGATGGCCGTGCCGATCGTTGATCGGCTTGAAGCCGTCGAGGTCGATGGCGATCACGGTGAAGCTGCCGCGGGAGCTCGCGAGCGCCTGCAGGAAGCCGGCGCGGTTCGGCAGACCGGTGAGGAAATCGTGGGTGGCCTGGCGCGCCAGCCGATGCTTGGCTTCGAGCCGCTCGGTGAACGCCGCGCTGAGATGCTTGGAGGCTTCGCGCAGCGTCAGCCAGAACAGCACCAGCATGCCGGCGCCGACCTTGTAGGCGAGCTCCGGGCGCATCAGCCCGGCGATGATGGTCGGCGTGAGGAGTGCGGCAGCCGCGGTGAGGATGATCCACGGCCGGATCGCTGCCCGCGACACCATGCCGACGCAGTACGACATCGACAGGCCGAATGCGATCCAGGCGCCGGGGGCGTCGCCGAGCTGCAGCGCACGGAACGACAGCGCACCGAGCGCCAGGCTGAAGGCGGTGGCGCCGGCGCCGTACAGCCGCTCCCAGCGCACCACGTCGGCGTCGGTGAACTGTGCGGCGCGCGCCTTGTAGCGCATCAGCGAAAACACCCGCGCGCTGGCGGTGATCACGATCAACACCGAGATCACCGCGTAGCCGGGATCGCCGCCGAGCAGCGTCAGGGTCGCTGCGCCGGTCACCGAAGTCACGCCGATCGCCATCACCTGCGGCAGCGAGGTGTAGAGCAGTTCGACCAGCTCGCGGCGGATCCGCGGGTCGGGATGCAGGGAGCGGGACAACAGCGGGAAGTGCATGCGCACAACATCGCGGACAGTTCCTAATAAGCGATGGCAACTGCGCGCAATGTCGGTAATCGGGTCGCCGTATCCTTAACGAAACGTTCGTGGACAGCCGCCCGGGAACATCGCGGCGTTACGTCGGCGGCCAGTTCCTCAGGGCCATGTCGGCCAGCTTGCGCAACTGATCGGGGGAAGCGCCGCCTGCCGCCTGCACCGCCATGCCTTGCAGGATCGCCGAGACGTAGCGAGCGAGGTCGCCGGCATCGGCGCCGGACGGCAGATCGCCGTCGGCGACCGCACGGGCCAGCCGGTCCTGCAGGTCCTGCTCGCCCTTGGCGCGGCGCGCAGCCAGTTCCTGCTTGATGGTCTCGGCGGCATCGCCACAGCACAGCGCGCCTTGCACTGCGAGGCAGCCCGGGTTGCTCGGATCCGTCATCGCATCGACGGCGCCGTGCAGGATGTGCTCGACGACTTCGCGAGCAGTCGGCTTCTGCAGGCCGGCCTGATAATAGCCGCCGGGGCCGTCGACATAGCGGTCGAGCGCTTTACGGAACAGATCTTCCTTGTTGCCAAAGGCCGCATACAGGCTCGGCTTGGTAATGCCCATTGCCTCGGTGAGATCGGCCATTGAGGTGCCTTCGTACCCCTTACGCCAGAACACGTGCAAAGCGAGGTCGAGCGCCGCATCGACGTCGAATTCGCGGGGGCGTCCCAGGGCCATGGCTGGATCTCCAGAGATTTCTACCAGACGGTAGATAAGTCCCTTGACAGGGGATGTCGATAGTCCATCTATACCGGGCGGTATCGATATGTGCGGTGCAGCGTGGTATTCTGATATTCGGAACATCCGCCCGTGCGCGCATGAGTTACTGAATTTATTCGGCTTTTTACAAGCCCGTCTGATCAAATGGGATACGCGATGGCTACTCCACTCGCTCGAAGGGCCGCGCTCGGCGCGGGAATGATCGCGGTTTCGGCCGTACTGGCCGGCGGAGCAGCTCTGATCGAGCGCACCGGAACCGCCCAAGCGGAAACCACAGCGGCAGCGCCGGCAGCCGTCCCGGTTTCGGTGGCGCTCGTCGAAGCCAAGGCAACAACGCCCTCCGACGAATTCTCGGGGCGGCTCGAGGCGATCCAACGAGTCGAAATCCGCTCGCGGGTCGCGGGCGCCGTCCAGGAGATCCAATTCCGGGAAGGCACCCTGGTTCACAAGGGCGACCTTCTGGTCCGGATTGATCCGTCGCTGTACGCCGCCGAGGTCGACCGCGCCCAGGCACAGTTGTCGGCGGCCCGCGCCAGGGTCGTGTTCACCAAGGCAGATGTCGAGCGCAGCCAGCAGCTCTCCAGTTCCAGCATCACCCAGCGCGAGGTCGACAACCGTCTCAACGCCTATCGTGAGGCTGAGGCGAACCTGAAATCCGCCGAGGCGGCGCTGAAGACCGCGGAGCTGAACCTCAGCTACACTGAAATTCGCGCGCCGGTGTCCGGTCGGGTCGGCAAGGTCGAGATCACCGTCGGCAATCTGATTGCCGCCGGCCCGAGTTCGCCGCTGCTGACGACCCTCGTTTCGGTGAACCCGATCTATGCCAGCTTCAATGCCGACGAGCAGGTGGTGACCCGCGCGCTGCAGACGCTCGCAGACGAGAAGACGCCAGGCGCGATCGAACGCATTCCTGTCGAAATGACGACCGTTGCGGGCGGGGCGCCGGTGAAGGGCAAGATGCAGTTCATCGACAACCAGGTCGATCCGCGCTCCGGCACGGTGCGAGTGCGCGCGGTGTTCGACAATGCCGATGGCCGGCTGATGCCGGGCCAGTTCGCGCGGCTGTCGATGGGGCAGCCGAAGCCTGAACCGGCGCTGCTGGTCAGTGAACGTGCGGTCGGCACTGACCAGAACAAGAAGTTTGTGATGGTGGTCGACGCCGAGAACCACGCGCAATATCGCGAAGTGACGCTCGGGGCCTCTGTCAATGGACTGCGAGTGGTGGCGTCCGGCCTGAAGGCCGGCGAACGCATCGTCGTCAACGGCCTGCAGCGCGTCCGTCCCGGCGTCACGATCAAGCCCGAAACGGTGGCAATGGAGGCCGCCTCCAGCAAGACGGTGGCACAGAACTAACCGTTGCGGCTCCGCCGCCACGGCGGGGCCGAACCTCATTGCTTTCGATAGACAGTCACGCGGCAGACGTCCCGTCGGCCGTGCAGGGATCATTGCGCTCGCGCGCGAGCGAACCGGCGGATCACAGCCATGAATTTCTCCAAGTTCTTCATCGATCGCCCGATCTTTGCCGGCGTGCTGTCGGCGGTGATTTTCCTCGCCGGCCTGCTGTCGATACCGGTGCTGCCGATCTCCGAATATCCCGAAGTCGCGCCGCCGACCATCGTGGTGTCGGCGCAATATCCCGGCGCCAACCCGAAGGTGATTGCCGAGACCGTGTCGACCCCGATCGAGGAGCAGATCAACGGCGTCGAGAACATGCTGTACATGAGCAGCCAGGCCACCACCGACGGCAAGATGACGCTGAACGTCACCTTCAGGCTCGGTACCGACCCGGACAAGGCGCAACAGCTGGTGCAGAACCGCGTCTCGCAGGCCGAACCGCGGCTGCCGGCGGAGGTTCGTGCGCTCGGCATCACCACCATCAAGAGCGCGCCCGACTTGACCATGGTCGTGCACTTGATGTCGCCGAACGACCGCTACGACATGACGTACTTGCGCAACTACGCGGTGCTCAACGTCAAGGACCGGCTGGCGCGGATTCCGGGCGTCGGTCAGGTGCAGTTGTTCGGCTCGGGCGATTATTCGATGCGAATCTGGCTCGATCCGCAGAAGGTCGCCGAGCGCGGCCTGTCACCGGCCGATGTGGTGCGCGAGATCCGCGCTCAGAACGTCCAGGCTGCGGCCGGGCAGGTGGGCGGCTCGCCGGGCGAGCCTGGGCTCGATCTGCAGCTCTCGGTCAATGCACAGGGACGGCTGCAGACCGAACAGGAATTCGGCGACATCATCGTCAAGAACGGCGACCACGGCGAAGTGGTGCGGCTGCGCGACGTCGCGCGGATCGAGCTCGGCGCCGCCGACTACGCGCTGCGCTCGCTGCTCAACAACAAATCCGCAGTGGCGATCCCGATCTTCCAGTCGCCTGGCTCCAACGCGATCCAGATCTCCGACAACGTCCGCGCGACGATGAAGGAGCTGAAGGAGAATATGCCGGACGGCGTGTCCTACGACATCGTCTACGACCCGACCCAGTTCGTCCGCGCCTCGATCGAAGCGGTGATCCACACGCTGCTCGAGGCGATCGCGCTGGTGGTGCTGGTGGTGATCCTGTTCCTGCAGACCTGGCGCGCCTCGATCATCCCGCTGATCGCGGTGCCGGTGTCGGTGGTCGGCACTTTCGCGGTGATGCACGTCTTTGGTTTTTCGATCAACGCGCTGACCTTGTTCGGCCTGGTGCTGGCGATCGGCATCGTGGTCGACGACGCCATCGTCGTGGTCGAGAACGTCGAGCGCAACATCGAACGCGGCCTCGGCCCGAAGGAGGCGGCCTATCAGGCGATGCGTGAGGTGACCGGGCCGATCATCGCGATCGCGCTGGTGCTGGTCGCGGTGTTCGTGCCGCTGGCGTTCATCACCGGCCTCACCGGGCAGTTCTACAAGCAGTTCGCCCTGACGGTGGCGATCTCGACGGTGATCTCCGCCTTCAACTCGCTGACATTGTCGCCGGCGCTGGCCGCGCTGCTGCTCAAGGGCCACGACGCGCCGAAGGATGCGCTGACGAAGGTGATGGACAAGACCCTCGGTTGGTTCTTCGTCCGTTTCAACCGCTTCTTCACACGCAGTTCGGAGGCCTATGGCGGCGGTGTCAAGCGTGTGGTGTCGCGCCGCGCGGTCGGCATGGGGCTGTATCTGGTGCTGGTCGGTGCCACCTTCTATCTGTTCCACGCGGTGCCGGGCGGGTTCGTGCCGGGGCAGGACAAGCAGTATCTAGTCGGCTTCGCGCAGCTCCCGGACGGTGCCACGCTGGATCGCACCGAGGAGGTGATCCGCCGGATGGGAGAGATCGCCCAGCAGGAGCCGGGGGTCGAGAACTCGATCCAGTTTCCCGGCCTGTCGATCAACGGCTTCACCAACTCGTCGAACTCCGGCATCGTCTTCATCGGGCTGAAGGACTTCGCCGAACGCAAGGACAAGTCGCTCAGCGGCAACGCCATCGCGATGTCGCTGAACAAGAAGTTCGCCGGCATCCAGGATGCGTTCATCGCCATGTTCCCGCCGCCGCCGGTCGCCGGTCTCGGCACCATCGGCGGGTTCAAGCTGCAAATCGAGGATCGCGCCGGCCTCGGCTACGAGGCACTCAACGACGCCACCAAGGCGTTCGTCGCCAAGGCGAGCGCGCAGAAGGAACTGGCCGGGCTGTTCACCAGCTACCAGATCAACGTGCCGCAGCTCTATGCCGACGTCGATCGCACCAAGGCCCGGCAGCTCAACGTGCCGGTGACGTCGATCTTCGAAACCATGCAGATCTATCTCGGCTCGCTCTACGTCAACGACTTCAACAAGTTCGGCCGCACCTATTCGGTGCGGGTGCAGGCCGACGCCAAGTTCAGGGCGCGAGCGGACGATATCGGCCAGCTCAAGGTGCGTTCGGACTCCGGCGAGATGATCCCGTTGTCGACGCTGCTGCGAGTCAAGGAGAGCGCCGGGCCGGAGCGGGCGATGCGCTACAACGGCTTCCTCACCGCCGATATCAGCGGCGGCGCGGCGCCCGGCTTTTCGACCGGGCAGGCGCAGGCCGCGATCGACCGCGTCGCCAAGGAGACGCTGCCGAAGGGCGTGTCCTACGAGTGGACCGAGCTGACCTATCAGGAGATCATCGCCGGCAATTCGTCGCTGATCGTGTTTCCGGTGGCGCTGCTGCTGGTGTTCCTGGTGCTGGCCGCGCAGTACGAGAGCCTGACGCTGCCGCTGTCGATCATCATGATCGTGCCGATGGGGTTGCTGGCGGCGATGTTCGGCGTCTGGATCAGCAAGGGCGACAACAACGTCTTCACCCAGATCGGCCTGATCGTGCTGGTCGGGCTGTCGGCGAAGAACGCCATCCTGATCGTCGAGTTCGCGCGCGAACTGGAGTTCGCCGGGCGCAAGCCGGTGCAGGCGGCGATCGAGGCCAGCCGGCTGCGGCTGCGGCCGATCCTGATGACCTCGATGGCCTTCATCATGGGCGTGGTGCCGCTGGTGACGTCCACCGGCGCCGGCTCGGAGATGCGCCATGCGATGGGCGTCGCGGTGTTCGCCGGCATGATCGGCGTCACGGCGTTTGGCATCTTCTTCACGCCGATGTTCTACGTGGCGCTGCGTGCGCTCACCGGCAACCGGCCGCTGACGCAGCACGGTGAGGGTACCGTCGATCAAGACGCGCCCTTGGCGCCGGGATTGCACGAGACGGAACAGCGCCGACAGGCGGCCGGGTCGCATTCGTGATGCGTCCGGCCGGATCGGAGATAGCGGAGCGAGGTTACTCGACCCGTTCGGCCGCGCCGCGGGAGGAGGGCGCGCGGTTTTCGCCGAGGGTCTGCCGCGCAATCCATTGCGTCACCGCGCCCAGGTTGTTTCCAGCGTCGCGATAGACGCGTAGCTGAGCGTCGGCCGAACTGCCGCGCTCCAGAATGGCGCGGCAGCGTTCGACTTCGGACGCGCAACCGAGCGCTTCCGCATCCGGCAGGACGCGTGCAATCACCTGATCGAGGAATTCGCGGATCTCGATCGGGCCGTCTTTCGAGCCGAAGATGCAGTCGGTGCCGTAGCGCTGCGCTCGCCATTTGTTCTCGACCGCGATGGCACGTTCGACGTTATCGACTGCTTCGGACGAATCGGGATGTTCACACAGATGCTTGATCAGCGCCCTATATAGGGATGCGATCAGCACCGCGTCCTCCAGTCGCGTGCACACATCGGGCGCGCGAAGCTCCAGCGTCGGATGGCGTGACGACGGCCGCAGCGCCCACCAGACGTAGCTCTCATCCGGCATCACCCCTGATCGCACCAGCGCTTCGACGTAGCGGTCGTATTCGCTCTGATCGGCGAACAGCTCCGGCAGCCCGGTGCGGGGCAATTCGTCGTAAGCGGCGAGGCGATAGCCGCGCAGGCCAGTCTCCTTGCCGTTCCAGAACGGCGACGACGTCGCCAGCGCGATGAACAGCGGCAGATACGGGATCATCGCCCGCATCACCGCGACGCGTTCCGCTGGCGGAGGGATCTGCACGTGGACGTGCATACCGCACAGCATGTTGCGGTGGCCGATGGTTCGCAGGTCCTCGATCATCTCTTTGTAGCGCGGCTTAGGGCTTGGTTTGGAAAACCGCCATGACGCTGTCGGGTGGGTCGCGCTGGCCATGATCACCAGGCCGTGCTGGGCAGCGGCAGCCGCCACCTCGTTACGCAGAAATCGCAACTCTTCCCGTGCATCGCTGGGATCGACGTGGACGTTGCTGGCGACTTCGATCTGCGCCTGCAGCATCTCACGCATCGCCTGGCCGCCGGTGGACCAGTTCGCGGCCTCGAACAGGCCGTTCGGCGTCTGCATCGCGACCTCGTGGGTCTTCGCGTCGGCGAGGAAATACTCCTCCTCGATGCCGAACGAATAGGCGGCGTTGGCGTCGATGCCGATCGCGGATCTGATCACCAGGTGCTGCTGGTTGGCGCTCAGATTCAGGCGGAGCTTGTCGAGGATTTTCGGATCAAATCGCATGGGCCTGCAGCCACCCTTCGAGGAGAGCGGCCTGCCACAGCCGCGAATGGCCCTTCGGGCTCTTTTCTGCTTCGGGATGATGGAGCATGTGTTCGATGAACTCGGAGCGATACAGACCGCGGTTACGCGCGGCCGGGGAGGTCAGGATGTCGCGAACGTAGTCGAGGAAATCGCCGCGCAGATGCCGCAGCGACGGCACCGGGAAATATCCCTTGGGGCGGTCGATCACTTCGGCCGGAAGCAACGCGCGGGCGGCTTGTTTGAGGATGTACTTGCCACCATCGCCGAGCTTGAGCGAGGCCGGGATCCGGGCGGCGAGCTCGACCAATTCGTGGTCGAGAAACGGCACCCGGGCTTCGAGACCATGCGCCATGGTCATGTTGTCGACCCGCTTGACCGGATCGTCGACCATCATGATCTCGGCGTCGATCTGCAGCGCCTTGTCGACCGGGGAACTCGCCGAGGTCAGGTCGAAAAAGCGCTCGACGAAGTCCGAACTGTGATCCGCCGAGAGCAGATCGGGCGTCAACAACCTGGAGATGTCGGTGTGCTTCCAATCAAAATACACCTCGCGATACTGATCGGCGGCATTGTTGGCGGTGAGCAGTGAGGGGTACCAGCTATAGCCGCCGAACACTTCGTCGGCACCCTGGCCGCTCTGCACCACTGTCACCCGCTTGGCGACCTCGCGCGACAGCAGATAGAACGCAACCGCATCGTGACTGACCATCGGCTCGGACATCGCCCGGATCGCGTCCGGCAGATGCTGCAATGCCTCGCGGCCGTCGATTCTGATCTGCTCGTGCGTTGACGAGAAGTGCTTCGCCACCAGATCGGAATAATAGAACTCGTCGCCGCTTTGCCCGCCGACGCTGTCGAAGCCGATCGCGAAGGTCTTGACGTCGGAATGGCCGAGTTTGGCGAGCAGCGCGACGATCAGCGATGAATCCAATCCGCCCGACAGCAGCACGCCGACAGGGACGTCGGCGACGCGGCGGCGATCGACCGCCGTCAGCATCGCATCGGTAACGGCCTCGCTCCACTCTTGCTCGGTCATCACCCGATCGACGGCCGAGCCGACTGTGAACCTCCAATAGCGCCGCGTGGTTCTGGAACCATCCGGCTCCAGGGTGAGGATGGAGGCGGGCTCCAGCTTCTTCACGCCGCGCAGAATGGTGCGCGGCGGTGGCACAGCGGCGTGGAAGCTGAAGAAGTGATGCAGCCCGACAGGATCGAGCGAGGTATCGACACCACCGCCCGCCAGCAAGGCGGGCAGATCGGAGGCGAAGCGGAAAGAGTCAGGGCCATCGACGTAGTAGAGCGGTTTGATGCCGAGACGGTCGCGGGCCAGCACGACGCGGTCGCTGTCGCGCTCCCACAACGCGAAGGCGAACATGCCCTTGAAACGTGATACGCAGTCCGCCCCCCAGGCATGATAGCTCTTGAGGATGACTTCTGTGTCGCCTTGCGAGAAGAACCGATAGCCGCGCCGCGTCAGTTCGTCCTTGAGTTCGCGGAAATTGTAGATGCAGCCGTTGAAGACGATGCCGAGTCCCAGCTCGCTGTCGATCATCGGCTGCTGAGAGGCTGCTGCCAGATCGAGAATGCTGAGTCGCCGATGGCCGAACGCCATGGTGCCTTGCGCGAACAGTCCTTCCGCATCGGGCCCGCGCTTGTGCATCGCGCCGGCGATCGTCTTCAAAGCGGCGATCGAGGGTTCGCCGCGCATGCGGATCTCTCCGCAAATTCCACACATCGCCCTTCGATGCCTCCGTTGCCGATCAATTAAGCTCGCTCGACAACATTTTGGGCAACAGCGGGTTCCTGCGGCGAATGTTCACCGGCCGGGAACGGACGGATCTCGACGGGACGAAACGGCCGCGAGACCAGCACGTGATCCGCCGGCACTTCGGACCAATGCAGCTCCGTGTCGAACGGCTCGGAGGCCACGACCAGAGGCCCATCCTCGCGATAGTACAGCGTGTTCGCCGTATCGTTGTGAGCGAACCGGAAGGCGTAGAGGTCGTGTCCATTGGCGAGCGCCGCCGTGAACCTCATCCGCTCGCGCAATCCATCTTCGTCGACCAGGGCGCTGAGTGCGCGCATCACGCTCAGGGTCGCGCCGATCGGATCCTGGTCCAGCCCCTGGCCCATCATTGCCAGGAACACCGCCTCGGAATCCGTGGTGCCGACGCGCGATGGATACAGATGATCGGGGATCATCGCCTCGACCTTCCGCCGCAGCCGGCTCCAGCTCCCAATGAAACCGTTGTGCATGAACATCCATCGCCCGCAGGCGAATGGATGGCAGTTCTGCCGCGTCACCGCGGTACCGGTCGCGGCGCGGACATGGGCGAAGAACATGTGGGATTGCAGGTGCCGGCAGAGGTAACGGAGATTCTCGTCCGACCATGCCGGGCGCGTTTCGCGAAACAATCCCGGCTCGGGATGAACTCCGTACCAACCGAGGCCGAAGCCATCGCCGTTAGTGCTGCCAGCGGATTCGCGGGCGCGCAGGCTCTGGTTGATCAGGGAGTGGACCGGTTCTGTGACGTAGCTGTCGAACGATGTTGCTTCTCCGCGGTATGCCAGCCAGCGGCACATCGATTCACCTCAACGAATGATCCCGGTTGCGCGGCTGCGCACACCTGGTTTCAACCGCTGCAGGGGGCGCCGGTTCCGGTTCCGCTCCGTCTGGAGTTGCCTTCCGCGAGGACTCGCGCGACACAATGCCGCCTGATCGCACGCTGATCGGCGTGGTGCGGTCGGGTTCCGCGGGGCACTCTCCGGTCCGTCAGCCGGCAAAGGAGATTCGCATGTCGATGCTCAAGCGCACACTAATATTGCTTGGTCAGACCGAATCCTCAGTGTCGGCCCGGGACTACGCTTTCCGGCTGGCGCAGCGGACCGGAACGGATCTGGCGGGTCTGGCCGGCCTCGATCTACGCTCGATCGAGACGCCGATGCTCGGCGGGATCGGCACTTCCGCCTACAAGGCGCAGCTCGAGCAGGAGTTGAAAAGTCAGGCTGAAGCGACCCGACAGCGGTTGCACGAGGAGTTCGAGCGCGAATGTCGCGAGCGCGCCCTCCCGTTCGAATGGCTTTCGTTCGAGGGCGATCCGATCGAAGCCTTCCAGCTTGCGACCGAGACCCGCGATCTGGTGGTTGCCGGGCACGATACCGGCTATGGCGGCGATCTGACCGAGCCGTTGTCGGAGATTCTGGCCAAGCTCCTGCTGCGCTCGCCTCGGCCGCTGATCGTTTGTCCGGACCGGTTGCCGGAGGGAGAAGCCATCCTGGTCGCCTACGACGGCAGCGTCCCGGCGATGCGCGCGCTGCAGATGTTCGTGCTGCTCGGTCTCGGCACCGGTCAGCGGATCGTGGTCGCTGCGGTCGATCGGAGCGAGGAGGCGGCCGCCCGCAATTGTGCGGCCGCGGCTTCGTATCTGCGGAGCCACGGCTACGAATCGGACGCCTGTCCGATCACTTCGAGCGTCGATCCGTCCGAGGCGATCAGGCTTACAGTCGCTGACCGGCGAGTCGGCACCTTGGTGATGGGGGCATACGGCCGACGAGGATTCCGCGAGGCGTTGTTTGGTTCGACCACAGATGCGCTGGTCGAAACGCCACCGTGTGCACTGTTTCTGTATCATTGATCGATGTGCGTGGGGGGCGAAGTCCAGTTGGCCGCTGGGCGTTGGCGCGCCGATATGCCGCGTTCCGATGTTGCGTTCGGATGACGATAATGTCGCTCGCCGCTTTCGAACGCACGCCTTCAAGCGTCCGGCTGTTTCGCCGGGATCGCATGGTTCTCCGCAGTTGACCGGGTCTCCACTCCACGCTGTATCCTGCATCGATGGGATGGTGCCGGGCGGCCTCCGGGCTCACGCCTGACATCGCGAGGATCCGGCACCGATGCAACTTGCACTGATCGCACTCATTCCGTTGTTGGGCGCTATTCTGCCGCCGCTCGCCGTGCGGTCGGGGCGCAGCCTGTGCACTGCGGTGACCCTGGCTGTCAGCCTGGCGTCGCTGGCGCTGTTGATTGCCAGCGCGCCTGTCGTGTTCGACGGAACCACGATCCGGAGCGGCGGCGACTGGGTGCCGGGGCTCGGACTGTCGTTCCGATTCTTTCTCGACGGTCTCGGCCTGTTCTTTGCCGCGCTGATCCTGATCATCGGATTGTTGATCGTGATCTATGCCGGGTTCTATCTCGGCCGTGACGACTCGCCCGGACGGTTCTTCGCCTATCTGTTGCTGTTTCAAGGCGCGATGCTCGGCATCGTGATCAGCGACAATGTGCTGCTGCTCACTGTGTTCTGGGAGCTGACCAGTCTGAGTTCGTTCCTGCTGATCGGCTACTGGTATCACACTGGGGAGGGGCGGCAGGGCGCGCGGATGGCGCTGGTGGTGACGGGCGGCGGCGGGTTGCTGCTGATGGCCGGCATGCTGTTGCTCGGCAAGGCCGCCGGCTCGTATCAATTGACCGAGATTCTTCAGCGCGGCGACGCTGTCAGGGCATCGCCGTTGTATCTCCCGATCCTGCTGCTGTTGCTGGGCGCCGCGTTCACCAAATCGGCGCAGTTTCCGTTTCACTTCTGGCTGCCGCACGCGATGGCGGCGCCGACGCCGGTATCGGCCTATCTGCATTCCGCCACCATGGTGAAGGCCGGTGTGTTTCTGCTGGCGCGGCTGTGGCCGGTGCTCGCGGGCACCGACTGGTGGTTCGCGATCGTCACCACCACGGGCCTGGTCACGATGCTGGTCGGCGCCTGGATCGCGCTGTTCAAGACCGATCTCAAGGCGATCCTGGCATATTCGACGGTGAGCCATCTCGGCCTGATGGTGATGCTGCTCGGTTTCGGCACCGAATACGCGGTGATCGCCTGCGTGTTTCACATCCTCAACCACGCCACCTTCAAGGCCGCCTTGTTCATGAGCGTCGGCATCGTCGACCACGAGACCGGCATCCGCGACATTCGCCGGCTCGGGGGGCTGTTACGCCTGATGCCGATCTCCTCGGTGCTGGCGCTGATCGCCGCCGCGGCGATGGCCGGCGTGCCGCTGCTCAACGGCTTTCTGTCGAAGGAGATGATGCTGGAGGCCGCGCTTCACACCGGGGCGATGGGACAGGACTGGATCGTGCCGGTCGCCGCGACGGTCGGTGCGCTGCTGTCGGCCGCGTATTCCGCGCGGCTGGCGTTCGCCACCTATCTCGGCCGGCGGCACGCCCATGCCTCGGGCACGCCGCATGATCCGCCGGTCGGTATGTGGTTTCCGGTCGCGGCGCTGGTGGTGCCTGTGCTGGTGATCGGACTGTGGCCGCAATTGGTGGCCGGCGGATTGGTCCAGCGGACCGCACAGGCGGTCGTCGGCTCCACGCCGCTGCAGTTCGAGCCGCTGGCGATCTGGCACGGGCCGACGCTGGCGCTGCTGATGAGCGTGGTCGCACTGGGCGGCGGCCTGGGGCTGCTGTGGGCGCTGGCGTCGCTCGAGCGGCTGCGCAACCTGCTGCCGCGGCCCGACGCCAAGACGATGTTCGACGTCACGGTCGCCGCCAGCGCTCGCGCCGCGCGCTGGGTCATTCGCCGACTGCACGGCGAATCCCTCCCGCGCTATCTCGCCGCGATCGTGCTGACCGTGCTGGTGGTCGGCGCGATCGGGTTCGCGGGCGGCAATCATGCGGCCGGCGCGCGGCCGATGCTGCCACTCAATCTGCCCGCGGCGGTCGGCTGGGTGCTGCTGGTCGTCGCCAGCCTCGGCGTCATGGCATTCCACATCCATCGGCTGGTGACCTTGATCCTGTCGAGCGTGGTCGGGCTGATCGTTTCGCTCACCTTCATGCTGTTCTCGGCGCCGGATCTGGCGCTGACCCAGATCTCGGTCGAGGTGGTCACCATCATTCTGCTGCTGCTGGCGCTCAACCTTTTGCCGAAGGTCACCCCGCCCGAGACCGCCACCGTCCGCAAATGGATCAACGGCGCCATCGCCGCTTGCGGCGGTCTGGCGGCGGCGGGGCTGGCCTTCGCGGTGATGACCCGCGACGTCGACTCGATTTCCGCCTTCCATCTCGCCGAGTCCAAGCCGGGCGGCGGCGGCACCAACGTCGTCAATGTCATTCTGGTCGACTTCCGCGGTTTCGACACGTTCGGCGAGATCATCGTGCTGTGCATCGCTGCGCTGGTGATCTTCGCGCTGCTCAGCACCGCGTTCGAAGGCGCCGCAGCGCGGCGGCTCGACAGGATGCGACAGCGGCTCGAATCCGCCGACGCTCACCCGCTGATGCTGGTGGTGGCGACGCGGCTGCTGTTGCCGCTGGCGATCACGGTCGGCATCTACATCTTCCTGCGCGGCCACAACCAGCCCGGCGGCGGCTTCATCGCCGGCCTGGTCGTCGCCACCGCGATCATCATGCAGTTCATGGCGAGCGGCTACACCTGGAGCTCCGAGCAGCGCAACATCGACGGGCATCGCCTGCTCGGCGCAGGCGTCCTGATCGCGGCCGCCACCGGGATCGGCTCGTTCCTGTTCGGCCGGCCGTTCCTGACCAGCTACTTCGTCTATGTGCCGATTCCGCTGATCGGCGAGGTCGAGCTCGCCACCGCGCTGCTGTTCGACGTCGGGGTGTTTCTGACCGTGGTCGGAACCGTGTTCCTGTCGCTGTCGCAGATCTCCCGCGTCGAGCATCGCGCCAACCGAGGGCCGGTGCCGGCCGGCCCGTCGGACATTCCGATGACGCCGCAAGCCGCACCGCGGCCGGCACCGCCCGCCGCTGCACCGGCGGAGAGCTGACATGGAACTGCTGGTCGCGAGCGCAATCGGCGTGCTGACGATGGTCGGGCTGTATCTGGTGCTGTCCCGCCACAGCTTCCCGGTGATCATCGGCACCACTTTCCTGACCTATGCGGTCAACCTGTTCCTGTTCGCGATGGGAAGGCTGGCGATCGATCGCGCACCGATCATCGGAAGCGGCTCGTCCGACTACACCGATCCGCTGCCGCAGGCGCTGGTACTCACCGCGATCGTGATTTCGTTCGGAATGACCGCGCTGGTGGTGGTGCTGGCGCTCCGGGGCTTCCTCGAGACCGGCACCGAAAGGGTCGAGAACAGTCCGGCGGGCGATGAACGCCGCGACCTTCACCACCCGGGAGCCGACCGATGATCGATCTCATCGTCGCTCCGATCGTGGTGCCGGCCGTGGTCGCCGCCTTCCTGATCCTGGTGATGCGTCACGATCTCGCCGGCCAGCGCGCCGTGTCGATCGGAGCGACCGTGCTGTCGCTCGGCATCGCAGTGTGGCTGTATGTGGCGGCGTCCGGCGGCGATCCGATGAGCTACCGGCTCGGCAATTGGCCGGCGCCGTTCGGCATCGTGCTGGTGCTGGATCGGCTGTCGGCGACGATGCTGCTGCTCACCGCGCTGCTCGCGGTGGCGGTGGTGATCTACGCGCTGGCCGGATGGGACGCGCGCGGTCGCCACTTCCATCCACTGTTCCAGTTTCAACTGATGGGCCTGAACGGCGCCTTCCTGACCGGCGACGTATTCAACCTGTTCGTGTTCTTCGAGATCATGCTGATCGCGTCCTACGGCTTGCTGCTGCACGGCGGCGGCGAGCGGAGGCTGCGCGCCGGCTTCCACTACGTTGCGATCAATCTGGTCGGATCGACGTTGTTTCTATTCGCGGTCGGGCTGATCTATGCCGTGACCGGCACGCTCAACATGGCCGATCTTGCGAACAAGGTCGGCAACGTCGCCGCAGGCGACGAAGCGCTGCTTCGGGTCGGCGCCCTGTTGCTGTTGCTGGTGTTCGCGCTGAAGGCCGCTTTGGTGCCGCTGCAATGGTGGCTGCCGTCGGCCTACGCCGCGGCGGCGGGACCGGTTGCGGCGCTGTTCATGATGATGACCAAGGTGGGAGCGTATTCGATCGTCCGGGTCTACACCGTGATTTTCGGCGCCGGTGCCGGGGCTGCGGCCGATATCGCGGCGCCGTGGGTGATGCCGGCCGCGCTGGCGACGCTGGTGCTGGGGGCGATCGGCGTGCTGGCGAGCACGACGCTGCTCGGGCTGGTGGGCTTTTCGATCGTGTGGTCGATGGGATCGCTGCTGCTGGCGATCGGGCTGTTCGACCAGGGCGGGCTGTCGGCCGGCCTGTACTATCTGCTGCACAGCACGATGAGCGGCGCGGTGCTGTTTCTGGTGGCCGATCTGGTGGCGACCGAACGAGGCCGCCATGCCGATCGGCTGGTCGCGGCGCCGGCGTCGCCGCGGCTGCCGCTGCTCGCGGCGCTGTTCTTCGTCGCGGCGATCGCGATGACCGGCATGCCGCCGCTGTCGGGCTTCGTCGGCAAGCTGCTGATCCTCGATGCGGTCTGGAACCGGCCGCTCGGCACGGCGAGCTGGGTCGTGCTGCTCGCCACCAGCCTTGTGGTGATCGTCGGCTATGCGCGCGCCGGCAGCACGCTGTTTTGGAAGACCGAACTCAGGCGCACGGCTCCGGCGCGCACCGCGGCGGCGCCTTCGATCACCGCGCCGGCAGCGGTCGTGGTCGGGCTGCTCGCCGCGACAGTGCTGCTGTCGGTGTTTGCCGGGCCGGTCGCTCGCGAGCTCGACGCGACTGCGCGGCAAACCCTCGACGTCGGGGCCTATGTCGGAGCGGTCAGTCCCGCCGCAGTCGCGGAATCGGGGAGGGGAAGGCCATGACCAGGCTGCTGCCGCATCCGGTGATGTCGCTGCTGATCACCGGGGTCTGGGTCGCGCTGATCAACTCGGTGTCGGTCGGCAGCGTGGTGTTCGGTCTTTTGCTCGGGATCGTCGTGCCGCTGCTCACCAGCCCGTACTGGCCGAACCGCCCCACGCTGCGCCGGCCGCACAAGCTGATCGGCTATGCGGCCGTGGTGCTGTGGGACATCGTGGTGTCGAACGTCCAGGTCGCGTATTGGGTGCTGCTCCGGTCCAACGACAGCCTGCGGACGCAATTCGTGGTGGTTCCCCTCGACATCACGTCGCGTGAGGCGATCGTGCTGCTGGCGGGCACCATCACGATGACGCCTGGAACGGTCAGTGCCGACCTGTCCGCCGACGGCCGCGCCATCCTGGTGCACTGCCTGCACACCACCGATCCGGACGAGGCCGTGAGCCAGATCAAAAGCCGCTACGAACGACGACTCCAGGAGATCTACGGATGATCCAGACGGCTTGCCTCGTTGCGATTGCTGCCATTGCGGTTTCGGCGCTGATGAACCTCTACCGCCTGGCGAAGGGGCCGGATGTGCTCGATCGAATTCTGGCGCTCGATACGCTGGTGATCAACACCATCGGTCTGGTGGTGGTGATCGGGATCTGGTTCGGCACCAGCATGTACTTCGAAGTGGCGCTGCTGTTCGTGGCGGTCGGATTTTTGACCACCATCGCGTTCTGCAAGTACTTGTTGCGCGGCAACGTGATCGAGTAGGCGGCGATGGTCTGGGCGAGCGAAATTCTGGTCTCCGTGCTGATCCTGATCGGCGCTTTCTTCCTGGTGGTCGGGTCATTCGGCCTCGTGAAGCTGCCCGATCTGATGCGCCGTCTGCACGCGCCGACGAAATCCACCACGCTCGGGATCGGATCGCTGCTGATCGCCTCGATGCTGTATTTCGCGCTGCTGCGCGGCGCGCCGTCGTTGCACGAACTGATGATTTCAGTGTTCCTGTTCCTGGCGGCGCCGATCGCTGCGAACATGATTGCAAAGGCCTATATGTTGCGGAGCAGGGCCCTGCACAGAAGCTTGCCGCGCCCGGCGCACGGCGGCGAATGGGCCACCTACCTGCCGCACGCCGCCGGCCCCGCCACCGCTGCGAAAGCAAAACATCGCCCCGACGACGCCGGAGCTATCCGAGAACGTTGAGGCGCCCGGCGGGTACGAAGGCACTGAGTCCTCATCCAGAGGAGCCCGGCGAAGCCGGGCGTCTCGAAGGATGGGGCAACGCATTCCCTGCGTCACATGGTTCGAGACGGCGCTACGCGCCTCCTCACCATGAGGTTGTGCGTGTGGCAGGCGGTGCGGATCAGCTCTAATTCCATAAAAAGCAGAACTGCTCTAGGGGACGGAGATTGCGGCGAGCGTCGCGGGGACGCGGCACAGAATCTCTTCCAGGAAATCGGCCGTCTCTTGCTCCGGCTGGTGCGACCGACCGACCGGCCGGCAGTCGAGCCGGGCCGAGACGGCACGGTGCGGGGCGGCAATGAAGCTGGTGCGGGCCGTCTCGGGCAGAAGCGATGCCAGCAGCGGGTCGCCGACGACCAGTGAGGGGCTTTGATCGGCGAGCCAGCCGGCGGCATCCTCCTCGTTGGCGAGGCGGCGTTCCCCGGGTTCGGCCAGACTCTCGTCCCATGCGAAGAACGACGCGACTCGAACGGTCGTCGCGGGATGACGGCGATGCAGCGCGCATCGCACTGCGTTCATTGCGACCTGTTCCCCGACCAGGACCACGATATCGCCGGACGGCGCGTGGCCGTCGCAGCATTCTGCGTCGTCGGTTGGCGTTGGATTGCCCGACGCCGTCGCCAGCGCGGCCGCGAGCGCGATTTCGTCGCGGGAATCGAGCGGAAGACCGGTCACGAACGGGATGCCCCAGCGCCGCTGCATCAACCTGGCGAGCGGCAATGCGGCAGCGGCAACCACCAGATTGACCGCGGCACCGGCGGCGCCGGCGATCGCTTGCAGCCCGGACTGCTGTCCCCACACCGAAATCAGAGGCAAGCCGGCGCGGTCGAGTACCCGGTGAAGTCGCAGGAGCTGAGCCGGCCCGATGTCGTCGAGCGGCGAGGCGCCGAGGATGTTGGCGCCCTGCGGCGGCGCCTCCGGTTCGGCGACGAAGCGCTCCGCAACCGCTCGAAACGCGGCCGCCAGCCCCTTGTCGTAAAGGTCGAAGCCGGTGGTGGCGAAGCCGAACGCCGGCAGGCCGGTCTCGTGTTCGACCAGCGTCGCGAATCCGTCGACGTCGAAGCCGACCAGCATCGGAACCGGACTCGCCACCACGGCGACGAAGCTGTAGTCGCGATCCCGCGTCGCCCGGATGATATTATCGAGCAGCTTCTGATCGTTGCCCATGATGGCGTCGAACTCGCGCAGACCGGAGCTCAATACGCTGGAGTCGCTGGAAAACCAGCGCGGCTCGTCATAACCGGTGTAGCTGCCGGTGCAGCCCGAGGCATCGTGGATCACCACCAGGCCGCCGAGATCGTGCAGCGCCGAGGCGACTCCGGAATAATCCGCCGCGAACGGCGGCAGTCTGGTCAGCAGGTAGCTCATGCGTCGTCCTCACACCACCAGGCCGTAGGCGCGCACCATGTCCTCGAGCGTGTCGGGGCGCTGAGCGCTCGCCGCCGTCGCCAGCGCGTCCAGCACTGTTGCCAGGCCGTGATAACCGTACAGCCCCTCATCGAAGCTGATCGGCACCGTCACCGGCGCGCCAGTGAGATAGCCGGCGGAAAAGCCGATCGCGATATCGGCGGTCGGCTGCTCGGGCCGCGACCAGCTCCGCACCGGATGGATCGGCGAGGTGACGACGAGCTCGGGGACATGCCGGGCCAGCCAATCGAGAGCAGGGCGCTCGTGCGCGGGAAGCTGATGCGCCACCAGTTGGGCGACGTTGAAGCCGCGCTCGACCAGCGCGCGGGCGAGGTCGAATGGGCTGCAGGTCGCCGAGCCGTCGACCGCGATGCTGCGGCCGCCGACAGCGCGCCGGGCTCGTTCGACCGCCAGCTCTATGGCTCCACGGGCAGGCTCGGGATCGAGCGACGTTCCGAGCGCCTCGGCGATCGCCTGATAGCGCGCCGCGATCGTCTCGTCGCAGAATCCGACCGGTGCGATCACGAACGGCGTGCCGAACTTGGCTGCGAGCGTCTCGGCGGCCGCGATGCCCTCGGGGCGCGTCACCAGATTGAGCCGCGCCGCTGCCAGTTTCTGAAAGTCCGCGAAGGTCGAGCAGTCGGCGATGTGGCGGACCGGCCCGTACCCGGACCGCGCCAGCATGTCGCGCAGTTCGCTGTCCTGCGCCAGCGGGCTGAACGGTCCGATCAGGCCGACGCTGTCGTCCTTGAACGGTGGCGGCGCGAGGAAGTCGTACATGTCGCGCTGGATCCGGCGTTGCGGCGGCAGCCCGGAGCCGAGTGTGATCGGGTTCATCCGCCCGACCCGGAACGGGATGCCGTGCGCGGCTTCGAACTCGGCGATCATCGTCGTGTAGTCGGTGCCGAGCAGATCGTCGATACAGGAAACGATGATCATGAACGCCTTCGGCCGCGGCGCCAGGCGTTGCAGCAGCAGCGGCACGGTGGTCCGGATCTCGTCCTCGTAGCTGCCGAGGACGATCTCGTCCTCCTCGATGCACAGATAGCCGACGCGGGGTTTCAGTCCCTGCTCGAACGCCGCGATGGCGCCGTGCCGACCGCACGCCGCCGGGCAGACGAACAGCACGTACATCTCAGGCACAAGCAGCGCGGTGCGGAGCACGCCCCAGCCACCGTGGGTCGGTGCGCAATAATGCAGGCAGGCGGCGCCTTCATCGAACAGAAGCCCCGGATCCGCGCCGAGATCGCCGACACGGATGCGACCCTGCGGCGCGACGCTGGAGTCCCGGCTCATGACAGCGCCGCCAGATGAGGGCGCCCGGACGCCGGGGCGGTGATGTCGGGCACCAGCAGGCGCGTCAATTCGTGATAGACGGCGGCCTGCTGCGAATCCGGAAAACACGCCACCACGGTGCGGCCCTGATCCTCGGCCTGCTGCACGAGGTCGCAGCGCGGGATGATGCCGAGCACACGGGTGTTGATTTCGGCGGCGGCGCGCCGCACCAGCTCGTCCTCGTCGGCGATGTTGCGCGAGTTCTGGATCACGCCGGCGAGCCGCGCATAGCCGCGGGTGGCGAAATTGGCGAGTGCGTTGGCGATGTTGTGGGCGGCGTACAGCGCCATCATCTCGCCGGAGCTGACGATCGCCACTTCGTCGGCATAGCCCTTGCGCATCGGCATCGCGAAGCCGCCGCACACCACGTCGCCGAGCACGTCGAACAGTACCACGTCTGGACGCAGTCTGCCCCAAGCGTCGAGCTCCTCCAGCCGGTCGAACGCCGAAATGATGCCGCGGCCGGCGCAGCCGATGCCCGGTGTCGGCCCGCCGGCCTCGACGCACAGCACGCCGAGATCGCCCTCGACCACCAGGTCGTCGAGCGTAGATCTGGTCTTCTTGACCTTCAGCACGTCGAGCACCGAGGTGATCGGCTGGCCGCCCGTGAGTCCCTTGGTGGAATCGGCCTTCGGATCGCAGCCGATCTGCATCACTTTAAGCCCGCGCCGCGCCAGCGCGGCCGACAGGTTGGAGACGGTGGTCGACTTGCCGATACCGCCTTTGCCGTAAATGGCAATCTTCTTCATGGACATTCTCCACGAATCCGGCGCCGCTCTTGGCTCGTCGGCGAACGCCGCCGCGGCGAGAGGAGCGGCGCCAAACCGCGTCATCAGAAGGTGTGGACGAGCCGGGCGGTGAAGTTGCGGCCGGGCTCCAGCAGCGGGTTGTACATCGACTGCGGATACGACCTGTTCACGTAGGTCGCTGCGCTGACGTAGGACGTGTCGAAGATGTTCTGCAGGCTGAGATGCACCTTGGTGTCGCCGAGGCGCGGCGAGATCAGAATGCCGAGATCGAACGACGCGTAGATGCTCGGAACCGCGTAACCGCCGGTCGGATACTCCTCGGTGGAACTGATGCGGGTCTTCGCGCCCGCCCAGTCGACCGCCGCGCCCAGCGAATAGCCGGAGCCGAGCGGCGCGTACTGCACGCCGACACGTCCCTTCCACGGCGCGATGAACGGCAGCGGTGTGTCGGTATCGGTGTTGGTGGCCTGCAGCCAGGCGGCGTTGCCGTACAGGTTGAACGACTGCGTCGCCTGCCAGCGCCACTCGGCCTCGACGCCGTTGACCGTGGCATGGCCGACGTTCTGCCGCTGCGTCATCGACGAGCCGTTGTAGTTGACGAACACCGTCTGCAGGAAGTTCGCGTAGTGGCTGTCGAATGCCGTCACCTTGACGGTGGCGGTCGGGAAGTTGAGCTGGAAGCCGCCCTCGTAGGTGAGGCCGGTCTCCGGCTTCAGCTCCGGATTCGGAATTGTGGTGGCCGAGAAGGTGAACAACTCGGAATTGGTCGGATAGCGATAGGAGGTGCCGACCGAGGCGAGCAGGTCGAGGATCGGTGTCACGTGAACGGTGGCGCCGAAGCTGCCGGTCGGCGCAGTGGTGCTGACGTCGGCGTTGCGGCGAAGCACCTCAAGCGCCTTCGTCGAACTGACCGGCGACAGTTCGGATGTCGTATTGAACCAGTCGAACCGTCCGCCGGCCGACAGCGTCAATAGCTTGAGCGGGGTCCACTCGTTCAGCACGAAAGCGCCGACATTGGCCTGGGTGTTGTCCGGAGCCGTCTTGGTTTCCGGCGAGATCGTCGATGTCGTCGCAGTCTGCCGCACCGACCACGAGGTGCTGCCGGGCCGCCATTCCTGGAAACCGTCGATGCCGAACGTCGTCTTCACCAGGCCCCACGGCGCCGGCTCCCATGGGATCACACCCTGGGCGCGGCCGCCGATCACCAGCGGGCCGCCGACGTTGCTCACCGAACGGGTGACGACCCCGGCCGTGGCGGTATTGACGGTGGAGAGCTTGGTGTCGAAGTAATTGGCGTAGAACGAGCCTTCGACGTGCTGGACCAACTGATCGGTGAAGTCGCCGGAATAGGACAGCTTGGCCATGTGAACCTGGTTCGGCTGCTGCCGCACTTGTGTGTACGGCGCGCCCGGGGCGCCGCCGACGCCGCCGGCGCGGCCGTCTTCTTCCCAATAATCACGCAGCGTCAACTCGAAGCGCTGGTTGTAGGTCGGCGACCAGCCGAGCCGCAGATTGCCGCCGATGCTCTCGTAGTCGCTGTTCAGCGCGGCGCCGCTCGGCGTTTGATAGTTGCCGCCCTTGCGATAGCTGATGCCGCCGAGCACGTCGAAGCCGAGTCCGGCCGCCTGCGCCCATTCATAGGTGCTGAATCCGTTGTCGACCGAACTGTAGCCCGCCGAGAACCCGCCATGTGCGATCCGCCACGGTCCGAACGGATCGACCTGAGGCCGCCGGGTGACGACGTTGACGAGGCCGGTCATCGCTTCAGAGCCGTACACCACGGAGCCGGGTCCGCGGATCACTTCAACGCGCTCGATTTCCTCCGGCGCGAAATAATTGAGCTGCAGCGTGTTGCGGCCGCGGAAGCGGTCGCCGTCGATATACATCGGCGAGCGCCAATTGTTCGACGAGAACCCGCGCAGATAAATCTGACCGCCGATGCCGCCGGCACGCGCGATCGACACGCCGGGGACGTTCTGCAGAATGTCGAGCAGGCTGGTCGGGCTGGTCTGCTCGATCTGCGCGCGGTCGACCACGGTGATGCTCTGCTGCGCCGGATGCGGGATACCAGCCTGCGGCAGCTTGCCGCCCATCGGCCTGAGCGAATTGTCGTTCGTCGTGCCGGAGGTGGCGACCGTCGCCTGCTGCGTCTGCGTCTGGGTTCGCGCTGGCGTCGCCGTCCGCCGCGTCGCGCGTCCCGCACCGGATCCGTCCTGGCGCCGTGGTCTCGATGAGTTCGCGGACTCCACTCGCACTTCCGGCAAGACGTGGCGCGTGCGCTGCGTGGCAGCCTCCGCGGTCTGCGCGCGCGCGTCGACGCCCGAACCTGCCGTGATCGCGCAGGCCAGCGCGATGCTGAAGCCGCACGTCGACGCGAGCAATGCGCGTCTCCTGGAGTCGAGTGTGAATGCCCTTTGAATCATAATCGATGTCCCCCAGCTCACATTAGTGAGTTGGGTCATTAGCGAGTCGCCGTCCGCTTCACCACCATCCCCACGTTAGCGCGCGGGCGGGCTACCACCATGCGGATGCAAACTTCGACACATTACAAATCGCGGGTCCGTTCTGATTGATCCGTTCCGAGCAGGTGCGATTAGCAATGCCCGCAACCTGATGCGTTCACTCGTTGAGCGATTCTATTCTGCGGCCCCGGTCTTCGGGCGCAGCGGCGGTGTTTTGGTTTTGCGTTTGCGTATCGTCGCCCTATGAAGACACATCGTGTCCGGCGCGGGATCGCCGGTGTTTCGAGGGTCTCTGAATTGATGCTGCGATCGTCGCGTCGGACGAGATCATTAGCTGCTGTCGTGATCGGCGTCGTCGCCGTGGCGATGCTCGGCTCGGCGCATGCCGGCGAGCTCACCGATCAGCGTGGCCGCACGGTTGCGGTCGCCACGCCGGCGCAGCGGGTCGTATTCCTGCCGATGCCGGCGCCTTCGACCTATATGGCGGTCGACCGCTCGGCTGCGCATGTCGCGGGCATGAACCCGGCCTCCGCGAGCGCGATGCAGTCCGGTATTCTCGGCCGCATCTTTCCGTCGTTCGACAAGATCCCGACCGGCATCACCCGCGGTGCCGGCGTGGTGCCGAATGTCGAGGCGATCATGGCGCTGCATCCTGACGCGGTGCTGCAATGGGCGACGTCGGGCGACGAGCCGATCACGATGCTCGACCGCGCCGGACTGACCGTGCTGGGGCTGCGCTACGGCGGCCAGGACGAGGTCGAAGGCGCGATCATGATGATGGGGCGGCTCGCCGGGCAGGCGCCGCGCGCGGCCGCGATCGTCGAACGGCAGCGGCAGCGGCGCGACGCGCTCGCCGCCGCGCTCGGCGCCTTGTCCGATGCCGAGCGTCCGCGCGTGCTGCATCTGTCGCGGGCGTCGGACTCGTTTGCCGCCGCCGGCCGCGACACCTATTCGGACTTCGTCATTCGCACGGCAGGCGGTCGCAACGCGGCGGGCGAGATCGGCGGCAGCCGCACCGTCACGCTCGAACAGATGCTGGTGTGGAATCCGGACGTCATCCTGCTCGGTAACTTCGATACGGCGACGCCCGACGATCTGTATCGCGATCCGCGGCTGCAGGGCGTCGCGGCGGTGAGGGATCGGCGGGTATATCGCATTCCGCTCGGCGGCTATCGCTGGGATCCCCCGAGCCACGAGTCGGCACTGGCCTGGACCTGGCTCGCGGCGCTGCTGCATCCGGCGCTGGTCGCGACCGATCTGCGCGCAGAGATGCGCGCCTGGTACTCGTTCCTGTACGATCACGCCCTGGTCGACAGCGAGATCGACGACATCCTGCATGCGCGGCAGAACGGCGGCTCCGCCGGCTACGCACGATTTGCGGCGGCGCGATGAGTACGCTCGACGCTGCCACGGTCGGTCCCGCCCGATCGATCACTGCTCCGATCGCGATCGGCGCGTTGATCCTGTTGCCGATCGCAACGGCGATGTTGTGCCTCTCGGCCGGGCGCTATCAGGTGCCGACGGCGCATGTGTTCGGCATTCTGCTGCACGATTGTCTGAGCCTCGTCGGGCTCGACCCGTCCGGCTGGCTGCCGCCCGGCTGGGCCGCCGCGAACTGGACGCCGACCGAGCGGATCGTGGTGACCACGGTGCGGCTGCCGCGGGTGCTGATGGCCGGCATCGCCGGCGCGGGGCTGGCGCTGTCCGGCGCGGTGCTGCAGGGCATGTTTCGCAATCCGCTGGTCGGGCCGCAGACCATCGGCGCCGCATCCGGGGCGTCGCTCGGCGGCGTCGTGGCGATTCTGCTGTTCGGCTTCGGACTGCCGGTGCATCTCGGCGCGTTCTGCGGTGCCGCGCTGGCGCTCGCCGCGGTGCTGCTGGTGCATCGCGGCGACGGCGTCTCGCCGGTGCTGACGCTGGTGCTCGCCGGCGTCGTGGTCGGCGCGTTCTGCGGCGCGCTGGTCGGCTTCGTCACCTTCATCGCCGATCCGGAAGTGAAGCTGCCCGGCATCGTGTTCTGGCTGCTCGGCAGTTTCGCGGCGGCGAGCTGGCCGAACCTGGCGCTGCTGGCGGCGTGTACCATCGCCGGTGGCGGCGTGATGCTGGCGATGCGCTGGCGCGTCAACGTTCTGTCGCTCGGCGACGAAGAAGCGCGTGCGCTCGGCGTCGAGCCCGGCCGCGACCGCGTCATCCTGCTCGCCGCGACCTGCCTGGCGATCTCGGCGCAGGTCGCGGTGTCCGGCACGATCGGCTGGGTCGGCCTGGTGATTCCCAATCTGGTGCGGATGGTGGTCGGCGCCGATCATCGGCGGCTGTTGCCGGTGTCGGCGGTCGCCGGCGCGGCGTTCCTGATGTCGGCCGACACGCTGGCGCGCGATCTGTCGGCGGCGGAGATTCCGGTCGGCATCGTCACCGCGATCGTCGGCACGCCGGTGTTCGCCTGGTTGCTGCGCCGGCATGCGAGAGGGCAGGCGGCATGATCCGCGTCGAGCAGGCCGGGCATTGGTTCCGGCCGGAGCAATGGCTGTTTCGCGATCTGTCGTTCGCGGTGGCGGAGGGCGAGGCGACCGCGATACTCGGGCCGAACGGCTGCGGCAAGACGACGTTGCTGCGCGCGCTCGCGAATACGCTGGCGTTGAAGCAGGGCCGGATCAGCGTCGACGGCGTCGTCGGCGTGGTGCCGCAGGCGCTGCGCGGCGACGTCGGCTACCGGGTGATCGATATGGTGCTGCTCGGCCGCAGCCGCTATCTCGGCCGGTTCGGTGCGCCGGGCCGCCGCGATCTCGCCCGCGCCGAAGCCTGTCTCGACGCGGTCGGCATCGCCGAGCTCGCCGAACGGCGTTACGACCGGCTGAGCGGCGGCCAGCGCCAGCTCGTGCTGTTCGCCCGCGCGCTGGCCTGCGACTGCCGGGTGCTGCTGCTCGACGAGCCGGCCTCGGCACTCGATCTCGCCAACCAGGGCGTGGTGCTGCGGCTGATCCGCCGGCTGGTGCGCGACGACGGCATGACCGTGGTGTTCACCACCCATCATCCCGACCACGCGCTGGCGGTGGCCGACAAGGTGCTGATGATGGCGGGCGAGCCGGTGTTCGGCCCCGCTACGACGACGCTCGACGAAGCCAATCTGGCGCGCCTCTACGGCGTGACGGTGCGCCGTGTCACGATCGTGGCGGACGGCGAGCGGATCGAAGCGACCGTGCCGGTGCATCGGCTGGTGACCGACGCACCGGGCGCTGTGCCATCATGATCGCGCGGCGGCTTGCGCCCAGCGCAGGAAGCCGTCGAGGAAGCGCGTCGTCGCCGGCATGAACCGGCTGCCGTGATGATAGAACGGATCGAGCGTCGAGACGATCAGCCGGCCCGGCGTCGAGATGCGGTCGTCGTACAGGAGCGCGCCGCCGGGATCGCGGCCGTCGCGATCCTCCGGAACGGTGACCAGCGGCTGCGCGCCCTCCGGCGGAAACAGCACGCCGTGGATGTGCCAGATCGTCGAGGCCGGGGCGACGTGGCCGAACATCTCGTGATCGGGCGCGACGAACTGGTGCGGCGGCTTCTGCGCGGGGTCGAGCCACCACCAGAAATTTGTCGGGCGCGGTGCGGCGCGCACGCCGGGGGCCCAGGTCTCGGCGTCGCTTTCGCCGAGCACCACCAGGGTCCGGCCGCGGGCGAGAAACTCGTTCAGCAGAGGCCGATGCTGTCGCATCAGTTCGGGATTGCTGCGATCGGGCACGATCAGCAGCGTCGGTTCGGCGAGATCGTCCGCGGTCAGCGCCGGGGTATAGATCACCCGATCGAAACGGTCGCGGAAGCGGTCGCCGAAGATCGTCTCGTGATGATAATAGGTGCCGCCGTCGAGAACAGCTACGGTCATGGGCGTGCCTCCACCAGCCAGGCGATCAGTTGCGGCAGCAGGCGCCGCGTCGAGTCGTCGCCGCCGAAGCTCCACAGGTCGTTGCCGCCGTGCATCAGCACCTCGCCGCGGCCGACGCGATAAATGAAATCGAGCGGACGTGCGTCCGGCCCGAGGGTGTGGATCACCGTCGCGCCCTCCGGCGGGCTGTGCCAGGCGTGTCCATAGAAACCGGCGACGCCACGGCGGAAGGTGAGGTCGTCGAGCGCGACGCCGTCCCAGATCGGATGCGGGGCGGCGCGCGACACGGTGAGGTCGGCGATGCCGCCGCCGAGCGGCTGCACCGGGGAAAGGCCGGTGAGGAACGGGTGGGCGATGTGCCCGCTGATCACTACACGGCCGCCGGCAGCGACGTAGTCGTCGAGCAGTGCGGTGTTCGCTTGCAGGAAGCGCTGGTCCATGTGCATGCCGATCAGCAGCGCGTCGGCGCTGCCGAGCAGCGCGGCATCGAGCGTATAGAGATCGACATCGCGAATGCTGCAGTCGAGACCGGTGAGCCGTTCGGCCCAGGCTGCCGACGATGTCCTGTGGCCGCAGAACGGGCGAATGATGGTCTTCATGGTCGTGCCGTTCGGATCACAGCCGGTCGAACAGCGTGTCCGGCGCCGCGGCCAGCACGTCGTCGGCAACACGTCGCTTCAGTGCCGACAGCTCGACGTTCTCTGCGTCGCTGCGGGCGCCGCCGCGGGCGATCAGTTCGAAGAACCGCTCCGGCACCACGCCGGCGCGCAGGGCGGCGCCGACGCTGCGGTCGCCCGCCGAGAGCCGCCAGCTATAGGACATGTCGACGCCCGGACACAGCCGCGCATGCGGCAGCGCGCGGTCGACGGTGTAGACTCCGCGGGTCACTGCGCGGGTGACGAATTCGAAGGCGTCGCGCACGCCGGGGCCGGGATGGCCGCTGACGACGATGAGATCGGTGCGAAGCGGCGGTCGCTCGGGCGACAGCGCCGGCAGCATCAGGCGCAGCGCCTGAAACGTCACCGCGAGCATCGCGAGGGCCGAATGGCCGTGATACGCCGCGACCGCGTCGAAGCGGATGTCAATGAGGTCTTCCTCGCCCCCGACGGTCAGTGAGGGGACTAACTCGATAGCATTGATCATGTCGGAGCCGGTTTTGCCTGACGAACCAGGGAGGACGGGATGCCGGTCCCGCCTACCAACAACGCGAGGGGGCAGCAATTTCATACCCTCGCGCAACGCGTGCAGCAGACGCCGGCGTTCGGCGTAACCGTCTCGCCCGACAGGCTTCTCCGTGAATTTTAGAATCGCTGGAAAGTCGGACTGAGTAGCAAGACGGAGAAGCGCGACCCCGTGACGGGTGACCACTCTGCGAGCCGGCGTCCGGCCGTCCGTCACCGTACCGTGTATCATTTGAGCGGCATCGGATTGTGGCCGGCGCGGGCTCGACGAAGGCAGGCGGGACAATGTGTCTCGGCTGACGCCAGCGCGCGTCCGGACTCGGGGGGCGATCCTGTGGCGGTCGTTGCGGTCGGCTGACGTCGGCGGTTTGCGGCTGTGTCGGCGCAGCGATATGGAAACGAGCCGGGGTGGCGAATCACGTGATGGCTCGTCCTCGTCTGTGACGTTGTCACTGCAGTGTCAGGTTGTGTGTGCGAGTCTTTGATCCTGGACGTTCGCGGCCATGGAAATGACGCACCCGCATGGGTGATGCTGTCGTCGTCGCGGCGATCCGCGACGATCCGAATGATCGGGAAAGGATCTGAAGAGATGAAATTGAGAATCGTTACTATTGCTGGTCTGGCTGTCCTGGTCAGCGGCGTCGCGGTTGCGCAGACCGATGTGATCGCGCAGCGCAAGGCGATGCTGAAGCAGATGGGCGACTCGACCAAGCCGATCGCCGCGATGATGAAGGGCGAGGCCAAGTTCGACCAAGCGGTGGTGCAGAAATCGCTGGCGTCGATCGCGGATGATGCGAAGAAACTGCCTGCGCTTTTCCCTGCGGATTCCAAGACAGGCGGAGACACCGCTGCGCTTCCGAAGATCTGGGACGACAAGGCGAAGTTCGACGATCTGTTCGCCAAGCTGGCGGCGGCTGCCACGGCGGCTCAGGGCAGCGTCAAGGACGAAGCCTCGCTCAAGGCGAGCATGGGCAGCGTGTTCGGCACCTGCAAGTCGTGCCACGACGATTTCCGCGCCAAGAAGAGCTGACGGATGAAGGAAGCGAGCGTCGTCGCCTGGGACGGGCCCACGCGCGTCTTCAAGTGGGCGCTCGTCCTCGTCGTCGTCGACGGCTGGATCAGCAACAGATATGGCGGGGGCTTCCCCGCCTGGCACAAGCTCAACGGCTACGCCGCACTGGTGCTGATCGTGTTCCGGATCCTGTGGGGCTTCGTCGGCGGGTCGACGGCGCGGTTCGGCAGCTTCGTGGCGATGCCCGGCAAGGTGATGGCCTACATCGCCGACAAGAAGAAGTTTCTCGGTCACAACCCGCTCGGCGGCTGGATGGTGGTGGCGCTGCTGGCGCTGGTGCTGGCGATGGCCACCAGTGGCCTGTTTTCCGGTGACGAAGATCGTCTGATCATCGACGGGCCGCTCGCCAAGACGGTCTCCGATGCCGCCGTCGAGAGCGCCACGCTCTGGCACCGGCGGATCTTCACCGCGATCGAGATCTTCGTGGTGGTGCACGTCGCCGCCAACGTGATCTACGCGCTGTTCAGTCGTGAACCGCTGATCCAGGCGATGATCACCGGCCGAAAGCCTGTCGACAGCTATGCCGACATGCAGGCGGCCGAACCGGGACCGTGGGGCAGGGCGTTCGCCTGCCTCCTCGTTGCGGCGTTCATCGTGCTGGCGCCGCTTTACATCATGGCCGGCCGGCTGCTGTAGCCGGCGCCGGCCCGGCATCGCCGACCCAAGCTTGAAGCTCCGGCTCTGATCAATTCAGGGCCGGAGCTTTTGCGTTGGGTGGACTATGACCGGAAGCTCTCCGGCATCTGCACCGCGACCACGCGGCCGCGCGCGGTTTCCTGACCGGCGGCGATCACCGAGGTCTCCACCACCACCTTGCGTCCCTTGATCTCGACGACGCGGCCGCGCAGCTCGAGTTCGACCAGCGGCGTCGGCTTGAGATAATCGACGTGCAGAGAGCCGGTGACGAAACGGAATTCCGGCAGGCTGTCCATGTCGCGGCCCTCGTGCCGGTACATCGCGGCGGCTGCGGTCCCGGTGCTGTGACAATCGACCAGCGAAGCGATCAGCCCGCCATAGACGAAGCCGGGTACGGCGGTGTGATACGGCTCGGGCATGAACCGCGTCACGCTCTCGTCGCCGTCCCAGCGGGTCTTGATCTGGTGGCCGTAGCCGTTGAGCCGTCCGCAGCCGAAGCAGTGCGAGACGTTCTCGGGGTAGTGGTCTTGAAAGGCATCCATGGACAGTTTCCGGCTACAGCATCTTCGATCAAGGTGGAAACCGGTTCGCGAGAGGGGCGTGTGAAAATAAACGACCGGAGCTCCGGTTCTGGTTTGTCGCAGAACCGGAGATGCTGTCGCGTCCCGCCCGACGCCCGCGACCGGGCGGCTACAGGCTGGATCTGCGCCGGATCACGAACGGGCTGGTCCGCAGCAGCGACTGCAGCGTGTACACCAGGATCGCCGAGCCTCCGGCGCCCAGCACCGCGACCGCCAGCATGACGATCCAGTCGACCGGCCCGCCGAGATCGCGGAAGTCGGAATGGGTGACCGCCTGCACGAACAGTACCGCCGCGATCGCGCCGAACGGCATCGACAGTTGCGCCCACAGGAAGCGCCGCATCGACATCTTGTGGTCGCGGATCAGCACGTAGAGATAGCCGGCCGTGATCACCGCGGCGACCCCGACCAGGGTCCAGAACAGCGCCGGTCCGTACAGCTCTTCGAACACCGCGATCAGAGTCTCGAACGTCAGTTGCTTCATGGCGGTTCTCCTCAGGCCTTGCCGCGCAACATCGCGTAGTAGGTGGGACGCAGCGCGACCTCCTTCATCAGCCAACTGATCCACAGCTCTTCGAGCGGCGCGATCAGGCCGGGGAACGACGGCGCCAGATTGTTGCGGTAGTCGAACTCGATCAGCATCGCGCGGCCGACCCGGGTCATCAGCGGGCAGGAGGTGTAGCCGTTGAAGCGCTCGGTGCCTTCCTTGCCCTGGATCGCCGCGACCAGATGATCCTCGACCACCGGGACCTGCCATTTGACCGAGGCCGCGGTCTTGCCCTTCGGAACGCCGGCGACGTCGCCGAGCGCGAAGATGTCCGGATAGCGGCGGTGGCGCAGCGTGTACTGATCGACCTCGACCCAACCCTGGTCGGTCCATTTGTCGGCCCACGACAGGTCGGATTGCCGGATCAGGGCCGGAGCGCGCTGCGGCGGAATCACGTGGATGTAATCGTAGCCGAGCTCCTCGGTGCCCTTGGGGGTCTGGAAGGTGGCGATCCGGCGCCCCGGATCGATCGCCTTCAAGACGCGGCTGTACACGGCATTGATACCGCGCTCCTCGAACAGCATCCGCACCTTTTCGGAGACGATCGGCACGCTGAACAGCGAGTCTGCATGTGCCGCATAGGTGATCTTGTAGCGGCCGGCGCCGACCTTGCGGCTGGCGATGTCGTCGATCAGGAAGGTGTGCTTGAGCGGCGCGCCGGCGCATTTCATTTCGGTTGCGGGCCGGGTGAACAGTCCGGTGCCGCCGGTCTCGGCGAAGCGCGATGCGGCCGCCCAGGTCCGCGCTGCATATTCGGGGCCGGCATACAGCGCGCCGACGCCGTTGCTGCCGACCAGATCGAGCGAGAAGCCTTCGATCGCCGCGTGATCCAGCACCAGCCCCGGTGCGACGATCAGATAGTCGTACGGCACGGTGTTGCGCGCGGCGGTCGCGACCGTCTTGGCCACCGGATCGATCGCTACCGCCGGCTCTTCGATCAGCTTGACGCCCGGCTGCAGCCAGTCCCGGGTGCGGGACACCACGTAGGAGGCCGGGCGCAGCCCTGCCGCCACCAGCGACAGGCCGGGTTGGTAGATGTGGTCGCGCCGGCCGTCGATGATCACGATGCTGGCCTGTTCCAGCCGCATCGCCAGCCGGTTGGCGATCGCGGTACCGGCCGCGCCGGCACCGATGATCACGATGCGCGCCTTTGTGGCGATCGTCTGCGCCGCCGCCGAACCAGCGGCGCCGGCGGCGAGCGCCCCCGAGACGATGCCCATGAAGTGCCGTCGTGAGATGAATGCGTCCGAAGCCATGCCAACCCCCCCTTGCGCCGTTTTCCGGCGATCATTTTCGAAACGACGTGCTGTCTGGCGAACAGACTCCGGGAAACGGTCGGACAGGTGCTTCGCGCGTCACCTTTGAATGTCCACCTGCGCAAGATTCGGCGCAGCTCTGCCACCAGCAACGCTGTCACTATTGGGCCGCCACGGCCGCGCGCACAGTGACGATGTCACTTTCAACACCGGGCCGTGACACGAGCGGCGGTCGCTTGCGCGCGCAGGATGTATGATTTGCAAAGCACCAACAATCGCGCGTCGGACTCCTCCGTATCAGTACGGAGTGGACGCGCTCCGAGGTCGGCGAATGCCGAGTCCTGTGACGAAGTCACCGAGCGATTCGAATGCCTCTGACATTCTGTCGCAGCAGCGCCGCTCGACCAAGCCATCGCCCGATCGGCCATCGGCGGCATCTCTGCAACAGGGGGCCCGATCGTGATCGGGACTTCGCCGTCATGTTTCTGGACACCTCCCTGTCGGCTGCATGCGAAGCCTCGCATGCTCAATCTCACCGCATCGCTACGGAGCCGCCGCCTGCGGCGGATCGGCTTCACTCCTCGGAAGGATGTCGGCCATCATGGTGGACTCAACATTCGTAGAACTGTCGCGCTGGCAGTTCGCCGCGACCGCGCTCTATCATTTCCTGTTCGTGCCGCTGACGCTCGGACTCTCCTGGCTCCTGGTCATCATGGAGACGGTCTACGTGATGACCGGCAAGGAGATCTACAAGGACATGACCAAGTTCTGGGGCAAGTTGTTCGGCATCAACTTCGCCCTCGGTGTCACCACCGGCCTGACCATGGAGTTCGAGTTCGGAACCAACTGGTCGTACTACTCGCACTATGTCGGCGACGTGTTCGGCGCGCCGCTGGCGATCGAAGGCCTGATGGCGTTCTTCCTGGAATCGACCTTCATCGGCCTGTTCTTCCTCGGCTGGGACCGGCTTTCGAAACGCAAGCATCTGGCGGTGACGTTTCTCACTGCGATCGGATCGAACCTGTCGGCGCTGTGGATCCTGATCGCCAACGGCTGGATGCAGAACCCGGTCGGCTCGGTGTTCTCGCCGGAGACGATGCGGATGGAGATGACCAGCTTCGCCGAGGTGTTCCTCAATCCGGTGGCGCAGGTGAAGTTCGTTCACACCGTGGCGGCGGGTTACGTCACCGCCTCGGTGTTCGTGATGGGCATCTCGGCCTGGTACATCCTGAAGGGGCGGGATCTCGCGTTCGCGCGCCGTTCGTTCGCGGTCGCGGTCGGATTCGGCCTGGCGTCGTCGCTGTCGGTGATCGTGCTTGGTGACGAGAGCGGCTACACCCTCGGCGACGTGCAGAAGGTCAAGCTGGCCGCAATCGAGGGCGAATGGCACACCGAGAAGGCACCGGCGGCGTTCACGCTGTTCGGCTTCCCGAGCCAGACCGGCCAGGCGATCGCCGACGCTGTCAAGATTCCCGCGGTGCTCGGTCTGATCGCGACGCGGTCGATCGACAAGCCGGTCAAGGGGCTCGCCGATCTCGAACGCGAGCATCTGGCGCGGATCGAATCCGGGCAGATCGCCTATGCGGCGATGACCAAGATCCGCGCCGGTGATACCTCGCCGGAGACCCGCAAGACCTTCGACGCCCACGTCAAGGATCTCGGCTTCGGCCTGCTGCTGAAGCAGTTCGTCGAAGACCCGGCCAACGCCACGCCGGAGCAGATCAAGGCTGCCGCGGCCTCGACCATTCCGACGGTTTGGCCGCTGTTCTGGGCGTTCCGCATCATGGTCGGCCTCGGCTTCGTGATGCTGTTCACCTTCGCGGCGGGCTTCTGGTTCAATGCCAACAAGAGCCTCGAACGCAGGCGCTGGTTCCTGTGGTTCACGGTGCTGCTGATCCCGGCGCCGTGGCTGGCATCCGAAGCCGGTTGGTTCGTGGCCGAGTTCGGCCGGCAGCCATGGGCGATCGGCGAAGTGCTGCCGACCTTCCTGGCAACATCGAGCCTGACCTCGGGCGACCTGATCTTCTCGCTGACCGGCTTCCTCGCCTTCTACACGCTGCTGCTGGTGATCGAGTTGTTCCTGATGTTCAAATTCGCCCGGCTCGGTCCGAGTTCGCTCGGTACCGGACGCTATCACTTCGAGGCCGACGCCAAGACCGCTGCCAAGTCCGCCGCGGCTGTGGTGTGAGCCGGAGGAGATCATCATGCTCGACTACGAGACTCTCAAATTCGTCTGGTGGATCTTCGTCGGCCTGCTGCTGATGGGCTTCGCCATCACCGACGGCATGGACATGGGGGTGGGCACCTTGCTGCCGTTCGTCGCCCGCAAGGACGTCGAACGCCGCATCGCCATCAACTCGGTCGGCCCGCATTGGGACGGCAACCAGGTCTGGTTCATCACCGCCGGCGGCGCGATCTTCGCCGCCTGGCCCGCGGTCTACGCCGCCGCGTTCTCCGGCTTCTACATGGCAATGCTGCTGGTGCTGTTCGCGCTGTTCTTCCGGCCGGTCGGCTTCGACTATCGCTCCAAGATCGAGAACCCGACCTGGCGCAACGCCTGGGACTGGGGACTGTTCGCCGGCGGCACCATCCCGGCGCTGATCTTCGGCGTCGCCTTCGGCAATCTCTTGCAGGGCGTGCCGTTCCGGCTCGACGACCTGCTGCGCGCCCATTATCAGGGCTCGCTGCTGACGGCGCTGCTGCCGCTGCTCAACCCGTTCGCGCTGCTCGCCGGCGTGATCAGCCTGGCGATGCTCGCCGCGCACGGCGGGGTCTGGCTGCAGCTTCGCGCCTCCGATGCGGTCGCCGATCGCGCCCGCAAGGCCGTGCTGCTGCTGTCACCGATCGTGGCGGTGGCGTTCGCGCTGGCCGGGGTCTGGCTGTGGCTCGGCATCGACGGCTATCGCATCGTCAAGGAGGCGGCGCACAGCGCGGCATCGAACCCGCTCACCAAGGAAGTGGTGCGCGCGCCCGGCGCCTGGCTCGATATCTACGCCAAGCAGCCGCTGGCGATGATCGTTCCGGCGATCGGCCTGATCGCGCCGCTGCTCACCATGCTGCTGTCGGCCGTGCATCGGCCGGGCCTCGCCTTCGTCACCAGCGCGTTCGGGATGGTCGGCATCATCGGCACCGCCGGGCTGTCGATGTTCCCGTTCATCATGCCGTCGAGCATCGATCCGCGATCGAGCCTGACGATCTGGGATGCGGCATCGAGCGAACTGACCCTGACGGTGATGTTCTGGGCGGTGGTGATCTTCCTGCCGATCGTGCTCGCCTACACCGTGTGGTGCTACGCCAACATGTGGGGCAGGGTCACCGCCGGCGAGATCGAAGCCCGCGCCCATTCGGCCTACTGAAGGAGATCGACCATGTGGTACTTCGCCTGGATTCTCGGCGTCACCGCCGCTGCGGCGATCGCCGTCATCAACGTGATGTGGTACGAGTTTCAGGACGGTCTGATGGTCGCGGTGCCGACCCACGACCAACCCGACGGCTCGCAGATCCCCGACCGCGTCGTTTAGCAGCCGAAAGGCGTGACATCCGGACGAGGCCGGTGCGATCGACGCGCCGGCCTCGCGCCTTATGATCAGGTTTCGCTGACCAGGTTTCACTGACTGGGTTTTCGCACCGAGGCGCCGTCACCGTGACTGCACGTTCCGCCCCGTCCGCCGCGCTACTGCGTTCGCTCCGCGTGGTCGCCGGATGCCACGCCCGCATTGCGACGTTCGCTGCCGCGGTCGGCGGCGTGCTGGCGGTGGCGACGGCGCAACTGATCGCGATCGCGGTCGACCGTTTGGTGTTCGGCCATGCGGCGCTGCCGGCGATCATGCCGCTGCTGGCTCTGCTCGCCGGCGTCGCATTGCTCCGTGCCGCGGCGGCGTGGCTCACCGAGCGGGCGGCGTTCGAGGCTTCCGCCAAGGTGAGGCGGCATCTGTTTCGGCGGGCGCTGGAGCGAGTGTCGGCGCTCGGCCCGGTGCGGCTCGGAGAGCATCCGCCGGGAGAACTGGTGGCGTTGCTGACGGACTCGCTCGACGCGGTGGCGCCGCTGTGGCGCGCGTGGCAGCCGGCGATCGTGCGCGCCGCGGTGGTCCCGGTCGCGGTGCTGGCGATCGTGGCGTGGCGCGATCTTTTGGCGGCGGGCATCCTGCTCGTCGCGCTGCCGCTGCTGGTGTGGTTCTCGATCCTGGCCGGGCAGGGTGCCGAGCGGGCGAGCGGCGAGCGCTGGGCCGGGCTCGCGCGGCTCGGCAGTCATCTGCTCGATCAAATCCGCGGCCTGCCCGAACGCAAGCTCGCAGGAACCGCGGACCGCGCCGTCGCCGCGGTGAAAGCCGCCGCCGAGCGCTACGGCCGCGAGACCATGGCGGTGCTGCGGATCGCCTTCCTGTCGGCGCTGGTTGTGGAATTCGTCGCGACCGCGGCAATCGCCGGCGTGGCGATCGCGGTCGGCTTCCGGCTGCTGTGGGGCGAGATGGATTTCGCCACCGGGCTGTTCGTGCTGCTGCTGGCGCCGGAGTTCTTCGCGCCGCTGCGCGACATCGGCGCGCGCCGCCACGCCAGGCTGGAAGCGCTGGCCGCGCTCGACAAGCTGGCGCCGCTGCTCGACACGCCGCCCGCGGCCGGCCGGCGTTACGTTGCGGCGGCGCCGCCGGCGATCCGGTTCGACGACGTGCGCGTCGTCCATGCCGACGGCCGCGTTGCGCTCGACGGCTTCAGCCTCGACATCGCCGCCGGCGAACACGTCGCGCTGGTCGGCCCGTCCGGCGCCGGCAAGAGCAAGGTGCTGGCGCTGCTGCTGCGGTTCGTCGAGCCGAGCGGCGGCCGGGTGCTGATCGACGGCGTGCCGCTGTCCGAAATCGATCCGGCGGAGTGGCGACGGGCGCTGGTGGCGATGGCGCAGACGCCGCAGTTTTTCGAGGGCTCGATCGCCGACAATGTGGTGATGGGCCGCGCGGCCACGACCGATGATACAGCGCTGCGCGAGGCGCTGCGCGCCGCGGACGCCGCGGCGTGGGTCGACCGGCTGCCGGACGGCGCCGCGACCCCGTTGGCCGAGCGCGGCGCCAATCTGTCCGGCGGCGAGGCGCAGCGGCTGGCGCTGGCGCGCGCGATCTACGCCGCCGGGCCGCTGCTGCTGTTCGACGAGCCGACCGCGCATCTCGACGCCGAAGCGCAGCGCGTGGTGATGCAGGGGCTGGCGCGGCTGCGCGAAGGACGCACCGTGCTGACGATCGCGCACCGGCGCGAGACCATCGCGGCCGCCGACCGTGTGGTGGTGATCGAGCGCGGCCGCGTCGCCGCGCAGGGCAGGCCCGCGCAGATCCTCGAAGGCGCGCGCGACCGATCCGATGCGGAGCGCTCCGATGCGTGACCTGATCCGTCTGGTCCGGTTGTGGCGCGGCTCGCTGCCGCTGCTGTTCGGTGCGCTCGCGATCTCGCTGCTCACCACCTTCGCCAATCTGGCGCTGATGGCGACGGCCGGCTGGTTCGTCACCGCGATGGCGGTCGCCGGCGCTGCCGGTGTGACCATGAACTACTTCACGCCGTCGGCGATCATCCGCTTCGCCGCGATCGTCCGCACCGGCGGCCGCTGGCTCGACCGCGTCGTCAGCCACGAGGCGACCTTCGCGCTGCTGGCATCGACCCGCGTCGCGCTGTTCGCGCGGCTGGCTGAGATCGCGCCCGGCGGTCTCGCCGATCTGCGCTCGGGTGAGGTGGCGGCGCGGCTGAAGCTCGACATCGACCGGCTGGAGATCGTGTTCCTGCGGCTGGCCGCGCCGGCGGTGGTCGCGATCGTGGTGGCTGGCGTCGTGGTCGGCGCCGTCGTCTGGCTCGGCCAGAGCGCGCTGGCGTGGGGGCTCGCGGCGATCCTGGCGGCCGGCGGGCTGATCGGCCCGGCGCTGGTGGTGCGCGCCACACGCAAGGCCGCCGATCGCGACGCGGTGCTGGCCGCGACGCTGCGCCGCCGCACCACCGAACATCTCGACGGGCTGGCGACGCTGCTGGTCACCGGCGACGATCGCCGCCGTATCGACGCGCTGGACGGATTGCTGGCGCGGCGGATCGCCGCCGAGCGGACGATCGCGGCGCGTAGCGCGCTCGGCGCGATCGGCCTCGGCGCCGCGTCCGATGCCGCGGTGATCGCCGTGCTCGGCGTGGGTAGCTCGGCGCTCGGCAGCGCGGCGCTCAGCGGCCCCGACCTCACCTTGGTCCTGCTACTGGTACTGGCGTCGTTCGAAGCGTTCGCGCCGCTCCCCGTCGCGGCGGCTGGGCTGGGCGCGACCCTGGTGTCATTGCGGCGGTTGTTCGCGCTGTGGGACCGCGCGCCGCTGGTCGACGAACCGGCGCAGCCGGCGCCGCTGCCGCAAGCGTACGATCTGGTCGCCGACAAGGTGTCGCTGACCTTTCCGGGACGCACCACGCCTGCGCTGCGCGCCGCCGATGTCGTCCTGCCGCAGGGCGGCGAGCGGCGGCTCGACGGTCCGAGCGGTAGCGGCAAGTCGACGCTGATCGATCTGTTGGTGCGTGTCCGCGATCCCGATGCCGGCGAGATCCGGCTCGGCGGCGTGCCGATCCGCCGGCTGGCGCTGGCCGATCTGCGGTCGGTGATCGCGCTGGTGCCGCAGCAGCCGCACATCTTCGCCGCGACCATCGCCGACAATCTGCGCAGCTTCGCGCCGGATGCGAGCGACGCCGAGCTGTGGGCGGCACTCGACGGCGCCGGGCTGAAGCAGGCGGTGGCGCGGATGCCCGATCAGCTTCAGACCTACGTCGGCGAGGGGGGCGCCAGATTGTCGGGCGGCGAGGTGCGGCGACTGTCAATCGCGCGCGGCCTGCTGCGCACCGATGCCCGCATCCTGATCCTGGACGAGCCGACCGAAGGCCTCGACAACGCGACCGCAGCGGACGTGATGCGAGGCGTGCAACGGCTGCGCGGCGGGCGCAGCCTGCTGATCGTCTCGCATCGAAATGTCTCGCCACATCCCGGAGCGGTGCCCGACCTCGTTAGGTGAAGCCAGCGGCAGTACGAGGGGCCGACAGTCGCGCAGGATCGATTGCAGCGTGATCGGGAGACGCTGCACGCAATTTTAACGTGTCGTGATTGCAGACAGCGCGCGGCGTCGGCTGATGTCCACAAACCGGAAGCGGCTCGGTCGTGCCGCACCGTTTCGCTAAAATTGTCGAGGATCGCGGGTTTGCCGTATCCAGTTCGGATTCTCCGCCCGTCCGCCTCATGCACCGTCCGCACTGTTCAAATTTGAGCGAATCGTGTGGCGAGACACTGCTCCTCCGCGGCGACGGGTAGGTCCGGCGTTTGTGACGGTTGCGTCGGCGTGCGACAAGAGGGATGAGTTTTTTCGTCGGCAGTTCGAAATTTCGATCGGGGATGACCCGGTCGCGACGAGAGCGTGGAGGCAACAAGTCAAAAATGCGTATGCGTCGTTACGTGGCCCGGGCGATGCGAGGCTCATGATGCGCCGTCGTTTGCCGTCGCTGATCGCCTTGCGCGCCTTCGAAGCGGTCGGCCGCACCGGTAGCGTTCGCGCCGCGGGCGATGAGCTGGCGGTCAGCCATACCGTCGTGTCGCGGCACTTGCAGAACCTGCAGAAATCCCTCGGCGTGGCCCTGGTGCGCGGGGAGGGCCGCGGGGTGATGCTGACCGAAGCCGGGCTGAGCTTTCATACCCAGATCGCGCAGGCATTCGACATCATCGCCCGCGCCACCACGAGCGCGCGTCCGTCGTCACTGCCGACATTGAACATCTGGTGCATTCCCGGCATCGCCAATCGGCTGCTGCTGTCCAGGCTTCCCGAACTGACCGGTCCGCCGCGCAACTGGGAAGTGAATCTGCAGCCGACCTTGACGCATCCGGATCTGGCGCGCGGCGAGGCCGATGCCGAGATCGTCTATGCCGACATAATCGACGCCCGCGGGCCGCTGATGGCCGAGATCCTCGTGCGTCCGCGGGTGTTTCCGGTTGCGAGCCCGGCCTATCTGGCCCGCTATCCGGCGATCGGGAGTCTCGACGACCTGTCGAAGATCGCGCTGATTCACGAAGAATCCACCGATCAGTGGACGCGCTGGTTCGAACTCGCGGGCCTCGACGATCTGCCGCCGCTGCGCGGTCAGCGGCTGTGGCATGCCCATCTGGCGATTGAAGCGGCACGGCTCGGACAGGGCGTCGCGCTTGGAAACGATGTGCTGGTCGAGGAAGATCTGCGCTCGGGCGCGCTCGTCGAGGTGATTACTTCGTCGGTTTATATGGAGACTTATCAGCTCGTTGCTCTGAAAGAACGGTGGGACGATCCGGAGATCGTCGCGTTGCGCAATTGGCTGAAGCGCGTGCTGACGGAGATCTAGCCGCCGCGGCCGACCGAGAGCTGTCTGGCCATCGGTTGGGCGGTTCGCTCAACAAAGCGCCACTCCCTGCTCGCATTGGTGCAGCATTTTTCGATTGGTGCATGGAAGTCACCAGATCGAACTTACAAGCTGATTGATTGTCCTCCTCGTCGCTTTAGCGTCGTCGTCAGTTCGGGAGAGAGCTGATGACGAATAGTGAATTGCTGACGCGCAGGCAGGCGGCTGTGGTGCGCGGTGTCAGCCAGGCCACGCCGGTGTTTGCAGAGCGAGCGCTGAATAGCGAGATCTGGGACGTCGAGGGTAAGCGCTACGTGGATTTTGCCGGCGGCATCGCCGTGCTCAACACCGGCCATTGCCATCCACATGTCGTCGCGGCGATCCGCGCTCAGCTCGACCGCTTCACGCATACTTGCTTTCAGGTGTCGCCTTACGAAGGCTACATCCGGCTCGCCGAGCGGCTGAACGAACTGGCGCCGATCAACGGGCCGCTGAAATCGATCCTGCTCAGCACCGGTGCGGAGGCGACCGAGAACGCCGTGAAGATCGCGCGCGCAGCGACCGGGCGCGCCGGCGTGATCGCCTTCACCGGCGGCTTCCACGGCCGCACCGCGTTCGCGTCGGCGATGACCGGCAAGGTCATTCCCTACAAGAAGGCGCTCGGTCCGCCGCTTCCTGGCGTCTGGCACGTGCCGTTTCCTGCCGCGGGCGGCGACGTCTCGGTCGAGGATGCGCTGCGTTGCGTGTCGTTCGTGTTCAAGGCCGATATCGACGCCTCGCAGGTTGCCGCGATCATCATCGAGCCGGTGCAGGGCGAAGGCGGTTTCCATCAGGCGCCGCCGGAGTTGATGCGGGGCTTGCGGAGGCTGTGCGACGAGAACGGCATCGTGCTGATCGCCGACGAAGTGCAGACCGGCTTCGGCCGCACCGGCAAGATGTTCGCGATGGAGCACTACGACGTCCAGGCCGATATCGTCTGCGTCGCCAAGAGCCTCGCCGGCGGTCTGCCGCTGTCGGGCGTGATCGGCCGCGCCGCGATCATGGATGCCGCCGAACCCGGTGGCCTCGGTGGCACCTATGCGGGTAATCCGCTGGCCTGCGCTGCCGCGCTGGCGGTGCTGGACGTGTTCGAGCAGGAAAATCTGATCGCACGTGCGAACCAGATCGGTGATCGGCTGCGGGCGGCGATCGATCGCTTTGCACTGTCCAACACGCTGGTGCCGACCTCGCCGGCACGCGGGCCGGGCGCGATGGTCGCATTCGACATTCTCAAGCAGCGCGGCGGCAACGAGCCTGATGCCGAGACCACCAAGCGGGTGACACAGCTCGCGCACGAGAACGGCCTGATCCTGCTGTCGTGCGGCACGGCTGCCAACACGATCCGAATCCTGGTGCCGCTGACAGCCTCCGACGCGATCGTCGACGAGGGCCTGGCGATCCTGGAACGCTGTCTGGCTGCCTAGAAGGAGGCGCGCGCCTGCGCCGAACGGGAATGATCGAACATGCTGATGCCGAGTGATCCGGGCCTGTTGGCCGAACGCTGCCTGATCGGCGGCAAGTGGTGTGGCGAGCCCGTCGACGCGGTGTACAACCCCGCGACCGGGGATCGTATCGGTGCGGTGCCGCGGTTCGGCACCGACGAGGCCGAGGAAGCGGTTCGCGCGGCCGGCCTCGCGTTCCGGCAATGGTCGAAACTGCTGGCGAAGGAGCGCGCAGCGATGCTGCGCGGCTGGTTCGATCAGATCGTCGCCCACCGTGACGATCTGGCCCGGTTGCTGACTCAGGAACAGGGCAAGCCGCTGGCGGAAGCCCTGGGCGAGATCGACTACGCGGCGTCGTTCGTGGAATTCTATGCCGAGGAGGCGCGCCGCATCTACGGCGAGACCATCCCGTCCCATCGCGCCGATTCCAGAACGATGGTGATCCGGCAGCCGGTCGGCGTCGTCGCGGCGATCACGCCGTGGAATTTTCCCGCCGCGATGATCACCCGCAAGGTCGCACCGGCGCTGGCAGCCGGCTGCACCGTGGTGATCAAGCCGGCGCCGGAGACGCCGTTCACGGCGCTCGCGCTCGGCGTGCTGGCGCAGCGCGCCGGCTTTCCGGCCGGCGTCCTCAACATCGTCACCGGCGATGCGCCGGCGATCGGCAAGGCGTGGACCGAACATCCGACGGTGCGGGCGATCAGCTTCACCGGCTCGACCGAGGTCGGCAAGATCCTGATGCGCCAGGCCGCCTCGACCGTGAAGAAGGTCGGTCTCGAACTCGGCGGCAATGCGCCGTTCATCGTGTTCGACGACGCCGATCTCGATGCCGCGGTCGACGGCGTGATCGCCTCGAAGTTTCGCAACATGGGGCAGACCTGCGTCTGCGCCAACCGGATCTACGCGCAGGACAAGATCTACGACGCCTTCGTCGAGAAGCTCGCCGCGAAGGTCGCCAAATTGCGGGTCGGCAACGGCCTGGACGACGGCGTCACCCAGGGGCCGCTGATCACCAAGGAGGCGGTGGCCAAGGTCGAGCATCATCTCGCGGATGCAGTCGCCAAGGGCGCCAACATCGTGCTCGGCGGCAAGCGCCACGCGCTCGGGCGCACGTTCTTCGAACCGACCGTGGTCACCGGCGTCACCGCCGACATGGTCGTCACGCGCGAGGAGACCTTCGGTCCGGTCGCGCCGGTGTATCGCTTCAGCGACGAAGCCGACGTGATCGCGCAGGCCAACGACTCGCCGTTCGGGTTGGCAGCGTACTTCTACGCGCGCGACCTCGGACGCGTGTTCCGCGTCGCCGAGGCGCTCGAGTCCGGCATGGTCGGCGTCAACTCGGCGCTGCTCGGCGCCGACGTGGTGCCGTTCGGCGGCGTCAAGCAGTCCGGCCTCGGCCGCGAGGGCTCGCGCCACGGCATCGAGGAATACGTCGAGACCAAATACATCCTGCTCGGCGGTCTCGATCGCTGACGCTGCCATCTGCATAACGAGAACTATCAGATCCAGGGGAGACAGAGACGTGGCGACTGAGACATTGACCAAATCGGATGCGATTGCTGAAAGCCTGCGGGCGGCGGTCGATCGCAATTTCAACGACCAGGTCGCGTTTCTCCAGCGTATGGTGCAGTTCCGCAGCTTGCGCGGCCAGGAGGCTCCGCAGCAGGAATGGCTGGCGCAGCAGTTCGCCGAACGCGGCTACAAGATCGACACTTTCAGTCTCGCAGACGTCGACATCGCCAGCCATCCCAAGGCCGCGCCGATGGACGACATCGATCCGGCCGGGTCGATGCAGGTCGTCGCCACCGCCGACTGCGACGGCAACGGCCGCAGCCTGATCCTGCAGGGGCATATCGACGTGGTGCCGGAAGGTCCGGTCGACCTGTGGAGCGATCCGCCGTTTGCCGCGACGGTGCGCGACGGCTGGATGATCGGCCGCGGCGCGCAGGACATGAAGGGTGGCGTGTCGGCGATGATCTTCGCGCTCGATGCGATCCGCACTGCCGGCTATGCGCCCGATGCGCGCGTCCATGTCCAGACCGTGACCGAGGAAGAAAGCACCGGCAACGGCGCGCTGTCGACGCTGATGCGCGGCTATCGCGCCGACGCCTGTCTGATTCCGGAGCCGACCGGCCACACCCTGACTCGCGCGCAGGTCGGTGCAGTCTGGTTCCGGCTGCGGGTACGCGGCACGCCGGTGCACGTCGCCTATTCGGAGACCGGTACCAGCGCCATCCTGTCGGCGATGCATCTGATCCGCGCCTTCGAGGAGTACACCAAGAAGCTCAACGCCCAGGCGGTGCGCGATCCGTGGTTCGGTCAGGTCAAGAACCCGATCAAGTTCAACGTCGGCATCATCAAGGGCGGCGATTGGGCGAGCTCCACCTCCGCTTGGTGCGAGCTGGATTGCCGGCTCGGCTTGCTGACCGGCGACACGCCGCAGGAAGCGATGCGCGGCATCGAGCAATGCCTCGCCGAAGCGCAAGCGAGCGACACGTTTCTGTTGGAGAATCCGGCCGAACTGATCTGGAGCGGCTTCAAGGCCGATCCGGCGGTCTGCGAACCGGGCAGTGACGCCGAAGCGGCGCTCACCGTCGCGCATCAGGCGGCCTTCAAGGCGCCGCTGGATGCGCGGCTGTCGACCGCCGTCAACGACACCCGCTACTACTCGGTCGACTACGGCATCCCGGCGCTGTGCTACGGACCCTACGGCGAGGGGCCGCACGCGTTCAACGAACGCATCGACCTCGAAAGCCTGCGCAAGACGACGCTGAGCATCGCGCTGTTCGTCGCGGGATGGTGCGGGCTGAGGAAGCTGTGATGGCGATCGCAGCCGCGTCGATCTCCGCCACACAATCGATGACCGGGGCCGACCGGCTGTGCGACGCATTGCTCGCCCACGACGTCGACGTTTGCTTCGCCAACCCCGGCACGTCGGAGATGCATTTCGTGGCGGCGCTCGATCGCCAGCCGCGGATGCGGTGCATTCTCGGCCTGTTCGAGGGCGTCGTCACCGGCGCCGCCGACGGCTACGCACGGATGCGCGACCGGCCGGCGGTGACGCTGCTGCATCTCGGCCCAGGCCTCGCCAACGGCCTGGCCAATATGCACAACGCACGGCGCGCGCATTCGCCGATGATCAACATCGTCGGCGACCATGCGGTCGAGCATCTGCCGCTCGATGCGCCGCTGACCAGCGACATCGACTCGCTGGCGCGACCAATGTCGCGCTGGGTGAAGCGCATCGCCGATCCGGTGCGGATCGACCAGGACGTCGCGGATGCGTGGTCGCAGAGCATGGCGCCGGGGATTTCGACACTGATCCTGCCTGCCGACATGGCGTGGAATGAGCACAGCTACCGTTCGGCGCCGGTGCGCGGCAAACGTCTGCCGCAGACGCCGGTGGTGCAGGAGACGGTCGTGCGCATCGGCGCTGCGATCCGGACCAAACGCAAGGTGGTGCTGATGCTCTCCGGCGGCGCCCTGCGCGAGCACCCGCTCCGGATCGCCGACAACATTCGGCGCAGCGCCGGGGTGGAAATCTACGCGCAGGGCGCCAATGGCCGGATCGAGCGCGGCCGCGGCCGGGCGCCGATTGCCAAGCTGCCGATGACCCACGAGATCGGTCTTGAGATGCTGCGCGGCACCGACATGGTGGTGCTGATCGGCGCCAAGGAGCCGGTGTCGTTCTTCGCCTATCCGAACCGGCCCGGCCGGTTGGCTCCGCCGAATTGCGAGATCGTCCAACTCGCCGGGCCCGATCAGGATCTGGTGCAGGCGCTGGAATGGCTTGCCGACGAAGTGAATGCACCGAGCGAGCCGGTCGCGATTGCACCGTTTGCCGTTCCTGCGCCGACGGCGGGGCCCAATGCCGCTTTGACCGTGGATATGGTGAACCGGCTGGTCGCCGCGCGGCTGCCGGATCAGGCGATCGTCTGCGACGAGGCACTGACCTCGTCGGGTTTCTTCGACTATTCCTACGACGCGGCACCGCACGACTATCTGCAGATAACCGGCGGCGCGATCGGGATCGGCATTCCGATGGCGGCCGGCGCCGCGGTGGCGTGCCCGGACCGCAAGGTGATCAACCTGCAGGCCGACGGCAGCGGCATGTACACGGTGCAGGGTCTCTGGACCCACGCCCGGGAAAACCTCGACGTCGTCACCATCGTGTTTTCGAACCGATCCTACGCCACGCTGTGGGGCGAGATGAGCAAGGTCGGGGCGCAGACACCGGGCCGAAATGCGCAGCGGATGCTGCAGCTCGACCAGCCCGAACTCGACTGGACCAAGATGTCGCAAGGCCTCGGCGTCGATGCCGGCCGCGCCACCACGCTGTCGGAATTCTCAAGTGCGCTCGATGCGGCGCTCGCGCGCCGTGGTCCGTATCTCATCGAGGCGATGGTCTGATGCACGGACCACCTTCGCCTCATTCACCAACGTCCTGAACGATCGACCAGTTCAACTTCTCGTAACGCGGGGGATCCCATGAACAGACGCGAATTCACCAAGCTCGGCCTGCTCGCTGGCGCGGCCGGCATCGGCGGCATTCCGCTCGGCATCACCCGGGCGGCGGGGCAGACTCGGGGCGGCACGCTCAACACCATCATTCAGCCGGAGCCGCCGATCCTGGTCACCGCGCTCAATCAGCAGCAGCCGACGCTGACGCTGGGCGGCAAGATCTACGAGAGCCTGCTGCGCTACGACTTCGATCTCAAGCCGCTGCCGGGCCTGGCGCAGTCATGGGAAGTGTCGCCCGACAAGCTGACCTATACGTTCAAGCTGTTCCCCAACATCACCTTCCACGACGGCACGCCGCTGACGTCGGAAGACGTGGTGTTCTCGGTGATGAAGATCCTGATGGAAAACCACGCGCGGGCGCGCAACACCTTCTCGCGGGTCGAGAAGGCCGAGGCGCCGGATCCGCTCACGGTGGTGTTCAAACTGAAGACTCCCTTCGCGCCGTTCCTCACCGCGTTCGATTGCACGACGGCGCCGATCGTGCCGAAGCACATTTACGAGGGAACCGACTATCGCAAGAACCCGGCGAACGCGAAGGCGATCGGTTCCGGTCCGTTCAAGCTGAAGGAATGGGTGCGCGGCTCGCACGTCCATCTGGTCAAGCATGAAGGCTACTATCGTCCGGGCGAGCCGGTCCTCGACGAAATCATCTATCGGGTGATCCCGGATTCGGCGTCGCGCTCGGTTGCGCTGGAGCAGGGCACCGTTCAGCTCACGCAGTGGACCGACGTCGAATTGTTCGAGGTGCCGCGGCTGTCGAAGTTGCCGAACCTGACGATGACCACGAAGGGCTACGAATTCTTCGCACCCCACACCTGGCTCGAGTTCAACAACCGGGTCGCGCCGCTGAACGACAAGCGGTTCCGGCAGGCGGTGATGTACGCGATCGACCGCAAGGCGCTGCTCGCCCGCGTCTATTTCGGTCTCGGCAAGGTCGCGACCGGACCGGTGTCGTCGAAGACGAAATTCTACGAAAAGAACGTCAAGAGCTACGACTATTCGCCCGAAAAGGCGAAGGCGTTGCTCGACGAGATGGGGCTGAAGCCGGGCCCCGACGGCAAGCGCGTGTCGATTCCCTATCTGGTGCCGCCGTATGGCGAAACCCATCAGCGGGCGTCCGAGTTCCTGCGGCAATCGCTCGCCCGCGTCGGCATCGATCTGCAACTGAAAGGCATCGACGTTGCCGGCTGGGCCGAGAAGTTCAGTAACTGGGATTTCTCGATGACCTCGACCACCGTCTATCAGTTCGGCGATCCGGCGCTCGGCGTGTCGCGCAGCTACGTCTCGTCCAACATCCGCAAGGGCATCCTGTTCTCCAACACCTGCGGATATTCCAATCCGGAAGTCGACCGGTTGTTCGAGGAGGCTGCCGTCGCGACCTCCGACGAAAAGCGCCAGGAGCACTACAGCGCGCTGCAGAAGATCATGGTCGAGGAGGTGCCGGTCGCCTGGCTGCTCGAGATCGACTACCCGAACTTCATGGACAAGCGGCTGAAGAATGTCGTTACCACCGCGATCGGCGTACACGACACCTTCGGGACGGTCTCGTTCGGATGATGGCGCTTGCGCAGTCGATCGGCGGCAGCCGCGGTGTGGCGATCGCTCTGGCGATCGTCCGCTGGGCCGTCCGCCTCGTCGCGGTGGTGCTGGTGATCGCCACCTTCAACTTCGTGCTGGTGCATGCCGCGCCCGGTGATCCCGCGCAGGTGATGGCCGGGCAGAGCGGAGCGGCCGATGAGGAGATGCTCACCCGGCTGCGTGCAGAGTACGGGCTCGACAAGCCGTATCCGGTCCAGCTCGCGATCTATCTGAAGCGGATCGTGACGCTGGATCTGGGCTACTCCTATCGACAGCAGCGTTCGGTACTGTCGCTGATCGCCGAGCGTCTGCCGGCGACTCTATTGCTGACTTGCAGCGCGTTCCTGCTGTCGCTCTCGGTCGGTGTTTCGCTCGGCACGCTGGCCGGCGTCCGCGCGGGCAAATGGTCCGACACCGCGCTGACCATCGTGTCGCTGTTTCTGTACGCCATGCCGGTGTTCTGGCTCGGACTGATGCTGGTGCTGCTGTTCTCGGTCCAGCTCGATTGGCTGCCGGCGTTCGGCTACGTCACGATCGGCGTCGAGATGACGCCGCTGGAGCGGGCTCGCGACATCGCGGCTCATCTGATCCTGCCTGTGATCTCGCTCGGCGCGGTGCATCTGGCGATTTACGCCCGGCTGATGCGCTCGGCGGTGATCGATGTCGCGCATCAGGACTTCATCAAGACGGCGCGGGCCAAGGGCTTGAAGCGCGGCCAGATCATCATCCGGCACATGTTGCGGAACGCCGTGCTGCCGGTGGTCACAGTGGCCGGCATGCAGGCCGGCACGCTGGTCGGCGGAGCGGTGGTGATCGAGACGGTATTCGCATGGCCCGGTCTCGGCCGCCTGACCTTCGATGCGGTGCTGCAGCGCGACTATCCGCTGATGCTCGGCATCTTCCTGGTGATGTCTGTGATCGTCATCGGGCTCAATCTTCTCACCGACGCGATCTACCGGGTCGTCGATCCGCGCGTCTCCCTGCGTGCTGCGTCCTGAGCGGAGGTCGAGATGGATCGGCTGAAGACCTTCCTGAGTCACCCGACCGGCCTGATCGGCCTGGTGATCCTGATCGGCGTGATCGTGCTCGCGGCGATGGCGCCGGTGATCTTCCCTGAAGACCCTTGGGAAATGGTCGCGGCGCCGTTCCAGCCGCCCGCGAGCGAAGGGCTCCCGCTCGGCTCCGACATGCTCGGCCGCAACGTCGCCGCCGGGATCGCTTACGGCGCCCGGGTGTCGCTGACGATCGGGGTCGCCTCGACGCTGGCGGCGCTGTGTATCGGCGTGGTGATCGGGGCGATCGCCGGGTATTTCGGCGGCCGGGTCGACGATGCGATGATGCGCGTCACCGAGCTGTTCCAGACTATCCCCGGCTTCATCCTCGCCATCCTGCTGGTGGCGACGATCGGACCGACGCTGACCAATGTCATCATCTCGATCGGCGCTGTGAGCTGGCCACCGCTGGCGCGGCTGACGCGGGCGGAGTTCATGCGGCTGCGCGGCCGTGAATTCGTCCAGGCCGCGGTGTGTCAAGGCCAGGCGCCGATGGTGGTGGCGCTGCGCCACATCCTGCCCAATGCGATCTCGCCGATCATCGTCACAGGCTCGCTGACGATCGCGACCGCGATCCTGATCGAAAGTGCGCTGAGCTTCATGGGGCTCGGCGATCCCAATCTGATGTCGTGGGGACTGATGATCGGCGCGTCGCGCACCGTGATCCGTCAGGCGTGGTGGATGAGCATGTTTCCCGGCATCGCCATCCTGCTCACCGTGCTGGCGATCAATCTGGTCGGCGAGGGGCTGAACGACACCCTGAACCCGCGCATCTCGCGAAAGGCGCGTAACGCATGAGCGACGATATCCTGTTGTCCGTCGAGAATTTGTCGGTCGCGCTGCCGAGGGGCGGCGATCGCAGCCACGCGGTCGCCGAGGTGTCGCTCGGCGTGCGGCGCAACGAGATCGTCTGCCTGGTCGGGGAATCCGGCTCGGGCAAGTCGATCACCGCGCATGCGGTGCTCGGATTGCTACCGCCGAATCTGTCGATCGGCGGCGGCGCGGTGCGGTTTCGCGGCCAGGACCTCGCGCACGCGGATGAAGACACGATGCGCGGCCTTCGTGGCGGCGCGATCTCGATGATCTTCCAGGAGCCGCTCAGCGCCCTCAATCCGCTGGCGCGGGTCGGAGATCAGATTGCCGAGGCGATCCTGGTCCATGCCGCGCCGCGGCCGAGCCGGGCCGAACTCGATGCGCGGGTGCTCGAACTCGTCGCCGCTGTCGGACTGCCGGAACCGGCCACCCTGGTCCGCAGCTATCCGTTCCAGCTCTCCGGCGGTCAGCGCCAGCGGGTGATGATCGCGATGGCGATGTCCAACAATCCGGCGCTGCTGCTCGCCGACGAGCCGACCACAGCGCTCGACGTCACCACCCAGAAGCAGATCCTGGCGCTGATCCGGCGGCTGCAGGCGGAACGCGGCATGGGCGTGCTGTTCATCACCCATGATTTCGGCGTGGTCGCCGATATCGCCGATCGGGTGGTGGTGATGCGCGGCGGCCGCGTCGTCGAGCAGGGCTGCGTCGACGAGGTGCTGCGGCGGCCGAAGGACGACTACACCAAGGCGCTGATCGCCGCGGTGCCGGGCTCGCGCCCGGCCACCGAGCTCGACCGTCACCTGGACGGCGAGCCGTTGCTCGACGCCCGCGGGCTGAACAAGACCTTCGTCACCTCGCAGGGCCTGTTCCGGCCGCATCGCACGGTGCCGGCGGTGCGTGACGTGGCGCTCAGCCTGCGACCGCGGGAGACCGTCGCGGTGGTCGGAGAATCCGGGTCCGGCAAATCGACGCTCGGCCGCATCATCATGCGGCTGATCGAGCCGGACTCCGGCGCGATCGAGTTCGGCGGCATGGATTTCCTCGAATTGCGCGGCGGCGGGCTGCGAGCGATGCGTCGCAAGGTGCAGATCGTGTTCCAGGATCCGTATGCGGCGCTCGATCCGCGGCAGAAGGTCGGCGATGCGATCGCGCGCGGGCCGATGGCCTATGGCGCGCCGCCCGCCGAGGCGATGGCCGACGCCAAGCGGCTGCTGGCGCGGGTCGGCCTCGAGGCGAGTGCGGCCGGGCGCTACCCGCACGAGTTCTCCGGCGGCCAGCGTCAACGCATCTGCATCGCGCGCGCGCTGGCGCTGAAGCCGATGGTGCTGGTCGCCGACGAGGCGGTGTCGGCTCTCGATGTTTCGGTGCAGGCGCAGATTCTCGAACTGCTGGCGGAGCTGCGCGAGGAGATGAATCTGGCGATGCTGTTCATCACTCACGATCTGCGCGTCGCCGCCGAGATCGCCGATCGCATCGTGGTGATGCGCCGCGGCGAGATCGTCGAGCAGGGCGATACCAAGTCGGTGTTCACGTCGCCCCGGCACGCCTACACTCGTGCCTTGCTCGACGCTATCCCGGGTCGCAGCCTGTTCGCCGGCCCGCAGGCCGCATCGTCGCAAGACGCGATGACCGCCTAGCGGCGTGCTCCGGCTGGGTCCGGCGCGGTGCGAAGCCTGGGCTGTCGGCGGATAGCCTCGAACGACATCCAACAGGGAACCAACGATGCGCGATTTTCACAAGACCGGCCGCTCGCTCGCGGTCGCGCAGAACGGCATGGCGGCGACGTCGCATCCGCGGGCGACTCTGGCGGCGGTCGACATCCTGCGGCGCGGCGGCAACGCGATCGACGCCGCGGTGGCTGCGGTCGCGATCCAGGGCGTGGTCGAGCCGCAGATGACCGGTATCGGCGGTGATTGCTTCGCGCTGATCGCGCTGGGCGGCGGTCGCCCGATCGGGCTGAACGGTTCCGGCCGCACCCCGGCCGGCACCGACGCGGAGAAATATGCCGGCGGCGAGGCCCGCGATATCCCGCCGACGTCGCCCGAGGCCGTGACCATTCCGGGCGCGATCGACGCCTGGTGCACTTTGATCGAGCGCCACGGCAGCCTGCCGCTGGCGGACGTGCTGGCGCCGGCGATCGAGGCCGCCGAGCAGGGCTTCTGCGTCACCCCGCGCGTGGCGTCCGACTGGCGCCGCTGTCGCGCGCGCGTCGAAATCGATCCGAACGCCGCCGCGCAGTTTCTCCCCGGAGGAAGTGTTCCCGAGATCGGCGACGTCCGCGCCCAGCCGCGGCTCGGCGCGACGCTGCGCAAGATCGCACGCGAGGGCCGCGCCGGATTCTACGAGGGCGAGGTCGCCGAGGAGATGGTCGCGGTGCTGCGCAAGCTCGGCGGCGCCCACAGCGTCGATGACTTCGCCGCGCATCGCGGCGAGGACGTGACGCCGATCTCGGCCGATTATCGCGGCTTCACCGTGATGGAATGTCCGCCGAACGGGCAGGGGCTGGCGGCGCTGATGATCCTGCGCGTGCTCGAGGGCTTCGACGTCGGCAGGCTCGGTGAAGCCGACCGGATTCATCTGCTTGCGGAGGCCACCAAGGCGGCTTACGCGACGCGCGATGCGTATTTCTGCGATCCGGCTGTCCATCCGCTCGAACCTGCGCGCTTTCTGTCGGACGCTGTGATCGGCAAGATCCGGCAGAGCATCGCGATGGACCGCGCCGGCGAGGCGCAGCCGTGGCTCGACACCGAACATCGCGACACGGTGTACGTCACCGTGGTCGATCGCGATCTCAATGCGGTGTCGCTGATCAACTCGATCTTCTCGCCGTTCGGCAGCGGCATCTACGCGCCGAACTCGGGCGTGCTGCTGCACAATCGCGGCTGGAGCTTCCGCGCCAGGCCCGGCCATCCCAATTCGCTCGCGCCCGGCAAGCGGCCGATGCACACCATCATTCCCGGCATGCTGATGCAGGGCGATCAGGCGGTGATGCCGTTCGGCGTGATGGGCGGTCATTATCAGGCGGCGGGCCACGCCAACTTCCTCTCCAACGTGCTCGACCTCGGCCTCGATATTCAGGCCGCGGCGGAACGTCCGCGCAGCTTCTGCTTCGACGGCGCGCTGGCGCTGGAGACCACGATCGGCCAGGGCATCCACGACGAGATGCAGCGCCGCGGTCACTCCGTGCGCTGGACCGAGGAAGCGATCGGCGGCTGTCAGGCGATCAGGATCGATCGGGCCCGTGGCGTGCTGCTCGGCGCCTCCGATCATCGCAAGGACGGCGTCGCGCTCGGCTACTGAGACCGGCGGCGATCGTGTCATCGGCGACGCCGGACGCGCCTTGCGTCGCCCGGTCACCCGATGTCGCAGCGAGGAACGGACGGTTCGCCCGCGAGTTGCGTGGACAGACAGCCGCGACCGAGATCGTCACTGATCGCGCGGCGACACCGACGCGACATCAGGAGAGACCGACATGAAGGGCGCCGCCATTCTGCTGAGCTGCATACTGCTCGCCACCCCCGCCGCCGCGCAGACGGCTGCGCAGGCGCCCGGCGCGCCGCCGGTGGCGATCAGTTCGACCACCGCGGGGTTCATTCAGCAGGTCGCGGTGTCCGATCTGTACGAGACCGCCGCGGCGCGGCTGGCGCTCGCCCGCGGCACCGACGCTCAGAAGCAGTTCGCCGACAAGATGCTGCAGGATCACGGCAAGACCTCGGCCGACGTTCGCCGCATGATCGCCAATCACGGCCTCAAGGTCGACGTGCCGAGCCAGCCCGACGCCCGGCATCAGGCGATGCTGGACGAACTGAACGACAAGCGGGGCGACGCGTTCGTCGCCGCCTACGCCGCGCAGCAGGTGCAGGCGCATCAGGAGGCGGTCGAACTGTTCCAGAGCTACGCCAGCAACGGCGACTTCCCCGAGTTGAAGCAATGGGCCGCGCAGACGCTGCCGGTGCTCGAACATCATCTGAAGATGGCGCAGCAGCTCGGTGGCGACAACGCCGCGACGGTCGGCGCGTCGCCGGCGACGAAGTAAGCCGATGCGTCCATGCGCGCTGTGGATGCGCGGGCCGAGCCCCACGCATCCACGGAGCTTCGGGGCAGGACATCAGGCGAAGCTACGGCCCGATCCGCACCACGACCTTGCCGAGCGCGTCGCGGCCGGCGAGGGCGTTGAACGCGGCGTGAAAGTCCTCCAGTGCGAATGACGAGACGATCGCCGGCTTCAGCGCGCCGCTGGCGAGCAGCCGCGACAGCTCCGCGGTGCAGCGTGCCAGCACAGCCGGTTCGCGTCGCGGCAGTTGCGCGAGGTCGACGCCGAGCAGGCTGCCGCCCTTCAGCAGCGGCAGGTTGAACGGCAGCGCCGGGATGCTGCCGGCCGCGAACCCGACGACGATGTGCCGGCCGTTCCAGGCGATTGAGCGAAACGCTTCGACCGCGACCGGCCCGCCGACCGGATCGAACACGACGTCGGCGCCGTGGTCCTGGGTCAGCGCCTTCAACGTGTCGCGCCAGTCCGGCCGCGTGTAGTCGATCACGGCATCGGCGCCGAGCCCCAGCGCGAAGTCGCGCTTCTCCGCGCTCGATGCCGCTGCGATGACGCGGGCGCCGAGCAGCTTGCCGATCTGGATCGCGGCGGTGCCGACGCCGCCGGCGGCGCCGAGCACCAGCAGGATTTCGCCCTCCTTCAGCGCGGCGCGTTCGGCCAGCGCGTAGTAAGCGGTCAGGTAGTTGGCTCGGAACGAGGCGCCTTCTTCCGCCGAGGCGCCGTCCGGCAGCGGCGCGACCGCCTCGATCGGCACCACGATGTATTCGGCGAGCGCACCGGAGCGCGCCATGCCCATCACCATCTGGCCGGGCGCGAGGTTCGCGACACCATCGCCGACCGCGTCGATCACGCCGGCGAATTCCGTGCCGGGGATGAACGGCAGCGGATCCTTGGTCTGATAGCGGCCCTGCACTTTAAGGCCGTCGACGAAGCCGATGCCGACCGCCCGAACCCGGACCCGCACTGCACCCGGCGTCACCGCCGGCCGCGCGATCTCCTTCAATTCGATCTGGTCGATCGCGGCGTAGTCGTCGACGACGACGGCTTTCATCGAGGTCTCACGATCTGGCAAGGGCGGTGCTCCTTCGGCACGATGGAGTAAGAGCGAACTGCGGCCGTCGGACGAGATTGGTTCGGTGACGTGTGGTGAGCCGGACCGGCACGTCGAGCGGACGGCAGCGCGTCTGCATTCTGATGAGCCAGCGGTGACGCTGCGTGCGACGTGACGTTCGGGTGGGGACTGTGGTCGATCCCTTCTTTGCGCGATGCTGTCGCTGGGGATTTGTGCCGGACCGCAAGCGGCGTTGCGTGCCGTCGTCTGCTACCAGTTTAACAGGATGCGGACGGCGCGTCCACAAGGACGACGTTGCGTCACGTCATTTGCCACCTTGCGGAATCACGGCGTTTATGGCGGACCGCAGGGATGCCGTCCGAGACGAGCATGAGGCGGTGATCCGTGGCTCACAGCTCCTGCATGCGCCGCGCGTCGCGCATCCGGCTGGAGTAGGTCTTGATGGTGTGAAACGCCGCCACCGGGTTGTGGCCGAGCACACGGTCCTTCACCACCAGCGTCGTCACTGGCGCCTCGGCGTGGCGGATGAACAGCGAGTCGTGTCCCACACACAACCCCATGATGACGTTGAGATGGGTTTCTTCCCGATTGAGCATGCGGGCTTGCAGGACCGGATTGCAGCAGGCTTCGTGACCGCCCTTGATCTTCAGTTCCTCCGGCACTCCGATCTCGGTCTTGTCGATCGAGCCGACCTTGCACAGCGCGGTTCGGGTTTCGAATCCGGCGAGCCGGAGAATCTCGACCAGCAGCTTGGTCTCCTCGATCAGGCCGACGCAGGTGGCGATGCCGATCCGGGTCGCACCAATCCGGCGCGCGAAGGCAACCGTCTCTTCGACACGATTGAGCTTGCAATAGTGTTGCCCCTCGATCTCCGCCGCGGCGCGCGCGAGCGTCGCGTCGATCGTATCGCCGGTATATAGGCTCACCAGTTCCTGTCGCTCCTCGGGCGCCAGATCGGTCGTGGCGCAGATTGCCGGATAGCGCTTGTCGAGACGATAACAGTTGAACTGCCCGCATTCGGAGCAGGTGATGGCGTCGGGCTTCGGCTTGGCCATGATGTAAGATCCTGATGCAGCGATTGTCGGCCCGCACTAATCGACTGTGACCGCCCGCGCAATGCGACGCTCGGATAAGAGCTGAAGGCGCTCGGGGCCGTGATGTGAGCCGTACCGGCTGCAATTGGCGTCGCTGCTATCAGCAGCATCATTCTGCCGGAGCGCCGCCGGTGAGAACGTGGTTCTCTGCGATCGGTCCACCTGCTGCCTGAGGCGCGTGCGACGCGCATCGCGTTCTCTGTTCCGTGCGACATTTGAAATGACGTTTCATTGACCTGCTAGCAGCCGAACTCGATCATGACGGCACTGAATTTCGTCGGCGGAATCGGTCGTAACGGATCGGACACCTTCCTGAACGTCGCCGCCGGGCTCTTGAACTGAAAGGTGACATTGATGAGCAACCAAAAGAAAGGTCGGCCTATCAGCCGGCGCTCCGTACTGCTCGGCGCGGCGGCGGGCGTGGTCGCAGCGCCGGTCGGAGCGTTCGGCATTCAGGCGTTCCCGACGGTGCCCGTCGGTTATGATCTCTCCGACTTCCCGATCTGCCGCACATCCGGCGATGCTGTGCTGACCGGCGCGCCGCGCAAGCTGAAACTGTCTTGGAACGCCAATTCGGTGTGCTCGGTGCAGGTGCCGGTCGCGGTCGACTACGAATTCTTCAGGAAGCAGAATCTCGATGTCGAGCTGGTGAATTTCTCGGGTTCGACAGATCAGTTGTTGGAAGCGATCGCCACCGGGAAGAGCGATGTCGGTGTCGGGATGGCATTGCGCTGGCTGAAACCACTGGAGCAGGGCTTCGACGTCAAGATCGTCGCCGGAACGCACGGTGGCTGCCTGCGGGCGATCGCGCCGACCAACTCGGAGATCAGCAAGGTCACCGATCTCAAAGGCAAGGTGGTGGCGATCGACGATCAGGCGGGGCCGGGCAAGAACTTCTTCTCGATCCAGCTCGCCAAGGCCGGTATCGATCCGGCCACGGAGGTCGACTGGAAGCAGTATCCGGGAAATCTGGTCCGGCTCGCGGTGGAGAAGGGCGAGGCGCAGGCGGCGCTGGCGTCCGATCCGCTGGCGCACGCTTTCCTCAAGGACGGCGAATTCAAGGAGATCGGCTCCAACCTCGACGGCATCTATCGCAACGTGAGCTGCTGCATCGTCGGTGTGCGCGGCAGCCTGATCCGCGACGAGCCGCTGGTGGCGCGGGCTGTGACCCAAGCGCTGCTCGATGCGGCGGAATTTTCGTCCAACAACCCGGAAAAGGCGGCGATGTCGTTCCTGCCTTACGCGCCGAAGATCGTCACCGAGGAGGATATCCGGGCGCTGATCAAGTACCACACTCACGATCACCATCCGGTCGGCCCGCAGCTCAAGAGCGAACTGAAGCTGTATGCCGACGACCTCAAAGCGGTCTCGGTGATCAAACGTTCGACCGACACCACCAAATTTGCGGACAAGATCTATGCCGACGTATTCCGCGTCTGAGGCGCTCGAACTCGATGTCGGGACGCAGGTGGCGTCCCGCATGTCGCCGCTGCTGCGCGCTGTGCGCGGGCATGCTGCCGGCTTCGCCGCGGGCGTCGGCTGGACCGTGTTCGGTCTGTCGTGCCTGTGGCGTGACGACCTCGGCGATTGGTCGCGCACCAAGGAGGTGGCGATCGCCGCCTTCGTGATCGGCGGCGCGATCGCGCTGGCGGCCGTGATCGGTTTGTGGTCGCGACGGGTCGGCGAGGCGGTGCGGCGACGGTCGCCGTGGCTGTTGCTGCTCGGCGTGCTGCTCGCAGTCTGGGAAGCGGCGACGGCCAAGCTTGGGCTGCTGCCGCAACCGTTCTTCCCGCCGCCGCAGGCGATCGTCGAAGTCTACACCGACGATCTGCCGAAACTGATCGACAGCGTATTGGCCTCGGTACAGTTGCAGCTCGGCGGCTATCTGATCGGCGCGGCGGCCGGCTTCGTCACCGGCGTGTCGATCGGCTGGTCGCGTGCGGTCGGTTATTGGGTGCATCCGGTGCTGCGGTTCATCGGCCCGCTGCCGGCGACCGCGTGGCTGCCGATCGCGTTCTTCGCGTTTCCGTCGAGCTGGAGCGCATCGACCTTCCTGATCGCGCTGGCGACCGGATTTCCGGTGACGGTGCTGACCTGGTCGGGAGTCGCCAGCGTGTCTAATGCTTACTACGACGTCGCGCGCACGCTCGGCGCCAGGCCGTCGTTCCTGGTGTTCAAGGTCGCGATCCCGGCGGCGCTGCCCCACGTCTTCGTCGGCCTGTTCATGGGCCTCGGCGCATCGTTCGCGGTGCTGGTGGTCGCGGAGATGATGGGCGTCAAATCCGGTCTGGGCTGGTACCTGCAATGGGCGCAGGGCTGGGCGGCCTACGCCAACATGTATGCGGCTCTGCTGGTGATGTCGCTATTGTGCTCCGGCGCCATTACGGCGTTGTTCAAGGTCCGTGACCGCTTGCTGGTCTGGCAGAAGGGTGTCGTGAAATGGTGAGCGCCGTCGCATTGCAGCAGCCGCAGGCGGCCGGCGCTGCGCTCGATGTCGTCGACGTCAGCCACCATTTCGACATCGACGGTGCCGAGCTGCCGGTGCTCGATCACGTCACACTCAGTGCCGCGCCGGGCGAGTTCGTGGCGCTGCTCGGCCCGTCGGGTTGCGGCAAGTCCACGCTGCTGCGGCTGGTTGCCGGGCTCGAGCCGCCGCGCGCCGGCCGGCTGCTCGAAGACGGCCGCGTCATTGCCGGGCCACTTCCGTCGCGCGTCGTTGTGTTCCAAGATCCGACGCTGTTTCCATGGCGGACGGTGTGGAAGAACGTCGCGCTCGGGCTCGAGGCGCAGGGCATCATCAAGAGCGAGCGTCACCGGGTCGATGCGGCGCTGGCGATGGTCGGGCTCAGCGGCTTTGCCAACGCCTATCCGCACCAGCTCTCCGGCGGCATGGCGCAGCGCGTGTCATTGGCCCGTGCGCTGGTCAACGATCCCGATATCCTGGTGCTCGACGAGCCGCTCGGAAAACTCGACTCGCTGACCCGGCTCAGCATGCAGACCGAGATCGTGTCGCTGTGGCAGCGCCAGGGCTTCACGACGCTGCTGGTGACTCACGATGTCGAGGAAGCGCTGTTCCTGGCGCAGCGGGTGCTGGTGTTCAGCGAGCGTCCCGCGAAGCTCAAGGCCGATCTCGCCGTGGAGGCGGCGTATCCGCGTCACCGCGGCGATCCATATCTGGCCGACCTGCGCCGCCAGATCCTCGGCCTGCTCGGTCTCGACGCCACCTGGTGAGCTGGGACGGGCGGCACCTCAGCCGATCAGCGCGCGCGCGGCCTGCACCAGCGCGCCATCCGGGCGGCGCAGTTCGGCCAGGATCGAGAAGTGATCGTGGCCGGGAAGCGGCAGCAGCCGGCCGGGCGCGCCGGCGGCGTCGCGGCGCGCGTGCAGATCGCGGGAGTCCAGCACCAGCGCCGGCAGCTCCCGGGTGCCGTAGGCGAGGTCGAGCCGCTTCTTGACCGGCGGCAGCCGCAGCGGCGACAGCGTTTCGATCTCGGCGTCGGTGAGGCGCAGCGCCGCGTTCAAAAAGGTGTCGCGCAGCGGGCCGAGTTCGAACACGCCGGCGATCGACAGCCCGGCGGTGACCAGCGGATGGTCCAGCGTCATCGCCACCAGATGGCCGCCGGCCGACCAGCCCGAGGTCACCACCGGCCCGGCGACGCCGTGCGCAGCGAGCCAGTCGAGCGCGGCGCGGCTCTCGGCGACGATGTCGGTGAGCGTCACCTCCGGCGCCAGCGAATAGCCGGCAATCGCCACCGACCAGCCGTGCGCGGCGATGCCCTCGACCAGCGCGGCGAACAGCTCGCGCGAATTCTTCTGCCAATAGCCGCCATGCCAGAACACCAGGCAGGGCGCGTCGGGCCGCGCGGCCGGATACAGGTCGATCCTGGCGTTTTGGCGCGGGCCGTAAGCCAGATCGAGCACCGATCTCAGCCTGGCGCGCGCCTGCGCCGATGCGGCGTTGCGCTCGGCGCTCAGCTCGGCACTGTTCTTCACCGCGGTGACTACATCGTAGGCGGCGTCGCGCTCGCTCTGCGACAGATACGCCCAGCGGGCGCGGGGATCGGCAGGGCGGTCGGTGGTCATTGCGGCTCCATCGAACGTGCAGCGTCTCGTTGGCGGCGAGCTTTGCCGCAACGCGAACAGCCTGTCGATCGCATTTACGCATACGGCCATGAGCGCCGTGGCGCTTGCGTCGATCCGCCGCCCGGGCTTGATCACGCTCGCGAGCGCCAAATAACACCCGCGGAGACCGTAGGGAGCGAACCGGAGCGACGATGCCGCACCTCGTGATGGACTATTCGGCCGATCATCTCGGCCGCGACCGCGTCGGGCGCATCATCGCGCAGCTCGCCGTCACCGCCGGGGCGACCGGGGTGATGCACGCCGCCGACATCAAGGTGCGGGCCCGCGGCTACGACGATTATCTGGTCGCCGGCAAGCGCGACAGCTTCGTGCATCTTGCCGTATTCATGCTGGCCGGCCGCACGCCGGAGCAGAAGGTCGCGCTCAGCACCGCGCTGCGCCAGACCCTGACCGAGCACTGCCCCGACATTCACAGCCTCAGCGTCGACATCCGCGACATGGACCCGGAGGCGTACAAGAAACGGCTGAAGCAGGCGTGAGCTCAGTTCTGTTTTTGATAGAATCAGAGCTGATCCGCACCGCCTGCCACACGCACAACCTCATGGTGAGGAGGCGCGTAGCGCCGCCTCGAACCATGTGCCGCAGGGAATGCGTTGCCCCATCCTTCGAGACGCCCGGCTTGGCCGGGCTCCTCAGGATGAGGACTCAGTGCCTCCGGAAAGGTCGGATAGTTTCAATCAAACGATGATCCGCTCTAGCGGCGACAGAGAATTCCGCCGCGCGGATCAGCGAAGCGCTGTCCGGGGACGCTGCTCGGCGTCGCCAGCGCGCTCGCAATCGCGCAGCTTTCGCTTTGCTAAAATTGAATCGAGTGTGTGGGGGATTTAGACAGCGGATGGCGGCAAAAGACGCGAGATTCAACCTGTGAGGTCGCGACGTTCGAAATGCCGGGTTCCGTAGTCAGAATAACGCTGTCCCTGATCGGGCCAGGCATCATCGGCGTGTTCGGCGTCGCGTTTCTCGCGGCCTGGAGCTACGACCGGCGACGTCCTTATCTCGCGCTTCTGGCGGCAGCGTGTGCGCTGTTCGCGCTCGGGGCGTCGAGCCAGATTCTGTACTGGCCGCGTGACACCGGCCTCAACGCGATGGTGTCGGGCGCGCTCTACACCTGTGCCGTGATCGCGGCTGTCGAAGGCGTGCTGATCCGCTCGGGCAGGGCGTTCGGCATCTGGATCGATGTCGCGATCTTCGCCGCGTTTTGCCTGGCGCTGTACTACTTCTTCTACGTCGATCGCAGTCTGCTCGCGCGCATCTATGTGCAGAACTTCGGCTACGGACTGCTGCTCTGCGTCGCCGCGCTGCGGCTTGCGCAGCTCAGACACGGCCGCGTGGTCGACCGCATCCTGTTCTGGACGCTGCTCCTGTTCGGGCTGCACTTCTTTCCCCGCACCGTGTTCACGGTCGGCGCCTCGCCGCCGTCGGGTGGACCACTCGCGTTCGCCGACTCGGTGTTCTGGCAGACGCTGCAATTGTCGCTCGCGGTGCTGGGCGCCGCCTTGGCGATGGCCATCCTGGCTGCGGCGGTGTCGGACCTGATCGACGATCTGCGCCGCGAACGCGACCTCGACCATCTCACCGGGCTGCTCAACCGCCGCGGCTTCGAGGCGGAGATCGCGGCGCCGATGCGCCGCGCGCCCGCAGGCGCGGCGCTGATCCTGTGCGACGTCGACCATTTCAAATCGATCAACGACAGTTTCGGTCACGACGTCGGTGACGTCGTGCTGCAGGAGATCGGCGCGATCCTGCGCAGAACCGCCCGCAAGGGCGATCTCGTCGGCCGCTGGGGCGGCGAGGAGTTCGCCGTGTTCCTGCCGGACGCCTCGCCCTCCGATGCCGCCGAATGCGCCGAACGGCTCCGCCAGACCATCGCGAACAGTCGCATTCCTGGCCTGGATACGCGGCCCGTGACGGCGAGCTTCGGGGTGGCGACGATCCGCGAGGCCGGCGACTGGGCGGCACTGTACAAGCTGGCGGACAGCCGGCTGTACCAGGCCAAGGCAGCGGGCCGGGACCGCACCGTCGATCGCGGGATGTAGTCCCGTCGCCCGGATCAGCGAAGCGAGATCCGGGAGCAGCGCTTCGGCGGCACCAAGAAACCCGGGTGTCGCTGCGCTCGCCCGGGCTACGCTTGCTACGATTGGATTTCAAATCCACAGGACGCCGACGGCCAAGTGAGCCGACCTTGGCTCGGGCTGCAGAATGCGCCATCATGCGAGAATGAAGGCCACACACAGTACCACCGGCATCGCGCTTCCGCGGATCTGACGCTGGAAGCTGCAGCAGGCGATCGGCCGGATCGCTCGCTGTCGGTCACCCGAGAAAGCTCGGGTGAGCCATCGCCGCATGCGCGGCTTGCGAACCATTGGTCCTCACGATGCATAACGTCTTCGAAAGCCCCTTCAAGGGCATCACGCTCGATCGCCTGGTCACCAACCCCAACATCCGGGTCGGCCGTTACAGCTACTATTCGGGCTATTATCACGGTCATGGCTTCGACGACTGCGCCCGCTTCCTGCTGTCGGACGACGGTGTCGACCAGCTCGTGATCGGTTCGTTCTGCTCGATCGGCTCGGGCGCGGCTTTCATCATGGCCGGAAATCAGGGGCATCGCAGCGACTGGATCAGCACGTTCCCGTACTTCTGGATGCCTGAAGTTCCAGCCTTTGCCGGCGCGGAAAATGGATTCCAACCGGCCGGCGACACGGTGATCGGCAACGATGTCTGGATCGGCACCGAAGCCATCGTCATGCCCGGCGTCAGAATTGGCGACGGCGCGGTGATCGGCGCGCGGGCTGTGGTGACGAACGACGTCGCGCCTTACGCCATCGTCGGCGGCAACCCCGCGAAGGTGATCCGAAAGCGGTTTGGCGACCCCGACATCGCGCGGCTGCTCGAGCTTCGCTGGTGGGATTGGAGCGACGACGACCTGAGAGCTGCGATGCCAATCCTGACCAGCGGCGACGTTGCGGCCCTTCACCGTCACTGGCAGACGGCCGTCCAGTCGCCGCGCAGCTAGTCCCGTAGCCCGGATGAGAAGCGACATCCGGGAGCGGCATCTCGGCGGTACGAAGAGTCCCGGGTATCGCTGCGCTCACCCGGCTACGCCGATCCACTCTGCGGGCTCCGGGCTTTGCTTGCTCGTCCAACCCCACCGCCGTCATTCCGGGCACGCCGACTTGCGGCGTGAACCCGGATCTCACGGCACTTGTGGCGAGGCCAGAAGGCCACCGCATTGCCGTCTCGCGAGCCCGTAGGGCGCAATAGCGCAGCGTATTGCGCCTCGCGTATTGAGTGGCGGATTACGCTTCGCTAATCCGCCCTACGGGCTACGTATAATTGTCAGAGAGAGACATTACTCTTCGTATCGCATCCCGACCTCGCTCACCGATTCTCTTACGCGCTAAAACGGCGTCGCTGTACGTATTCATGCGCGCTTCAATTTCAACCAAACGCTGCCTGACGGAATTCACCTCATGGTCGGGTATTTCCTCTTTGAATCGCGCATAGTAATCCGGATATGTGGTGACAATCTCGATTGGTAGAACGAGATCTTCCTCTCGTCGTGAAATTACTCCAATTACCAAGTTGGCTGACTTTAGTAGGGCTAGTCCGTAGTCGCGCTGGTAGCCACCCAGGCGGCTTTCGATAAGAAATTTCGCTTCGTGAGTATCGATTTGGTATGGATCAAAATTTCTAAGTAGCCTCGAAAAGCTTCTTGCGGTTGCAATATAGTTCTCGGACGCTAGATAATTTGGAATTGCCAGTTTCGCAATCGAGGCTTGAATCCAGAAAAGTGGATCGCTTTTTGCTATCTTGAGATTGTGTAACTGTTCAAAGAATCTGTCGACTAGCTCGTTCGCCAGAGATGACTTCATTGTTGCTTTGATGAAGCGGTATCTTAGGGCTTGACGTAAGATTGGTTTGTAATTCGCTTCTCGATTCGAAAACCGGTCCAATGCATGAACAAATTCAGAGATGAGTTCAAGAGTTCGTTCATCCTCTATGTGCTCTCTTAAGTAGTATTCGCCAAACACTGGAGATCGGAATTGCGCCTCCCCTCCTGGCGAGAACAATTCGGTATCAAGGGTTCGTCGATAAGAGACGATTTCTCTATAGTAATCGTAACCCATGATTGACCCCATTGTGAAGGCGTCAATCTCGGCGCCGCCTATCATTCTCGCGTATGCAGACAGTGCGATGAATTCCGAGAGTCTTGGTGGAAGAGCGTTTATCGCTTCGAAGTAATTGTCCAGTTTAGACCGGATTGCTGGACTCTCAAGTAGCGAAAGGAGGGTGCTTCTCATTTCGCGATGACAGTTGTACGAAAGGAAACGAATTTTCTCTTTGACGCTTGATGCTGCACGTTCGCGCCAATAGCCGAACTGCCCCAAATACTCTGCGGTCTGTTGAAGTTCGCCCTCATTCAAGACGTTTAGGTCGATTTCAAAATATCGACCAGAGAGTTCACGTTGAACTGAACCGAAACGCAGCTCGAATGCGGATGTGCGGGTTCCGAACAGAAGCAACACATTTGTTCTACCTATGGCGCAGGCTCGATCGAGTAAGGATTCGTACTGGAAGACGTCTTCGATGATAATTGCATCGTTCTGCAATCTTTGCGAAATGAAGTCGAAGGCGTCTTGTGAGTCGCCGCGTTCTGGATGGAGTTTAAAAATTGTCCATCCGTCTTGAGAGAGGCGGGCTGCTAGTTCGGTGAGGAATATCGTCTTGCCATTCGCGATGCTGGAATGGACGAACACAATTCGTTTTCGCCTGTCGATAATTTCTTTCTTGTAGCGCGATGCTCGTTCGACAAAATACACAACGCGATGCTCTCCTCGAATTTGCTTGGTCATAAATCCGCGATCAACTCTCCCCTTCAAGAGTAGGGATTCTATGTTGGACTGGCTGGCTTCCTGCATTGGGGATTCAAACGAAAGTTCTTCGAGGTGCGGGGGCCTTGTTAGAAGTGGGGCTGCCTTGTTGATGCCGACACACAACGAGGCCATGCCGTCTACGCCAATGGTGTGAACATCGCCGAAGCTTTTCGTAGCGAATAGTAGCGCCGGCTTGGGGGCTGACTCGATTATTAGATGGGTCTTCTCGGCGAACTGAGGCTTCTTGCGAAGAATGCGCGCAAGGTGAATGTCGCGGAGCGACTGCCCGACCACAAATATCGCTGGGGCATTATCGACGTCTCTTTCGAGTTGTCGTAACCAATCGGATTCGTAGAGATCTGGCTCTGCATAAGAGCGGACACCTGCGATAAATCGGTTCGGTTCATCGCGGGGGTTTGTCGATGAGATGTATCCGTGAAGGTGAATAACTTGAGTTGTATCGTGCTTGCGACTGATTGCTCGGCCACTCTGGTCAAACACTTCGTATTGGACGTTCTCGCGATCTAATGAGACTTCGATGACGTTATCGTAGTTGGTGGTGTATATGCGGAACCATGGTAATTTGGAAATTGTCCTATGGTGATCCTGGACTTCAACGCATTGAAGGTGTCGATGCAAAAATTGTGAGAGTTGTCCCGGGTTGTCAGCGTTTTCCAAGTATGCGTCGATGGCAGTTACAAGGCTGAATCCCTCGCGATCATCTGCTGGAATGCGTGCCTCGTCGAGAAGGAGCTTAACAAGAGTGTCGGCTCCGGGAACTTGGACGGAGTAGCGGTTCTTTGCGCCGTAAGTGAACCCTGTTCCGAGAATTAGAATGGCGCGCCCGGTCGGAACATAGGTTCGCAGGCTATCTGCGATCGAGTTGTTGCCCATGATTTTCAGTTTCAGAGATTAGTTAACAATATTCCGATTGTCGGCTGAATATTGAGGTTCCGACTGACCGATCGGCGTTTGCGAGAGAAGATATTCGGAACTTTGTTTATGTGGGTCAATGGGTGATTCATAGTAAAAGGGCTCCCCGTGTTGCGGGGAGCCCTTTGGGGGAAGAGTTAAGTTGGTCGGCTATGACGTTGTGGGTCCGCGGCGGCGGCAAGTGTTGTACTAAGAGTGCCGTTCACGAGCACCCCGTCGTGCTGCCGCAAGTATCACACTTCATGCACGTCCCGTTGCGCACCAGCGTGAAGTTGCCGCATTCCGAGCACATCTCGCCTTCGTAGCCCTTGGCTTTGGCTTCGGCGCGGCGTTCGGCTTTGGTCGGGGCGGCCTGGGTCGCGGCGGTGGTGGCTTTGCTCCACTGCAGCGCTTCCAGCTTTTCGGTCGGCGACAGATCGGTCTGGGTTTCCTGCTTCAGCGCGGTGGCACCTTCGAGGGCGTCGCCGACGCGGGAGGAGGCCAGCGCGGTGACGGTCGGCGCGGCGCCCGCCGGGGCGTTGCGCGGCGTCGTCTCCGCCGGGTGGGCGGGGGTGCTGCGCATCACCACCAGATTGTCGGTGCGCGACCGGGTCAGGCCCTTGGACAGATACTTGGTCGCCGCCGCGGGGCCGGCGACGCCGCTGCCGTCCGGCGCCTTGCCTTCGTCGACGCCCTTGCCGATGGCGTCGAAGCCGGTTTCGGTCGGGTCGACATGGGCGAGGTCGAACCGGCCCATGTAGCTCACCGCCAGCTCGCGGAACACGTAGTCGAGGATCGAGGTGGCGTATTTGATCGAGTCGTTGCCCTGGACGGGGCCGGCTGGCTCGAACCGGGTGAAGGTGAAGGCGTCGACATATTCTTCGAGCGGCACGCCGTATTGCAGGCCGAGCGACACGGCGATGGCGAAGTTGTTGATGAACGACCGGAGGGCGGCACCCTCCTTGTGCATGTCGATGAAGATCTCGCCGAGGCGGCCGTCATCATATTCGCCGGTGCGCAAATAGACCTTGTGGCCGCCGACCACCGCCTTCTGGGTGTATCCCTTGCGGCGATCCGGCATCTTCTCGCGCTCGCGCATCACCACGATGCGCTCGACCAGGCGCTCCACCACCTTCTCGGAGACGTGCGCGGCGCGGGCGGCCATCGGCTTCTCCAGGAAGGTGTCGATGTCCTCGTCCTCGTCGTCGTCGGCGATGAGCTGCGAGTTCAGCGGCTGCGACAGCTTGGAGCCGTCGCGGTACAGCGCATTGGCCTTGAGCGCCAGCTTCCACGACAGCATGTAGGCGGACTTGCAGTCCTCCACCGTGGCGTCGTTGGGCATGTTGATGGTCTTGGAGATCGCGCCGGAGATGAATGGCTGCGCCGCGGCCATCATCCGGATGTGGCTCTCGACCGACAGATAGCGCTTGCCGATCTTGCCGCACGGATTGGCGCAATCGAACACCGCGTAGTGCTCGGGCTTCAGATGCGGCGCACCCTCGACCGTCATCGCGCCGCAGATGTGGATGTTGGCGGCCTCGATCTCGCGCTTGGTGAAGCCGAGCGCGGTGAGCAGGTCGAAATTCGGCTGCGCGATCTGCTCGGCTTCGATCTTGAGGACGTCTTTGAGGAAGTCCTCGCCGAAGGTCCATTTGTTGAAGGCGAACTTGATGTCGAAGGCGGTCGGCAGCGCCTTTTCGACCTTGGCGAGCGCTTCATCGGTGAAGCCCTTGGCCTTCAGGGTCGAGGCATTGATGGCCGGCGCATTCGACAGCGAGCCGTGGCCGACGGCATAGGCTTCGATCTCCTGGATCTGGTGCTCCGGATAGCCGAGCACGCGCAAGGCGGCCGGCACCGCGCGGTTGATGATCTTGAAGTAGCCGCCGCCGGCCAGCTTCTTGAACTTCACCAGCGCGAAGTCGGGCTCGATGCCGGTGGTGTCGCAGTCCATCACCAAGCCGATGGTGCCGGTCGGCGCGATCACCGTGGTTTGCGCGTTGCGGTAGCCGTGCCGCTCACCGAGTTCGAGCGCCTTATCCCAGGCCGCCTTGGCGTGGGCGACGGCATCCGGGATCGGGCAGCCGGCGTGGTCGAGCGGCACCGGGTTGACCGACAGCGCCTCGTAGACCCGGGTCTCGCCATGCGCGGCGCGGCGGTGATTGCGGATCACGCGCAGCATATGGTCGGCGTTCTTCTTGTAGCCGGGGAAGGCGCCGAGCTTGGCGGCCATCTCGGCCGAGGTCGCATACGCAGTGCCGGTCATGATGGCGGAGAGGGCGCCGCACAGCGCGCGGCCTTCCTTGGAGTCGTACGACAGACCCATGGTCATCAAGAGACCGCCGATATTGGCGAAGCCGAGGCCGAGGGTGCGGAATTCGTAGGACAGCTCGGCGATCTGCTTGGACGGGAACTGCGCCATCAGCACCGAGATTTCGAGCACCACGGTCCACAGCCGGCACAGATGCTCGTAGGCGTCGAGGTCGAAGCGGTTGGCGCCGACATCGTAGAACGCCAAGAGGTTCGCCGAGGCGAGGTTGCAGGCGGTGTCGTCCAGGAACATGTATTCCGAGCACGGATTGGACGCGCGGATGTCGCCGGACGCCTTGCAGGTGTGCCAGTCGTTCATCGTGGTGTTGAAGTGCAGGCCGGGATCGGCGCTGGCCCAGGCCGCGGTGCCGATCTTCTCCCACAGGTCACGGGCCTTCAGCGTCTTCACCACCTTCTTGTTGGTGCGGGCGGTGAGGTGCCAGTCGCCGTCGGTCTCGACCGCGCGCAGGAAGTCGTCCCGGAGCGACACCGAGTTGTTGGAGTTCTGGCCGGCGACGGTGAGGTAGGCCTCGCTATCCCAATCGGTGTCGTAGATCGGGAAGTCGATCTCCTTGTAGCCCTGCTTGGCGAATTGGATGACGCGCTTGATCATCGCGTCGGTCACCAGCGCGCGGCGCGCCAGCTTGACCTCGCGGCGCAGCGCCGGGTTCTTCTCCGGATCGAAGCAGTCGTCGCCCGAGCCCTGGCAGTTGACGCAGGCCTTCAGGATTGCCTTGAGGTGCTTCTGGTTGACCTTGGAGCCGGTGACGAGAGCGGCGACCTTCTGCTCCTCCTTCACCTTCCAGTCGATATAGGCCTCGATGTCCGGGTGATCGACGTCGACCACCACCATCTTGGCGGCGCGGCGGGTGGTGCCGCCGCTCTTGATGGCGCCGGCGGCGCGGTCGCCGATCTTCAGGAAGCTCATCAGGCCGGAGGACTTGCCGCCGCCCGACAGCCGTTCGCCTTCACCGCGCAGCCGCGAGAAGTTGGAGCCGGTGCCGGAGCCATACTTGAACAGCCGCGCCTCGCGGACCCACAGGTCCATGATGCCGCCGTCGTTGACGAGGTCGTCCTCGATGCCCTGGATGAAGCAGGCGTGCGGCTGCGGGTGCTCGTAGGCCGACTTCGACTTGGTCAGCTTGCCGGTCTTGTAGTCGACGTAATAGTGGCCCTGGCCGGGGCCGTCGACGCCGTAGGCCCAATGCAGGCCGGTGTTGAACCACTGCGGCGAGTTCGGCGCCACCATCTGCATCGCCAGCATGTAGCGCAACTCGTCGAAGAACGCGCGGGCGTCGTCCTCGCTGGAGAAGTAGCTGCCCTTCCAGCCCCAATAGGTCCAGCAGCCGGCGAGGCGGTCGAACACCTGCTTGGCGGAATGCTCGGAGGTGTAACGCTCGCTCTCGGGCAGGGCAGTGAGGGCGTCGGTGTCGGCGACCGAGCGCCACAGCCACGACGGCACGCTCTCTTCCTCGACCTTCTTCAGGCGTGCGGCGACGCCCGCTTTACGGAAATACTTCTGCGCCAGCACGTCGGAGGCGACCTGCGACCAGAATTCCGGCACCTCGACATTTTCGAGGCGGAACACCACCGACCCGTCCGGATTGCGGATCTCGCTGGTCGTCAGCCTGAACGCGATCGCCGCGTAGGGAGACTGGCCGTCCTTGGTGTAGCGCCGTTCGATCTTCATCTCGTGCCCCGTTCAAGTCGCCCGAACCCCCGCCTTGGGTAGCCCGGGAAGTTGCTAGATGGACGAACCTTGTTCGCCCGGCGAGCCGTGGCCCGGCTCCATCTGTTTTCGCGGGCAGAGGCGACGGCCGCATTTTTGCGAGCCGGACCCTCCACCCATCATAACGCCCCATGTCGCTTTGCGAGCCGTTTTGCCGGCCCGTCGGAATGCGCCCCAACGGTCGATTTAGGAGCAGACGGTGCCTCGCCCCGCTGCCGCTGTGGCTGTCGGAGGTGGTCGGTCTGGACCCTTCTGGGAAACGTCCGGCGGGACAAAAGCACTCCCTCGCTGGACGGCCTGAAGCTAGGCCGACTCCGTCCGACCCGTCAAGCAATAGTGCGGGTTCCTGAATCAAATACTAAATGTGGTGGATTAGGGTGGAAAACAGGGGCCGCGGCTCGCCCTGACCCGGTCAAGTATCGGTGAGTCCTCAGAGATTCCAAAGTCGAAAAAGTCGGCGACATGCTGCCGATTGCACCTGCACCCGCTGTTCACAGGGCAGGTATTTTTTCGCTGCGGGGGCTTGCCAATGCCGACTCACGAAAGACCCCTGAAAGGTGCCGGGTTACGGGTGGCGTCCGGAGCCCAACACCGGCATTGTGCGCGCTCCTCCTGCCGGGTTTCCCATGTCCGAACCATCTCCGAGTCCTGCGCGCGGGCGCCTCGCGTCCGGCGGCCTGGTGTTCCTGACCGTCACCACCGTGGCTTGGGGCCTGAGCTGGCCGGTCACCAAATATCTGATCTCGCAATGGCCGCCGCTGCCGCTGCGCGGCCTGACCGGCATCGCCGGGTCGCTGGCGCTGTTCGGTTACGCCGCGCTGCGGGGCGATAGCCTGGCGGTACCGCGCAGTCAGCGGCTGCGACTGGTGGTCTCGGCGTTCTTCAACGTCACGCTGTGGATGGCGGTGATGGGGCTGGCGCTGCTGTGGCTGCCGGCCGGCGAGACCGCGGTGATCGCCTACACCATGCCGGTGTGGACCGCGCTCCTGGCCTGGCCACTGCTCGGCGAGCGGCTGACGCTGCGGCGGGTGGCGGCGCTGGCGCTGGCGTTCGGCGGCATCGCCGCTCTGATGGGCGCGGCGGGCTTTGCCGCCAGCATGACGAAGCTGCCCGGTATCATGCTGGCGCTGACCGGCGCGCTCGGCTTTGCGCTCGGCACCATCTTCCTGAAGCGGTTTCCGATCGCGCTGCCCGGCGCCACCTCGGCGGCGTGGCAGATCGGGCTCGGCTGCATTCCGGTGGCGGTGATCGGGCTGGCGTTCGAGATCCCGCACGTCTCGGTGCTGACGCCGCTCGGCTGGGCCGGGTTGGTGTATCTGGTCGTGATCCAGTTCTGCATCGCTTACGTCTGCTGGTTCGCCGCGCTGCAGCGGCTGCCGGCGTCGGTCGCGGCGATCGGCACCATGGCGACGCCGGTGATCGGTGTCGTCGCCTCGGCGGTTGCGTTGGGCGAGCCGCTCGGGCTCGGCCAGATCGCCGCGCTGGTGATGACGCTGGCCGGCGTGGCGCTGGCGACGCGGTCCTGATCCGCGGCAATTGCCGGTGGACCGCGCGACGCGCCGCCTGATACAGAAACAGGTCGCCGCCGCATCATCAGCGGCGCGACCAACGAACAAGAGTCCGGGGCAGGAAATGACGTCCAACATCAAGAAGCTGCTGGTGACGGAATCGTTGTCGCAGCGGGGCAGGGCGCTGATCGCCGAACGCGGCGACATCGAGATGATCGAATTTCCCAACATGATCTCCGCCGACGATTTCGACGCGCTGCTGCGCAGCCAAGCGCCGGTGCACGGCGTCGCGCTCGGCGCCACAAGGTTCGGCGAGCGCGAACTCGACGCGGCGCAGCAGATGCGCGTGGTGGCGCGGATCGGCGTCGGCTTTGATGCGATCGACGTGCCGGCGCTGAGCAGGCGCAAGGTGCCGCTGATGACCGCGGGCACGGCGAACTCGCCCTCGGTCGCCGAGCAGGCGCTGTTCATGATGCTGACGCTGGCCAAGCGCGGCGCCGAGCTGCACGCGCTGGTGAAGACCGGCGCCTGGGCGACGCGGCTCGGGCTGCTGCCGTTCGACCTGTTCGGCAAGACCGTGCTGATCGTCGGCTTCGGCCGGATCGGCACCCGCACCGCCAAGCGCTGCCTGGCGATGGAAATGAACGTCGAGGTGTACGATCCCTACGTGCCCGCGGCGGCGATCGAAGCGGCCGGCTGCAAGCAGGTTTCCGATCTCGACGCGGCGCTGCCGGAGGCCGATTTCGTCAGCCTGCATTGCCCGAAGACCGCGGAGACCACCGGGCTGTTCGACGCGAACCGGCTGTCGAAGATGAAGCCGACCGCGTATCTGATCAACACCGCGCGCGGCGGCATCGTGGTCGAACAGGCGCTGTACGACGCTCTGCTCGCCGGCAAGCTCGCCGGCGCCGGGTTAGACGTGTTCGAGCAGGAGCCGCCGCCACACGGCCACAGACTGTTCGATCTGCCCAACGTGATCATCGCGCCGCACGTTGCCGGCGTCACCCGCGAGGCGCTCGACCGCATGGGCGAGCAGACCGCCCGCAACATGCTGAGCGTCCTCGACGGCGACCCGATCCGCGCCAACGTGGTCAATCAGGATGTGCTCGGTTAGTTGGGCGCTCGGCGCGCCTCACAACGCGCGTCATTGCGAGCACCCGGGTCGGCGCTTCGCGCCGTCCGAGCACAGGCTCCGCGACGAAGCGATCCAGCTCCGTGCACTGAGGCTTTGGATTGCTTAGCTTCGCTCGTAATGACGCCTCAAACATCATTGCATCATCACCAAAACAAGATTCGGGGAGAGGCCCATCATGGCGTTCAAGGAGTACGGCGATTACGACGGTGTCGGCCTCGCCGAGCTGGTGCGGAGCAAGCAGGTCACGGCGGCCGAATTGCTCGACGAGGCGATTGCGCGCACCGAGGCGGTCGATCCCAGGCTGAATGCGGTCGTCGTCCGCCACGACGACTACGCGCGCAAGCAGGTCGAAGCCGGTCTGCCGGACGGCCCGTTCAAGGGCGTGCCGTTTTTATTGAAGGATCTCGATCTGATCGCCGGCACCCGCACCACCTTCGGCGCCAGTCTCTACAAGGACTTCGTCGCGCCGCACACCGGCACGCTGGCGCAGCGCTTTCTGAATGCCGGCGTCACCGTGTTCGGCAAGAGTGCCAGCCCGGAACTCGGTCTGATGCCGACCACCGAGTCGCGGCTGCACGGGCCGACCCGCAATCCGTGGAATATTGATCACTCCTCCGGCGGCTCGTCGGGCGGCGCTGCGGCGGCAGTCGCCGCGCGGATCCTGCCGGTGGCGCATGCCAGCGACGGCGGCGGCTCGATCCGGATTCCGGCCTCGGCTTGCGGCGTGTTCGGTCTGAAGCCGACCCGGGCGCGCAATCCGATCGGGCCGGACCGCGGCGCCGGCTGGGGCGGCTTCGCCTGCGGCCATGTGGTGAGTATCAGCGTGCGCGACAGCGCCGCGATGCTGGACGCATTGCACGGCCCCGAGCCGTCGAGCCCTTACGTCGCGCCGCCGCCGGAGCGGCCGTTCGCGGACGAAGTCGGCCGCGAGCCGGGACGGTTGCGGATCGCGTTCAGCGATCGCTCGACCTATGGTGATCCGATCGATCCCGAAATCGCCGCAGCGGTGCGTGATACGGCCAAGCTGCTCGAAGGCCTCGGCCATCATGTCGAGGAGCGCGCGCCGGTGCTGCCGGCTGATCCGGCGGAGGTGATCGCCACCATCGTCGCCTGCAACACCGGTCTTGCGGTGCGGCTCGCCGAGCAGACCTTCGGCCGGCCGATGACCGAACGCGACTTCGAAGTGCTGACGCTGGCGTCCGCCGCCAATGCGCGCAAGGCGAATGGCGTCGATTACTGCGCCGCCGAGCTGATCGCGTTTCAGATCTCGCGGGCGCTGGCGGAGTTCTTCGCGAGCGTCGACGTGTTTCTGTCGCCGACGCTGTGCGCGTTGCCGCTCCGGATCGGCGAGATCGACACCATGGCGCGGGATCTGTCAGGGATCAGCCCGACGCTTCGCCGGTATATTCCGGGGACCAGCCTTGCCAACATGTCCGGGCAGCCGGCAATGTCGGTGCCGCTGGCCTGGAGTGCGGGCGGGTTGCCGATCGGCATGATGTTCGCCGGCCGGTTCGGCGATGAAGCGACGCTCTTGCGTCTCGCTGCGCAGCTCGAACGCGAACGCCCGTGGAAAAATCGGCGTCCGCCGGTTTGCGCCTCGACATAGCCACACAAAATAGAAACCAGCGACCATTGTCGGCGTTGACGTGCTCGGCCCGGAGAGGTTCTTCGGGTCGGAGCTGGGGGAGCCTTGTATTGACTGCCAACGACCCAACCGATGAAGCGCTCGCGGCGATCGCGAGCATCTTCGAAAAGCCCGACGCCAAGGCGGAGGCGCGAGACGAAGCGGTGCCGGAGGAGGGATCGTCCTCCGTCCAGCCGCCGTCCGATGCCGACACGCGTCACGACGAGCCTGTTGAGTCCGAAGCGACCCCCGATGCGGATTGGGCCGAGCAGGAGTCCGATGCCGAGCCGGCGGACGAACCGGCAGTCAATCCGGCAAACGAGCCCGAGCAGGTCGTCTCCGCGGGCGACGACGACGGTGACGACGATCTCGAGCGCTACACCCGCGAAGGGCCGGGTCCGCTGGATGCCCTCCGGTTCAAGTGGCGGATGCGGCGGGACGAGCGCGGCTATTTCGTCGACGAGACCATCGGCGCCAGCGTCCATCCGATCACCACCGGCCCGCTGTCGCGCCGCGAGGCGATCGGCTTGATCGAGGCTCGCGACGCCGAGACGCGTCGCCGGTTCGAAGCGTTGCGCAACGAGATCGTGATGGGGCCATCCGAGCGCGGCTATGAAGAAGACGGTGACGAGACCGACGCCGAGCGCTAAGCAAGGCTTGCGCTGACCGACCGCAGCGGCGCGAACCGTCGTCGCGTCGCGGTCGTGCGCCTTCGAACTTCAACACCTGCGACGGCAGGAGGTCTGATCGTCGATATTCCGTCTGGCGATCGGCTGCACCTCCGGGACGATCATCAATGTATCAGAGCCTTGAAGCCGATCTGCGTTCACTCGGGGACGCCGGGCGGCGACGCAAGCTCCAGCCGCGCGCCGGCGTCGACTTTACGTCCAATGACTATCTCGGTCTCGCCGAGTCGGACGAACTGCGCCAGGCCGCCGCCGACGCCATCGCGCGCGGCGTGCCGATCGGAGCCGGCGGCTCGCGGCTGCTGCGAGGTAATCACGACGAGCACGAAGCGCTCGAAGCGGAAGCGGCCGATTACTTCGGCGCGGAAAGCGCGCTGTATCTCGGCGGCGGCTTTAGTGCCAATCACGCGATCTTCGCGACGCTGCCGCAGCGCGGCGACCTCGTGCTGTACGACGAACTGATCCACGCCAGCGTGCACGAAGGCATGCGCCGCGGTCGCGCGACATGTGAGAGCGTGCCGCACAGCGATGTCGAGGCGTTCGATACGCGGCTGCGGCAGTGGCGTGCCGGCGGTGGCCGCGGGCGCGCCTGGATCGCGATCGAAAGCGTGTACAGCATGGACGGCGACAGCCCCCGACTCGACGAACTGGTCGCGGTCGCGGATCGACACGACGCCGTGCTGGTGATCGACGAGGCGCACGCCACCGGCGTGGTCGGACCGGAGGGGCGGGGACTGGCCGCCGCATTCGAGGGGCGACCCAACGTCATCACGCTGCACACCTGCGGCAAGGCGCTCGGCACCATGGGCGGCTTCGTGCTCGGCCCCAAGATTGTCCGCGACTTCCTGGTCAACCGGGCACGGCCGTTCATCTTCGCCACCGCGCCGTCGCCGCTGATCGCTGCGGTAACGCGGGCGGCGCTCGACATCAGCCGCACCCGGCCGGAGCGGCGGGAGCGGCTCGCATCGCTGGTCGCGTTCGCGGATCGCGAACTGAAGCAGCGCTGCGGCATCACCTCGTCCGGCTCGCACATCCTGCCGATCATCGTCGGCGCCAACCGCACCGCGGTGGCGCTCGCCGCTTCGCTGCAGCGGCGCGGCTTCGACGTCCGCGCGATCCGGCCGCCGACCGTGCCCGAAGGCACCGCGCGGCTGCGCATCGCGCTCAGCGCCAATCTGTCGGAGGAGGTGATTGCCTCACTGTTCGCGGCGCTCGCCGAGGACATGAGGGCCGCGGCATGAGCGCACGGATCATCGTCACCGGAACCGACACCGGCGTCGGCAAGACGGTGTTCGCCGCCGCGCTCGCCGGGGCGCTCGACGCGACCTATTGGAAGCCGGTGCAGTCCGGCCTGGAAGACGAGACCGACTCCCGCGCGGTGCAGCGCCTGTCGGGACTTCCCGCCGATCGCATCCTGCCGGAGCGCTATCGGCTGAAGACGCCGGCGTCGCCGCATCTCGCCGCGGCGATCGACGGGGTCGGGATCGACGTCGCCGCACTCGACCTGCCGGACGTGCCGCGTCCGCTGGTGGTCGAAGGCGCCGGCGGATTGATGGTGCCGCTGACGCGCGAGGTGACTTACATCGACGTGTTCGCACGCTGGGGAGCGCCGCTGGTGCTGTGTGCCCGCACCTCGCTCGGCACGATCAATCACACGCTGCTGTCGATCGAGGCGATCCGGGCGCGCGACATTCCGCTGCTCGGCGTCGCTTTCCTCGGCGATGAAAACGCCGACTCCGAGCAGATCATCATCGAGCTCGGCCATACCCGCCGGCTCGGCCGATTGCCGTGGCTGGCCTCGCTCGAGGCGGCCTCGCTGCGCGATGCGTTCGCGGCGGCGTTCGATCCACGCGATTTTCTTGGAGACGCACCATGAGCCACGCCTCGCCGGTCTGGCATCCGTTCACCCAGCATGCGGTGCAGGGCGACACTCCAAACATCGTGCACAGCGAAGGCGCCTGGCTTCAAGCCGACGACGGCCGGCGGATCTTCGATGCGATCAGCTCGTGGTGGGTCGTGACACACGGCCACCGCCATCCGGCGATCATCGCCGCGATCAAGCAGCAGGCGGATCAGCTCGATCAGATCATCTTCGCCGGCTTCACCCATCCGCCGGCCGAACAACTGGCGCAGCGCCTGGTCGAGATCACGCCGGCCGAACTGGCGCACGTGTTCTTCTCCGACAGCGGCTCGACCTCGGTCGAGGTCGGGCTGAAGATGGCGCTCGGCTATTGGCTGCATTCCGGCGAGAGCCGGCGGCGCATCCTGGCGCTCGAAGGCGCGTATCACGGCGACACCATCGGCGGCATGTCGGTGGGCGAGCGCGGCGTGTTCAACGCGCCCTACGATCCGCTGCTGTTCGACGTCAGCCGGCTGCCGTTCCCGCGCGCCGGCGCCGAGCAGGCGACGCTGGACGCGCTGGAGCGGGCGTGCCGCACCGAGGCGGTGGCGGCGCTGATCGTCGAGCCGCTGGTGCTGGGCGCGGGCGGCATGCTGATCTATCCGCCCTGGGTGCTGGCCGAGATGGCGCGGATCTGCAAGGCGCACGGCGTGCTGCTGATCGCCGACGAGGTGATGACCGGCTGGGGTCGCACCGGCACGCTGTTCGCGTGCGAACAGGCGAACGTCGTCCCCGACATCGCCTGCTACTCCAAGGGACTGACCGGCGGCTCGGTGCCGCTCGCAGTGACGATGTGCCGGCGCGAGATCTTCGATGCGCACTTTTCGACCGACCGGCGCAAGACGTTCTTTCACTCCAGCTCCTACACCGCCAATCCGATCGCCTGCGCCGCAGCGCTGGCTAATCTTCAGGTGTGGGGGAGCGAGCCGGTGCGGCAGCGGATCGATGATCTCGCCGCTGGTCACGCCCGCGCGCTCGATCGTTTCCGCGACGATCCGCGCTTCACCAACGTCCGCCAGATCGGCACCATCGCGGCAGTCGATCTGCAGGTCGGCGACAGCGGCTATCTCGCGGACGTCGGCCCGCGGCTATACGCCTACTTCATCGCCCGCGGCCTGTTGGTCCGTCCGCTCGGCAACACGATCTATCTGATGCCGCCCTATTGCAGCACGGCGGCGGAGATCGAGACGGTGTATCAGGCGATTGCTGCGGCGCCCGAGGTACTGGCGCGTAGCTGCGACGTAAGCTCGCTCTAAGACCTCATGGTGAGGAGGCGCGAAGCGCCGTCTCGAACCATGTGCCGCGAGCCCGTGCGGTGCCTTCATCCTTCGAGACGCCCGGCTCCGCCGGGCTCCTTGTATTAGCGCGACCTGCTATCCTTCATCGTTCCTTTCGGGGAATGCCCCGTCCCGGACGGCCATCCGGGACGGGGCGCCGGTCGTCGGATCGTTGGGCTTCCAGCCTTGTGGGCTGTTCCTGAGCAAGATCGCGATCGGCTCTTCATCAGGCCCGGATGGTTGAAGGAACCGAGGGTTCGCATCACAAGGAGGGGATGACGAAGATGGCCAAGCTTAGCATGGTCTGCGCCGGCATCGACATCGGCAAATTCAAGCTCGACGCGGCGATCGAAGGCCGCAACGAGAGCCTGGAAGTCGGCAACTCGCCCGACGGCTACATCGCCTTGGCCGCCTGGCTGCGCCGGCACCGCGTCAAGCGGGTCGGGATGGAGGCGAGCGGAGGCTACGAACTGCCGGTGATGGCGGCGCTGCGCCGCGCCGGCTTCGTTGTCGTTTGTCTGCAGCCGATCCAGGTCCGCGCCTACGCGACCTTCAAGCTGCAACGCGCCAAAAACGACAGGATCGACGCCGCCCTGATCGCGACCTGTACGGCCGCGGTTGCCGAAGTTCGACCGCCGCCGGATCCGCGGTTTGCAGTCCTGGCCAGCCGATTGACGATGATCGAACAACTCACCGAAGACGTCGCCCGGCTCAAAACCCGATGCGAGGCCTGCCGCGACCCGCATGGTCTGGAGTTCTGGCGGGACGAGATTGCTCGCCTCAAAGCTTGCATCCGCACCGAGCTCAAACAGCTGGTCGCTGACATCCGCAAGCACTCCGACCTCGCAGCACGGCTCGAATTGCTCACAAGCGTCGATGGCGTCGGCCTGCGTACCGCAGTGGCCGTACTGATCCGGATGCCCGAGATCGGCAACGTCAGCCGTGAACAGGCCGCGGCACTGGCTGGCCTCGCTCCCTATGACGACGACAGCGGGAGTCGAACCGGCCAACGCCACATCGCTTTCGGCCGCGAACGGCTCAGGACCAGCCTCTATGCAGCCTCCCTGCCGGCCGCCTTCAAGTGGAATCAGCAACTCATGGCGCACTACCGGCGGCTGACCGGCCAGGGAAAACCCCACAAAGTTGCCCTGGTCGCCTGCGCCCGAAAGCTGATCATCTTCCTCAACACCGTCGTCGCCCGCGGCACCCCTTGGATCGCTAAACCAGCCGCGATCTAATGGTTGCTCAGGATGAGGAGCCCGTGCTTCGTTGGCGCTATCGCTTCAGCTGATCGATGAAGCATTCGAGGCGAGGGGGGGGAGAGCAGACTGTTTGCTGTTACTTTTTCGTGGTGAACGCCTGCGAGATCCGGGCCCAGGTCTTCTCGTAGACCGCGGCGGTCTCGTCGAGACCGGCCTTCACCGCGGTCCAGGTCTCGTCGCCGGCGGCCGACAATTGCGTCAGCTTGGGGCCGAGCGTCTTTTCGGTCTCTTCGGTCCAGCGCCGCAGCGAGGATTCCATTTCCTTGCGGCCCTGCTCGAGCGCCGCGGCGGCACCGCTCTGGATCGTCTCCAATGACGACAGGAACGACTGCCGCTGTGCTTCGGCGCGGGCGGCGAGCGCATCCTTGACCAGCCCGGCCTGATCGCCGGCGGTGCCGAGGAATTTCTGGAACGCCAGCTCGACCTCGTTCCATTGTGCTGAGACGGACGCCAGCGCGGCGTCGGTCACCTGCTTGGAGGCGCCGAGATCGGCTTGCAGCGCGGTCACCTGCGCCTGGAAGGCGTCACGCGCGGTGCGGAACTGGGCGAGCGCTTCCTGCGCCTTGGCGCTCGAGGCGTCGCCGAGCTTGGTGGCGGCTTCCTCGATCTTGGCGATGGTCGCTGCGGACTCGTCGAGCTTCTGCTTGGTCCATTCGAGATAGGCTTGCGTGAGATCAGGCTTGGTCATGGCAGCCTCCTTTTGCAGTCAGGCCGTGGGTGAGGGGTGAACTCCGGATGCGGAGCCGAGCGGGGGATGGGCGATGGACGGATCATCGGCGCCGATACCGAGCAGTTCGGCCAGCGCCAGCCGCCGCACCGCCATCTCCACGGTCCGCTTGCGCGCGGCGTCGAATGTGTCCCAGCCGAGTGAACTCAGCATGACGTTGCGCAGGGTGCGGAAGTTGGAGATCGCGCCGAGCACGATCGCGACCCGGACTTTCAGGTCCTCGTCGTCCGGCGAACGCCCGGTGGCGGCGGCCACTTCGGCGATCAGCGCGGCCTGAAACCGTGCGACCGATTGATAATAGATGATCCTGAAAGCATCGTCGGCGTCGCGCTCGCACCGGACGAAAAACACCGTCCAGGCTTCCGGCTCCTCGTCGCCAGCGATGAACTGAAAAAAGCGCATCACCACCGCATCGATATGGCGGACCGGGTCGGCGGCGGCGGTGCGGAGCTGATCGATCAGCGGCTCGATCCGGGATCGCATGTAGTCGGCGATCGCCTGCGCGGCGGCGAGATACAATTCGCGCTTGCCGCCGAAATGATAGGGGATCGCCGCCTGATTGACTTTTGCCCGCTCGGCGAGCTGGCGGGTGGTGGCGCCGTCGTAGCCGACCGAGCCGAACACCTCGATCGCCGCCTCGATCATTCGGGCGCGGGTGTCGCGGCTGTGGCCGCCGTACAGCGGCGTGATGCGGAGCGGTGCTGCGTATCCGTTGGACTTCATTGCGGTCGCCTCATGCTCATCCGATTAATTCATTCGAATGAATGAGGCTTTGAGCTGGATCAACCGGGGCGGCGACCTGCGGACCGGGGCGCGGGTGTCGACGGGCAAAGAAAAAGGCGCCCCGCGAGGGAGCGCCTTTCCTTAGGTCGTATCGCCGAAGCGCTTAGTACGAGTAGTACATCTCGAATTCGACCGGGTGCGGGGTCATTTCGAACCGCGCGACTTCGGTCATCTTCAGCTCGATGAAGGCGTCGATGAAGTCGTCGTCGAACACGCCGCCGGCCTTGAGGAAGGCGCGATCCTTGTCGAGGTTCTCGAGCGCTTCACGCAGGCTGCCGCAAACGGTCGGGATCTGCTTCAGCTCTTCCTTCGGCAGGTCGTACAGATCCTTGTCCATCGCCGGACCCGGATCGATCTTGTTCTTGATGCCGTCGAGGCCGGCCATCAGCATCGCCGCGAAGGCGAGATACGGGTTGGCCATCGGGTCCGGGAAGCGGACTTCGACGCGCTTGGCCTTCGGCGAGGTGGTGTAGGGGATGCGGCACGAGGCCGAGCGGTTGCGGGCCGAATAGGCCAGCAGCACCGGCGCTTCATAGCCCGGGACCAGACGCTTGTAGGAGTTGGTCGACGGGTTGGTGAAGGCGTTGATCGCCTTGGCGTGCTTGATGATGCCGCCGATGTAGTGGAGGCAGGTTTCCGACAGGTCGGCGTACTTGTTGCCGGCGAAGGTCGGCTTGCCGTCCTTCCAGATCGACTGGTGCACGTGCATGCCCGAGCCGTTGTCGCCGTACACCGGCTTCGGCATGAAGGTCGCGGTCTTGCCGTAGATGTGGGCGACCTGATGGATGCAGTACTTGTAGATCTGCATCTGGTCGGCCATGTGGGTCAGGGTGTCGAACTTCATGCCGAGCTCGTGCTGGGCCGAAGCGACTTCATGGTGATGCTTCTCGACCTTGACGCCCATCTTGGCCATCGCGCCGAGCATTTCCGAGCGCATGTCCTGCACGGAATCCTGCGGCGGCACCGGGAAGTAACCGGCCTTGGTGCGGATGCGGTGGCCGAGGTTGCCGCCCTCGTACTCGGTGTCCGAGTTGGTCGGCAGTTCCGAGGAGTCCAGCTTGAAGCCGGTGTTGTACGGGTTCGCCGAATAGCGCACGTCGTCGAACACGAAGAATTCGGCTTCCGGACCGACGAACACGGTGTCGCCGATGCCGAGCGCCTTGACCTGGGCTTCCGCCTTCTTGGCGATGCCGCGCGGGTCGCGGTTGTAGGGCTCGCCGGTCGACGGCTCGAGAATGTCGCAGGTGATCACCATGGTGGTCTCTGCGAAGAACGGATCGATCGTCGCGGTCGACGGATCGGGCATCAGCGTCATGTCGGACTCGTTGATCGCCTTCCAGCCGGCGATCGAGGAGCCGTCGAACATGGTGCCTTCGGAGAAGATGTCCTCGTCGATCATCGACACGTCGAAGGTGACGTGCTGCCACTTGCCGCGCGGATCGGTGAAACGCAGATCGACGTATTTCACGTCGTTGTCCTTGATGGATTTCAGGACTTCTTTAGCGGTCGTCATGAGTGCCCCTTTGCTTCGGGTCGTCGTGAAATGGCGGCCGGAGAGGCCGCCAGGTGATGCGATCAGGCGAGGTGATAGGCCGGGCGCTTAGATGGCGTCCAGTCCGGATTCGCCCGTCCTGATGCGGATGGCTTCTTCGATGTTGGAGACGAAAATCTTGCCGTCGCCGATGCGGCCGGTCTGGGCGGCGCGCCGGATGGCGTCGATCGCTTTCTCGACCAGGTCGTCGGCGATCACGATCTCGATTTTCACCTTGGGCAGGAAGTCGACGATGTATTCCGCGCCGCGATACAACTCGGCGTGGCCCTTCTGCCGCCCGAAGCCCTTGGCCTCGGTGACGGTGATCCCCTGCAATCCGACTTCCTGCAGCGCTTCCTTGACCTCGTCGAGCTTGAACGGCTTGATGATGGCTTCGATCTTCTTCACTTACACTCTCCCCGGACTTCCCACGTCGTGAGTCGGCATCTGTATGCCAGATTGCGCGACGCTGCGCAGTTGATCGATAACACCGCGGCCGACTGGGTGAGCAACACCGCCCCCAAGCTCCGCCAGGCTCGGAACTCAGAGACGGTCGCGCAGACCCCGCCTCCCGAGAGGCGAGCGCGAGGGATCGAAACTGGCTTCCGTAAAAGCAGGGTCCGTGCCAACTTGTCGGGGCGGCTGATTGTAGTGCTTTATCAGGATATTAATCGGGCGTATGGCTGTTTGCTGGAAGGCGCGATGCACGTTGTGTGATTAAGTTTTGAGCAATTGGCTTGCCTCTTGTGCAGATGGCGAGCGGCGCGAGAAGCGCTGCCTTCGCCACAGGCGTGTGTACTGGGAAATGGGCATGGAACTGCTGACGCCCACTGAAATGGACCGTGCCGACCTGCTGACGATCGCCGGCGGATCGTCGGGCTTTGCGCTGATGCTGCATGCCGGCCGCCACGTCGCCCAGGCGGCGATCGAACTCGCCGACGAGGGTCCGATCCTGGTGATTGCCGGTCCCGGCAACAATGGCGGCGACGGACTGATCGCCGCGACCGAGCTGGTTGCATTGGGGCGCACGGTACACGTGATGCTGCTTGGCGAGCGCGACGCGCTGAAAGGCGACGCGGCGCTGGCGGCAAGAGAGTGGAAGGGGCCGCTGCTGCCGTTCCTGACCCAGTCGATCGGTGCACCGGCGCTGATCATCGACGCGCTGTTCGGCTCCGGTCTCAACCGGCCGGTGAAGGATCAGGCGCTGGAGATCATCGAGGCGGTCAACCACAGCGGCGTGCCGGTGCTGGCGGTCGACCTGCCGAGCGGCATCAACGGCGCCACCGGCGCCGTGATGGGCGCGGCGATCCGGGCGCGCGAGACCGTCACCTTCTTCCGCCGCAAGATCGGTCACCTGCTGCTGCCGGGCCGGCTGCACTGCGGTCAGGTCCGGCTGGTCGATATCGGCATCGAGCCCGGGGTGCTGGGCGAGATCCGGCCGCAGGCGTTCGAAAACGATCCCGATCTGTGGCTGCCGGACTTTCCGGTGCCGCGCGCCGACGGTCATAAATACGGTCGCGGTCACGCGGTGGTGGTGTCGGGCGAGCTGTCGCAGACCGGGGCGGCGCGGCTGGCCGCGCGTGGCGCGCTCCGCGCCGGCGCCGGTCTTGTGACGGTGGCATCGCCCCGCGACGCGCTGGCCGTGAATGCGGCGGCTCTGACTGCGGTGATGGTGCGGCCGGTCGATACGCCGGACGAACTCGCCACGATGCTGGCGGATCGCCGCTTCAATGCCATCGGCATCGGGCCGGGTGCAGGAATCGGCGACGAGACCCGCGGCAAGGTGCTGGCGGCGCTGGCGGCCGGCGCGGCGGCAGTGCTCGACGCCGACGCGCTGACCAGCTTTGCCGGGCGTCCGGAGGAGTTGTTCGAAGCCATCAAATCCACAACTCATCCACAGGTTGTCCTGACCCCGCACGAGGGCGAATTTCCTCGTCTGTTCAGTGATATGAGCAATAAAAATCCACTTCGTTCGAAACTTGAGCGGGTGCGCGTCGCGGCGCAGCGTTCGGGCGCCGTGGTGTTGCTCAAGGGCGCCGACACGGTGGTGGCCGCGCCGGACGGCCGCGCCGCGATCGCCTGCAATGCGCCGCCCTGGCTGGCGACTGCGGGCTCGGGCGACGTCCTGACCGGTATCATTTCCGGCCTATTGGCGCAGCGCGTCGCGGCGTTCGAGGCGGCCTGCATCGGAGTGTGGATGCACGGCGAGGCCGCCTGCGAGGCCGGCCCCGGGCTGATCGCCGAGGATCTGACCGAGACGCTGCCGGCGGTGCACCGGCGGCTCTACGACGCGCTCGGCATCGAGTACTGAGGCGGCAAGAGTCCAGGTTCTGCAGAGGGCTGGAGCCGTTGGTTCAACTCACGAGATAACTCCGGACCAGCCGCGGCTCCGACCATTTCGCCGCATAGGCCTCGATCAGCCACAGTCCAGGGTGTTCGGCCGCAAACGCGATGCGCTGGGTCTGGCCGGCGTCGATCGCCAGGGTATCGAGCCAGAACGGCTTCCAGCCGTCGTCGAGCCGGTCGAGCAGTCTGAAATGATGGCCGTGCAGGTGAAACACCATCGGCATGGTGGCCTGGTTGGTCAACGCCAGCACCACGGTGCGGCCGCGCTTGACCTGAAACGCCGGGCCGGCGGCGGGATTGAACTTGTCCGGTGCGAACCAGTCGAGCTGCGCATTGACCAGCGCGCCGAGCAGCAGCGCGGTGCGCAGCGCGCCGCCGAGCGGCAGTTGCGCGGGCAGGCCATTGGCTGGGAACGGCGCAGGCTGCGGCAGCGGTGCGGGGCGCAGCGGCGGCTCGTCGACATAGACCAGTCGGGCGAGCGGGACCGGCTTGCCGCCGTCATGCAGCGTGATCGCAGTGCGCGACCCGGGCGGCCTTGCGGCGTCGATCAGGACGTCGACCCGCCCGCCCGGCGCGATCACCAGCGCGCCACCGCGCGCCAGGAACGGCTCCGCCGGTTGGCTGTCCAGGGCCATCACCCAGACGTTGTGATCCTCGATTCTGAGTGCAATCACATTGCGTTGGCAGGCATTAATGAAGCGGAATCTAAAACGGCCATTGGCGCGCAGCGCGAACTCTGCGGAGGGCTTGCCGTTGACCGTGTACAGCCACGGCGTGGCGCCGACATCGATGCCGGACGGTCGTAGCCTGCCGTCCTCGCCGAGCCGAAAATCCTCGATCAGCACCACCTGATCGCCATCGGCTTGTGGCGGTTCGGATTCCCGCACGATCAGCGGCAGCGCCGGCATCGGCGCGGGGGCGGCGTCGGCGGTCAGGCGTAGGTCGGCCAGCAGGGTGCCGGCGGAACGCAGCGGCAGCAGAAAGCGGTCACTGCCACCGGGGGCCACCGGCCGGGTTTTGACCAGCGGCTCGGCGGCCGAGGCGCCGTCGAGGCCGCGCAGCGTCAACAGCGCAGGCTGGTCGAGCTGGTTCTCGAACTGCACCGCGACCTCGTCACCGCGGGTCAACGCCGGCGCGTCGAGGCTCAAAGTCGGCCGGTTCACTGCGGCCGCGCCGGGCTTCAGCTCGGCTGTATCCATGGCGGCGCGGAGCAGCAACGCTTTGCGCGACGGCGCGGCCACTGCGCCGCGAATCGGAAGCGCAGGAGCGATCGTTGCGGCGCCGAAGCCGGCGAGCAGGGTGCGGCGGGACAGGGCAGGCGGCTGATCGATCATGCGCGATGCGGACCATGTTCGCCGGACGCTGTCTAGCCTGCGACGGCCAGCCGCGGTTGGTAAAAGCTGCGGGTTTCTCTTGATGCGGGCCCTATATGTCATGCTATAAGCCGCCGCCCGCGGCATCGCGGCCGGACATGATGCTCTTCGCGGGCGTGGCGGAATTGGTAGACGCGCTGGATTTAGGTTCCAGTGACGAAAGTTGTGGGGGTTCGAGTCCCTCCGCCCGCACCACGCAAGTGCTTTTGCTCATGACGATTTTCCGGAGGGCCGTCCGCCAGGACGGATGTCCGCCAACCCGATGATGCAGGCTGTGAGGCCGCATCGCAGTTCGACCATTTCCGGTCCTTCGGCCGGAGCCAAGAGAAGAAGATCGACACCATGCAGGTCAAGGAAACCGTTGCCGACGGATTGAAGCGCGAATTCCAGGTCAGTGTCCCGGCTGCGGACATCGACGCCAAGGTCGGCGAACGGCTCGCCGATCTGAAGGACAAGGTGCGCCTCAACGGATTTCGTCCGGGCAAGGTGCCGACCGCTCATCTGAAGCGCGTGTACGGCCGTTCGGTCGCCGCCGAGACCATCGACAAGCTGGTCCGCGACACCAACGATGGCATCTTTTCGGAGCGCGGCTTCCGGCTCGCCACCGAGCCGAAGATCACCATGCCGCAGGACCAGAAGGAGATCGAGGACATCCTCGAGGGCAAGTCCGATCTCACCTACACGGTGGCGATCGAGGTGGTCCCGGCGATCGAACTGGCCGACTTCAAGAGCTTCTCGGTCGAGAAGCCGGTGGTCGAGGTGGCCGAATCCGACGTCGATGACGCGATCAAGCGGATCGCCGAGGCCAATCGCTCCTACGCCGACAAGGCCGAGGGCGCCAAGGCCGAGACCGGCGACCGCGTCACCGTGTCGTTCAAGGGCACCATCGACGGCGTCGCGTTCGACGGCGGCACCGGCGAGGACATTCCGGTGGTGATCGGCTCGGCCAGCTTCATTCCGGGCTTTGAGGATCAGCTTGTCGGCATCGCGGTGGGCGAGACCCGCACCATCAAGGTGACGTTCCCGACCAACTACGCCAGCGACACCCTGGCCGGAAAGCCGGCCGAGTTCGAGACCACCGCGACCAAGCTCGAGGCTCCGCAGGAGACCACGATCGACGACGAGTTCGCCAAGACGCTCGGCATGGAATCGCTCGACAAGCTGAAGGAAGCCGCCAAGGCCCGGCTCGCCGCCGAATACGCCGGCGCGTCGCGGCTCAAGGTCAAGCGCCAGTTGCTCGACCGGCTCGACGAAGCCCACAAGTTCGATGCTCCGCCGTCGCTGATCGAGCAGGAGTTCGAGGTGATGTGGCGCTCGATCAACGCCGAGATGCAGTCGACCGGCAAGACCTTCGCCGACGAGAACACCACCGAAGACGCCGCCAAGGAAGAGTATCGCAAGATCGCCGACCGCCGCGTCCGTCTCGGCCTGGTGCTGTCGGAGATCGGCGAGAAGAACAAGATCCAGGTCACCGACGACGAAGTCAGCCGTGCGGTGATCGAGCGCGCCCGGCAGATGCCGGGCCGCGAGAAGGAGGTCTGGGACTACTACCGCTCCAATCCGGAAGCCGTCGCCCAGCTCCGCGCCCCGATCTACGAAGACAAGGTGGTCGATTTCATCCTGGAGCTCGCCAACGTGACCGAGAAGCCGGTCACCCGCGAGGAGCTGTACAAGGACGAGGACGACAAGACCGCGGCCTGATCCGCATCGTCTGAAAATCATCGCTGCGGCCGCCGTGACACCGTCACGGCGGCCGTTTTGCATTGAGCGGCCTCTCAATACGCTTGCCCACTGAACAGCGGACAAATATCTTGCAACCTAAGATGGAAGTCTGATCCTGCCGATGAAGGTATGCATTGAATATATTAGATTTTATTTTTCAATTTGTTGCGCCTGCAGCTATTGGTGGCGCTGCATCGATTCTCGCGCCATGGGCAAATTGGGGGATCGAAAGACAGCGCCAACGACTAGCTCGGCGCCAACGCCTGATCGACGATTGGCGTCGCGAGTTAATCGACAATTGGAATCCAGGTTTCGATGTAGTTAGTGAGTCCGGCCGAGGCTTCACGACCACAAGCTCCTACCTTTCCCTGCGGCCATATTTGCAGCCTGATATCCGTAAGAAGTTCGATCCGAGACCAGGCGTGATCGCAATTGAAATTGGGGGCGATCCGGGAAAAGCGAAGCGCCTCATCGCCGATGAAATCAATCGCATCGAGCGGGCCTGGAAACTCGTCTAGCTATCCTTGGGCGGAGCGCCCCGATGGTTGAGAATGGCAGAAGAAAGACCGTTTGTCCGGCGTCGCGTGTCGATCGGGCTTTTGAACCTGCCACCCGAGCGCGCCCCTTTGCATCCCAGCTTACACCGTCACGGCGGCCGTTTTGCATCCTCAGGCACCGTTAACGATGCGGCGTGAAAGCCGTGGCATCGGCGGAGAAAAGCCGTTCGTCGGTTTTGCCGGGATTGGCCGAATCGGTATCAACTCACGGGTGGAAACGGGGCCCACCCTTGTCGCCGCGCAATCGGCTCATATCTGTGACCTCGCTTCACGTCCTGCATCACGGGGCGAACGCCTGCGGCGGAGCCGTTTTTGTCGCTCCCGCGAGCTGTCGCCCTCGACAACCCTCAGGTGATTTATGCGCGATCCGGTGGAAACCTACATGAACCTCGTGCCGATGGTGGTCGAGCAGACCAACCGCGGCGAACGAGCCTACGACATCTTCTCGCGCCTCCTGAAAGAGCGGATCATCTTCGTCACCGGCCCGGTCGAAGACGGCATGTCGACGCTGATCGTCGCGCAGCTTCTTTTCCTCGAAGCGGAAAATCCGAAGAAGGAAATCTCGATGTACATCAACTCGCCGGGCGGGGTGGTGACGTCGGGTCTGGCGATCTACGACACCATGCAGTTCATCCGCCCGCCGGTGTCGACGCTGTGCACCGGTCAGGCCGCCTCGATGGGTTCGCTGCTGCTCGCCGCCGGCCACAAGGACATGCGGTTCTCGCTGCCGAACGCGCGGATCATGGTGCACCAGCCGTCCGGCGGCTTCCAGGGGCAGGCGACCGACATCATGCTGCACGCCCAGGAAATCCTGAACCTGAAGAAGCGGCTGAACGAGATCTACGTGCATCACACCGGTCAGACCTACAAGGCGATCGAGGATGCGCTGGAACGCGACAAGTTCCTCACCGCCGAGATGGCGCGGGAATTCGGGATTGTCGACAAGGTGATCGACAAGCGTCCCGAAGACCCGTCGCCGGCTCCGAAGGCTGCCTGAGCCGAGAATCGGGGCCGGCAGGCCGGCCTCGTGTTTCTCACAGGAAAGCCCCAATGTTCCGCTTTCGTGCCTGAATCCCGCGTGACAATGGCGCAACGCTGCGTTGATTTCAGCGACCAAGGGTCGCGCAGACGCAGCAAATCACGCTATTGTCACGTCGGCCGGCGCCCGGCCGATTAGCGAATTCTTGATAGACGGGTGACAGTCTGATTGGCTGATCCTGATCGACGAAAGTGCTTGGGGGATTCGAACTCGGTCGCGGTTTGTGCGGCCGGACTGATGCGGGGGTCTTTTCTGGTACGGATTTTGCTCCCATTTACTCGGCTGCCGGGCCTGCCCGGATCAGACGATGACCGGAAGAGACCGAACGGCGGACGGAGATAGAAATGAGTAAGGTCGGTACGAGCGACTCCAAGAACACCCTGTACTGCTCGTTCTGCGGAAAGAGCCAGCACGAGGTCCGCAAGCTGATCGCCGGCCCCACGGTATTCATCTGCGATGAGTGTGTGGAACTGTGCATGGACATCATTCGCGAGGAGAACAAGTCCTCGCTGGTGAAGTCGCGTGACGGCATCCCGACGCCGAAGGAAATCTGCAAGGTTCTCGACGACTATGTGATCGGTCAGGGCCATGCGAAGAAGGTTCTGTCGGTCGCGGTGCACAACCACTACAAGCGGCTGAACCACCAGACCAAGCACAACGACGTCGAGCTGGCGAAGTCGAACATCCTGCTGATCGGTCCGACCGGCTCGGGCAAGACCCTGCTGGCGCAGACGCTGGCGCGGATCCTCGACGTGCCGTTCACGATGGCGGATGCGACGACGCTGACCGAAGCCGGCTATGTCGGCGAGGACGTCGAGAACATCATCCTGAAGCTGCTGCAGGCGGCGGACTACAACGTCGAGCGCGCCCAGCGCGGCATCGTCTATATCGACGAAATCGACAAGATCAGCCGCAAGTCGGACAATCCCTCGATCACCCGCGACGTGTCGGGCGAGGGCGTCCAGCAGGCGCTGCTGAAGATCATGGAAGGCACCGTGGCCTCCGTGCCGCCGCAGGGCGGCCGCAAGCACCCGCAGCAGGAGTTCCTGCAGGTCGACACCACCAACATCCTGTTCATCTGCGGTGGCGCCTTCGCGGGCCTCGAAAAGATCATCTCGGGCCGCGGCCGTTCGACCTCGATCGGCTTTGCCGCCCAGGTGCTGGCGCCGGAGGATCGCCGCACTGGCGAGATCTTCCGTCACGTCGAGCCCGAGGATCTGCTCAAGTACGGCCTGATCCCGGAATTCGTCGGCCGTCTGCCGGTGGTGGCGACGCTGGAGGATCTGGACGAGACCTCGCTCAAGAAGATCCTGACCGACCCGAAGAACGCGCTGGTCAAGCAGTATCAGCGGCTGTTCGAGATGGAGAACATCGAGCTCACCTTCGCCGACGAGGCGCTGGGCGCGGTGGCCCGCAAGGCGATCGAGCGCAAGACCGGCGCCCGCGGCCTCCGATCGATCCTGGAGAGCATTCTGCTCGAAACCATGTTCGATCTGCCGGGGCTCGAAGGCGTCGAGGAAGTGGTGATCTCGCGCGAAGTGGTCGAGGGCACCGCCCGGCCGCTGTACATCTATGCCGACCGCACCGACCGTGCGGCCGAGACCAGCGCCAGCGCCTGACGCGCCGCGCCGATGCGGCGGCCTGTGGCCGCCGCGGCAACGATAAGAACGGGCCGCCGCCGCTGGCCGCGGCTCGCTTCTGCGCATCTTGATGCTGCGCAAAAGCCGCACAAACCGTTGTCTTTTCCACGACTTGACACCCCACCGCCGGATAGCCACCTAATTGGTCGGCGATGACAAGCGTTTTCAGGATTCGTCTCAATCATTCCGGATGCCGAGGCCTTCCCCGGCAGCAGCAGGCCGGAGACCTCCGCACCTCGTGACGGCAGCGCCGATGGCGGGCCGAGGGCGAGGGGGCAAAACGAAAGGAACGGGGCCATGACCGCCACCAAACCCAGGCCATCGATCACCTACGGCGAAAGCCACTCCTATCCGGTGCTGCCGCTGCGCGACATCGTCGTGTTCCCGCATATGATCGTGCCGCTGTTCGTCGGCCGCGAGAAGTCGATCCGCGCCCTCGAAGAGGTGATGAAGAACGACGCGCTGATCATGCTGGCGACGCAGAAGAACGCGTCCGACGACGATCCGGCACCCGACTCCATCTACGAAATCGGCACCCTGGCCAGCGTGCTGCAATTGCTCAAGCTGCCCGACGGCACCGTCAAGGTGCTGGTCGAGGGCCTCGCGCGCGCCAAGGTCGACAAGTACACCGATCGGGCGGACTACTACGAAGCGGGCGCCGTCGCGCTCGAAGACAGCGATGCCGACTCGGTCGAGGCCGAGGCGCTGTCGCGCTCGGTGGTGTCCGACTTCGAGAGCTACGTGAAGCTCAACAAGAAGATCTCGGCCGAAGTGGTCGGCGTGGTGCAGTCGATCACCGACTTCGCCAAGCTCGCCGACACCGTCGCCTCGCATCTCGCCGTCAAGATCGCCGATCGCCAGGGCATCCTGGAGACGCTGTCGGTGACGCAGCGGCTGGAGAAGGTGCTCGGCCTGATGGAAAGCGAGATCTCGGTCCTGCAGGTCGAGAAGCGCATCCGCAGCCGCGTCAAGCGGCAGATGGAGAAGACCCAGCGCGAGTACTACCTCAACGAGCAGATGAAGGCGATCCAGAAGGAGCTCGGCGACGAAGACGGCCGGGACGAACTCGCCGAACTCGAAGAGAAGATCGCCAAGACCAAGCTGACCAAGGAAGCCCGTGAGAAGGCGCAGCACGAGCTGAAGAAGCTGCGTCAGATGTCGCCGATGTCCGCGGAAGCGACGGTGGTGCGCAACTATCTCGACTGGCTGCTGTCGATCCCGTGGAACAAGAAGTCCAAGGTGAAGAAGGATCTCGGGGCGGCTCAGGCCGTGCTCGATTCCGATCACTACGGGCTCGAGAAGGTCAAGGAGCGGATCGTCGAGTATCTTGCGGTGCAGTCGCGCGCCAACAAGCTGTCTGGCCCGATCCTGTGCCTGGTCGGCCCGCCCGGCGTCGGCAAGACCTCGCTCGGCAAGTCGATCGCGAAGGCGACGGGGCGCGAATTCGTTCGCGTGTCGCTCGGCGGCGTGCGTGACGAAGCCGAGATCCGCGGTCACCGCCGTACCTATATCGGCTCGATGCCCGGCAAGATCATCCAGTCGATGCGCAAGGCGAAGACGTCGAATCCGCTGTTCCTGCTCGACGAGATCGACAAGATGGGCGCCGACTTCCGCGGCGATCCGTCCTCGGCGCTGCTCGAGGTGCTCGATCCCGAACAGAACGGCACCTTCAACGACCACTATCTCGAGGTGGACTACGATCTGTCCAACGTGATGTTCATCACCACGGCGAACACCCTGAACATCCCGGGGCCGCTGATGGATCGTATGGAGATCATCCGGATCGCCGGCTACACCGAGACCGAGAAGGTCGAGATCGCGCGCAAGCACCTGATCCCGCAGGCGCTGACCAAGCACGGCCTCGACTCCAAGGAATGGTCGATCGACGACGACGCGTTGCTGCTGGTGATCCGGCGGTACACCCGTGAAGCGGGCGTGCGCAATCTCGAGCGCGAAATCTCCACACTGGCCCGCAAGGTCGTGAAGGAGCTGATGCTGTCGAAGAAGAAGTCGGTGCACATCAACGAGAAGCTGATCGAAGAGTATCTCGGCGTGCCGAAGTTCCGGTTCGGCGAGATCGAGAAGGACGATCAGGTCGGCGTGGTGACGGGGCTGGCGTGGACCGATGTCGGCGGCGAGCTGCTGACGATCGAAAGCGTGATGATGCCGGGCAAGGGCCGGATGACGGTCACCGGCAACCTGCGCGACGTCATGAAGGAGTCGATCCAGGCGGCGGCGTCCTACGTCCGCAGCCGCGCGATCACCTTCGGGATCGAGCCGCCGTTCTTCGAGAAGCGTGACATCCACGTCCACGTGCCGGAGGGGGCGACCCCGAAGGACGGCCCGTCGGCCGGCGTGGCGATGGCCACCACGATCGTGTCGGTGCTGACCGGGATTCCGATCCGCCGCGACATCGCCATGACCGGCGAAATCACGCTGCGCGGCCGGGTACTGCCGATCGGCGGCCTCAAGGAGAAGCTGCTCGCCGCGGCTAGAGGCGGCATCAAGACGGTGCTGATCCCTGAAGACAATGCCAAGGACCTCACCGAGATTCCGGACGCCATCAAGGGTGGTCTGAACATCATCCCGGTCGCCCGGATGGACGAGGTGATCGCCAACGCGCTGACCCGCGCGCCGGTGCCGATCGTCTGGGAAGAGGACACCAAGCTGCCCGGCACCCCGGACAGCGCGGAAGCCGACGAAGCCGGCGGCGGTCTGACCGCGCACTAAGGCGGCGACAGCCTCACACCGAAATCAACGGCGCCCGAAAGGGCGCCGTTTTGGTTCTGGGAGTGCCTCGGCGGGTAAGGGACGGGCCAACGAGCGGGTGCCTGGGCGGCCATCAAGGGGGGCGGTTGCAACTCGATCGCCTCTGCAGGGGCGGCGAGGCGCTTTAGGTGTCAAGGAATCCCTGACACTTGGTGACCATTGCCGGACTTCCGGCTTGATGGTTGCTCGGATCAAGAGACTTTCGCGCGCAGATCCGCCAACTTGTTAGGATTACTTACAGGTTCGATTCTCGGCGGAGTGAGATCGCCCGCCGTGGGCAACGCCAACGCGGATCAGAGGATCGCGAAGGGGCGGTCGCTCACCTGTGTCACACCGTCAGCGGCGCCCTGCGCTGCGCCGTTTGCCCTTCGGCGCTGGGGAGGCCGATCAGGCGGGCCAGTGCGTCGGCGGGCAGGGCGGGGCTGAACAGGTAGCCCTGCATCTGCTGGCAGCCGAGCTGGCGGAGCAGATCGCGCTGGGCGGCGGTTTCGACGCCTTCGGCCAGGGTGGTCTTGTTGCCGGCAGCGGCGATCTGCACGATCGCGCGGACAATCGCGGCCGAGCCCGCTTCTGCGGTGAGGGTGTCGACGAAGCTCTTGTCGATCTTGATCTTGTCGAACGGGAAGCGATGCAGATAGCTCAGCGACGAGTAGCCGGTGCCGAAATCGTCGAGCGCGATCTTCACCCCGAGGGCGCGGAGCTGATTGAGAATCGCCAGCGTCGACTCGGTATCCTGCAGCAGCAGCGCTTCGGTGATCTCCAGCTCCAGCCGATGCGGGGGCAACCCGGTGCGCGCCAGCGTCGCGGCGACCTTGAGCGGGAAGGTTGAACGGCGGAACTGGATCGGCGAGACGTTGACCGCCACCGTCATCGACGCCGGCCAGCCGACCGCGACGCCGCAGGCGTGATCCAGCACCCACTCGCCGAGTTCCTCGATCAGTCCGATGTCTTCGGCGAGCGGAATGAACTCGGCCGGCGAGACGAAGCCGCGCACCGGATGCTGCCAGCGCAGCAGCGCCTCGCAGCCGGCGATCGCGCCGGAGTTGAGGTCGACCAGCGGCTGGAAATGCAGATGGAAGTCGTGCTCGGCCACGGCGCGCTTCAGCTCGGTCGCCAGTTCGTGCCGGGCCTTGGCCTTGATGTCCATCTCCGGCATGAAGAATCGATAGGTGCGGCGGCCTTCGGATTTCGCTGCGTACAGAGCAAGGTCGGCCTTGGCGATCAGGTCGTCGACCTCGCGGCCGTGCTCCGGCGCCAGCGCGATGCCGATGCTGGCATCGGGTGAGATCACATGGCCGGCGCAGTCGAAGGTCTCGCGCAAAGCGAGCTGCAGCGTCGCCACCAGGTCGCGCACCGTGGTGGCGTCGGCCATCACCACCGCGAACTCGTCGCCGCCCAGCCGTGCGACGTAATCGGCCGGAGCCAGGCAGCGTTGCAGACGCTCCGCGATGCATTTGAGCAGTTGGTCTCCGACCGGATGGCCGAGCGTATCGTTGACGATCTTGAACTCGTCGATGTCGATGTAGAGCAGGGCGAGCTGGTCGCCCGGCTCGATCAGGTCGAGCGCATCGCCGAGGTGCTTGCGGAACGACGAACGATTCGGCAGTCCGGTGAGGTCGTCGTAGTGGGCGAGGTGGTGGATGCGTGAGTCCGCGCGCTTGCGCTCGGTGATCTCCTCATGGGTCATCACCCAGCCGCCGCCCTGGATCGGCTCGCGCGTGATCAGGATCGTCCGCCCGTCGGAGAATTCGGTCTCGAACGAGCTTCGGGCTCCGGCGTTCTTCATCGCGAAGGCATGGTATTGCTGGATCAGATGCGGATCGTGACCGGCTTTCTCGAGCAATCCGACGATGTCGGAGCCGCGCAAGCCGGGCTTCACCGCATCGGGGGGCAGCCGGTAGATCTCGAGGTAGCGACGGTTGTACAGCAGCAGCCGTCCTGCGGCGTCGAACAGCGATAGCCCCTGCGCCATGTTGTCGACCGCGATGCTGTAGCGCTGCCGGAGATCGGTTTCATGCCGGATGATGTTTCGGCCGAGCTGGAACAGCACCACCGCGACCGCGAGCGCCGATGCGAGCGCGACCGCCACCATCACCCACAGCTCGCGCCACCACGCGGACAGAACGCCGTCGACCGAACGCGACACCACCACGACCACCGGCTGCTTGCTCAGCATTCTGGACGACGCCAGCCGTTGAATGCCATCGAACGGGCTGTGGACGCGATGGGTCGCGTTGGGGCGCAGAAACAGCGGCTTCAGATCGGAATCGAGGAAATTCTGGCCGACCGCCTGGGTGAACCGCGGCCAGCGCGTCACTAGTGTGCCGCCACTGGTGAACACCGCGATCGAGGCGTCCGCGCCGAGCACGATCGATGAGGCGAGACTCTCGTACCAGGAGTTTGGGATGGTCCGCGTCAGCACGCCGGTGGTTTCCCGGGTCGGGCCGCGCAGCCGCTTGACGAGCGCCAGGGTCTGGCCGCCGCGCACCGGGTCGCGGACGATTTCGGCCTCGCTCTCCTCGCGCTCGTCGTCCGAGGTCCAGCGCTTGAACGCCGGATGATGGCCGATCCGGACATCGGGCAGCGGCCACGGACGCGACGAGTTGATCAGGGCGCCGGCGCTGTCGTACAGGTCGAACTCGCCGAGCTCGCCGGCCTTCAGCGCCAGCAAGGTGTGGGTCGACAGCGTCTTGGCGAGCGGAAAGGTGTGCACGAGCGAGGATGCGGTCTCGCTCTGCTCGACGTTCAATGCGTCGAAGGTGCGGTCGAACTGGCGGCCGAGCAGCATCGCCGTGTTGCCGAGCTCGCGCTCGGCGTTGCGTAGAGCGCGCTCGCGGCTGTCCGCGATCATCCAGGCGGTGGCCATCGAGATCGCGGCGATCAGCAGAATGCCGATCCCGACGATCCAGCGCACCGATACGTTTCCGGGGCCCCGCAGCAGGCTCCGAACCCGTGCGTCCCACCTCGTCCTCGTCATTGACCACCCCAGCGGCGTCGTGAACTCCCCCTCACTACCGTGGGTAGATGGATATCTGGTTAGTACATTTACCGGCACATTCGCCGCTTTCAGGCACAGTGCCGGCGGGTTTCGCGAGTGCCGGTATCATGCTGCACGAAAAAGCGTGCGCCGCCGCACCCCTGAGAAAAATCCGCACCTGTCCGCGACCGACCACCCCTGGCGCGTTCGGAGATCGTTCACCAGCGCAGCAGAATTTCCTCGTTCTCGGGGAGGCGAGCCCAATCGCAGCCACGACCGGTCGATTTCCGGCCGCTGAGCGGTCGCGATGAGGACACGACAGGAAGGGGAGCAGAAACGCTTGGTGGGCGGCGAGAGATTCGAACTCCCGACCCTCTCGGTGTAAACGAGATGCTCTAACCAGCTGAGCTAGCCGCCCGCCGCGCCTATCTACCGCGGGCGCCATGGTCTGTGCAAGGCGAGCGGGACCGGCGCAGGGCTGATCCAGCTTTGTGACGGTTTCGGGCGTCAGCCCTCGGCCGGAGAGGCCGCAGGCTCGCGCCGCGTCCCCATCCGTTGCAGCACCGCGAAGAACGCCGGCACGAACAGAACGGCGAGGCCGGTCGAGGCCAGCATGCCGGCGACCACTGCGATACCGAGCGATACCCGGGCGCCGGCACCGGCGCCGGTCGCCAGCGCCAGCGGCAGCATGCCGAAGATGAAGGCGAACGAGGTCATCAGGATCGGCCGGAACCTGAGCCGCGCCGCCTCGATGGCGGCTTCGGCCACCGGCATGCCTTCGATACATTTCTCGCGGGCGTATTCGACGATCAGGATCGCGTTCTTGGCCGCCAGCGCGATCAGCAGCACGATGCCGATCTGGGTATAGAGATCGTTCGGCAGGCCGGACCATTCCAGCGCCGCCACGGTACCGAGCAGGGTCAGCGGCACCGCCAGGATCACGGCGAGCGGCTGCAGCCAGCTCTCGTATTGGCCCGCGAGCACGAAATACACCAGCAGCAGCGCCACCGTGAACACGTAGTAGATCTGATTGCCGACCACCTGTTCCTGATACGACATCCCGGTCCAGGCCGTGCCCATCGACGACGGCAGCGATTTGGCCGCGACTTCGCTCATCAGCGACATCGCTTCGCCGGAGCTGAAGCCGGTCGCCGGGCTGCCGACCAGGGTTGCGGCGGGGTAGAGATTGTACAGCGTGATCAGCGGCGGCCCGACCTCGTCGGTCAGATAGGCGACGGCGCCGACCGGCACCATCTGGCCGTTCGAGCCCTTGACCTTCAGCTTCAGCACGTCGCCGGGCCGCAGCCGGAACGGCGCGTCGGCCTGGACGTAGACCTGGAACACGTTGTTGAACTTGGTGAACTGGTTGACATAGGTCGAGCCGAGATAGCTTTCGACCGCCGAGAACACCTGGCCGACGGTGACGCCGAGCGTCTCTGCCTTCATCCGGTCGACCACCAGGCGGAGCTGCTTGACGTCGGCGTTGAAGGTCGAGGCCGCGTGGGTGATGGCGCTCTGGGTCGAGGCGTTGGCGGCGAGCTGCTGGGCGGCGTTCTGCAGCGCCAGGAAATCCGAACTGCCGTTCTTCATCTCCACCATCATGGTGAAGCCCGAGGTGTTGCCGATGCCCTGGATCGGCGGCGGCATCAGCACCAAGGCGGTCGCGGTGTCGAGCGTGGCCAGCGCGGCCCGCACCCTGGCGGCGATCGCGTCGATGCTCAGATCCTTGGTCTTGCGCTGGTCCCAGTCGCGCAGCACGACGTACAGCATGCCGGCGTTGTACATCGTGGCGTTGTTGTCGAGCGGCGAGATGCCCGACACGCCGATCACGCTCTCGACGCCCGCGGTCTTGCGCACCAGCTCGACCGCCTTGGCCACCGCCGCTTCGCTGCGGCCGGCGGAGGCCGAATCCGGCAGCTTCAGGCTGACGATGAAATAGCCCTGGTCTTCCGAGGGCAGGAAGGCGGTCGGCACCCGCGACAGGCCGTAGAACGCGACCCCGATCAGCGCCAGCCCGACGATCGTGGTCGGAATGCTGAACGCCACCAGCCGGCGGATCAGCGCCGCATACACCGTCTCGCAGCGCGCATACACCGCGTTGAAAATTCGGTAGACGACATTGCGCTGCTCCGGCGGCACCGGCGCGCGCAGCCACAGCGCGCATTGCGTCGGCTTCAGCGTCACCGCGTTGATTGCCGAGATCAGCGCAGTGGCGGCGATCACCAGCGCGAACTGCTGATACATCTTGCCGGTGAGCCCGGAGATCGCGGCCGCCGGCAGGAACACCGCCATCAGCACCAAAGTGATGCCGATGATCGGGCCGAACAGCTCCGACATCGCCTTCACCGCGGCCTCGCGGCTCGACATCCCGCCGGCGATGTGCCGGGACACGCCTTCGACGATGACGATGGCGTCGTCGACCACGATGCCGATCGCCAGCACCAGCGCGAACAGGCTGGTGGTGTTGACGGTGAAGCCCATCGCCGCCATCGCCGCGAATGCGCCGATGATCGTCACCGGCACGGTGGTGGCGGGCACCAGCATCGCCCGCCAGTCCTGCAGGAACATCAGGATCACCAACAGCACCAGCACGGCGGCGATGATCAGCGTCTCATAGACCTCGTCGACCGAGGCGGTGATGAACTTGGTGCTGTCGAACGACACCTTGTAGTCGAGACCGGTCGGGAACGCGCCGGCCATCTCCTTCATCTTGGCGTTGACCGCTTGCGCCACCGACAGCGCGTTGGCGCCGGTCAGCAGCGAGATCGCGATCGCAGCCGAGGGCTTGCCGTCGAGCGTTGCGGTCTGGCCGTAGGACGAGGCGCCGAGTTCGACCCGGCCGATATCGCCGATCCGCACCAACTGGCCGCCGCCCTGGTCGATCGCCTTGACCACGATCTTCTCGAACTCGGTGGCCTCGTTGAACCGGCCGACGACGTCGAGCGCGTATTGGAAATTGACGATCGAGGGCGCCGGTGGGCCGCCGACCAAGCCGGCGGTGACCTGGTTGCTCTGCTGCTGCACGGCGCTGACCACGTCGCTCGGCGTCAGGCCGTAGCTTTGCAGCTTGTCCGGATCGAGCCAGATCCGCATCGCATACGAACCGGAGCCGAGCACCGAGACGTCGCCGACGCCGGGCAGCCGCGCCAGCTCGTTCTGAATGTTGATCTTGGCGTAGTTGGAGAGAAACAGATTGTCGTAGCGGCTGTCGGACGAAACCAGGCTGACGAACTGCAGAATCGAGGTCGACTTCTTCTTGACGTTCAGGCCCTGGGTCGAGACCGAGGCCGGCAGTTGCGCGGTCGCCAGCGACACCCGGTTCTGCACCAGCACCTGCGCCATGTTCGGATCGGTGCCGATGTCGAAGGTGACGACCAGATTGTAGCTGCCGTCGCTGGCGCTGGTCGACTGCATGTAGATCATGCCCTCGACGCCATTGACCTGCTGCTCGATCGGCAGCGCCACCGAATCCATCACGGTGCGGGCGCTGGCGCCGGGATAGCTCGCCGAGACGGACACCGTCGGCGGCACCACATCGGGATATTGCGACACCGGCAGCCGCATCAGCGCCAGGGCGCCGAGCAGGATGATCAGAAAGGCGAGGGTGTTGGACAGCACCGGCCGTTCGATGAAGAAGCGCGAGAACATGGGCAACGCCTCGTGAGGGCCGATCGGATCAGGGTTTCGCGGTGCCGGATTGGGCTCCAGGGCTCAGTGCGGCAGGTGCCGGGGTCGGCGCCGTCGGGGCGGCCGCCATGGTCCCCGCCACCGGCGCCACGGTGTTGCCGGCGATGGCGCGCTGGATCGCGCCGATCACCACCCGGTCGTCGGCCTTCAATCCCTTGGTGATGACGCGGAGCTGCCCCTCCTGCGGCCCGAGCGTGACCTGGCGCTGCTCGACCACGTCTCCGGCGCCGACAACCATGACGTAGCTGCCGGTCTGGTTCGACATCACCGCGGTGTCGTTGATCAGCAGCGCGTCGTCGAGCTTGCCGACCGCGACCCGGACCCGGACGAACAGGCCGGGCACCAGTGCCACGTCCTTGTTCGGCAGCGAGCCGCGGAGCTGCAGGGTGCCGGTGGCCGGATCGACCTGCGGCGCGATGTAGTCGACCTTGCCGGCGTATGGGAACGTGGTGTCGGACGACAGCGCGACCTCGATCGGCAGCTCCAGCCGCTCTTCGCGCATATCTTTCAGCGTCTTGCCGCGCTTGGCGAGTGCGTCACGCAGATTGATCTGCTGCTGCTCGGTGATGTTGAAATAGACGTAGAGCGGATCGACCTGAAGGATGGTGGCGAGCTTGGTGGCGCCGGCCGAGCCGACCAGGGTGCCGACGTTGACCAGGCGGCGGGTCACGACGCCGTCGAACGGCGCCGCCACCGTGGTGTAGCCGAGCGAGGTCTTGGCCAGCGCCAGCGACGCCTGGGCGGCGGCGACCTGGGCGTTGGCCGCCGCCAGATTGGTCTGGGCGTCGTCAACGTTGCGCTGCGAGGCGACGTCTTTCTGGCCGAGGATCGACTGCCTGTCGGCTTCGCGCTGGGCGTTGGCCTGCTTGGCCTTGGTGCCGTCGAGCTGCGCCTGCTGCAGGTCGACCTGGGCCTGGTATTGCGCGCGCTCGATCTTGAACAGCACGCGATCCTTCCTGACCGCTTCACCGTCGAGATAGTCGATGCTCTCGATAAAGCCCTGCACCCGCGCTTCGAGATCGACCGAGGCGACCGGCGCGGTGTTGCCGGTGAATTCCGCATACAGCGTCACCGGCGCCTGGGTCGGCTTGGCCACCGTGACCTTCGCCGGTGGCGGCGCGGCGTATGTATTCTGCTCCTTGCAGGCACCGAGGAGCATGGGCGCGCCCGCGATCAGCGTGACAATCCCGATCCTTCGAGCAGACGCCAAAGATACGAAGCGGGCGCAAATCATCCGAGCTCTCCGTGTCGCGCGCAGGCATGACCGTGCGGCACGGGAACTCAGAACTGATTCCAGGGTGGCGGTCCAACGATTGAGACAAAATCGCGGCCGCTATGCGCGTCGTCGCGCGATGCAGCCGCTCGCTGCGATGCGTCTGCTACGCCTGCTGTTCGAAGATCGTCGCCAGTTGCACGATGGTCTCGACGGCCTTTTCCATGTCCTGGCGGCTGACCCATTCGAGTCGTGAGTGGAAGGCGTGCTCACCGGCGAACACGTTGGGGCAGGGCAGGCCCATGAACGACAGCCGGGCGCCATCGGTGCCGCCGCGGATCGCGCTGGTGACCGGGATGAGGCCGGCGCGGCGGATCGCTTCGCGGGCGTTCTCGACCAGCTCGGGATGACGGTCCAGCACCTGTTTCATGTTGCGATATTGCGGCTGGATCTCGATCTTGGCGCGCGAGCGCGGATAATCCAGCATCACCTGCTCGACGATGCTCTGCAGCAGCAGCTCCTTGTCCTTCAGCCCGGCCTCGGTGAAGTCGCGGACGATGAAGCCGATGCTGGCCTTCTCCAGCGTGCCGCTGATTCCGATCGGATGCAGGAAACCGTCGCGGCCTTCGGTGGTCTCCGGCGAGCAGCCGGTCTTGGGCAGCCGCTCGACGATCGCAGCGGCGATCTTGATGGCGTGCTCGATCTTGCCCTTGGCGAATCCCGGATGGGCGCTGACGCCTTCGATGGTGATCACCGCGCTGTCCGCCGAGAAGGTCTCGTCCTCGATATGGCCGGCGCTCTCGCCGTCCATGGTGTAGGCGAAATCGGCGCCGAGCTTTTTCAGATCGACCTTGTCGACGCCACGACCGATTTCCTCGTCCGGGGTGAACAGGATCTTGAGCGTGCCGTGCTTGATCTCGGGATGCGCCAGCAGAAACCGCGCCGCATCCATGATCTCGGCGATTCCGGCCTTGTTGTCGGCGCCGAGCAGGGTGGTGCCGTCGCTGGTGACGATGTCGTGGCCGATCTGTTCCGACAGCGCCGGATGCTCGGCGCGCCGAATCACCTGGGTCGCATCGCCCGGCAGAACGATGTCGCCGCCCTGATAATTCTTCCACACCTGCGGTTTGACGCCGGCTCCTGAACAATCGGGCGAGGTGTCCATGTGGGCGCAGAAACAGATCACCGGAACGTTTGGCTTGGCCGAGGTCGCCGGAATCGTCGCGTAGACGTAGCCGTGCTGGTCGAGATGCGCGTCGGCGAGGCCCAGTTCGCGTAGCTCCTCCGCCAGCAGCGCGCCGAGATTCTTCTGCTTCTCGGTGGAGGGGCAGGTATCGGAATCCGGATCCGACTGGGTGTCGATGGTGACGTAGCGGAGGAAACGCTCCAACACGGTGAAGTCGAAGTTAATCGCGGTCACATCCGAACTCCCTGCAGGCTCGCAAACACCGCGGCGTGGCGATCAAGCGCGTTCGGTCGCGAGCTTTCCTGTTGATATCTCGTCCTGGTGTGACGCGCGACCCGCACCCGAAACGTCTGCCGGGCGTCTGACAAAGAAACGGCAGGCGGGGCGGGTGCCCAAGCCTGCCGTTCTTCAATCTGAACTGGAGCCCGCTCCGATCGAATCGGGAACCGGACCCCAGCGCCGCGCGGGACGAGCTTGATTCCAGCGATCCGGAAGGCCGGACGCCCGAACCGATGACCCGGGAAGCAGGATCAGATCGCTTCCTTCAGCTCCTTGGCGGCGCGGAACGCCACCTTCTTGCTGGCCTTGATCTGGATCTGCTCGCCGGTGGCCGGGTTGCGGCCCATGCGGGCGGCGCGCTTGCGGACCTGGAGAATGCCGAGGCCGACGATGCGGATGCGCTCGCCCTTCTTCAGGTGCTTGGTGATGCGGGTCACCATGTCGCCGAGAATGGCTTCGGTCTGCTTCTTCGACAGCTCGTGCTCTTCGGCGAGCGCTGCTGCGAGATGCTTCAGGGTCACCGTCGCCGGCGTTGCGGATTTGGCAACTGCTTTCTTCGCCATATAGCCCTCCTGCTGTTGTGTGGCGGCTTAGAAACTAAGACGTAGCAGGGCTTAGACGATTCGGGTGGGCGCTGCCTACGTCGTTTGCCCCGTAAACAGCGCATTATTTGCATCTGGGTGTCGAAAAATGCCTCCATTAAAGGAGAAATCGAGCTATCCGCACGAGAATGGGATTCTCTGGGCGCAACCCGCTTGACTTGGGTCTGCGCTCCCTTTAATCGACCGCCTGCGCGGTTGATGCAAACCACGCGGGAGTAGCTCAGTTGGTTAGAGCGCCGGCCTGTCACGCCGGAGGTCGCGGGTTCGAGCCCCGTCTCTCGCGCCATTTCGCCGATATCGGCATTTGGCGACACCGCGATTTCCCCAGAGCAAAACCTCACAACAGAACAAGTGACCCGGAACGCCTGCCGCGTGTGTTCGTTGCCGGATAGGCTGGCCGGCGGTCAGCTTCGATCGCCTTGATTGTTGCGGAACTGCGATCGGCCTGAGCCGTCTCGCGTGGGCATGGGACTTGTCCGCCAGAGCTGCCCTGGTTTTGGGAAGTGAAGGCTTCGGCCGGCGCGAAATGCAGAAGGCCGCGCAATGGCGGCCTCTCTCAACACTGTGTTACCGCCGATGCGCGGCGATGAGCTCAGTGCTATCTCACCGTCGACTGGCCGGAATCGGTCACAGCGATCTGCTTGGTTGCCTTGATGACGTGGGCGGTTTGGCTGTCGCTCGCAGTGGTGCGGGCCGTGATCCCGAGTGCGGCTACGCTGATACCTGCGATGAGGGCCACCACCACGATCTTCAGGTGGGTCGCACGATCTGCTGAATGCAAGGAGTGATTCATCGCTGCCTCCGCGCGGCGCTTGTTGTTGCCGCGTCGACAAACCGACGATAGCCTTGCGTGTGTTTCAGGAAAGTTTCGCCGGTTCCGAAAATGGTTTCGTGCCCGGGCCGTATGGTTTCCAAGGGGTTGAGACGATCGAATGTGAATGATGAGTCACGAATTCGTACCGATAGGCGCCGGATGCATGGGGAATCCCTCGGTCTTGCCCCAGCTTGGCTTGCGCCCCCTGTTGCACTGCGCTAAGCGGTAGAACAATTCAAATGCGAACGAGTCTGCGGCAGCGCAACAAGCCGCGGGGTTAGGGAACGGGATGAGCGGCATTCTGTCTAACTATCTGCCAATCGTCGTTTTTATCATCGTTGCGGCGGGTCTGAGCCTCGCCTTGCTGGTCGCCCCATTCGCCGTGGCGTATCAGCAGCCGGATCCTGAAAAGCTCTCGGCTTATGAATGCGGATTCAATGCTTTCAGCGATGCCCGCATGAAATTCGACGTCAGATTCTACCTCGTCGCCATTCTGTTCATCATCTTCGACCTCGAAGTCGCATTTCTGTTTCCGTGGGCGGTGGCCTTCGGCAAGCTGGGTGCGACTGGCTTCTGGTCAATGATGGTGTTCCTCGGCGTCCTGACCGTCGGCTTTGCCTACGAATGGAAGAAGGGCGCGCTGGAATGGGATTGAGGCCTGAGACGATGCAGCCGACGCCATCGCAACATCCGGTTGGCGCGCAGCCGCTGATCGCGCGGCCCGCAACCGGCATCATCGACCCCAGCACCGGCAAACCGGTCGGGGCGAACGATCCGTTCTTTCTCAATGTCAACCGCGAGCTCTCCGACAAGGGATTCTTCGTCGCCGCGACCGATGATCTGATCACCTGGGCGCGCACCGGCTCGCTGATGTGGATGACGTTCGGTCTGGCGTGCTGCGCGGTCGAGATGATGCAGCTCTCGATGCCGCGCTACGACGCCGAGCGCTTCGGCTTCGCGCCGCGCGCATCGCCGCGGCAGTCCGACGTGATGATCGTCGCCGGCACGCTGACCAACAAGATGGCCCCGGCGCTACGCAAGGTCTACGATCAGATGCCGGAGCCGCGCTACGTGATCTCGATGGGATCGTGCGCCAACGGCGGCGGCTACTATCATTATTCGTATTCCGTGGTGCGTGGCTGCGACCGCATCGTTCCGATCGACATCTATGTGCCCGGCTGTCCGCCCACAGCCGAAGCGCTGCTGTACGGCGTGATGCTGCTGCAGAAGAAGATTCGTCGAACCGGCACTATCGAACGCTGAAAAGGCTGTTTCATGGACGACAACGGGCTCGACACCCTGGGTCAGACGATCGTCGGCGCCTTGCCGGGCATCGCGACCGGTCACTTTGTCGCGTTCGGTCAGCTCACGCTGACCGTCGATGCCGGCAAGATCGTGGAGGTGATGCGGCTGCTGCGCGACGATCCGCGCTTCCGCTTCATCAGCTTCATCGACATGACGGCGGTCGACTATCCCGGCCGCGCCGAGCGATTCGAGATCGTCTACCACCTGCTGTCGCCGAAGCTGAACGAGCGGGTGCGGGTCAAAGCGGAGGTCGGCGAGACCACCCTGGTGCCCTCGATCATCAATGTATTCCCCGGCGCCGATTGGTTCGAGCGCGAAGCCTACGATCTTTACGGCATCATCATTACCGGCCATCCCGACATGCGCCGGCTGCTGACCGACTACGGCTTCGACGGTCACCCGCTGCGCAAGGATTTTCCGCTCTCCGGCTTCGTCGAGGTTCGCTACGACGACGACCAGAAGCGAGTCGTCTACGAGCCGGTGCGGCTCAATCAGGAATTCCGTAAGTTCGATTTCCTATCGCCCTGGGAAGGTGCTGACTATCCGGTTCTTCCCGGAGACGAGAAGGCGGGAGTGAAGTCGTGACGTCATTCGCCATTTGCTATTCGCAACTCGCCAGCAAGCGGAGCTTGCCCAATGGCTGACGCTGCTATTCCGGACGCGCCCAGCGTCCGCAACTTCACCATCAATTTCGGTCCGCAGCATCCGGCGGCGCACGGCGTGCTGCGGCTGGTGCTCGAGCTCGACGGCGAAGTGGTGGAACGGGTCGATCCGCATATCGGCCTGTTGCATCGTGGCACCGAGAAGCTGATCGAAGCCAAGACCTATCTGCAGGCGATTCCGTATTTCGATCGGCTCGATTACGTCGCTCCGATGAACCAGGAGCACGCCTTCTGCCTCGCGGTGGAGAAGCTGCGCGGGATCGCGGTGCCGCGCCGCGCTCAGTTGATCCGCGTGCTGTACGCCGAGATCGGCCGCATCCTGTCGCATCTGCTCAATGTCACCACGCAGGCGATGGACGTCGGTGCGTTGACCCCGCCGCTGTGGGGCTTCGAAGAGCGCGAAAAGCTGATGATGTTCTACGAGCGCGCCTCCGGCAGCCGGATGCACGCGGCGTATTTCCGCGTCGGCGGCGTGCATCAGGATCTGCCGCCGAAGCTGATCGACGATATCGACGCCTGGTGCGACGCGTTTCCGGCGGTGGTCGACGATCTCGACCGGCTGCTCAGCGACAACCGCATCTTCAAGCAGCGCAACGTCGACATCGGCGTGGTCACGCTCGATCAGGCCTGGGCCTGGGGATTCTCCGGCGTGATGGTGCGCGGCTCCGGCGCTGCCTGGGATTTGCGCAAGTCGCAGCCCTACGAGTGCTACGCCGAGCTCGATTTCGAAGTGCCGATCGGCAAGAACGGCGACTGCTACGATCGCTATCATATCCGCATGGAAGAGATGCGGCAGTCGGTGCGGATCATGAAGCAGTGCATCGCCAGGCTGCGTGCGCCGGACGGGCAGGGACCGGTCGTGGTCGACGACCACAAGATCTTCCCGCCGCGGCGCGGCGAGATGAAGCGCTCGATGGAAGCGCTGATCCATCACTTCAAGCTGTACACCGAGGGCTTCCACGTCCCGGCCGGCGAAGTCTATGTCGCGGTCGAGGCGCCGAAGGGTGAGTTCGGCGTGTTTCTGGTGTCCGACGGCACCAACAAGCCGTACAAGTGCAAGGTCCGGGCGCCGGGCTTTGCGCATCTTCAAGCGATGGACTTCCTCAGCCGCGGTCACCTGCTGGCGGACGTCTCGGCGATCCTCGGCTCGCTCGACATCGTGTTCGGAGAGGTCGATCGGTGAACGCGCCCGGGCCCATTCAGTTCGACCGCGCCACCGGCGCTCTCGAGGGCGCCGGTGCTCTCGAGCGCATGGCGGCGTGTGCGCTGGTGATGGGCGCGAGGGTGTCGTCGACGTTTTCGTATCGCGGCTACAACGCCGCGGCCAATTTGATGCGCAAGGCGCTGCCGGAACGCGACATCGCGATCAGACTCAATCCCGACGCCACCTTCGTGTTCCCCTACGGCGACGGCTATTGGAGCAAGCTGCTGCAGCGCGATTACTCTTATGAGATCGAGCTGGACCTGCTGTTCCGCGATGCGGCCGATGTCGATTTCACGTTCGTCGATTGCGGCGCCAATTACGGCTACTGGTCGGTGCTGGTGTCGAGTGCGCCGTTCGGCGCGCACCGCACGCTGGCGATCGAGCCGTCGAGCCAGAATTTCGCCCGGCTGGTGCAAAACGCCAAGGTCAACGGCGATCGGTTCGCGGTGATGAAATGCGCGGTCGGCGCCGCCCGCGGCACCGCCAGACTGTCCGGTACCAAGCACGAGGCGTTCAGCATCGTCGGCAAGCCCGGGGCCGGCGGCGAGGACGTGCCGGTGATCCGGCTGGACGACCTGATCGACGACGGCCATCTGCCGCGCGGCGGCAAGTACATCGTCAAGCTCGACGTCGAGGGGGTCGAGATCGACGCGATTCGCGGCGGCGAACGGCTGCTGGCGGAAGACACTGCGATCCTGTGCGAGGAGCATGGCAGCGACCGCGATCACACCGTTTCGCGCTACATCCTCGAACATACCCCGCTGAAGCTGGTCGTGTACGACCCGCAAAGCAATCGCTACGAGGCCGTGGTCGATCTCGGCATTCTCGACCGGATCAAGGTCGCGTCGAATGTCGGCTACAACGTCGTCGGAACCGCGAGCGCGTTCTGGCAGGCCCGAATCCAACACCTGAATGCGAGCGTGGCGCAGCGCTCGGCGAGAAACTGAGCATGTCCGTTCGTCGTCTGGCACCGAAAGAGCTGCAACCCGAGAGCTTCGCGTTCACCGCGGAGAATCTCGCCTGGGCGCAGAAGGAGATCACCAAATATCCGCCCGGACGGCAGTTCTCGGCGGTGATCGCGATCATGTGGCGGGCGCAGGAGCAGTGCGGCGGCTGGCTGCCGGAAGCGGCGATCCGCGCTGTGGCCGACATGCTCCAGATGCCTCATATCCGCGCCCTGGAAGTCGCGACGTTCTACACCATGTTCCAGCTCAACCCGGTCGGCAAGAAAGCCCACGTCCAGGTCTGCGGCACCACGCCGTGCCGGCTGCGGGGCGCCGGCGAGCTGATCGAGGTCTGCAAGAACCGGATTCATCACGACCCGTTCCATCTGTCCGCCGACGGCGACTTCTCCTGGGAGGAGGTCGAGTGCGCCGGCGCCTGCGTGAACGCGCCGATGGTGCAGATTTTCAAGGACGTCTACGAGGATCTGACGCCGGAGACCTTGAACAAGGTGCTCGACGGTTTTGCCAGTGGTCACCCGCCGCAGCCGGGTCCGCAGAACGGCCGACAGCATGCGGCGCCGATCACCGGACCGACGACCCTGAAGACGGGTGGTATCAACGTAGCGCCTATTGACGCCAACGGGCCGGCTTTGACCGACGACGAAGCGAAGCGGCCCGGGGCGGCGGCCAATGTTCAGGAACGCCCGGCGCCGAAGCCGCCGGCCGCCGACGCCACCGAGAAGAACCCGCCATGACGACGAACGCCCCTGCGGGGCGCGCCGTCGCGGAAAGCGTGAGAGCCATGCCGACCCCGATCTACATCCTGCTGCACGGTGTCGCCGCCGCAGCTTTCATATTTCTGCTGCAGCACTACGCGCTCGGTGCGACACTCCAATCGAGCCTGCTCTGGGCGCTGACCTTCGGGGGCTGCGCCATCGGGCTCGCTTACATGCAATCGAAACGCTGACAGGGAACGCCGCAAGCCATGCTGGACGACAAGGACCGCATCTTCCGGAACCTGTACGGTCTCGACGACTGGACGCTGAAGGGCGCGCGCCGTCGCGGCGCGTGGGAAGGCACCAAGGCGATCATCGACAAGGGCCGCGACTGGATCATCAACGAGATGAAGGCGTCAGGCCTGCGCGGCCGTGGCGGCGCCGGCTTCCCGACCGGCCTGAAATGGTCGTTCATGCCGAAGGACAATGCCGACGGCCGGCCGAGCTATCTGGTCGTCAATGCCGACGAGTCCGAGCCCGGCACCTGCAAAGACCGCGAGATCATGCGACACGACCCGCACACGCTGGTCGAGGGCTGCCTGCTGGCGGGCTGCGCGATGGGCGCCCACACCGGCTACATCTATGTCCGCGGCGAATTCATCCGCGAGCGCGAGCGGCTGCAGGCGGCGATCGATCAGGCCTACGAGGCCAAGCTGATCGGCAAGGACAACGTCCACGGCTATCCGTTCGACCTCTACGTCGCGCACGGCGCCGGCGCTTACATCTGCGGTGAAGAAACCGCTCTGCTCGAGAGCCTCGAAGGCAAGAAGGGGCAGCCGCGGCTGAAGCCGCCATTCCCGGCGAACGTCGGTCTGTTCGGCTGCCCGACCACCGTCAACAACGTCGAGTCGATCGCGGTCGCGCCGGACATTCTTCGCCGCGGCGCGGCGTGGTTCTCGTCGATCGGCCGGCCCAACAACGTCGGCACCAAGCTCTACGGCATCTCCGGCCACGTCAACACGCCTTGCGTCGTCGAAGAAGCGATGGGCATTCCGTTCCGCGAACTGATCGAGAAGCACGGCGGCGGCATTCGCGGCGGCTGGGACAATCTGCTCGCGATCATTCCCGGCGGCGCGTCGTGTCCGCTGATCCCGGCGGCCGACTGTGAAGAGCTGATCATGGATTTCGACGGCACCCGTGCGGTGAAGTCGAGCTTCGGCACCGCCGGCGTCATCGTCATGGACAAGTCCACCGACGTGATCGCGGCGATCGCGCGCATCAGCTACTTCTTCAAGCACGAGAGCTGCGGCCAGTGCACGCCGTGCCGCGAAGGCACCGGCTGGATGTGGCGCGTGCTCGACCGCATGGTCGAAGGCCGCGCCCACAAGCGCGAGATCGACATGCTGCTGGAAGTGACCAAGCAGGTCGAAGGCCACACCATCTGCGCGCTCGGCGACGCCGCGGCCTGGCCGATCCAGGGCCTGATCCGCGCCTTCCGCCCGGAGATCGAGCGCCGCATCGACGATTTCTCGCGCAAGGCTACGCTCGACGATCAGGGCGTGCTCGATCCGGCGCACATGCAAGCGGCGGAGTGACTGCCATGATCAAGATCATCGTCGACGGCAAGGAAGTCGAAGTTCCGCCGGAATACACCCTGCTGCAGGCCTGCGAGTCGGCCGGCGCGGAAATTCCGCGGTTCTGTTACCACGAGCGGCTGTCGATCGCCGGCAACTGCCGGATGTGTCTGGTCGAGCTGAAGGGCACGCCGAAGCCGGTCGCGAGCTGCGCCTGGGGCGTGCGCGACTGCCGTCCGGGCCCGAACGGCGAACCGCCGGAAGTCTCGACCAAGTCGCCGATGGTCAAGAAGGCCCGCGAGGGCGTGATGGAGTTCCTGCTGATCAACCATCCGCTCGACTGCCCGATCTGCGATCAGGGCGGCGAGTGCGACCTGCAAGACCAGGCGATGGGCTACGGCGTCGACCAGAGCCGGTTCGCCGAGAACAAGCGCGCCGTCGAGGACAAGTATCTCGGCGTGCTGGTCAAGACCTCGATGAACCGCTGCATCCAGTGCACCCGCTGCGTGCGCTTCGCGGCGGAAATCTGCGGCGTGCCGGAGATGGGCGCGATCGGCCGCGGCGAGGACATGGAGATCACCACCTATCTGGAGAAGGCGCTCACGTCCGAGCTGCAGGGCAATCTGGTGGACATCTGCCCGGTCGGCGCGCTGACCTCGAAGCCCTATGCGTTCGCGGCGCGGCCCTGGGAGCTCGGCAAGACCCAGTCGGTCGACGTGATGGACGGCGTCGGTTCGGCGATCCGGGTCGACACCCGCGGCCGCGAGGTGATGCGGATTCTGCCGCGCGTCAACGAGGCGATCAACGAGGAGTGGATCTCCGACAAGACCCGCCACGTGGTCGACGGCCTGCGCACCCAGCGGCTTGACCGGCCCTACGTCCGCGAGGGCGGCAAGCTGAAGCCGGCGAGCTGGCCGCAGGCGTTCGCCGCGATCAAGGCCAGGCTCGACGGCACCTCGGCCAAGAAGATCGGCGCGATCGCCGGCGACCTCGCCGCGGTCGAGGAGATGTTCGCGCTGAAGCAGTTGCTCGCCAAGCTCGGCTCGGCGAACGTCGCGGCGCAGAACGTCGCTGCGTTCGATCCGAAGGCCGGCCGGGCCGGCTACATCTTCAATCCGGGGATCGCCGGGATCGAGCAGGCCGACGCGGTGCTGATCATCGGCTCTGATCCGCGCAAGGAGGCGGCGATCGTCAATGCCCGCATCCGCAAGCGCTGGCGCGCCAGCGGCATGCCGATCGGGCTGATCGGCGAGCAGGCGGAGCTGACCTATCACTACGATTATCTCGGCGCCGGCACCGACACGCTGAACGATCTGATCGCCGGCAAGCACGGCTTCGCCGAAACCCTGAAGAACGCCAAGCACCCGATCATCCTGGTCGGCGCGGCCGCGACGGCGCGGCGCGACGGCGCGGCTATCCTGTCGCTGGCGGCCAAGCTCGCCGCCGACGTCGGCGCGCTCGACGACGGCTGGAACGGCTTCGCGGTGCTGCATCCGGCGGCTTCCAGTGTCGGTGCGCTCGACATCGGCTTCGTACCGGGTGCGGGCGGGCTGGGCGCGGCGGAGATGGCCACGGCTGGCGGCGTCGACGTGCTGTTTTCGCTCGGCGCCGACGAGGTCAAGGTGCCGGACGGCGCGTTCGTGGTCTATATCGGCACTCACGGCGATCGCGGCGCGCACCGCGCCGACGTGATCCTGCCGGGCGCCGCCTACACCGAGAAGTCCGGCATCTACGTCAACACCGAAGGCCGCGTGCAGATCGCCAACCGGGCATCCTTCCCGCCGGGCGATGCGCGCGAGGACTGGGCGATCCTGCGGGCGCTGTCGGAGGCGCTCGGCGCCAAGCTGCCCTACGACTCGCTGGCGGCGCTGCGCAAGGCGCTGTTCGCCGAGGTGCCGCATCTGATGCGGATCGACCAGATCGAGGCCGGCGATCCGGCCGATCTGCGCAAGCTGGCGAGCGCCGGCGGCAGCGTCGAGAAGACGCCGTTCAAGCCGGTGATCGCCGATTTCTACATGACCAACCCGATCGCGCGGGCGTCCGCGGTGATGGCGGAGTGCTCCCGCCTGGCGTCGGGGCAATTGCTGACGGCGGCGGAGTAGGCGGGACCCATGGCTGAATTCTTCGCGACCAACCTGTGGCCGCTGCTCATCGTGATCGGGCAGAGCGTGCTGCTGTTGGTCATCCTCCTGATCGCGATCGCCTACATCCTGCTCGCCGACCGCAAGATCTGGGCGGCGGTGCAGATCCGGCGCGGCCCGAACGTGGTCGGACCGTGGGGCCTGCTGCAATCGTTCGCCGACCTGCTGAAATTCGTCGTCAAGGAGCCGACCATTCCGGACGGCGCCAACAAGGGCCTGTTCCTGCTGGCGCCGCTGGTGACCTGCGTACTGGCGCTCGCCGCCTGGGCGGTGATCCCGGTGAATGCCGGATGGGTGATCGCCGACATCAATGTCGGCGTGCTGTACATCCTCGCGGTGTCGTCACTGTCGGTGTACGGCATCATCATGGCCGGCTGGTCGTCGAACTCGAAGTATCCGTTCCTCGCCGCGCTGCGCTCGGCGGCGCAGATGGTATCCTACGAAGTCTCGATCGGTTTCGTGGTGATCTGCGTGCTGCTGTGCGTCGGTTCGCTGAACCTGACCGCGATCGTCGAGGCGCAGGACGGCAAATGGGGCATGCTCGGCTGGTACTGGCTGCCGCTGTTCCCGATGTTCGTGGTGTTCTACGTCTCGGCGCTGGCCGAAACCAACCGCCCGCCGTTCGACCTCGTCGAAGCGGAATCGGAACTGGTCGCCGGCTTCATGGTCGAATACTCGTCGACCCCGTACCTGCTGTTCATGCTCGGCGAATACGTGGCGATCGTCACGATGTGCGCGATGGGCACGATCCTGTTCCTGGGCGGCTGGCTGCCGCCGGTGCCTTACGCTCCCTTCACCTGGGTGCCGGGCATCGTCTGGTTCTCGCTGAAGCTGCTGTTCATGTTCTTCCTGTTCGCGATGGCGAAGGCGATCGTGCCGCGCTACCGCTACGACCAGTTGATGCGGCTGGGCTGGAAGGTGTTCCTGCCGCTGTCGCTGGCGATGGTGGTGATCGTGGCGGCCGTGCTGCAGTTCGCCGGCCTGGCACCGAAATGAGGCTTTGATGAACGTCACCGCTGCCGCCCGTTCGTTGCTTCTGACCGAGTTCGTATCGGCGTTCTTTCTCGCCATGCGTTACTTCTTCAAACCGAAGCCGACGATCAATTATCCTTTCGAGAAGAATCCGATTTCGCCGCGGTTCCGCGGCGAGCACGCGCTGCGCCGTTATCCCAACGGCGAGGAGCGCTGCATCGCCTGCAAGCTGTGCGAGGCGATCTGCCCGGCGCAGGCGATCACCATCGAGGCCGGTCCGCGCCGCAACGACGGCACCCGCCGCACGGTGCGCTACGACATCGACATGGTGAAGTGCATCTATTGCGGGTTCTGCCAGGAGGCGTGCCCGGTCGACGCGATCGTCGAAGGGCCTAATTTCGAATTCGCCACCGAGACGCGCGAGGAATTGTACTACGACAAGGCCCGTCTGCTGGCCAACGGCGATCGCTGGGAACGCGAGATCGCCAAGGCCATCTCCCTCGACGCGCCGTACCGGTGAGCTGACGCCATGTCGATGCCCGTCCTGTTCTTCTATCTCTACGCCGGGGTGGCGATCGCCGCAGCGGTGATGGTGGTGTTCGCCCGCAACCCGGTGCACTCCGCGCTGTTCCTGATCCTGGTGTTCGTCAACGCCGCCGGCATGTTCGTGCTGATGGGCGCCGAATTCCTGGCGATGATCCTGATCGTGGTCTATGTCGGCGCCGTCGCGGTGCTGTTCCTGTTCGTGATCATGATGCTCGACGTCGACTACAGCGAGCTTCGCGAGGGTTTCCTGGAATATCTGCCGTTCGGCCTGTTGATCGGCGTGATCTTCCTCGCCGAATTGCTGCTGCTGGCCGGCGGCTGGGTGATCAGCCCGACCGTCACCAAGACGGTCACGGCGCCGATCCCGGCCGATGTCTCCAATACCGAGGCACTCGGTCTGGTGCTCTACACCCGCTACATCCATTACTTCCAGGTATCGGGCATGATCCTGCTGGTGGCGATGGTCGGCGCGATCGTGCTGACGCTGCGCCACAAGAAGAAGGTCAAGCGGCAGGACATCGCCGCGCAGAACGCCCGCTCCAAGGAGACCGCGATGGCGATCCGCCACGTCAAGACGGGGCAGGGCCTGTCCGACAACGATGCTTCGGAGTGGGTGCGATGAACGAGATCGGGCTGGGCCATTTTCTCTCGGTCGCCGCGGTGCTGTTCACGCTCGGCACCGTCGGGATCTTCCTGAACCGCAAGAACGTCATCATCATCCTGATGTCGATCGAATTGATGCTGCTCGCCGTCAACATCAACCTGGTGGCGTTCTCGATCTTTCTCAACGACATCGTCGGGCAGGTGTTCGCACTGCTGGTGCTGACCGTGGCCGCGGCAGAGGCCGCGATCGGCCTCGCGGTTCTGGTGGTGTTCTTCCGCAACCGCGGCACCATCGCGGTGCAAGATATCAACTTGATGAAGGGCTAGGGCATGATCGGCAATCGATTGCGGATTGACGGCATCGTCCGGGGGCTGAAGGCGCGCGCATGATCCAGGCTATCGTATTCCTGCCGCTGATCGGCGCGCTGATCGCCGCCGTCATAGCGCTGGTGGGCGCCCACGCCCGCAACCCGAGCGGCGACACCGTCGAGCATCACGGCGATCATGGCCATGACGCCCACGGCCATGGTGCGCATGCCCACGCCGCCCATGGTCATGACGATCATGCTCACGCACATGACGATCACGGGCATGACGACCACGCGCACGACGATCACGCCCACGGCCCGGTCGAACCGGCCGCAGCCGGTTCGCGGCTCGCCGAGATCGTCACCACGACGCTGCTGCTGATTTCCTGCGCGCTGTCCTGGGTGACGCTGGTCGACGTCGGCTTCATGCAGCACGATTCACGCGTGGCGCTTTTGCCGTGGATCAATTCCGGCGAACTCCAGGTCTCCTGGACGCTGCGAGTCGACACCCTGACCGCAGTGATGCTGGTGGTGGTGACGACGGTATCGTCGCTGGTCCACCTGTATTCGATCGGCTACATGCACGAGGATCCGCATCGGCCGCGGTTCTTCGGCTATCTGTCGCTGTTCACCTTCGCGATGCTGATGCTGGTGACGGCCGACAATCTGCTGCAACTGTTCTTCGGCTGGGAAGGCGTCGGCCTCGCCAGCTATCTGCTGATCGGATTCTGGTATCAGAAGCCCTCGGCCAACGCCGCCGCCATCAAGGCCTTCGTGGTCAACCGCGTCGGCGATTTCGGGTTCCTGCTCGGCATTTTCGCGTTGTTCGTGCTGGTCGGCTCGACCGATTTCGACACCATCTTCGCCGCCGCGCCGGGCCTGACCGGAAAGACGATCAACTTCTTCGGCTGGCACGCCGACGCGCTGACGCTGATCTGCCTGTTCCTGTTCATGGGCGCGATGGGCAAGTCCGCGCAGTTCCTGCTGCACACCTGGCTGCCGGACGCGATGGAAGGCCCGACTCCTGTGTCGGCGCTGATCCACGCCGCCACCATGGTCACCGCCGGCGTGTTCATGGTCGCGCGGATGTCGCCGGTGTTCGAACTGGCCCCGGACGCCCAGGCCGTAGTGATGTTCTTCGGCGCCACCACCGCGTTCTTCGCCGCGACCATCGGTCTGGTGCAGAACGACATCAAGCGGATCGTGGCGTATTCGACCTGCTCGCAGCTCGGCTACATGTTCGTGGCGATGGGGGCGGGGGCTTACTCGGTCGGCATGTTCCACCTGTTCACCCATGCGTTCTTCAAGGCGCTGCTGTTCTTGGGCGCCGGCTCGGTGATCCACGCGATGCACCACGAGCAGGACATCCGCAACATGGGCGGCCTGAAGGACCGGATCCCGTTCACCTATGCGGTGATGCTGATCGGCACCCTGGCGCTGACCGGTTTCCCGCTGACCGCCGGTTATTTCTCCAAGGACGCGATCATCGAAGCGGCGTTCGTCTCGAAGAATCCGCTGGCGTTCTACGGCTTCCTGATGACCGTGGTGGCGGCGCTGCTCACCTCGTTCTATTCGTGGCGTCTGGTGTTCAAGACGTTCCACGGCGAGCCGCACGATCGCAAGCACTACCAGGCGGCACACGAGAGCCCGCTGGTGATGACGATCCCGCTGTTCGTACTGGCGTTCGGTGCGCTGGCGGCCGGCTATCCGTTCAAGGAGCTGTTCGCTGGCCACGGGGTCGAGGAATTCTTCCGGTCTTCTCTGAAGATGCATCCGCACATCATCGAGGAAATGCACCACATTCCCGCCTGGATCGCGCTGCTGCCGACGGTGATGATGGTGGTGGGCTTCCTGGTGTCGTGGCTGTTCTACATCCGCCGCCCGGACATTCCGGTGGAGCTCGCCGGCCAGCACCGGCTGCTCTACAAGTTCCTGCTCAACAAGTGGTACTTCGACGAGCTGTACGAGGTGATCTTCGTCCGTCCGGCGAAGTGGATCGGTCGGCAGCTCTGGAAGAAGGGCGACGGTCTGTTGATCGACGGGCTCGGGCCCGACGGCATCTCGGCCCGGGTGCTCGACGTCACCCGCGGCGTGGTTCGGATGCAGACCGGCTATCTCTATCACTACGCATTTGCGATGCTGATCGGCGTTGCCGGTCTGATCACCTGGTTCATCCTCGGCTTGGGGGGCCGGTAAATGTCGGCTTCGATCATGACCTGGCCGGTGCTGTCGGTCGTTACGTTTCTGCCGGTGCTCGGTGCGGCGCTGGTCTATCTGGCCCGCGGCGAGGACGAGGCGGCGCGGCGCAACGCCCGCTGGATCGCGCTGTGGACCACGCTGATCACCTTCGCGGTGTCGCTGCTGCTGGTATGGCACTTCGATCCGGCCAATCCGGGCTTCCAGTTCGTCGAGAAGGCGCCCTGGCTCGGCGCCACCATCACCTACCACATGGGTCTCGACGGCATTTCCCTGCCGCTGGTGATCCTGACCACCGCGATCATGCCGTTCTGCATCATCGCGAGCTGGCGCTCGGTGACGGTGCGGGTGCGCGAATACATGATCGCGTTCCTGATCCTCGAAACGCTGATGATCGGCACCTTCTCGGCGCTGGATCTGGTGCTGTTCTATCTGTTCTTCGAAGGCGGCCTGATCCCGATGTTCCTGATCATCGGCATCTGGGGCGGCCCGCGCCGGGTGTACGCGTCGTTCAAGTTCTTCCTGTACACGCTGCTCGGCTCGGTGCTGATGCTGCTGGCGATCATGGCGGTGTATTGGAACGCCGGGACGACCGACATCCCGACGCTGATGCGCACCCCGGTGCCGGGCGGGCTGCAGACCTGGGCTTGGCTGGCGTTCTTCGCCTCGTTCGCGGTGAAGATGCCGATGTGGCCGGTGCACACCTGGCTGCCGGACGCCCACGTCGAGGCGCCCACCGCCGGCTCGGTCGTGCTCGCCGCGATCCTCTTGAAGATGGGCGGCTACGGCTTCCTGCGGTTCTCGCTGCCGATGTTCCCCGACGCCTCGGCGTATTTCGCGCCGCTGATCTACACTCTCTCGGTGATCGCGATCATCTACACCTCGCTGGTCGCGCTGATGCAGGAGGATATCAAGAAGCTGATCGCCTACTCGTCGGTGGCGCATATGGGCTTCGTCACCATGGGCATCTTCGCCGGCACCACTCAGGGCGTCGCCGGCGCGGTGTTCCAGATGATCAGCCACGGCATCGTGTCCGGCGCGCTGTTCCTCTGCGTCGGCGTGGTCTACGACCGGATGCATACCCGCGAGATCGCCGCCTATGGCGGGCTGGTCAACCGGATGCCGCTGTACGCGCTGGTTTTCATGGTGTTCACCATGGCCAATGTCGGGCTTCCGGGCACGTCCGGTTTTGTCGGTGAATTCCTGACCCTGCTCGGCACCTTCCGCGTCAACGTTCCGACCGCGACGCTGGCCACCACCGGCGTGATCCTGTCGGCCGGTTATGCGCTGTGGCTGTATCGCAAGGTGGTGTTCGGAGCGATGACCAAGCCGGCACTCGCGTCCATCAAGGACTTGACCTGGCGCGAAGGGCTGATGCTGGCACCGCTGGTGGTGCTGACCATCCTGTTCGGCTTCTATCCGAAGCCGGTGCTCGATATGTCCGCTGCGTCCGTCCAGCAACTCGTCAACAACTACGCCGCCGCCGTAACTGCCGTGAAGGCAGCGGCGCTGCCGTGACCGGCAAGGACCGATCCCGATGAACTTTGAAACAGCCGGTTACCCGCTGCTGCCGATCCTGCCGGAACTCGTGCTGGTCGTAGGGGCGATGCTGCTCCTGATGCTCGGTGCGTTCCGCGGGCCGAAGTCCACCGGCACCATCACGGTGCTGGCGATTCTGCTGCTGCTCGCCACCGGCGCGCTGGAGCTGTTCGCGCTGCCGCCCGGCAGGCTGGTCACCTTCGGCGGCAGCTTCATCGTCGACGACTTCGCTCGCTTCCTCAAAGTGCTGGCGCTGATCGGTTCGGCGGTGACGCTGATCCTGTCGCTCGAAGTCCTGACCGACCCGTCGCGGCGGATGTTCGAATACGCCATCCTGGTGCTGCTGTCGTCGGCCGGCATGCTGCTGCTGATCTCGGCCGGCGACCTGATCATGCTGTATCTCGGCCTCGAGCTGATGAGTCTCGCGCTCTACGTCGTGGCAGCCAGCAACCGGAAGGACGCCAAGTCGAACGAAGCCGGCATGAAGTATTTCGTGCTCGGCGCGCTGTCGTCCGGCATGCTGCTGTACGGTGCTTCGCTGATCTACGGTTTCACCGGCACGGTCGAGTTCGCCGGCATCGCCGCGGCGGCCAAGGACGGCAACATCGGTCTGGTGTTCGGCCTCGTTTTCCTGCTCGCCGGCCTGTGCTTCAAGGTGTCGGCGGTGCCGTTCCACATGTGGACGCCGGACGTCTATGAAGGCGCGCCCACTCCGGTCACCGCATTCTTCGCCTCGGCGCCGAAGGTGGCGGGTTTGGCGATCTTCACCCGCGTCACGTTGACCGCGTTCCCCGGCATCGTGCCGCAGTGGCAGCAGATCGTGATCTTCGTGGCGATCGCCTCGATGGCGCTCGGCTCCTTCGCCGCGATCGGGCAGAAGAACATCAAGCGCCTGATGGCCTATTCGGCGATCGGCCATATCGGCTTCGCGCTGGTCGGCCTGTCGGCAGGCACCGTCGAAGGCGCGCAGGGCGTGATCGTTTACATCTCGATCTATGTCGCGATGACGCTCGGCGCCTTCGCGGTGATCCTGGCGATGCGTCGCAACGGCATGCACGTCGAGACTATCGCCGATTTTGCCGGCCTGTCGCGCACCAATCCGCCGCTGGCGTTCTTCTTTGCGATGCTGCTGTTCTCGCTCGCCGGCATTCCGCCGCTGGCCGGCTTCTTCGCCAAGTTCTACGTGTTCATGGCGGCGATCAAGGCCGGGCTGTTCGTGCTGGCGGTGATCGGCGTGGTCTGCAGCGTGGTGGGCGCCTACTATTATCTGGCGATCATCAAGACGATGTATTTCGACGAGCCTGCGCCCGGCATCGATCCGGTTCGGCCGGAGCTGCGCAGCGTGCTGATGGTCGCAGGCCTGTTCAACATGCTGTTCTTCATTTATCCGGCGCCGCTTGTGAACGCGGCGACGGCAGCCGCCAAGTCGCTGTTCTGAATGACGGCGATGCAGCTTGGATCCAAGGCGACGGCGGCGGGCTATCGGCTCGCCGCTTTCGATTCAGTAGGCTCGACCAACGCCGAAGCGCTGGCCCGGGCGCGGGCCGGGGAGGCGGGACCCGCCTGGTTCGTCACCACCGAGCAGACCGCCGGGCGTGGTCGCCGCCAGCGCGCCTGGGTGGCGCCGCGCGGTAATCTCGCCAGCAGCGTCCTCGAAGTGATGCGGGTGCCGCCCGGCACGGCTGCGACGCTCGGTTTCGCCGCGGGTCTCGCGCTCGAAGCTGCGCTGCAACAGGTCAGTCTCGAAGCCCGGGCACGATCGGGGACGGATTTCGGTTTCCGGCTGAAATGGCCGAACGACGTGCTGGCTTCGGGAAAGAAGCTCGCCGGCATCCTGCTCGAGGCCGAAAACGTCGGTGACCGGCTCGCCGTGGTGGTCGGGATCGGCACCAACGTCGTCGCGGCGCCGACCGATACGCCGTATCCGGCGGTATCTTTGCACGATCTCGGCATTGCGGTCAGCGCCGAGGATCTGTTCGCTGCATTGTCCGACGCATGGACCGAGCTGCGCGGCATCTGGGACGGTGGCCGCGGCTTTGCCGAGATTCGCCGGCGCTGGCTCGAGCGTGCCGCCGGCCTAGGCGAGCCGGTGTCGATCACGTCGGGCGACAGTGTCCTCGAAGGCGTGTTCGACAGCATCGACGACACCGGCTGTCTGATCGTGCGCACCACCGACGGAAGAAGGGTGCCGGTTTCGGCCGGCGACGTGTATTTCAGAAGCGTCGCATCGAAGGGAGCGGCGTGATGGCGCGTCCGGACGAGTTTACATTTGCACCGCTCGGCGGCGTCGGCGAGATCGGCATGAACCTGTCGATCTACGGCCTCGGCAATCGCCATCAGCGGAGCTGGCTGGCGGTCGATCTCGGCGTGTCGTTCGGCGACGAGGAGCATCTGCCCGGCATCGACCTGATCATGCCGGACATCCGTTTTCTCGAGAAAGAGAAGAAGAACCTGGTCGGGCTGGTGCTGACCCATGCCCACGAGGATCATTTCGGTGCGATCATCGATCTGTGGCCGAAGCTCGGCTGCCCGATCTACGCAACTAAATTCAGCGCCTCGCTGTTCGCCGCCAAGCTGGCGGCCGAACGCACCACGCTGAAGATCCCGATCACCGAGGTGCCGTCGGGCGGCACCATCGACCTCGGTCCGTTCAGCGTGGAATTCATCCCGGTGGCGCATTCGATCCCAGAAAGCCATGCGCTCGCGATCCGCACCTCGGTCGGCACCGTGCTGCACACCGGCGACTGGAAGATCGATCCGACACCCGTGGTCGGCGCGCCGACCGATGAAGCGCGGCTGCGTCAGCTCGGTGACGAAGGCGTGCTGGCGCTGATCGGCGACTCCACCAACGCGGTGCGCGACGGCCGCTCGCCGTCGGAGACCGAGGTCGCCGCGTCGCTCGCCGGCCTGATCAAGTCCGCCAAGGGCCGCGTCGCGGTCACGACCTTCGCGTCGAATGTCGGCCGCCTCCGCGCCGTCGCCGAGGCCGCGAAAGCGGCAGGCCGGGAAGTGGTACTGGTCGGCCGCGCGATGGATCGCGTCGCCCAGGTTGCGCGCGAGACTGGCCATCTCGACGGCGTGCAGAGCTTCCGCGGGCCCGAATATTACGGGCATTTTCCGCCCGACAAGGTGCTGGCGCTGTGCACCGGCAGCCAGGGTGAGCCGCGCGCCGCGCTGGCGCGGATCGCGCGGGACGATCATCCGGAGATCACGCTCAACAAAGGCGACTGCGTGATCTTTTCGTCGCGCACCATCCCGGGCAACGAGAAGGCGGTCGGCGGTATTATCAACGGGCTGGTGACGCAGGGCATCGAGGTGATCACCGATCGCGATCATCTCGTTCACGTCTCCGGCCATCCGCGCCGTGACGAGCTTCGCGAGATGATTTCCTGGGTGCGGCCGCAACTGCTGATCCCGGTGCACGGCGAGGCGTTGCATCTCAACGAGCACGCCAAGCTGGCGCGGCAGATGGGCGTGCCGAAGGTGATGATCTGCCGCAACGGCGATCTGGTGCGGCTCGGACCCGGCGATCCGGCTGTGATCGATCAGTTGCCATCGGGACGGCTTTACAAGGACGGCACCATCCTCGAGGAGGACAAGTCCCGAGCGGTGGTCGAGCGCCGCAAGATGGCGTTCGCCGGCTGCGCCTTCGTGGCACTGGCGCTGACCGAGACCGGTGAACTCGCCGACGATCCCGAAGTCGAACTGGTCGGCATCCCGGAGAACAACACCGCCGGCGAGCCGCTCGAAGACATCGTGTTCGATGCCGTGGTGGCTACAATCGAGGGCCTGCCGCGGGCCCGGCGGCGCGATCCGGACGCGGTCGCCGAGTCGGTGCGGCGCACGGTCCGCTCGATCGTTCAGATGGAATGGGGCAAGAAACCTCTGTGCACGGTGCACGTGCTCACGGTTTGAGTTAAACACCACAAGAACACGACAACGAAAGAGGGTGACGATGCTCGGGCGGCTCAACCACGTGGCGATCGCGGTGAAGGATGCGGTGCAGGCCGCCAAGGTTTACGGTGCAGGTTTCGATGCGGCGATCTCGGAAGCGGTGCCGTTGCCCGAGCACGGCGTCATCACCGTGTTCGTGACCCTGCCGAACACCAAGATCGAGTTCATCCAGCCGCTCGGCGAAGCCTCGCCGATCGCCAAGTTTCTTGAGCGCAACGCCGACGGCGGCATTCACCACGTCTGCTACGAAGTGCCGGACATCATCGAAGCGCGCGACCGCCTGACCAAGGAAGGTGCCCGCGTGCTCGGCGACGGCAATCCGAAGATCGGCGCCCACGGCAAGCCGGTGCTGTTCTTCCATCCGAAGGATTTCTCCGGCGCGCTGGTCGAAATCGAACAAGCCTGAGCGATGGTCTCCACCGTCGCCGGCCTGCTCGCGATCTACTTCGTGCTGTGGTGGATCGTGTTGTTCGTGACGCTGCCGTTCGGTGTGCGCAATCACGCCGAGAGCGGAGGCGAGGGCGCACCGCCCGGCACCGACCCCGGTGCGCCGGTGGCGACGCTGCTGGCGCGCAAGGCGCTGTGGACCACATTGATCTCGGCGGTGATCTTCTCCGTCGCGCTGTATGCCTATCGTTCCGGCTGGCTCGGTATCGATCGTCTCGCCAAGCTGATGAATCTGCCTCTGTAGCGGAAGCGCGCCGACTCGGCGGCGCCGGCGCGCCCTGCTGCGCTGATCGCATGGGTCGAGCGCAGCGAATCCACGGGCGCACGCACGATTCGTGGCGACAGGTTTCGCATACGCTCAACCCGTCCTGCGAGTCAGGCACGGGCAGCGAGTCAATCTGCCAAATGTCGTTGGGTTGGGGATTCGCTGGTGAGCCACGTCGGCTGCTTGGCGATCCGTCGAATGAAAAATAGTGCCGAAATGATGCCGAAAAAGAAAAAGCAGGGCACGGTGCCCTGCTGAAAAACTTGTCGACCCTATGATTTTCCCGAGTGCTTGTTGATGTTGTTGGCCGGGCGACGTCCATTGTTGAACGTCAGGGTTCCTCCCGAGACTTGGACCACTCAGACTTTCGCCGCGAGGCTGAGCCTGTGCCGATATTGGTAGCCTATTCGAACAGCCTTGTCATCATTCACGGCAACGAATGTTCAAATTTAAGGCAAGGCGTGAAATGAACGAAAACCTGTCACGTGCATTCGCTTGGCAGTTTCGTTTGGCGCGCTTGACTTGTCGTGCGATGGTAGGGGGCTCCAGCGGACGAAACGGACCTGCATGATAATTCATCGCCCCCACGCGCGGACGGCACAACGGCGAGCCTTCGGGGCGGCGCTTGTGGTCGCTGTGGTGGTGCTGGTGCAGTTGCTGGCGCCGATCGGGGCGGTACGGTTCATCGCGGCCGCGATTGCCGACCCTGTGACGGTCGCGCCGCTGTGCGCGGCGATGGCTGACCGGTCGCCGGACTCGGCCCCCGCTGCTGATGAGGCCGGCTGCTGCGTGATCTGCTCGATCGCCTCGAGCGGTGCGTCGGTGCCGGCGCTGCCGCCGCAGCACCACGTCCTGACCCGGTTTGCCCAGACGGTAGTCTGGCATCCCGGCGATCCGGCGATGCGGTACGCCCCGGGCGTCGCTCACGCTCAGGCCCGCGGGCCGCCCGCCGCGCTCCCGGCCTCTGCCTGACCGCGGCCTCCGCCGCTCTCCGAATACCAATCGCAGACCATCGCCGGACGGCGGGCTCGCATCGCGAGGCCCGCGCCGTCCGGAATCCTCCATTCCTCAACCGACAGAGAGAACCATCATGAACTTCTTCATCCGCAGCGTCGCCTCCGTCGCAATCGCCACTTTGCTGTCCACCGCCGCGGTGCAGGCCGCCGAGGTCAAGGCCGGCGATTTGGTGATCAGCAAGTCGTGGAGCCGCGCCACCCCCGGCGGCGCCAAGGTCGCCGGCGGCTTCCTGACCATCGAGAACAAGGGCAGCAGCGCCGACCGTCTGGTGGCCGGCAGCGCCGACATCGCCGGCAAGGTCGAGATCCACGAAATGTCGATGGACAACGGCGTGATGAAGATGCGGCCGCTCGACAACGGGCTGGCGATCGAACCCGGCAAGACCGTGACGCTGATGCCGGGCAGCTACCACATCATGCTGATGGACCTGAAAGGGCCGCTGAAGCAGGGCGACAAGGTGCCGGTGACGCTGCAGTTCGAAAAGGCCGGCAAGGTGCAGCTCACGCTCGACGTCGAAGGCGTCGGCGCCAAGGCGCCGGGCGATGCCGGCGGCAGCATGATGAAGATGGACCATGGCACAATGGATCACAGCGGCCACGGGATGAAGAAGTGATGCGATCCCGATCCGTATCGGCAGCGGCGGCCTTCGTGGCCGCCGCGTTCGGCGCCACACCGGCGCTGGCCCACGTCACGCTGCAACCGAACGAGGCCACGGCGGGCAATTACTTCCAGGCCGCATTCAGCGTGCCGCACGGCTGCGACGGCAGCGCGACGCTCGCTGTGCGGGTCAAGATTCCGGACGGCGTGCTGTCGGTGAAGCCGCAGATGAAGCCGGGCTGGTCGGTCGAGATCAAGACCCGCAAGATCGAGGGTGAACAGCCGAAGCTGCACGGCAAGACCATCACCGAGACCGTCGACGAGGTGACCTGGCGCGGCGGGCCGCTCCCGGACAATCTCTACGACACTTTCGGTCTGGTGATGAAATTGCCCGATGCCGCCGGCAAGACGCTGTACTTCCCGGTGGTGCAGGAATGCGACAAGGGCGTGTCGCGCTGGATCGAGATCCCGGCCGCGGGGCAGAAGTCCGACGCGCTGCACGAGCCGGCCCCGGTGCTGCGGTTGAAGCCGAAAGCGCCGTGACCGCGGCTCGCCGACACACGCTCAGCCGCGGGCGCTGGCTGGCCTGGATCACGGCGATCGCCGTGCTGCTGTGGCCGGCGGTCGCGGCGGCGCATGCAAGCCTGGTCGCCAGCGATCCCGCCGCAGATTCGGTGCTGGCGGCGGCGCCGCAGAGCTTCAGGCTGACCTTCAACGAGCCGGTCACCGCGCTGCGGCTGCAACTGATCGACGCCCGCGGCCGCAGCCAGCCGATCACCGCGATCGATCAGGACGGCGCGACGCTGCGGTTCGCGCCGCCGGCGGCGCTGGGCGAGGGCGCGCATCTGCTGAGTTGGCGGGTGGCGTCCGCCGATGGCCATCCGATCGGCGGGGCGCTGACGTTCTGGATCGGCACGCCCGGCCAGAGGCTGCCGGCCATCGAGGTGCCCGACGATCCGATGCGTCGGACCGCGATCTGGCTGACTAGGATTGCGTTCGAGCTGACGCTGCTGATGGCGGTAGGCGGCGCGGCATTTCTCGGCTGGATCGCCGCAGCCCCGTCGCGCGGTGCACGCGCCGGCTGCGCCGCCGTCGCGCTGCTTGGTCTCGCTGCGCTCACTCTCTCGGTTGGCCTGCAAGGGCTGGACGTGCTCGACCTGCCGCTTTCCCGGATCGGCGAGGCTGCGGTATGGCGGGCCGGCGGGTCCGGCTCGTTCGGCGACGCCGCGGCTCTGTCCGGCATCGCATTGATGGTGGCGCTGCTGTCGCTGCGCTGGCGCGGCTGGAACGCGCGGCTGTTGTCGCTCGGTGCGGTGGTGAGCCTGGGCACGGCGTTCGCCGTCAGCGGCCACGCCGCCACGGCCGAACCGCGCGAAGTCGCATCCGCCGCGGTGTGGGTGCATGGCGTCAGCCTGGCGCTGTGGATCGGCGCGCTGCTGCCGCTGGCAATCGCGATCGGCAAGCGCGATGCGGCGCCGGCGACGCTGCGGCGATTTTCGCGTGCGATCCCGCTGGCGATCCTGGCGCTGCTGGTCAGCGGCGTGGCGCTGGCCGCGATCGAACTCGGAACGGTCGATGCGCTGTGGCAGAGCGATTACGGCCGGGTGCTGCTCGGCAAGCTGGCGCTGGTGCTCGGACTGCTCGGCCTAGCGCTGTGGAACCGGGTGCGCTTGACGCCGCGTCTGATGGCGGGCGACGCCGCCGCGGTGCGGACGATGCGGGCCAGCATTTTCGCCGAGCTGATGCTGGTGGTCGCGATTCTCGGCGTTGTCGGGCTGTGGCGGTTCACGCCGCCGCCGCGCAGCGTCGCTGCAGTGGCCGCCGACGTCGTGCACGTCCATGGCGAGCGGGCGATGGCCACGGTCACGCTGACGTCGGCGCGGGCCGGCCCGGTCGAGATCGAGGTGCTGCTGCAGACCGCCGACGAGGCGCCGCTCGCCGCGCAGGCGCTATCGGTGACACTCGCCAATCCGGAAGCTGGGATCGAGCCTCTCGGCGCTGCGGCACAGCGGGCGGCGAACGGATCGTGGCGGGCGCGGCTGACGGCGCCGGTGCCGGGAAAGTGGACGCTGACGCTCGGCGTGCTGATCTCGGATTTCGAGAAGGTGAACCTCGAAGGCCCGATCGTGATTCGATAGTCGGGTGCCGGGGGCGGGCCCGCCGTGCTAGGCCATCGTGGTCGCGCGCTGCGCGGAAACGACGCCAATCCGGCTCGATTTGCCGAGTTGCGCGGCTGCCGCCCTTGTGTTTTGGCGCCCGATCCGGTTTCACTGGCGGAAATTCAACTTCCACCCGATTCTCCGAGCAAATCCCATGCGTTTGTCGCGATTCTTCCTGCCGATCCTGAAGGAAAACCCGAAGGAGGCCGAGATCGTCTCGCACCGGCTGATGCTGCGCGCCGGCATGCTGCGGCAGGAGGCCGCCGGTATCTATGCCTGGTTGCCGCTCGGCCATCGGGTGCTGAAGAAGATCGAGCAGATCGTGCGCGAGGAGCAGAACCGCGCCGGCGCGATCGAACTGCTGATGCCGACCTTGCAGCTCGCAGATCTGTGGCGCGAGAGCGGCCGCTACGACGCCTATGGGCCGGAGATGCTGCGGATCGCCGACCGGCACAAGCGCGAGCTGCTGTACGGCCCGACCAACGAGGAAATGATCACCGAGATCTTCCGGGCCTACATCAAGTCGTACAAGAGCCTGCCGCTGAATCTCTATCATATTCAATGGAAATTCCGCGACGAGCAGCGTCCGCGTTTCGGCGTGATGCGCGGCCGCGAATTCCTGATGAAGGACGCGTACTCGTTCGACGTCGACGAAGCCGGCGCGCGCAAATCCTACAACAAGATGTTCGTCGCTTACCTGCGCACCTTCGCGCGGATGGGCCTGAAGGCAATCCCGATGCGCGCCGAGACCGGCCCGATCGGCGGCGACCTCAGCCACGAATTCATCGTGCTGGCCGACACCGGCGAGTCCGGGGTGTTCATCGACCGTGACGTGCTGAACCTGCCGGTGCCGGACGAGAACGTCGATTACGACGCCGACCTGACCCCGATCATCAAGCAGTGGACCTCGGTCTATGCGGCGACCGAGGACGTCCACGAGCCGGCGCGCTACGAGAGCGAGGTGCCCGAGGCCAACCGGCTCAACACCCGCGGCATCGAGGTCGGCCAGATCTTCTACTTCGGCACCAAATATTCCGACTCGATGAAGGCCAATGTCGCCGGCCCCGACGGCACCGATGCGCCGATCCACGGCGGCTCCTACGGCGTCGGCGTCTCGCGGCTGGTCGGTGCGATCATCGAGGCCTGCCACGACGACAACGGCATCATCTGGCCGGAGGCGGTGGCGCCGTTCCGGGTAACGATCCTCAATCTGAAGCAGGGCGATGCCGCGACCGATGCGGCCTGCGACCAGCTCTATCGCGAGCTTTCCGCCAAGGGCGTCGATGTGCTCTACGACGACACCGACCAGCGCGCGGGCGCGAAGTTTGCGACCGCGGACCTGATCGGCATTCCGTGGCAGGTGCATGTCGGTCCGCGCGGTCTTGCCGAAGGCAAGGTCGAACTGAAGCGCCGCAGCGACGGGTCGCGCGAGAACCTCGCGCTCGCCGATCTGGTCGCACGTCTGACGCAATAGACACTTATCCACCGCGGGCCTGAGCGGCGAGGGCGGCGTCGGCCAGATAAAGCCCGAATCGTGTGAAATTCGGACTATGGATCACGCCATGAACGAGCCAGTTCGAACCCCTCCTTTCGCGCCATTCGAATGGCTGCTCTCCGGGCGCTATCTGCGGGCGCGTCGGCGTGAGGGGTTCATCTCGGTGATCGCCGGCTTCTCGTTCCTCGGCATCATGCTCGGGGTGGCGACGCTGATCATCGTGATGGCAGTGATGAACGGCTTCCGCAAGGAACTGCTCGACAAGATTCTCGGCCTCAACGGCCATCTGCTGGTGCAGCCGCTGGAAAGTCCGCTGACCGACTGGAAGGACGTCGCCGACCGGCTCAGCGGCCTTCAGGGCATCAAGCTCGCCGCTCCGGTGGTCGACGGCCAGGCGCTGGCGTCGTCGCCGTTCAACGCATCGGGCGTGTTCGTGCGCGGCATTCGTGCCGAAGATCTGAACCGTCTGTCGTCGATCGCCAATCACCTCAAGCAAGGCACGCTCGACGGCTTCGACGAAGGCCAGGGCGTCGCGATCGGCCGCAGGCTCGCCGATCAGCTCTCGCTGCACGCCGGCGACAGCGTCACGCTGGTGGCGCCGCGCGGTGCGGTGACGCCGATGGGCACCACGCCGCGGATCAAGCCGTACAAGGTCGCGGCGGTGTTCGAGATCGGCATGTCGGAATACGATTCGACCTTCGTGTTCATGCCGCTGAAGGAAGCACAGGCGTATTTCAACCGCGCCAACGACGTCACCGCGATCGAGGTCTACACCGACAATCCCGACCGGATCGACGTCTACCGCAAGGCGGTGACCGAGGCGGCGGGGCGGCCGGTGTTCCTGGTCGACTGGCGGCAGCGCAACTCGACGTTCTTCAACGCGCTACAGGTCGAGCGCAATGTCATGTTCCTGATCCTGACGCTGATCGTGCTGGTGGCGGCACTGAACATCGTCTCCGGTCTGATCATGCTGGTGAAGGACAAGGGGGCGGACATCGCGATCCTGCGCACCATGGGCGCGAGCCAGGGCTCGATCATGCGGGTGTTCCTGATCACCGGGGCGGCGATCGGTGTGGTCGGCACCCTGACCGGGTTCTTCGTCGGCCTTCTGGTGTGCATGAACATCGAAACGATCCGGCAGTTCCTGTCCTGGGTCACCAACACCGAGCTGTTCTCGCCGGAGCTGTATTTCCTGTCGAAGCTGCCGGCCGAGGTCGACTTCGCCGAGACCAGCGCGGTGGTGATCATGGCGCTGACGCTGTCGTTCCTCGCCACGCTGTACCCGTCGTGGCGCGCCGCGCGCCTCGATCCGGTCGACGCGCTGCGCTACGAGTAAGGCGGAAACGATGGAGCAGGGCGCCGAAGACATCCCGGTCGTGTATCTTCACGACATCAAGCGGCATTATTCGCAGGGCGAGGCGACGCTGACGATCCTCGATGGCGCCAAGCTGGCGCTGTGGGCGGGGCAGTCGGTGGCGCTGGTGGCGCCATCGGGTTCGGGCAAGTCGACGCTGCTGCACATCGCCGGGCTGCTCGAGCATCCCGACGACGGCGAGGTCTATGTCGGCGGTGCGGCGACCTCGGCGCTGACCGACGCCGAGCGCACCCAGATCCGCCGCACCGATATCGGCTTCGTCTACCAGTCGCACCGGCTGCTGCCGGAGTTCACCGCGCTGGAAAACGTGATGCTGCCGCAGATGATCCGCGGCCTGAAGCGTAAAGAGACGATCAGCCGCTCCAAGGAGATCCTGGCCTATCTCGGGCTCGGCGACCGCGTCACCCATCGGCCGTCGGAATTGTCCGGCGGCGAGCAGCAGCGCGTTGCCATCGCCCGCGCGGTGGCCAACGCGCCGCGGGTGCTGTTCGCCGACGAGCCGACCGGCAATCTCGATCCGCACACCGCAGATCACGTGTTCAACGCGCTGATGCAGCTCGTCAAGGCGACCCGGGTGGCGATGCTGATCGCCACCCACAATATGGAACTGGCCGGCCGGATGGACCGCCGGGTGTCGCTGCAGGACGGCGTAGTGGTCGAACTGGAATAGAGCGGCTCGGCTTTCGCCGGTCATTGGCACGTCATTCCGGGGCGCGAACGAAGTTCGCGAACCCGGAATCCCGCGGTGCAGGGTGCAGCGCATCAACGCAGAACATCTCGGGATTCCGGGTTCGCGCTTGCGCGCGCCCCGGAATGACGGAGTAGCAGAAGCGCCTCCGCGCTCGTCCTCAGTGCTGGCGGCGATGCTTGCGCTTCTTCTTGGTCGGTTGCTGTTGCGGCGCGGTGTACCACGGATTGGTCATGCAGTCGGCATGGCGACCCGAGGCCGACATCCGGCACTGTGCCATGGTGTCGTAGCTGCACTCGTCGTACCAGTCGTGATAGCTCTGATACACCCGCAGGCAGACCGGATAGTCCCGCGCCTCGGCGGTGGTGGTCAGGCCGAGGCCGGCGAGCATCGCGATCAGGAACAGCTTGCGCATCGTCGTGGGTATCCTTGCTGAGCGGCCGAGCGCCTCAGCGGCGACTCAAGGCCTACGTACCAGTATTGCAGAAATTTATGACGTCCGAGGGGCCAGGCGCACATGCGCCGGCTCAATGCCGCTTGGCACGGCTGGTCCGCGGCGCCGCCGACGGCTGATACCACGGATTGACTACGCATTGTCCGGCGATGCCCGAGGCCGACGGCCGGCACTGCTCGATCGAAACGTAGCGGCACTCGTCGTAGCGCACCGGGCCGTACACCCGCAGGCAGACCGGATAGTTGTCGTAGGGCGCCTGCGCCGCGGCCGCCGCGGGCAGCATCAGCCCTGCCAGCAGTCCCATCGCTGCAATCCGCATCGTCGTCTCCGCTGCTATGGCGCGTTCGCTGTCGCGAAGCGAGACGCGTCGTCGTCGATCCGTGCGCGAATCCCGAATGACCGTCAATCCGTGTTGCGCCGGTGAACTTCGGGGATAGTAACGTCTCGTTAACGGTCAGGGTTGCTGCGCAGCGCGCTTGCTTGACTCTAGAACGAAATGAGAACAATGTTCTTGTTATGTTCACAAGGTCAGGGAGGCGGACGATGTTGAAGATCTTCATCCAGGAAGCTGCGGCGCTGACGTCGATTGCGCTCTTCATCGGCATGGTGGCGGTGTGGGCCCAGGTGCTGGCGCAGGCCTGAACTCGGACTGCGTTGCGACCGCTTCGGCATAGCGGGGATAAGCAGGCCGCGAATGCTTGCGGTGAAGGGTAAGGGAGCCCACGATTGGGCTTCCGAGTCGGGGGCCGTGACGGCTCCGGTTCCGCAAACCACCCGTTCAACCCGCACGTTTTATCCGAAGAGCCGCCGCGCCGATGAGCAACGCCGGATTCGTCCATCTGCACGTCCACTCGGCCTATTCGCTTCTGAAAGGCTCGATGAAGATCGCCAAGCTCGCGGAGCTGGCGAAGGCCGACCGCCAGCCGGCGCTGGCGCTCACCGACACCGACAACATGTTCGGCGGCCTGGAATTCTCCGACAAGCTGTCGGGCTCGGGGATCCAGCCGATCGTCGGGCTCGAACTCGGAATTGATTTCGGCGACCAGGATCCGAACTCCCGCCACGGCGCACTTGCGACGCCGGCGCGGATCGTGCTCTTGGCGGCGCGCGAGCAGGGTTATCGCAGCCTGATGCGGCTGAACTCGCGTGCGTTCCTCGAAACGCCGGTCAACCAGGTCCCCCATATCAAGCTCGACTGGCTCGACGGCGAGACTGATGGTGTGATCGCGCTGACCGGCGGGCCCGACGGTCCGATCTCGCTGGCGATGCTGACTGACCCGGCGCTCGCCGCGCAGCGCTGCGAGCGGCTGCAGCAGGCGTTCGGCGACCGCCTCTATGTCGAGCTGCAGCGCCACGGCACCGAGGCCGAGCGCCGCGCCGAGGGCGGGTTGATCGATCTCGCCTACGACAAGGGCCTGCCGCTGGTCGCGACCAACGAGCCGCATTTCGCCAGCACCGAGGACTACGAAGCGCACGACGCATTGCTGTGCATCGCCTCCGGCAAGCTGATCGCCGAGACCGATCGTGTCCAGTTCACGCCCGATCACCGCTTCAAGACCCGCGCCGAGATGGCGGTGCTGTTCGCCGACCTGCCCGAGGCGCTGGCCTCGACGGTGGAGATCGCGCAGCGCTGTGCCTATCGGCCGCTGACCCGCAAGCCGATCCTGCCGCTGTTCACGGTCGGCGCCGGCGTCAGCGACGCGGTGGAAGCCGCCGCCGCCGAAGCCGCCGAGCTGCGCCGCCAGGCCGAGCTGGGCCTCGCCAAGCGGCTCAGCGTTCACGGCCTGTCGCCGGGCACGACCGAGGAGGACTACAACAAGCGGCTCGCTTTCGAGCTCGACGTCATCACCCGCATGAAATACGCGGGCTACTTCCTGATCGTGTCGGACTTCATCAAATGGGCCAAGGCGCACGGCATTCCGGTCGGTCCGGGCCGTGGTTCGGGCGCCGGCTCGCTGGTGGCGTATTCGCTGACCATCACCGATCTCGATCCGATCCGTTTCGGCCTGCTGTTCGAGCGCTTTCTCAATCCCGAACGTGTGTCGATGCCGGACTTCGATATCGACTTCTGTCAGGACCGCCGCGGCGAAGTGATCGAATACGTGCAGCAGCGCTACGGCCGCGATCAGGTGGCGCAGATCATCACTTTCGGTACGCTTCAGGCGCGCGGCGTGCTGCGCGACGTCGGCCGCGTGCTGCAGATGCCGTACGGTCAGGTCGACAAGCTGACCAAGCTGGTGCCGCAGAATCCCGCCGCGCCGATCACCCTGAAGCAGGCGATCGAAGGCGAGCCGAAGCTGCAGGCGGCGCGCGACGAAGACCCGATCGTGGCGCGCGCGTTCGACATCGCCCAGAAGCTCGAAGGCCTGACCCGTCACGCCTCGACCCACGCCGCCGGCATCGTGATCGGCGATCGCCCACTCAGCGATCTGGTGCCGCTGTATCGCGATCCAAAATCCGACATGCCGGTGACCCAGTTCAACATGAAATGGGTCGAGCCCGCGGGCCTCGTCAAATTCGACTTCCTCGGCCTGAAGACGCTGACGACGCTCGACGTCGCGGTGAAGCTCCTGAAGCAGCGCGACATCCATGTCGATCTGCACACGCTGCCGATCGACGATGCGCCGAGCTACCAGATGCTGGCTCGCGGCGACGTGGTCGGCGTGTTCCAGGTTGAAAGCGCCGGCATGCGGCGGGCGCTGATCGACATGCGTCCCGACCGGTTCGAGGACATCATCGCGCTGGTGGCGCTGTATCGCCCGGGCCCGATGGCCAACATCCCGACCTACTGCGCCCGCAAGCACGGCGACGAGGAGCCCGAGTATCTGCATCCGATGCTGGAGCCGATTCTGAAGGAGACGTTCGGCGTCATCATCTACCAGGAACAGGTGATGCAGATCGCGCAGGTGATGGCCGGCTACTCGCTCGGCGACGCCGACCTGCTGCGCCGCGCGATGGGCAAGAAGATCCGCGCCGAGATGGACAAGCAGCGCGCGATCTTCGTCGAGGGCGCGGTCAAGAACGGCGTCGCCAAGGACGCCGCCGACACCATCTTCGACCTGCTCGCCAAATTCGCCGACTACGGCTTCAACAAGAGCCACGCGGCCGCCTATGCGCTGGTGTCGTACCACACCGCCTACATGAAGGCGCACTATCCGGTGGAATTCCTCGCCGCGTCGATGACGCTGGAAATCCACAACACCGACAAGCTCAGCGAATTCCGCGCCGAGGCGCAGCGGCTCGGCATCAAGGTCGAGGCGCCGTCGGTCAACCGCTCCGGCGCCACTTTCGAGGTCGGTCCCAACACGATCTACTACGCGCTCGGCGGCCTGAAGGGCGTCGGCCTGCAGGCGGTGCAACAGATCGTCGAGGCGCGCGGCGACAAGCCGTTCGCCTCGCTCGCCGACTTTGCCGCGCGCGTCAATCCGCGCGCCATCAACCGGCGCGTCGTCGAATGTCTCGCCGCCGCCGGCGCGTTCGACTGCCTCAACTCGAACCGCGCGGCGGTGTTCGCGGGCGCCGACGCCATTGTGGCCGCATGCCAGCGCAATCATGAAGCTGCGACCAGCGGCCAGAACGACATGTTCGGCGGCCTGTCGGACGTCCCCTCGATCATCCTGCCGCAGCTCGACGCCTGGCTGCCGTCGGAGCGGCTGCGCCGCGAATACGACGCGATCGGCTTCTTCCTGTCGGGCCATCCGCTCGACGATTACGCCACTGCCCTGAAGCGGCTGCGGGTGCAGTCCTGGAACGAGTTCTGCAAGGCGGTGAAATCCGGCGCCACCGCCGGAAAGGTTGCCGCCACGGTGGTGTCGCGGATGGAGCGGCGCACCAAGACCGGCAACAAGATGGGCATCATCGGATTGTCGGATCCGACCGGGCATTTCGAGGCGGTACTGTTCTCCGAGGGGCTGGCGCAATATCGCGAGGTGCTGGAGCCGGGGGCCGCGGTGCTGATGCAGCTCGGCGCCGAATTGCAGGGTGAGGACGTCCGCGCCCGTGTGCTGCATGCCGAACCGCTCGACGCCGCCGCGGCGAAGACCCAGAAGGGCCTGCGGATCTTCCTGCGCGACACCAAGCCGCTGGAGTCGCTGACCAAACGTCTTCAGCCCCCGGAGTCCCGGGCCGCCGGCGGGAACGTCGCGCTGGTGTTGCGGCTCGATCCGCAGACCGAGGTCGAATTCGAGATTCCCGGCCGCTTCCAGGTTTCGCCGCAGATCGCCGGCGCGATCAAGGCGGTCAGCGGCGTCGAGCACGTCGAGACGCTGTGAGCGGCGAGGGCGCTGACGTCCCATCGCCGAGCCCGGCCGTCGCACCACGCCTTACTCGAGGCGGGATCCATTCAATCGCCGTTCAGGCTGCGGCGCGCTGAAATGCGCGCGACGGCGATCCGTCGGTTCGGCGGCGCCCATGAATCGGGTCTCTGGCCATGCGTTTCCATCCCGTGCTGTCTTTGGTCTCCGCCGTTCTCGCCGTCCTGCTCGTCGTCCCGATCGATCATGCCCGGGCGCAGCAGCAGGAAAAGCGCATCGCGCTGGTGATCGGCAACGGAGCCTATGCGAAAGCGCCGCTGTCCACCGCCGCCAACGACGGCGGTCTGATCGCACAGACTTTGCAGGCGGCGGGCTTCGACGTCAGCGGCGCGCGCGATCTCGACGGCGACACGCTGCGCGGCGCCTTCCGCGACTTCGTGAAGAAGGCGGAGGAGGCCGGTCCCGACACGGTCGCGGCGGTTTATCTCGCCGGCTATGGCGTGCAGTACGCCGGCGAGAACTACTTCATCCCGGTCGACTCGCGGATTTCGCGCGATACCGACATTCCGACTGAAGGGCTGCGGCTCGGCGACTACATGCGCCAGCTCGCCGCGCTGCCGCTGAAGACCAGCGTCGTGGTGCTGGATCTCGCACGCGAACAGCCGTTCGTGCCGGCCGGCTCGGTCGCTTCGGGGCTGGCGATGGTGGAGCCGACCCCGAAGATGCTGATCGCCTTCAACGCCGCGCCCGGCACGGTGGCGCCGGAGGAGCGCGGCGCTTACGGCGTCTATGCGCAGGCACTGGCCGAGATGATCCGCACCGGCGGCCTGACGCTGCCGCAACTGTTCGATCGCGTCCGGCTGCGCGTCAACGAGACCACCAAGGGCGCTCAGGTGCCGTGGGATACGCAGAGCATCGAGTCGAATTTCATGTTCTTCGATCGCGCGCCCGATGCGCCGCCGCTGCCGGCGCCGGATCAGGCACTGCGCAGCAAGCCGATCCGCGACATGGGCGCCGCCGAGGCGTATGCGGCCGCGCTCGATCGCGACACGCTGCAGGCCTATGAGGATTTCCTCGCGGCGTATCCGAGCGATCCGCTGGCCAAGCGGGTGAGGGCGATCGTCGCCGCACGGCGCGAGGCGATCACCTGGCGGCGGACCTACCGCGTCGATACGCCGGATGCGTACTGGTCGTATCTGCGCCGTTATCCGCGCGGTCCACATGCGGCCGATGCGCGGCGCCGGCTGGAGATACTTGCGGCGGCGCTGGAGCCGCCGCCGAGCTTCACGGTGATCGACTACGACGTGCCCGCGCCGCCGCCCGACGAAATCGTCTATGTCGACCGCCCGGTCCTGATGTTCAGCGATCCGGTGTTCGATTTTGCGCCGCCACCGCCGCCGCCGGTGTTCTTCCTGCCGCCACCGCCGCCGGATTTCGTGATGCTGCCGCCACCGCCGCCGCCGATAGGCCTGTTCTATCTGCCGCGGCCGTTGTTCGTGCCGATCCCTGCTTATGTGCGACCGCCGGTGTATGTGCAGCCGCCGCCGAACAACATCATCTTCGCCAACATCCACAACACCACGGTGATCAATCAGGTGATCAATCAGCCGCCGGCGGCAGCGGCGAATCCGTCTGCGCCGCTGCCGGTTGCCCAGCCGCCGGCGGCGGTGCCCGGAGCCGTCCCGGCTGTCGAGCCGAGCCGGGCCGGGGTGGCATCGGCCGCGATCGCCGGTGGCGTGATCGGCGCCGCGCTTCCGGCCGCGGTGATGCAGCGGGCCGCACTGATCCAGCAGGGCAAGGCAGCGGTGCCGCCGAGCGCGTCGATCGCGACGACGCCGCCGGGCGGATTCGCGCCGCGCCCCGGCGTCCAGCTTCAGGGCCCGCGGGGGAGGCTGCCTGCGACAATGTCATCACCGGTTCCGAACGGGACGGGTCCGGGGCGCGCGCCTGCGCCGCCACCGCCGAGTTCGCCGCCCGGTCAGGCTTCCGGACCCGCTGTCGCGCCGTTGCCGGGGCAGCGGCGGCCTAGCCCGGTGGTACCCGCTGCTGCGCCCGCTGTGCAGGCGCTGCCGGTGCCGGGCAGCAAACGACTGCCGCCCCCATCGATGGGCGCTGTTCGTCCCGGGGCGCCTGTGCGGGCTCAGCCGCTGCCCACGGGCGCGCGGCCCGCGGTCCAGACTGGCGCACCGCCGTCCGGCGCAGGCGCCGCAGCCGGAGCTGGCCCGGCGGTCCGCAGCGAAGCCTCTCGTCAGCCGGCCCCGGCTGCCCGGTTGCGACCGGCGTCTATCCCTGCTCCCGCCAGACCGACGGGGCCGCCGACCCGTTCGCTGGGCGAACGCCACCTGCCGCCCGTGGCGCCGCGGATACAGCGGCCCCCGCCGCCGATGGTTGCACGCCCGGTTCCGCCGCCGATGCACACAGCCCCGCGCCCGGCCTTGCCGCCGCCGCCGTCGCAGGCCGCCCCGCGGATGGCGCCGCCGCCTGCTGCAGCCCGCATGGCCCCGCCGCCCCACATCGCACCGCCGCGGCCACCGGCGCCGCCAAGGACCGCCCCGCCGCCGCGGCCGCAGGGCCCGGCCAAACGCTGCCCGCCGGGAGTGAGCCAATGCTGAACCGGACGCATGTCGTCTGAATCGCCTGCCCGCCGGCCGCGGCGGGCGGGCGAGACGGGGCGGGGAGGCCTCGTCCGGTCGGCCGATCCGCACCGTTCCGCCTTGCGTTATCGGGGAATCCCGCTATAACGCGCGCCATCTCACACGGAAACATGGCTCGCAAGGCCGTCCGGTGGCACCGGGCCGCGAGGGGATTCGTCCCCACGTCAGGCACGGTTGCCCACACGTTTCCGGAGGAACCAACCGGAGAACTACCTATGTCGCTTCCTGAATTCTCGATGCGTCAGCTCCTCGAAGCTGGCGTGCATTTCGGTCACCAGTCGCATCGCTGGAATCCGAAGATGGCGGACTACATTTTCGGCGTCCGCAACAACATCCACATCGTCGACCTGACCCAGACCGTGCCGATGCTGCATCGTGCGCTGCAGGCGATCAGCGACACCGTCGCCAAGGGCGGCCGCGTGCTGTTCGTCGGCACCAAGCGCCAGGCGCAGGACGCCGTCGCCGATGCCGCCAAGCGCTCGGCGCAGTACTTCGTCAATTCGCGCTGGCTCGGCGGCACGCTGACCAACTGGAAGACGATCTCCGGCTCGATCCGCCGTCTGCGTCACCTCGAAGACGTGCTGAGCTCGGCCGACGCCAACGCCTATACCAAGAAGGAGCGCCTCGAGCTGCAGCGCGAGCGCGACAAGCTCAACCGCTCGCTCGGCGGCATCAAGGACATGGGCGGTCTTCCGGATCTGATCTTCGTGATCGACACCAATAAGGAAGACATCGCGATCCAGGAAGCCCAGCGTCTCGGCATTCCGGTCGCCGCGATCGTCGACACCAATTGCGATCCGAAGGGCATCACCTATCTGGTGCCGGGCAACGACGACGCCGGTCGCGCCATTGCGCTGTACTGCGATCTGGTCGCCCGTGCGGTGATCGACGGCATTTCGCGCGCGCAGGGCGATGTCGGTATCGACATCGGTGCGGCGTCGCAGCCGCTGCGTGAGGATCTGCCGGCGGCGCAGGCGACGACCTTCCAGGGCCTGCCGGGTCCGCGCGGCACCCCGGACGACCTCAAGAAGCTGGCGGGCGTGTCCGGCGCGATCGAGAAGAAGTTCAACGACCTCGGCATCTTCCACTTCTGGCAGCTTGCCGAGCTCGACCAGGCCACCGCGCATCAGATCGGCGAAGAAGTCGGTCTGCCGAGCCGGGCCGATGCCTGGGTGGCGCAGGCCAAGTCGCTGACCGCCGAGGCGGAGTAATACGAGGCGATGCGGCCGGCATCCGGCCGCATCGTTCCGTCGTCAAAATCTGAGATGTGTTCCTGATTGCGAACCGCGGGCTTCGGCTGCGCGGTCGCACTCACAGGCAGAGGGCTTATTAGCGATGGCAACGATTACTGCAGCAATGGTCAAGGAGCTGCGCGAGACCACCGGCGTCGGCATGATGGATTGCAAGCAGGCGCTCGCCGAGACCGACGGCAACATGGAGGCTGCGATCGACTGGCTGCGCAAGAAGGGCCTGTCGAAGGCCGCCAAGAAGGCCGGCCGCGTCGCCGCGGAAGGTCTGATCGGCGCGCTCACCGACGGCACCAAGGGCGTTGTCATCGAGGTCAACTCCGAGACCGACTTCGTTGCGCGCAACGAGCAGTTCCAGGGGCTGGTCAAGATGATCGCCCATGTGGCTCTGAAGGTCGGCGCCGACATCGACGCGATCAACGCCGCCCCGGTCGGTTCGACCACGGTCGCGGGTGCGATCGCCGACGCCATCGCCACCATCGGCGAGAACATGACGCTGCGCCGCGCCGCCGCGCTGGAAGTGTCGCAGGGCGTGGTTTCGAGCTACGTCCACAACGCGGTGATCGACGGCGCCGGTAAGATGGGCGTGATCGTCGCGCTGGAATCCGCCGGCAAGGCCGACGAACTCGCGACGCTCGGCCGCCAGCTCGCGATGCACGTCGCTGCCGCCAATCCGCAGGCGCTCGACCCGGCCGGGCTCGATCAGGCCGTGGTTCAGCGCGAACGCGAGGTGATGGCGGACAAGTACCGTCAGCAGGGCAAGCCGGAAAACATGATCGAGAAGATCGTCGAGAACGGCCTGAAGACCTACTACAAGGAAGTCTGCCTGCTCGAGCAGGCCTACATCCACGACGACAAGGGCAAGTCGGTCGCCCAGGCCGTCAAGGAAGCCGAAGGCAAGGTCGGTGCGCCGATCAAGGTCGCCGGCTTCGTCCGCTACGCGCTCGGCGAAGGCATCGAGAAGCAGACCTCCGACTTCGCTGCCGAAGTCGCGGCTGCTTCGGGCCAGAAGTAAGCGTTTCGTGCTTCGCGACTTCCGGCCTTCGGGCCGGGAGTCGTTCGGCCAACAGGGGGCAACGACCGCGTCATGGCTGAGCCGATCTATCGACGTGTGCTGGTCAAGCTGTCGGGCGAATCTTTCGCCGGTCCCCAGGATTACGGTATCGATCAGGCCACCATCGATCGGGTGGCGAGCGAACTGATCGCCGCCCGCGCGCTCGGCGTCGAAATCGCCGTGGTGATCGGCGGCGGCAATATTTTCCGCGGCGTCGAAGTCTCCGCCCGCGGCGTGTCGCGGACCACCGGCGACACGATGGGCATGCTGGCCACCGTGATGAACTGCCTGGCGCTCGCCGAAGCGCTGCAACGTCATGGCCAGAAGGCGCGCACCCTGGCTGCGCTGATGATGCCGGAAGTCTGCGAACTCTACACCCGTGCCGCCGCCGAACAGACGCTGCGCGAAGGCGGAATTGCGCTATTCGCCGCCGGCACCGGCAATCCTTACTTCACAACCGACACGGCCGCAGTGCTGCGAGCCGCCGAGATCGGCGCCGGCGCGGTGCTCAAGGCGACCAACGTCGATGGTGTCTACACCGCCGATCCGAAGCGCGATCCAAATGCGAGGCGGTTCGAGAAGCTGACCCATTCCGAAGCCCTTGCCGGCGGCTACAAGGTGATGGATGCGACGGCTTTCGCGCTTGCCCGCGAAACCTCGCTGCCTATCATCGTGTTCGCGATCGCCGAGCCCGGTTCGATCGGTGCGGTGCTACGTGGTGCGGGACGCGCCACGGTGGTGGCGGGCTGACAGGCGACCGCCGCGCTTCGCACGGCGATGGTGATTTCAGATTTCAGGAAGAGAGAGGCGGTTATGTCCGACAAGTTCGACATCAACGAATTGAAGCGGCGGATGCAGGGCGCTGCGCAGTCCCTGAAGCACGAACTCGGTGGTCTGCGTACGGGGCGCGCCTCGGCCTCGATGCTCGAGCCGGTGCAGGTCGACGCCTATGGCAGCCACATGCCGCTCAATCAGGTTGCCACCGTGTCGGTGCCGGAGCCGCGGCTGATCTCGGTGCAGGTCTGGGACAAGTCGATGGTCAAGGCGGTCGAGAAGGGCATCGTCGATTCGAACCTCGGCCTGTCGCCGGCGACTGAAGGACAGGTGATCCGGCTGCGGATCCCGGAGCTGAACGAAGAGCGCCGCAAGGAGCTGGTCAAGGTCGCGCACAAGTATGCCGAAGCCGCCCGCGTCGCGGTCAGGCACGTCCGCCGCGATGGCCTCGACACCATCAAGAAGCTGGAGAAGGCCCACGAAATCTCCGAGGACGACCAGAAGCGGCTCGACACGGAAGTTCAGAAGGCCACCGATGCGACCATCGGCGAGATCGATCAGTTGCTCGCGAACAAGGAAAAGGAAATCCTGACCGTCTAGCCTGTTCGCTGTGATGATCGCCGGGTCGCGGCCCGGCGAGTTTCTGTGCGCGGGCGATCGTTGCCTGCGATCTTGGCCGCAGCGATCGCGGCGGGTCGTGGCGGCACTTCGGCTCTTGTCGTCGTCTCGACTATAACTTACTGATCTCGAATAATTTCTGGCAGCGAGCCGGTGATCTTCTCGCGGGATGATGCTTCGGGAATGAGCGATGTCGAAAGCTGCCGCGCCTCTGCCTGACCCGTCCGAGCCGTCGAGCGCTCCGGCGCATGTCGCGATCATCATGGACGGCAATGGGCGTTGGGCGGCGGCGCGGGGGTTGCCGCGCGCCGAAGGACATCGCCGCGGCGTCGAGGCGCTGCGCCGGGTGGTTCGCGCTTCCAGCGAACTGGGTATCCAGTATCTGACGATCTTCTCGTTCAGCTCGGAAAACTGGTCGCGGCCTGCCACCGAGATCGGCGACCTGTTCGGCCTGCTGCGCCGCTTCATCCGCAACGATCTGGCCTCGCTCCACCGGGATGGGGTGCGGATTCGGGTGATCGGCGAGCGCAACCGGCTCGCGCCCGATCTTTGCCAGTTGCTGGACGAGGCGCAGGAGCTCACCCGCAATAATACCAAGCTCAATCTGGTGGTGGCGTTCAACTACGGCTCGCGCCAGGAGATCGCCAACGCCGCCCAGCGGCTGGCGCGCGAAGTGGCCGAGGGCAAGCGCGACCCGGAGAGCATCGATATCGCAACGCTTGGACGCTATCTCGACGCGCCGGATATTCCCGATCCCGACCTGATCATCCGCACCAGCGGAGAACAACGATTGTCGAATTTCCTGATGTGGCAGGCTGCGTACAGTGAGCTGGTGTTCGTGCCCATTCACTGGCCGGACTTCGACAAGGCGGCGCTGGAAGGCGCGATCGCCGAATATTCCCGGCGCGAACGCCGGTTCGGCGGATTGGCCGCCAAGACAGGATCGTGACACGCGTGAGCGAGGACAAGGCGGCGCCGGCGCCGGCGGCCGAGCAGGGGTCCCGGAATTTGGTCATGCGAATCGCCGCTGCGCTGGTGCTGGCGCCGGGCGCGATCGCGATCGCTTATCTCGGAGGCTGGCCTTGGGCGGTGCTGGCGACCGCGGTGGCGGTCGGCCTGTTCATCGAATGGCTGTCGATCGTCGGAGCGGCGCGTGATTTCCGCGTGCTGGTGCTCGGCTGTCTGTGCCTGATCGTCTGTGGACTGGGATTGGCCTTCGACAAGCCGGTGCCGGCGCTGGTCGCGGCGGCGCTCGGCGTCGGCGGATTGGCGCTGCTCGGCGATCAGCCGCGGCGCTGGACCGCCTCCGGGCTTGCTTACGCGGCGGCGGCGCTGATCGCATCGATTCTGGTGCGGCTCGACCCTGACCACGGCTTTCCAGCCCTGGTGCTGATCCTGATGGTGGTGTGGGGCGCCGATATCGGCGGCTATTTCGTCGGTCGAACGTTGGGCGGTCCGAAGCTGTGGCCGCGGGTCAGTCCCAAGAAAACCTGGTCCGGCGCGATCGGCGGGCTTTCCCTCAGCCTCCTGGTCGGGCTTGTTTTCGGTCTTGCAGGGTTTGGGAAAGTGCTGCCGTTGCTTGGGCTTGCGGCGATTCTCTCGATCGTGTCGCAACTCGGCGATCTGTTCGAATCCGCCGTGAAGCGGACGTTCGGCGTCAAGGATTCGAGCCAGATCATTCCCGGTCATGGCGGGCTGCTGGACCGGCTCGACGGCTACGTCGCCGCGGTGGTGACAGCCGTGCTGATCGGCCTGACTCGCGCGCCGCTGGATGGTATTGGCAGCGGACTTATGGTGTGGTGATCCGATGAGTGCAGTCCCCCTGAAAAATGCCCCGTCCGCCCATAACGGCGTGCGGACGGTGAGCGTGCTCGGTGCGACCGGTTCGATCGGCGACAGCACGATGGATCTGATCCGGGCTGCGCCCGAGCGCTACCGGGTCGAAGCCCTGACCGGCAATGCCAATGTCGCGGGCCTCGCCAAACTGGCGAAAGAATTCAACGCTCGCTTCGTCGCGGTCGCCGACCCGGCGCGGCTCGGCGAGTTGCGTGCGGCGCTGGCCGGCACCGACATCGCCTGCGGCGCGGGCGAAAGTGCGGTGATCGAAGCCGCCGCACGGCCTGCCGACTGGGTGATGGCGGCGATTTCCGGCGCCGCCGGGCTGAAGCCGGCGCTGGCCGCGGTCGACCGCGGCACCACCGTCGCGCTCGCCAATAAAGAGTGTCTGGTGTGTGCCGGCGATTTCTTCATGAGCCGGGCCGCCGCTGCCGGCGCGCAGATCCTGCCGGCCGATTCGGAGCACAATGCGCTGTTCCAGGCGCTGGCCTCCGGCAACCGTCATGAATTGACCCGGGTCATCATTACCGCTTCGGGCGGGCCGTTCCGCACCTGGGCTGCCGCCGATATCGAGCAGGCGACGCTGGCGCAGGCGCTGAAGCACCCGAACTGGAGCATGGGCCAGAAGATCACCATCGATTCGGCGTCGATGATGAACAAGGGCCTCGAGGTGATAGAAGCGTCGTATCTGTTCGCATTGTCGCCGGACGAAATCGACGTGCTGGTGCACCCGCAGTCGATCGTCCATGGTCTGGTCGAATTCGCCGATCATTCCGTGGTGGCACAGCTCGGCGCGCCCGACATGCGGATTCCGATCGCGCATTGCCTCGGCTTTCCGGATCGGATTACCGGACGTGCCGCCAGACTGGACCTCGCCAAGATTGGTCAATTGACCTTCGAAGCTCCTGATTCTGCACGGTTTCCGGGGCTTCGCCTAGCCTATGACGCGCTTCGTACCGGGCATGGTGCGACGACGGTGTACAACGCCGCCAACGAGGTCGCGGTCGCCGCCTTCATCGCCCAGAAGATCCGGTTCGGGGCGATTGCTCGGCTGGTCGAGGACACGCTCGATCGCTGGGTGCGCGCCGGCAATCTGGCGCCGCTCGGCTCCGCCGACGATGCCATCGCACTCGACCGCCAGGCACGAGACCTGGCTGCCACCCTGTTGCCTCAAATTGCCGCAAAGGCATCTTAGAGGACCAGGGAACAGGGCCGTCGGTTCTGCTCGAAAGGAATGGGATGGCCGATCTTTTTCTGAATAGTTACAATACGTTAAGCCACGGCCTGATCGGCTACGTGGTGCCTTTCCTGTTCGTCCTGACGATCGTGGTGTTTTTCCACGAGCTCGGCCATTTTTTGGTCGCCCGCTGGAACGGCGTGAAGGTTCTGACCTTCTCGATCGGATTCGGCCCGGAGATCGTCGGCTTCAACGACCGCCACGGTACCCGCTGGAAGTTGTCCGCTGTGCCGCTCGGCGGCTACGTCAAGTTCTTCGGCGACGACAGCGAGGCGAGCACGCCCTCCGGCGAGGCGCTGTCACAGATGTCGGCCGCGGATCGTGCCGTCAGCTTCCACCACAAGCCAGTCGGGCCGCGCGCGGCGATCGTGGTCGCCGGTCCGCTGGCCAATTTCATCCTGGCGATTGTCCTGTTCACCTTCCTGTTCAGCGTGTTCGGGGTGCCCAGCACGTCGGCGCGGGTCGACGGGGTGCAGCCGGGCAGCGCCGCCGAATCGGCCGGGTTCCGGCCGGGCGACGTGGTGACCTCGATCGATGGCAGCGCGATCGGCAGCTTCCTCGAGATGCAGCGCATCGTCAGCGCCGAGGCCGGCCGCCAGCTCAAATTTACCGTCAAGCGCGGCGATTCGACGGTCGACCTGACGGCGACGCCGGAGCTGAAGGAGATCAAGGACCGCTTCGGCAACGTCCAGCGCCTCGGCATTCTCGGAATCAGCCGGTCCACCGCCGCGGGGGAGGTGACCACCGAGCAGGTCAATCCGGCGGTCGCGCTGTGGATGGGGGTCAAGGAGACCTGGTTCGTCGTCGATCGGACGTTCTCTTATATCGGCGGTATTTTCACCGGGCGTGAGGCGGCCGACCAGCTCGGCGGGCCGCTGCGGATCGCCCAGGTGTCGGGGCAGGTGGCCACGATCGGCTTCACGCCGCTGCTGCATTTGGCTGCGGTGCTGTCGATCTCGATCGGGCTGCTCAACCTGTTCCCGGTTCCGCTGCTCGATGGCGGGCACCTGCTGTTCTATGGGATCGAAGCCGTTCGCGGCCGTCCGCTGTCGGAGCGGGCCCAGGAGCTCGGGTTCCGAATCGGGTTGGCCCTGGTGCTGATGTTGATGATGTTCGCGACCTACAACGACATCCTCCATCTGGCGTCGTCTTGATGTATTCCATCCGTCAAACGTGGCGGATGGGCAACGTGTTGGAATGAAATTGAAATCGCATCGCGAAAGGACGTTTGCCACCCGGGCAAAATTGTCTACAAGCGAGGCAACCTGGGGATTCTGTCGGTGCGGGACACTGTGCCGGCATCGGAATGACAAGGGCGCGTAGCGCATGAAAGTTGGAATGCGAGTGTTGCGGGGGGTAGTCGGTGCCGCCCTGGTGTTTTTCGCCGTACCTGTCGCCACGACGGCGGTCGGGGTGGTGATGGCGTCTCCTGCCGCTGCCCAGTCCGCTTCGTCGATCGCGGTCGAGGGCAACCGGCGGGTCGAGGCCGAGACCATTCGCTCCTATTTCAAGCCCGGTCCGGGCGGTCGCCTCGATCAGGGGTCGATCGACGACGGCCTCAAGGCGCTGATCGAGACCGGTCTGTTCCAGGACGTGCGCATCAACCAGGCCGGTGGCCGGCTGGTGGTCAGCGTCGTCGAAAATCCGGTGATCGGGCGCCTGGCGTTCGAGGGCAACAAGAAGATCAAGGACGAGCAGCTTTCGGCTGAAATCCAGTCGAAGCCGCGCGGCACGCTGTCCCGCCCGATGGTGCAGGGCGACGCGCTGCGGATTGCCGAAATCTACCGCCGCTCCGGCCGTTACGACGTTCGCGTCGATCCGCAGATCATCGAGCAGCCCAACAATCGCGTCGATCTGGTGTTCGTGATCACCGAAGGTCCGAAGACCGGCGTGAAGTCGATCGAATTCGTCGGCAACAAGACCTATTCGTCCTATCGCCTGAAGGACGTCATCAAGACCCGCGAATCCAACCTGCTGAGCTTCCTCGGCAGCGGCGACGTCTACGATCCGGACCGGGTCGAGGCCGACCGCGACCTGATCCGCCGCTTCTATCTGAAGCACGGCTTTGCCGACGTGCAGGTGGTGGCCGCGCTGACCGAGTACGACCCGGAGCGCAAGGGCTTCATGGTGACCTTCCAGATCGAGGAAGGTCAGCAGTACCGCGTCGGTTCGGTGACCTTCGACTCCACGATCCCGACGCTCGATGCCAATTCGATGCGCAGCTACTCGCGCGTCAATGTCGGCTCGCTGTATAATGCCGAGGCGCTGGAGAAGTCGGTCGAGGAGATGCAGATCGAGCTGTCGCGGCGCGGTTATGCGTTCGCGACCGTGCGTCCGCGCGGCGATCGTAATTTCGACGAGCACACCGTTTCGATCGTGTTTTCGATCGAGGAAGGTCCGCGCGTCTACATCGAGCGCATCAACGTCGTCGGCAATACCCGGACCCGCGATTACGTGATCCGGCGCGAGTTCGACATCTCTGAAGGCGACGCCTACAACCGTGCGCTGGTCGATCGTGCCGAGCGCCGGCTGAAGAACCTCGACTTCTTCAAGTCCGTGAAAATCACCACCGAGCCGGGCTCGTCGAGCGACCGCGTCATCCTGGTGGTCAATCTCGAAGAGAAATCGACCGGCGACTTCTCGGTGTCGGGCGGCTATTCGACCAGCGACGGTGCGCTGGGTGAAGTCTCGGTCTCGGAACGCAACTTCCTCGGCCGCGGCATCTTCGCCAAGGCGTCGGTGCAGTACGGCCAGTACGCCCGTGGCTACTCGCTGTCGTTCGTCGAGCCGTATCTGCTCGACTACCGCGTCGCGCTTGGTCTGGACCTGTATCAGCGCGAACAGCTTGCCAACCGCTACATCTCGTACTCGACCAAGACGCTCGGCTTCAGCCCGCGCCTCGGCTTCGCGCTGCGGGAAGATCTGTCGCTGCAGATCCGCTACTCGCTGTACCGGCAGGAGATCACGCTGCCGTCGTACCTGAACAATTGTAACAACATCGCTGGGCCGAACTATAATCCTACGCCGCAATATATGAACTTCCTGGCGAACAACCCTAATGGCTATCCGGGCTTGGGGTGCTTTGCCGACGGCGAAGCGTCTCTGCCGGTCCGCATCGGTCTGGCCGGCGGTGCCTACTGGACCTCGTCGCTGGGCTATACGCTGACCTACAACACCCTGGACAACATCAAGAACCCGACCGACGGTCTGCTCGTCGACCTGCGCCAGGACTTCGCCGGCGTCGGCGGCGACGTGAAGTTCATCAAGACCGCGTTCGACGCCAAGTACTACACCCCGCTGGTGGCGGACCTGATCGGCTTGATCCATCTGCAGGCCGGCAATCTGAGCACCTATGGCGACAACCAGCTCCGGATGCTCGATCACTTCCAGATGGGTTCGAACCTGGTTCGCGGCTTCGCTCCGAACGGTATCGGTCCGCGCGACATCGGCCAGTATGCCATTTACGGCTACGGCGGCGACGCGCTGGGCGGCACCAACTACTGGGGTGCGTCGGTCGAGTTGCAGATGCCGTTCTGGTTCCTGCCGAAGGAAGTCGGGCTCAAGGGTGCCGTCTACGCCGACGCCGGTTCGCTGTTCGACTACAAGGGCCCGACGTCTTGGTCGGTCACCGGCGAAGTCAACGGCTCGGGCTGCTCGCCGGCAACTCAGACTTCGCTTGGCTCCTGCGCAGGCCTGAACTACGACGACACCAACTTGGTCCGCACCTCGGTCGGTGTCGGCCTGATCTGGGCGTCGCCGTTCGGACCGCTGCGCTTCGACTACGCGATCCCGATCACCAAGGGTAAGTACGACCGCGTTCAGGAATTCAAGTTCGGCGGCGGCACTTCGTTTTAAGGCGGTTTCGAGCGACGCCGGAACCGGCTCGCGTAAGAGAATCGCCCCAACCCCAACAACAGGAGATCCGGCTCTGACTCTGTCAGAGCCGGATCAGCTCTAAGTCCTGCAGGCCGGACCGCGACCGAAGGAATGGCATCAACCTCGTTTTTCCCACCGCGTCCTTCGTCCACGCTGGCCGAGATCGCCAGCCTGACGAAGGCGACGCTGGTCGATGCTTCGCAGGCGGAGCATCGCATCACCGGACTTGCCTCGCTCGACGAGGCCGGGCCGATGCATTTGACCTTCTTTGAAAATCTCCGCTACGCTGACGACCTCGTCGCGACCCGCGCGGGGGCCTGTCTGGTCAGCGAGCGGTTCGAGGGCAGGGTGCCGCCGCACGTTGCAGTGCTGCGAGCGCGACGGCCTTTCCATGCCTTTGTCGAAGTCGCCCGCCAGCTCTATGTCGACGCGCTGCGGCCAAGCACCGGCCTCTCCGGACAGGGCATCGCGCCCACCGCGGTGATCGACGATACCGCCAAGCTCGAGGACGAGGTCACGGTCGAGCCGCTGGCGGTGATCGGTCCCGACGTCGAGATCGGCGCCGGCACGGTGATCGGGGCGGGGGCGGTGATTGCCGCCGGGGTGAAGATCGGCCGGGATTGCGACATCGGCGCCGGCAGTCATCTGCAGCACGCGCTGATCGGCAACAACGTTCTGATGCATCCCGGCTGCCACATCGGCCAGGACGGCTTCGGGTTCATTTTCGCGGGCCGCCACACCAAGGTGCCGCAGACCGGCCGGGTGATCATCCAGAACGACGTCGAGCTCGGGGCCGGAACCACGATCGACCGCGGATCGCTGCGCGACACTGTGATCGGCGAGGGCACCAAGATCGACAATCAGGTTCAGATCGGCCACAACGTAACAATTGGTCGACATTGCGTGATCGCCGCGAAATGCGGCCTTGCCGGCAGCCTGACGCTGGGCGACAACGTCGCGCTGGGAGCGATGGTCGGCATCAACAATCACGTGATGATCGGCGACGGCGCCCAGGTGGCGGCGATGTCCGGAGTAAAGGACAGCATTCCCGCAGGTGAGCGCTGGGGCGGCATGTTCGCCAGGCCGACCAGGACATGGTTCCGGGAGATGCTGGCAGTACGGCGGCTCGCTGAGGCCAGCGGGCCCGAGACGGCGGCGAAACCCGACGACGACAGGGATGAAGGACGGGGGTGATGGAATCACCGATTCGATTTGAGCACGTTGATATCAACACCATCCTCAAAACCCTGCCGCACCGTTTTCCGTTTCTGCTGATCGATCGCGTGATCAACATCCGCGAGGATTACAGCGGCATCGGCATCAAGAACGTCACCGTGAACGAGCCGGCGTTTCAGGGGCACTTCCCGGAGCGTCCGGTGTATCCCGGCGTGCTGATGATCGAGGGCATGGCGCAGACCGCCGGGGTGATCGGCATCCTGTCGGTGACCGGCACCGAGAAGCCGCGCGCGGTGTATTTCCTGACGATCGACAAGTGCAAGTTCCGCAAGCCGGTGATGCCGGGCGATACCGTTGAGTATCACCTGACGCGCACCGGCAGACGGAAAACGATGTGGTGGTTTCACGGCGAGGCCAAGGTCGACGGCCAGATCGTCGCCGAAGCCGATGTCGGCGCGATGCTGGCAGATTGACGGGCTGAATGAGCACAATCGACTCGACTGCGCGGATCGAAGACGGAGCGGTACTCGGCGACGGTGTGGAGATCGGCCCGTATTGCACGATCGGCCCCCATGTCAGCATCGGCGCCGGGACCCGTCTGATCGGCCACGTCAACGTCACCGGCCACACCACGATCGGTGAAGGCTGCACCATCCATCCGTTTGCTTCACTCGGCGGCGCGCCGCAGTCGACCGGCTACAAGGGCGAGCCGACCACGCTGGTCGTCGGCAACGCCTGCACCATCCGTGAAAACGTGACGATGAACACCGGCACGGTCGGGGGCGGCGGCGTCACCCGGGTCGGCGACCGCGGGTTCTTCATGGCGGCCAGCCATGTCGGCCACGACTGCATCGTCGGCAACGACGTGATCTTCGCCAACGCCGCCACCCTCGGCGGTCATTGCGAGATCGGCGACTTCACCTTCATCGGCGGCATGACGGTGCTGCAGCAGTTCACCCGGGTCGGGCACCAGGTGATGATCGGCGGCATGACCGGGCTGCGCACCCATGTCATTCCCTACGCGCTCGCCAACGGCATCTATGCGAAGCTGTCCGGGTTGAATATCGTCGGCATGCGCCGGCGCAAATTCACCAAGGAGCGGCTGAGAATTGTGCGCGCGTTCTACGACGACCTGTTCCACAGCGCCGGCCCGCTCGCCGAGCGACTGGAGCGGGTGCGATCGCGCACCGGGGAGGATCCGGCAATCGCCGAGATCATCGGCTTCATCGACGACATCAAGGCCCGAGGCGGACGCGGCCAGCGCGTCGCGCTGTGCATGGCGCGCGAAGGCGGCGCGGGCGTCAACGACGACGACGACGCCTGACCGGCCGGTGCTCCGGCCATGACCGATTCTCTCCCACCGCTCGGCGCCAAGGTCGGCATCATCGCCGGCGGCGGCGCGCTGCCGTTTGCGGTCGCCGATACGCTCGCCGCGCGCGGTCTGACGCCGGTCCTGTTCGCGCTGAAGGGAAGCTGCGACTCCGAGCGTGTGGCTGCGTATCGACACCATTGGCTGCCGATGGGCGCGCTGGGCAGGCTGTTGCGGCTGTTGCGCGCCGAGGGATGCCGCGACCTGGTGTTCATCGGCTCCTTGGTGCGGCCGGCGCTGTCGGAGATGCGGCTCGACTGGGGCGCGATCAAAGCTCTGCCGGCAGTGCTGGCGGCCTATCGCGGCGGTGACGACCATCTCCTGACCGGGGTCGGCCGATTGTTCGAGCGCCACGGCTTCCGGCTGCTCGGCCTGAAGGACGTCGCCAGCGATCTGTTGATCCCGCAGGGCTGCCTGACCCGCGCTGCACCGGATGCGCGCGTGGAGGCCGACATTGCCAAGGGGCGCGCAGTGCTGGCGGCGCTGAGCCCGTTCGATATCGGCCAGGGCTGCGTGGTGATCGACGGTCACGTCGTCGCGGTCGAGGATACCGGCGGCACCGACGAGCTGCTGCGACGCGTGGCGCAGCTCCGTGACAGCCGGCGGATTCGCGCCAAGCCCGGTCATGGCGTGCTGGTGAAGGCGCCGAAGGCCGGCCAGGATCTGCGCTTCGATCTGCCTGCGGTCGGACCGACGACCATCGAAGGGCTGGTCGCGGCGCGCCTCGGCGGCGTCGCCGTGGTCGCCGGGCATACCGTCGTCGCCGAGCCGCAAACGATGATCGCGGCCGCCGACAGGGCCGGGCTGTTCGTGATCGGAACGCGCGAATGACGACCGCCGGATCGCAGGAGGATCGCGTTCGGACCGTGTATCTGATCGCGACCGAGGAGTCCGGCGATCGGCTCGGCGGCGCGCTGATGCGCGAGCTCCGCGCCCGGTTCGGGGCGCGGGTCCGGTTCGCCGGGATCGGTGGACACACCATGGCCGGCGAGGGGCTGGTGTCGCTGTTTCCGATCGAGGAATTGTCGATCATCGGCTTCGCGGCCGTGGTGCAGCGGCTGCCGCTGATCCTGAAGCTGATCCGCCGCGCCGCGGACGCAGTGCTCGCCGCCAAACCCGACATCCTGGTGATCATCGACAGCCCCGACTTCACCCACCGCGTGGCGCGGCGGGTCCGGCTCCGCGATCCGGCGATTCCGATCGTCGACTACGTGTCGCCGACGGTGTGGGCGTGGCGGCCGGGGCGGGCGCGGGCGATGCTCGGCTATGTCGATCACGTGATGGCGCTGCTGCCGTTCGAGCCGGCCGAGTATCGCCGGCTGCAGGGCCCGCCATGCAGCTATGTCGGTCATCCGCTCACCGAGCAGTTCGACTCGCTGCGGCCGAGCCAGACGGAGCAGGCGCGCCGCGATGCCCAGCCGCCCGTGCTGCTGGTGCTGCCGGGCAGTCGGCGCAGCGAAGTCCGCCATCACGCCGCCGCGTTCGGCGACACGCTGGCCAAGCTGAGGCGCGATGGCGTCGCGTTCGAGGCGGTGCTGCCGACCACGCCGCATCTCGAGGCCCTTGTCCGCGCCGCGGTCGCCTCATGGGAGGTGCAGCCGCGCATCGTGGTCGGCGAACAGGAGAAGCGCGCCGCGTTCCGGATCGCGCATGCTGCGCTGGCGAAGTCCGGCACCGTCACGCTGGAGCTGGCGATCGCCGGCGTGCCGATGGTGACCGCCTATCGGGCCGGCAGTCTGGAGATTTGGATCGCACGGCGGGTGGTGCGTCCGGGCACGGTGATCCTCGCCAATCTGGTGATCGGCGACGACGTGGTGCCGGAGTTCATTCAGGAGGATTGCGTCGCGGACAGGCTCGCGCCGGCGGTGCGCGATCTGCTCGGCGACACCCCGGCGCGGCGCCGCCAGCTCGCCGGCTTCGCCAGGATCGACGCCATCCTGTCGACCGGCGACCAGACCCCGAGCGGACGTGCGGCTGACATCGTAGCGGACGTGATGCAGAGGCGCCGCTCGATCGGCTGACCAACTGGTCAGCACGCCTGATCGATGGATTGAAGCGGGATTTAGCCAGTCCCAGGGAGGCGGAGTTCTCGTCCTGCGTCCCGAGGAGCGTGGCTCGAGACGGTGCTTCGCGCTTCCTCACCATGACGCCGTATCTGTCGTGATCGCTCCGAAACGCGGCCCTGTGTCTGTCAAGAGCAGCACTGCTCCGGTGATCAAGTCCTCAAAACAAAAGGACCGGCACAAGGCCGGTCCTTCGAACTGTTAGCAGGTGAAGAAGCGTCAGCCGCGCTTGCTGATCTCGACGTAGTTGCGGGTGGTCGCACCGGTGAAGAGCTGGCGCGGACGGCCGATCTTCTGCTGCGGGTCTTCGATCATCTCGCTCCACTGGCTGATCCAGCCGACGGTGCGGGCGACCGCGAACAGCACGGTGAACATGTCGGTCGGGAAGCCCATCGCCTTCAGCGTGATGCCCGAATAGAAGTCGACGTTCGGGTACAGCTTGCGATCGATGAAGTACTGATCGTTGAGCGCGATCTTCTCCAGCTCCATCGCCACCTTGAGCAGCGGGTCGCCGTGGTGGCCGGTCTCGGCCAGCACTTCGTGGCAGACCTGCTGCATGATCTTGGCGCGCGGATCGTAGTTCTTGTAGACGCGGTGGCCGAATCCCATCAGCCGCACCGACGAGTTCTTGTCCTTCACCTTGGCGATGAAGTCCGGAATGTTCTCGACCGTGCCGATTTCCTTCAGCATCGCCAGCGCCGCCTCGTTGGCGCCGCCATGGGCCGGGCCCCACAGGCAGGCGATGCCGGCCGCGATACAGGCGAACGGGTTGGCGCCCGACGAGCCGGCGATGCGGACCGTCGAGGTCGAGGCGTTCTGCTCGTGGTCGGCGTGCAGCGTGAAGATCTTGTCGAGTGCGTTCGCCAGCACCGGATTGACGACGTATTCCTCGCACGGCGTGGCGAAGCACATCCGCAGGAAGTTCGCCGCGTAGCTCAGCGAGTTCTTCGGATAGATGAAGGGCTGGCCGCTCGAGTATTTGTAGGCCATTGCCGCCAGCGTCGGGATCTTGGCGATCATCCGGATCGAGGCGACCATCCGCTGGGTCGGATCGTTGATGTCGGTGGAGTCATGATAGAACGCGGCGAGCGCGCCGACCGAAGCCACCATCACCGCCATCGGATGCGCGTCACGACGGAAGCCCTGGAAGAACCGGGCCATCTGCTCGTGTACCATGTTGTGGCGGGTGACGCGGTAGTCGAAATCTTCCTTCTGCGCCTTGGTCGGCAGTTCGCCGTACAGCAGCAGATAGCAGGTCTCGAGGAAGTCGCCCTTTTCGGCGAGCTGTTCGATCGGATAACCGCGGTACTCGAGAACGCCGGCGTCGCCGTCGATGTAGGTGATCTTGGACTGGCAGCTCGCCGTCGAGGTGAACCCGGGATCGTAAGTGAACATCCCGGTCTGGGCATAGAGCTTGCCGATGTCGATGACGTCGGGGCCGACTGTTCCGGTCAGGACCGGAAGATCGTAGTTCTTGTTTCCAACCGTCAGCGTTGCCGTTTTGTTGTTGGTCGTTGCGTCCATCGTGTGGTCCCCGATGTTCGTTGGCGAAACCAGCCGTATGCGCAGCGCTCTTGCGAGCGAGACTGGTTGTCTTGAAGCGCTGGCGGGAATGCGTAGCTCATTGCAGTGTGCACCGCAAGGCGGCCGGACGCGAGCCGTTTCCCCGGGCTTTTACCCGGCCTGATCGGCCAGCCGCGACAGGCATTCGTCGCGTCCCAACACCGCCAGAACGTCGAAGATTCCCGGCGATGTGGTCCGTCCCGTGAGCGCCACCCGGAGCGGTTGCGCCACCGCCCCGAGCTTCAGCCCGGCCTGCTCGGCGAAGCTGCGCATCGCCGCCTCGGTGGTGGCCGCGGTCCACGGCGTGACCTCGTCGAGCGCAGCGCGCATCCGGCCGATCAACTGCCGGGTTTCCGGCGTCAGCACTGCCTGGGCCTTCGGATCGAGCGACAGCGGCCGGTCGGCGAAAATGAAGCCGGCATTGTCGAGCAGCTCGAGCAGCGTCTTGGCACGCTCCTTCAGCCCCGGCATCGCCTGGGTCAGCTTGGCGCGGATGCTGTCGTCGAACTTGGCGGCGATCGCCGGCCCCTGCGGGATGTATTTCAGCAGGTCTTCGAGCTGGGTCACGAGACAGTGATCGTCGCTCTGGCGGATGTAGTGACCGTTGAGGCTTTCGAGCTTGGCGAAATCGAACCGCGCCGCCGAGCGGCCGATCGCCGGCAGGTCGAATGCCTCGATCATTTCCTGCGTGGTGAAGATTTCCTGATCGCCGTGGCTCCAGCCGAGACGCACCAGATAGTTGCGCAGCGCGGCGGGCAGGTATCCCATCGCCCGATAGGCGTCGACGCCGAGCGCGCCATGGCGCTTCGACAGCTTCGAGCCGTCGGGACCGTGGATCAGCGGGATGTGCGCCATCACCGGCAGCTCCCACGCCATCGCATCGTAGATCTGCTTCTGCCGCGCCGCGTTGATCAGATGGTCGTCGCCGCGGATGACGTGGGTGACCCCCATGTCGTGATCGTCGACCACGACCGCCAGCATGTAGGTCGGGGTGCCGTCCCCACGCAGCAGCACCAGATCGTCGAGATTCTCGTTCTGCCAGGCGACACGGCCCTGGACCTGATCCTCGATCACGGTCTCGCCGGTGAGCGGCGCCTTCAGCCGGATGGTCGGCTTGACACCCTCCGGCGCTTCGGACGGATCTCGGTCGCGCCAGGTGCCGTCATACAGCTTGGCGCGGCCCTCGGCGCGGGCCTTGTCGCGCATCGCCGCCAGCTCCTCGGCGGTGGCGTAGCAGCGGTAAGCCTTGCCGGCCGCCAGAAGCTGCTCGGCGACCTCGCGGTGCCGGGCCGCGCGGGCGAACTGGTAGACGGTGTCGCCGTCCCAATCGATCCCGAGCCATTTCAGGCCGTCGAGGATGGCGTCGATCGCCTCCTGGGTCGAGCGCTGGCGGTCGGTGTCCTCGATTCGCAGCAGCATGGTGCCGCCGTGCTTGCGTGCGTACAGCCAATTGAACAGCGCGGTGCGGCCTCCGCCGATGTGCAGGAAACCAGTGGGCGAGGGCGCGAAGCGGGTGACGACGGGACGGGTCATTCGAACCAAATGCAGGGAAGGGAACGCGCCGGAGCGGCACGCAGGGTGTATAGCAGGATCGGCGCATAACTAAAGTGGTCCGCGCAGGCCGAAGGGGTTGGCGCGGGGCGGCGGATTTGGCAAATACCCCTTTCGGTTCCGACCAGCAGGACGTTTGACGAATGACCACGGCAGATACAGCGGCGGGCGAGGCAGGGCGCGACTTCATTCGCGACATCGTCCAGGCCGATCTCGACAGCGGCAAGCACCGGACCATCGTGACCCGGTTCCCGCCGGAGCCCAATGGCTATCTGCACATCGGCCACGCCAAATCGATCGCGCTGAATTTCGGCATCGCGCAGGAATTCGGCGGCCGCTGCCATCTGCGGTTCGACGACACCAATCCGACCAAGGAAGAGCAGGAATACATCGACTCGATCCAGGCCGACGTCCGCTGGCTCGGCTTCGACTGGGGCGAGCACATGTTCTACGCCTCGGACTATTTCGAGCAGCTCTACGCCTGGGCGGAGCTGATGATCCAGAACGGCGACGCCTATGTCGACGACCAGTCGCAGGATGAGATCCGCGCCAGCCGCGGCACGCTGACCGAGCCGGGCAAGAACAGCCCGTTCCGCGACCGCTCGGTGGAGGAAAACCTCGACCTGTTCCGGCGGATGAAGGCCGGCGAATTCCCGAACGGCACGCGGGTGCTGCGCGCCAAGATCGACATGGCGTCGGGCAACATCAACCTGCGCGATCCGGTGCTCTATCGCATCCTGCACGCGCACCATCCGCGCACCGGCGACACATGGTCGATCTATCCGAGCTACGACTACGCGCACGGCCAGTCGGATGCGATCGAAGGCATCACCCACTCGATCTGTACGCTGGAGTTCGAAGACCACCGCCCGTTGTACGAATGGCTGCTGTCGAAGCTGCCGGTGCCGTCGCAGCCGCGTCAGTACGAATTCGCGCGGCTCAACATCACCTACACTCTGCTGTCCAAGCGGGTGCTGACCGAGCTGGTGCGCGGTGGCCATGTCGCCGGCTGGGACGATCCGCGGATGCCGACGATGGCCGGCATGCGGCGCCGCGGCGTGCCGCCGGCGGCGCTGCGAGACTTCGTCAAGCGGATCGGCGTGGCCAAGGCCAACAGCGTGGTCGATCTAGGCATGCTGGAGTTCTGCATCCGAGAGGAGTTGAACCGCACCGCGCAGCGGCGGATGGCGGTGCTGAAGCCGCTGAAGGTGGTGATCGAGAACTACCCGGAAGGCCAGACCGAAGAACTCGAGGCGATCAACCATCCTGATGATCCGAGCCTCGGCACCCGCAAGATCGCTTTCGGCCGCGAGATCTACATCGAGCAGGACGACTTCATGGAGAACCCGCCGAAGAAGTTCTTCCGGCTGTCTCCCGGCAACGAGGTGCGGCTGCGCTACGCCTATTTCATCAAGTGCCGTGAAGTGATCAAGAACGACGCCGGCGAGATCGTCGAGCTGCGCTGCACCTACGATCCGGAAACCCGCGGCGGCAACGCGCCCGACGGCCGCAAGGTCAAGGCGACGATGCACTGGTTGCCGGCGGCGCAGTCGGTGAAGGCTGAGATCCGGATCTACAATCAGCTGTTCGCCAATCCGGCGCCGAGCGCGGCGACCTTCGCCGACGATCTCAATCCGCAATCGCTCGAAGTCCTGACCGACGCGCGGATCGAACCGGAGACGGCGGCGAGCGCTTCGACCGAGCCGCTGCAGTTCGAGCGTCAGGGCTACTTCGTTCGCGATCGCGACTCGACCGCAGACAAGCCGGTGTTCAATCGCACCATCGGGTTGCGCGATACCTTCGCCAAGGAAGTCGCGAAGGGCTGAGCTAGCTCCAATCCTGATTGCGCTCCGCCGGCAATTGCCGGCGAAGGCATTCTGCTCCACTGTTCCCCTCGCGGCGGACGGGGGCGAGTGCCGTGGAGCGGCGCGATCGGACCACAGCACGGACATGGCCGACCGGGGCGCCAGCCGGCGCCGGTGCGTTGCTGCCGTCCCGCCTGTCGTGGTGGCCGGCGTTCCTCGACCGTCTCCGGGATTGGGCGCGGGCCGAAGCGGGGCCGGGCCGGCTGCTGCCATGGACGCCGGTGGCGTTCGGCACCGGCATCGCGCTGTACTTTGCCGCCGATCATGAGCCGGTCGCCTGGGTGGCCGCCGCGACCGCGGTCGTGCTCGGCGTCGCCGCCGTGCTGCTGCGGCGAAGCCGGGCGTTCGCGCCGGTGCTGCTGATCGCGGCGCTGACGGCGGGCTTCGCCACCGCGGCGCTGAAGGGCGAACGAATTGCGCATCCGGTGCTGGTGGCGCCGGTGGTCGCCGCCGAGCTAAGGGGCTTCGTCGAGGTCCGTGAGGAACGCGAACGCTCCGACCGCTTCGTCCTGCGCGTCACGCAGATGCAGGCGGCGCGGGCGCCGGCGCTCGAACGGGTGCGGCTGTCGGTACGGAAGGGCACGGCGCCGGCGGTCGGCAGTTTCGTGACGCTGAAGGCGCGGCTGCAGCCGCCGCTCCAGCCGCTTCGGCCGGGCAGCTACGACTTCGCGCGCGATCTGTATTTCCAGGGCATCGCCGCCTCCGGCTTCGTGCTCGGCGCGATCGCCACCGCCGAGCCGCCGCAGGACGCCGGCTGGCGGCTTCGCTACGCCGCGGTGATGCAGGGGCTGCGCGACGCGATCGACGCACGGATCCGCGCCTCGCTGGGAGGAGACGTCCGCGCGATCGCCACGGCGCTGCTCACCGGCAAGCGCGACGCGATCTCGACCCCGGTGAACGATGCGATGTTCGTCTCCGGACTCGGCCATGTGCTGTCGATCTCCGGTTATCACATGGCGGTGGTGGCCGGCGTGGTGTTCTTCGCGTTGCGCGCGCTGCTGGCGATGGTGCCGCGGCTGACGGTGACGTTTCCGATCAAGAAGGCGGCTGCGGCTGCAGCGCTTGCCGCCGCAGCGTTCTATCTGGCGCTGTCGGGCGCGGAGGTCGCGACCCAGCGGTCGTTTCTGATGACCGCGGTGGTCCTGATCGCCGTGATGGTCGACCGCCGTGCCATCACCTTTCGGACCCTGGCGCTGGCCGCGTTGATCGTGCTGCTGATCGCGCCGGAAGCCCTGCTACATCCCAGCTTCCAGATGTCGTTCGCCGCCACGCTCGGCCTGGTCGCACTGGTGCAGGTCGGCATGCCGGCGTTGTTCGCGAAGGCGGACAGTTCGGCGACGGCGCGTGCGGCGCTGTGGGGCGGCCGGGAAATCGCGCTGCTGCTGCTCGCCTCGCTGGTCGCCGGACTGGCGACGATGCCCTACGGCGCCTATCACTTCCACCGCATCACGCCCTATGGCGTGCTCAGCAATCTGGTGGCGATGCCGGTGGTCTCCGCGATCGTGATGCCGGCCGGAATGCTCGGCCTCGCCGCGATGCCGTTCGGCCTCGATGCGCCGTTCTGGCGGATCATGGAGATCGGCATCGACTGGATGATCGTGGTGGCCCAGTGGGTCGCGGCGTTGCCCGGTGCGGTCGGCCGGGTCACCGCATTCGGCGCCGGGCCTCTGCTCGTGGCGTCGCTCGGCCTGGTGCTGATCGGATTGCTGCGCACGCCGCTGCGCTGGGGCGGGTTGCTCGGGCTGATTGCAGCGATCGGCTGGGCGGCGCTGACGCCGCAGCCGGAGGTGCTGATCGCGGGCGATGGCAAGCAGGTGGCGGTGCGTGGTGCCGACGGTCGGCTGCATCTGATGCAGAGCGGAGCGGACGCGTTCCGGCTGAAGGAATGGCTCGCCGCCGATGCCGACGCCCGGCCCCCGGACGCGGCGTCGCTGCGCGCCGGCGTGTCGTGCGATTCCGACGGCTGCGTCACAGCGCTGGCCGATGGCCGGCTGGTGGCGCTGTCGCTGCGCCCCGACGGGCTCGCGGACGACTGCGCCCGTGCGGTGTTGATCGTGACCGCAGGACAGCCGCCGCCGGGCTGCGCGGCGCGCACGATCGGTCGCGACGAACTGCAATCCAATGGGGCGATGGCGCTGCGGCGCAGCGCCGCCGATCCGATGCAGTTCGTCACCGCACCGGCGCGGCCGAGCGGTAGCAGTCGTCCCTGGGCTGCTGCGGCACAGACGCCGGATGCCGCGGTCTCGACCGGATCTCCCGCGCGTCGGCCAGCGGTCGATGCGACCCCGGCGCCGCAGGATCAGGCGGGCGACGACTGAAGCTGCCGCCCGAGACGGGCATCTCCTTCAAGGCGGGGCAGGCGCGCTCGGAGTTCGAAGCGGTCGCCTCAGTACTTGCGGTACAGTCCGATCAGCTTGCCCTGGATGCGGACGCGATTGGGCGGCAAAATCCGGACCTCATAGGCGGCGTTGGCCGGTTCCAGCGCGATCGACGCGCCGCGGCGGCGGAAGCGCTTCAGCGTGGCTTCCTCCTCGTCGATCAGCGCCACCACGATGTCGCCGGTGTTGGCGACGTCGTTCTTCTGGATCAGCGCCATGTCGCCGTCGAGGATACCGGCCTCGACCATCGAGTCACCGCGCACTTCCAGCGCGTAATGCTCGCCGCTGCCGAGCATGTCGGCCGGCACGCTGACGGTGTGGCTGCGGGTCTGCAGCGCCTCGATCGGGGTACCGGCCGCGATCCGGCCCATCACCGGGACCGCGACGCTGCCGCGATCGCCGTCATCCTCGCTCGGCACCGGACTCGGGGGGCGGACCTTGCCGAGATTGCCTTCGATCACGCTCGGGGTGAATCCGCGGCGGGCGTTGCCGGGCATGCCGCTGGTATCGGGCAGCTTGATTACTTCGATGGCGCGGGCACGGTTTGGAAGCCGCCGGATGAAGCCGCGTTCCTCCAGCGCCGTGATCAGCCGGTGGATGCCCGACTTCGAGCGCAGATCGAGCGCGTCCTTCATCTCGTCGAAAGATGGCGGAACCCCGGCTTCCTTCAGCCGCTCGTTGATGAATTTCAACAGCTCAAACTGCTTGCGCGTCAGCATCGGCTAAATCCCCATTCGGCGACGATGGGCCGGTTCGAGTCCATCTGGGCTCGTGTCAGAAGCCCGGACCGAGCATCATCGTCCTCGAATCTCGAAAACAAATCATGAACGGACACTATCTGTTCGGGGTGTGTTCCGCAACCTCTTAATCGAACCCCGGGGATTTCACGGGTCGCTACAGCGATAACTTAACGATGAGGCAGGGCGACCCGGCGCGTGCAGCCGGCGCGAAGGCCGGCCGGACGATCAGCGCTTGCGCCGCTGCCAGCCGCGCCAGCAGCGAGGAGTCCTGGCTGTCGACCGGGGTCGCGACCGGCCGGCCGTCGTCGCCGATCGACAGGGTGGCGCGCAAATAGTCCTCGCGCTGGTCGTTGGCGGAGAGGTCGGCGCCGAGCAACGCCGGCTGGCGGACGTGCCCGGGCTGGCTGATGCCGCACAGCGCGCGGATCAACGGCACCATGAACAGCACCGCGCAGACATAGGACGACACCGGATTGCCGGGCAGGCCGATCACCCGCATCGCTCCGAGACGGCCGTGCATCATCGGCTTGCCGGGACGCATCGCGATCTTCCAGAACGAGATTTCGGTGCCCTCTGCCTCCAGCGCGCCTTTGACCAGGTCGTGGTCGCCGGCCGAGGCGCCGCCGGTGGTGACCAGAAGGTCGGCGTCCAGCTCGTGCGCTCGTCGGATCGCCGCTCGCGTCGCCTCCAGCGTGTCGGCGGCGATGCCGAGATCGATCACCTCGGCGCCTTCGGCGTGCGCCAGGGCGCGCAGCGCGTAACCGTTGGAATAGACGATCTGACCCGGGCCGGGCGTCGTTCCCGGCATCACCAGTTCGTCGCCCGTCGCCAGCATCGCCAGCCGCGGCCGGCGATGCACCGGCAGCGACGGGTGATTCATGCCGGCGGCGAGCGCGAGGTCACGGTCGCTGAGGCGGTGGCCGCGATGCAGCAGGATCTCGCCTTCGCGAAAATCGATCCCTGCGGGGCGGATGTGGCGGCCGGGCCTGACGGCTTCGTTGACGGTTACGCGGTCGCCGTTGCGCTCGGTGTCCTCCTGGATCACCACCGCGTCTGCGCCGTCCGGCACCACGCCGCCGGTGAAGATCCGCAGCGCCTCGCCGGCACCGATCCCTACCGTCTCGGGGCGGCCGGCTGCGATCTCGCCGATCACCCGCAGGATCGCGGGCGGGGCTGCGACGTCGGCGGCGCGCACCGCATAGCCGTCCATCGCCGACATCGGCTGCGGTGGCTGGGTCCGCAGTGCGGCGAGGTCTTCGGCCAGCACCCGGCCGTGGCCGTCCTCGAGTGCAACCAGTTCGGTGTCGAGGCCCTGCGCGCCGGCGAGCACGGCGGCGAGCGCATCGTCGACCGGCATCAAGGCCATCGGGTCACTCCCTGTCAGGCAAGGCCAAATCAAAGTGTCACGATCCGGCTTTAGGTCGCACGCGGCGGCGGCGCAAGGCCGGCCACATCAGCGTCGCGGCCGCGGCGTCGCGCCGCGTCGTTCGAAATCATTATTGTCGAACCGTCGAATCCACCTGTACCAACGTGCCCTGCATCGAGCGGACGTGGAGCATGCGGATGGAAGACTTCCCGAAATGGTTCCTGCGGATCATGGTCGTGGTCGGCACGATCGGGTTCGTTACGGTGTATTCGATGCGCCACGACTTCAGCAAAGGCTGGATGCCATCCTTCAACGCTGGCGACTACAGCCCGCCGGGGGCCGCACCCCAGCCGCCTGTGGCGCAGGCTCCGGCCTCCGAACCGGCCGCCGGCGAAACGGCTAGACCGGCCGCCGCTCCGGTCGCACCTGCGGTGGCCCCGGCCGCCCGCAGCTACGTGCCGTGCCAGCCGATCGGCCGCACCGCCAAGGGCGAACTGGTGTACTCGATGGACTGCCGCAACCTGCCGCAGTAACGGGGGTCGGCAGTTCAGGCCGGCGGTGACGCTGCTGCGCCGGTCTCAGCGTCCCCGGCCTTGATCATCACCGGCAGATACACGTCGGCGAATTCCGGTGGCAGCCGCCGCGGCTTGCCGCTGCTCAGCTCGATGCAGACGAGCTGCCAGCGTCCGCGCATGATGACGGCGCCGTCGCGCGGGCGGATGAGCTGGAAGCGGCGCTCCATCACCAGCTTGCCGTCGCTGCCGTAGATCCAGGTGCCGAGCAGCAATTCGTCGCCGAGATGACTTGGCAGCAGGTAATCATATTCGCCGCGGCGGATCGCCATCGCCCGATCGATCCGCTGCCAATCGGCGAGCGACAGGCCGAGCGCTTCGGAATGCGCCCATCCGACGCTGTCGCACCATCGCACATAGACCGAGTTGTTGGTGTGATTCAGCCCGTCGATATCGGCGGGTGCGGGCGTCATCGGCAGCGTGAACGGAAGAGGATGATCCCAGGCGAGATCGGCGGCATCGGTCATCGTGAGGTCTCGTCCGATCGGCGATGTGGTGCGTGTGCTTATAATCCGAGCTGATCCAGCGTGCGCGCGATGTCGTCGCTCGAACGCACCTGAACCGCGTGCAGCCCACGCTCGCGCGCGGCTTCGACGTTTTCCGCCAGATCGTCGAAGAACACAATCCGTCCTGGCGCGATGCCGATCGCCTCGACCACGTAATCGTAGGTCTCGCCGTGCGGCTTGCGCATGCCGATCCGCGAGGACAGGAACATCTGGCGGAAGTGGATCAGCAATTCGGCGTAGTGCTCCGAGAAATGCGCGATGTGGGCGGCGTTGGTGTTGGACAGCGCGTACAGCGGAAGCTGCCGGGCGGCGCGATCGAGCAGCGGTGCGATGCCCGGCATCTCGCCGATGAAGATCGCGTTCCAGCCTTCGCGCAACTGGTCGTCGTCGAGCTGCAGCCCGAGCGCGGTCCGCACCGCGGCGAAGAATTCCGCATCGGTGACGTGCCCGGTCTCGTAGCGGTGGAAAGTATCGTTCTGCGCGAGGCTGCCCATCAACGCATGCGGATCGCTGCCGAGTTCGACCGCCCAGGCCTTCAGCGTGCGTCGCAGATCGTAGTCGATCACCACACGGCCGAGATCGAACAGCAGCGCATCGGCGGCGCCAGGGACAAGAGCGGTGGTCATAGCGAGAACCCATTCGCGAGTCGTGAGCAGTGCGTGCAGCGGATGCGTATTCTGGTTAAAGAATGTTATAGACTGACGAAACCGTTTGGTAATCCGCAGCCGATAGAACGATCGTCGCTGCGAAGCGCATCTTTCTGCAATCACCTTGCACCACATGCGGGGTCGCGGCGCCGGATTTGATCAGCGGCGATCCGCACATGCGCTTCGAAGGTTCCGTCTTGTCACAGCTCCCGACCATTTCGGAGCCGTCCCGATGAAGGGCGGTGGTGGACGCCTGTCGTCCGGCAAGAAGAAGGTGGAGGATGGGCATGCCGTCGGGCACGGCTGGTTCGTCACCTTCGCGGACCTGATGGCGCTCCTGGTCAGTTTCTTCGTCATGCTGGTGTCGTTCTCGACACAGGATCTGCGCAAGATGCAGATCGTCGCCGGATCGATGCGCGAAGCCTTCGGCGTGCAGCAGAATTCGCGGTTCGCCGGCGTTCTGGAGACCGACGGGGTGCCGGTGCAGGGGCAGGTCAAGAGCAAGCGCAACGTCGCGCCCGATCAGGCCAGCAACACGCCGCATCTGGAAGAAGCCGGCGGCTCCGGCAGCGCTGCGTCGCACGCCAAGGCCGAGCGTGAATTTGCGCTGGCCTCGGCATCGCTGCGCCAGGCGCTGCAGGATGTGCCCGAGCTGACCGAAATGTCGCGGAACGTGATCTTCGAGGAAACGCCGGTCGGGCTCAACCTGGAACTCACCGATCAGGACGGCCGGCCGATGTTCGCGGACGGTTCGGCGATCCCTTACGAGCGCACACGCAAGCTGGTCGCTCGGCTCGCCGCACCGCTGCGCGCCACTTCGCTGCGGATCAGCATCGTCGGCCACACTGCCGCAACCCTGATGCAGGTCGATGACGACGATCCGCTGAGCCTGTCGATCAATCGCGCCAACGCGGTGCGCGAAATCCTCAAGCAGCAGGGGCTGCCGACCAGCCAGGTGTTGTCGCTGGTCGGGAAGGGTGACGGCGATCCGCTGTTTCCTGACGCACCGATGCTGGCGGCGAACCGACGCGTCACCATCACGCTGATGCGGGAGAACCCGCCGTTGCCGCCGGACCTTCAGCGCTGACGAGGTCTCAGGCTGGGCTGTTCGACCGCCGGCTCAGAAGCAGAGCCCGACCCGACGACCGCGCTTCCATACCATCCGGCATTTCTTCTTGGTGGCGCCGTGCAGCATCTCGAACCGCTGCGGCAGATCGGCGTCGGCGTTGAGCTCGACGCAGGCGCCGCCGGCCGAGTAGTCGACGACGCGGCAGGGGATCACCGGCAATTTGGGGCCGACGATCAGATTGGCATTGCCGGACACGAGCCCGCTCGGACGGACACGCGCAAATCGCCGCGGCTGAGTCATGCGATGGTTCTCCGCGTGGTTGGAGCAACGTCGGAAACGATTGCAGCTCAGACTTGTTAAATTCGAGTTGTTGTCGACGGATAACGGTTGCCAGCCGTTTGCGACACGCCGTGCCCCGCGCGGGGACACGGCGACCCATGCTTAACGGCGGGTTAGTATCAGCTCGCCTTCCGGATCTCGATCCGTTTCGCCGTCGAGGGCGGCGTTTCCACCTTCGGCAGCGTGATGGTCAGGACGCCGTTCTTGAAGCTGGCGTTGACCTGATCGTCCGCGACCATCGCGTCCAGCGGAATCCGGCGCTCGAACTTGCCGTAGAAGTGCTCGCTGAACTGCTTGTCCTTGGCTTCGGTCGACGACGTCTTCTCGCCGCGGATCGTCAGGACGCCGTCGTCGAGCAGCACCTCGATATCGTTCTCGTCCAGCCCCGGTACCTCGGCGGCGATCGTCAGTTGCTTGTCGCCATCGGTGATTTCGAGTTTCGGCCAACCGGTACTGAACGGCGTTAGGGCGCCGGCACGGGCCGGCAAATCGAAGCCGCGGAATACGTCGTCGAACAGCCGATTCATCTCGCGGTGTAGCGACAGGAAGGGGTCGCCTTCGAACGAGCGGGTCGCGGGTTGGTTGCTCCGGCCCCAGGGGATGATGTCGCGCATGTTCATGGATGCCTCCTCGTACTCAGTCTTGAATGTCCTCGATACTGTTAGTTGTGATCTGGAAGTCACCCCCGTCTTGCGGGTGCGTCTTCGATTTGGGCGCGGTTGCGCCGTCGTCAAGGGGCAGGGAGGTAGTCCCGTGGGAGGGGTTCGAAGATTTTTTCGCGCGAGGTCTTGAAAGCGGCAACGCCGCTTCCAAATCATCGGCCGTCCCGGTGTGGAAGGAGGAATTCGGGAGGACCAAAATGCCATTCACCAGCTTCGAACCGATTTGTCTGCCCGGCGCGGGCAGCGTTCCGTCCGGTCGACTGACCGCGGCGGCTTATGACCACCCCGACCAGGTGCTGCGCGACGACACGCTGAGCACCGCGGACAAGCGGGCCATTCTCTCCTCGTGGGCGTCCGACGCCAATGCGATCGAGCAGCAGCCGTGGCTGCGACTCGCCCCCGGCCACCGCAATCCGGTGCCGCTGCGCGCGATCCTCGACGCCCTGCAACGGCTCGACGACGACGATCCGCCGCCGAGGGGCGGCGCCGCGATCCGGCTGAGCGGCGAACGCGCCGCTCGGCACGATCTGTCCGACGATGACCGGCCATCATGGAGGAGACATCATGGTCTGGCGCAACGCTTCAACCAGTTTCGATCCGTCCCGTTGCCCGGAGTGCGGCGCGACCATGCGGCTCGCGCGTGTCGAGCCACGGCCGGTCGGGCGCAGGGTTGAATTCGAGCGCCACATCTATCGTTGCGATGATTGCGCCAACACCAGCCGTTTTGTGATCGACCGGCAGGCGGCGGACTACGCATTTGCGTAGCACGCCGAGGCGCATGCTCGATGCGGCGGCCGCCGCTATCCCGGTTGCCGCATCATCCGCCGCCACAGCGGCTTGATCAGTTCCAGCACGATCAGCACCGCCAGCGCCGCGGCTGCCGTGAGGCCGAGATCGTCCGGATGCAGCGGGCCGAACCGGAACAGATCGCGCAGCCATGGCCATGCCAGGCTCGCAACCAGCACCACCGCGACGATGCCGAGCATTCCCGCCAGCATCGCATTCGGACGGCGCAGCGCCGTCAGCAGCGAGGCGCTGAACGAGCGGTTGACGAAGATCAGTCCGACGAAACTCAAAACCAGTGCGAAGAAGGTCAGCGCGCGCAGCTCGGTGTCGGGCATCGCCCGCGATTGACCGATGACGAATACGCCGGCGACCAGCACAAACACCAACAAGCCCTGCAGCATGCCCCACACGATCAGCGCCCGGCTGAACAGCGGCTGTTCCGGATCGCGCGGCGGGCGGCGCATCGCGTCGTCCTCGGCGGTTTCGGCCTCGAACACGATCGAGCACACCGGATCGATGATCATCTCCAGGAACGCGATGTGGATCGGTCCGAGCAGGATCGGCAACCCGAACAGCAGCGGCAGCAACGCCAGCCCGGCGATCGGCACGTGGACCGCGAAGATGAAGCCCATCGCCTTGACCAGATTATCGTAGATCCGCCGGCCGAGCCGGATCGCCTTGACGATCGAGGCGAAGTCGTCGTCGAGCAGTACGATGGCGGAGGCCTCGCGGGCGACGTCGGTGCCGCGGCCACCCATTGCGATGCCGATATGCGCTGCTTTCAGCGACGGCGCATCGTTGACGCCGTCGCCGGTCATCGCCACCACCTCGCCATCGGCCTTCAGCGCCTCGACGATCCGCAGCTTCTGCTCCGGCATGATCCGCGCGAACACGGTGACGCTGCGCAGGCGCTCGGCGAGCGCGTCGTCGTCGAGCTTGGCGATCTCCTCGCCGGTGACGCAGGCTTGCGCATCGATCCCGGCCTGACGGGCGATCGCCTGCGCGGTTGCTGGATAGTCGCCGGTGATCATCACGACGCGAATGCCGGCCGCGCGACAGTCGGCGACGGCGACCGGCACCGAATCTCGCAGCGGGTCGGCGAGGCCGACGAGGCCGAGGAAGTCGAAGCGGAAGCCGAGCTGGGTCTCCGGCCAATCCTCGCCCGGATGCGAGGCGCGGGCGACGCCGAGCACGCGTAGCCCCTCGGTCGCCATCGCATCGACGGTGCGTGCCAGCGCCGCCACCGCGGCCTCGTCGAGGCCGCTCATTCGCGCGATCGCCTCTGGCGCGCCTTTCGCCGCCACCACGTAGTTACTGGCGTCGTCGGGGTCACGCCAGACCTGCGTGATCGCCAGCAGGTCGCGGCGCAACCCGTAGGCGTGGACGAGGCTGCGCGTGCCATTGCCGCTGCGCAGATGATCGCCGGCGAGGCGGTGCAGCGCGAGGTCCATCGGATCGAACGGATCGGGCGCGGCGGCGAGCAGGCCGGTCTCCAGCAGCGATCGGAATTCTTCCGGCAACGCGCCGCCGTCGCGCGGCCGAAACACCTCGCCCGAGACGAGCCGCAGCTCCGCGACCGACATCCGGTTCTCGGTCAGGGTTCCGGTCTTGTCAGTACACAGCACGGTGGCGGAGCCGAGCGCTTCGATCGCGGCGGCGCGCCGGGTCAGTACGCGGGCCTGCGAAATCCGCCACGCGCCCATCGCCATGAACACCGTCAGCACCACGGGGAATTCTTCCGGCAGCATCGACATGCCGACGGTGATCCCGGCCAGCACCGCATCGAGCCAGCCGTCGCGCAACGTGCCGTAGAGGATCACGACCAGCAGCGTGAAGGCGCCGGCGATCAGACCGAAGGTACGAACCAGCCTGCGGGTCTGCCGCTGTAGCCGCGGCGCTTCGGGCTGCATCGAGCCGAGCGCCTGGCCGATCTTGCCGATTTCGCTGCGCGGGCCGGTCGCGATCACTTCGGCAAGGCCGCTGCCGCGCACCACCAGCGCGCCGGAATACACGTTGGGCTGATCGTCGCCGCCGGGGCGACGCGGCGCGGTGCCGCCGGTCTCGTCTCGCGCCAGCTTACGAACCGGCACCGATTCGCCGGTCAGCAGCGATTCGTCGACGAGCAGATCCTCGGCTTGGAGCAGAATCGCGTCGGCGGCGATGCGGTCGCCTTCGGACAACACGATGATGTCGCCGCGCGCCACCTCGCGCCCGGCGATCCGCTTGCGTGCCCCGTCGCGGATCACCAGCGCCCGCGGGCTGGTGAGATCGCGCAGCGTCTCCAGCACGCGTTCGGTGCGGGCTTCCTGCACCACCGTGATCACCACCGACAGCGTGGCGAAGATCAGCAGGATGATCGCTTCCTTGAGATCGCCGAGCGCCATGTAGACCACGCCGCCGCCGAGCAGCAGCGCCAGCATCGGCTCGCGCACCACCTCCAGCACGATGCCGAGCAGCGTGCGGCGGTCGGGGCTAGGCAACTCGTTGTAGCCTTCGCTCGCCAGTCGCGTCGCGGCTTCGCGCTCGCTGAGGCCGGAGATGGCGTCGGACGGGGAGGCGAGGTCGGCGGGCATCGGAGAACCTGACGTTCGAGGGCCCGCCGATGTTAGCTCATTTCCTGCTCGCGCTCGCGACGTAGTCGCCGGATTTGCCGCCGGTCTTGGCGAGCAGATGAATGCCTTCGATCCGGACGTCGCGTTCGGCGGCCTTGATCATGTCGTAGATCGTCAGGCACGCCACCGAGACCGCGGTCAGCGCTTCCATCTCGACGCCGGTCGGTCCGGTGACCTTGACGGTGGCGCGGACGATGCAGCCGGGGAGTTTGGCGTCCGGCGTAATGTCGAGCGTGACCTTCGACAGCGCCAGCGGATGGCACAGCGGGATCAGCTCGGCAGTGCGCTTGGCCGCCATGATCCCGGCGACGCGCGCGGTGCCGAGCACGTCGCCCTTCTTGGCGTCGCCGCTGAGGATCAGCTCCAGCGTCGCCTTCTTCATCACCACGCGGCCTTCCGCGACCGCGACGCGTTCGGTGGCGGGTTTTTCCGACACATCCACCATTCGCGCCTCGCCGCTGGCGCCGATATGGGTGAGGGCGGCAGGCGCCGCCGCTTCTGGCCTGGATTTCGACTTCGCCGTCTTTGCCATGCTCCGCCTCAGGCCGCGCGCGTCAGCAGCGCGCGGGTGGCGGCGGTGACGTCCTGCTGCCGCATAAGGCTTTCGCCGACCAGGAAGGTCGACATCCCGACGCGGGCGAGGCGGGCGAGATCGTCGGGCGTGAAGATGCCGCTTTCGCCGACCATCAGGCGGTCGCTTGGGATCAAGGGCGCCAGCGCCTCGCTGGTCGCCAGCGTCACTTCGAAGGTGCGCAGGTTGCGATTGTTGACGCCGACCATCGGCGACCGCAGCTTCAGCGCGCGCTCGAGTTCGGGCGCATTGTGGACTTCGAGCAGCACATCCATGCCGAGATCGAATGCGGCGTCCTCGATGTCCTTGGCTGCGGCGTCGTCGAGCGCCGCCATGATGATCAGGATGCAATCGGCGCCGTGGGCACGGGCCTCGACCACCTGATAGGTGTCGTACATAAAATCCTTGCGCAGTGCCGGCAGCGACACAGCGGCGCGCGCGGCGACGAGATAATCGAGGCTGCCCTGGAATGACGGCGTGTCGGTCAGCACCGACAGGCAGGCCGCGCCGCCGGCCTCATAGGCTTTGGCCAGCGCCGGCGGATCGAAGTCGGCGCGGATCAGCCCTTTCGAGGGTGACGCCTTCTTGATCTCGGCGATCAGCCCATAGTCGCCGGCCGCGTGCTTGGCGCGCAGCGCCTTGACGAAGCCGCGCGGCGGCGACGCCTCGCGGGCGATCGCCTCGATCGCGGCGAGCGGACGCTCGCGCTTGGCGGCCGCGATCTCCTCGCGCTTGTAGGCTTCGATCTTGGTCAGGATGTCGGACACGGCTCTGCTACCTACTGCTTGATCGGATCATTTTCTCGTCATGGCCGGGCTTGTCCCGGCCATCCACGCCTTCACCGTTGCGCCGGCCCCAAGGCGTGGATGCCCGGGACAAGCCCGGGCATGACGGCAACTTGTACTTCAGGCCGCCGCGGAGACCGCGATCAGCTTCGTCAGCCGCGCTTCCGCCGCGCCGCTGTCGATCGCCTGGGCTCCGAGCGCGACGCCTTCCTTCAGATCCCTGGCCCGGCCCGCGACGATCAAGGTGGCCGCAGCGTTGAGCAGGGCGACGTCGCGATACGGCCCCGGCATGCCTTCCAGCACCGCGCGCAGCGCCACCGCATTGGCTTCGGCGTCGCCGCCCTTCAGCGCATCCGCCCCGGCGCGGGGCAGCCCGGCATCCTCCGGGGTGATCTCGAACGTGGTGATCTCGCCGTTCTTCAGTTCCGCGACCGCCGTCGGGCCGGACAGCGTGATCTCGTCGAGGCCGTCGGAGCCGTGCACCACCCAGACCGCTTCGGAGCCGAGGTTCTTCAGAACCTGGGCCAGAGGCTGCACCCATTGCCGCGAGAAGACGCCGATCATCTGGCGCTTGACGCCGGCCGGGTTGGACAGCGGTCCGAGCAGGTTGAAGATGGTGCGGGTGGCGAGTTCGACCCGGGTCGGGCCGACGTTCTTCATCGCCGGATGATGGGTCGGCGCGAACATGAAGCCGATGCCGGCTTCACCGACGCAGCGGCCGACCTGTTCGGGTGTGATGTCGATCTTGACGCCGAGTGCCGCGAGCACGTCGGCGGCGCCGGACTTCGACGACAATGCGCGATTGCCATGTTTGGCGACCGGCACGCCGCAGCCGGCAACGACGAATGAAGCGCAGGTCGAGACGTTGACCGACCCGGAGCCGTCGCCGCCGGTGCCGACGATGTCGACCGCCTCTGCCGGCGCTGTGACCGGCAGCATCTTGGCCCGCATCGTCGTCACCGCGCCGGTGATCTCGTCGATGGTTTCGCCGCGGACCCTGAGGCCCATCAGCAGCGCGCCCATCTGCGACGGCGTGGCGTCGCCGGACATCATCGCGTCGAAAGCGTCAGTGGCTTCCTCGCGGGTCAGCGTCGCGCCGGTGGCGACCTTTGCGATAATCGATTTGAAATCAACCATTGTCCCCTTCGGCGACCGGACCGCGGCGTCACGCCGTCAGTTGGCCGCCGCCCCCGTTGCCTGCGCCACCGCTTCCTGATTGACCTTGGTGCCGATGTCCTTCTCCAGCCAGGCGATGTACTGGCCGACCTCTTCGTCGCGCAGCCGCTGCACCAGGTTGTCCTTCAACTGCTGCATCTGCGGCGCGTTGACGTCGGCCGTCGTCACCGTGTCGCCGGTGACGCGGAACACGTACCATTCGGTGCCGCTGCTGCCCTGAACCTGGCCGGCAGCGTCCTTGGCTGTGCGGAAGACCGCGTCGACCACCGTGCCCGGCAACCCGGCGTCGGCGCCTTCGCGCTTGATCCCGGTGGCGCTCTGCACGGCGACACCGGCCGGCGCGACATCGGCGAGCTTGCCGCCGCCGTCCAGCTTCTGCACTAGCTCGACCGCGAGCTTGCGCAGGCGCTCGGTGATCTGCTCGGCGCGCCAGCCGGCCTCGACCTTGTCCTTGACCTCGTCGAGCGCTCGCTCGCGCGACGGCGTCACGCCGACGATGTCATACCAGACATAGCCGTTCTGGTAGCTGATGGCGTCGTTGTCGACGCCGGGCTCGCTGTTGAAGGCGGCGGTGGCGAGCTCGAGCCCTTGCGGGATTGTCGTCACTGGCGCGCCGTCCGGTCCGCGGCCGGAGCGGTCGATCGCCTCGACCGTCACCGCGGCAAGGCCGAGCTGGCTGGCCGCCTCGCTCACGCTGGAGCCGCCGCCGCGCGCGTCTTCGATCTTGTCGTGCAGCTCCTGCACCTGCTTGCGGGCGCGTTCCTGGGCGAGTTCGCGCTTCAGGTTGGCCGCCACGCTGGCGTAATCCGGCTGCTTGCCGGGCTCGATCTTGGTGACTTCGAGCAGCACGGTGCCAAACTGGCCCTGCACCGGCTGGCTGACCTCGTTCAGCGGCAGAGCGAACGCTGCAGCAGCGACCTTCGGATCGAGCATTTCCGACTGGCTGACCAGGCCGAGGTCGAGATCTGCCGATTTGACGCCGCGCTCCTGGGCGAGATCGGCGAAGCTGGTGCCGCTGGCGATCTTGGCGCGGGCGGCCTGCGCCTCTTCGGCGTTCGGGAAAACGATTTGCAGGATCTGCCGCTTCTCCGGCGTCGACAGTCTGTCCTTGCGCTGGTCGAACAGCTTCCGAGCGTCGGCGTCGGACACCTCGGTCCATTTTCCGATCGACTCCGGCGTCACCACCAGGAACGAGATCTTGCGATATTCGGGGGCGCGGAACTGCGCCTTGTGGGAGTCATAGAACGCGGCGAGGTCGGCGGGCGAGGGGGCCTCGATCGTGCCGGCCTGCGCGTCGGTCAGCTTCAGGTAATCGATCGCCCGCTCTTCGTTCTGAAACTGGCTCAGCGCCTGCAACAGCGTCTTCGGCGGCTCGAGGCCGGCCGTGATGGTGCCGGCGATCTGGCGGCGCAGCGCGACGCGGCGCTGTTCGGCGAGGTAGCGCTGTTCGGTGAAGCCGAACTGGCGGATCAATTGCTGGAACCGGCCGGCGTCGAACTGGCCGTTGGCGCCCTTGAAATTCGGATCTTCAAGGATCGACTTCATCGTATCGGCATCGGACTGGCCGAGGCCGAGCCGGCGCGCATCTTCGTCGAGCGCGGCTTCGGCGATGGTCTGCTGCAGCACCTGGCGGTCGATGCCGATCGCCCGCGCCTGATCCGGCGTCAGTGGCCGGCCGAGCTGACGGCCGATCTGCTGCAGGCGGTCATTGTAGGTCTGCCGGAACTGCTCGGTGGAAATCTCGGTGCCACCGATCTTGGCGAGCGTGGCGCGGCCGAATCCGCGGAACACGTCGGCAATGCCCCAGATCCCGAAGCTGACGATCAGCAGGCCCATCACGGCGATCATGATGGTCTTGCCAAACCAGTTGGATGAGGCGTTGCGTATTCCTCGGAGCATGGAGTCACTTTTTATCAGGAGGGAACCGGCTGCGCGGATCGGCGCGGGTGGGCAAATTAGCGTCGCCGGCTTGAAAATCCATCATAAAGTGCGGCCTATGAGGTCGCAACCGCGGCCTGGGCGCGAAGCTCCCAGATGCCATCGTGTTGCAAAGCTCCTGCTGCGGATCGCCGCAGCGAAGGCGTTCACGTCTCCTTGAGTCTCGCAATAGGCTCTGCTAGCGGAACGGTTCAACCCTTTATCGCGAGTGTGCTCATGCCGGTCCCCGCCGTTCGTCCGCTGATTGCTGGAAACTGGAAGATGAACGGCCTGAAGGATTCAGTCGCCGAGCTTGACGCGATGCTGAAGGGCGCGGGTGAGCTGCCGCAAGGCATCGATCTTTTGGTCTGTCCGCCGGCGACGCTGGTGGCGAGCTTCGCGGCGCGAGTCGCGGAAGCGCACGGCGGCAAGGCGCTGCCGTTCGCGATCGGCGGCCAGGACTGCCATGCCAACGTGTCCGGCGCGCATACCGGCGACATCGCCGCCGAGATGCTGGCCGATGCCGGCGCCGCTGCGATCATCGTCGGTCATTCGGAGCGCCGCGCCGACCATGCCGAGACCGACGCGATCGTTCGTGCCAAGGCGCAGGCGGTGTGGCGTGCGGGGCTGGTGGCGATCGTTTGCGTCGGCGAGACTCAGGGCGAGCGTGACGCCGGCCACACCCTCGATGTGGTGGCCGGGATGCTGGCCGGGTCGCTGCCGGACGGCGCCACCGCGGCGAATCTGGTGGTGGCCTACGAGCCGGTCTGGGCGATCGGCACCGGCCGCACCCCGACGACGGCCGATGTCGAGCAGGTTCATGGCTTTATCCGCCAGACCCTGAGCGAACGGTTCGGCGCCGCCGGGGAGACGATGCGGATTCTGTACGGCGGCTCGGTGAAGCCCTCGAATGCCCGCGAATTGCTGGCGGTGCCGCACGTCAACGGCGCCCTGATCGGCGGCGCGAGCCTGAAGGCGTCGGATTTCCTTGCGATTGCTGCCGGCTGTCCCTAACTAAGCCGCGCCAAGCGGTCCTGCTGCGGCGTTTCTGGAACCATGCGGGGGTGACAAATCCCCGCGCGATCGTGTAGACACCGCGCGACTTCATTTATCCCGCAAGCCTGTCGAGCAGCGCCTGCCGGCGCCTGTCGGCCATTCGGCGGCGTTGGCTTGCGATGGAAGGGTACGATGCAGACTGTCATTATCGTCATTCACCTGATGTTGGTGCTGGGCCTGATCGGCGTGGTGCTTCTGCAGAAGTCCGAGGGCGGTGGCCTGGGCGTCGGCGGCGGTGGCGGTGGCGGTTTCATGTCGAGCCGCGGCACCGCCAATCTTCTGACCCGTACCACGGCGATTCTGGCGGTCGGCTTCTTCATCACCAGCCTGCTGCTCACCTGGCTGGCGAGCTACAATCGAAAGCCGACGACGATTCTGCCGACGGCGCCGATTCAGCAGCAGGTTCCGGGTCAGCCCGCACCGCCGGTATCTCAAGGCGGCGGCCTGCTCGACACGCTCCGGCAGACCGATCAGCAGCAGAACCAGCAGCCGGCGGCACCGGCAGCGCCCGCGGCGCCGACCCCGCCGCAGTCGCAATAAGCATTGCCGGCATGCGCTGAAGGGATCTCGCCTCTGATCTGAGATCCCTTCAGCAATCGTCTGAAATAGCTGATCTTTCAGAGTCACCCACAGGCATCTGTCAAACTGCCCGAGGGGTACGAATCGTTTTGGCGAATCGGACCGAGGGCCTTAAAGGTAAAGTCCCATGGCGCGGTATATCTTCATCACCGGCGGCGTGGTTTCCTCGCTCGGCAAGGGTCTGGCATCGGCGGCGCTCGGCGCCCTGCTGCAGGCGCGAGGCTACAAGGTCCGCCTTCGCAAGCTCGATCCCTATCTCAACCTCGATCCCGGAACGATGTCGCCGTATCAGCACGGCGAAGTGTTTGTGACCGACGACGGCGCCGAGACCGACCTCGACCTCGGCCACTATGAACGCTTCACCGGCCGGCCTGCGACCAAGCAGGACAACATCACGACCGGCCGGATCTATCAGGACATTCTGACCAAGGAACGCCGCGGCGACTATCTCGGCGCCACCATCCAGGTGGTTCCGCACGTCACCAACGCGATCAAGGATTTCATCGTCAGCGACAACGACGGCTACGACTTCGTGCTGGTCGAGATCGGCGGCACCGTCGGGGACATCGAGGGCCTGCCGTTCTTCGAGGCGATCCGCCAGATCAAGAACGATCTGCCGCGCGGCGACGTGATCTACATTCACCTGACGCTGCTGCCGTACATTCCGAGCGCCGGCGAACTGAAGACCAAGCCGACCCAGCATTCGGTCAAGGAGCTGCGCTCGATCGGCATCCAGCCCGACATCCTGCTGTGCCGCACCGACCGGCCGATCCCGAAGGAGGAGCGGCGCAAGCTCGGGCTGTTCTGCAACGTCCGCGAAAGCGCGGTGATCGAAGCGCGCGACGCCGACAGCATCTACGCGGTGCCGGAGGCGTATCATGCCGCCGGGCTCGACGACGAAGTGCTGGCGGCGTTCGCGATTGCCGCCAAGGAGCCGCCGCAGCTTGCGCGCTGGCACGAGATCAACGAGCGCATCCGTAATCCCGAAGGCGCAGTGACGATTGCCATCGTCGGCAAGTACACCGGGATGAAAGACGCCTACAAGTCGCTGATCGAGGCGCTCAGCCACGGCGGCATCGCCAACAAGGTCAAGGTCAATCTCGACTGGATCGAGAGCGAGGTGTTCGAGAACGAGGATCCGGCGCCGTTCCTCGAGCATGTCAACGGCATCCTGGTGCCGGGCGGCTTCGGCCAGCGCGGAGCCGAGGGCAAGATCAGGGCGGCGCAGTTCGCGCGCGAGCGCCATGTGCCGTATTTCGGCATCTGCTTCGGCATGCAGATGGCGGTGATCGAGGCCGCGCGAAACCTTGCCGGCATCGAGCAGGCCAACTCCACCGAATTCGGCCCGACCCCGGAGCCGCTGGTCGGTCTGATGACCGAATGGGTCCGCGGCAACGAGCTGGAGAAGCGTAGCCAGGCCGGCGATCTTGGCGGCACGATGCGGCTCGGCGCCTATCCGGCGGCGCTGAAGCGCGGCAGCCGGGTCTCGCAGGTTTATGGCGGCGCCACCGAAATCTCCGAGCGCCACCGCCATCGCTACGAAGTCAACACCGCCTACAAGGACCGACTCGAACAGCACGGCCTGAAGTTCTCAGGCATGTCGCCGGACGGGGTGCTGCCGGAGATCGTCGAATACGAGGATCACCCGTGGTTCATCGGCGTCCAGTTCCATCCTGAACTGAAGTCGCGCCCGTTCGACCCGCACCCGCTGTTCGCCTCGTTCGTCGAAGCGGCGCTGGTGCAGAGCCGGCTGGTGTAAGAGCGAAGTCGTCGTCAGCGGCAACCGGTCGACGGATCGCCGCTGCGCGCCACCGGCTTGCCGTTGATGAACACCCCTGAGCCGCTGCCGGTCAGCACGCCGCCGCAGCCGGTGCGGCTGCCGCCGATCGCGGCCGGCTTGCCGTTGATGAAGACGTTACTCGATCCTTCGATGATCGCGCCCTCGGTGGTGACATCGCCGGCGCGGGCCGCCGGCTTGCCGCCGACCATGACGTCGCCGCTTCCGCCGGTAATGACGCCGGGTTTGCCGCCGCCGGCACCCTGGGCGAGCGCGGGGGATGCGCCGAGCATCACGGTCGCCCCCAGCAGGCACACCACGCGGTGCAGGTTCCGGACGGCACCCGGCCAGTCGGGGAAGGTCGGCGGTGAGGGCGTGATCATACCCAGCTCCTTTCGGGGATCAGCGGATTTCCGTGAATGCCGTAACTTGCGCGTGGACATTCCTTGGCTGGTAGATGATGCTTCGCGCACAACCGTAACGTGTCGTGCGACTCTCTTCGGGAGGAATGGAAATGACACCGTCGGTCAGCCTTTATGCTTGGGCCGTCCCGGCCTGGTCATCGGAATCTCCGGTCGATCACACCTGGGTCACCAGCTACGACAATCAAGTTCATCCCTACAACACCATCGCCGACGTGGTCGTGGCCGGCCAGTCGTTCTGGTACTGCTGGGGATCGTTCCACCCGCAGGGCGGCACCCCGATCAATCCGACCGGCGCGCTCGGTCAGCAGGGCGGCAATCTGAAACTGGCGCAATGTCTGGTGCAGCCGAACGCCGACTCCAACACCACGCCGGCGGCGCGCGGCACGATCTACAGCTACGGCGTCGACGGCGTGTGCCACCAATTGGCCAATCAGGTGTTGTATGCGACGGCGAACGGCAGCGTACCGCCGCTGACGGTGAGCAAGGCGCGTGGCTATCCGTTGTCGAGTTTCATCTACGGCACGTACGGGCTGCAGCAGACTGCCTGGGCCGCCAAGGTCGCCTCGTGCAGCGGCACGCAACTGGTAGCGCGGCTCGGACGGCCGGGAGGTTTGACGGTGGCGGCGAGCGGTGAGGGCATCGCGGTGGACGAATTCGAGAAGCGCGCGACCGAACTGCTGGCGACCGAGCCGGCCAAGCTCGCCAGCCTGCTGCGGCTGCGCGGGGAGGTGCAGCGCTTTGCGGCGCAGCCCTGGCCCGGCACCGGTCAGCCCAGCGCCGAGGCGCTGAACGCGCGCAATCAGCATCTGATCGACGAGGCGGCCAAGCTGCTCGGGCCGGAGCATTTCAGGAAACTGTTCGCCGCCGAGCCGGGCGCCAAGGTCACGCTGGTCGATCCGCAGATCGCCGCCACCGCCGGCGAACTGCCGCCGCCGAAGCCGCGCTGACGCAGCGCTCATTGCGGGCAAGCGCCTGCCCGGCTAGCCGGTCTTCAGCTTCGCGGCCTTGCGCAGCGTGTCGTCGATCCGCGATTGCCAGCCGGGCCCGGTCGCCTTGTAGTGCGCCACCACGTCGGCACTGAGCCGGATCGACACCGGCACCTTGGTCGGGGCCCTTTGCGGGCCACGATGGTGCTTGAACTGCGCCAGGCTCTCCTGCGGCAGCACTTCTTCCGGTGGCCTTAGGCAATCCGCAACTCTGCTCCCTGCGCGGCGAGCAAGACAACCCCCGTTGCTTACCGCTATAAGCGCCACAACGATGTGGAGGGCGTCATGATCTACGAGTCGCGGGTGTATCGCTGCGTGCCGGGCCGACTGCCGGCGATCCTGAAGCGGTTCGAGACCATCACCCTGAAGCTGTTCGAGAAGCACGGCATCCGGCAGGCCGGGTTCTTCACCACGCTGGTCGGTGCCTCCAATCAGGAATTGACCTATCTGCTCGCCTGGGAAAGCCTCGCCGAACGCGAGCAGAAATGGACCGCGTTCGCCAGCGATCCGGAATGGCTCGCCGCCAAGGCCGAGACCGAGAAGGACGGCCAGATCGTCGACAGCATCACCAATCAGTTGCTGGTGCCGACCTCGTTTTCGGCGGTGAAGTAATTCGGATGAGTATCAGTTTCGATCGTCATTGCGAGCGAAGCGAAGCAATCCAGCGCCGAGCACCGGGCTGGATTGCTTCGTCGCTGCGCTCCTCGCAATGACGGCGTCATTCATGTCCAACGGCCTCGACCATATTGTCCATGCGGTGCGCGATCTCGACGCGGCCGCGGATCTGTACCAGCGGCTCGGCTTCATCGTCGGTGCACGCAACGTTCACCCCTGGGGGACGCACAACCGGATCGTCCAGTTCGATCGCTTCTTCATCGAATTGCTGACGATCGGAGAACCCGACAAGATCCCGCCGCACCGTGATGGCGCCTTCTCGTTCGGAGCGTTTCAGCGCGATTACCTGGCGGCCCGCGAGGGTGTGTCGATGCTGCTGCTGGCGAGCGACGACGCGGCTGCCGATCTGCGCCGGTTCGCTGCCGCCGGCATCGCGGCCGGCGAGGTCTTCACCTTCGGGCGTGAGGGGCGGCGCCCCGACGGCAGCGTGGTGAAGCTGCAATTCTCGCTGGCATTCGCGCGCGACCCGTTGTCGCCGCAGGCCGGGTTCGCCGCCTGTCAGCATCACTATCCGGACAATTTCTGGAACCCGGCATTCCAGGCGCATGCCAACGGCGCCAATGCGGCGACAGCGGTGGTGATGGTCGCCGACAATCCGACCGATCATCACATCTTCCTCGAAGCCTTCACCGGCAGCCGCGATCTGCGCTCGTCGTCGATCGGCGTCACCGCGCCGACCAAGCGCGGCGACATCGAGATCGTCGAGCCGGTATCGCTGCGCGACCAATACGGCATCACGGTTCCGTCCGAAGGCGAGGGCGCCAGCTTCGTCGGATTACGGATTGCGGCGGATGATCTCGGTGTGGTTGAACGGCTGCTGCAAGACCACACGATCCCGGCGGCACGTCATGTCGGCCGCCTGGTGGTGCCCGATGTCTGCGGGGCCACCCTGATTTTCGAGCAAGGAACAGTGTAAGTGAACAAGAGCATCGCGCCCTCGACCAGCGTCGTGGCGGGCAACGTCAAGTTAGGCAACGCGTTGCCGCTCTCTGTGATCGCCGGCCCGTGCCAGCTCGAAAGCCGCGCTCACGCGTTGGAAGTCGCCTCGGCGCTGAAAGAGATCGCGACCCGGCTCGGCATCGGCCTCGTCTACAAGACCTCGTTCGACAAGGCCAACCGCACCAGCGCCGCCAGCGCCCGTGGCCTCGGCCTCGACGCCGCACTCCCGATCTTCGCCGAGATCCGCGATCAGCTCGGCCTGCCGGTGCTCACCGACGTGCACGAGAGCGAGCAATGCGCGCGCGCGGCGGAAGCGGTCGATATCCTGCAGATCCCGGCGTTCCTGTGTCGGCAGACAGATCTGTTGCTCGCGGCCGCGGCCACCGGAAAGATCGTCAACGTCAAGAAGGGCCAGTTCCTGGCGCCGTGGGACATGGGCAATGTCGTCGCCAAGATTACGCACGCCGGCAATCCCAAAGTGCTGGTGACCGAACGCGGCGTGTCGTTCGGCTACAACACGCTGGTATCCGACATGCGCGCGCTGCCGATCATGGCCAAAACCACGGGCGCGCCGGTGATCTTCGACGCCACCCATTCGGTGCAGCAGCCCGGCGGCAAGGGCACCTCGTCGGGCGGCGAGCGTGAATACGTGCCGGTGCTGGCGCGCGCCGCGGTCGCGGTCGGCGTCGCAGGCGTGTTCATCGAGACCCATCCCGATCCGGACCATGCGCCGTCCGACGGTCCGAATATGGTGCCGCTGCGCGAGTTCGAAGGTCTGATGAAGACGCTGATGGAATTCGACGCGCTTGCCAAGAAACGACCCGCAGCCGGCGCCGTGTGACGGAGCCGCAGGTTCGGCCCGGTCATGATCTGGTGGTGATTGCCCGCGTCTCTCAATCCGGAGTCGCGCGTCCGCGTGCGCACGGCATCTGCAGCACCCGTTGCAGCGTGTCCCGATCGCCGAGGACGGCGCGGGTCTCGCGGGGGCCCAGCCATCCGAGCGCTTCGTCGAAATCGCGGGCGTCTTCGATCAGCGACCGCGCCACCGCCAGATGGACGTCGACGCGTCCGCGCTGTCGCGGCGGGTGGCGGGCGATGCCGGCGATGTGTAACTCGCGCAGCCTGTCGTCGTCGCGCAGGGTGCGCAGCGGGTGCTCTCCGCCTGCGGCCGCTTGCAGATCGGCAGCGAGGCGGTGGACGTCCGCCAGGATCGCCGGTGGCTGGCGTTGTTCGGGCGTCGTCATCAGGAGCGGGCGAGAACGCGCATTGCGCGTCGTCAAGAGCGCCACCGGGATCGCGAATACCAGGCCGACGACCACCGGCGTCATCCACAGCAGCAGCGGCCACGACACCAGCCATGCCCCGATCGCCATGACGGTGCCGAGCACGGTCGGCAGGGCGTAGCGGCGGGTCACCTCGCGTAGCGGGACGACGCCGTCGCCGCGGTGCTGCACCTGCCAGCCGGCGTCGCGGCCGAGCAGGATCTCGGCGACGGCGGTGGATTGAAACACCATCATCACCGGCGCGGTGAGGGCGGAGACCAGCGTTTCCAGCACCACGCCGCCGAACGTCCGCAGGCCGCCGCCGAACCGCCGGCGCGTCTCGGTACGGATCAGCACCAGCAGCAGAGCCAGCAGCTTCGGCAGGATCAGCAGGCCCATCGTTGCGGCGAACACCCAGGCGGCGCGAATCGGATCCTGCGCCGGCCAAATCGGAAACAGCGAAAAGTCGTTCGGGAAGTATTCCGGCCGCACGAACTGCGCCTGCAGCGAAATCAGGATGCCGGCCACCAGAAACGTCAGCCACATCGGCGCGGTGATGTAGGCGCCGATCCCGGTGAGGAAGTGCAGCCGGGAAACCCAATGCAGGCCGCGCGCGGCGAGCAGTTTGCCGTGCTGCAGATTGCCCTGGCACCAGCGCCGGTCGCGCGCGGCGAAATCCAGCAGCGACGGCGGGCATTCCTCGTAGCTGCCGCGCAGTGCCGGCGCCAGATGGATGCGCCAGCCGGCGCGGCGCATCAGCGCAGCCTCGACAAAATCATGGCTGAGGATTTCGCCGCCGAACGGTTTACGGCCGGAAAGCACCGGCAGCCCAGCGCTGCCCGCGAAGGCCGCGACGCGGATGATGGCGTTGTGTCCCCAGTAGTTGCTCTCGGAGCCGTGCCACCACGCGACGCCGGCGGCGATCATCGGCCCGTAGATGCTGGCGGCGAATTGCTGGACCCGCGCGAACAAGGTGCGCGCATGGACGACAACGGGCAGGGTCTGGATCAAACCGACGTCGTCGTGACGCTGCATCGCGTCGGCGATCCGCACCAGCACGTCGCCGGTCATCACGCTGTCGGCGTCGAGGATGACCATGAACGCGTAGTCGCCGCCGAACCGCTCCACCCAATCGGCGATATTGCCGGACTTGCGCGCCGTGTTGCTCGGCCGATGACGGTAGTACAGCCGGTCGTTGCTGGCGGCGAGTTTGACGAAGCATCGCTCCTCGTCGATCCAGGTCGCCGGGTCGGTGGAATCGCTGAGCACGAACCAGTCGAACTGCGCGCCGCGTCCGGTTTGGTCGACCGAGTTCCGGGTCGCCTGCAGCCGCGCGAACACCGTGGGTGCGTCTTCATTGTAGGTAGGCAGCAGCATCGCGACCCTGGCCGAGATCTCCGGCAGCGGTCCGTCCGGATCGATGTCGAGGTCGCCGCGCCAGCCGCCGCACAGCACCGCGAAGCCGGCCAGCGCCGAAACGAACGAGAGCGCTACCCAGGCGAACAGCGCCGAGAACAGCGCCAGCACCACGCCTTCGAGGACGGTGACGCCGCCGACCTGCAGCACTTGGTACATCTCGTAGACGCCAGCGCCCGACAGGGTCGCGGTGGCGAGCATGATCAGCAGCCGGCGCCATCGGCCCGTCGTGGATCCTGCGGCCGCCGATTGCGGCTTCTGCCTCAACGACTGCACCGGCATCGCCAGCGGCGCGTCCGCAGGCATCGGATCCAACCGGCGCTCGGCGTCGCTGCAGTCGTTCGGGCGCGGCCCGATCAGAGAGTCCATCGGTACAGCCAGACTTCCGACACTGCGGCATCGCCCTCGTAGACGGTCGCGCGCAGTTCGACCGGGGCCTGCGCTTTGGCGAGATCGAAGCTGAGCCGCCAGCCGCCGCTGGCCGGATTGGGCTGAGTCACGATGTTGCGAATCTCGCCCTTGTCGGTGCTGACGACGCCGCGGATGGCGGCGGCGTCGACGCTGTCGAGCCGGTCGCCGTTGAGGTCGAGCACGAACAAGCGCTCGTTGTCGCCGCGCGTGCTGATCCCGGTCCGCACGAAGCGGGCGAGCGCCTTCGGCTTCGGCGTGTCGGGCCCCCAATGCAGGCGATAGGTGTAGATGTGCTCGCCCTTCGCCCGCAGCGGCTGCTTGGGCTCCCAGAACGCGGCGATATTGTCGTGGACTTCTTCACGGGTCGGAATCTCGACCAGCTTGACGGCGCCCTCGGTCCAGTCGCCGATCGGCTCTGCCCACAGGCTCGGTCGCAGCTCGAACCGCGATTCCAGATCCAGATAGGCGCCGAAGCTGCGCTCGCGCTGCATCAGCCCGAAGCCGCGCGGGTTGCGATCGCCGAACGCACTGATCTGCAGATCGCGGGGATTGCACAGCGGCCGCCACAGTTCTTCGCCGCTGCCGTTGAAGACCGCCAGCCCGTCGGAATCGTGCACCGACGGGCGGAAGTCGGCCGCATCGGCCGGATCGTTCGGGCCGAACAGAAACATGCTGGTCATCGGCGCGAGGCCGACGTGCTGCAGATCGACCCGGGGATACAGCGCCATCTCGACGTCGAACACGGTGGTGACGCCCGGACGGATGGTGAAACGGTACGCGCCCGCGATGCTCTTGCTGTCCAGCAGCGCGTGTACCACCATCGACGATGCGCCGGGGGCGGGGCGTTCGAGCCAGAACGTCTTGAACAGCGGAAATTCCTCGCCGCCGGACTGGCCGGTGTCGATCGACAGTCCGCGCGCCGACAGGCCGTAGCGCTGGCCTTTGGCGACGGCGCGGAAATACGCCGCACCGAGGAACGCGCTGACCTCGTCGAAATAGTCCGCGCGCTCCAGCGGCGCGTGAATGCGAAAGCCCGCAAAGCCGAGATCGGCATCCGGTGGCGGCGGGGCGGCGTCGCCGAACGAAAAATCTTCGGCACGGTAGCGGACCGGCCGAGCCTCGCCTTCCGCGACCTCGAAGATCGTCACCCGGTTCTTGTACAGGAAGCCACGGTGAAAGAACTGCACCTGAAACGGCAAGCCTTCGGCGCGCCACAGCGCGCGCTCCGGATTGAAGCGAAGCGCGCGATACGCATCATAACTTAGATCGCCCAGCGACGAATGCAGCGCGCTGTCCGGCGCCTGATAGGGCTTGCTCGCCAGTTCGCGCGCCAGATTTCGTACGACCCAAGGATCGAACGGGCTGGAGGGTGGGGATTTGTTCGCTGCGGCCGGCTCGGCCTTAGCTTGCAACAGCGGCAGCGCCGCAAGGCCGGTCAGAACTTGCCGCCGGTTCAATCTCGCTTCTCCGCTTGGAACGATTCAGTTCCGCACAAACGTCCGGGAGCGCGAAGAGTTCCTCGAGCGAGGGCGATCAGTCCGATCTAGCCACGTCCGCGATATGGCTGCACGCCCTGATCGGGGACCCAGACATCTTTCGGCAGTTTGCCGGTCTGCCAGAACACGTCGATCGGGATGCCGCCGCGCGGATACCAGTAGCCGCCGATGCGCAGCCATTTCGGCTTGATCTCAGCCGCGATCCGCTTGCCGATCGCCACTGTGCAGTCCTCGTGGAAGGCGCCGTGATTGCGAAACGAGGCGAGGTACAGTTTCAACGATTTCGACTCGAGCAGCCAAGGGCCCGGAACGTAGTCGATCACCAGATGCGCGAAATCCGGCTGCCCGGTCACCGGGCACAGCGAGGTGAATTCCGGTGCAGTGAAGCGCGCCAGGAAATTGGTGTCCTTCTGCGGGTTCGGCACCCGGTCGAGCTTGGCGGCTTCCGGCCGGTCCGGCCATTCGACGGCCTGACCGAGCTGCAGGGGCGGGGAGGAGGCGGATTTGCGGGGCGTTTTCGACATGGCTTGAACTCGGGTCTCCGTTACCGCCGTCCTAGATCATTTTCCGAAGCAGGGGAATCCGTCGCAAAACCGGTGCGTTCGCCGTTTGTCGGACCTCATGGAGCGGTCCGGCGGCCTTTTCGTGCCCCGAGCCATGCTGTAGAAGCGGCGCAACTCCATTCCCTCCATCCGATCAAGAGGCATTCATGACCGCCATCGTCGACATCATCGGCCGCGAAATTCTCGACAGCCGCGGCAATCCGACCGTCGAAGTCGACGTGGTGCTCGAGGACGGCTCGGTCGGCCGCGCCGCGGTGCCGTCGGGCGCGTCGACCGGCGCCCACGAGGCGGTCGAGCTGCGCGACGGCGACAAGGCTCGCTATCTCGGCAAGGGCGTGCTGAAGGCGGTCGAGGCCGTCAATGGCGAGCTGTTTGATGCGCTGGGCGGCATGGACGCCGAGCAGCAGGTGCAGATCGACCAGACCATGATCGAGCTCGACGGCACCCCGAACAAGGGCCGGATCGGCGCCAATGCGATCCTGGGTGTGTCGCTGGCGGTCGCCAAGGCCGCGGCGTCGTCTTACGATCTGCCGCTGTATCGCTATGTCGGCGGCACCTCGGCCCGCACCCTGCCGGTGCCGATGATGAACATCATCAATGGCGGCGCGCACGCCGACAATCCGATCGACTTCCAGGAATTCATGATCATGCCGGTCGGCGCGCCGAGCTTCGCGGAAGCGCTGCGCTATGGATCGGAAATCTTCCACACACTGAAGGGCGAACTGAAGAAGGCCGGCCACAACACCAATGTCGGCGACGAGGGGGGCTTCGCGCCGAACCTGCCGTCGGCCGACGCCGCGCTCGATTTCGTGCTGTCGGCGATCGGCAAGGCCGGCTTCAAGGCCGGGGAAGACGTCATGATCGCGCTCGATCCGGCGTCGACCGAGTTCTTCAAGGACGGCAAGTATGTCTATGAAGCAGAAGGCCGCAGCCTGGGTCCGCAGGAGCAGGCCAAGTATCTCGCCGATCTGGTGTCGCGTTATCCGATCGTGTCGATCGAAGACGGCATGGCCGAAGACGATATGGAAGGCTGGAAGGCGATCACCGATCTGATCGGCGACAAGTGCCAGCTCGTCGGCGACGATTTGTTCGTCACCAACGTCTCGCGCCTCGCCGACGGCATCAAGGCCGGCCGCGCCAACTCGATCCTGATCAAGGTCAATCAGATCGGCACGCTGACCGAGACGCTCGCCGCCGTCGAGATGGCGCACAAGGCCGGCTACACCGCGGTGATGTCGCATCGCTCCGGCGAGACCGAGGACTCGACCATCGCCGACCTCGCGGTCGCCACCAATTGCGGGCAGATCAAGACCGGCTCGCTGGCGCGCGCGGACCGCACCTCGAAGTACAACCAGCTGCTGCGCATCGAACAGGAGCTCGGCACCAGCGCGTACTTCCCAGGCAAGGCGGCGCTGAAGGCGTTCCGCTGAACGACAAGCAAATGGCCGCGATGATGTGATCGTCGCGGCCATCGGCTCGTCTTGAACCCCGCGCGCGGCTGCATCATGGTGCGGCCGCAACAGACAGCAGGGAGAAAGACGTGACCGAGGCCATCACCGGACTGCAACTGCGCTCGCTGATCAAGACGAGCGGCGACCTCGAAGTTTCGCTGGTGCCGGTAAGCATTCCCGAGCCCGGCCCCCACGAGGTGGTGGTCCGGGTCGAAGCCACCCCGATCAATCCCTCCGATCTCGGCCTGTTGTTCGGCGCCGCCGACATGTCGACCGCGAAAGCGTCCGGCAGCGCGGACGCGCCGGTGATCACCGCCAAGGTGCCGGAAGCCGCGATGAAGGCGATGGCGGGCCGGCTCGACGAGTCGATGCCGGTCGGCAACGAGGGCGCCGGCACGGTGATCAAGGCCGGCAGCTCGGACGCGGCGCAGGCGCTGCTCGGCAAGACCGTAGCGATGATCGGCGGCGCAATGTACGCGCAATACCGCCTGATCAAGGCGGCCGACTGCCTGAAGCTCCAGGATGGCACCACCGCGGCCGAAGGCGCCTCGTGCTTCGTCAATCCGCTGACCGCGCTGGGCATGACCGAGACGATGAAGCGCGAAGGCCACAAGGCGCTGGTGCACACCGCCGCGGCGTCGAACCTCGGCCAGATGCTCAACCGGATCTGCCTCAAGGACGGCATCGATCTGGTCAACATCGTGCGCAGCGAGGCCCAGGCCAAGCTATTGCGCGACATCGGCGCCAAATACGTGGTGGATTCCACCGCGCCGACGTTCCTCGACGATCTCACCGAGGCGCTGGTCCAGACCGGGGCGACCATCGCGTTCGATGCGATCGGCGGCGGCCGGCTCGCGGGGCAGATCCTGAGCTGCATGGAAGCCGCGATCGGCAAGACCGCGACCGGCCCCTACAGCCGCTACGGCTCCAACGTGCCGAAGCAGGTCTATATCTACGGCAGCCTCGACACCAAGCCGACCGAGATCTTACGCAATTTCGGCTTCGCCTGGGCGGTCGGCGGCTGGCTGCTGTTCCCGTTCCTGCAGAAGATCGGTGCTGCCGACGCCGCCAAACTCCGCGCCCGCGTTGCGGCCGAGATCAAGACTACCTTCGCCAGCCACTACACGCGGACGGTGTCGCTCAGGGAGGCGCTGAGCCTCGATGCCATCGCGGTCTATAACAAGCGCGCGACCGGGGAGAAATTCCTCATCGCCCCCAACGCATAGCTGCCATCGGGGGTATGAAATCCGCTGGTGCTGATCGTAGTTGCTAGCTAGTCTCAACAAGACGAAGCAGCCCAGCGGAGATTTCATGGATCAGATGGCTGAACGGCGACCGTCGGAATTGGCGGAAGCGACCGCCGCATTGATCAATCACATCGTCGGGGCGATCGAGTCCGCCGCGGTGGTGATGGAGCCGTTCTATCACCTCGAATTCGTCGGAATCTTTCCGGCGCTGGTCTACGCGGCGATGCTCAAGGCGATGCCGCGCAACACCGACTATCGGCCGATGCATGGCCGCAGCAAGGGCAATGATCTCGCTGACGGCACTCACACCCGGGTGAAGATCGACCTGTTTCCGGAATACATCCGGCACCTGCCGCCGGAGCAGCGCTCGGTGTGGCGCATGGTCGGCGACGCGCTGTGCTCGGAGCCGGTGAAGGACGCGTTTCGGCGCAAGCTGGCGCCGGCCCTGGAGAAACGATTTGGGCCGGACGCGCGGGAGGTCGGGATGTTTCCGATTCCGATCCTGACCCGCGACGTTCCCGGTTACAAGATCACGCCGCACACCGACACGCATTGGAAGGGCATCACCGTGCAGCTCTATCTGCCGCGGGACGAAGCCCACACCGACATCGGCACGATCTTTCACGATGTGCTGCCGGACGGGTCGATGCCGAAGGCGCGGCAGATGAAGTTCGCGCCGAATTCGGGCTATGCGTTTGCGGTCGACAAGCAGAGCTGGCATTCGGCCGACACCGTCCCCGCGGGCGTCGAGACGCGTGACAGCATTCTGCTGACGTATTTCGTCGACCAGGGTCCGCTCAAGGTGCTGCGCAATCGCGGCAAGCGGCTCGGCAACTTCCTGCTCAACGAAATCCGCACGCGGACCTGACTGACGCCTTTGATGGCGACGGTGCTATCCTTCGTCAGGTTCGGCACAAGCCCGGCATGACGGCGGTGGGACGATCAGCTTAATAACAGGCGTCACCGCTCCGCAGTGGCCAGCTTGGCGCCTAGCGCGACGAAGGCGGCGGCGAAACTGCGGCGGAGCCAGGTCATCACTTGCGGGCGGGTGATGACGTGGTCGCGTAGCCAGGCGGCGAACAGGCCGTAGATCACGAACACCACGAAGGTCATCAGCATGAAGATGCCGCTCAGCTCGACCATCCGGCCGAGCGGATGGGCGTCGTCGGCTGAGACGAATTGCGGCAGGAAGGCGAGGAAGAAGATCGACAGCTTCGGATTGAGGATGTTGATCAGGACGCCCGTCACCGTCATCTGCACTGCCGACGGAGCGCCGACATCGGTCTCGACGCTGAGCGGGCCGCGCTCGCCGAGCGTCTTCCACGCCATGTAGAGCAGATAGGCGACGCCGAGATACTTGAAGAGCTGGAACGCCACCGCGCTGGTGTGGAGCAGGGCGGCGAGGCCGAGGATCGCCGCCGCCATGTGGGGCACGATGCCGATGGTCGAGCCGAACGCCGCAATCGCGCTGGCGCGTGAGCCGCGCGACAGGCCGGTGGCCACCGTATAGAGCACGCCGGTTCCGGGCGAGGCGACCACGATCAGCGAGGTGATGAGAAATTCGGCGGTCACCATTGCGCGCATCGCTCCTGCCAGACACTTGCAATTTGCCTCGCGCCACTGAAACAGTGCGCGCCAACAGACATAACACGAAATCGGAGACCGCAATGGGTGGACCGCTCGCCGGCATCAAAGTGATCGAGATCGCGCAGGCGATCGCCGGGCCGATGGCCGGGATGATCCTCGGCGACATGGGCGCCGACGTGATCAAGATCGAGAAGCACGACGGCGGCGACGATGCCCGGCACTGGGGCCCGCCCTTCGTCGACGGCGATTCCTTGCTGTTTCACACCTACAACCGCAACAAGCGGTCGGTGACGCTCGACATCAAGAACCCGGACGACGTCGCGCGGCTCAAACAACTTGTCCAGGATGCGGACATCCTGATCCAGAACCTGCGCTCCGGCGTGGTCGCGTCGTGCGGCATCGGGCCGGACGTGATGTGCGCGGTCAATCCGCGGCTGATCTATTGCTCGGTGTGGGCGTTCGGCAAAGCTGGTCCGTTGAGCAAGGAGCCGGGCTTCGATCCGCTGCTGCAGGCCTATGGCGCGGTGATGTCGCTCACCGGCGGGCCGGAGCATCCGCCGACCTTCTGCGCGCCGCCGATCAACGATCGCGCCACTGCGCAATGGTGCGTGATCGGCGCGCTGGCGGCGCTTCAGCAGCGCCACGTCACCGGCAAGGGCTGCGTGATCGACACCTCGCTGTTCGACACGGCGGTCGGCTGGGTCGACATGTCGCTCAGCGGCTATCTGCTCGACGGCGAGCCCCCTGTGCGCCACGGCACCGCAAGCGGTACGCTGGCGCCGTACCAGGTGTTCGAGACCGCCGACCGACCGATCGTGATCGCGGCCGGCAACGACCGCCTGTTCGCGCGCTGTGCCGATGTGCTCGGCCATCCGGAGTGGAGCGCGGACCCACGTTTTGCGCGGGTGCGCGACCGGCAGGCGCATCGGCCCGTGCTGATCCCGCTGATGCAGGAGGTGCTGAAGACCCGCAGCGCAGCCGATTGGCTCGCGGCCTTCAAGAGCGCCGGTGTGCCGGTGAGCCCGGTCAACGACATTCCCGAGCTTGCCGCCACCGAACAGCTCGCCGCGGTCGATCTGCTGCGCACGATGCCGGACACTGGTCTCACCGTCGCCGGTCTGCCGATCGTGTTCGACGGCGCGCGCCCGCATCCCGAGCTCGCCACACCGAAGCTCGGCGCACACAACCATGAGGTGCTGGGTAACCGCGCCGCGGCCGAATAGGGCGGCGAGTGCCAGGTGCGGAGGTTCGCCTCCGCACGAAACCGGGCAGGTGCGCCATCAAAACCGCGTCATCGCAGCGTGCTTGACGCATGTTGCGCATTCTCCGTCATCACGGCGGGATAGGCTCGCCGCGATTGTCTGATTGCATGACCGGAGGATTGCCAATGGCCCCACCATATCGTGTCGCGACCGTCGTCGGCAGCTTGCGCAAGCAGGCGTATTCGCTGCGGACCGCGCAGGCGCTCGCCGCGCTGGCGCCGGACACGCTGAAGCTCGACATCGTCACGCTGCACGGCCTGTCGATGTACAACCAGGATCTCGAGACCGAAGCGCCGCCGGCCGACTGGACCGCGTTCCGCGACAGCATCAAGGCCTCTGATGCGGTGCTGTTCGTAACTCCCGAATACAACCGCTCGATTCCTGGCGTGCTGAAAAACGCCATAGACGTCGGGTCGCGGCCCTACGGCAAGAGCTGCTTCGACAAGAAGCCGGCCGGCGTGCTGTCGAATTCGCCGGGCGCGATCGGCGGTTTCGGCGCCAACCACCATCTGCGGCAATGCCTGGTGTTTCTGAACATGCCGACGCTGCAGCAGCCGGAGGCTTATGTCGGCGGCATCGGGGATGCGTTCGGCGAGGACGGTGCGCTGGTCAAGGACGCGCTGCGCGAGTTCCTGCAGAAGTACATCGACGCCTTCGCCGGCTTCGTCGCCCAGCAGTACAAATAACGTCGGCCGCATCCGCCCCGCCGGCTGTCAAGCTGGCGGGACAGATGCGGCGTTAGCCGCGCGTTAACCGCGCTGTCCCATGGTCCGGCCATGGTCACCCGCAGTCGTCTCAAATCGATCCTCGCCGGCATCGCGCTGTACGCGATCGCTGCCGCCGTGATCGGCTATTTCGGCGTCAACGCCTACACCGGCCGCTACGGCCTGACGGCGCAGCAGGAGCTCGACCAGGAAATCACCGCGCTGACTGCGGAGCTGGTGCAGCTCCGCCAGCAACGCGCCGAGGCCGAGCAGCGAGTCTCGCTGCTGCGCTCCGACCGGATCGATCCCGACATGCTCGACGAGCGCGTGCGCTATCAGCTCGACTTCGCCAATCCGGCGGACCTGGTGCGGATGATGCCGGCGCGCTGAGTGCGCAAATTCCAAAAATCTGGACGAACGATTTCGAAAGTTTCGTGTCGCTGCACTGCGGCATATTGATTTGCGCGCAGCGACATAGCGATCCTTTCAAGCCGCTATAAGTTACGATAGAGAGGCTCATCTCATCTCTAATCGGAATCGCCATGGCCGCACCCAAGAAGAGCGCCGCGAAGGAAACAGCACAGGACAAGGCCGGAGGAGCGTCACCGTCGAACGTGCCGCCTTTCAGCAAGGAACAGGAGCTCGGCGCCTTTCGTGAGATGCTGCTGATCCGTCGCTTCGAAGAGAAAGCGGGCCAGCTCTACGGCATGGGTGCAATCGGCGGATTCTGCCACCTCTACATCGGTCAGGAAGCCGTCGTCGTCGGCATGCAGATGGCGCTACGCGAAGGTGATCAGGTGATCACCGGCTATCGCGATCACGGTCACATGCTCGCCTGCGGCATGGATGCCAACGGTGTGATGGCCGAACTCACCGGGCGCCGCGGCGGCTACTCCAAGGGCAAGGGCGGCTCGATGCACATGTTCAGCCGGGAGAAGAGTTTCTTCGGCGGACACGGCATCGTCGGCGCGCAGGTCTCGCTCGGCACCGGCATCGCCTTCGCCAACCGCTATCGCGGCGATGGTCGCGTCTGCCTCGCTTATTTCGGCGACGGCGCCGCCAATCAGGGCCAGGTGTACGAGAGCTTCAACATGGCGGAGCTGTGGAAGCTCCCCGTGGTGTACGTGATCGAGAACAACCGCTACGCGATGGGCACGTCGGTGACGCGCTCCTCGGCGCAGACCGATTTCTCCAAGCGCGGCGTGTCGTTCAACATTCCGGGCGAGCAGGTCGACGGCATGGACGTGCGTGCGGTGAAGGCCGCCGGCGACAAGGCGGTTGCACATTGCCGTGCCGGCAACGGCCCGTTCATCCTCGAAATGCAGACCTATCGTTATCGCGGTCACTCGATGTCGGACCCGGCGAAGTATCGGTCGCGCGAAGAGGTCGACAAGATCCGTAACGATCAGGATCCGATCGAACAGGTCCGCAAGCGTCTGCTCGGGCTCGACATGACCGAAGACGATCTGAAGGCGATCGATGCCGAGGTGCGCAAGGTCGTCAATGAGTCGGCGGACTTCGCGCAGCACGATCCCGAGCCTGATCCGTCCGAACTGTACACCGATGTGTATCGCTGATCCCCGCCTTGCCGTGTCGCGGCTGCTTCCCGCCTGACTGAATGACTGCGGAGCCCCAATGCCAATCCAAGTTCTGATGCCCGCGCTGTCGCCGACCATGGAGAAGGGCAACCTGTCGAAATGGCTCAAGAAGGAAGGCGACAAAGTCAAAAGCGGTGACGTCATCGCCGAGATCGAGACCGACAAGGCGACGATGGAAGTCGAAGCCGCCGACGAAGGCACGCTCGGCAAGATCCTGATCCCCGAAGGTACCAACGACGTCGCGGTCAACACGCCGATCGCCACCATTCTCGGCGACGGCGAAAGTGCAGCCGATGCCGACAAGGCGTCGGATCCGGCCGCGCAGAACAAGGCCTCGCAATCGGCCCCGCCGGCAGCGGAGCCTGAAGCCGCGCAGGCCAAGTCCGCACCCGCGCCGGCGCAGCACGCGCCAGAAGCCCCGACGGTGTCGGCCGCCGCTGATCCGGACATTCCGGCCGGCACCGAGATGGTGACGGTGACGATCCGCGAGGCGTTGCGCGACGCGATGGCCGAGGAAATGCGCCGCGATCCCGACGTGTTCGTGATGGGCGAAGAGGTTGCCGAGTATCAGGGCGCCTACAAGGTCACGCAGGGACTGCTGCAGGAATTCGGCGACCGCCGTGTGATCGATACCCCGATCACCGAGCACGGCTTCGCCGGCGTCGGCGTCGGTGCCGGCTTTGCCGGGCTGAAGCCGATCGTCGAGTTCATGACCTTCAACTTCGCCATGCAGGCGATCGACCAGATCATCAACTCGGCGGCGAAGACGCTGTACATGTCCGGCGGCCAGCTCGGCTGCTCGATCGTGTTCCGCGGTCCGAACGGTGCTGCTTCGCGCGTTGCCGCGCAGCACAGCCAGGACTACTCGGCTTGGTATTCGCAGATCCCCGGCCTCAAGGTGGTGGCGCCGTATTCGGCCGCCGACGCCAAGGGGCTGCTCAAGGCGGCGATCCGCGATCCCAATCCGGTGATCTTCCTCGAGCACGAGATGCTGTACGGCCAGCACGGCGAAGTGCCGAAGCTCGACGACTACGTGATCCCGATCGGCAAGGCGCGCATCGTCCGCGAGGGCAAGGATGTCACGCTGATCTCGTGGTCGCACGGTATGACCTACACGCTGAAGGCCGCCGACGAGCTGGCGAAGGACGGTATCTCGGCCGAGGTGATCGACCTGCGCACGCTGCGTCCGCTCGACACCGAAACGATCATCGCCTCGGTGAAGAAGACCGGCCGCGCGGTGACGATCGAAGAGGGCTGGCAGCAGAACGGTATCGGCGCCGAACTCTCCGCCCGGATCATGGAGCACGCGTTCGATTATCTGGACGCTCCGGTGACGCGGGTATCCGGCAAGGACGTGCCGATGCCGTATGCCGCCAATCTCGAAAAGCTGGCGCTGCCCAGCGTCGCCGAGGTGGTCGAGGCCGCCAAAGCCGTCTGCTATCGGTGACCCTATGACCGGACCCAAGCAACAGCCGCTGCCGCCCGACGTCGAAGGCCGCGAAGATGCGATCGAAGTGTTGCGCGCCTTTGTGCTCGACGGCGGTTTGTCGATCGCCTTCATGCGCGCGTTCGAAGATCCGGAGATGTGGGGGCTGCTGCTGGTCGACATCGCCCGCCACGCCGCGCGCGCCTATGCGCGCGAGAGCGAATACACCGAGGACGAGGCGCTGGAGCGCATCGTCGAGATGTTCGAGGCCGAGCTGTCGCGCCCGACCGACACCGGCGCCACCACCGAACGGCCGCAGTAAGGTTCTGTCCTCATGCCGATCAACATTCTGATGCCCGCGCTGTCGCCGACCATGGAGAAGGGCAACCTTGCGAAGTGGCTGAAGAAGGAGGGCGACAAGGTCAAAAGCGGCGACGTCATCGCCGAGATCGAGACCGACAAGGCGACGATGGAAGTCGAGGCCGCCGACGAGGGCACGCTGGCCAAGATCCTCGTGCCCGAAGGCACCCAGGACGTGCCGGTCAACGACGTGATCGCGGTGCTTGCCGAGGACGGCGAGGACGTGAAAGCGGCTGGGGCAGGCGGTCAGGCCAGTGCCGGCGGTGCCCCCTCACCCCAGCCCTCTCCCCAGAGGGGAGAGGGAGCCGGCTCTGCGGGTGGCAAAGCCGAGGCCAATTCGGACGCACAGGACAAGGCTGATCAGAGGCCGGCGCCACAGCCGCCTTCACCTCTCCCCAACGGGGAGAGGTCGCCGCCGCGGGCGGCGGGTGAGGGGGATACAGCGCCAGCGAATGGCCGTGTGTTCGCTTCGCCTTTGGCGCGGCGGCTGGCGAAGGATGCCGGCATCGACATCGCCCGCGTCAGCGGCACCGGGCCGCACGGCCGCGTCATCGCCCGCGACGTCGAGCAGGCCAAGAGCGGCGGCGGCCTGAAGGCGCCGGCTGCGGCGCCAGCGGCTGGTCCCGCGATCGTGCCGGCGATGTCGGATCAGCAGATCCGCGCGCTGTATCCGGAAGGCTCTTACGAAGTGGTGCCGCACGACGGCATGCGCCGGACCATTGCGCAGCGATTGACGCAGTCGACCCAGACCATCCCGCATTTCTATCTGACGATCGACTGCAACCTCGACCGGCTGCTGGCCGCGCGCGAGGACATCAACGCCGCCGCGCCGAAGGACAAGGACGGCAAGCCCGCCTACAAGCTGTCGGTCAACGACTTCATCATCAAGGCGATGGCGATCGCCCTGCAGCGCATCCCCGACGCCAACGTGTCGTGGACCGAGGCAGGGATGCTCAAGCACAAGCATTCCGACATCGGCGTCGCGGTGGCGATGCCGGGCGGGCTGATCACCCCGATCATCCGCAGCGCGGAGACGGCGTCGCTGTCGTCGATCTCGGCGCAGATGAAGGATTTTGCCGCCCGCGCGCGGGCCCGCAAGCTGAAGCCTGAAGAGTACCAGGGCGGCACCACAGCGGTGTCCAATCTCGGCATGTTCGGGATCAAGGACTTCACCGCCGTGATCAATCCGCCGCACGCCACCATCCTGGCGGTCGGCACCGGCGAGCAGCGCCCGATCGTGCGTGACGGCAAGATCGAGATCGCCACCATGATGAGCGTGACGCTGAGTTGCGATCACCGCGCCGTCGACGGTGCGCTCGGCGCCGAACTGATCGGCGCCTTCAAGACGCTGATCGAAAATCCCGTGATGATGATGGTGTGACTTTCTTACCCTCTCCCCTTGTGGGAGAGGGTGCCCGAGCGAAGCGAGGGCGGGTGAGGGAAAGAAGAGCGAGTAGTTATGTCCGACACCTCCTTCGACGTCATCATCATCGGCTCCGGACCCGGCGGCTATGTCGCGGCGATCCGGGCGGCGCAGCTCGGGTTCAAGACTGCGATCGTCGAGAAGTCGTATCTCGGCGGCATCTGTCTGAACTGGGGCTGCATTCCGACCAAGGCGCTGCTGCGCTCGGCGGAAATCTATCACTACATGCAGCACGCCAAGGATTACGGGCTGTCGGCCGATAACATTTCGTTCGATCCGAAGGCGATCGTACAGCGCTCGCGCGGGGTGTCGAAGCGGCTGAACGACGGCGTCGGCTTCCTGATGAAGAAGAACAAGATCTCGATCATCTGGGGTCAGGCGACGATCGACGCGCCGGGCAAGCTCACGGTCGCTGCCTCCAAGACCGAGGCGCCGAAGGGCGCGTTGCCGCCGGGCAGCTATCAGGCCAAGCACATCATCGTCGCCACCGGGGCGCGGCCGCGGGTGCTGCCGGGTCTCGAGCCGGACAAGAAGCTGGTCTGGACCTATTTCGAGGCGATGGTGCCGGAAGTGATGCCGAAGTCGCTGCTGGTGGTCGGCTCCGGTGCGATCGGCATCGAGTTCGCCTCGTTCTTCCACACCATGGGCGCCAAGGTCACCGTGGTCGAGGTGCTGCCGCAGATCCTGCCCGTCGAGGATTCCGAGATTGCCGCGCTCGCCCGCAAGCGGTTCGAGAAGCAGGGCATCAAGATTCTGACCGGCGCCAAGGTCACCAAGCTCGACAAGAAGGCTGATAGCGTCGTCGCCACCATCGATCCCGGCAATGGCAAGCCGGAGACCGCCGAATTTGACCGTGTGATCTCGGCGGTCGGCGTGGTCGGCAATGTCGAGAATCTCGGGCTGGAGAAGCTCGGGGTGAAGCTCGACCGCGGCACCATCGTCACCGACGGCCTCGGCAAGACCAGCGTGCCCGGCATCTACGCGATCGGCGATGTCGCCGGTCCGCCGATGCTGGCGCACAAGGCCGAGCACGAGGGGGTGATCTGTGTCGAGGCCATCAAGGGCCTGCATCCGCACCCGCTCGACAAGAGCCTGATTCCCGGCTGCACCTACTGCCAGCCGCAGATCGCCTCCGTTGGCCTCACCGAGGCCAAGGCGAAGGAGCAGGGACGGGAGATCCGGGTCGGCCGCTTCCCGTTCACCGCCAACGGCAAGGCGATTGCGCTCGGCGAGGACCAGGGCCTGGTCAAGGTGATCTTCGACAAGAAGACGGGGCAGCTCTTGGGCGCCCACATGATCGGCGCCGAAGTCACCGAGCTGATCCAGGGTTACGTGGTGGCGATGAACCTCGAAACCACCGAGGAAGAGCTGATGCACACCGTCTTCCCGCACCCGACGCTGTCGGAGATGATGAAGGAAGCCGTGCTCGACGCCTACGGCAAGGTGCTCAACGCCTGACCCCAGCGGCTACTAAGTGCACCCGAAAAGGGTGTCCGCCGGGACACTCTTGTTGCTATGCCGCAACAGTTCTGCATCATTTAACCGTCTTTGATGGTCGCTCTTGCACGCGCCGCTTTTTGGCCACACCGGTCAATGAGATCATCTGACCTGAGCCGAGCGCAGGTCGATGGTCTTACCGGGAAAGTCCGGAAAGCCCGACAGCGAGGCGGCCGGAAAGACGAGTTCGCGAATGTTCGCCACGACGCCTACCAGGTCGATGCCGACGAGCCGCCAGATCACTGGCTGCGCCGCGAACCTGTCGGCCCCCCTCGGCGTCTTCAAAAAGTCACCGTCTGCCGCGGATTTGCGGCGGCTCGGCCGTCATCTCGCCAAACAGCAGGGTGATGCTGATAGTGCCCAGCTCCCGGCGACGATCTTGCGCAATCATGGCCAACCAAGGTGCGATCACCTGACCGTCGAACAGCCGACGGCCGGTCGCGGCCGTGACAGAAATTTGACCGCCGCAGCGTCGGCCACCGACCCGTCCGAAACGGGTGCGGCCGCGACAGAGGAGAGGGCGGGAGTGTGTTGGATGGAAAGCCGGCGGGTCGATTCGACCGTACCGGGGGTGACCCGCGAGATGTGCGATGCGGAATTTTAGGCGTAGCGTTTTTGCCGCGTTGCTGATCGGCGCCGGAGCAGGCGCCGTGCCGGCGGCGGCGTTCGAAGGCACCCCGGTTCGACCGGAGGACACCGCGATCCCGGTCGCCACCAGCCAGCCGGGTACCGCGCCTGCGCTGAAGAAGGCGCTGCCGGCGGCGCCGTCGACCACCTCGCTCACCGCGCTGCAATATGCCGCCGAGGGCGGCCACCCGATCGCGCAGTGGCGCCTCGGGAAGATGTATGCCGACGGCAATGGCGTCGATCAGGACGACCTGCGCGCCTTCGACTATTTCAGCAAGATCGCCAACGCCCACGCCGAGGACAGCCCGTCGGCGCCGCAGGCCGCGATCGTCGCCAACGCCTTCGTGGCACTCGGCCGCTACTATCTCGACGGCATCCCGAATTCGAAGGTCAAGCGCGATCCCGAGCGGGCGCGCGAGATGTTCTCTTACGCCGCCTCGTATTTCGGCAACGCCGACGCGCAGTACGATCTGGCGCGGCTGTATATCGAAGGCGTCGGCGTGCCGCGCGACTTCCGCTACGGCGCCCGCTGGCTCGGCCTCGCCGCCCAGAAGGGGCAGCACCAGGCCCAGGCGATGCTCGGACACCTGCTGTTCAACGGCGACAAGCTGCCCCGCCAGGCCGCCCGCGGTCTGATGTGGCTGACCCTGGCGCGCGACGCTGCGACGCCGGAAGAGGCCTGGATCAAGGACAGCTACAATAAGGCTTTCGCCAAGGCTTCCGACGACGACCGGGTGATGGCACTGCAGATGCTTGAGCACTGGGTGCAGGGCCGGCGGGACTGAGGCATCACGCCACATTCGCCGTCATTCCTGAGGTGGCGAGCGAAGCGAGCCCTCGAAGGGCGAGGGCAGGGCCTTTGGCCAATCCTTCGAGTCCGCCGCTGCGCGGCGCAGCCCCAGGATGACGCCGGATTCGCTCGGACTTCGTTACGCCGCTTCCAGATCGAGATCCGCCCACACCGGGACGTGGTCCGAGGGCTTTTCCCAATTGCGCACGTAGCTGTCGATGCCGACATGGCGCAGCCGGTCGGCGGCCTGCGGCGACAGCAGCAGGTGATCGATCCGCAGCCCCCAGTTCTTCTGCCAGGCGCCGGCCTGATAGTCCCAGAAAGTGTATTGGCCGGGCGCATCGGTGGTGGCGCGCAGCGCGTCGGTGAAGCCGAGGCCGAGCAGGGCCTGGAAGCTCTCGCGGGTCTCGGGGCGGAACAGCGCGTCCTCGGTCCAGGCCGCCGGATTGTGCACGTCGCCCGGCTGCGGGATGACGTTGAAGTCGCCGGCCAGGATCAGCGGCTCCTCGGTCCTCAGTCGCTGCTGGGCGTAGTCGCGCAGCCGCGCCATCCAGCTCAGTTTGTAGGGATACTTCTCGCTGCCGACCGGATTGCCGTTCGGCAGATACAGGCAGGCGACGCGCACGACGCCGTGCTTCAGCGACACCACGCCTTCGAGAAACCGGGCATGAACGTCGCCATCGTCACCGGCGAGGCCCGGATTGGCTTCCTCGAGCGGATATTTCGACAGCAGCGCCACGCCGTTGAAAGTCTTCTGGCCGTGGGTGACGACGTTGTAGCCGAGCGCCTCGATCGGCTCGCGCGGAAAAGCCTCGTCGACGCATTTGATCTCCTGCAGGCAGACCACGTCGGACTGGCTATCCTTCAGCCAGGTCAGGAGGTGATCCAGCCGCTGTCGGACCGAATTGACGTTCCAGGTGGCAATCCGCATCGCGCCGTCCGCTGTCCGGGATGATTTGCGCCGCGGCAGATCGCGGCCGTGCAGCGCTGTGATAAAGCAATCGAGGTCGGACGCAAATCGGCGCGCGGTGAGCATCCTGCTGTCGGCGTCCCGGTCGTGTCGAGCACGATGGTCTGAAAGCGGAGCGTCGGCGATGTCGAACCGCGGAGCACGGATGGTCGAGGCCATGCAGCTCAGGGGCGTCACCAAACAGCACGCCTTGGCGTTCGCCATGGGGGTCAACGAGAGCACGGTCACACGCTGGAAGAACAACGGCCCGATCTCGGTCGATCATGCCGTGCTGCTCTGCCACACGCTCGACGTGTCGCTCGACTGGTTCCTGACCGGTCGCGGCCGGATCGACGGCCACAAGGCCGCAGCGGCGGGCGATTCGGACGAGTCGCGGCTGTTGACCTGCATCCGGCGCGCCGAGGCCAGGATGTCCGAACGCTCCAAGGCGCATCTGATCGCCTTCATCACCTCGTTATGTCCCGAGGTTTCCGACCTTTGAGAACGGCGAGTTGCTGCGTGCGCAAGTGGCACAGCGAGAAATTTGCACGCTATGCAACCATAAGTTGCTGTCTGGCCCGGGTGCAGGATTAGTGTTGCACAACCCTCGGTTGCAGATCGACCAAGGGTTCAACCTGAGCCCCGCAATCCCGCAGGAGACCATCATGGCCACCACGATCACCATCAACGTCACGAACAACAGCAACGTGATGCAGAACTTCTTCATCTTTCAGCAGCCGGCAATCTATACCGGCGGCCCGCAGGTCTACACCAACAGCCTCTACAGCCTGCCGGTGATGCCTTACGAGAGTTCCGGCGCGGTTCTCAGCTTCACCATGATGCTGCAGTACTACGCGGGTGCGCAGCAGCAGGTCTCGCCGCCGCAGATCGGGAAACCCTCCGGCCAGTTGGGCGCGATCCAGGCGATCGACCTGACGCCGGCGGCCGGCGGCACGCCGACCAACAATACCACCGTGATGAGCGTGTCGCCGTCCCTCGGGCTGTCGAAGCCGACCAACACCGATGGACCGCAGAAGGGCTCGTTCCGGATCAAGACGCCGACGTTCAATCCGGTGGTCACGCCCTACAACGCAGGATCGGCGGTGCAGTCGACGGCCGGCGGCATCACGCTGTCGAATTTCGTCCCGGTGTCGCCGAATACCAATCTCGACTGCCAGCCGATCATCAAGTTCTACGTCCAGACCGGCACCTATACCGCCGGGACGGTGATGAACTTCACTGCTTCGTCGCAGAATGCGGCGATCTGCGACGCGACCCAGGGCTTCACCACCTTCAACGTGTCGTACAATCTCGACGGCACCTGGACGGTGCAGAACATGGCATCGATGATGCTGGCGAACGGGCGTCGCGGTCTGATCGAAAAGTCCACGATCACCAGCACCCGGGCCAACGTGAACGGCGCCGCCAACGCCGAAGTCCTCAACGAGGCCGGCACCGCCTCGATCGCGCGTGGCTATGCGGCCGACATGCTGGCGCCCACCACGATCACCCATCTCGACGTGCCGGGCGCCCTGCAACAGTTCAACGAGTACCAGATCGGCTGGATCGGCGGACCGTATCGCGGGACGATGTGTACGCAGCTCGACGTGCCGAACGCGACGGCGGTGTTCGAGTAATCGTCGCGGCGGTCGCGCGATGATCGGTTGAGCATCCCGGCCGCCGATGGCGCCGCGCCGGAAGACTTTCAAAAGAGAGGTCGTCCGGCGCGGAGGCGCACCATCTGGTTGGAGGGTCGCTCCGGGCGCCCAGGCTGCCGTCGGGGAAGCGACATGGTCAGCGCGATCACCATCAATCTCAGGAACGACAGCAATACGCTGCAAAACTTCTGTTTCTTCCAGCAGCCGGCCGGGTATTCCAGCGCCGGTCGGGTGTATGTCAGCAGCCTGTGCGGCCAGCCGCTACTGCCCTATGCCACATCCGGCGCCGTGCTGAGCTTCATGATCACGCCGCAAACCTACGCCGGCGTGCAGCAGCAGATCGCGCCGCCGCAGCCGGGACAGCCGGTCGGGCAGGCTGGCGCCATTCGGGCGATCGAGCTGACGCCCGCGCAAGGGCCACCGACCGCCAACACCACCACCATGTCGGTGTCGCCTGCGCTCGGCTTGTCGGCGCCGATGGCCACGGAGGACGTGCCGGCCGGCGCATTTCGGATCAGGACCGCGGTGTTCAACCCGACGCTGGTGAACTACAACGCCGGCGTCGCGATGCAGACGCTGGCCGGCGGAATTCTGTTGTCGAATTTCGTGACGGCGCCGCCGAACGTTGCCCTGGACTGCACGCCTTCGCTAAAGTTTTACGTGCAGATCGGGAGCTATGCTGCAGGAACGGTGCTGGATTTCGCTTCGATGATGGCGACCGCTGCGCTGTGCGATGCGGCGCAGGGCTTCACGGCATTCAATGTCAGCTACAATCTCGACGGCACCTGGACAGTGAAGAACATGGTGGCCGGGCGCCTCAGAAACGGCAGGCCCGGGCTGATCACGAAGTCCGAATTCGTCACCTCCGCCGCCAGTTTACCGCGGTGACGGGGCAGCACGCCGCCACGGGTCGCCGCTACCCCGGCAGTCCCCGCAGCACCAGCGCGAGGCAGACGATCACCATGATCGACGGCAGTGCCCAGCGGCAGTGCGAACGCAGGCCGGTGGCGAGGACGTGATAGCGCGAGGCGGGATCGCTGCGCGGTTTCCACAGCAGCGCGTCGATCAGCACCACCACCACAAGATAGAAATAGCCGAGCGAGATGATCTTCGCGATCGGGGTGTTCAGCGAGATCGAGCCGGGGAAGCTCGCCTCGTAGGTGAAACTGATCGCCGCCAGCGCCAGAAGGGCGGAGAACACCAGGCTGCCGTGATCCTTCGGCGCGGTACCGGGGATCCACAGCACGAACAGCGACACCGCCAGCGTCGAGACGATCGGGATGAACAGCCGCAGCAGATAGCGCTCCGACAGCCGCTCGATGCCGATGGTGGCGTTCAGCCGCGAATACGCCCGCGCGTTCCAGCCGGCGGCCTCGTCGTAGAAGAAGGTCAGGTCGAGCGGGCGCCAATCGATCACTGACAATTTCGGTTCGATCCGCGAGAACAGCCGGTCGGTCTCGGTGGTGACCAGCATCGCGTCCTGCTTGGCATACCGCGGCAGCGAGAACGACAGCGACAGCCGCTGCCGGTCGAACGGAAACGCTGCCATGTCGACGCCGACGCGGAAATCGGCCTCGTAGCGTTCGACCAGCACCACACTGCCGTCGGCATAGACCGAGACGGCATCCGCCTTGGCGCGCGGCTCGCCGAGCTGATTGTCGATCGCCAGACCGGGCGTCCAGATCCCGGCGATGTACTGCCGTGCTTCGGCGCCAACGCGGTCGACCCGCGAGGTGCCGGCGTCGAGCGGATCGAAACGCCGGCGCGGATCGGTCCAGCGCTGGGTGACTTCGATGTGCAGTCGGGCGCGGCCGATCACCTCGCGGATTTCGGTGATATCGAGCACGCGCAGACCAATACGGACCTTGACCGGCAGCTCGATGCCGTCGGGCAGCCCTTCCGACGGCGAGCCAGCGGATGCGGGGGCGCCGCACAGTGCCACGAAAACGATCAGCAGCGCTGCCCGCAGTGACTTCATGCCTGCGCCTCGTCGCGCGGCTTCAGCATCCGTGCCAATACCGAGAAGGCGACAAAGGCGAGCACGGTGCCGATCAGCGCCGCCGCGATCAGTTCGATCCGGGGCCGCTGCAACGCGGCGCCGTGCGACGGGAAGCTCTTCACCGCCGCGATGTTGCCGATCATCCGGCCGGAGAAGTCGATCAGCGGCTGCACCAGGATCGCGCCGGTCTCGCCGCCGATCCGATACGGGCTGATCTCGCGGGTGCGGGCGAGGCGGATCGCACCGTCGCGCAACAGGCCGGTGAACAGCGGGGTGTCGGTCGAGGCGAGCGCGATCAGGTCGCCGAATTGTTCTCCCTTGTCGCCGGGCCCGCGCGGCGGCAGCTCGGCGAGTGATTGGCTCAGCACCACCGCGATGTCGGCGTTGGTCAGCGTCTTCACCTGTTCGAGGATCGGCTCGAGGTTGAGGCCGGCCTCCACGGTGCCGACGAAGCGGTCGCCGTCGTTGATCACCGCGATGCCGCGCACGAAGGTGCCGGCGACGCCGATCTCGAGGCCGACCTGCGAGCGCCGCGTCTTGTTGGCGGCAAGCACCATCTGCCGAAACTTCGTCAGGTCGTCGCCGAACTTGTCCGGCAGATGCAGCCGCAACAGATAGGTCATGTCGGCGGCGTGAAAGCCGAACACCGGCACGCCCTGGCTTTTCAGATACGCATAGGGCGCGGCCGTGAGCTCCGTCAGCGCGGCGCGGTCACCGGCGGCAAGTGCGCGCGCGACGGCGCGCTGCCGCGCCGTGGTCTCCGCCTGGGTCAGCGCGAACCGTCCCGCTTCGTCGAGCGCGGCGGTGATCGCCTGGCTGACCGCCGCCATCTGGTGATCGCGGTCGCGCGCGATCACGTCGTTCTGCATCGAGAAAGTGAGGGCGAGAATCGCGCTGAAGCTCAGCGCCAGCACCAGCGCGGTGATCAGGCCGGCTTGGACGCTGGAGACGCGCAGAGGCACACGGGGAACGCTGGGAGGCAACGACATCGAGGTTTCCGGGGGCTGTTGACCCATCCTCGACATGGCCGCGCAGCGCGCGGGGCATCGCGCACTGCCAAAAGGTCGTTCGGAGGGTTCTTTGGCCGCGCCTTAGCGGAATTGGGAACCGGAACCAAGAGCAGAAGGTACGGCAGGGTACGTTTGTCTTGACCGAGCGTCTCAAAGTCAACGGCTGCGGGTGGCACCCAGCCGCCGCAACCGTCCTGTCGGCAAGATCGTCAGATCGAAAAGCTGGTGCCGCAGCCGCAGGACGCGGAGGCGTTCGGGTTGTTGACCCGGAATGAGGCGCCGATCAGATCGTCGATGAAGTCGACCTCCGAGCCGGCCAGGAACGGCACCGAGGCCGAATCCACCAATACGACTGCGCCGTCCCGGGCGATCACCAGATCGTCGTCGGTCTTGGTGCGGTCGACGTCGAATTTGTACTGGAAACCCGAGCAGCCGCCGCCCTCGACGCTGATCCGCAGCATCGCTCCCTGGCCTTCGCCCTTGAGGATTTCGCCGATCCGGCGCGCCGCGCGTTCGCTGATGGTGACGCCTGATTCCGTCATCTCGCCGCTCCGTGTCGTTCGGGCAGGAGCCCGTCATTGGATTTCTTTGCCAACAATAGTTAAGTGCGCCGCACCGCAGAATCAAACGGTCAGGACGAGTCGCGCGCGTGTCGGTCGGTATGGCAGCTCCCCGTGCAGCCTTTGGCTGCGATCCGGACCACAGCCGCGGCCGGCAATTCCATGAGCCGCCGAGCCGGACCCGCAGCGCGTTTCGCCGCGATTGCGACCGCGTCATCCACTCCAACGCGTTTCGCCGGCTGAAGCACAAGACCCAGGTCTTCGTGTTTCACGAGGGCGACCACTATCGCACCCGGCTGACGCATAGCCTGGAAGTGGCGCAGATCGCCCGCGCGCTGGCGCGCCAGCTCGGGCTCGACGAAGACCTTACCGAAACGCTGGCGCTCGCCCACGACCTCGGCCATCCGCCGTTCGGCCATGCCGGCGAGCGCGCGCTCGACCTCTGCCTGAAGGACGCCGGCGGCTTCGACCACAACGCCCAGACGCTGCGGGTGCTGACCGCACTCGAACATCGCTACCCCGAGTTCGACGGCCTCAACCTGACCTGGGAGACGCTGGAAGGCGTGGTCAAGCACAACGGGCCGCTGACGGATCGCGCCGGCGTGCCGCTGCCGCGCTATGCCGAGCACGGCGTACCGCGCGGTATCGCCGAGTTCGACCAGCGTTTCGACCTGCAGCTCTGGAGCTTCGCCTCGCTCGAAGCCCAGGTAGCGGCGATCGCCGACGACATTGCCTACGACGCCCACGATATCGACGACGGCCTGCGCGCCGGGCTGTTCCGGATCGAAGATCTGGCCGAAGTACCGCTGATGGCGCGGATCATCGCCGCGATCGACCGGCGCTTTCCGGGGCTCGACGACAGCCGCCGCGGTGCCGAGCTGGTGCGCGAGCTGATCTCATATTTCATCGGCGCGGTCGCCGCCGAGGCCGAGCGTCGGATCGGCGAGGCGAGGCCGGGCTCGGCCGATGAGGTCCGCCGCGCCGAGCGGGCGCTGGTGGCGTTCCCGGCCGAAGCGGCGAAATCCGAGGCCGAGGTCAAGGCTTTCCTCTGGACCCGGATGTACCGCGCCGAGCGGGTGATGAAGGTCATGCGCGACGCCGAGGCGATCGTCGCTGACCTGTTCCGGCGGTATTGCGATCATCCGGAGGATCTGCCGCCGGATTGGCTGCCGGCGAACGGCCCGGTGGCCGAATGCGAGGCCGACCGGCTGCTGCGGATTCGCAATTTCATCGCCGGCATGACCGATCGCTACGCGCTGGCCGAGCATCAGCGGCTTTTTGACTCGACCCCGGATTTGCGTTAGGCGGCGCCTCGACCGGCCCGAAACGGCCGCGTCCATTTTCCCTTTTCAGATATGGCCGAGCTCCCGATGTCCACGCATCTTTTCGCCCGTCTCCTGTCGCGCGTGCACGCGGTGTGCGCGGGGCTGATCGAAGAGGGCGCGCTGCCCGCCGGGATCGACCTGTCGCGTATCGTGGTCGAGCCGCCGAAGGACGCCTCCCACGGCGACATGGCGACCAACGCCGCGATGGTGCTGGCCAAGGACGCCAAGGCCAAGCCGCGCGACCTCGCCGACAAGATCGCCGACAAGCTCCGCGCCGAGGAGCTGATCGACCAGGTCGCGATCGCCGGACCGGGCTTCATCAACCTGACCCTGAAGCCGGCGGTGTGGGCGGAGGCGCTGCGCGCCGTGCTCGATGCCGGCACAGGTTACGGCCGCAGCGCTGTCGGCGGCGGCGAGAAGGTCAACGTCGAATACGTCTCGGCCAATCCGACCGGCCCGATGCATGTCGGCCACTGTCGCGGCGCCGTGTTCGGTGATGCGCTGGCCAATCTGCTCGACACCGCCGGCTTTGCCGTCACCCGCGAGTACTACATCAACGACGCTGGCGCCCAGGTCGACGTGCTGGCGCGTTCCGCGTTCCTGCGCTACCGCGAGGCGCTGGGCGAGGCGATCGGCGAGATTCCGGAAGGGCTGTATCCGGGCGATTACTTGAAGCCTGTCGGCGTGGCGCTGAAGGCCGAGCATGGCGCTGCGCTGAAGGAACTACCGGAAGCGCAGTGGCTGCCGACCGTCCGCGCCAAGGCGATCGCGATGATGATGGAAGCGATCAAGGGCGACCTTGCCGCGCTGAACATCACCCACGAGGTGTTCTTCTCGGAGCGCTCGCTGATCGAGGGCGGCCGCAACCGCGTCGCCGAGACCATCGAGTTTCTGCGTGCCAAGGGCGACGTGTATCAGGGCCGGCTGCCGCCGCCGAAGGGCGCGCCGGTGGAGGACTATGAGGATCGCGAACAGACCTTGTTCCGCGCCACCGCCTATGGCGACGATGTCGACCGGCCGCTGCTGAAATCGGACGGCTCCTACACCTATTTCGCGTCCGACATCGCCTATCACAAGGTCAAGTTCGACGCCGGCTTCGCCAACATGGTCGACGTCTGGGGCGCCGATCACGGCGGCTACATCAAGCGGATGCAGGCGGCGATCCAGGCGGTGACGGCCGGCAAGGGCGCGCTCGATGTCAAGATCGTTCAGCTCGTGCGGCTGCTGCGCAACGGCGAACCGGTGAAGATGTCGAAGCGGGCAGGTGACTTCGTCACGTTGCGTGAAGTGGTGGACGAGGTTGGTTCCGACGCCGTCCGCTTCATGATGCTGTTCCGCAAGAACGATGCGGTGCTCGACTTCGACCTCGCCAAGGTGATCGAGCAGTCGAAGGACAATCCGGTGTTCTACGTCCAGTACGGTCACGCCCGCGGTCATTCGATCTTCCGCAATGCGCGGGAGGTGGTACCGGATCTGCCGGAGGATTCGAAGGCGCGGGCGGCGATGCTGCGGCAGGCGCCGCTGGAGCGGCTGAACGATCCGGCCGAGCTCGAACTAATGAAACGCCTCGCGCTCTATCCGCGTATCGTCGAAGCCGCCGCCCAGGCCCACGAGCCGCACAGAATTGCGTTTTATCTCAATGAGCTCGCGAGCGAATTTCATGCGCTTTGGACGCATGGACGGGATCTGCCTCATTTACGCTTCATTATCAATAATGATGCAGAGATAACCAGGGCGCGCTTGGCGATGGTCCAAGGCGTCGTCTCGGTTTTGGCCTCGGGGCTCGCCATTCTCGGCGTCACTGCGCCGGACGAGATGCGATAGGGGATCGGCCGTCAGATGGGGATCTGGAGCGGCTTGTGAGAGCGGCCGTGACGTCTGCGAAGGCGCCTTTGGCCGCTTTCCCGAATGGGACGCGACATCACGATGACGGATCGATATCAGGACCGACCTTTCCCGGCTTATGAAGACGAGAGCGTGACTTCGCGCTATCCGCAAAAGCCGGAAAACGATCCGCTCGCGGAGCTCGCTCGCTTGATCGGTCAGGCCGATCCGTTCGGCAAGGCCGGGCGCGTCGAGCAAGCGCCTCCAATCGCACCGCAGAGCCGGTCGACCGATTTCAGCGCCAGCCGTGGACCGTCCTCGGTCGCGGCCGAGGATGATCTGTCGGCGCGGCCGATGCCGTCCTGGATGCAGCATCGTCAGCGTGCGCCCGAGCCCGCCCGAGCGCCCGAACCGCCCGAACCGATCCTGCCGGCGGAGCCGGATTTCAGACAGCCGCCGTCCTTCGTCAGCGCTGCGACGCCGCGCCGTGCCGCGGCGACCGGCTACGCACAAGCGCCTCAGGCGCCACAGGCGTCGATCGAGTCGATGCCGATCGAGCCGATGGCGCTCGACACCCGGTTGCCCGATCCGCGATTCGATCCGGCGCCGATCGAGCAGCATCGTCTCGATCTGGTGCAGCCGGATCGGGTCCACTACGAACCGCAATTCGATCCGCTGCCGGCCAGCACCGCTCCGTTGGAGCCGGGCCGCTACGATGACGCGTTGTACGGCCAGCTCCCGGCCGACCCCGCGCCGATCGGAGGCTATCAGGATCCCTCTTACGGTTACGGCGACGGCTACGACGATATGTCCGACGGACAGGCGGTGAAGCCGCGTCGGAACAACATGATGACGGTGGTGGCAATTCTGGCGCTGGCGGTGGTCGGCACTGGCGGGGCCCTGGCGTATCGCACGTTCTCCGGCGCGCCGCGCAGCGGCGAGCCGCCGGTGATCAAGGCCGACACCAGCCCGACCAAGATTCCGGGGCCGTCGAACGATAATGCCGGCAAGCCTATCCAGGACCGGCTCGCCTCCGGAACCGGCGTCGAGGCGCTGGTGTCGCGCGAGGAGCAGCCGGCCGCCGACCCGTCGCGGATGCCTGGCTCCGGTCCGCGGGTGGTGCTGCCGCAGCTCAATCAGAATCCGAATCCGCCGACCGTTGCCAGCGTCACGCCCGGCGGCAAACCGAATCTGACGCCGCCGCCGAACAACGGCACCCTGGCCGGCGACGAGCCGCGCAAGATCAAGACCTACAGCATCCGCCCGGATCAGGCCGACCATGCCGGCCAGCCGGCCGGAGCGGCGCAGCAGGCGTCGCGAACTCCGACGCCCGCCGCCGCGGCGCGGGCGCCCGCGCGCAATGTCGCCGATGCCAACGCGTCAGCCGGGAATGCACCGCTGTCGCTGTCGCCCAATACCACAGCCGACACCCCGGCGCCTCGGCCGCAGCGTGTGGCTTCTCTGCCTGCTGAGCCGGCTGCGACGGCCGGTGGCTATGTGGTGCAGGTATCGTCTCAGCGCAGCGAGGCAGACGCCAAGGCGTCCTATCGCACCCTGCAGAGCAAGTTCCCGTCGCTGCTGGGATCACAGCCCCACATCATCAAGAAGGTCGATCTCGGCAACAAGGGCGTCTACTACCGTGCCATGGTCGGCCCGTTCGCCTCGGCCGAACAGGCGCAGCAGGTCTGCGGCAGCCTGAAAAGTGCCGGCGGACAGTGCTTCGTCCAGAGGAATTAACGGCGGTTTCCTTGACCCTGGAGGCGCGCGCGGGCTAAGCGGCCTGTATGCCACCGCGCGCTTTCATTACCGGCATTGCCGGCCTCAATCTCAGCGACGACGAGCGCGGATTTCTCCGCGATTCCCGTCCGTGGGGCTTCATTCTGTTCAAGCGCAATGTCGACAATCCGGCGCAAGTCAAGGCGCTGGTTGACGATTTGCGCGGAACCATCGGTTCCCCCGACGCGCCGGTCCTGATCGATCAGGAAGGCGGGCGGGTTCAGCGGCTCGCACCGCCGCATTGGCCGGCCTATCCCCCGGGCGCGGTGTTCTCCACGCTTTATGACATCGACCCGGACGCCGGGTTGACCGCGGCGCGTCTGAGCGCCCGGCTGATTGCCGACGATCTTGCAGCGCTCGGCATCACCGTCGACTGCCTGCCGCTCGCCGACGTGCCGGTCGCCGGCGCCGATGCGGTGATCGGCGATCGTGCCTATGGCACCACGCCCAACAAGGTCGCAACGATCGCCCGCGCGGTCAGCGACGGCCTGGCGCAGGGCGGCGTGCTGCCGGTGCTGAAGCACATCCCCGGTCACGGCCGCGCCACCGCCGACAGTCATCATCGGCTGCCGACCGTCGACACCTCGCGCGAAGAGCTGGATCGCACCGATTTCGCCGCGTTCCGGCCGCTCGCCGACCTGCCGATGGCGATGACTGCACATGTTGTGTTTAGCGCGCTCGATCCCGCCCAACCGGCGACCACTTCTGCGACAATCATCGATCGGGTGATTCGTGAGTCGATCGGGTTCCAAGGATTGCTGATGAGCGACGACGTTTCGATGAACGCGCTGGCCGGCAGCATCGCCGAGCGCACCCGCGCGATCGTCGCGGCCGGCTGCGATGTCGTCCTGCACTGCAACGGTAAGCTCGACGAAATGCGCCAGGTCGTTGCCGAAACACCGGAACTGGCGGGCAGGGCGCTGGCCCGTGCCGAGGCGGCGCTGGCGGCGCGCCGCCCCCCGCAGCCGTTCGACCGGGCCGCGGCGCGGGCCGAGCTCGACACCTTGATCGGCCGCTCGAGGGTGAGCGTATGACCGCTGAGATTCTGCAGTTCGAGACTGGCCGGCCTGTCGAGCAGGTCGACCAGGACGAGGCACTCGTCGTCGACGTCGAGGGTTACGAAGGTCCGCTCGACCTGTTGCTGGCGCTGGCGCGGCAGCAGAAGGTCGACCTGCACAAGATCTCGATCCTGGCGCTCGCCGATCAGTACCTGCTGTTCATCGAGGAGGCGCGGAAGATCCGGCTCGAACTCGCCGCCGACTATCTGGTGATGGCGGCGTGGCTCGCCTTCCTCAAATCGCGCCTGCTGCTGCCCGAGCCGCCCGCCCAGGAAGGTCCGAGCGCCGAAGAGATGGCGAACGCTCTGGCCAACAGGCTGCGCCGGCTGGAGGCGATCCGCGAGGCTGCGAACTCGCTGATGACGCGCGCCCAGCTCGGCCGCGACATCTTTCCGCGCGGTCTGGCCGAAGACATCGCGGAGATCAAGCATCCGAAGTTCACCGCGACGCTGTACGACCTGCTCAGCGCCTACGCGTCGCAGCGGCAGTCGCGGGTGCTGACCACGGTGCATTTGGCCAAGCGCACGGTGTGGTCGCTGAGCGAAGCGCGTGCGTCGCTGGAGCGGCTGGTCGGGCTCGCCGAGGACTGGAGCCGGCTCGACGAATATCTGCTGCGCTACATGCCCGACCCGGCGCAGCGCGCCACCGTGCTGGCGTCGAGCTTTGCGGCCGCGCTGGAACTGGTGCGTGAGGGCGAGGTCGAACTGCATCAGTCGGCCCCCTTGGCGCCTTTGTATTTTCGTAAGCGTCCGCCGTCTCCAGCGATGGAAGCGGCAGCCTTGCCGGATACTCCGGTCGGGTAGTGGAAGAAGGAGACCGAGCCATGGCAAGTCTGGCGGAGAAGCGCATCGTGGAGTTCGAACAGCCGGTCGAACATCTGTCCGATGACAGCGCCGAGCAGCAGCCGCAGACCCGGCCCGAGGAGCTGCGCCTGCTCGAAGCCCTGCTGTTCGCGTCGCCCGAGCCGCTCGACCAGGCGGCGCTCGCCAAGCGGATGCCGGAAGGCGTCGACGTCAAGGCGGCGCTGAAGCAGTTGCAGGACGACTATGCCCATCGCGGCGTCAATCTGGTGCGGATTGCCAGCAAATGGACCTTCCGCACCGCCGGCGATCTCGCCTGGCTGATGACCCGCGAGTCCACTGAGACCCGCAAGCTGTCGCGCGCCGCGATCGAGATGCTGGCGATCATCGCCTATCACCAGCCGATCACCCGCGCCGAGATCGAAGAGATTCGCGGCGTGGTGACCTCGAAGGGCACGCTCGACGTGCTGCTCGAGACCGGCTGGATCAAGCCCCGTGGCCGTCGCAAGACGCCAGGCCGTCCGCTGACTTTCGGCACCACCGAGGCGTTCCTGTCGCAGTTCAGCCTGGAATCGCTGACCGACCTGCCGGGGCTCGAAGAACTCAAGGGCACCGGCTTGCTCGACACCCGTCTGCCGACCGGTTTCAGCGTGCCGACGCCGTCGGACGATCCGGCGCTGCGCGAGGACGAGGATCCGCTGGAGCCCGGCGATCTCGATCTGACGCTGGCCCCGCAGCCCGAACTGGAGCTGTCCGGCGAGGCTGCCGAGACCGCCGGCTCGGCCGAAGCGGTCGCGACCGAGACCGGTTTGGCCGAAACGTCCGATACCGTCTCGGAGCCCACCGAAACCGGCTTTGCGGGCGGTGCCGAAGCGGAGTCCGAGTCCGCCGCAACCGGCTTTGCCGATGCCGATCAAACCGGCGCGATCGAGACCGAGCAGGCCGAACAGATCGACGCTGCCGAGGTTGTTGCCGAAGCGTTCGATGCCGGCGGGATCGAGACCGAAGATTTCGAGACGGACGAGTTCGAAGCTGAGGACGTGGCGACCGACGATGCCATCGGGACCGAGGAAGTCGCGGCTGACGAGCCCGAGGCGGACAGCCTCGTGACGGTGGACGAACTCAGCGTCGAGATCGAAGCCGTCGAGGTGGAGGTGATCGAGCCGGAGCAGGCCGTGGGCCAGATCGATGCTGCGTCCGACAGCGAGATCGACGGTTCGACCGCCGCGGAATTGGATACCGCTGAATCGGACGATGCCGACGCGCAGGACGACGACGAGGCGTCCGACCGGCGCGACGAGCCCTGAGCGGTTCGATGATGCTGCCGGCCCGGAACCAGAATGCGGCCGATCAACTCACCGTTGTGTCGGCATAAATCCTTGTTTCGGGCGGTTCTTTCACCTAGCTTCGCGAGTGAATAGGGCTGGCGCGCCGGTCGAGTTTCGGGAGAAGGCAGGATGGGTTCACTCAGTATCTGGCACTGGATCGTCGTTATCGCGGTCGTCCTGCTGCTGTTCGGTCGTGGCAAGATTTCCGACCTGATGGGCGACGTCGCCCAGGGCATCAAGTCCTTCAAGAAGGGCCTGCAGGACGATGACAAGACGGCCGAAAAGTCCGAGCCGGTGAAGTCGATCGACCACGCCTCCACGCCCGGTGCGACCAACCGCACCGACGTCGGCAGCAAGGCGGTCTGAAGCGCGGTCGCACGCGCCTGATCCGTCTTTGAGCCCCGTGTGGCATCGCCGCCGGGCCGCTTGATCCGGCGACGGCACGCGCCGCCGGATCATCAGAGGGTGAGCGCATCGCGGGGGACAGCGGGCGCGCCCGAAAGCGCCCCAGCGGATTCGCGGGCGCATTGAGGCATAGTCGGCCGTTTCATGTTCGACATCGGGTGGAGTGAACTGATGGTGGTCGGGGTGGTCGCGTTGATCGCGATTGGCCCCAAGGAGCTGCCGGGTGTGTTGCGCACGGTGGGCCAATGGGTCGGCAAGGCGCGGCGGCTCGCCACCGAGTTCCAGGGGCAGTTCCAGGAAGCGATGCGCGAGGCCGAGATGGCCGACCTGAAGAAGTCGTTCGACGAGGTCAAGGAAGCCACCACCGGGCTGTCGACCAACAACATGCTCACCAAGCTGTCGAGCGAGGTCACCGACGCGATCGCGCTCGACAAGCCCGCCGCCACCGACACCCCGACAGCAGCCACCTCGACCGCAGACACCCCGCCGACCGAGCCCACCACTCCGGTGCAACCGACAGCCGAGACGCTGATCGAGCCGACCCGGCACGACGCCGCGATCTCGGAGCCGCTGGCGATCGTCCGTGAGACGCTGGCTGCCGAGCCGGCGCATTTGCCGGTCGCGGCCGAGAGCCACGCGCTCGCCACCCCGGACGCGTCGCCGCCGGATCTCGCCCATCCCGACCGCGCCGGTTCCGAACTTGCCGGTTCCGAACTCGCCAAGGACGCCAAAGCGTCATGAGTGCCGAAGACATCGAGGCCTCCAAGGCGCCGCTGATGGACCACCTGATCGAGCTGCGCTCGCGCCTGATCAAGGCGCTGCTCGGCTTCGGCATTGCGTTCATCTTCTGCTTCTTCTTCGCCAAGCAGATCTACAACGTGCTGGTATGGCCGTTCGTCTGGGTCGCGGGGGTGGAGAATTCGAAATTCATCTATACCGCGCTGCTCGAATACTTCCTCACCCAGCTCAAGCTGGCGATGTTCGGCGCCGGCTTCATCTCGTTCCCGATCATCGCCACCCAGATCTACAAGTTCGTCGCGCCCGGCCTGTACAAGCACGAGAAGAACGCCTTCCTGCCGTATCTGATCGCCACCCCGGGCTTCTTCGTGCTCGGCTCGCTGGTGGTATACTTCGTGGTGCTGCCGATGCTGGTGCGGTTCTCGCTCGGCATGCAGCAGGTCGGCGGCGACGAGACCGCGCAGATCCAGCTCCTGCCCAAGGTCGGCGAATATCTGTCGCTGATGATGTCGCTGATTTTCGCGTTCGGGCTGGCGTTCCAGTTGCCGGTGATCCTCACCCTGCTGGGCCGGATCGGCGTGCTCACCTCCAAGCAGCTCAAGGAGAAGCGGCGTTACTTCATCGTCGGCGCGTTCGTCATCGCCGCGGTCCTGACGCCGCCCGACGTGATCAGCCAGGCCTCGCTCGCGCTGCCGCTGATGCTGCTCTACGAAGGCTCTATCGTCGCGGTGTCGATCGTCGAGAAGAAGCGCGCTGCCGCGGACGCCTCGACGTCGACCGACTCGTCGCCGCCGGCCGGGGCGGCCTGACCGCTCTTCATTTGGCCTGCTGTCTGCAACGGCCGAGCGTGCCGCGCTGGTAATCGAGTCAGCATTGTGCGGATCTCCGAATCGACCGCATGTTGGCGGCCGCAGCGAGGTCGCCGTCGGGTGGCCCGTTTGCCCGGGCTCCTATGCGCGTATATCAAGACACGATCCTGCTGACTCTGCCATTGGTCGCATCGATCGTGGCGGCGCCTGCCGCGCGGGCCCAGCAGCAGCCGAGCTGCACGGGAATCTGTGCTCTGCAGGCCGCCGATCAGGAAGCGCTGCTGGCCCCGTTCAACAACCTGCCGGCGACCGCGCAGGGGCGGGCAGTGCTCGATGCCAATCTCAATAAGCAGGTCGAGATCTATCTGAACTCGACTCAGGCCGAGAAGATCGCCGCCGGCACCGTGCTGATCCTGCCCGCAGTGCCGGCCAACGTGCTGCTGCGCGCCTTCCCGGGCAATCCGGCCTACGGCTACAACGCGCAAGGCATTCCGACCGCACCGACGCTGCCGCCCTCCATCTTGAAGATGGAAGCCGCGATCATCAGCAGCAATCAGATCGTGGCGATGAAGCCATACTTCGGCACCACCGACGTCTACGGCAACGCCTACGGCTATCTGCCCGGCCAGACCGACAGCTATGGCAACCCGCCGCCGTATCAGGTCTCCGCGGCGATCCTGAATAACCCGTTCACGCCGCAGAACTCGTCCTATCTGGCGTGGCAGAACCAGCAGACGCCGGGCGCGTACAAGATCAATTGGGTACTCGGCGACTCCACCGTCGGCGACTTCCCCAGCGCCCACACGATGCTGGCGACCTCCAACGCGGTGCCGTTCGCGATCCTGGCGCCGGGCTATTATCAGCAGTTCGTCATGGCGGCGGCGCAGTTCTCCTACGACCTCAACGTCTATGCGGCGCACTATCCGCTTGACGTAATCGGAGGCCGGGTGATGGCGACCTACGTCACCGCCAACATGCTGGCCGGTAATCCGCTGTATGCCTCGGCCGATTTCAACACCACGCTTTTGCCGTCGCTGAGCACCGAGATGCAGACGTACCTGGGCGGCGGCGCGGGCTCGCCCTATGCGTCGGCGTGCGCCAATCTGATCGCCTGCCTGAGCAGCGGGGTGATCCCGACCGCCGCCAGCTATCAGCAGCAGGCGCAGGCCTATCGGCGGTTTCTTACCTACGATTTTCCGTCGGTCGGCCCGACCGATCTTGCGCCCGTAGTGCCCGCGGAAGCGCATTACCTGATCGCGACGCGCTATCCGTATCTGACGACCGCGCAGCTCGATGAGATCCTCGCCACCACCGAGCTTGCGTCGGGCGGGCCGCTCGACAACGGCAGCGGCTGGGCGCGGATCAACCTCTATGCGGCAGCCGGCGGCTACGGCGCGTTCCGCAGCAACGTCACCGTGACGATGGATGCGTCGCAAGGCGGCCTCAACGCGTTCGATGTCTGGAGCAATGATATCTCCGGTCCGGGCGGACTGACGCTGGCAGGCACCGGCACGCTGGTGCTGGCTGGCGCCAACACCTACACCGGCGGCACCCGGGTTCAGAGCGGCAGCACGCTCGGTCTCAGCGGCAGCCTGCTCGGGCCGCTGTGGGTCGCCTCCGGGGCTAGCTTCGTGGTCGGCCGCAGCGGCACGTTCACAGGCGCGCTGAGTAACGACGGCACCGTTTACAACGCCGGCGTGGTCGACGGCAGCTTCAGCGGCGGCGGCTCCTTCACCAACGCCGGCTGGCTCGGCGGCACCGGCACGTTCGGCTCGCTCGATCTGCGCGGCGGCTCGATCGTGTCGCCCGGTCATTCGGTCGGCACCATTCAAGTCTCCGGCAATCTCAGCGTGTCGGCGGGCGCCGCTTACTTCGCCCAGGTCGAGGGAAGCACCGCGGATCTGATCCAGGTCGGCGGCACCGCGAACCTGTCGGGCGGCACCGTTATCGCCGGGCTCATCGGGCACAGCCCGGTCCTCGGCCAAGCCTATCCGATCCTCACCGCGGCCGGCGGCATCACCGGCAGCTTCGCAAGCGCGGTGACCGACGATCTGCCGTTTCTCGCCGCGTCGCTGAACACCTCGGCCAACGCGGTGACGCTGACGCTGACCCGCAACGCCGTTCCGTTCGCCAGCCTGGCGACCAGTGCTAATCAGGCCGCCGTCGCCAATGCGCTCGACGCCGGTCCAGCGGCGAGCGGGCTCGGCCTGCTGATCGCCACGCAGTCGGCTGCCGGGGCGCCGCGCGCGTTCGATGCGCTGTCCGGCGAGGTTCATGCCAGCGCCCAATCCGCGCTGCTCGACGACAGCCTGATGCTGCGCGAGGCGGTGCTCGGGCGGATGTGGCAGAGCGGGGTCACCGACACGGTGCTCGCCACCGGCCCCAGCGTCTGGGCGCAGGGCATCGGCACCTGGGGCCGCAGCGGCAGCGACGGCAACGCCGCGGAGGCGACGAGCTCGGTCGCCGGCTTCGTCAGCGGTGTCGATTACCGGTTTGGCTCCGGCTGGCAGGTCGGCCTCGCCGGCGGCACCACCAACTCCACAATGACGGTCCGCGACCGCGCCAGCTCTGCCGGCATCGATACCGCGCATCTCGCCGGCTACGCGTCCGGCGAGGCCGGCCCGTGGCGGCTGCGCGCGGCGGCCTCAGCCAGCTTCAGCAAGCTTTCGACCAGCCGCTCGGTGAGCTTCCCGGGCGTCACCGACATCGCCGGCGCCCGCTACGATGCCACCACCGCGCAGGCGTTCGGCGAGATCGGCTACCGCGTGGCGGTCGGGCAGGCCGTCGCCGAGCCGTTCGGCGGGCTGGCGCTGGTGCATCTGCATCGCGATGCGTTCACCGAAGGCGGCGGCATCACCGCCTTGGCCGGGACGGGCCACAACGACGATATCGGCTATTCGACGCTGGGCGGCCGGCTGACGACCAGCTTCGCGCTGTCGCCCGGTCTGGTGGCGATGCCGCGGCTGGCGGCGTCGTGGCAGCATGCGTTCGGAACGACGGCACCGATGTCGGATCTGGCGTTCCGCAGCACCGGCGAGCCGTTCGCGGTGGCCGGCGTGCCACTCGACCGCGACACCGCGCTGGTCGAATGCGGCTTCGATCTACAGCTCGGGCCGCAGGCGCGGGCGGGACTAGCGTACGCCGCCCAGCGCGGCGAGCGTGCCCGGCGCGACCAGGTCCGCGGCCTGTTGAGCTGGCAGTTCTGACCGGTCTCGGTTGTCCTGCCCGGCCTTGTGCCGGGCATTGCCGTCTTTTACAGACGGTGCTCCGCAACACGCGGACGGCCGGGACGGGCCCGGCCTGACGAGGCGATTCCATGCACGACATCAAAGCGATCCGCGACAATCCGCAGGCCTTCGACGCAGCGTTCATGAGGCGCGGTCTGGCGCCGATCGCAGGCAGCCTGATCAAGCTCGACGAAGCCCGCCGCGCCGCGGTGCAGGCCGCCGAGCAGGCGCAGGCGCGGCGCAATGCGGCGTCGAAGGAGATCGGCGACGCCAAGAAGGCCAAGGACAACGCCCGCGCCGAGGCGCTGATGGCCGAAGTCGCGGAATTGAAGACCACGATGCCGGCGCTCGACGCCGCCGTGAAGGAGGCCGACGAGGCGCTGAAGAAAGCGCTGTCGGAGATCCCGAACCTGCCGCTGCCTGAGGTGCCGGAAGGCGCCGACGAGCACGGCAATGTCGAACATCATCGCTTCGGCGAGAAGCCAAGCTACACCTTCACGCCGAAGCCGCATTACGATCTCGGCGAAGCGCTCGGCATGATGGATTTCGAAGCCGCGGCCAAACTCTCCGGTGCACGCTTCACGGTGCTGAAGAAGGGGCTTGCCCGGCTTGAGCGCGCGATCGGCCAGTTCTTCCTCGACGTCCACACCGGCGACCATGGCTACACCGAAGTCAACCCGCCGCTGCTGGTGAAGGACGATGCGATGTTCGGTACCGCGCAGTTGCCGAAGTTTGAGGACGATCAGTTCAAGGCACATCGCACGTTGACAGAGGCTGAGCTGAAGTTGGCGGAGGATCATGCGCTATTCGATGATGTCGTGCGATCTGGAGCTGAGTTTGATGGCGAACGGCTCGCGAAGCTCACTCAAGAGCATCTGGCGCGAATTGAACGGGAGCGTACGGCCCTCTGGCTCATCCCCACCGCTGAAGTCTCACTGACCAATCTGGTGCGCGAGTCCATCCTCGACGAGAAAGAGCTGCCGATGCGGCTCACCGCGCTGACGCCGTGCTTCCGCGCCGAGGCGGGTGCCGCTGGCCGCGATACGCGCGGGATGATCCGGCAGCATCAGTTCACCAAGGTCGAGCTGGTGTCGATCACCACGCCCGAGCAGTCCAGGGATGAACACGAGCGGATGCTGGCCTGCGCCGAGGAAGTGCTGCGGCGGCTCGGGCTGCACTACCGCGTGATGACGCTGTGCACCGGCGACATGGGCTTCGCGTCGCAGAAGACCTACGACATCGAGGTCTGGATGCCGGGGCAGGGCGAGGGCGGGGCTTACCGCGAAATCTCGTCGTGCTCGGTGTGCGGCGATTTCCAGGCCCGCCGCATGGACGCGCGCTCGCGCGGTCCGGACGGCAAGCCGCGCTTCGTCCACACGCTGAACGGCTCCGGCACCGCGGTCGGCCGTGCGCTGATCGCGGTGATCGAGAACTATCAGCAGGAAGACGGCTCGATCGCCGTCCCCGAGGTGCTGCAGCCCTACATGGGCGGGCTGAAGGCGATCGCGAAGGCGTAAGGCTGATGACCGTCTCCGTCATTGCGAGCCCAACGGGTCGGTGCTCCGCACCGCCCGATGACAGGCTCCGGCGAAGCAATCCAGAAGCGCCGCGCTCGGCGCTGGATTGCTTCGTCGCTGCGCTCCTTGCAATGACGGTGATACTCGCGGCGATGAGTACACCAGCTCTCGCCGCCGGGCCTGCCGAAATGATCTCCGATTTCCGCGCCCGGAACGGCGAGGGCAGGGTGGTGATGGACGCGACGCTGAATGCGATCGCGCAGCGGCAGGCCACCGCGATGGCGTCGAAGGACCTCCTCAGCCACGAGGCCGGCGGCTCGTTCACCTCGCGCGTGGCGCCGGCGAAGACGTCGCGCGCCGCCGAGAACATCGCTTACGGCTATCCGGATTTTCCGAACACGCTGAAGCAGTGGATCAACTCGCCGGGTCACCGTCGCAACCTGTTGCTGAAGGGCGCTTCGAAGGTCGGCGTCGCCAGCGTCAGGTCGAGCGCGAGCGGGCGGACCTATTGGGCGATGGTGATCGCCGGCGGCGACGAGAAGCCGAAGCCGAAAGCGAAGCCGCCGGCCAAATCCGCGAGCAAGCCCGCGGCGAAATCGGCCTCCAGCTCCAAGGCGGCCGCCGAGCCGGCGGCCACCTGGGGCAAGCTGCTGCCGAAACCTTCCGCCGCGCGGGATTGCACGGTGCGGATGCTCGGCCTGTGCATCTGACATCTGAGAGGATGAGTACGAATCGGTGGACTAAACCAAGAACATCTTGCGCCGTCTGATTCTGGTGGCAGTCTAGAAACACGTCATGATTCGGAGAAAAAACAATGCAGCAGGAATACGACACTCGCCATGTCGGGATTGCTCCGGCGCCTCGACCGTCTAACGGTAACCCCGGTACTCACGTTCCTGTCCGGCCAGCCCCGTCTCCGCCTCCAGCGTCCCCGCCGCCCAAAAAGGAATGATGTGTTGATGGATCATGCACAATTTATTACTGCGGCAAAATTTGATGCGCTTCGAAATGCAATATATCACGTCGCGCGGCGGCAGTATTACGACGGACTGAATCGTTTACTGAATTTTCTCGTCATTATTCTCGGTGCGGGTGTTGCCGGCAAAGCCGCCAGCCTTATCGAAGTTAGAGATCTTTGGCTTGAAATTGGTGTGCTTGTAGCGGCGACGGCACAATTGGCGTTTGATTTCGGTTACCGGGCTAGAACACATGAAATCTTACAGAAGAAGTACTACGAAATGATCGCAGAAATGGAGGTGGATGACGCTTCGGATTTAAAGAAATGGAACGCGAAGCTATACACCATTGCAAGCGATGAACCCATGCCGATGCGGGCACTAGACGCCTTAGCCTACAATGCAGCGCTTGATGCAACGATGAGCGATCCAGTGCTAAAGGCGGAACATCGCATCTATGTTCCTTTTATCCATCGATTGTTCAAGCATCTCATCGCCTTTAATGGGCACGAGTATGTACTTGAATCTGAGCGTTCCTCTCTATGGCGTCGTCGAGCCAAAGAGAACTAACAGTGAAAAAGTCAGTTTCGATCACGAGAGTCAAAAAGGGCTCTTCCAAAAAGAAGGGCAAGGCGGCCGTAAAGAAAGCGGTTGCGAAGCACCCGGGTGTACGACCACCTCCCAAGAAAAAGAAATAAGCCAAGTCGGGCATGTTCGAATCGCGCGGTTTCAGCGCGGGCAGCGCTAATTCGTCTGCTACGGGTTGTAAGATTTCGCAGCCCGAGATTTGCCTCGTGGGTGGTTGCCGGATAAGACCAAAGCGATCATGAACGACCTGAAAAGGCGACCAAACGACATGCGGATTCTGTGCACCAACGACGACGGCATTCACGCGCCCGGCCTCAAGACGGTCGAACAGATCGCCCGCGCGCTTTCCGACGACGTCTGGGTGGTGGCGCCCGAGCTCGACCAGTCCGGGGTGTCGCATTCGTTGTCGCTGAACGATCCGTTGCGCCTGCGCGAAGTCGGCCCGCGGCACTTCGCGGTGCGCGGCACGCCGACCGACTGCGTGATCATGGGCTCGCGCTTCATCCTCAAGGACAAGGCGCCGGATCTGGTGCTGTCCGGTGTCAACCGCGGCCGCAACGTCGCCGAGGACGTGGTCTATTCGGGCACCATCGCCGGTGCGCTCGAAGGCACCATTCTGGGGCTGCCGTCGTTCGCGCTGTCGCAGGAATTCACCATCGAGACCCGCAACGCGCCGCTGTGGGAGACTGCAAGGACGCACGCGCCAGACATCATCCGCAAGGTGATGGCGGCGGGCGTGCCGAAGAACACCGTGGTCAACATCAACTTCCCGGCCTGCACGCCGGACGAGGTCAAGGGCGTGGTGGTGACGCGGCAGGGCAAGCGCAATCCCGGCTTCCTGCGGATCGACGAACGTCACGACGGCCGCGGCAACCCGTATTACTGGATCGGCTTCGAGAAGATCAAAGTCGCCGACATGCCGGCCGAAGGCACTGATCTGGCCGCGCTCGCCGCCAACTTCGTCTCGGTGACGCCGCTGCGCCTCGACCGCACCGACGAGGCATTTTCGGCGGCGCTGACCAAGACGCTGGGATAAGCTCGAAACGAGCGCGTAGCATGGGTTGGGCGCAGCGACCGCAGATGATCCGACGGAACTACGCGGCGCCGCGCAGCGTGGCGTCGAGCGCCTGCTTCAGCGATTCGATCTGGAACGGCTTCTGCAGCGCGGGGCGATCGCGATAGTTTTCCGGCACGCCCTGGGTGCCGTAGCCGGTGGCGAAGATGAACGGCCGGTTGCGCGCCTTGAGCAGGTCGGCGACCGGCGAGATCACCTTGCCGTTGACGTTGACGTCGAGGATCGCGATGTCGAAGTCGGTGGCTTCGGCGAGTTGCAGCGCTTCGTTGATCTCACCGGTCTCGGCGGCGACCGAGAAGCCCAGCTCTTCGAGCATGTCGGCCACCATCATGCGGATCATCGCTTCGTCCTCGACCAGAAAAACGGAGCCGCCGGTCGGGCCAGGTGTCGTCATCGGATGATGTCCTCGAAATGTGCTGTCGCGGGCGCCGATCTGCAGCAAAGGCGCTTCTCCGAACACCGTCGCAAATAAGCGGCGGGATGGCAAATGCAAGCGCGACCTACGTCGTTGCGTGGCGCTCCGCACTTGCCAGGTTTCGTTCCGCACGCCAACACTCTGCCGAGAATCGCGCCATCCGGAACCCGAGTGGGCGGCGCACCGACCGATCGCGAGACCCGAGATGCCGAGCCCCGCGGCGCCGCCGCCCGAAAAGATGATGTTCCAGCTCAGCCTGCGGCGGCGCGGCATCAGCGATCAGGCGGTGCTGCGTACCATGGAGGCGGTGCCGCGCGACCAGTTCGTCGATCCCGGCTATCGCGACGGCGCTTGGCGCGACACCGCGCTGCCGATCGCCTGCGGCCAGACCATCAGTCAGCCGTTCGTGGTCGCCTACATGACCGAGCAGCTTCAGTTGCGTCCGCGCGACCGCGTACTCGAGATCGGCGCCGGTTCCGGCTATCACGCCGCGGTGCTGTCGCGGCTGGCGGGGGACGTGCTGAGCTATGAACGCTTCAAGACGCTGGCCGACCGCGCCCGCAAGCGACTCGCCGAGCTCGGCTGTCACAATGTCGAAGTGGTATTCGGCGACGGGTTCGACCTGCCGGAGACCGCCGGCACCTTCGATCGTATCCTGGTCACCGCCGCGGTGCCAGAGCTGCCGCAGCGTTTGCTCGATCTGCTCGATCCGGGCGGCATTCTAATCGCCCCGGTCGGGCCAGCGAACGGGCGGCAGACGCTGCTGCGGGTGCGCCGCTCCCGGGACGGCGACGAGCACAAGGCACTCGGCGAGGTCCGCTTCGTACCCGCGCTGCGCGGCACCGCGCGCGAGCTCTGAGCGCACTCGGCTTTTCGATTTCTCAGCGTCAACAAGCGGTTTCCGCGCAAGGTTAAACGGTTGTTTACTGGCGCGGTGTTTACTCAATTTACCTGTCGTATTGCGTATGAGTGAGTAACCATGTCCCGCGTTGCCGCGTTGCTTTGCTCGCGCCGCACCCCGCAAGTTGCGGTGCTGGCGTTGATGTCGGTCGGTTTCAGTGCGTGCAGCGCCGACATGCAGACACGCTTCCAGCAGGCCCCGTTCGGGCCGGTCGAATCCACCGGGTCGGTGGCACGTCAGCCGCAGCGGCAGGAGCTGCCGCAATATGCGCGGCCTCAGTATCAGCAGCCGCAATATCAGCAGCCGTACCAGCCGCAATATCAATCGCCGCAGTACCAGTCGCAGGCTCTGCCGCCGATCTCGGCGCCGCCGTCCTATCCGGTCGCGGGGCAGGGTGCCGGCGTCTCCGGCGGCGGTCGCGGTGTCGCGTCCTACGAGCCGCCGCCGCGCGCCCCGATCGAGTCGACCGGGACGGTGCAGGCGCCGCGCTCGGTCGCTGCGGCGCGGCCGATGCAGGCTGCTCCCGCACCGGCCCCGGCTGCAGGCACCACGATCATCGTCGGCACCAGCGATACCCTCGAGATCCTGGCGCAGCGCTATCGCGTCTCGACCGCCGAAATCCTGCGCGCCAACGGCTACAAGGGGCCGCGGCGATTGCAGCCTGGCCAGCAATTGGTGATTCCGAGCCGCGCCACGACCGCCCAGGCGGCTGCGCCGGTTGCCGCACCGGCCGCCGTTCCGCCGGCGCCGCGTCCGGTCGCCACCGCGGCGCCGGCCCCGACAGCGTCCCGGGTCCACTACGTCAATAACGGCGACACGCTGATCAACATCGCGCGGCGCAACAACCTATCGCTCGGCGAGCTGGCGCGGTACAACAATCTCACCACCACGACCAAGCTGAAGCCGGGCATGAAGATCAACGTGCCGACCGCGCAGGTCGCGGCGGCTGCGCCGGCCCAGCCGCAGGCGCCAGCCCCGGCTGCGGCTCCTGCCGCTGCGCCGGTGCGGATGGCCAGTGTCGCTCCGACGCCGGCCGAGCCCGCCCAGAAGGCCCGGATGGTGGCTCCGACCGAGACACCGGAATCCGCGGCCCCGGCCGATGCCTCCCCGGTGAAGGCCGCCGAGGCGACCGGCGCGCTGCCGAGCTTCCGCTGGCCGGCCCGCGGCCGCGTCATCGCCGCCTACGGCGCCAAGACCAACGGCAAGTCGAACGACGGCATCAACCTGTCGGTGCCGGAAGGCACCCCGGTGAAGGCTGCCGAAGACGGCGTCGTCGCCTACGCCGGCAGCGAGCTGAAGGGCTACGGCAATCTGGTGCTGATCCGGCATTCCAACGGCTACGTCTCGGCCTACGCCCATGCCAGCGAACTGATGGTCAAGCGCGGCGAGTCCATCAAGCGCGGCCAAGTGATCGCCAAATCCGGCCAGAGCGGCGACGTGTCGTCCCCGCAACTGCACTTCGAGATCCGCAAGGGATCGACCCCGGTCGATCCGCTCAAGTTCCTCAACGGCGCCTGAGCAACGCTGGTTGAGCGATACCTGGAAGACGAAATGCCCGGCCCGAAAAGCCGGGCATTTTCAGTTCCGCCGGCGGTCGGCGATGGCGATACGGTCGAGCTAACAACGCCTCATTGATCGCAGCGGACTTGCCCCTTTCCGAGCGCATGAAGCCCTCATCTGACGGTCCGACAAACCAGGGCGTCTCGCAGGATGAGGAACCGCATCGCCTGCGGCGCAGAGGTCGAGACGGCGCGTTGCGCCTCCTCACCGGTGAGGTCGTGCCGGTTGCGAAGTCTGCGAAGCGCAACTCTGTTTCGATCAGAAACTGAACTACTCTGGTTGCGGTCAGTGGACGCCGAACTTGTACGACGCCTGCACGAAGCTGCCGTAGCGCTCGACGCGGATCGGCAGCAACTGGGTCGGCACCGGGCTGCCGAAGCCTGCGGTCTCGACATCGGTCGCCCACATCGCCCAATAGCGGCCGCCGACACCGATGTTGAGCGTCGGCGTCACGTCGTAACTCAGGATCGCCTCCAACTGAACACCGCGTCCGGTGCCCCAGGCCGGTGAGTTCTTGTCGGCGACGTCGGTTCTGTTGTGATGGATGTCGAGCGCCGAAATATGAGTGTAGGGCAGGTAGGCGGCGTCGACCTGCAGCCTGGTGTTCGGTGCGACGGTCATGGTGCCGTTGGCGCCGATCCGCAGCGAGTGCCAGTCTTCGTATTGGCTGATCGAGATGCCTTGCGCCGATCCGCAGAATGCCCCGGGATCCTGCAGCGCGATCTGGCGGCAATCGAACGCGTCCTTGCGGTCGCGATAGAAATTGTAGCCGGCGAACACGCCGAGCTTGCCGGACGCGTTGCCGAACAGATCGATACCGGCGTCCAGCGTCGCATAGGCGATGGTGCCTGTGACCTTGCCGTGGTCCGTGTTCGAATACGCCGTGGCGTTTTGCTGGTCGGTGGGGAACCAATCTTCGTCGTTCATCTTCCCCGCCACCAGCGCGCCACCGCCGGCGAAGCCCTTCAGGAACAGCTTCTGCGGGCTGTCGATCCGCCAAAACACTTCGCCGGAGTGTCCTTCGCTCGCGTAGGTGAGGCGCGACACCAGATGCTCCTGGAGGGCGTTGACGGTGTTGAGCGTCAGATCGTTCTGATAGCGGCCGTGGCTGTACCAGTAACGCGCGCCGACATCGAACTGCCAGGACGACCAGGGATTGACGGCGGCTGCCTTCACCGGCAGCAGCGACGCCTGATCGAATGCGCCGTCGCCACGGCCGAACTGATAGTTCAGCCCGAGCTTGATCAGATGCATGTCCTGACGCACCTGCGTCGGCGCGCCGGGCGTGTCGATCAGGGTGTTGGGGTTGAACGGCGTCTGCAGAAATCCGCCGCCGGGTGTGTCCATCCCGCGGCGGCCGAAATTCGCGTAGTCGTATTCGGCCCGTACCGACCAGCGCGGCGTCAGCGCGTGCTCGATGCCGGCGCCGACGGTCCAGCCCCAGCGCGTTGCGTTCAGCTCGGCGCCGGGCTGAGCCAGATAGTCCGATGCGTTGGTCGTCATGGTCAGATTGCCGATCAGGAACGCGCCGCCGCCTTTGACGTACAGCAGCGAACGGCCCTGCGCGCCGAAGGCGTGGCCGAGCCGCCCGGTCAGGGTGCCCAGAACGTGTTCGCGAATCCGACAGTTCGCCGAAACGAACTGGCCGGAATAGGCCAGACAGGTGTCGGTGCCATCGGCGTCGAACGCCGAGCACCCAGGCCGAGCCGGGGGCTTGCCAGGTGTAGCCGGCCTGCAATCCCGCCAGCGCTTTCGGCGTCCGCACGGTGTCGCCGTAGATCGACGCCCCAAAAGGATTGTCGACCTTGGCGGTGCCGAAGCCGGCGCCCAAATGAGCGCCGAGATAGAAGCCGGTCCAGTTCCAGACGGCGACGGCCTTGGCGGCCGGGGGCCGCGGCAGATCCGCAGCGTGCGCGCCGCATGATGCGGCCAGCACGGCGGACACACAGATGATCGAGTTGCTGATCGAGTTGCGCACGGACTTCGCCCCAAAGTCGCCATCGACGCCCTCGCGGACACAGGCCGTCCGCGTGACTGTGCCTGTCCACGAATCGCTGTCGGCACTGTAGGGGCAGGCACCGCCGGTTGCGAACTCGGAAACCTCCGAGTCGCCCCGACTTTCCTTGGCGGCGACGGAAACCGCAGTCCGGTTACCCGGTTCCGAGTCGCACCGCGAGCCGGCCGGCGAGGTCTTGCACGAACTGCCAGGCGACGCGGCCGGAGCGCGACCCCCGGGTGGTCGACCATTCCAGTGCTTCGCGTTCGAGCTGGTCGTCGTCGATCGCGATGTCGTAGTGCGCGCAGTAGCCGCGCACCATCGCCAGGAATTCATCCTGGCTGCATTTGTGGAAGCCGAGCCACAGACCGAATCGATCGGACAGCGACACCTTCTCCTCCACCGCTTCGCCGGGATTGATCGCGGTCGATCGCTCGTTCTCCATCATGTCGCGCGCCAGCAGATGCCGGCGATTCGAGGTTGCGTACAGGATGACGTTGTCGGGCCGGCCTTCGATACCGCCTTCGAGCACCGCCTTGAGCGATTTGTAGGTGGCGTCGTTGCCGTCGAACGACAGATCGTCGCAGAACACGATGAAGCGATAGTCCGAGGCGCGCAGCAGCGCCATCAGCGCCGGCAGGCTTTCGATGTCCTCGCGGTGAATCTCGATCAGCTTCAGCCGGCCGGCGACGTCGGGCCGCGCGTTGACATGCGCGTGAGCGGCTTTGACCAGCGACGATTTGCCCATGCCCCGCGCCCCCCACAGCAGCGCGTTGTTGGCGGGCAGGCCGGTTGCAAACCGTTCGGTGTTTTCGATCAGCGTGTCGCGCATCCGGTCGACGCCCTGCAGCAGCGACAGCTCGACCCGGCTGACCCTGGGAACCGGCGCCAGCCGCCCCTCCGGTTGCCAGACGAACGCCTCGGCCGAACTCAGCGCGGCATCGGCCGGGACCGCGGAAGTGCCCGCCAGGTGGGCGGAAATGCCCTCCAGCGCACGGGCGATCCGCTCCAGCAGGGCGCCCTCAAGGGGCGTGCCGGGGGGAGCGCCCGAAGGGGCGCGCTTGGCCGCGGGCGGGCGGGCTTGCTTGCGGGCGGCTGATTTCGGGGCGGCTTTGGAGCGGCGGGTTTTCGTTGCTTTGGCCATTCTTGAACTTCCTGACGCGGCAGCCATATCGGGCCATGGCACCTCCGGCAACCCACGGAAACGGGAGCGCTCAGAGCGGGGTGGCGGCGTTGCAATTGGGACCGCGGCGGTTATAGTCCGCGCGAATTTGCGCCCCCGGCCGTCGCTTTCCGCGCCGGGTCGGCTCGCTCGTTTTCACGGGGAAATCCGAATGTTCGTTACGCCCGCCTACGCCCAGGCCGCTGCTGCCGGTGGCGACGCCAACAGCATGCTGATGTCGCTGCTGCCGTTCGCGCTGATCTTCGTCATCATGTACTTCCTGATCCTGCGGCCGCAGCAGAGGAAGGTCAAAGAGCACGCCGAGATGGTGAAGAACATTCGCCGCGGCGACACCATCATCACCTCCGGCGGCCTGGTCGGCAAGGTCACCAAAGTGATCGACGACGATACCGTCGAGTTCGAAGTCGCCGACGGCATCCGCGCGCGCCAGATGCGCCAGATGATCACCGGCGTCCGCAGCAAAGGCGAGCCGGTCAAGGATGCTCCCGAAGCCAACGGCAAGGCCAAGGGCAAGAAGGACAAGGACGCTCCGGCCAAGACCGACGGAGACAAGACCGAGCCGACCAAGGACGACACCGCGTCGAGCTGATGCTCCGACGCAGTGGCTGTTTCGGTTTCTGACGGGACAACTCGATGCTGTATATCTCACGGTGGAAGGCGCTGGCGATCATCCTGACGGCGCTGATCGTATGCCTTTGCGCCGTTCCCAATTTCTTCCCCGAGAGCACCGTCAAGAACTGGCCGAAATGGGCGCAGCGCCACCTCGTGCTTGGCCTCGATTTGCAGGGTGGTTCGCACATCCTGCTCGAGGTCGACGCGAATTCGGTCAAGAAAGACAAGCTCGAATCTGTGCGCGACGACGCCCGCCGGGTGCTGCGCGAAGCACGGATTGCCTATACCGGGCTGTCCACCAAGGGAGACTCCGTCGAGGTCCGGATCACCAAGGATACCGATGTCCCGACGGCGCTCACGAAACTGCGTGAGCTGTCGCAGCCGCTCGGGGGCCTGCTCGGATCCAACGGCCAGCGCAACCTGGAAGTCTCCGACGCCGGCGGAGGACTGATCCGGCTAACGGTGCCGCAGGCGGCGATCTCCGACCGCGTCCGGCAGTCGGTCGACCAGTCGATTCAGATCGTCGAACGCCGCGTCAACGAACTCGGTACGGTCGAGCCGCTGATCCAGCGCCAGGGCGCCGACAGAATCCTGGTTCAGGTGCCGGGCCTTCAGGATCCGACCCGCTTGAAGGAACTGCTCGGCAAGACCGCCAAGCTCGACTTCCGCATGGTCGACGCTTCGGTGTCCGGCGATCAGGCAATGGCGGGCAACGTTCCGTCCGACTCTGAGTTGCTGATGAGCGCGTCGTCGCCGAAGCAGCCCTATGTGATCAAGAAGCAGGTGCTGGTTTCGGGCGCCGATCTGACCGACGCGCAGCCCGGCTTCGATCAGCGCAGCGGCGAGCCGATCGTCTCGTTTCGCTTCAACACCAACGGCGCCCGCAAATTCGCGCGTGCGACCACCGAGAACGTCGGGCTGCCATTCGCCATCGTACTCGACAACGAGGTGATCTCGGCCCCGGTTATCCGCGAACCGATCACCGGCGGCTCCGGCCAGATTTCCGGCAGCTTCACCGTGCAGGGCGCCAACGATCTCGCGATCCTGCTCCGGGCCGGCGCGCTGCCGGCGCCTCTGACCATTATCGAAGAGCGCACCGTCGGCCCTGGTCTCGGCCAGGATTCGATCGAAAAGGGTGAGCGCGCCGCCTATGTCGGCTCGATCTTGGTGATCGTGTTCATGCTGCTGACCTACCGGCTGTTCGGCGTGTTCGCCAACATCGCGGTCGCCGTCAACGTCGCGATGATCTTCGGCATCCTGTCGATGCTCAACGCTACGCTGACGCTGCCCGGTATCGCCGGCATCGTGCTTACCGTCGGCATCGCAGTCGACAGCAACGTGCTGATCTACGAACGTATCCGCGAGGAGCTGCGCTCCGGCCGCAATGCGATTTCTGCGATCGACGCAGGCTTCAAGCGCGCGCTATCGACGATTCTCGACAGCAACATCACCACCTTCATCGCCGCCGCGGTGCTGTTCTATATCGGCACCGGACCGGTGCGCGGTTTCGCGGTGACGCTCGGCATCGGGATCATCACCACCGTGTTCACCGCCTTCACCGTGACGCGGCTGATCGTCGCCGCCTGGGTGCGGTGGAAGCGGCCGCAAGTCGTGCCGATCTGACGCACCTTATCCGAGAGAGCTGCAAGTGACATCGACACAGTGGATTTTGATCGGGCTGGGCGGAGTCGTCGTGGTGCTGACGTTCGTCAGCATCATGAACTGGTTGCCGTCGCTGCGGATCGTGCCCGACGAGACGCATTTCGACTTCACCCAATTCCGCCGCATCAGTTTTCCGATCTCGGCGGTGCTGTCGATCCTGGCGATCACGCTGTTCTTCACCCACGGGCTGAACTTCGGTATCGACTTCAAGGGTGGAACGCTGCTCGAAGTTCGCGACAAGTCGGGGACCGCCGATATCGCCGGGATGCGCGCGACGCTCGGCAAGCTGGGGCTCGGCGACGTTCAGTTGCAGCAGTTCGGCGGCCCCTCGGAGGTACTGATCCGGTTGGCGGAGCAGCCGGGCGGTGACCAGGCGCAGCAGGACGCCGTGCAGAAGGTGCGCGCGGCGCTCGGAGAATCCGTCGAGTATCGTCGCGTCGAAGTGGTTGGACCACGGGTTTCGAGCGAACTGCTCGCCTTCGGTATGCTCGGGCTGATCCTCGCCATCCTCGGCATCCTGATCTATCTCTGGTTCCGATTTGAATGGCAGTTCGCGCTCGGCGCGATGATCGCCAACGTCCACGACATCGTGCTGACGATCGGCTTCATGTCGATCAGTCAGGTCGACTTCGACCTGACCTCGATCGCGGCACTGTTGACGATTCTCGGCTACTCGCTGAACGACACCGTGGTGATCTACGATCGTATCCGCGAGATGCTGCGGCGCTACAAGAAGATGCCGATGCCGCAACTCCTCAACGAGTCGATCAACTCGACGCTGTCGCGATCGATCATCACCCATGTGACGGTGACTCTGGCGCTTCTGGCGCTTCTGGTGTTCGGGGGCAACGCGATCCACTCCTTTACCGCGGTGATGATGTTCGGCGTTGTGTTGGTCGGTACCTACACGTCGATCTTCATCGCGGCGCCGATCCTGATCTATCTCGGCGTCGGCAGCCATCGGCTCGACGATCCGGACGAAAAGCCGGCGAAGCCGGAGCCTGCCCCGGTGGCGGCTGCGGCGCCCGCGGCCGACGAGATCCCTGCGCGGTTCGTCGATACCGATGCCAAGGCCGCAGCGCCGGTTGCGACGGCGAAGCCGGCGAAATCGGGTAAGCCGAAGAAGCGATAGGCGCCGAGCCGGCAAGGCTGACTGCCGAAGCCGGAATTTGAACCGTGACCGTGCCACCGGATTGACGCGCTGGCACGGTCCGCTCCGGTGTGCCGCGAACCAAGGTGCCGCCGCATGACGCAACCGCTCGACCCAGGACGCTAGCCCGTGGGACAACGCGCCGAGATTCCGCACTTTCCCCGCAGTGCTGCGGTCGACGCCTATGGCAAGGGCGGGTTCTATTTCGCCGACATGTCGCACCAGGGATCGCTGCTGTTCCTGCCCGACGCGGTGTGGGGCTGGGACGTCACCAGGCCGGAGCAGATCGACCGCTACAGCCTGCAGCGGGTGTTCGACAACGCCAATGCGATCGACACGCTGATCGTCGGCACCGGCGCCGACGTCTGGATCGCGCCGCGGCAGTTGCGGGAGGCGCTGCGCAACGTCAACGTCGTGCTCGACACCATGCAGACCGGCCCGGCGATCCGCACCTACAACATCATGATCGGCGAGCGCCGGCGCGTCGCGGCCGCGCTGATCGCGGTGCCATGAGCGAGCCCGCCGACACCGGCACCGCAGCGTTCTGCGCCGGGCTGGTGCGCGAGGCCGACTTCGACCGTTATGCGGCCACGCTGTTCGTCGCGACCGAGAAACGCCGGCCGCTGCTGGCGCTCGCCGCGTTCAATGCCGAGATCGTCCGCGTCCGCGGCCAGGTCAGCCAGCCGCTCCCCGGCGAAATCCGGTTGCAGTGGTGGACCGATCTGCTGTCCGACGCTGCGCATGGCGGCGCCGAAGGCAACCCGGTCGCGGTCGAACTGACGCGCACCATCGCCGATCACGCACTGCCCGCCGAACCGCTGACGCGGCTGATCGAAGCTCACATCTTCGATCTCTACAACGACCCGATGCCGGACTGGGCCGTACTCGAACCGCATCTGGCCGAGACCGAAGGCGCGCTGCTGGCGCTCGGCGCCCGGGTGCTCGGGCAGGGCGCCGAGCAGGCTCCGGATGCGATCGAGCACGTCGCGCGCCACGCCGGCATCGCGATCGGGATCGGGCGGATCGTGGCGCGGCTGCCTTACGATTCCGCCCGCCGCCAACTCTATCTGCCGAACGACGTGCTGCTGCGACACGGCTGCGACCTGGAGCAAGTCTTCGGCGGCCAATCGACCCCGGCGCTGCGCGCCGCGCTCGCAGAAGTGATCGCCGAGGCGCGCAAGCATCTCGATCAGGCACTGCTCGAGCTGGCCGATCTGCCGACCGCGCTGCGCCCGGCCTTCCTGCCGCTGGCGCTTGCCCGCCGTGATCTCGACCTTCTGGCGTCTCCCGAGCGCGATCCGTTCACGCCGTTCGAGCGATCGCGGCTGGCCACGCTGTGGACGCTGTGGCGGGCAAGCCGGAGCAAAGCGTTTCGTATGTAACTGACCTCTCCGCATCATGAGGAGCGGCCCGACCAAGCAGTCCACGAGCGCAGGTGCGCAGCTTCCGGGTTGCTTCGCTTCGTTCGCGATGACGGGGCGACGCTTCTGCGCCCTTAGACAGCGACGGACGACTACGCCGCCTTCGGCAGCTTCAGATTTGCGGCGATCCAGCCGTCCATGTCGGCAAGGGCGCGGGCGCTGAGCGCCTGCTTCCTGGCGACGGACTTTTCCGGCCCACGCAGCCGCTTGCCATCCGGGCCTTTGGTCGGGGGACTAGCGAGCGGCGGGAACAGGCCGAAATTGATGTTCATCGGCTGGAACGAGCGCGGCCCGGCATCGATGGTTTCGATGTGGCCGCCGGTGATGTGTCCGAGCAGGGAGCCGAGGGCCGTGGTCGGCGGCGGCGGGGCCAGCGATCGGCCGAGAGCATCGGCGGCGGCGCTCAGCCCTGCGAACAGACCGACGCTGGCGGATTCAACGTAGCCCTCGCAGCCGGTCATCTGCCCTGCGAACCGCAGCCGTGGCGATGCGCGCAGCCGAAGGCTTTCGTCGAGCAGCTTCGGCGAGTTGAGAAACGTGTTGCGGTGAAGGCCGCCGAGCCTTGCAAATTCAGCGTTTTCCAGCCCGGGAATGGTCCGGAAAACGCGCTGTTGCGCGCCGTGCTTCAACTTGGTTTGGAAGCCGACCATGTTGTACAGCGTGCCCAGCTTGTTGTCCTGCCGGAGCTGGACGATGGCGTAGGGCTTCACCGTCGGGTTGTGCAGATTGGTCAGGCCGACCGGCTTCATCGGGCCGTGGCGCAACGTCTCGCGGCCGCGCTCGGCCATCACTTCGATCGGCAGGCAGCCGTCGAAATACGGGGTGTCCTTTTCCCAATCCTTGAAGTCGACCTTATCGCCCGCGATCAGTGCATCGACGAAGGCGTCGTACTGTTCGCGGGTCATCGGGCAGTTGAGATAATCCGCGCCGGTACCGCCGGGGCCGACTTTGTCGTAGCGCGATTGAAACCACGCCACCGACATGTCGATCGAGTCGCGGTGTACGATCGGGGCGATGGCGTCGAAGAACGCCAGCGCACTCTCGTCAGTCAGGCCGCGGATCGCCTCGGCGAGCGGAGCAGAGGTGAGCGGGCCGGTCGCAACGATGACGTTGGCCCAATCCTGCGGCGGCAGACCATCAATCTCCTCGCGCCGGATCTCGACCAGCGGATGCTCGGCCAGCGCTTTGCTCACTGCGGCCGAAAAGCCGTCGCGATCGACCGCCAATGCACCGCCGGCTGGCACCTGGTTGGCATCGGCCGCCCGCATGATCAGCGAGCCGAGCTTGCGCATCTCGGCATGCAGCAGCCCGACCGCGTTGTTGGCGGCATCGTCGGAGCGGAACGAATTCGAGCACACCAGCTCGGCAAGACCGTCTGTCTTGTGCGCCTCGGTCGTCCGGGTGGGGCGCATCTCGTGCAGCACGACCGGGACGCCCAGGCGGGCGATCTGCCAGGCGGCTTCCGAGCCGGCGAGGCCGGCGCCGATGACATGAACGACGGGCGAAGAAGAGTGGGGGCTGCTGGTCATCGGCTACAGCTAGCCTGTTTCAGCCGCGGATCAAATCCGATTCAGTCGCTGCGACACGCCGCAGTCCATCGCCACAGCAGCGCAACACCGTCTCGAAACGACAACGCCCGCCAGAAGGCGGGCGTTGGCCGTAGAGGGCAGAAAACAGCAGGTTGGGTCAGCCGTTGTAGTGACCCGAAGCGACGCGCGGGATGTCCGAACGGTCAAGTCCGATGTCGGCCAGTTCGCGATCGCTGAGCTGAGACAACTCAGCGACATTGCGCTGATAGTCCCGGAACGCGCGGATTGCGCGGATGAGCGAAAGCAGCATGGGATGGTCTCCTTGTCCACGATTCAGTTCTTCGGAAGAACCGAAGCGTCGAAAGGAATATAGGCGACGAGTCGGAAAACCAGCAGCGAAAATGTTGCACCGCAGCTAGACCGTGAATGCATACCGACAGGAAGGAATGATTAACCCTTTCGGCCCTGCCGGCTCGCTCGGGGGGCTGTTTGGCCCTTCAGTCGAGAGCCCGTTCAAGCCTCCCTAGAAGCCCTACGAGCTGAATTATAGTGCATTTTCAGTAACGTGTTACGTTGGGCGGCGCCTGCTTGCGTTCCAGAGTTGCATTCTAGTGCCGGAGCTGTCCCTCGTTCGGGTTAAGACCTTCGAACAATTCGATCTCGTCCCATGCAGTATACGCATAAATACGGAGGACGTGAATATCCATTCAGGGGCGAATCGCCGATTTGATCTGTCGCAATGCACAAAACGGCCGCCGACCTCTGAGAACGATCGGCGGCCGAGGTGGGGAGCTTGCCGACGAGTCGGCTCAGGTCCCGTTGCGCTTCCATTGCAGCAGGTTCGCCGGGAAATCGGCAGCCGACCGCCGGGGCGAGCGAATCGGCGGCAGCAGCGGCGGCTTCGGATTGGGTTCGACCGCCTTGCGGTACAGATGCCATGTGGCGTGGCCGAGCAGTGGAATCACGACCGCCAGACCGAGGAATGCCGGCACCGAGCCGACGAGGAGCAGAACTGCCACGATCACGCCCCAGGCGGCGATCGGCAACGGATTGATCGCCACCACCCGCAGCGACGTCGCCATTGCGTCGCCGATGCCGGCGTTGCGGTCCAGCATCATCGGGAATGCGACCACGCTCAGGCACAGTGCCGCCAGCGCGAACAGGAAGCCGACGCCGCAGCCGATCAGGATCAGGCTCCAGCCCTCCGGCGTGGTCAGCACCCGGCGTGCAAAGTCCGGGATTGCAGCGGCCGGAGCGTAGCCGAACAGCGCGACGTAGATCGCCTGCGCGGCGGCGAGCCACACGAGAAACAGCGCCAGCAGGATAGCGCCGAACCCGAGCATCGCGGCGAGCGACGGCGACCGCAGCACCGCCACGGCGTTCGAGGCGGTCGCCGGCTCGCCGCGTTCGCGGCGGCGGCTCAGCTCATACAGCCCGAGCGCGGCGAACGGGCCAAGCAGCGCAAAGCCGGCGGCGAGCGGAAACAGCAACGGCAGCACTGCGTAGCCTTGCACCATCCGCGCCAGCACCAGGCCCAGCACCGGATAGATCAGCACCAGCATCACCGCGTGGCTCGGCACCGCTTTGAAATCCTCCCAGCCTTGCCGAAGCGCGGCGCCGAGATCGGCAAAGCCGATGCGATGGACGGCGGGGACAGCGTCGTCCGCAGCGATTGCGGCACGATCGGAAGAATAGGTCGTGGCCATGCGTAGCGTCCTCCCGTGTTCGACGTTGATCATCACCGGCCGTGCGCCGAAACGGCGGGCCGGGCGCTTGTTGTGCGGACACGAACGATCAGTAAGGAGCCAGACGCGAGAGCAACGAACGAACTGGTCCTGTGACCCGAACTTGCCGCGACCTGTGAAGGTATCCTAACGCCGCTTAGTAGCGGTCGTTGCTCAAGCTTTGGTGATTTTCGATGCTGCGGTGCGAGGCCGACTCGGGTGGACGGGTGAACTGATCTCGCGAGGCACCGCTCCGCGCGCGCAACGATCCGCCGGTGGAACCCAACGGGGCCGGCAATTGTTGGAGTGCACGATGCACGGCATCGCAAACAGGGGGAGGCCAGCATGAGCATTTTCGGCAAGATCATGAGCGCGATTTTCGGCGACAGCGCCGCTGCGGCATCAGGCAGCGCCGAGGCGTCGGCGCCAACCACCACCGCTGCGGCGGGTACGGCACCGGCGCCGACCGCGCCACAGCCCACCGCCGCGCCGTCGGTCGATGTCGCGCCGATCCTCGACAAGGCGGTGAAGGCCAAGGGTGAAAAGCTGGAATGGCGCACTTCGATCGTCGATTTGATGAAGGCGCTCGATATCGATTCCAGCCTGTCGGCCCGCAAGGAGCTCGCCAAGGAGCTCGGCTACAGCGGCGACATGAACGACTCGGCATCGATGAACATCTGGCTACACAAGCAGGTGATGGCCAAATTGGTCGCCAATGGCGGCAAGCTGCCGGCCGACATCAAGCACTGATCTGACACGTCATCCTGGATGGTCCGCCGTGCCGGTCGCTTGCGGCATGGCGTGGCCGCGTGACGATGCGTCAGGACTCGAATATTCTGAACACGGCGCTGGTGGTGACCAGCAGCTTGTCGCCAGCGAGCGCTTCGGCGTCGATGAAGGCGAGGCTGCGCGACAGCTTCTTCATCGTGGTGCGGCCGGTGATCCAGCCGCCCGGCTCGATGGTGGCGAGGAAGCGGCTGTCGAGCGAGACCGTGGCGCAACGCCGCTGTCCCGCCAGCACCACCGAAAATCCCAAGATGGTATCGAGAAAGCCGAGCAGCGCGCCGCCATGCAGCACGCCGTTGGGATTGCCGTGACGCTCGTCGCTGAGGAAGCCAAACTCCGGCTGGCCGTCTGCGCTCTGCCGCCAGTAGTAAGGTCCGTTGGTGCCGATGTAGCCGTCCTGAACGGCGAACGGCTGAAAGCCCGGCGGCGGCGACACGGTCATCTTCACGGCTCCTGCGGAGCGCGACCGCAGGAGACCACAGAACCTGCCGGCGTGCCGCGCGCTGTGGAACCGATGCCACAGCCCGCAGCGGCGGGCAATCACTGGACCGCGCACGCGGTCCGGACGAGACCTCAGGCGGTGAGGTCGGCGTATTCCGGATGGGCGTCGAGATAATCGGCAACGAAGCCGCAGCCGGCGCCGACCTTGGCGCCTTCGGCGCGGATCAGATCGAGCGCGCCGCGCACCAGGCTGGAGGCGATGCCGCGGCCGCGCAGCGGCGGCGGGGTCTCGGTGTGGGTGATGACGACGCGGCCGCCGGTGCGTCGATAGCTCGCAAACGCGATCTCGCCATGGGCGTCGAGTTCGAAGCGGTTCAGCGCCTTGTTGTCGCGCACGTTGGCTGCGGCCGTGGTCCCGCTCATGACGTCTCCTCAAAGTTCAATGTCCGGCCGCGACGGCAATTGCCGGCGTGCCGTTGGCAGTCAGGTGATGCCGGCCCCGGTGAAGTCAAGGGGACGGCGAGGTGGCAAGCGCGGCGTCGTTGCGACGCAGGCCACTGTGGATGCGTACGGAGGGTAAGGCCACACCGCGCTGCGCCGCGCAACCCGGACAATCCCGGAGGCGGGCGGTGCAGAAGCGGTACGTCACCGCACCACCATCGTGGCGCCACGATCGTGATGGCGCGGAGCGGCAACGCCGGGGGCTTCGATTAGTTCTTCAGCGATGCTTCCAGCATCTGCCGCACCGACCACGGCTGACCCTCGACGCTGCCGCGGATGTCGTCGATCCGCCACCGCGCACCGTCGCGCACCAGCTCGTAGCGGATCACGCTGTCGGCGGCGACCTTGCGCGGCTGGCTGCCGATCAGCGCCACCGCCAGCGTGGCGCGGGCATCGTCCTGGGTTTGGGCCTTGATCGCGAACGACTTGATGTCCGGATCCTGCGAATTGCTCACCGGATCGAAATCGATCGGCCCGATCTCGCCGTCCGGCACTTTCGCCTCGGCCCTGGTCCACAGCAAGGCAAGGGATTTCGACAGGTACTTCGCCCGCTCCTTGGCGTTGTTGACGAAGGCGCCGCCGGCATTGTCCTTGGCGGCTGCGGCGTAGAGCCGGGTGAGCAGTGCGGCGGGATCGGTCGCGTTCGTCTTGGCCGGTGCCTGTGCGAGCGCGGCTGCGGGCAGGGCGGAAGCGGCGGCGAGGAGGGCGAGCGCAAAGCGGCGGATGAGCATGGCGGATCCTGTCGGCAGCGAGCGGCGCGGCAACAGGCTCAGTTCCGCCCCTCGTCCGGAATATTCAGCACGGTGCCGCACGCCTTGCAATGCACCGCATCGGCATCGTGGCGCTGCAGTCCGCAGGTCGGGCAGGGGAAGCGCACCTTGTTCGGACTGATCAGCGCCCGCGCCAGATTGAAGAACAGCGTGACGCCGAAGATCATGATCACCACGCTGATCATCCGTCCCAGCGTGCCGGCGAGGGTGATGTCGCCGAACCCGGTGGTGGTCAGCGCGGTGACGGTGAAATACAGCGCGTCGGCGTAGTTGCCGATCTGCGGATTGCGGAAATGCTGGGTTTCGTAAACGATCGCCGTCATCACGAAGATGAACACCGCGAGCCTCGCCACCGCGACCACCACCTCCTCGTGGCGGCGGAAGAAGCTACTGTCGCTGCGCAGCCGGGTCAGCATCTGGTAATCCTGGAACGCACGCAGCGTGCGCAGGATGCGCAGGAAGCCGGCCCCCTCGCCGGGCAGCGGCGCCAGGAACGACGCGATCGCGACCAGATCGGTCCAGGTCGCGAGCCGGCCGAACTCCCGCATCGGCCGCCGGCTGGCATACAGACGCGCCACGAAGTCGATCATGATCAGGACGCCGAACCCGGTATCGAGCATCTCGACGACCGGACTCTGCGGCAGGAACGAGGTGCCGACGATGAACAGGATGGTGACGATATCGAACGCCAACAGGCCATAGCGAAACGCCACCCCGCGCGGAGTGGCGCCGTCATAGAGCCGGCGAACGGCGAGTCGGAAGTCGTGCAGCGTCATGCCAAATTATTGGCCCGGGAGGGGCGGGGGAAGCAATGGGGGCGGTGACGGAGCGGCTTGGGGTCGCTCGGGCCGCAGGCGGGCAACCCCGCACCCTGGCAAGCGCGGTGAACTATGCTATCGTGAACCCTGAGCAAGCTGCGGTCGGTGCCATGCGACATGAGCGGATCGAGATCAATCCCGAGGTGATGGGCGGCAAGCCGGTCGTGCGCGGCACGCGCATCCCGGTGGAAATGATCCTGCGCAAGCTCGGTGCGGGCCTCTCCACGGCCGAGATCATCGCCGATCATCCGCGGCTGACCGCCGATGACATTCTCGCCGTGCAGACCTTCGCCGCAGACTATCTGGCAGACCAAGACGTCATCTTCGGCTGACCATGCGATGGCTGGCCGACGAGTGCGTGCCCGCCTCGTTGGTCGCTGCGTTGCGGGCCGATGGCCATGATGTGCTGTACGTCGCCGAGATGGCTGCGGGACTGAGCGATGCAGAGGTCGTTACTATGGCGGCCAGCGATGGCCGGCTGTTGCTGACGGAAGACAAGGATTTCGGCGAACTGACCGTTCGATTTGGCCTCGCCGTCCCTGGCCTGGTCCTGCTCCGGATCGATCCGGCCAATGCGAAGCTGCAGGCGGCTCGCTTGAAAGAGGCCATCACGCGTCACGGCGCCGAGCTGTTCGGGCGTTATGTCGTGGTCGACGAAACCCGCATGCGCGTGCGGCCGCTGCGGCCCGCGAGCTGAACAAGAGCGCCAACCGGGCTACTTCCCGCAATTCCAGACCGGCCCGATGGGCGTCTGGGTCCAGCACGGCCCGAAGCTGCCGCCGTTGTAACGGCCGCGATAGAAGCCGGCGCGGCCCGGATAGCGCCACTCGCCGCTCCAGGGGCTGTTCCAGCGATAATAGTCCGGCGTCGGATCGATGTACCACGGCCGCTTCGGCCGCAGCATCGCGAGCTGCTCGCGCGTGAGTTTCTGCTTGAACAACGGTACGGCGTTGTTCGGCGGCTGCACATAGCCGGGCAGGAAGCCGTAGCCGTGGGAGCGCTTGGCATGCTTCTTGGTCGAAGCGGCCGAGGCGGCGGCGGGGAGGAGGGCGAGGGTGACGGCGAGGGTGAGGGCGGTGAGGCGGGACATGCGTCGAGTTTAGACGGGCGGGGGCGGGAGGGCGAGACACATTCGGGTGGGGGGGAGCGATGCGCCGTAGCCCGCATGAAGCGAAGCGGAATGCGGAGCTCTATGATCCGCCCGCCCCGGCTTGCGCCTCGCGCAACCGGGCTCCGCTGGCTGACAATGGGCACCGTGAATGCTAGGATTTACGAGGAGATCACCGATGTCAGACCTGCTCGCACGCATCACGATTGATCCGAATGTGCTCCACGGCCGCCCCTGCATTCGCGGCATGCGGATCAGCGTCTCCGACGTATTGGCGCAGCTCTCGTCGGGAGCGTCGCGCGACGATGTCCTGCACGACTATCCGTATCTGGAAGACGCGGATATCGACGCGGTGCTGGCCTTTGCAGCAAAGCAGGCGGATCACCCCATCATCGCGGCGGAATGAGCCCGCGCTTCATGATCGATGCCCAACTTCCGCCGGCGTTGGCGGAGGCGTTCAGGCGTGCCGGTTTCGACGCCGTTCACGTGGCAGATATCGGCTTACTTTCCGCGACCGATCATCAGATTTGGCGAGCGGCAATTGCCAAGTCGGCGGCCCTGGTGACCAAAGACCGGGACTTTCTGATGCTACGTGCTGCTACCGACAGTGGGCCCACGGTGGTCTGGATTAGATCGGGGAATGCAAGCAATCGCGAGCTGCTTGACTTGATTACTGGCGCGCTGCCGGCGATCCTCGCCGCGATCGCACGGGAAGAAGCGGTGATCGAGGTGTCGGCTCGTCGCTGATCAGGTCGAGATCGGCTTGAGTTCGAAAATGCGGCCATACTTTGCCGCCTCGGCGAGGTCGCCGCGTCGCAGTGCCAACCGCACCGCCTCGAGCTTGCGCACGTCGTCCGGCGAAAGGTAAGGCGCCCACGCGCCTTCCTCGCCGCGCGCGACAGCGACTTCGGCTGCATAACGGCCTTCATGGATGAGTTCGAGCCTTATTCGGGTCATCACGATCATCCTCGTGAAGAGCTACTTCAATTTGAGCGCGACCTGTAGCTCGCAGGAACGAAGCGATATGGAGGAGAGGGGTAGCCCGCGTGTCGCTCCGCTCACCCGGGCGACGCTTGCTGCGTACTAGTTTCGTTGGACGTATCCTTGCACTTAAGGATCAGATCGATTTCGTTTTTGCAGTCTCTGCGCATAAAACATGAGACTGGATCGTCTCGCCCAACGGGAAAATAGTTCAATTCCGCGGTAGCCGCATCGATCGCTTCTGTACGGAAATACACAGGCTGAAGAGAGTCTGGCTCACAGTCCATGATCAAAGTGCCGAGGTGCTCTACCGTGGGAACATCTAGGATATGGCCATGAATGATTGTGCCAACCCCAAGCTTCTCAATGTGTCTAACAAAAAATGGAAGCCATCGATCCGTCTCGAAGCGTCCTGGCTTCACTCGAAGTCTTGGTCTGCCCGATCTCGAATATACCGAGTACTTTTTCGATTTATCGGTGCATGCATGCTTGGGCCAAGGAGGGCCAAGTTTATCAAAGAAGGGGCCGCCCCCATGTCGTCCGCGTATAAAATAGACCGGCGCGTGGCATTCCGGGCATTGTGAGGTCGGTCCCTTTAAGGCTCTGCGTGCGATCCTTGGGACCCAGCCATGCCAATCGGGCGGGCGAGAGCGCCGTTGTCCGCCTCTGAAGTCGCATTGACAATTTGTGGGATGGTTAAACCCGTTGCAGGCCATAAGCCCCTCGTCAAATCACTCCGCCGCCTCGTCCGTCTTCCGCTTCACCGCCTTCGTCGGCCCCTTCTTCTCCAGCACCGGCTTCAAGAACTTCCCGGTGTAGCTCCTCGGCGCTTTGACGATGTCCTCCGGCGGGCCCCAGGCGACGATTTCGCCGCCGCCGTCGCCGCCTTCGGGGCCGAGGTCGATGACCCAGTCGGCGGTCTTGATGACTTCGAGATTGTGCTCGATCACCACCACGGTGTTGCCCTGCGCCACCAGCTCGTGCAGCACTTCGAGCAGTTTGGCGACGTCGTGGAAGTGCAGGCCCGTCGTTGGCTCGTCGAGAATATACAGCGTGCGGCCGGTGGCGCGTTTGCTCAGTTCCTTGGCGAGCTTGACGCGCTGGGCTTCGCCGCCGGACAGCGTGGTGGCCTGCTGGCCGACATGGATGTAGTCGAGGCCGACGCGCTGCAGCGTCTTGAAGGTCTCGCGGACGCGCGGCACCGCCTTGAAGAATTCGGCGGCTTCCTCGACCGTCATGTCGAGCACGTCGGCGATCGACTTGCCCTTGAACAGCACGTCGAGCGTTTCGCGGTTGTAGCGTTTGCCCTTGCAGACGTCGCAGGTGACGTAGACGTCGGGCAGGAAGTGCATCTCGATCTTGATGACGCCGTCGCCCTGGCAGGCCTCGCAGCGGCCGCCCTTGACGTTGAACGAGAACCGGCCCGGCTCGTAGCCGCGCGCCTTGGATTCCGGCAGGCCGGCGAACCACTCGCGGATCGGCGTGAACGCGCCGGTGTAGGTCGCGGGGTTACTGCGCGGGGTGCGACCGATCGGCGACTGGTCGATGTCGATGATCTTGTCGATGTGCTCGAGGCCCTCGATCCGGTCATGCGGCGCCGGCGGTTCGCTGGCGTTGTTCAGCTTGCGCGCGATCGCCTTGTAGAAGGTGTCGATCAACAGCGTCGACTTGCCGCCGCCGGAGACACCCGTGACGCAGGTGAACAGGCCGAGCGGAATCTCGGCGGTGACGTTCTTCAGATTGTTGCCGCGGGCGCCCACCAGCTTGAGGGTGCGGCGATGGTTCGGCGGCCGGCGCTCGGGCACCGGCACCGACAATTCGCCGGTCAGATACTTGCCGGTCAGCGACTTCGGATTGCGCATGATCTCGGCGGGCGAGCCTTGGGCGATGATGTGGCCGCCATGGACGCCGGCGCCGGGGCCGATGTCGAGCACATGGTCGGCGAGCAGAATGGCGTCCTCGTCGTGCTCGACCACGATCACGGTGTTGCCGAGATCGCGCAGCCGCTTCAGGGTGTCGAGCAGCCGGGCGTTGTCGCGCTGGTGCAGGCCGATCGACGGCTCGTCGAGCACGTAGAGCACGCCGGTGAGGCCGCTGCCGATCTGCGAGGCGAGGCGGATGCGCTGACTTTCGCCGCCGCTCAATGTGCCGGATGAGCGCGACAGCGTCAGATAGTTGAGGCCGACGTCGAGCAGGAAGCTGAGCCGGTCGCGGATCTCCTTCAGGATACGGACGGCGATCTCGTTCTGTTGGGTGTTGAGCAGCTTCGGCACGGAGGCGAACCAGTCGCCGGCGGCCTTGACCGACAATTCAGAGACTTCGCCGATATGCTTGCCGCCGATCTTGACGCACAGCGCCTCCGGCTTGAGGCGATGGCCGTGGCAGGCGTCGCACGGTACGTCGGAGAAGTACTTGCCGAGCTCCTCGCGCGCCCACTCGCTCTCGGTCTCGCGGAAGCGGCGCTCGATATTGGTGACGACGCCCTCGAACGGCTTCTTGGTGTCGTAGGAGCGCACGCCGTCTTCGTAGGAGAACTTGATCTCGTCGTCGCCGGAGCCGTGCAGCAGGACGTTCTGCACCTTCTTCGGCAAGTCCTTCCACTTGGTGTCGAGCGTGAACTTGTAGTGCTTGGCCAGTGCGGTCAGCGTCTGCAGGTAGTACGGCGACGACGACTTCGCCCACGGCGCGATCGCGCCCTTGCGCAAGCTCAGTTCCTTGTCGGGCACCACGAGATCGGCGTCGATGTGCTGCTCGATGCCGAGGCCGCCGCATTCCGGGCAGGCGCCGTAGGGATTGTTGAACGAGAACAGCCGGGGCTCGATCTCCGGAATGGTGAAGCCGGAGACCGGGCAGGCGAACTTCTCCGAGAACAGGAGGCGCTCGGGGCCGGACTTGTCGTGGATTTTGGCGACTTTCTTGCCCGCGGCTTCACCCTTCGAGACGGCGCTTTGCGCCTCCTCAGGGTGAGGAGCTCCCTTCTTGGGCTTGCCGCGTTTGCCGTCCTCATCCTGAGGAGCGCCCGCAGGGCGCGTCTCGAAGGATGGCGGCGGGGGCGGCGCATCCGCGAACTCGATCACCGCCAGCCCCTCGGCCAGCTTCAGCGCGGTCTCGAAGCTCTCGGCGAGGCGCTGTCCGATGTCGGGACGCACCACGATCCGGTCGACCACGACGTCGATGTCGTGCGGGAACTTCTTGTCGAGCGTCGGTGCTTCGGCGAGCTCGTGGAACGCGCCGTCGATCTTGACGCGCTGGAAGCCCTTCTTCAGCCAGTCGGCGAGTTCTTTCCGGTACTCGCCCTTGCGGCCGCGCACCACCGGCGCCAGCAGATACAGGCGGGTGCCTTCGGGTAGCGCCAGCACCCGGTCGACCATCTGCGACACGGTCTGGCTCTCGATCGGCAGGCCGGTCGCCGGCGAGTAGGGCACGCCGACGCGCGCCCACAGCAGGCGCATGTAGTCGTAGATCTCGGTGACGGTGCCGACGGTCGAGCGCGGGTTCTTCGAGGTGGTCTTCTGTTCGATCGAGATCGCCGGCGACAGGCCGTCGATCTGGTCGACGTCCGGCTTCTGCATCATCTCGAGGAATTGCCGGGCATAGGCCGACAGCGACTCGACATAGCGGCGCTGGCCCTCGGCGTAGATGGTATCGAACGCCAGCGACGACTTGCCGGAGCCGGACAGGCCGGTGAACACCACCAGCTTGTCGCGTGGGATGGTGACGTCGACGTTCTTGAGATTGTGCTCGCGGGCGCCGCGAATGGTGATGGCGGTCCGGCTCGAGGCCGCGGGGGTCTGACGCTTGGCCTTGATCACTTCGTCCATACGGGTGTCCAGACGCGCGGCAGCGCGCCGGTTGGGGCGCGCGCCGGATCGACCGGGGCTGACGCCGGATGAGGCTGAGCTTGGAACATAGGAAGAACGACAGGCGATTGCCAGAGGCTCCGCGCGCCATCAACCGGATTGTTACGGCGGGGCCGGCTGCGGTCGTCGATCGGGCCCAAAACGCAGAAGGCCGGCACGAGGCCGGCCTTCGCAGCGTGGCTGAATTCAGCCGGCGCAGACTCAGTAGCGCGCCACGATCGGGCCGCCCCAGCGATAGTTGATCCGCGCGGTGACCACGTCGACGTCCTGCTTGATGTGGTCGACATTGGTGGTCGGAGCGAAGGTGAGGTCGCGACCGCCCATGAACAGGTGGTCGTATTCGACGGCGAACGACCAGTTCGGCGTGAAGCCGTATTCCAGGCCACCGCCGACCGCGGCGCCCCAGCGGGTTTCGCTGGCATCGTCGATGATCGTTCCAGCCAAGGTCCGGTAGGTGGTGTACTTGTCGCTGGTGACCGCCGCGCCGCCTTTCACGTAAAGCAGCGCGTTGTTCCAGGCATACCCGACGCGGGCGGTGAACAGACCGAACGCATCGACCTTGCTTTCGTTGGTCGTGTCCGTGAACCGCAGGCTTGCGTTCGAGCCCTTGAAATCGGCCCAGTTGCCCTGGGCTTCGACGCCGAACACCCAGGTTCCAACCTGCCAATTGTAGCCGATCTGACCGCCGACGGTCCCGCCGGACGCATCGTGGCAGCCCTCGCCGAACGCGGCGAACGGGGCAGCCGTGGTGCCAAGATAGTCCCAGCAATTGCGGCTGCTGCCCCAGCCGCCGTTCGCGCCGATGTAGAAGCCCGACCAGTCATACATCGCCGGAATGATCGGCGGCGCCTTGGTGTAGGGGCGGGCCGCGAGATCCGCCGCCATCGCCGGCGCGACACCCAACGCAATCAAACCGACAGTCCCCAGCAGAAATTTCTTCATCGCAATTCTCCGGTTGTCTGTGCTTCACCGGTTCTCGGTCGGCAGTGTCCCTCTGCTGAGCGAGAAGCGCGAGCGCCCTTTAATTCCACGCCCTGGACCATAACCCCGCTGCGAGCAAAGCGCCGTCTCCAAAATGCAACAGTCGCGAGTGAAATTCAGTTCCTAAAACCAGGGATAGATTGTCGGAAATTGCAACTTGTTCACAACGGGTTACCGTCGCGGCCTGGTGTTACTTCGGGCGGTGCGGACGCGGAAAAATGGGAGCCAGGCCGGCATGTCGACTTTGCGCTTCACTTCGGAACAAAAATAGAACAGACTGCGTGAATTCGCGCCGGTGGATAAATCCCATGAGGCGGGCGTTTTCGCTCGCGGACGTATGGGCGAGGCGCCGCCCACAGCGTATTCGCTTGGACCGGAACGGGCGTCGCGCCGAGTTTCGGCGTGAGCAGCGGCAGAGCGGGAGGCTGGCGATGGCCGGCCGGGTCGCGGGCGCCGCGCGGTCAGTATGATTTGAAGAGGAGACGTCGATGGCGGGTAGCGTGAACAAGGTGATCCTGGTCGGGAATCTCGGTGCCGATCCGGAGATCAAGCGGACCCAGGACGGGCGTCCGATCGCCAACTTGCGGATTGCGACCTCCGAGACCTGGCGCGACCGCGCGACCGGCGAGCGCAAGGAGAAGACCGAGTGGCATCGCGTGGTGATCTTCAACGAAGGGTTGTGCAAGGTCGCCGAGCAGTATCTGAAAAAGGGCGCGAAGGTTTACATTGAAGGCCAGTTGCAGACGCGCAAATGGACCGATCAGAGCGGCGCCGAGCGCTACAGCACCGAAGTCGTGCTGCAGAATTTCAACTCGACGCTGACCATGCTCGACGGCCGCAGTGGCGGCGGTGGTGGCGGCGGCTATGGCGATGACAATTCCGGCGGCGATTTCGGCTCCAGCGGTCCCTCGGGTGGTGGCGGCGGACGGCGGCCGATGCCGGCCAGCAGCGGCGGCGGCCGCAGCGACATGGACGACGATATTCCGTTCTGACGGCGCTCAGTTCGCACGCTGGTGCAGGCACGTCGCCGCGCCGCGTGATAAGAGAAACCGACGGCCGCCGCGCCCCCGATCGCGGTGGCTGTCGCCGATTCAGGGGACGGCGCTCCGGTCCAGGCGAAGCGATCAGGGGGCCAGCAGTGCCCAGCCGAGCTGGAGTTGGGTGAGGGCGAACAGCGCTCCGAACAGTCGCTGGTTATGGCGCGCAAGCCAACGCGGCAGGCAGATATCGAAATTGTCGGCGCGGTCGTCGGTGTAGCGCGCCGCCAGCGTCGTCAGCGGACAGCGCATCCGGTTCAACAGCAGCACGAACACTTCACCCCAAACGAAGACGCTCAGCCACAGCGCGGCGACGAGCTGCCCGAGCCAGATCGTCACCGGAATCGCCAGGATCGAGGAGGCGAAAAACGCCCAGATCGCGGTGTGAAGCAGCCGCACGGCGGCGAGGGCGCGCGCGTCGCCCCGGCCATGTGCCGCCGGCGGCGTCATGGCGAGGCTTCGTCGTCGGGAAGTCGGCTCGCCAGGATCTTGTCGATCCGCCGGTGGTCGAGGTCGAGAATTTCGAACCGCCAGCCATGGACGTCGAACCTGTCGCCGACATTCGGTAGCGCGCCGAGATGTGACAGCACCAGGCCCGCGACGGTGTGATAGTCACGCGGCGCCGGCACCGGGATTCCGAGCAGATCGCAGAATTCGTCGACCGGCATCCAGCCCGCAACCAGATACGAGCCGTCGTCGCGGCGTACCACCGCCGGTTCGGGCGGCCCCTGTTCCGAGCTGAAGGCGCCGACGATCGATTCCAGAATATCGGCGGTGGTGACCACGCCCTCAAAGCCGCCGAACTCGTCGTACACCAGCCCCATGTGCACCGACGAATTGCGCAGCAGGAACAGCGCGTCGCGGGCATCGGCCGAGGCGGGGATCACCGGCGCGTCACGCACCAGCTTGCGGAAATCCGGAGTTTCACCGCGCAGATACGCCTCCAGAACGTCCTTGGCCTGGATGATGCCGATCGGATCGTCGCTGTCGCCGTCGGTGACGGGCAGCCGTGAGTGCCGGCTTTCGGCGAAGGTCGTGCGGATCGTTTCTTGCGGATCGGTGAGATCGATGATGTCGACCTCGGGACGCGGCGTCATCACCGCGCCGACCGGGCGGTCGCCGAGCCGCATCACGCCGGCGATCATCTGGCGCTCGCCGGGTTCGAGCACGCCGGCGGTCTCCGCCTCCAGCACCAGGCTGTGGATCTCCTCCTCGGAGACCTTGTCAGCCGGCTCGCCGCTCTGGCCGAGCAGTGCCAGCATCGCTTTGCCGGAAACGTCGAGCACGACCACCACCGGCAGCGAGATCTTGGCGAGCAGCGCCATCGCCGGAGCGACCTTCACCGCCACCGCTTCGGGATCGCGCAGCGCGAGCTGTTTCGGCACCAGTTCGCCGACGATCAGCGTCGCGTAAGTGATCAGCGTGACCACCAGGCCGACGCCGACGATGTCGGCGAACGGCACCCCGCCTGCCGACAACCATTCGCTCAGACGCTGCCCCAGGGTCGTGCCCGAAAACGCTCCGGACAGCACGCCGACCAGCGTGATGCCGATCTGCACGGTGGAGAGGAACCGGCCCGGATCTTCGCTCAACTTCTGCGCCTGACGGGCGCCCCGAACGCCGCGCTGCGCCAGGATCGACAGCCGTGCCGGACGCGACGAGACGATCGCTAATTCAGACATTGCCAGCAGGCCGTTGACGACGATCAGGACGACAACGATTGCCAATTCGATCGAAAGCATGATGTTTGGACGCCCCTCCAGCCGTCAATGTGGGAGGTCAGATAGGAAGTCCCGGGCGGTTTCGGAACCGCGCCGCACCTATTTACCAGGCTCCGACTGCTTGGCCTCGTTCCATAGCGCGTCCATCTCGGCGAGTGAGGCTTCGTCGGGCGTCCTGCCCCGGGCCGCCAGCGCCTGTTCGATGTAGGCAAAGCGGCGCTCGAACTTGGCGTTGGCGCCGCGCAGAGCGATCTCCGGATCGGCGCTCGTATGGCGGGCGAGGTTGACCAGCGCGAACAGCAGATCGCCGGTCTCTTCCGTAATGTGCGCCTGATCACCGCGATCGAGTGCGGCTTCGATCTCGTCGGTCTCCTCGCGGATCTTCGCAAGCACGGCGCGCGGGTCGTTCCAGTCGAACCCGACCTTGGCGGCCTTGCGCTGCAAGTCCATCGCCCGCGACAGCGCCGGCTGGCCGGATTTGACGCCGGCCAGCACCGAACTGGACGGCTGTTCGGTGATGCCGCGGCGGGCGGCGCGCTCGGCTTTTTCCTCGGCCTTGATGCGGTCCCAAACGCCTTCGACGTGCGACGGAGTGAGATTGCCCTCGGCATCGGCAAACACGTGCGGATGGCGGCGGATCATCTTGCGTGTGATCGCCTCGACCACGTCGCCGAACGCGAACGCGCCACGCTCTTCGGCGATCCGTGCATGGAACACCACCTGCAGCAGCAGATCGCCGAGCTCTTCGCGGAGATCGTCGAGATCGTGTCGGGCGATCGCCTCGGCCACCTCGAATGCTTCCTCGATGGTGTAGGGCGCGATACTGGCGAAATCCTGCTCGAGATCCCACGGACAGCCGGTCACCGGCGTGCGGAGCGCGGCCATGATTTCGATCAGGCGGGCGATGTCGCGGGAAGGGGTCATAGCACGGGTCCGGGGCAGGAGGAGGTCCGGCTTCCTATGCCGCAACCGGCGCCGCCATCCCAGCGAAAACAGCTACGGATTTGGCGCGGCCGGCCCGCAGTGCTAAAGCCAGCGCCATGACCGAGCATTCTTCCGACAAGACCGCGCTGGTGCTGTTCTCCGGCGGGCAGGACTCCGCGACCTGTCTGGCCTGGGCGCTGGATCGCTTTGCCAGGGTGGAGACCATCGGCTTCGACTACGGCCAGCGGCACCTGATCGAGCTGGCGTGCCGGTCGCGGTTGCTCGACGGCGTTCGCGGCATCAATGCCGACTGGGCGGCAAAGCTCGGCGACAGCCACACCCTGACGATCCCGACACTGGCGGAAATTTCCGACACCGCGCTGACCCGCGACGTCGCGATCGCGATGGGCGCCGATGGTCTGCCGAATACCTTTGTGCCTGGCCGCAATCTGATCTTTCTCACCTTCGCGGCGGCGCTGGCGTATCGCCGCGGCATCACCGACATCGTCGGCGGGATGTGCGAAACCGATTACTCCGGCTATCCGGACTGCCGCAACGACACCATCCAGGCGTTGCAGAGCGCGCTGTCCCTCGGCATGGCGCGCGACCTCACGCTGCACACACCGCTGATGTGGCGCGACAAGGCCGCGACCTGGCAGCTCGCGAAGGATCTCGGCGGCGACGCGCTGGTCGATCTGATCCGCGAAGACTCGCACACCTGCTATCTCGGCGAACGCGGCGCGCGCCACGCGTGGGGCTATGGTTGCGGCGGATGCCCCGCGTGCCGGCTCCGCGCCAAGGGATGGACCGAATACGCCGCGAGAGCCTGACCGATCGCACGCCTTCGGATCAGCGAGTCGGCAACGGCCGTGTGCTAAGGCTGGCGTTCCAGAGACCGTTGAGGACCGTCAAGGATCGCACGCCATGCCGTCTGACCTCGTTTCAATCAGCCGCCGCTGCGTCCTGCAAGGCATCGGCGCAGCGCTGGCGACCTGTCCGCTGATCGGACGGGCGACAGCCGCGCCTTCGGCCCTTGTGCCGGTACCGAGGCCGGACAAGCTCGCACACCTCACCGCGTTCTTCGACCACGAGGTGGCGGCCGGTAAGCTGCCGGGCGCGGTGGTGCTGATCCAGCAGCACGGCAAGCCGGTGTACCAGCGGTGTTTCGGCTGGCGCACCGCCGCGCGCCGGCATCCGATGACGCCGGACACCATTTTTGCGCTGCATTCGATGACCAAGCCGATCACCAGCGTCGCGGCGATGATGCTGGTCGACGAAGGGCGGCTGGCGCTGCATGATCCGCTCGCGAAGTACATCCCGGCGTTCGCGCGCGTGAAGGTGGGGATCGAGACGACCAGACACGGCAAACCGGCATTGAAGCTGGTGACGACACATCGCCCGGTGACGATCGAAGACCTGCTGCGGCACACATCGGGGATTACTTACGAGTATATCGGCGGCGAACTGATCATGGCTGCGTATGAACAGGCGCATCTGTTCGCCGGCCGGTTCGACAACGCCATCTTTGCCGATCGGATCGCCCGCCTGCCGCTGGCGCGCCAGCCCGGTACGCTGTGGCGCTACGGCCATTCCACCGACGTGCTCGGCCGCGTCATCGAGATCGTGTCGGGCGAGCCGCTGTACGACTTTTTGAAACAGCGGCTGCTCGATCCGCTCGGTATGACCAGTACCGGCTTCGTGCTGCGCACCGAGGCCGAGCGGATGCGGTTGGCGGAGCCGTTCCCGGCCGACAAGGTATTGGTCGACTCCGAGCGCCAGCGCCGCGCCCATCCGGAATGGCAATCGGGCGGCGGCGGATTGCTGTCGACGGCCACCGACTACGCGCGGTTCGCGCAAATGCTGCTCGAAGGCGGTGCGCTCGACGGACGGCGCTATCTCAGTCCGGCCGCCTACAGGGCGATGACCACCGACCAGATCGGCCCGGCTTCCGGTGTGGAGCGTGATTATTTCTATTTTCCCGGCGATGGCTTCGGCTACGGCTACGGTCTGGCGGTGCGGGTGGAGCCCGGCGAGGCGAGCCCGCCGGCGCCGGGCTCGATCGGGGAATTGAAGTGGGACAGCGGCAGCGGCACCTACTTCGGCGTCGATCCGTCGCTCGACATGATCTACATCCTGATGCAGCAGACAGAGACCGAACGCGGCCGGGTGGTGCCGGCGTTCAAGACGCTGGTCTACGACGCCTTCGCCGCCAGCGACCGAACCAGCGAGCGGCCGCCCGAATAGGTCGACCACGCCGACAGGGCCATCCGCCCCTTCAGAGTCAGTGCCTTTTCCAGCACCAGCAGCGGCTGCGGCTCGCAGCCGAGTTGCCTTTTGTAGTCATAGCCACCTGCACCGAGGTCGAACTGCTCGACGCGATTGTCGATCAACCAGCGGATGATCTCGCTCGCCAGCACGATCCCGGGCGAACCGCGACTCCACTCCGCTCCGGCGTGGGCGAGGCGAACCGTGGTGCAACTCTGCCTGTGCAGCAGGCTGTAGGCGACCGCGACGACGGAGTCGCCGGATTCCATCACCGACAGCATCGCCTGGCCGCGCGAAAACACCTCGCGGTAGAACTTCGCATAGGCCGGGCGATCGAGTACGTAGCGCATGCCCAGTCCGGCGATCCGGGCTCGCTGAAACTGATCGAGCTTGCCGAACAGCAGCGCGGTGCGATCGTCGGGAGCGGTGATCATCCGAATCCGCACGCCGCCGAGCGCGTCGAGGGCGCGATGATGCTGACGCAGCGCCTTACGGAATTTGCGCGGACGTGACGCCAGATAGTCGTCCCAGGATTGCGGCAGCGCGGTAACATTGCGCACCGTACTGGAGGGTGCCGATGCCAATAGCCCGAGTGGATTGATGCGACCACCCGCCGTCAGCGGCAGGTTGCACAGTCGGATGACGTCGACCTCCGGCATCGCCTCGAGGGCCGCCTCAAACGCTGCTGCGGCGGCCTCGGGCGTCGATGGTGCGGCTGGGCCGAGCAGCGGGACGTTGTAGTCCGACACTGAAAGATCGGCGAACTCGACCAGCGTCACGCCACACACCCGCCGCACCACCAGCGGCAGCAGCATCGCGATCTCGCCGCGAAAGGTATCGCGCACGGTGATCAGAAGCGGCTCGACGGCCGCCGAGGGACCGACAAGCGCCAGCCAGGCGCCGAGCCAGTTCGCGGTTTGAAACGGCGTAATGGCGGCGGACGGGCCGAGCGCTGCGGCACGCTGCAAGAACTGATCGACGTCGGTGTCTGCTTCGGCGACATAGCGGCCGGCGACATTAGCCGTTCGCCGCATCGGCCGTTCAACCAAGTCGATCTGCGCCATTCCCCAACTCGCTGCCGTCGCACGCCGCCATCAGATCGATGGGACGACATCTGGCACCATAGCGCCGATCGTCGCAGTTCCGGTTGATTGGATGCAGTCGTCGGACAAACTTGTCACGACAACGTTAACGCGGCAGCCCGCGACGTCGGCCCGCTTCACGGCGGCGAAAAATCCGTCGGTTGGAGCGCGATCGGCCGGCCGTGCGGCGTGCGATCTGCGGCGCGATCCCATGCATCGCGGTAGCGGTGCTGGGTCTCACGGCTGGCGATGCCCTTCGTGGCGATCAGGCGCTCCAGCGTCGCGAGCCAGTGGCGATAGTAGGTGTCGCCGCAATCGGGATCGCCGGCGGCCTGGGCACAGCGGATTTCGTCGGCCAGCGTGGCCGCCCATTCCTGCCAAGTGAAAAGCCCGCGGCCATGCAGCGTCACCGCCAATGCGAACGCTTGCGCTTCCCACGGCTCGCGGAATACTGGGCCGTCGTCGTCATGCGGCAGGCCGGGAACGCTGCGCGCCGCGATCGCCGTGGCGTCGGACTCGCCGCTCATTGTGCCGGCTCCAGATAGGAATCCCACGCATCGACCGAGACCTTCAAGGTCGGATCGGCATCGTCGCCCCACAAATCGCGTGCTTCGAACGCCACGGTGTAAAGCCACTGCGGCTGTTCGGCGCCGCCGTGCGCGTGACTGTCAGGAAACACGTGGGCGCCGTGCGCCAGTTCGACGGTGCCGACCCGGCCGCGGACGTAGCGCGGCAGCCGGATATGGGTCCGCGGATGCAACTCCCTGGCGCGCACCCGGTCGCCGATCCCGAATCTGGCAGGAACCGATGGCGTGCGCTCCGTTGATGTCCCGCGCGCCAGCATCGGCGCAACATCCGCAGCCGCGAGCACGGGTACATCCTTACGCGGATGCAGAGGCCGCCCCGCGGCGATCTCGTCGGCGGTGACGAGGCCGCGCTCGGCCATCAGGGTCTCGAGGCCGGCAAGCCAGAGTTGATAGTAGCTCATCGACAGATAGTCGATCGGGGCGCGGTTCTCGCGGGCGAACCGCGACATGTCGATGTTCCAGCCGCCGGGCCGCCCCATGGCCAGCGTCAGCGCGAAGGCGCGGCGCTCCCACGCAGCATGAAACAGCGCCTCATTGGGCTCCGGCACCACCGGTCCGAAGCCGTCCATGCCGCCCATGTCGTGAGCACCGTTCATGCCGCGACCTCCGAAGGCTGGCGGGCGAGGCCGGTGCCGATCATGCTGTCGCGGGTGACGAGATCGGCGAGCCGATCTTCGCTAAGGCCGTCGCTGCCATCGGGGCGCATCGGGATCACCAGATAGCGGATCTCGGCGGTAGAATCCCACACCCGGATCGTGATGTCCTGCGGCAGCGTCACGCCGAATTCGGCCAGTACCGCGCGCGGCTCCTTGACCACGCGCGAGCGGTACGGCGCCGATTTGTACCAGACCGGCGGCAGGCCCAGCACGGGCCACGGGTAGCAGGAGCACAGCGTGCACACTACCATGTTGTGGGTCGCGGGCGTGTTCTCGACCGCAACGATATGCTCGCCCTGGCGGCCGGTGTAACCGAGCTCGGCGATCGCCGCGGTGGCGTCGTGCAGCAGCCGCTGCCGATAGGCGGGATCGCTCCACGCTTTGGCGACCACCCGAGCGCCGTTGCGCGGGCCGACCTTGGTCTCGTAGGTCTCGATCAGCGCATCGAGCGCGGCGGGATCGACATACCCCTTTTCGGTCAGAATGGTTTCGAGCGCGCGCACCCGCAGCTCGGTTTCGGACAATTCGGAATGGTCGTGATCGTGGTGGTGGCGATGCTCATTGCTCATGCGTCGCAGGATAGATTGGATTTTGCCGCGCTGTCGAGCCGCGAGGCTGCTAGGCTCGCCGCAACCAAAAGCAACGACCAGGGAGGAACAAGATGAGCGGGTGCGTCAGCATCGAACGAGGGCGGGGGCCGGAAGGACGGGTGGCGATCGTCAGGTTCGATCGTGGTGACGGCCTCAACGCGCTGTCGCCCGACGCGATGCGGCAACTGACCGACGCTGCGCGCAGTTTCGAGGACGATGCGGATACCTCGGTGGTGGTTCTTACCGGCAGTGCGACCGCATTCAGCGCGGGCTTCGACCTGAAGGATCCGGAGGGCCGCAGCCGAGCCGGGATGGACCTTGGCGCGCTGCGCCGACATCTCAAGATCGGGCCGCGGCTGACGCGAGCGTGGCACGAGGTGGAGCAGGTCACGATCGCAGCGATCGAGGGCTTCTGTGTCGGCGGCGGCGTGGCGCTGACGGTCGCGCTGGATTTCCGGGGGATGGCAAACGACGCTCATCTGCGGGTGCCCGAGATCGGCCTCGGCATGAACATGAGCTGGCAGAGCGTGCCGCGGATGCTGCATCTGATCGGGCCGGCGCGCACCAAGCAGGCGGTAATCCTGGCCGATGACCGCATCAGCGCCACCGAGGCGCATGGCTGGGGGCTGGTCGAGGAGATCGCCGAACCGGGGCAGGCACTCACACGGGCACTCGCGCTCGCCGACAAGATTGCGGCGCAACCGCCGATGTCGGTGGCGATGACCAAACTGACGGTCAACCGGCTCACCCATGCGCTCGACGATCTCGCCAGCCACATGGATCTCGACCAGTTCGCGCTCGCCGGCTTCAGCGACGATCACCGCGAAGGCGTCGAGGCCTTTCTGCAGCGCCGCAAACCGCAGTTCCGCGGCCGGTGAGGCGACGCCGGGCCGCGGATGCGCTACATTTGCCAAAACACCGAGGAGGCTTTCGATGATTACCACCGTCGTGCAGTTTCACATGGCGACGCCGATCAGCCTGGACGAGGCGAAGAAGCGGTTCGAGAGCAGCGCGCCGAAATACCAGAAGCTGCCGGGCCTGATCCGCAAATACTACATCCGCTCCGAAGACGGTACCACCGCGGGCGGCATCTATCTGTGGGAGAGCCGAGAGGCCGCCGAAGCTGTCTATGCCGGCGAATGGCGCGCCCGCGTTGCCGCACTGTATGGCGCCGAGCCGGTGATGAGCTGGTTCGACAGCCCGGTGATCGTCGACAATGCCGACGGCGGTACGATTACCACCAGCGCGGCGGCCTGATCGCGCTCAGGTCCACATCCGCCGCATCCGCGAGTTGATATCGATGCGCGGGACGCGATGGGCTGCGGCGGCAGTTTCGGGCGTGACTCGAGGCCAGCTCGTGCGCTCGAACAGCGGCAGCAGCCGGTCGGGGATGAAGCGGGTGCGCGCCGCATAGACGTGACGGTCGCCTTGGGCGTTCTGGCCGTGGGTGAAGAATCGCTGCGGCACCACCAGATGCAGATCGTCCTTCGCCCGGGTCATCGCGACGTAGAGCAGGCGGCGCTCTTCCTCGATCTCGGCCGAGGTGCCGGTGCCGAGGTCGGACGGCATGCAGCCGTCGACGACATTGAGCACGAACACCTGTTTCCATTCCTGGCCCTTGGCGGAATGAATCGTCGACAGGATCAGATAGTCGTCGTCGAGCGTCGGCACGCCGGCCTGATCGGAGGTCGCGTCCGGCGGATCCAGCGTCAATTCGGTGAGGAAGCGCTCGCGCGACGGATAGCCGGAGGCGATCTGCGCGAGCTGCACCAGATCGGCGCGCCGGGTTTCGGCATCCTCATGAATGCGATCGAGATGCGGCGCGTACCAGATCAGCGCGCGCTCGATCTCGGCCGGCCAGCCGGCATCGCCGCTGCGCAGCTCTCCGATCGCCTCGACGAAGCCACGCCAGTCGCTGCCGGCGCGAGGCGGGGCGGACAGCGTCGCGAGTGTGCCGAGCGGATCGGCCGCGGCGGTGATCGCATCGAGCGCTTTCTGCGCCGACGCCGGGCCGACGCCCTGCATCAGCAGCATCACCCGGAATCCGGCGACGCGGTCTCGCGGGTTCTGCACGAAGCGCAGCAGCGCCAGCATGTCCTTGACGTGCGCGGCGTCGAGAAATTTCAGCCCGCCGAATTTGACGAACGGAATATTGCGCCGGGTCAGCTCAAGCTCCAGCGGCGCGGAATGCGACGAGGTGCGGAACAGCACCGCCTGCTGCTTCAGCGTCGCGCCGCCTTCGCGGGCGTCGAGCACCCGCTCGACGATGTAGCGGGCCTGGTCGGCTTCGTCGCGGACTGAGGCCAGCAGCGGCCGCGCCCCTTCGGCGCGGTCGGTCCACAAATTCTTGGTGAAACGCTCTCGCGCCAGATCGATCACGGCGTTGGCGGCCGACAGGATCGCCTGGGTCGAACGATAGTTGCGATCCAGCGTCACGACGCGAGCCGGCGGATTGAACGCCTTCGGGAAGTCGAGAATATTGCGCACCGTGGCGGCGCGAAACGAATAGATCGCCTGGGCGTCGTCGCCGACCACGGTGAGCCCGGCGCCGTCGGGCTTCAGCGCCAGCAACACCCGCGCCTGCAGCGCATTGGTGTCTTGATATTCATCGACCAGCACGTGATCGAACCGGCCGCCGATCTCTTGCGCGAAGGCCGGCTCCTCCATCACCTGCGCCCAGTACAGCAACAGGTCGTCGTAATCGAGCACGTTGTGGCGCTGCTTGGCGTCGACATAGGCGGCGAACAGTTGCTTCAGCTCGGCGGTCCAGCCGGCGCACCATGGGTAGTTGGCGCCGAGTACGACATCGAGCGGCTGGCCGGCATTGACGCAGCGCGAGTAGATCGACAGGCACGTGGCCTTGGCCGGAAACCGCGCTTCGGTCTTGGAGAAACCAAGGTCGTGGCGGACCAGGTTCATCAGGTCGGCGGAGTCTTCGCGGTCGTGGATGGTGAAGCCGGGATCGAGCCCGATCCGCTCGGCATAGTCGCGCAGCAGCCGGGCGCCGATGCCGTGGAAGGTGCCGGCCCAGTGCAGCCCGCCGCTCAGCACCGAGGCGCGGTCGCCCAGCACCTTGCGGGCGATCCGTTCGACCCTGCGGGTCATCTCGGCCGCCGCGCGGCGCGAGAATGTCATCAGCAGGATGCGATAGGGATCGGCGCCGCCCACCACCAGATGCGCGACCCGGTGCGCCAGCGTGTTTGTCTTGCCGCTGCCGGCGCCGGCGATCACCAGGAGCGGCAGACAGCTCGCAGTGGCCGCGCCGTGCTCGACGGCGCAGCGCTGTTCGGGATTGAGTCCGTCGAGAATCGGGGCGGGCAAGGACACGAATCAGCGCCTGTCGGGTGAACGTTGGACGCTTCCAGATTCCTGCTTTGTTCGCAATGGCATTCCGCAGGTTCCGCGCTCTCTGTCCCGGCGTCGCGCGACCATCATCGCACGCGCTGCGGAAAAAATGTCACGGCCAGCCGGCTATCCTGCCGCCGATGTTAGGTTATGATTCACGCGGGCGCGGATGGTCCGCGGCCGTGGTGCCAAGGCGAGCAGGCGACGCCTGTGAGGACAGAGGGGAAGCTGGATGGTGCGAGGATCCATACTTGCGGGGGCGGCGATCGTGGTGATGACGTCGGCGAATGCGCTGGCTCTCGATCTCGATACCGTAGCGATCGAGGGCGGCAAGCTGGTGATCACCGGCAAGACCGCGAAGGCCGGGCAGGAGGTCGAAGTCGTCGCCACCGGTGACAAGGTCAAGAGTTCGTCGTCGCGCCGCTTCAAGATGTCGCTCAGCTACCTGCCCGAGAGCTGCAAGCTCGACCTGAAGGCCGGTGACCAGACCGCAAAGGATCTGATCGTCGCCAATTGCGGCCCCCGCGGGCCGAAGGGCGAGGCGGGCCCCGCCGGTCCAGCCGGACCTGCCGGCCCGAAGGGTGATGCCGGTGTGGCCGGTCCCGCTGGCCCCGCCGGTCCAAAGGGCGACCCCGGTCCTAAGGGTGATGCAGGACCAGCCGGTCCGGCGGGCGCCACTGGCCCGGCCGGTCCCAAGGGTGACGCCGGCGAAGCCGCGCCGAAGAACTGACCGAATGCCCATGCGATCGCGGCCCGTGGCATCCCGCCACGCGGCCGCGATTGTCCGAGGCCGCGCCGGCGTTGACATCGAATCCAACGCGCGCCAGAGTCCCAGCGGGTGGATACGACCCGCCGCTTGCGCCCCGCCAGGGGAATGGTGAACGTATCACAGCGATTCGTGCCCCTTTGCCGAGGCGAACGGTGTCGGTAACGCAAGCATCTGACCTGATCAGTTCGCCCTGCAGAGGGTTCAGGATGCGCGATTTCCGCGATGCAAAAGCCATGGCGCAGACGCTGCGCGAGGCCATCAAACCGAAAGCCGAACTCACTCGAAGTGAGAGTCTTGAGCTGATCGCCAGAGTTCTCGGATGCAAGAACTGGAATGTGCTGTCGGCCGCCGTCCAAGCTGCGGGCGGCACGGCGCAAAACTCCGAGCCGCAGGAGGTTCTGCTCGATGCGGCGGTTCTGGATAGCTACGTCGGCTTCTACGAACTCGCCGAGCACGGCGTCATGACGATCCGCCGCGCGGATGGGCGGCTGGTGTCCCGGCTGACGGGCCAACCCGACGTGCCGCTGTTCGCCGAGAGCAGCAAGCGGTTCTTCGCCAAGATCGTCGACGCTCAGATCAGCTTCGTGACGGACGTTTCAGGCGTGGCGCAGTCGCTGGTGCTGCACCAGAACGGCCTCGATATCCCGATGCCGCGCATCGATGCGGACAGAGCTCGGCGCATCGAACAGCAGCTCACTCAGAAGCTGTCGAGTAATCGGCCGAGCCCCGGCACGGAGGCCGCGCTGCGCCGACTGATCGACGGGCTCCGCACCGGTGAGCCCGGCTACGACGCGATGACCGAGATGGTGGCCAACGCCACCAGACAGCGACTCCCCGCGCTGCACAAAGAGATCAGCGAGGCCGGCGGCGTTCGTTCGATCGAGTTCGTCGGCGTCGGCAATGGCGGTGTCGATGTCTACCTGGTGCAGCACGAGCGGCGGCCGCTGTATTGGCGGATCAGCCTCGATGGCCGCGGCGCGATTTCGACCGCGTGGGTGGCGCCAGGGCTTTAGCTCATCGAGCGCCGACACCTCCGAACACGACCCTATGCCTGATCTTCCGGCGTCATCGAGGAGGCTCGGCCCCGGCGGGGCTCAGTGCATTGATGACGCCGGCAAGCTGCATCTCGCGTTCGCCGGCGGCCATGGTGCGTTTCAGCACCTCGAGCACAATGGCGGCGGCGCGGCGGGCCGCATCGACGAGACTGAGATTGCGGGCGAGGCCGGCGGCCAGAAGGCCGGTGTAGAGATCGCCCGTTCCGGCCGCTGCCAGCTCGAGCCGTAGCGAGGGCAGCCGCGTTGAGGCTGCGTCCTCGAACACGATGTTCTCGAGCGAATCGTTCGGCGTATCCGCCAGCCTGCAGCTTGTGACGACCACCCGGGCATTCCGCCAAGTTTGGATCTTTTGGACCGCCGCCTCGAGCTCTGACCATGTCGTTGGCGGGCTGCCTGCGATCAGTCCGACTTCGAACTGGTTGGGCGTGAGCAGATCAGCGAGCGCGATCAGCTCGTCGCAGATGCACGCGACAATCTGATCGGGCACGAACACGCCGACATGGGCGTCTCCCATCACCGGATCGCAGATGTAGGTGATGGCGGGATTGAGCTGTCTCGCTCTCTTGATGAAGGCCGCCACCATTTCGCCGTTGGCGCGCGAGCCGAGATAGCCGGACACGATATAGCGGCTTGTCTCGATCAGCCCTCGTTCTTCGACCCCGCGCAGCAGATCGCCGACCAACTCGGCGTCGAGCACCCGTCCGCGTGTGGTCTCGAAGCCTGGATGATTGGAGAGCAGTGTGGTCGGCACTGCCGCCACGTTCAGCCCGTGCGCCTGCATCGGCAGCACGGCGGCGCTGTTGCCGACGTGCCCGTGCACCACCTGACTCTGGATCGAGATGATGGAAGTCGTCATCGGCGTCGTCTCGCGGTTCATTTCGCTGCCGCCTCGGTGGCGGGGCGATCGGCGGCCGCGCGATAGGGCACGCGGCCATTGAGGACAAGATAGGCGAGTCCGCCGATCAGCAGGCCCCAGAATGCGCCGCCGATGCCGAGCAGCTTGATGTTCGCGGCGGATGCCAGGAAGGTGATCAATGCCGCCTCGCGCGAGGTCGGATCCGCCATCGCCCCGGCAAGGCTGCCGCCGATCGTGCCGAGCAGAGCGAGACCGGCGAGGGTGGTGATGAAGGTGGCTGGAAACGCCATGAACACGGCGGCGAGCGTGACCCCGAACACGCCCACCAGCACATAGAAACAGCCCGCCGCGATGCCGGCAATCCATCTCTTGGAAGGGTCTTCGTGAGCCTCCCGGCCTGTGGCGATCGCGGCCGTGATCGCCGCGATGTTGAAGGCATGCGAGCCGAACGGCGCCATGATGAGCGACCCAAGACCGGTAATGGTCACGATCGGATTGGCGCTGGTCTTGAACCCGTCGTTCCGCAACACCAGCATCCCCGGCATGTATTGACCGGTGAGCGTGATCAGGAACAGCGGCAACGCGACCGACAACAGTGCGTTCAGCGAAAACTCCGGCATGCTGAATACCGGGGCCGCGAAGACCAGCTCGAGACCCGACAGATCGACCCGGCCTTGCGTCAGCAGGAACGCTAGTCCGAGCAGCAGAATGCCGACCACGGCATAGCGCGCGGAAAAGCGCTTCAACGCGACGTAGCCGGCGATCAGCAAGCCGACAAGCCACGGATCGACGCTGGCGCCGCCGAATGCGCCGATGCCGAACTGCAGCAGAATGCCGGCGAGCAGGCCCGAGGCGATCCCGGGCGGGATCAGACCGATCACCTTCTCGAAATAGCCGGACATGCCGAGCACGACGAACGCTGCCGCCGAGATCATGTAGGCGCCGACCGCCTCCGGGTAGGGAGTCGTCGCCAGAGCGGTGACCAGGAAAGCCGCCGCCGGGGTCGACCACGCCGTGATGATCGGCTCGCGATAACGCAGGCTCAGGAACACGCCGGTCAATCCGACGCCGATCGAGATCGACCACACCCAGGATGCCGTGAGTTCAGGGCTGAGCCCCGCGATCTTGGCGGCCTGAAACACCAGAATGAACGTGCCGCCGTAGTTGACGATCACCGAGATCAGGCCGGCGACGACCGGATCGGTGAGGTCGCCGAGGCGGACCGGGGAAGGCGGAGGGTGGGGCGACATCAGGCTGACAGTCTTTTCTCGGGAGCGCGAGGCGCTCGGGCCAATTGACATTTAGCCATTCGATGGCCTGATTAGCCCGGCCATTATTCGCCATAGGGGCAGACCATTTGTTCAAGCACTCGCAGCTCGAATCCGTCAAAGCCTGGGTCGCCCACCCCGCCCACGCGGCGATGCCGTTGCACGCGCGGGTTCAGCGGGCCATCCGCCAACTGATCGTCGACGGTGCGCTGGGGGCAGGCAAACCGTTGCCCGCCTCGCGTGCGCTGGCTCAGTCACTAGGCGTGTCGCGCGATACGGTCGAAGTGGCCTACGGCCAGCTTCACGCCGAAGGCTTCATCGAGCGGCGGGTGGGCAGCGGCAGCTTCGTCGCGAAGATGACGGAGTTCACGCTCGGCCGCCGTCTGCCGCAGCGGGACCGGCACCTTCGCAACCAGACGCCGAACCTCAGCAAGCGCGGAGCCGCGATGTTCGGCAGCGGCGGCATTCGCGAGCAGCTCTTGCCGACGCCGTTCGTCCATGGCGTTCCGGAAACGCGGACGTTTCCGCTTCAACTCTGGGAGCGACTGGAGCGCCAGGTCCGGAAAGAGCTGGGTGCGCAGACGCTGCTGCATTGCGAACCGCAGGGCAGCGAGCCGCTCCGCCGCGCCATTGCCGATTACGTCAACCTTGAACGCGGCGCACGCGCCTCGGCGGATCGGGTTGTCGTACTCACCAGTTCGCAGCAGGCAATGTCGCTGTGCGCGAATTCGCTGCTCGATCCTGGCGACCGGATCTTCATCGAAGATCCGGTCTATTACGGCGCGCGGAAGGCGTTCGATGCCGCAGGTCTGGAGTGCGTTCCGATTCCGGTCGATCGTCAGGGGCTGGTCGTCGACCAGATTACAGCCCAGCCGCGCCGGGCCAAGGCGGTGTTCCTCACGCCGTCACATCAATTTCCAACCGGCGCGACGCTGGCACTCGATCGCCGCCTCGCGCTGATCGAATGGGCGGCGCGGCATCAGACGTGGATCATCGAAGACGACTACGACAGCGAATTCCACTACGCCGGCAAGCCGACCGCTTGCGTGCAAGGTCTCGATCGGCACGACCGGACTGTCTATATCGGCACCTTCACCAAATCTTTGTTTCCGGGCCTCCGGATCGGCTACGTGGTGCTGCCGCCTCGGCTCGTGAAACCGATGACGGTTGCACGCACGCTGCTCGACGGTCACAGCGCCTCGATGGCGCAATTGACGCTGGCCCGGTTCATGGAGGGCGGACATTTCGGCGCGCATGTTCGCACGATGCGCGGTGTCTATGCCGAACGCCTCGACGTGCTGGCTCGCCTCGTCGGAAAGTATCTGTCCGACTTCGTCGAACCGCGCGTTCCGATCGGCGGCCTGCAACTCCCCTGCGTGCTGACGGGCGATCTTCAGGAACGCATCGCGGTCGACGCCGCCCGCCGTGCCGGGATCGAATTGCTGGGACTGTCGGCGCTGCATCACGCCCGCGCTGGCGAGGCGGGCTTCCTGATGGGCTTTGCGGCGTACACCCCGTTCGAGATCGAAGGCGCCGTGAAGAAGCTGGCGAAAGCGCTTCGGGCGGCGACGAAATCCTGAGCCGGCGTTGCCATCTCAATTGGTCTGGTCTCTATTCAGAAAGTGGCGGGGATAGTCAGACCATCACCATGCTATGCGCTGTTCACCGACGCCGCACGCGCCCTCTGATGCTCGCGACAAGTCGTCGGCATCAAGGAGATCAGCCATGGGTTCATCCGTCGCGCCGCACCTCGTCCAGACCATCGCAAACCCGGGCGTGAGCGCCGCCGGCCTGACCGCGGCCGATCACGCTGTTGCGGCCGCGATCGCCGAGGAGGAAACCCGCCAGCGCGACTCGATCGAGCTGATCGCCTCGGAGAACTTCGTCAGCCGGGCAGTTCTCGACGCGCAAGGATCGGTGCTGACCAACAAATACGCCGAAGGCTATCCGCATCGTCGCTACTACGGCGGTTGCGCGAATGTGGACGCGGTCGAGGATCTGGCGATTGCGCGGGTCAATGAGCTGTTCGGCAGCGCCTACGCCAACGTCCAGCCGCATTCGGGCAGCCAGGCCAATCAGGCGGTGTTTCTCGCGCTGCTGTCACCCGGCGATACCATCCTCGGCCTGGACTTGAAGGCCGGCGGCCATCTGACCCATGGGGCGACGGTCAACATGTCGGGCCGCTGGTTCAGGGCCGTCAGCTATGGCGTCGATCCGGAGTCGCACCGGATCGACATGGATCGGGTCGCCGAGCTAGCTCGCCAGCACCGGCCACGGCTGCTGATCGCCGGCGGGTCGGCGTATCCGCGGATCATGGATTTCGGCCACTTCCGTCAGATCGCCGATGAGGTCGGGGCGATGCTGATGGTCGATATGGCCCACTTCGCCGGGCTCGTGGCCGGCGGCGTCTATCCGTCGCCCGTTCCGTTCGCCGATGTCGTCACCTCGACGACGCACAAGACACTCCGTGGGCCGCGCGGCGGATTCGTTCTGACCAATGATCCGGACATCGCCAAGAAGATCAATTCAGCGACGTTCCCCGGGCTTCAGGGCGGTCCGCTGATGCATGTGATCGCCGGCAAGGCGGTCGCATTCGGCGAGGCGCTGCAACCGGAGTTCAGACTGTATGCGCAGGCCGTAGTCGAGAATTGCCGCGTGTTGGCGCAGGCGCTGGCGGATGGCGGGCTGACGATCACGTCGGGCGGCACCGATTGCCATCTCGCCGTTGTCGATCTGCGGCCCCTCGGCGTGACCGGCAATATCGCCGAGCAGGCCTTGGAGTCGGTGGGGATCACGGTCAATAAGAACGCAATCCCGAACGATCCGGAGAAGCCGATGGTGACGTCGGGGGTCCGCGTAGGGACGGCGGCCGGCACCTCCCGCGGCTTCGGCGCGGATCAGTATCGCCAGATCGCCGGCCTGCTGCTCGACACGCTCCACGCGGTCCGCGCCGGGACGCTGGATGCTGACCGGCAAGCGATCAACATGCGCGTTCGGCAACTCGTCGCACGCTTTCCGCTACCTTACTGACCAGGAGTGCTCGCGTCACAATGCCTGCCAGCCGAGAGCTCTCACCGGACGACATCACGCGTTTCGGCGCCGATCCCGCCACCGCGTTTGCGGTGAACCTGAAGTCGGTTCGGGAGCGCATCGCGGCCGCTTGCCAACGCTGCGGGCGGAGCGACGATGTGCGTCTTCTGCCCGTCACCAAGACGGTGCCGGCCAACGTTCTTCGTCTGGCCTATGCGGCCGGCATTTCCGAGTTCGGCGAAAACAAGCTGCAGGAGGCTCGCGACAAGCGGGCCATGCTCGTGGATCTGCCGATCCGCTGGTCGATCATCGGCCACCTCCAGACCAACAAGGTGAAGTATCTTGTCCGTTTCGCTTCGGAATTCCATGCGCTCGATAGTCTGCGGCTCGCCGAGGAATTGAATCGTCGGCTGGATGCGGAGGGGCATGACCTTGACGTGTTCGTTCAGGTCAACACCTCGGGCGAGGCGAGCAAGTACGGCCTTGCCCCTGACGATCTCGTTCCGTTTGCCCGGCGTCTGTCCGAATATCCACGGCTCAAGCCGCGCGGTCTGATGACGCTGGCGATTTTCAGCGCCGACACGGAACGTGTTCGGCAGTGCTTCCGTCTGCTGCGCGATCTGCGCGACCGCGCCACCAGCGTTCACCCCGATCTGACGCAACTGTCGATGGGGATGTCGGGTGATTTCGAGGCCGCGATCGAACAGGGCGCGACCGTGGTGCGGGTCGGACAGGCGATCTTTGGCGCGAGGCCGACCAGCGATCGGTTCTATTGGCCGCACGCAAGTTTCGACCGGTAGACCTGAATGACCAGTCGGTCAGCGTTCCTCGTCGTCCCCAGGCTTGCGCCTTGCGCGTCGGACGATGTCGTCGATATGCCCTTCCGCGGTGTCGCGAAACAGTGCGGCACGCACCAGCAGCATCAGCGTCACCGGGGTGGTGATGGTGACGAAGCCGAGGATCAGCACCTCGTGCAGCAGCGGTCGCGACTCCAGCAGCGAGAAGCACAGCATCGACGCGCCGACGATGAAGGCGGTGCCAAGCGTGGTGCCGAGGGTCGGGGCGTGCGCTCGCTGGTAAAAGCCGTCGAGCCGCAGCAGCCCGAGCGAGCCGATCAGCGTGATGCCGGCTCCGAGCAGCAGCAACAGTGCCACGCACCACGCCGCCCAGGCCGGAAGCTCCGCCGCATGGGTCATTCGATCACCTCGCCGCGCATCAAGAATTTGGACAGCGCCACGGTACCGACGAAACCGAGCAGGGCGATGATCAGCGCCGCCTCGAAATACACGTCGCTGCCGGTTCGGATTCCGACCGTCAGCATCAGCAGCATGGCGTTGACGTACAGCGTATCGAGTCCCAGCACGCGGTCCTGGGCGCGCGGGCCCACCAGCATCCGATAGGTCGCGCAAGCCATGGCGAGGGCGAGCATCACCTGCGCAATCACGACCGACCAGGTCAGCACCACACTGCTCATTCGAAGATCTCCAACAGTAGGCGTTCGTAGCGGCCCTTGATGCGTTCGACCCACTCGCTCTCGTCGACCAGATCGAGCACGTGAAGTTGCAGAACGCCGGTCTCCCGACTGAAATTCACCCACAGCGTTCCGGGCGTGGAGGTGATGATACAGGCCAGCACCGCGAGCCCTTGCGGGCTGCGCAGATCGAGCGGGATATTGACGAAGCCGGAGGTGATGTTGTTGCGCTGGCCGCCGAGGATGATGCTGCCGACCGCGATGTTGGAGCGCACGACGTCGATCAGCACCAGCCCGGCCAGCCGGATGATGGCCGCCGGGTTTCGTACCCGGTCGGCGTCGGACTGCAACAACCGCAACAGCCAGCCGCCGATCAGCGCAAACAGGCTGCCGAGCAGGATCGGGCCGAGCGCGATGCTCTGGCTGAGCCACAGCCACATCGCCAGCAGACACAGCGAGATCAGCGGAAACGGCAGCAGCCTGCTCATGAGCCGCCTCCTGTTCGCACCCGGGTCTGCACCGGCGCCAGCACGCTGTCGGTATAGGTCGCCGGCGCGTGCAGCGAGCCGGCGGCGCCCTGCATGTAGCTCATTGCGGTCTGTGGCTGCACCGTCATCGCCACGCAGCCGAGCAGCAGCAGCGCGATCGGTACGATCTCCGCCAGACGAACCCGCGGATCGGCACGCTCGGTCGGGGACCACAGCGTGCGGATGCCGGCACGGGTCATTGCGATCAGCATGGTCAGGCCGGACAGCATCAACAGCGCCAGCAGCGTCCAGCTCAGCGGCGAGATACCCGTCGCGGCGTCGCCGCCGAGCAGGGCGCTGAGCATCGCGAATTTGGCAATGAAGCCGGACGCCGGTGGCAACCCGGCGATCACCGCGGCGCAGCCGACGAAGCACCAGCCGAGGATCGCCATCGAGGCCGGGATCACCATCCCGACTTCTTCGGCATCCGGATCGTCGGGAGCGTCCTCGCCATAGGCTTCGCGGGTCACAGCCAGCATGTCGGCGCCCGGATCACGGCCGCGTTCGAGCAGTTCGATCAGCATGAAGAACGCGGCGATCGCCAGCGTCGAACTGACCAGATAGAACAGCGCCGCTGCGGTCACTGCCGGCTGTCCTGCGGCGGCCGCGACCGCCAGCACGGTGCCGGACGATACCAGCACGGCGTAGCCGGCAAGCCGCGAGATCTCCTGCGAGGCGAGCGCGCCGATCAGACCGAACAGGATTGTCGCGATGCCGGCCGCGACCAGCCAGTCGCTGCCGAACAGCGCCGAGGCACCGCTGCCGGCACCGAAGAACAACAGCGACAGCCGGAGCAGGATGTAGATGCCGACCTTGCTCATGATCGCGAAGATCGCAGCGACCGGCGCGGCGGCAGCCGCATAGGTCGTCGGCAGCCAGAAGCACAGCGGCCACATCCCGGCCTTGACCAGGAAGGCGACGCCGAGCACCGCGGCGCCTGCCTCCAGCAGCGCGCGGTCCTGCGCCGGCACCTGCGGAATCCGGACTGCTAGATCCGCCATGTTGAGGGTGCCGGTGACCGCGTAGATCAGGCTCACGCCGATCAAGAACAGCACCGACGCGGTGAGGTTGACGGCGATGTAGTGCAGGCCGGCGCGCACGCGGGCCTGGCCGGAGCCGTGCAGCACGAGGCCATAGGAGGCCGCCAGCAGCAGCTCGAAAAAGACGAACAGGTTGAACAGGTCGCCGGTCAGGAAGGCACCGTTCAGGCCCATCAGCAGGAACTGGAACAGCGAGTGGAAGTGCGCGCCGACCCGCTGCCAGCGCGCCGTTGCGAAGACCGCGGATGCGAATGCCAGGATGCTGGTGAGCACCAGCATCAGCACCGACAGCCGGTCGGCGACCAGCACGATCGCGAACGGAGCCGGCCAGTCGCCGAGCCGGTACACGGCGATCGGCGCGGAGCCGGTCGCGGTCGACGGGTCCACCGCGCGCATCAGCAGCAGCGCAATGCCCCCCATCACCACGATCGAGCCGAGATTGGCGAACGCCTTGATCTGCTGATGGCGCTCGTCGACCAGCAGCAACGCCGCGCCGACGAACAGCGGCAGCAGGATCGGCAGAATGATCAGATGGTCAGCCCAGTTCGTCATTCGGGCTCCCGGCCATCGACGTGGTCGTTCCCGGTGAGGCCGCGCGATGCGAGCAGCACCACCAGAAACAGCGCGGTGGTGGCAAAGCTGATGACAATGGCGGTGAGCACCAGTGCCTGCGGCAGCGGGTCGGCGAAGGCCTGCGGATCGCCGATCTGGCCTTTCTCCAGCACCGCGGCAGCCCCGACCCGCAGCCGGCCCATGCTGAAGATGAACAGGTTGACGGCGTAGGACAGCAGCGCCAGACCGATAATCACCTGGAACGTCCGCGGCCGCAGCAGCAGCCACACTCCGCAGCCGGTCAGCGCAGCGATGGCGATTGCGACGATCAGTTCCATCGGCTGGCCTCGGGCTTTGCGGCTCGGCCGCCGGGCGGGCGGCGATGGCCGCGGATCGATTGATGTGCGAGCGCGATCAGCATCAGTGCGGTGGCGCCGACCACCAGCGAGAACACGCCCAGGTCGAACAGCGCAGCGCTGGCCAGCGGCACATCGCCGATCCACGGGATCTTGGCATAGGCGAAGGCGGAGGTGAGGAACGGGCGCGCCAACGGCAGCGCCGCGGCTCCGGTCAACAATGCCAGCATCAACCCGACGCCGATCCAGCGCAGGGGATGGATGCGCAGCCGCGCCTCGATCCAGCGGGCGCCGCCCGCCATGTATTGCAGGATCAGAGCCGCCGCCATCGCGATGCCGGCAACGAACCCTCCGCCCGGCTGATCATGGCCGCGCAGCAGCAGATACATCGCGGCGATGAAGATGAACGGAAACAACAGTTGCATGATCATCGCCGGCACCGCGAGATAATCGGCAACGGTGTCGCCCTTGCGGCGATCAGCGTCGGCATCGTCGTGCTCGTCCTGCAGTCGTTGCTGCTCCGGGATGTCGATGCTGTCGGCGGCGGGACGAAATCGGCGCAGCAGGGCGAACACCGTCAGTGCCACGACGGCCAGCACCGTGATCTCGCCGAGCGTGTCGAAGCCGCGGAAGTCCACGAGAATGACGTTGACCACATTGGTACCGCCGCCGTCCTGATAGGCGTGCCGCAGGAAGAATTGCGAAATGCTGTCGGGGGCCGTGCGTGTCATCACCGCATAGGCCAATAGCCCCACTCCGGCGCCGGCTGCGGTCGCGACCGCGAGGTCACGGAGCTGCCTGGCGCGTTTGCCGACGCTGCGGGTTGCGGAGATTTGGTCGGTGTCGAGCTGCTTGGGCAGCCAGCGCAGCCCGAGCAGCAACAGGACCGTGGTGACGATCTCGACGCCGATCTGGGTCAGCGCCAAATCCGGGGCCGAGAACCAGACGAAAGTGAGACAGGTCGTCAGCCCCGATCCGCCGATCAGAATCAGTGCCGCCAGGCGATGGAATTTGGCGACTGCCGCGCCGCCGAGCGCGCAGGCGATGCCGACCGTCCATACCAGCGCCAGAGCCGGGTCGATTTCGTCGAACGCGACCGCCGCGACGCTGACACCGCGCGTGAGGGCAGGGACCGCAGCCGCCACCAGCGCCACACAGACCAGCAGCAGCAATTGCGGTTGCAGCCGGCGAGTGCCGAACACCCGTTCGATGCTGCGTGCCCAGCGCCAAGATACCGTCACCAGCACCAGATCGAACAGCCGCTGGGTCTTGAACCGTCCGGCGAACAGCGAGCTTTGCAGCCCATGCTGCAGTGGTTCGCGCAGCAAAAGGTATAGGGCCACCCCGCCGGCCAGCGCGATCACGCTCATCAGCAGCGGCAAGTTGAATCCGTGCCAGACCGCGAGGCTGTAATACGGCGTCTCGGTGCCGAGCACCGCGTGCACGGCAAGCTGGAGAAACGGGCCGATCGTCAGCGACGGCACGATGCCGACCACCAGGCAGGTCAGCACCAGCAGTTCGACCGGAAACCGCATCCAGCGCGGCGGCTCGTGCGGCGTGCGCGGCAGGTCGACCGGCGGCGGGCCGAAGAACACCTCGCGGATGAAGCGAAGCGAATACGCCACGGTGAACATGCTGGCGAGGGTGACGATATAGGGCAGGGCATCGTCGAGCAGCGAGCCGTCATGGGTCTCGATGGTTTCGGCGAAGAACATTTCCTTGGACAGGAAGCCGTTCAGCAGCGGCACGCCGGCCATCGCCGAAGCGGCGACGATCGCCAGCGCGCCGGTCTTCGGCATGAACTTCCACAGCCCGCTGAGACGACGAAGATCGCGCGTACCGGTCTCGTGGTCGATGATGCCCGCCGCCATGAACAGCGACGCCTTGAAGGTCGCGTGATTGAAAACGTGGAAGATCGCGGCGACGAGAGCCAGCGGGCGGTCGAGGCCGATCAGCAACGTGATCAGGCCGAGATGGCTGATGGTGGAGTAGGCCAAAAGACCCTTCAGGTCGCGCTGAAATACCGCCAGGTAGGCGCCGACCACGAAGGTCGCGAGCCCGGTCGTACCGACGATCCACAGCCATTCATTGGTGCCACCCAGCACCGGCCACAGCCGCACCAGCAGGAACACGCCGGCCTTCACCATGGTGGCGGAGTGCAGATACGCCGAGACCGGCGTCGGCGCCGTCATCGCCCGCGGCAGCCAGAAGTGGAACGGAAACTGCGCGCTCTTGGTCAGCGCGCCGAGCACGATCAGGATCAGGGTCGGTACGTACAGCGCGTGGCCGCGGACCTCGGCGCCGGCCGACAGCACGGCATCGAGGTCGTAGCTTCCGACGATGTGGCCGAGCACCACCACGCCGGCAAACAGGCACAGTCCGCCGGTACCGGTGATCGTCAGCGCCACGCGGGCGCCCTCACGGGCCGCGGCGTTGTGGTGCCAGTAGCCGATCAGCAGGAATGAAAACAGACTGGTGAGCTCCCAGAAGAACACCAGTTGAATGAGGTTTCCGGACAGAACGATGCCGAGCATCGCGCCCATGAAGCCCAGCAGGAACGAAAAGAACCTCGGCACCGGGTCGGACGGCGACATGTAGTAGCGCGCGTAAAGAACGACGAGGGCGCCGATCGCGGTGATCAGGCAGGCGAATGCCCAGGCGAATCCGTCCAGCCGCAATGTGAAGCTCAGGCCGGCCTGCGGCAGCCAGTCGAGTTGATAGCGGATCGGCGCCGCACCGGCGCCGGGATAGAGGAAAGCCAGCAGTCCCAGGCAGCCGAGCGCGACGGCGGCGGCCAGCCAGGCCTCGGTGTTACGCGCATTGGCCGGCAACAGCGCCGCAATCAGGCTGCCGGCGAACGGAAGAAGGATGACCGCGAGAAGATAGTCGTTCTGCGGCATTCTTGCTCCTTCCAATCCGGGTCGTCTTTCCGCAGCCCTTTCGGCAACGTTTTCAACTAGGATTCATTTTATGGGGTCTGTAGACGTCGGGAGCAAGACCCATGACGCGCACCGGATCGCACGGCACCGAACCGGCAGCAGCCCAATGCGACGTTTTGGCTCAATCGCGTCAGCACGCCGTGCCAGCAATCGACGCCGCCGGACGCCTGCGCGCATGGCGTCGGCTTACTAGAGCTCGACGAGATCGACCTGATGATCGGGCAGGGACTGCGCGAGCTCAGCGACGTGGCGGTGATGGGTGAACAGGATCATCTGGCGCTGCTGGCCGGCGGCGGCGAGCAGGCGGAGCGTCGCCAGCGTCCGCCGGTCGTCGAAGCTGGCCAGGAGGTCGTCGCCAATGAACGGCAGCGGCTCGGAGACACGGCGTTCGAGCAGCGCCAGCCGCAGCGCCAGAAACAACTGATCGCGGGTGCCCTCGCTCAGTCCGGACAGCGGTACCCGCTCGCCCGAGGCGCGGCGCGCCACCAGGGTCGGCTCGTCCTGGTCGCCGTAGTCGATGCCGAGCCCGGCAAAGGCATCCGCTGTCGCCAGCGCAAACAACTCGCCGGCGCGCGCCACCATCGGGTCCTGCACCTTGGCGCGATACAGCTCAACGGCCCGGCGCGCCAGCAGCGCCGCTGCCGAACGCTGCAGCCAGTCTTCGGAAATCGCCAGGAGTTCGGCGGCAGCCTCGCGGCGGCGGGCGGCGGCGCCGGCGGCGTCGCGGCCTTTGGTGAGCGAGTCCAGTTCGCGCTGCCGCTGATACAGCGTCGCCGATGCGTCCGAGATATCCTTGAGCAATCGGTCCTGCTGCTCGGTCGCGCTGGCGATGTCGGCCTGCAGCCGGTCGAAATCGATCCCCTCGCGCTCCTGACGAAGCGCGGTCTCGTCGTGACCATCGGCGATCTCGAACAGGTGCCGCCGCAGTTCGGCCTGCTCGGTCTGCAATTGCAGGCGGAAGGCGAGCCGCGACAGCAACTCCGGCACTGCGGCGCTATCAGCCCCCAAGGTTTCGCCGGCGCGCTGCAGCGTCTCGGTGCTCGCCGTGAGCTTGGCCAGCAGCGCACCGCGGCTGAGCGCCCGTCTGGCTGCGTTGTCGTGCAGGCGACGGCAGGCTTCGTTGGCGCGGCGGGCCTCGACGAGCCGTTCGGCGACGCGCGAAACGGCGTCCTGGTCCGCAAGGCTGCCGAGATCCGGTGCGACGCGACCGATGAGGTCGGCGACGTCGCGTTCGAACTCCTGCAGATCCGACGTGATGGTATCGACGCTGCGGCCTTCACGTTCGAAATTGGCGCGCGGCACGCCGACCGAGCCCCACACCGACAGCGCGGCATCGCCTTGAGCCGGCGAGGCATCGGCGTCGAGCCCGATCGCGCGCATGGTCTGCGGCCAGTGCTGCCGCAACTCGGCGAGGCGGCGCTCGCACGTTGCGCGCGCGGCATCGGCTTCGGCAAGCTCCCGGGCGATCCGGTCGCGGGTCGCGGCGCGCGCCTTGGCGTCGCTCCAGGCCGCAACCAACTGATCGTACCGCCCCTTGGCTTCACGATACAGCACGCCCGCCGGCGCATTGCGATCGGGCTGGCGGCCGACGTGAGCGAGAAAGCCGATGATCGCGACCTTGCCGTCGCCGAGCGCCATCTCCTGCGCATCGATCTCGGTGCGCTGCAGGTCGCATTTCGCCAGCTTCGCGATGAGTTCGTCGAGCCGGTCGCGCCAGCGCAGCATCTCGGCCGCGCCCGACGGCTGCAGCCCGGACGCCGCCCAGGCCCGTCTCCACCCCTCGTTGATATCAGCCAGTCCCCGCTGCAGGCCGGCGCGCTTTTCGGCTTCGCGCTCGCGCTTACTGCGAGTGTCCGCCAGCCGCCGCTGCGCGTTCTCGTGCAGGGCCGCGCGTTCGGTGTCGATCAGCAACGAGTCAGTGATGCCGTCGATGGTGCGCGACGCTTCGGCGACGCGATCGAAGCGAAGCCGGCGTTCGTCGCGGTCGCCATCGAGGCCGTCGTAGAGCGCGCCGAGGCGGTCGTCGCGAGACCGCCGTGCTGCGATCAGATCAGTCTTGGTCGGTACTGCGCCGGCGTTCGACAGCTTCGCCAGCTCCGCCTCGGCGGCGGCAATCGCCTCGTCGAGCTTGGCGATCTCGTTGTCGAGCCGCTTCAATTCGGTTTCGCTGAGTTCGAAGGCGCTGGCGAACTTGGTGATGGTGGAGCGATCAGGCACCGGCAGGGCGCGCACCCGGTCGAGCGGGCCGGGTGCCGGATCGAGCGCCGCCAGCGCGCTAGTGATCGCCTCGCTTTCGACCGCGAGCGCGGCACGATCTCGGCGCAGACGATCCTCCAGCGCCGGCACGTCGCCGAGCGCCTCGAAGCGCTGACGCAAAGGTTCCAGATCGACCAGGTGAGGGTCGTCGCCGGTCGCAGCGGCGCTGTCGAGTTCGCGCTTCGCCCGTGCGTGCTTGGCTTCGAGTTCGACCAGCTCCTGCGTGGCGCGTCGCATCTTTTCGAGGCGATCGCGCGCTTCTGCGAGCGCCGGCTCGGTCGGCAGCGAAGCCAGTAGTTCGACGTGCGAAGCGAGCCCGAGCCGCCGCGCGCAATCGTCCAGCGCAGCCTCGGCGACGGCGCGGTCGTGGCGGCGTCGCGGCAGATCGGCCGCTGCCTTGCGCACCGCGCCGAGCCGCTCGCGCAGGGCGTCGATCGTGCCGGCTTCGGCCAGCAGCGCTTCGTCGACATCGATCGTCGCAAGCTCGGCGGCATCCGTCGCGGCCGCCGCATCGAGCGCGGCGATCTCGGCTTCGAACGAGATCTTGCGATCGAGCGCGGTGCGCCATTCGGCGAGGGTCGGTTCCGCCACAACCGGCAGGTCGGCCAGCGTGGTCAACTCGGTCTCGATGCAGTCGAGCCTCGCCAGTTGCGAGCGCACCCGTAGCGTTCGCTGCCAGCGCGACAGCTTGCCGCCGCAGGCGGCGTGCTCGGTCTTCAGCCGCTCCAACTCTGCTTCAGCGTCCTGCACGACGGCCTGGAGCTGCCGTAGCGCCTCGCGGGTGACGATGGCGTCGCGCAGTTCCTTGTCGGCGGCGTCGCGGCGGTCGGCCGCGAGATAGAACGGCTTGCTGGCGGATTTCCGCGGGGTGAACAGCTCGTCGGCCTGCTGCTGCAGGCGATCCTTGATCCGCGACAGCTCGGCCATGCCGGCCGAACTCGCGGCCAATGTTTCGGCGAGATCGCCGCCGACGCTGAGCAGCTTGCTGCCGCCTTCGCGCAGCGCCTGCGCGGTCATGCCGAATTCGCGGTCGAAGGTGGCTCGCGAAGCGTCGCCGAGCAGGGCTGCGAAGTGATCGTCAGGCAGGGCGCGATCCTCGCCGTCGAGCAGCGTATTCTTGTTGCCCTTGCGCCGGCGTGCCGCGATCAGGCGGCCATCGGAACGACGAAAGCTGCCGCCTATCCGCAGCAGCTTGCTGTCGTGCTTGAAATCGTAGTCGGTGCGGGGGCCGAAGCCGAACAACAGATCGCCGATCGCCGTCAGCGCAGAAGTCTTGCCGGCCTCGTTTGCGCCAAGCACGACGTGCAGCGACGCCTGCGGCGCGAACGACAGGACGCGGTCGGTGAAGACGCCGTAGCGCTCCAGCGCCAGTTGTTCGATCCTCACGACAGCTCTCCGCTCAGCAGCGCGCGCGCGTCGTCGGTCAGGCTGCGGACGACGTCCGACGCATCGAACTCCTCGTGCAGATCGCGCGGCAACTTCGCCTTGATGGTCTCGGTCAGTTCAGCCAGCGCCGCGGCGAAGCCGGGATCCTGCGCGCCTTCGGCGAGCAGGGCGGCGACGTCGATGTCGTCGCCATTCGACTGGATGATCGCGGCGCGCGCCGGCAGCGAGGTCTTGATTTTGAGCTGCTCGATCCAGCAGTCGGCGGCGAGCTGCAATGCGCCGGCGCGCAGATCGTCCTGCAGCGTCTCGCGGTGCGCCAGCAGTTTGTCGTGCAACGATGTCGCCCCGGTCAGCGTCACCCGGACCGCCAGCGCGCGGCCGTCGCTCTGCGCATGCAGCTCGGTGAGGCGCTCGCTCACCAGCGCGGGAATTTCCGCATCGTCGGTGCAGCCGGACAGGTCGACCGTCAGATGCGCCCAGCGGGCGCCGTCGAGCGCCAGCGGCGTCACCTCGATGATGCGGCCGTCTTCGACGGTGACGCGCATCGCGCCCTTGGGTCCGGTTTCGCGGACGCTGCGGCCCTGCAGATTGCCCGGAAATACCACCCACGGATCGCGGCTGACGATTTCGGCGGCATGGACGTGGCCGAGCGCCCAGTAATCATAGCCGAATCGCTTGAGGTCATCGAGACTGCACGGCGCGTAGCCTTCGTGGCCGCGGGTGCCGTCGAGCGAGGTGTGCAGCACGCCGATATTGAGCCAGCCTTCGCGGCGCGCCGGATAGCCGGCGACGAAATCGGCGTTGACGCGATCGGCGAAGCTGCGGCCGTGCAGCGCCACGCGATAGCGTTCGAGTTCGACCGTCGCCGCCTTGGTCGGAAACACCGTGACGCTGTCCGGGTAGGGCAGGCCTCGCGACATCAGGCTTTCGGCGTCGTGATTGCCCTTGACGATGAACACGGGAATCCCGGCGCGATGCAGCGCGCCGACGGCGCCGACGAAGAACAGCCCGGTGGTGACGTCCTTCCAGTCGCCGTCGAAGATGTCGCCGGCGATAATCAGGAACGCGGCGCCACTGGCGATGGTCTCGTCGACCAGCGCCTGGATCGCCTTGCGTCCGGCCGCGGCGAACCGCTGCGCGACGTCCTCGTTCTTGGTCCGAAGCCCGGCCAGCGGGCTGTCGATGTGAAGGTCGGCGGCGTGAATGAAGGTGAAGCGCATGATGAGATGGTCTGGGAGTCCGATCGTAAGGGCGGGCCGCGCGAGACGATCAAGTCTTAGATGCAATCTGCACTTGCGATCAAGTGCGCCATCGCGTTTCGCTGGCGGCGGCGCAACCATGCTTTGCTGACGGCGCAGAACCCGGGATTGGATACTGCGATCGATCGCATCGAAAGCTGTTGTCGGTGACGCTGCGCAATGACGCACACACGCGATCGCTGCATCTTGGCATTCAGTGTCGTGATGTCGATCGCGGCGAGGGCGCCAGCACCGACCACAGGATGAACGAAGGAGCTTTTCGAGTGGACATTCCGCGTATCTTCACCGTCAGCGAAAGCGCGCATCGCATCCACAATCCATTCTCTGCCGAAAAGCTCGCGACACTCGGCGCAGCGCTGCGGATGGCGCCCGGCACGCGCGTGCTGGATCTCGGCAGCGGGTCGGGCGAGATGCTGTGCACCTGGGCGCGGGACCACGGGATCAGTGGCACCGGGATCGACATGAGTCCCTTGTTCACGGAGCAAGCACAGCTTCGCGCGCGCGAACTCGGCGTCGCCGATCAGGTCACGTTCGTTCACGGCGACGCAGCCGGCTATGTCGCCGACGAGAAGGTCGGCGTGGCGGCCTGCGTGGGGGCCACCTGGATCGGCGGCGGCGTCCGCGGCACGATCGAGCTGCTGACGAGGAGCCTCCAAGACGGAGGCTGCATTCTGATCGGCGAGCCATACTGGCTGCAATTGCCACCGAGCGAGGAGGTCGCCCAAGGGTGTCGCGCCCATGCGATCTCGGATTTCCTGCTGCTTCCGGACCTGGTCGCGTCGTTCGGCGCCTTGAATTACGATGTCGTGGAAATGGTCCTGGCAAGCCAGGACAGTTGGGATCGGTACGAGGCCGCCAAATGGCTCACGATCCGCCAGTGGCTCGACGCCAATCCCGACGACGACTTCGCGGCTGAAGTTCGCGCCGAGCTGACCTCGTCGCCGGAACGTTACGCGCGGTACGGTCGTGACTATCTCGGCTGGGGCGTGTTCGCACTGATGGCGCGGTAATGACTGTCGAGATCGTCTCGGCCCTCGGGCCGTGCTGAGTTTCAGATCGCCGCCAGCGCGCTGGCCACTCGCGTCTGGATCCGCGTCACGGCGGCCGCATCGAGCTGCTCGCAGCCATAGAACGACAGAAAGGTCAGCTTGGCCTGCGGCGCGCAGGTACCGAGGATCGCGGTCTTGAGGATACGCTTGACCGGCTGGCGCAGCACCAGCCGGTCGATCCACCACGGCGATCCCAGCGTGGTGATCGCGACGACACGCCGAAGCGAGCGGAGGCGGGGACGGATCCGTCCCAGATCGGACGCGTGGTCGTAGGCGACGCCAGGCGCCCACACCCTGTCGAACCAACCTTTCATCAGCGCCGGCATGCCGAACCACCAGGTGGGAAACACCAGCACCAGCGTTTCGGCCCACGACAGATCGTCGATTTCGGCTGCCAGTTCCGACTGGTCAAAAGCCGCGTAATAGCTCGACCGCTCGGCCGCGGTCAGCGCCGGCGCAAAGCCGGCAGCGTGAAGATCGAGCAGCCGAACCTCGTGGCCGGCGCGCTTGAGCACTGCCTGGGCATCGCGGCCGAGCTGTCCGCACAGACTGTCTGAGAGCGGATGCGCGACGACGACAAGGCATCTGGTGGGTGTCATGTGGCGCAGACCATAGCGCGAGTCGACAAGCTTCGTCGTGACGTCGATCTGGGATCAAATGCGACCTTAGGGGGGCGGCGCCATCGACATCGATGTTGCTCCATCATGCTGCTTCACCGCATCCACAATTCGCATAAGGTATATTATGGAATATTTATATAGACGCGATTCACCAGAGGCTTGTCTGGCATACGCAAAGTTCTGCCTGCACAGTGCGTCGTGGTTCGGCGTTCTGCTTGGTCGCTGCTTCGAAGCTGCGAGCCTTTCAGATGTGGTCTCCGAATGATGGCCGCCGTCGCGACACCGCGGCCGTCTTGGAAGCGCGCAGTCATGCGCGCGGCCCGGCCAATGCCGCCTTGCGGCAGGTTCAGCCGAGCCTCTGGCGGCTTCCGCGATGTGGTCCAAGCCGTCCGCCGACCAGCCGTCGGCCGGCCGTGACCTTGGCCATGCCGATCGCCCGGCCATCCACCGCGCCTCAAAATCGCTTGACCGGACCGGCCGAAATGATGACCAAGGGCGCGTCGACATTTCGGGTGCGTTCTCACAAAAAGACCACGCGGGCAGGAGGAAGCGAGATGAGTTTTTCACGCAGGAGTTTGTTGAAGGCATCGGCAGCGGCGGCCGCGATCGGCGGCATCGGTGCGCCTTGGGTGGCGCGCGCCGCCGAAGCCGAGTTCAAGTACAAATACGCCAACAACCTGCCCGACACCCATCCGCTCAACGTTCGCGCCCGCGAGATGTCGGCGGCGATCAAGGCCGAGACCGATGGTCGGGTCCAGATCGACGTTTTCCCGAACAACCAGCTCGGCTCCGACACCGACATGCTGAGCCAGATCCGGGCCGGCGGCGTCGAGTTCTTCACGCTGTCGGGCCTGATCCTGTCGACCCTGGTGCCGGCGGCTTCGATCAACGGCATCGGCTTCGCGTTCCCGGACTACGACACGGTCTGGAAGGCCATGGATGGCGAACTCGGCGGCTATGTCCGCGGCGAGATCCAGAAGGCCGGCCTGATGGTCATGGACAAGATCTGGGACAACGGCTTCCGCCAGACCACCTCCTCGACCCGGCCGATCAACGGCCCCGAAGATTTCAAGGGCTTCAAGATCCGCGTTCCGGTGTCGCCGCTGTGGACCTCGATGTTCAAGGCGTTCGATGCGGCGCCCGCCTCGATCAATTTCAGCGAAGTTTATTCGGCGCTGCAGACCAAGGTGGTCGAAGGCCAGGAAAATCCGCTGGTGCTGATCTCCACCGCCAAGCTGTACGAAGTGCAGAAGTACTGCTCGCTGACCAATCACATGTGGGACGGCTTCTGGTTCCTGGCCAACCGCCGCGCCTGGGAGAAGCTGCCGCCGGACGTGCGCACGATCGTCGCCAAGAACATCAATGCGGCCGCGGTGAAGGAACGCGAAGACACCGCCAAGCTCAACGCTACCGTCAAGGAAGAGCTGATCGCCAAGGGCCTGATCTTCAACCAGCCGTCGGTGATGCCGTTCCGCGACAAGCTGCGCAACGCCGGCTTCTATGCCGAGTGGAAAGGCAAATACGGCGATCAGGCGTGGTCGCTGCTCGAGAAGTCCGTCGGCAAGCTGGCGTAACGGCTGGCCCCGATGTCGAGCGCCGACGCTTCGCAGCTCACCGCCGGTGAACGGCTCCACGCGCCGCAGCGCAAGTCGCTGATCGGCGCGCTGGAGGCCGGGCTCGGCCTGATGGTCGAGATCCCGGCCGCCGTCCTGGTGGTGGTCGAAATCGTCGTGCTGTTCGCCGGGGTGGTATCACGTTACGTATTGCACAGCCCGCTGATCTGGTCCGACGAACTGGCCTCGATCTTGTTCCTGTGGCTGGCGATGCTCGGCGCCGCGGTGGCGTTCCGCCGCGGCGAGCACATGCGGATGACCGCGATGGTGGCGGGGGCCTCCCCGCGCCTGCGCGCCTGGCTCGATCTGGTCGGGATCTGCGCGGCGCTGGCGTTCCTGCTGCTGATCGCCGCACCAGCGTTCGAATACGCCTACGAGGAAAGCTACATCACCACCCCGGCGCTGTCGCTGGCCAATAGCTGGCGCGCCGCGGCGCTGCCGGTCGGCATCGCGCTGATGGCGATGTTCGCATTGCTGCGGCTGATCCGGTTCGGCGATCTCAAGCTGGTCGCCGGCGCGGCGCTGACGGTGCTGCTGCTGATCGGGGCGTTCTGGCTGGCGCAGCCGCTGTTCAAGCCGCTCGGCAACCTCAATCTGGTGATCTTCTTCGTCGGCGTGGTGGCAACTTGCGTGTTCGCCGGTGTGCCGATCGCGTTCGGGTTTGGGCTGGCGATCTACGGCTATCTGGCGCTGACCACAACGACGCCGCTGCTGATTCTGGTCGGCCGGATGGACGAGGGCATGAGCCACCTCATCCTGCTATCGGTGCCGCTGTTCGTGTTCCTCGGCCTGCTGATCGAGATGACCGGGATGGCGCGGGCGATGGTGGCGTTTCTCGCCAGCCTGCTCGGCCACGTCCGCGGCGGCCTGCATTACGTACTGGTCGGCGCGATGTATCTGGTGTCCGGCATTTCCGGCTCGAAGGCGGCCGACATGGCGGCGGTCGCGCCGGTGCTGTTTCCGGAGATGAAGGAGCGCGGCGCCAAGCCGGGCGATCTGGTCGCCCTGCTCTCGGCCACCGGTGCTCAGACCGAAACCATTCCGCCTAGCCTGGTGCTGATCACCATCGGCTCGGTCACCGGCGTGTCGATCTCCGCGCTGTTCACCGGCGGCCTGCTGCCCGGCGTGGTGCTGGCGATCATGCTGTGCTTGCTGGTGTGGTGGCGCTACCGCGGCGAGGATCTCAGTCACGTCAAACGCGCGCGCGGCAGCGAGATCGGCAAGGCCTTCATCGTCGCCCTGCCCGCGCTGGCGCTGCCTTTCGTGATCCGCGCCGCCGTGGTCGAAGGCGTCGCCACCGCCACCGAGGTCTCGACCATCGGCATCGTCTATGCCGTGGTGGTCGGTATTTTGGTGTACCGCAAATTCGACTGGCGGCGGCTGCGGCCGATGCTGGTCGAGACCGCGGCGCTGTCGGGTGCGATCCTGCTGATCATCGGCACCGCCACCGGCATGGCCTGGGGCCTGACGCAGTCCGGCTTCTCGCGCTCGCTGGCCGCGGCGATGACCGGCCTGCCCGGCGGGTCGGCCACGTTCCTCGCCGTGTCGATCGTCGCCTTCATCATCCTCGGCAGCGTGCTGGAGGGCATTCCGGCGATCGTGCTGTTCGGGCCGCTGTTGTTTCCGATCGCCCGCGCCGTCGGCATCCACGAGGTGCACTACGCCATGGTGGTGATCCTGGCGATGGGCATCGGATTGTTCGCGCCGCCGTTCGGCGTCGGCTATTATGCGGCCTGCGCGATCGGCCGGGTCGATCCCGCCGAGGGCATGCGCCCGATCTGGGGATATATGCTGGCGCTGCTGATCGGCTTGATCGTGGTCGCGGCGATCCCGTGGATCTCGATCGGTTTCCTGTAGAGGCGCTGCGGGCAGATCACGCCGGCGCCGTCGTGAAGTGAGAGGCAGGTCGTCATGAGCACCCCGCAAGGTCATTACAGCATCGGTCTGGACAAGACCCCGGCCAACTTCGTGCCGCTGTCGCCGCTGAGCTTCCTGGAACGCACCGCCAACGTTTATCCGGAGATGACCTCCGTGGTGTACGAGGGCCGGCACTACACCTGGAAAGAGACCCGCGCCCGCTGCCGCCGTTTCGCGTCCTGGCTGGCGCGCAGCGGCATCGGCCGCGGCGACACCGTGGCGGTGATGCTGCCCAATGTGCCGGCGATGGTCGAAGTGCACTTTGCGGTGCCGATGGCCGGCGCCGTGCTGAACGCGCTCAACATCAGGCTCGATGCGCCAGCGATCGCCTTCCAGCTCGATCATGGCGGCGCCAAGATCATTCTGGTCGATCCGGAGTTCTCGGGTGTTGTCGCCGAGGCGCTGAAGCTGATGACCAAGCCGAAACCGCTGGTGATCGACGTCGACGATAAGATGTATCCCGGCAGCCACCGCATCGGCGAGCTCGAATACGAATACGCGGTGGCGTCGGGCGATCCGACCTTTGTCGGCCATCGCCCCGAGGACGAGTGGGACGCGATCTCGCTCGGCTACACCTCCGGCACCACCGGCAATCCGAAGGGCGTCGTCACGCATCATCGCGGCGCCTATCTCAACGCCGTCAGCAACATCCTCGCCGGCAATCTCGGCCAGCATCCGGTGTATCTGTGGACACTGCCGATGTTCCACTGCAACGGCTGGTGCTTCCCGTGGACGCTCGCGGCCGCGGCCGGCATCAACGTGTGCCTGCGTAAAGTGGATCCGGCCAAGATCTTCGAGCTGATCCCGAAGCACGGCGTGACCCACATGTGCGGCGCGCCGATCGTCTACAACGCACTGATCAACGCCCCGGAAGCACCGAAGGGCGCTGCGGCGAGGTTGGTCATCGGCCTGATTGCGGGCGCGGCGCCGCCGATGGCGGTGCTGGCCGGCGCCGAGACCATCGGCATCAAGCTGACCCACGTGTACGGCCTGACCGAAGTCTACGGCCCCGCCTCGGTCTGCGCCGAGCAGCCCGGCTGGGACGATCTGCCGGTCGCCGAGCGCGCCAAGCTGAAGCGCCGCCAGGGCGTGCCCTACCCGATGCAGGAAGCCGTCACCGTGCTCGATCCGGAGACGATGCAGGAAGTGCCGCGCGACGGCGAGACCATCGGCGAGGTGATGTTCCGCGGCAATATCGTGATGAAGGGCTACCTGAAGAACGAGAAAGCCACCAAGGAAGCGCTCGCCGGCGGCTGGTTCCACACCGGCGATCTCGGCGTGCTCGACGCCGACGGCTACGTCATCATCAAGGACCGCTCCAAGGACATCATCATCTCGGGCGGCGAGAACGTCTCCTCGGTCGAGGTCGAGGACGTACTCTACAAGCACCCGGCGATCCTGTTCGCCGCGGTGGTCGCCAAGCCCGACCCGAAATGGGGCGAAGTGCCCTGCGCCTTCGTCGAGCTGAAAGACGGCGCCAGCGCCACTGAAGCCGAGATCATCGCCTATTGCCGCGAACACCTCCCCGGCTTTAAGACGCCGAAGAGCATCGTGTTCTCGTCGATCCCCAAGACCTCGACCGGCAAGATCCAGAAGTTCATGCTGCGCGATCAGGTGAAATCGGCGAAGGCGATCTTGGAGTAGTTACTTCGCCCCGGTGTCATTGCGGGGGCTACCGCCAAGGACGACCAACTGTCGTTTGTCATTCCGGGGCGCGCAAAGCGCGAACCCGGAATCCCGAGGTGTTGAGCAAGGCCCTGCATGTTCAGATTCCGGGTTCGCTCGCTGTCGCGAGCGCCCCGGAATGACCAGTTGAGCGATCAGCCCGCGATCTCCAGCCGCATCCCGTCGAACCCCGGCACCACGCCCTCCGGCAATTCCTTCCGCAGCGTCTCGTAATCGATGTCGGCGTGCATGTTGGTGATCACGGCGCGCTTCGGCTTGAAGCGCTCGATCCACTTCAGCGCGGTCTCGATGTTGAAGTGGCTGGCGTGGTGCTTGTAGCGCAGCCCATCGATAATCCAGAGGTCGAGGCCTTCGAGGGCGCCGAAGCTCGCTTCCGGAATATCATGGACGTCGGGCGTATAGGCCGCGCCGGCGATGCGATAGCCGAGCGCAGGGATGTCGCCGTGCTGCACCAGGAACGCGGTCAGCGTGAGGTCGCCGCCGGCGCCGGCGATGGTCTTGCTGTCGCCGGCTTCGATCTCGCGCGACTCCAGGATCGCCGGATACGAGCTGCCAGGTGCCTGTTCGAAACAGTAGGCGAAGCGGTACAGCACGTGTTCGCCGGTCGACCGGTTGAGATACACCGGGATGCGCCGCTTCATCGCCATCACCACCGAGCGCAGATCGTCGATGCCGTGGGTTTGGTCGGCGTGCTCGTGGGTCAGGAACACAGCGTCGAGATGATCGACGTCGGCGCTGATCAGTTGCTCGCGCAGGTCCGGCGAAGTGTCGATCAGCACGCGGGTGATGCCGCCCTCCGGTGTGATGCGCTCGGCCAGCAGCGAGCAGCGCAGCCGCCGGTTCTTCGGATTGGACGGATCGGCGGCGCCCCAGCCGAGCGCCGGGCGCGGCACGCCGGCGGAGGAGCCCGAGCCGAGGATGGTGAGCGTCAGCGTCATGCGGCGACCCCAATTGTCAAAGGCGTCATGCGGCGGCGGGCGCCGGCACCTTGCCGAACAGGCGGAAGAAGTTCTCGGTCGTCTGGCGCGCGATCTCGTCGAGCGACACGCCCCGGACCTCGGCCATCACCTTGGCGGTCTCGACCACGTAGGACGGCTCGTTGCGCTTGCCGCGATATTTGCCGGGCGCCAGATACGGCGAGTCGGTCTCGACCATGATCCGGTCGGCCGGCAATTCGGCAGCGAGATCGCGCAGCGCCTGTGACTTCTTGAAGGTGATAATACCGGTGAAGGAGATCGTCAGTCCGAGGTCGATGGCCTGCATCGCGAGGTCGCGACCGCCGGTGTAGCAATGCAACACCGCGCGAAAAGCTCCCTTCCCCATCTCGTCTTCGAGGATCTTGCCGCAATTCTCGTCCGCTTCGCGGGTGTGGATGACGAGCGGCAGCCCGGTTTCGCGCGCCGCTGCGATGTGGGCGCGGAAGCCGCGCGCCTGCGCCTCGCGCGAACCCATCTCGTAGAAGTAGTCGAGCCCGGCCTCGCCGAACGCCACCACCTTCGGGTGCTGCGCCAGCTCCACCAGCTCATCGGTGGTGATGCCGTCTTCCTCGTCGGCGTGATGCGGATGGGTCCCGACCGAGCAGTACACGTTCGGGAACCGCTCGGCGATCGCCAGCAGGTCCGGCAGCTTCCGCACCCGGGTCGAGATCGTCACCATTCGCCCCACCCCGCTCGCCTCGGCGCGGGCGACAATGCCGGCGAGGTCGTCGGCAAAGTCGGGGAAGTCGAGATGGCAGTGGCTGTCGACCAGCATCGGCATCAGGCGGTCGCCGGTTCGACGTATCGCGGGAAAATCGGCGCAGGGGCCGGCAGCGGGGTGCCCGGCACGATCCGGGTTGGCAGCGCCGCGAAATCGCGCGCATCCGCAGCAATGCCGAGGATGTCGAGCAGCTTGGCCGCCGCGGTCGGGATCGCCGGCTGCGCCAGGATCGCGATCTGCCGCAGCACTTCGGCGGTGACGTACAGCACCGTCTTCTGCCGTGCCGGATCGGTCTTGGCCAGCGCCCACGGTGCCTCGCCGGCGAAGTAGCGATTGGCCTCCGCCACCACCGCCCACACCGCGTTGAGCGCCTGATGGATCTGCTGTGTCGCCATCGCGGTCCGCGCCTGCGCGATCATGCCGTCGGCCATCGCCAGGATCGCGCTGTCATTCTCGCTGAACGCGCCGTGCTCGGGCACTTTGCCGTCGCACTGCTTGGCGATCATGGTGAGCGAGCGCTGCGCCAGATTGCCGAGATCGTTGGCGAGATCGGCGTTGATGCGGTTGACGATCGCCTCGTGATTGTAGCTGCCGTCGGAGCCGAACGGCACCTCGCGCAGGAAAAAGTAGCGCACCTGATCGACGCCGTACTGGTCCGCCAGATTGAACGGGTCGACGATGTTGCCGACCGACTTCGACATCTTCTCGCCCTTGTTGAACAGGAAGCCGTGGGCGTAAACGCGCTTCTGGATCGGGATGCCCGCCGACATCAGGAACGCCGGCCAGTACACCGCATGGAAACGGATGATGTCCTTGCCGATGACGTGGACGTCGGCCGGCCAGTAGTGCCAGTTCTTGTCGGATTCATCCGGGAAGCCGACGCCGGTGATGTAGTTAGTCAGCGCGTCGACCCAGACATACATCACGTGCTCGGGATCGCTCGGCACCTTGACGCCCCAGTCGAAGGTGGTGCGCGACACCGACAGATCCTTCAGCCCGCCCTTGACGAAGCTGATCACCTCGTTGCGGCGCGCGTCGGGGCCGATGAAGTCCGGCTGCTCCTCATAGAGCTTCAGCAGTCGGTCCTGATAGGCCGACAGCTTGAAGAAATAGCTCTTCTCTTCGACCCATTCGACCGGCGTGCCCTGCGGACCGCGGCGCACGCCATCCTCGCCGACGACGGTCTCGTCTTCGGCGTAATAGGCTTCGTCGCGAACCGAGTACCAGCCGGAATAACTGTCGAGATAGATGTCGCCGCTCGCCTGCATCCGCTTCCAGACCTCCTGGACGGACGCGTGATGCTGCTCCTCGGAGGTGCGGATGAATCGGTCGTAGGAGATGCCGAAGCGGTCGTCCATGTCGCGGAAGCGGCCGGCGTTGCGGGCGGCGAGCTCGGCGGGCGTCATGCCCTCGCGCTGCGCGGTCTGGATCATCTTCAGGCCGTGCTCGTCGGTGCCGGTCAGGAAGAACACGTCGCGGCCGTCGAGCCGCTGGAAACGCGCCAGCGCGTCGGTCGCGATCGCCTCGTAGGCGTGGCCGATATGCGGCGCGCCGTTCGGATAGGAGATCGCCGTGGTGATGTAGAATGAATTTCGCTGCGCCATCTGCGCGGACGCCTTTCAAATCTGGATCGGTTGAGCGCGGCGGCGCTGACCATGCCGGGCGATCGATCGCCGGATCGGCGTCAGCGCACCGCCTCCGCGAGAAGCCCGAACACCGAAAATACCAGCGGCTTGCGCTCAAGATTGTAGGCTTCGGTGTCGCGTGCGGCGCGGCCGATCTTTTCCCATACCTCCGCCAGCCGTGCAAGGCGCGGCAGTTCCGCGTTCGGATCGGGCGTGCGCAGCTTGCCGGCGACCCAGCGGTCGACGCCGTCGACGAACGCCTGCAGCGTGGCGCGGTCGGTGCCGCCGATCGCATCGCCGAGCGCATGCAGCGCGCGCGGGTCGACGTTGGGCAGGCTGTCGAGCAGCGCCGTCGTGGTCTGCTGCAGCGTCAATGCGCCGCCGCCCATCAACATCAGCGCGCGGGCGACGCTTCCTTCCGACGCTGCGGCGGCCTCGCCGAGCTGCGGATCATCGCGGTCGAGACCGGCCGCATCCGCTGCGGCCGCGATCACGTCGGCGGTGGCAAGCGGCCGCAGCATCAGCTTGCGGCAGCGCGACTGGATGGTCGGCAGCGTGCGCGCCGGCGCGTTCGACAGCAGCAGAAACAGCGAACGCTGCGGCGGCTCCTCGATCACCTTCAGCAGCGCGTTGGCCGAATTGGCGTTGAGGTCATCGACGGTGTCGACGATGCACACCCGCCAGCCGTCGATCGCCGCGGTCGCGCCGAAGAACGAGATCGTCTCGCGGGATTCATCGACGGTGATGACGTTGCGCAGCACGCCCTTGTCGTTGACGGAGCGCTCCAGCGTCAGCAGGCCGCCATGCGCCTCAGCGGCGATGTGGCGCGCCACCGGATGGTCGGGGTCGATCGCCAGCGAGGCGGCGCCCTGCACCGCGTCCGATTGCGGGTCGCGATGCGTCAGCACGAACCGCGCCATCCGGTAGGCGAGCGTCGCCTTGCCGATTCCCTGCGCACCGCCGATCAGCCAGGCATGGGCAATCCGGCCGCCCCGATAGGCACCGAGCAATGCCTGCTCGGCGGCGTGATGGCCATACAGCTCTGTGGTTTCGCGCGGGTGCCGGACTGTGCTTTCCGGCGCCGGCGCTTTGCCGGCGGCCTTGCGTGCGCTCATGCCGTTTTCGCCCCGCGCCGCGCCGGCTCCAGCAGCCGCAGCCGCACCGCCTGCCACACCCGGTCGGCGACCTCCTCCGGTTCGGCGTTGGCGTCGATCAGCACGCAGCGCTCCGGTTCCTGCGCAGCGATCTGGCGGAACACCTCGCGCAGGCCGCGGTGAAAGTCGATCGCCTCGGATTCGAACCGGTCCGGCGTCTCGCTGCCTCGGCGCACTGCCGCGCGCGCCAGTCCGATCTCGACCGGAATATCGAGGATCACGGTGAGATCGGGCTTCATATCACCGATCGTCACCTGCTGAAGCGCTTCGAGCAGCTCAAGCCTGACCGCGCCGAGCTTGCCCTGATAGGCGCGGGTGGAATCGTAGAACCGGTCGCACAGTACCCATTCGCCGCGCGCCAGGGCCGGCTCGATCAGCGTGCGGACATGGTCGTCACGAGCGGCGGCGAACAGCAGCGCTTCGGCGTCGGCGCCGCCGATCAGTTTGCCGATGCCGGCGAGCAGCGCGCTGCGGATCGCCTCGGCACCGGGCGAGCCGCCCGGTTCGCGGGTGACCAGCGTGCGCAGCCGGGCCTTCTCCAGCCGTTTCGCCAGCAACCTGATCTGGGTCGATTTGCCGGCTCCCTCACCACCTTCGAAGGTGATGAAGCGCCCGCGCAACGAAGGGCTTATCGGTTTCTTTTGAACCATGGTCAGAGCTTCGCCATGCTGGCCCGGAGAACTCCGATCATCAGCTCGCTGGCGCCGTCGAGCGCCCGCCGCATGGTCGAGCCGACCGGATTGGCCTCGGCCGCCTTCAGCGGAACCTCGACCGCAACGTTGGGGCCGCGCCATACCCGCACCAAGCCGATGCGCTGGCCGCCTTCCACCGGTGCCGGCACAGGCCCCTGATACACGATCCGCGCCAGCAACTTGTCGCTGCCGTTCCGACGAACCATCACCCTCACCGGTTCGGCCGGGGTCAGCGGGACGTAGCGCTTGTCGCCGCCGAACACCCGCGCGTAGCCGACCGTCGCATCGCTGGCGAACAGCGACCGCGATTCGAAATTGCGGAACCCCCATTCCAGCAGCTTCTTCGCCTCGCTGGCGCGGTCATCGGCGCTTTCGAGGCCGTTCACCACCACGATCAGCCGCATCCCATTCTGCACCGCGGAGCCCACCAGACCGTAGCCGCCCTCCTTGGTGAAGCCGGTCTTGAATCCGTCGGCGCCCGGCAGCGCGTTCAACAACGGGTTTCGGTTGGTCTGGCGGATCTTGTTCCAAGTGAACTCTTTCTCGCCGAACAGCGCATACATGTCGGGATAGGTCAGGATGATGTGCCGGGCGAGCCTGGCGAGTTCGCGCACGCTCATCTTGTTGTCCGGGTTTGGCAGCCCGGTGGAGTTGCCGAAGGTCGATTGCGTCAGGCCGAGCTCGCGGGCGCGCTTGGTCATACGTTCAACGAACGCAGCCTCGCTGCCGGCAATCCCCTCGGCCAGCACCATGCAGGAATCGTTGCCGCTCTGGATGATGGCACCGCGCAGCAGATTGTCGACAGAGATGCTGCTGTGGATCTCGGCGAACATCGTCGAGCCGCCGGCCGGAGCCCCGCCGTAGCGCCAGGAATTCTCGCTGACGCGGTACTCCTGGGCGAGCTGCAGTGCGCCGGTCTTGAGCAGATGGAACACCACCTCGACCGTCATCAGTTTCATCATGCTGGACGGGGCGCGCAACTCGTCGGCGTTCTTCTCGAACAGCACGCTGCCGCTTTCAGCGTCGAGCAGAATCGCGGTCGGGGCCTGCGCCTCGAAGCCGCCCTCCTCCTTCTTGGCGCCCTGCACGCTCTGGTTCGCGGCCGTTGCCGGCCCGGCACCGAGTGCAACGGCGATCAGGCCCGCCAGCAGGCCGCGCATCATGAAGCGGCGCGCATCGAGCAGCGAAGTCAGAACGGCCATCGATGGAATTCCGAAACAGCGTTGCAATCGCCACAGCCAAGCAACTCGCGCGGCCGTTTTCGATTGTGGTGACGAACGATCAATCCTACCGTGAGCGCGCCTTCGCTTCCACATAAACTCCAAGAACAATCAGGGCGGACACAACGATGGCATCGACCCGGACCATTGCAGTCAACGGCATCGACCTCTTCGTGCGCGAGCAGGGCGATGGTCCGCTGGTGATCCTGTGCCACGGCTGGCCGGAACTGTCATATTCGTGGCGGCACCAGATCTGCGCATTGGCCGAGGCCGGCTATCGGGTGGCGGCGCCGGACATGCGTGGCTTCGGCCGCTCCTCGGCGCCGCAGCCGGTCGAAGCCTACAGCATCTTCGATCTGGTCGGCGATATGGTGGCGCTGGTCGCCGAGCTTGGCGAAAGTCGCGCGGCGATCATCGGCCACGATTGGGGGGCGCCGGTCGCATGGCACGCCGCCCAGTTTCGGCCCGACCTGTTCGCCGTGGTGGCTGGGCTGAGCGTACCGCCGCCGTGGCGCGGCAAGGGCCGGCCGCTCGATCTGCTGCGCGCCGCCGGGGTCACCAATTTCTATTGGCAGTATTTCCAGACGCCCGGCGTCGCCGAAGCCGAGCTCGAGCGCGACATCGCCGCGACGATGCGCGGTATCTTGTGCGGCGGCTTCTCCGATCCGGCGCGGTCGCTATTCGTTCCGGAAGGCCGCGGCTTCATCGGCCGATCGGCCCCGACATTGCCGCTGCCGAGCTGGCTGAGCGAGGCCGAACTCGCCTATTTTATCGAGCAGTACAAGAAGAGCGGCTTCCGCGGCGGGCTCAACTGGTACCGGAACATCGACCGCAATTGGGATCTGACCGCGCCCTGGCAGGGCGCGCAGATTCACCAGCCGTCGGCATTCATCGCCGGCAGCAACGACCCGGTGATCTCAGACAAGATGAGCGGCAAGCACCTCGCCGCGATCGAGCGGGTGCTGCCGAACCTGAAGCGAAAGCTGATCATCGACGGCGCCGGCCACTGGATTCAGCAGGAGAAGCCCGCCGAAGTGAATGCGGCCCTGGTCGCGTTTCTGAAAGATAACTACTGAGCTGCAGCGGGGCGCGCAGCACCGTAGTCGACATCAGTGCAGGATCAGTACAGGCCGCGGGCCGAAAACAACTGGCCGATCTGGTCGCCGCCGCGCGACGATGCCGTGCTCGCGGGCCGGTATTCGTCCCGCGCCTCTTCGGAGCCGACATTGTAAGAGACCGCGCGCGGATTCGGCGCCAACGCGTGCCGGTCCGAGCGGCTGCTGCGCGAAGCCGAGATCTCCGAAGTCGCACCGACCGATGCGACATCCGCTGCAGTATTGCCGAGCGAATACGGTCGCCCTTCCGGCAGCGGAACGTCGCCGCGGATCCGGCCGGCACTGCTGCTCGCCCCGAAGTCCGGCACGAACGGCTTGGCCGAAGCGATCCGGATTCCGGTCGGCGCCGGCGCGGGCTCGCCCTGGCGCAGCGTTGCCATCAACTGGCGGTCATCAGACCCTTCCAGCGGCGCCCTGCCGACGTATTCGACACGGACGCGAGCGGTGCCTTTGTGCCTGAATTCAAGAAGTTCTGCGGCTTTGTTGGAAACATCGATCAACCGATTGCCATGATACGGGCCGCGATCGTTGATACGGACGATCAGCGAACGGCCGTTGGCCAGATTGGTGACACGGGCGTAACTCGGGATCGGCAGGGTCGGATGCGCCGCCGACAGCGACGCCATGTCGAACACTTCGCCATTGGCGGTGAGCCGGCCGTGGAAGTCGTTGCCGTACCACGACGCCTGCCCTTCGGCCCGGTAGTTCGGATTGTCCTCGGGAACATAGGTTCGTCCGGCTACCACATATGGTTTGCCGACGCGGAAAGTGCCGCCGCCCTTCGGAACGGGTTCACCGAAAGCAACCACCCGGGGACTCGACGAGACGCCGTATTTCGGATCAACCCGGCTGAACGTGCCGTTCTGGGCGCAATTGGCGAGGGCGAGGCAGGCGCTTGCGGCGACAGCCACCCGCGTGGCGCGGCTCAACGAATCTCGCTGGCGAATCCCCATGTGTCCCCAAATACCATTCCCGCGACAGCAGCCCAAGATGGGCCCTTCCCCAGCCGCGTTTTCGATGCGCGCCCACATCGACATTTAAACTTGACCATATCGCAGAGCGAACAAGGCGAAAATGGGACAGGTGGAGCATGGTGAATGTATGGTTACCAGCGCGTGCCGCTGACCAGCCCCGGCGTGCGATGCTTCACCACCCGCTTGCTCGCCGACCGCGATTCACGGAACACTGGCCGCGACCTCGAAAGGACCGCATGTGACCGTCCCGCTTTCCGACCGTGCCCCGTCCCGCGCCGATCTCGCCTGGGCGATCGCCCTCGGGGGCATCGCCACCGTGACCTTCGCCGCCCTGCTCTATGCCTCCTGGCATTTCGCCGGCACGTTGTTTCTGATCTTCGCCGGCATCTTGTTCGGCGTGTTTCTCAATGCGCTGACCGAACTCGCCGGCAGGGTGGTCGGCGGACCGCACGGCTTGCGGCTGGCGCTGGTGTGCCTAGTGCTGAGCGGCCTGTTTGTCGGCGTCGCGTTTCTCGGCGGCAACACCATCAGCCAGCAGGCCAAGGCACTGTCCGGCACCATCAAGATGCAGATCGTCAACGTGAAGGGTTTCCTCGAGCGCAACGGCGTCGATACCAGCTTTCTCGATCTCGGCAATGTCGGCAGCGCGGCACATCCGGAAACGGCGCCGTCACCCCCGCGCAATCTGCCGACCCCGGGCGAGCTCGCGTCGGGTGGCGGCGCGATCGTCAGTCAGACGCTGAAACTGATCCTCGGCACCATCGGTGCGGTCGGTAATTTCTTCATCGTGATGTTTCTCGGGCTCGCATTCGCGGCCCAGCCCGAGGTGTATCGCAACGGTCTGGTCAGACTGGCGCCGCGGCGCCACCGGGCTCAAGCGGAAATCGTCGTCGGCAAGACCGGCGACATGCTGAAGCGCTGGCTGTTGGCACAGCTCATTACCATGATCGCGGTGTTCGCGGTGACGGCGATCGGGCTGTCGCTGATCGGAATTCCAGGCGCGTTCATCCTCGGCATCCAGGCCGGACTACTCGCCTTCATTCCGACCGTCGGGGCGATCCTCGGCGGACTGGTCATCGTCCTGGCCGCGATCGCGTCGGGCTGGATCGCGGTGCTGAGCGCCTTCCTGCTGTTCCTCGGTGTCCACGCGCTGGAAAGCTATATCCTGACGCCACTGATCCAGCGTCAGGCGATCGACATTCCGCCGGCGACGCTGTTCGCGACGCAGATTTTGCTCGGCATCGTGTTCGGTCTGTGGGGGCTGGCGCTGGCGCTTCCGCTGATGGCGATCGGCCGGGTCGTGCTCGATCACCTGCGCGGCGAGGAGCCCGACGATGGGGACGCTCCGGCCGGCATCGCCCCGCTGGCCGCTATGCCCGAGAGGTGAGCACCGTCTCGGTGTGTTCGACCTCGGGCGGCGTTGCGAAGAAACCGCCGACCAGACCGCGCCATTCGGTGAAATTCTCCGAGCCGCGGAAGTCGACGGTGTGATTTTCCAGCGTCTGCCATTTGACCATCAGGCGGTAACGCTGCGGCTTCTCGATCGATCGATGCAGTTCGAAACCGCAGAACCCGCGAGAGCGCCCAAACACCTCGCGCGCCTTGGCGACGGCAGCCTCGAACTCCACCTCGCTACCGGGTTTGACGTCGATCTGTGCGATTTCGGTGATCATGCGAGCGCCTCGTCCGTTGTGGGACGAGCGTCTTAGCGCACCGGCCGGCGCAATTGAAGCGGACGATAGCGGCCGCTCAAGCCACCGCCTGCCCGACCTCGCCGCCCCTTACAACGACATGCTGCTCGCGCGATTGCGCAGCCTTGCGTCGGCTCTCCTCGAGCGAGACCGGCTGCTCGACCGTCGCCACCACCCGGTTGCGGCCGCCGCGCTTGGCCTGGTACAGCGCCGTGTCGGCCGCAGCGAGCAGCACGTCGAGAACGACACCGGCCGGACCGCCGGCGACGCCGATCGAGACGGTCGTCGCCACAGGCGCATCGTCGACCTCGATGCCGCAATTCTGGAACGCTTCGCGCACCCGCTCCGCCGCGGTGACCGCCTCGTCGATCGGGCATGGCAACAGCGCGGCGAACTCCTCGCCGCCGATGCGGCCGCACAGGTCGGAGATTCGCAGCGAGTTCGAGACGATCGCGGCGAACAATTTGAGCACCTCGTCGCCTGCCGGATGGCCGAAGCGATCGTTGACGGACTTGAAGTGGTCGATGTCGAAGATCAACGCCGACACCGGCCGGCCGGCTTCGGCTTCGCGCTCGATCATCCGCGCGCACGCTTCGGAAAAGCCTCGGCGATTGAGAATCCCGGTCAGTGGGTCGAGGGAAGCCGCAGCCTTGTGCATGCTGACAGCGCGCTCGGATACCAGCATGAAGATCACGAAAACGGTCCCGATTGCATAGAGCACCAGTTCGACCGCAAACAGCATCACCCAGACGTTGCCGGCCGAGCCCGAATTTGGCGTCGGCCAAAGGTCGGCGAGCACCATCGGCAGCATCAATACCGCGCCGTGCAGCAACGGAACCAGCGCCGTCGGCCATCGCCGCTGCAGCGACTTGCGCCGCTCCGCCGAAAGCTGAGCGGCGGTCAGACCGGCATAGGCTGCCACGATCGCTGCGCCGATCGTCATCCGCAGCGCTCCATGCTCGGGCGGCAGACTGACGACGGTGGCGAGCCAGACGAAGGCACCGATGAACAGCCCGGGCCAATTGGGCTTCAGCCCGTGAAACACCCGCGCCGCGTTCCACATCATGCCGCAGGCAATGAAGCCGGCGCTGGTAAGCGCCAGGATGACGGTCTCGCCGAACACCGGGCCGAGAACCGTCCACAGCGCCACGGTGATGGCACCGAGCAGATAGGCATTGCCCCACCAGTTCAGGGCCGGGATTTTCTCCTGGCGACCGAAATGATGCAGCATGACGCCGAGCAACGCGCATATCAGCGTTCCGACGAGAAACAGCGTCGAGATATCCAGCGACATGATGGGGCTACTCAGTGGATTTCCATATGGCCGTTCAACACCACGGGCGCGGTGCTGATCCCCTTGATGCCCGATTTGACTCCTCCCGGATTGAGATCACGTTTGTTCAACGCCTCCGATTTGTTCGATAAGTGAAGGCAAATTGCGCGCAATTTGCCTTCATCGCGGACCGCGCCGGGATCCGCGCATGCCAAACAAAAAGGGCGCCCCGCAGGACGCCCTTTGTCGGTGCCGGTGAAACCGGGAAAGATCAGCGCTTCGAGAACTGGAAGGAGCGGCGGGCCTTGGCCTTGCCGTACTTCTTACGCTCGACGACGCGGCTGTCGCGGGTCAGGAAGCCACCCTTCTTCAGCACGCTGCGCAGCTCCGGCTCGAAATTGGTGAGCGCCTTGGAGATGCCGTGACGAACCGCACCGGCCTGGCCGGACAGACCGCCGCCCGCGACGGTGCAGATCACGTCGTACTGGCCGGCACGGGCCGCGGCGACCAGCGGCTGCTGGATCATCATGCGCAGCACCGGACGGGCGAAATAGGTTTCGACCTCACGGCTGTTGACCGTGATCTTGCCGGCGCCCGGCTTGATCCAGACGCGGGCGACCGCGTCCTTACGCTTGCCGGTCGCGTAGGCGCGACCGAACTTGTCGACCTTCTTGGTGTAGGTCGGAGCGTCCGCGGCAGCGACGGTGGTCTTCAGCGCGGCGAGCTGGTCGAGAGACTGCATGGTCTCGGACATCTTATGCGGCCCTCATGTTCTTGCGGTTCATCGCACCGATGTCGAGCTTCTCGGGCTGCTGAGCTTCGTGCGGGTGTTCGGCGCCGGGATAGACGCGCAGGTTGCCCATCTGCACACGACCGAGCGGACCGCGCGGGATCATGCGCTCGATCGCCTTCTCGACCACGCGCTCCGGGAACCGACCTTCGAGGATCGCCTTCGCAGAGCGCTCCTTGATGCCGCCGATGAAGCCGGTGTGATGGTAGTAAACCTTGTTGTCGCGCTTGCGACCGGTCAGCACCACCTTCGAGGCGTTGATGATGATGACATTGTCGCCGCAGTCGACGTGCGGGGTATAGGTCGGGAGGTGCTTGCCGCGCAGCCGCATCGCGACCAGCGTGGCGAGCCGGCCGACCACGAGACCGGTGGCGTCAATAATGACCCACTTCTTCGTGACTTCGGCGGGCTTGGCCGAAAACGTCTTCATGAGAATGATCCATGACAGGGGGAATTCGGTGCATGAAGCACCGGACTGCGGGCGCTTGTAGAGAAGCGCCGGTTTCGCGTCAATCCCTTGCTGACCGATTTTCTCCCGCAGTTACAGCGAGTTATAAATATGGTGCAATATTACCTTTAAAAACATCATGCTATTGGAATGGAATAGGTGGACGTCACATGGGCGATCGGGTCCGGCGAGGTGCCGGACAGCAGCGTCACCTCCCCGACTGCCAGTCGGCGCCCCAGCTTCAAAAGCCTGGCGACTGCGACAACGTCCTGACCGGGCTGTCCTTTGCGCAGAAAGTTGATGTTGAGGTTGGTGGTGACGGCGAGAGCCACCGGGCCGATCGCCGACAGCAGAACGACGTACATGGCAAAGTCCGCCAGCGCCATCAGGGTGGGGCCGGACACGGTTCCGCCGGGCCGCAGCATCCGGTCGCTGTAGCGCTGCCGTAACAGAGATGTGCGACCATCCGCGGTCTCGATCGAAATGTCACCGTGGCTAAAAGCCTGCGGGAACTCGCGCTGCAGAAAGGTCTCGAGTTCGGCTACGCTCATTCTCGCATGTGTCATGTCGTTCCCGCCCCTGCTCTCGCTTCGCGGGGCTTGTTACAATAAGGTGACGCTCGTTCCCAGCGCTTCATTTTGTTCCCGGACGTCGCCATGACCGTGTTGCCCGCCTTCGCTGCGACCCAGCCTTCACCGATTCTGCTCCGTGAAACCGTCGATGGCGGTGTGGCGGTGCTGACGCTGAACCGACCGGCCGCGCGCAACAGTCTGTCGCTGGAAATGATCGACGATCTGCACGCCGCGCTCGATCTGATCGCGCGCGACGACGGCGTGCGGGTCGTGGTGATCGCCGCCAACGGCCCGGCGTTCTGCGCCGGCCACGACCTCAAGGAGCTGACCGCGCATCGAAACGACGCCGACCGCGGCCGCGCCAGCTTCACCCGGATCATGACGTCCTGCAGCGCGATGATGCAGGCGATCGTCAGGCTGCCGAAGCCGGTGATCGCCGCGGTGCAGGGCATCGCCACTGCGGCCGGCTGCCAACTGGTCGCGAGCTGCGATCTCGCTGTCGCCTCCGAGCAGGCGACATTTGCGACGCCGGGCGTCGACATCGGGCTGTTCTGCTCGACCCCGATGGTGGCGCTGAGCCGCAACGTGCCGCGCAAGCACGCGATGCACATGCTGCTGACCGGCGAGCCGCTGGGCGCCGACGAGGCGCGGCAGATCGGCCTGATCAACCGCGTGGTTGCGCACGGCACCGAACGCGCCGCGGCGGTGACGCTGGCCGAGCAGATCGCCGGCAAGTCGTCGCACACCATCAAGGTCGGCAAGGAGGCGTTCTACCGCCAGGCCGAACTCAACCTCGCCGACGCCTATCACTACGCCTCGCAGGTGATGGCCGAGAACATGATGTCGGCCGACGCCGAAGAGGGCATCGGCGCATTCCTGGAAAAGCGTCAGCCGGAATGGAAAGATAAGTAAGCCACATGCACCGCCTCCTCATCCTGAGGAGCGGCCGCAGGCCGCGTCTCGAAGGATGAGTCTCACGCACTCATGATTCGAGACGGCGCCTATCGGCGCCTCCTCACCATGAGGATCTCGGAAGCAATGAGCAGATGAATCACGACAGCTACTCCGACGACTACATCCGCGCGATCCTGAACGGCGTGAAGACGGTCGCGATGGTCGGGGCTTCGCCGCTCAACGTGCGGCCGAGCTACTTCGTGTTCAAATATCTCACCGAGCGCGGCTACGACGTCATTCCGATCAATCCCGGCCAGGTCGGCAACAACCTGCTCGGCAAGCCATTCGTGGCGTCGCTGAAGGACATCGACCGGTCGATCGACATGGTCGACGTGTTTCGCGGCTCGGCGCATGTGATGCCGGTGGTCGACGAGGTGCTGTCACTGTCGCCGCTGCCGAAAGTGATCTGGATGCAGATCGGAGTGCGCAACGACGAAGCCGCCGCGAAGTCCGAGGCCGCCGGACTCAAGGTGGTGATGGATCGCTGCCCGAAGATCGAATACGGCCGGCTGTCGTCCGAGATTTCCTGGATGGGGGTGAATTCGCGTACCCTGAGCGCCAAGCGCGCGCCGATCCCGGTCAAGGGGATGCGGCTGTCGCTCGATCGTCAGAGCGTCGCCGGCGCCGGTACCGCGGCATCCGACCGTGCCGTCAAGAACCGCAACGAAGCGGGCTGAACGCCGCAGCGCGGCGGCCCGCTCGCGCTTGACCTGATCCGGGGTTCCGATCAGATAGCCAGAACCATCAGCCAGAGCACGGAGGGATCGACCATGACCGAACGCAACCCGGGATTCGCGACGCTCGCGGTCCATGCCGGCGCCCAGCCCGATCCCACCACCGGCGCGCGCGCGACGCCGATCTATCAGACCACGTCTTACGTCTTCAACGACGCCGACCATGCCGCCTCGCTGTTCGGCCTGCAGGCGTTCGGCAACATCTACACCCGCATCACCAACCCGACGACGTCGGTGCTCGAGGAGCGCGTCGCGGCGCTGGAAGGCGGCACCGCCGCGCTCGCCACCGCGTCGGGCCACGCCGCACAGCTCGTCGCGCTGCAGCAGTTGATGCAACCCGGCGACGAATTCATCGCCGCGCGCAAGCTCTATGGCGGCTCGATCAATCAGTTCACCCACGCCTTCAAGAGCTTCGGCTGGAACGTGGTGTGGGCCGACACCGACGACCTCGCCAGCTTCCAGCGCGCAGTGTCGCCGAAGACCAAGGCGATCTTCATCGAGTCGATCGCCAATCCGGGCGGCAGCATCACCGATATCGAGGCGGTCGCCGAAGTCGCGCGCAATGCCGGCGTGCCGCTGATCGTCGACAATACGCTGGCGACGCCCTATTTGATCCGGCCGATCGACCACGGCGCCGACATCGTGGTGCATTCGCTCACCAAGTTCCTCGGCGGTCACGGCAACTCGCTCGGCGGCATCATCGTCGATGCCGGCACCTTCGACTGGTCGAAGGACGGCAAGTATCCGATGCTCAGCGAGCCGCGTCCCGAATATCACGGCCTGAAAATCCAGGAGACGTTCGGCAACTTCTCGTTCGCGATCGCCTGCCGTGTGCTCGGCCTGCGCGATCTCGGCCCGGCGCTGTCGCCGTTCAACGCCTTCATGCTGCTGACCGGCATCGAGACGCTGCCGCTCCGCATGCAAAAGCACTGCGAGAACGCCAAGGCGATCGCCGAATTCCTCTCCACCCACAAGGCGGTGGACGAGGTCAATTATTCCGGCCTCGCCTCCAGCAAATACGCCGCCCTCGCCCGCAAATACGCGCCGAAGGGTGCAGGTGCGGTGTTCACCTTCAGCCTCAAGGGCGGCTATCAGGCCGGCGTCGACCTCGTCGCCAATCTGAAGCTGTTCTCGCATCTGGCCAATGTCGGCGACACCCGTTCGCTGATCATTCACCCGGCCTCGACCACCCACAGCCAGCTCGACGACGCCCAGAAGACCGCCGCCGGCGCCGCGCCCAACATGGTGCGGGTGTCGATCGGTATCGAGGACAAGGACGACCTGATCGCCGACCTCGATCAGGCGCTGGGCGGTTAACCGGGAAAGAACTCAGGCAGCGTCGTCGAGGGGGCGGCGATGAGCAGCGGTCATTTCGAACTGCGGCGGCTGGAAGCGCTCAGCAACACCGTGTTCGGCGTCGCGATGACGCTGCTGGCCTATCAGGCGCCGCGCGAGAAATTCGCCGGCGCCGACCCGCAATGGCGCGAGCTCTGGCACGTGTACGGCGCCTTCGTCTCGACGCTGTTGCTCAGCTTCATCGTCGCCGGGATGTTCTGGTACAGCCACCAGCAGAGGCTGGCCTACGCCACCCACGCCGGACGCAGCGAGGTGATCGGCAATCTGTTCTTCCTGTTGTCGATCATTCTGCTGCCGGTGACCTGCGGCCTGTACGGCAACAACTACGACTCGCCGAACGTCACTACGCTGTACGGCTTCAATCTGTGGCTGATCGCGCTGTTCAACACCGCGCTGTGGGCCTTTGCCGTCGCGCCGCGCGGCGACTGGCTGAAGCTGGCGACGCCGGCATTCTCCTTGGCGCTGTTTACGCTCGCCGTGTTGGTCTGTCTGGTCGAACCGCGCTGGCCGAAATTCATCTGGCCGCTGGCGTTCCTGTCGCCCGCAATCAGCGCGTGGAGCGAGAAGTGGCGATAGCGGCTCTGCATGACGGCATTCGTTGCCGCGATCGAAGTCGCCGGAGCCGCCGGAACTTGGCGGCCCCGAGGATCGTGACGCAGATCCATTTGAAGAACGGACTGACCAAGGATCTTCAGAGCCTGACTTGAAATGCGGGCAATGAAATCAAGCACTTTCGTTTCAACCCGTCATGCCCGGCCTTGTGCTGGGCATCCACGTCTTGCAGCGAAAACAACAAGCAAGGCGTGGATGGCCGGGACGAGCCCGGCCATGACGAAACTAATCGTCAATTGAACGGCTTAGGAAAGCTGTTCAATTTGCTGCCCGCATTTCCGGTCAGGCTCTCAGGGACTAAGCCCGGCCGGGATCGACCAGGAGCTTGATGCAGGCGTCGGCCTTCGACAGTGTCGAGAAGGCGGCAGCCACGCCGCCGCGCCCGACCGTCCCGGAGATCAGCGGGGAGACGTCGCACTGTCCTTCCGCGATCGCGTGCAGCGTGGCGGCGAATTCAGCGGGGCTGTAGCCGAACACAAACCGCAACGAGAGCTGTTTGTTGATCGCCAGCGATGGCTCGATCGTATCGCTTTCCATGCAGACGCCGACCACAATGATGGTGGCCGTTGGCGGCGATTTTTCGATCAGTTGCTGCAGCATGCCCGGCACGCCGACGCACTCGAACACGACCGCATCGCGAATTGAGCGCCCCTGCAGGGTCGCGGCGCTGAAGCTCGCCAAAGTGGCGGGAACATCGAGAGCCTCCCAGCGATCGTGCGGCGAATGCTCGCCGGGATCGATCACCACGTCGGCGCCGAGTGCCACCGCAGCGGCGCGGCGGTGCGGTGAGAAATCGCTGGCGATGACCGGACCGATCCCCCGCGCCTTGAGCGCCGCGATGACCGACAGACCGACCGGTCCGCAGCCGATCACCAACGCCACGCTGCGCGGTGTCAACGGTGCATTGGCAACCGCATGCGCGCCGACCGCCATCGGCTCGGTGAGCGCAGCGCGCGCGTCGTCAAGTCCATTGGGCACCTCGACCAGCAGCGCCTCCTGCAGCACCATTCGTTCGGCAAAGCCGCCGGGAAAGCGGTTCGAGTAGCCGACGAGTTCGTTACCGGCCGGGCCGAATGCGGCCGGCACTGAAACCACCTTGGTGCCCGGAGGCAGCATCTTGTTGCAGCCAGGACCGTGGTCGATCACTTCGGCGCAGAACTCGTGGCCGAACACGACGTCCTGGGACGGGTCGAGGCTGGGGCGTCCGCCGGCGCGGCGCGTGAGTGCAATCATGTGATCGAGATGATGAAGCGCGTGAAGGTCCGATCCGCAAATTCCGCAAACCAGCGTCTTCACCAGCACCTGGCCCTCGCCCGGTGCGACTTCGGCGATGTCCGTGTCGACCAGTTGGCCATCACGCCTGACTACGGCCTTCATTGAACGGCTCCCATCGCCTTGGGCAGATTGGGTTGTCCGGTGTGCGCGGTCAGTCCGCCATCGACCGGCATGGCAATGCCGGTGACATAGGACGCGGCATCGGAGGCGAGGAAGGCGATGACTTGCGCAATCTCCGCTGGCCTGGCGAACCTGCCGATCGGCACCCGATCTTCCCAGTCGGCCCGCAGACCCGGGATGCCCTGAATTCCGGCGAGGATCGGGGTGTCGACAGGACCGGGGCACACCGCATTGACCCGCACGCCATCGCGCGCATGATCGATTGCTGCGGTGCGGGTGAAATTGATGACACCGGCCTTTGCGGCGTTGTACGCCGCAAATCCGAAATCAGCAGCGAGGCCCGAGGCCGAGGCTGTGTTGACGATCGCCCCTGCCTGCTGCGCCACCATCACCGGCAGCGCCGCCTTGCAGCCGAAAAACACGCCGTCGAGATTGATGGCGAGGACCTTCTTCCAGTCTTCGACCGGCAGTGCAGCAATCGACGACAGGCTGCCAATCCCGGCGTTGTTGATCAGCACATCGAGCCGCCCGAAGGCGGCTACCGCGCCGTCGATCAGCGCTTTCACCGATCCGAAATCGGACACGTCGGTGATGATGAACCGTGCGTGTTCGGCCCCAAGTTCAGCCACCAGGGCATTGCCGGCCGCTACGTCGAGATCGCCGATCACCAAGCTCGCGCCTTCCGCGTGAAGGAGCCGCGCGGTCGCAGCGCCAATGCCGGATGCTCCGCCTGTAATCACCGCGACTTTTCCACCAAAGCGCGTGCGCTCATTCATCCTCTTGTCCTCCCGGGTCGATGTTTATAATTATAGCGCACTATAATAACACCGCGGCAAACGCCGCAACAGGGAGGAATGAGATGGCAGAACAAGATCGCCTGGTCGGCGGACAATTGCTGGCGAAGACGCTGAAAGCCGCTGGTGTCAGCCAAGCGTTTGCGCTGCACGGTGGCCATCTTGAAGCGCTGCTCAAGGGGTGCATCGAGGAAGACATCGCCCTGATCGATTTCCGCCACGAGTCGTCGGCCGGCCACGCTGCCGATGCGTATGCGCGTGCGACCGGCAAGCTCGGGGTCTGCATCGTCACAGCCGGGCCCGGCTTCACCAACGCACTCTCGGCGATGACCAACGCGCAGCTCGATGGTTCACCGGTGCTGTTCATCGTCGGAGCGCCGCCGCTGCGCGAGATCGAAACCAATCCGCTCCAGGGCGGGATCGATCAGGTTGCGATCGCGCGGCCGGCGGTGAAATGGGCGTTCTCGATCCCCAGCACGGAGCGGATCGCCGATCTCACCGCGATGGCGATCCGCAAGGCGATGACGTTGCCGCGGGGCGCCGTGCTGCTCGAAGTGCCGATCGACGTGCTGCATATGAGCGTCTCCGCTTCGCGCGCCACTCCTCCGGCCGGCGTCGGTGTCAATCCGCGCCCCGCGCCCGCCCCGGCTGAGGTTACGCGATTAGTCGAGCTGCTGCGGGCGGCCAAGCGCCCCGTGCTGATCGCCGGCAATGGCGCAGCCAATCACGAAACCGCGGAGGCGTTGCGAGCACTGTGTGCCAGAGTGCCGCTGCCGGTGTTCACCAAGTCGCTGGCGGCCGGCATCCTGCCGCCGGGCCACCTATGCAATGGCGGTGCGGCCGGCAACCTCGCCCTGTTGCCGATGCTGGGGATCGATCGGCCGGATCTGGTCATCCTGCTGGGCGGCAAACTCGGCCTGCTGCTCGGCGGACGTTCCGGCGCACTTGTGCCGCACGGCGCAACGCTGGTGCAGATCCACGGCGATGCGGCCGAGATGGGCCGGATCCGCGACGTCGATCTGCCCATCCTGGCGGACTGCACCGAGGCGACGCGCGCGCTCGACGCTGCTCTGAAAGACGACCAGTTCAACGAGTTGGAAGGGTGGCGGGCGAAGGCGGTCTCGGCAACCGGGCTGTTTGCCACGATGTTTCCCGATCGTGAGACCACGCAAGGCATCCATCCCTACCACGCGGCTCGTGCGGTCGCCGAAACCGCTGGGCCGGGGGCGATGTATGTGTTCGATGGCGGGGAATCCGCATCATGGGGCGCTGCGGCAGCGGTGGTCGATCGGCCGGGGGCGGTTATCAGTCACGGCTATCTCGGCTGCCTGGGGATCGGACCCGGGTTCGCGATCGGCGCCCAGATCGCAGCTCCGGACCGCCGGGTGATTCACCTGACCGGCGATGGCGCGTTTGGATTCCACCTGCAGGAACTCGACACCATGGTCCGGCACCGCTTGCCGATCATCACCGTGATTCTCAACAATGAAGTGTGGGGAATGTCGATCCACGGCCAGCAAATCATGTTCGGCAGCAACTATCATGTGATCTCGAAGCTGGGTGGAACACACTTTGCCAACATCGCCCAGGCCTTCGGTTGTCATGCCGAGCGTGTGACCCGGTTTGCCGACCTCGCGCCGGCGCTGGAGCGCGCCTTCGCCAGCAGCGGACCGGCCTTTATTGAGGTGATGACGGATGCCGACGTGGTCCATCCTGTGACAGTGGCGATGCTCGGTCAGGTTCAGGAGGGCAGCAACGACGTGTTGATTCCCTATTACGAGAACATCCCAGCAGACACGGCATGAGATGACACTATCGACGACCACTCTGGAATCGCGGCGGCGCGGGCTGGTCACAGCCGCGCACGCCCTGATCCGCGAATCCGGCGGGGCCGGGTTTTCAATGATCCAGCTCGCCAAGCGCGCGGGCGTGAGCCCGGCGACGCCCTACAATCTGGTCGGGACAAAGGCCGACTTGTTGCGGCTGGTCGTTCGGGACGAGTTCGCCGCGTTCGAAACCCGCCTCGCGACCCGGTCCCCGGGATCGCCGCTCGCCCAACTCGAGGCGGCCATCGATCTGGTGGTGAAGCACTATTGCGCAGAGCCTGCGTTCTATCGCGGTCTCTACGCCGCGATGCAGGGTGAGCACGCCGCCGAGCTCCGGGGAATGATGCTTGCCGAAGGGCAGCAATTGTGGTGCGCGATAGTGCGCGCCGCAGTCGACGCCGGTGAAATCGAGCGCGTCGTCGATGACGAGGCCTTCACCGAGGTACTGCTGCGTGCGATGGCCTCGACCACGGAGGCCTGGCTCGCCGTGAACTGGAACAGGAAGCGCTTCGCCCAGGAGATGCATCTGGCAACGCGCCTGCTGCTGCTGGGCGTCGTCACCAAAACCGCTCGCAGCCGGATTGCTGCTGAACTCTTATCGTCGCGTCGAACCGGTGCGCGAAAGCCCGCGCGAACGAGCAGGACCGCGAAGCCGTAGCCGGCCGCAGCGACTATGCCGACGGGAATGGCTTGGACGGGACCGCCAGTTGCGTGGCACGGCCGCGATCGAGCGCGGTGCGATCCACTCTCGTCGCCGTCAGCCGTTCCGCCTGCAGCACCGTCAGCGTCAGCACCACCAGTGCCATTGCCTGATGCGCCAGGGCGAGGTCGATCGGCGCGGCGTACAGCACGGTGAGGATGCCGAGCACGGCCTGCGCGGTGAGCGCCAGGAACAGCAGGACCGCGCCGCGTGCCGCGGCCCCTGCCCGCGTCCGCAGCGCGTCGATCATGTGCAGCGCCGCCAGCGTCCACAGCGCGTAGGCCAGCATGCGGTGATCGAACTGTACGGTGAGATGATTGTCGAACAGATTCCTCCACCACGGGGTTTCGAACCACAGCCGTGCCGCGTCCGGGATCAGCGCGCCGTCGATCTCGGGCCAGGTGTTGTAAAGCCGTCCGGCGCGCAGGCCGGCGACCAGCGCGCCGGCAAAGAGCTGCACGAACGTCAGCCCGAGCAGAACCAGAGCCGTCGCCTTCAGCCGGAGCGGTGCCGCGACGCGAACCCGGTCCGTCATCCGGCACACCGTCCACACGATCGCCGCGTAGATGATCAGTGCCAGCGTCAAATGGATGGCGAGCCGGACCTGCGACACTTCGGTCCGCTGCGACAGTCCCGAGGCCACCATCCACCAGCCGACCGCGCCCTGCAGCGCGCCGAGGCCGAAAACGATCCACAGCGCCCGCGTCCATCGCGGACCGATCGCGCCGCGCCACAGGAACCAGAGGAACGGCAGCAGATAAACGATGCCGATGACCCGGCCGAGCAGCCGGTGGCTCCATTCCCACCAGAAGATGGTTTTGAACTGATCGAGCGTCATGCCGGCGTTCAGTTCGCGATATTGCGGGATCTGCTTGTAGCCGTCGAACGCAGCTCGCCACTGCGCCTCGCTGAGCGGCGGCAGCGTGCCGGTGACCGGCTTCCATTCGACGATCGACAGCCCGGATTCGGTCAACCGCGTCGCGCCGCCGACCAGCACCATCACTCCGATCAATCCCGCCACCAGCAACAGCCAGACTCGCACCGCGCGGGCTCGTGAGGGTGGCGGCGCCGCGGCGATGGTCATAAAGCATCCCTTGAACGGATTTTTCCGCACTCTATAGTCCGGCCGTTCTTACGCGCAAGGCGTTGCGAGAACGCATCAACGGCGTGTGAGCGAGAGATGAATATTCGAACCCGCAAATTGATCGGAACCGTCGGCCTGCTGCTGCTGGCGATCGTGTGGTCGCTGACCGCGATGGCGTTCGCGCAAGTCCCGGTGATCGCCGAGTCCAAATGGTTGCAGGCGATCTACTACATGGTGGCGGGCCTCGGCTGGGTCCTGCCCGCGATGCCGCTGGTGACCTGGATGTCGCGTCCCGACCCCGCCGAATAGGCAATGATCTCATGAATGAACAACGCCGCCACCGGGCTCACCGATGGCGGCGTTGTCGTTTGTCGTGAGGCGGGCGGCTCAGAACAGATAGTTGAACCGCAGCATCGCCTGGTGCCGCTCGAAATTGTCGAGGTCGAGGTGCCGCGGATCGTCGCAGGCCTTGCCCGCCACCTGGGTGCTCCAGGTCCCCGACAGGCCGATCCTGTCGGTGAGATGTGCCGAGAAGGTCGGGCCGACATAAACCGCGTCGCCGGAGAAGCGGTCGAGCCCGAGCCCGCCATAGGCCCGCACGTAGCGCGCCTCGGCGCCGACGATCAGCATCGAATTGACCTTGTACGACAAGGCGCCCTGCACGGCGAATTCCGAGTCGTGCGACCAGGTATTGGTGAGATCGCGCGAGGCTCCGCCCGAGTACCAGAGGTTGAACGCGGCGAACAACGTGCCGCGGATCAGTTCCTTGTCTATCAGTGCAGCGAATTCGGTGCCGTAGATCTGAGCGTCGAAGCCGGTCAGCTCGTCGACCCGGTTCCAGCCGGGCGCGGCGTGCAGAGTCAGGCCGAACGGCATCACGTCGCGGTCGAGCAGCTTGTAACGGAACTCCATCGACGCACCGGCGACCGCGGTGCGACGGTTGTCGATCATGCCCGGCACGCCGCTGATCTGGGTCGAGGCGAAGCTGACGCCCGGCGCGACGCGGAAGTTGTCAGTCAGGGTGAACTTGACCTGCGACAGCACGCCGACGCCGGTGTAGGAGCCCGACCTCCGCCCGAACCGCCCGACATTCTCAATCTCGAGTTCGATCTCGCCCTTCTTGCCGATGTCCGAGCCCATGCTGAAGCCGAAGATGTGCTCGGTGTCGACACCGTCGTGCGCCGCCTCGGCCGGTGCCGCCAGCGCGGTTGCGGTCTGTGACGGCCCCTGCGCATACGCCAGCCAGCCTGGCAACTCCTCGGCCGACGCTGCCATCGCAGTTACTGCCAGTCCCCCGACCGCTGCCACAAGCGAAGCCTTCAGCCTCCGACCCCGACCGCCGCGGCGATGCGACGCGGTATTACACCCAATCATTAGTAGCCCCCGATGAATTCCATCGGTCGACTAACTGCAATTGCTAACGCGTCGCGGTCAAAGCATTTTGTTTACAGGCCCTGTAAATGCGAGGCGTATGAAAATTGATTGATGACAATGATTAGTAATTGCGTACCGCATCACGTTGCCAATGATCGCGGCGGACAACATTTCAGGCTGATTTCGGTGGTTTTCGGGGTATTTTCCCCTTGCCCCACGTCGGGCGCGTTACCGTCAGACGGTATATATCTACGGCGGCCGGCTCACGCCGGCTCGCTATCAACAAGGACCGCACATGACCAAGCCTGCGAAGATCAATATCGGTATTCCTGAAGACAAGCGCGAGAAGATCGCCGGCGGCCTGTCCCGGCTGCTTGCCGATTCCTACACGCTGTACCTGATGACGCACAATTTTCACTGGAACGTCACCGGACCGATGTTCAACACGCTGCACGCGATGTTCATGACGCAGTACACCGAGCAGTGGACCGCGCTCGATCAGATCGCCGAGCGGATCCGCGCACTCGGCTTCCCGGCACCGGGCACCTACAAGGAGTTCGTCAAGCTGGCGTCGATCGCCGAGGTCGAAGGTCAGCCGAAGGCGTTGGAGATGGTCCGGCATCTGGTGTCGGCGCAGGAAGCCACCGCCCGCACCGCACGCGAGTTGTTTCCGCTGGTCGAGGACGCCAACGACCAGCCGACCGCCGACCTGCTGACTCAGCGGCTCGACGTCCACGAGAAAACCGCCTGGATGCTGCGCAGCCTGCTCGAAGACTGACCCGAGCCTTGGTGACAAAGCGGCGGTCCGGAGTGTCCGGACTGCCGCTTTTGCAAATGCGAATACGTCTTTGACTTTCGGCTAAGGCAACCCTCAGGGATGCCCGAGCGACAAAAAACCGCAGCCATTCCCGGTAGTTGGACGAGGCGGAAGCGGTGTTGTGCGGCGCCGCGTTTGACCCCGATCAAAGCAACGCATTGCGAATAAGAATTACTCTAGCGGCACTTCCGCATCGTCGCGGAGCGACCGTCGGTCCCCCCTTCGATGCCAATCCTGCCGTGGGGGTTCTCATGAAAATCGCACATACGCTGCTGCTGGCGACGGCTTTGTCCGTCACCTTGTCGGTCCCTGCCCGCGCAGCGAGCGACGAGCCAATCTCGCCGATCAAGCCGGCGGTGGTGAAGGATCAGAAACTGGTCGAACTCGGCAAGAAGCTGTTCTTCGATCCGCGACTGTCGAAGTCCGGCTTCATCTCCTGCAACTCGTGTCACAACCTGTCGATGGGCGGGTCGGACAATCTGAAGACCTCGATCGGCCACAACTGGCAGAGGGGGCCGATCAATTCGCCGACGGTGCTCAACGCCAGCCTCAACGTTGCGCAGTTCTGGGATGGCCGGGCGCTGACCTTGAAGGATCAGGCCGGCGGACCAATCGCCAATCCGGGCGAAATGGCGTTCACCCACGAATTGGCGGTCGACCTGCTGAAGTCGATCCCCGGCTACGTCACCGAGTTCAAAACCGTGTTCGGCCAGAACAGCACGGTCGATATCGACGAAGTGACTCGCGCGATTGCGGCATTCGAAGAAACGCTGGTGACACCGAACTCGCGGTTCGACAAATGGCTGAAAGGCGACAAGAAAGCACTGACGCCGACCGAGCGCGCCGGCTACGAGCTGTTCAAGGATTCCGGCTGCACCGGCTGTCATAACGGTGCAGCCGTCGGCGGCAACACGTTCCAGAAAATGGGCGTGGTCGAGCCTTACAAGACCGACAACCCGGCCGAAGGCCGCTTCGCCGTCACCAAGGAGGAAGCCGACCGCTTCAACTTCAAGGTGCCGACGCTGCGCAACGTCGAGCTGACCTATCCCTACTTCCACGACGGCGCGGCGCAGACGCTGTCCAACGCGGTCGATACCATGGGGCGGATTCAGCTCGGTAAGAAATTCACGCCGGACGAGAACGCCAAGATCGTCGCCTTCCTCAAGACGCTGACCGGCGACCAGCCCGACTTCAAGCTGCCGATCCTGCCGCCGTCGAGCGACAAGACTGTGCCGCCGAAGCCGTTCGACTGAGCGCGGCCGGAAAGATGTGGCGCGGACGGCGGAGCTCAAACGCCGTCCGCTCGCCGCGCCCAAGTCGTTACGACGGAACCTTGTCATGACGTCGATCTGGAGCCGACTGGCGCGGCCCGGCCCGCTGGCGCTCGTCGTGCTGCTGGCCGCTGCCGGCGGCGTGGTCGCCTGGGGCGGCTTCAATACCGCGATGCACGCGACCAACAGTCTGGCGTTCTGCACCTCGTGTCACGCGATGCGCGACAACGTTTATCAGGAATACAATACCACCGCGCACTACACCAACCGTTCCGGCGTCCGCGCAGTCTGCGCCGATTGCCACGTGCCGCGCGATTGGGGCCCGATGCTGATCCGCAAAGTGACCGCTACCAAGGAGCTGTATCACTGGGCGATCGGCAGCATCGACACGCGCGAGAAATTCGAGGCCAAGCGTCATGAACTCGCCCGCCACGAATGGGACCGGATGCGTGCCAACGGCAGCCGTGAATGTCGCAACTGTCACGCCTTCGACGCGATGGACTTCCACAAGCAGACCCCGAAGGCAGCGAGCGCGATGCAGGATGCGATGAAGGCCGGCAAAACCTGCATCGACTGCCACAAGGGCATCGCCCACAAGATGCCTGACGTCACCGCCGGACACCGCAAGGCGTTCGCCGCGCTGCAAGCCGATGCCGGCAAGCTCGTCGTGGCGCCGGGCACGACGCTGTACGCGATCGGTTCAGTGCCGCTTCGGCTCGGCGATACCGAGCAGAGCGCCGGCGAACTCGCCGCAAGCACCGCGGTGACGGTGCGCGCGGTCGGTCCCGACCGGCTGACGCTGGAATTGACCGGCTGGCAGCGCGAGGGATCGCCCGAGCTGCTCTATCAACGCTTCGGCAAACGCATCCTCGCCGCAACCCTGACCGAGGCTGCACGGACGCAAATCGAGACGCTGGACAGCGTCACCGACGAGGACACCGACGATCACTGGACGCGGGTGCGGCTCGTGGTCGGCGCCGCGCCGGGGCGGTTCGTGACTTCCCGTGACTCGCTATGGACGCTGGCGGCGCGGATCGAGGACGACAATTGCACGCTGTGCCATGCGCTGAAACCGCCGCGCAGCGCCAAGGCCGACGCCTGGATCGGCCACGTCAACGCAATGAAGCGGCTGACCGCCCTCGACGGCGAGGAAGTCGCACTGCTCCGCGCGTATCTGCAGAACCACGCCAAGGATGTCGCGCCGGCGCCATGAGCCGGTGCCGCGCCCTACCCGCTCCGGCCGATGCCGCGCGCTGCTCCCGGCATCAGACCCGACAGAATCACCCGCAGGCCGCGCAGCGAGTGCTTCCGGCCGTCCCAGGCAATCCGCGGCAGCGCCAGCGGATCGAGCGCGCCGCGACCGATCACACCGGGAAGCGTGGTCACCGCGCTGGCGAACCGCTGCTCTTTCGCCGAGGCGACGTGCTGCGGTCCGAAGCTGCCGCGGTCTCCGAACGGATATGCGAGATGCGGCGCATCGCGGCCGAGCGCCGCCTGAAGCACCGCGCGGCCCATCGCGATCTCTTTGCGCGCTACCACGTCGGACAGATTGGCGAGCACCGGATAGTTCACCGTGGCGCTGCCGATGGTGACGCCAGGGTCTGCAGCAAGCCGGCCGATGTCGTCCCAATCCATCACCGCCTCGCGCGTCACCGCGGCGAGATTCACCGAATAGCGCTTGCACAGATCCTGGATCGCCGCGGTCAGCGCTGCGGGTGCCATCGTGCGCAGCCAGCTTGCGAGAAAGTGAAACACCTGCACCTTGTCGCAATGGCGCGCAGTGTCGAACCGACGCTCGCTATGATCGATCAGTAGTGCGAGCCGATCGCTACGCGCGATCACTTGCTCGAGCGCCAACCACCAGGCTTCGCCGACCCCGTCGGGAAACGCGGTCGGCAGATACACCGTGAACGGCACGCCGTGCCGCGCCAGGATTGGATAGGCGTAGGTGGCAATGTCGCGCGAGCCACCGTCGAACGTTAGGCAGACGAAACGCCCCGGCGATCCGCCGCGCGCGCTCCGGGCGGACGCCTCGTCGATCGAGATCACCGGGCAATTCCACCGCGTCAGCGCGCGCAGCAACCCGTCGAGAAACTGCGGCGTGACCTCGCGGGCGCGCAGCGGCTGAAACCGGTCGCGCCGCGCCGGTCGGACCCGGTCGAACCGCAGGATCACCCCGGCGCCACGGCCGTTCCATTCCGAGGCCAGCGCCAGACCGCTGAAATACGTGAATTGCAGCCGTGACGCCGTCCACCAGCCGTTGTTCGACAAGGCTATTCCCTCGCGGCCTGGCGATCGCCGCCAGTTTGGTGAAGAGTCATTACGCTTTGTTGAGATTTGTTTGTAAAGGTCCGCACGTGCTCGTATCGCACTCTGTTTGCTCTCATTGGACTGCCGGATGACGATGATGGCCGTGCTGACTGAAGCCCGGACCGCCGATCGCGCGGCTGTCTTGCGGAGCCGGATCGCCCGCGTCGAGGTCGTTCGCGACCTCGCGGCCGCCGAGCCGGTCTGGCGCATGCTCGAGCAGACTGGCCAATACTCATCGCCATACCAGCGGTTCGATTTCCTGAGCGCCTGGCTGCGCCATGTCGGAAGCGCCGAGCGCATCGAGCCGTTTGTCGTGATCGCGCGGGATGCGGAGGATCAGCCGCTGCTGCTGATGCCGCTCGGTGTCGAACACAACTTTGGTGTCCGCATGGCGAGTTTTCTCGGCGGCAAGCACGCGACCTTCAACATGCCGTTATGGCGACGTGATTTCGCGCTCAGCGCCGACGTGTCCGATCTGGAGGCGCTGCTCGATGGCCTGCGGAGGGCTGGCGGCGCCGACGTGCTGGCTCTGCAGCAGCAGCCGCTGCGCTGGAACGATCTGCCCAATCCGCTGGCGCAACTGTCGCACCAGGCTTCGGTCAACGATTGCCCGGTGCTGCTGCTGCCGGTCGGGGCCGCGCCGAACGACCTGATCAGCAACTCGTTCCGCCGCAGGCTCAAGGGCAAGGAGCGCAAGCTGCAGGATCTGCCCGGCTATCGCTACGGCCAGGCCCGCACCCAGGCCGACATCGACCGGCTGCTCGAGGCGTTCTTCCGGATCAAGCCGGTTCGGATGGCGGCGCAGAATCTGCCGAACGTTTTCGCCGAACCGGGTGTCGCCGATTTCATCCGACAGGCCTGCGCCGCTGAGCTCGCCGGCGGCGGCCGGGCGATCGAGATTCATGCGCTCGAATCCGACGCCGAGATGATCGCGATGTATGCGGGTGTCGCCGACGGCAGTCGCTACTCGATGATGTTCAACACCTACACGCTGTCTGAAGCGGCACGCTACAGCCCCGGCCTGATCCTGATGCGTCACATCGTCGATCACTATGCGGCGCTTGGCTATCGCCGGATCGATCTCGGCATCGGCTCGGACGACTACAAGAAGCTGTTCTGCAAGGATCTCGATCCGATCTTCGACAGCTTCGTCGCCTTGACCGGACGCGGCCGGATCGCCGCGCCAGCTCTGGCGGCGTTGGGGCGCGGCAAGCACGCGGTCAAGCACAGCCCTGCCCTGATGCGCATGGTGCAGCGCCTGCGCGCGACGCTGCCGCGCTGAAGCGCGACGTCACCGAACGATCGCAGGCGCCAAGGTCCGGGACGCTCCCCGGGCGTTGCTCTCGGACCCGATCTCCGAGTTATGCGGCAGCGGACCGCTGCCCCGGCTCCACCGGGTCGGTCGGCTCGACCGCGCGCAGCATCGTCACTTCCGAGAAACCGACCGCGACGAGCTGCTCGGCCATCCTGGCGCGGGCCTCGCCGGACATGGTCGGCGCCGGCACCACGACCGCCTGGGCGAGCGACGTCAACAGCTCGGCCGGCAGATCCGACGCGGTGCCGGCGTCCAGCAGCACGTGGTCGTACACCCGCATCAGCGCGTCGATCGCGAGCGACAAACGCGGCAGATGGAGCAGCCGGCGATCGAATCCCGGCTTGCCGGCGCTGACCAGTTGCAGCGAGGACGACCGATCGCGGGTGATGATCTGACCGAAAGCCGCTTCGCCGAGCATCAGCTCGGCGAGCCCCGGCGCCGACGGATCACTCGATGCGGCTTTCAGCATTGCGGAGGATTCGGACAGGTCGATCAGCACCACTTTGGCGTCACGCGCCAGCCGGCGCGCCAGCACCAGCGCGGTGGTGGTGACGGAATCGGTCGCGCCGGTGCCGAGCACGGTGAGCTTGCGGCCGCCCTCCCCGACGCTCTGCAACCGCGCGACCAGCGCCTCGATTTCGTCGGACGGCGCAGGTGCCGGAATTGCGGCCTGGGGCACTGCGACCGGCGCGAGCTCGATGGGAGGCGCCGCCGCGACTGTCTCAGTCTGCGAGAGGGGTGCAGTCGGAGCAGCCTTCGGAGCCGCAACGGCAGCAGGTTGCGGTGCCGGCCTGGGTTCGTCCAGCACAGGGGCAGCAGCGTTGCGCGGCCGCGGCTGGGTCATCCGCAGCAGTTCGCCGGTCGCGATGCCGCCTGAGGTCAGCAGCAGCGTCGCCAGCGTCGCGATCAGCACGATCGGAAACTTCTTCGGATAGTCCGGCGTGTTGGAGACGATCGCGCGCGAAATGATGCGGCTGTCGGACGGCGTCCGGTCGAGACTCTCGCGCGTCGTCGCCTCGCGATACTTCGCCAGATAGGATTCAAGCAGATCGCGCTGCGCCTTGGCCTCACGCTCCAGTGCGCGGAGCTGCACGTCCTGGCCGTTGCTCGCCGACGCCAGCTTCTTCAACTGGTCGAGACTCGCCGACAGGTTCTCCACCCGGCTGCTGGCGATCCGCGCGTCGTTCTCGAACGAGCGCGACAGCTTCACCGCCTCGTCGCGCAATTGCTGGTCGAGATCGGAAAGCTGCGCCTTCAGCTCCTTGATCCGCGGATGGCCTCCGAGCAGCGTCGAGCTCTGTTCGGCGAGCTGGGCCCGCAGCGTGACGCGTTGCTCCGACAGCCGGCGGATCAATTCGGAGTTCAGCACTTCCGACGCCTCGATCGGACCGCCGTTCTTCAACATTTCCTTGATCAGCCGCGCCTTGGCCTCCGCGTCGGATTTCAAGGCCCGGGCATTGGCGAGCTGGGCGTTGATGTCACCGAGCTGCTGATTGGACAGCGAGGTATTGTTGGTGCCGATGAACAGACTCGACTTGGAGCGGAACTCCTCGACCTTGTCCTCGGCCTCCGACACCTTTCGGCGCAGCGATTCGATTTCGCCGGACAACCATTGCCCCGCCGCCCTGGCCTGGGCCTGGCGCGCGTTCTGCTGCAGCACCAGATAGCCGTCGGCGATCGAATTGGCGACGCGCGCCGCAAGTTCCGGGTCTTGCGACTGGAATTCCACCACCATCACCCGCGACTTATCGACCGCGTAGGCGGTCAGCCGCTCGTAATACGCGTTCAGGACACGTTCTTCCGGAGTCATCGCGAACGGATCGCGGCCGATGCCGATCAGCGCCAGCAACGACTTCAGCGGGTTGATGCCCTTCAGCACCGGATCGAATTCGGGGCGCTCGGCGAGCTTGTTCTTCTTGATGATGTCGAGCGCCAGCTCGCGTGACAGCAGAAGCTGGACCTGGCTGGCCACCGCTTCCGGATCCGGCCCGCTGCGCTGATCGTCACGCTCGCCGGTCGGACGCAGGAAGCTGTTCTCGCGACCGTCGATCAGGATGCGGGCCTCGGATTTGTAGCGCGGGGTGATCAGGTTGACGATCGCCAGAGACACCACCAGCGCCAGCAGGGTCGGCGCGATGATCAGGTGCTTCTTGCGGGCGAGCGCCTGCCCGATCAGCCGGACGTCGATATCGCCGTCCGGCGGCAGCGGCGCCGGCTTGTCGAGCGCCGGATTGCGGGTCGGAGACCGTTTGAAGATCGCCTGCCGGATCGCGGGCTTGGGCACCGCGGGCATATCGGGCGCAGCGTCGGGTCGCGATGCCGGGGCGACGGCTGCGGCCGATGCTTCGCGAGTCGCGACCGAAGCCTTCGCCTTGTCGTCGTTGTTCCGGCGCCAAAACGCGATCCGCATTGCATACTCCTACGTGACGCGACCGACCGTCAGTGCGGAACCGACTACAAACCATTAAGGTTGCCGTGCGGTTAATCTCGACGGATGCACGCTCCTCATCCATGTTGACCGAATGCACACGGACACGCTTCGTTAACTACGAAGGCCGTTAATCGCGTCGGCCTTTCCGGATCCTCCTCATGTCTCGCGCCCCCGCTTTGATCGCCTCGCTTCCCGCCGCGCGCCGTCGCGACTGTCGCTGCGGCGTGCCGCGCGCGGCGGAGGCCCGATGAGCGCGGCTGCTCCTGACCTCCCGTTGCGAATCGTCCATGCGGTGCGCGCCCCGGTGGGAGGCATCTTCCGCCACATCCTCGACCTTGCCAACGGCCAGGCGGAGCGCGGCCATCAGGTCGCGTTGATCACCGACAACCTGACCGGCGGTGACCGCGCAGTGGCTGCGCTCGCGGAGATCGCGCCACGAATGAAGCTCGGCGTGTATCGAATGCCGATCCGGCGCGAACCGAGCATCACCGATTTGATGGTGTGGGTGCGTTTCAGTCGTCTGATCGCCGCGTTGAAACCCGACGTGCTGCATGGCCACGGTGCCAAGGCCGGAGTGTTCATGCGCGTGGTGCCGAGGCCGTCCGGCTCGATCCGGGTCTACACCCCGCACGGCGGCTCGCTGCACTACCCGACCTCGACGCTCGAGGGCCAGCTCTACAGCCGACTCGAGCGGCTCTCGATGAACCGCACCGAGCTTTTCCTGTTCGAAAGCGAATTCGCACGCGCCACCTACGAGCGGATGATCGGCAAGCCCGAAGCCATGGTGCGATGTGTGTTCAACGGTGTCACCGCCGGCGAATTCGATCCGATCACGCTCGCCGCCGACGCCACCGACGTCTGCTACGTCGGCGAGTTCCGCCACATCAAAGGCGCCGATCTGTTGATCGACGCTATCGCGCGATTGCGCGCCGAGGGCCGCGCGGTGACGCTGACGCTCGGTGGTGACGGCGAAGAAACCGAAGCTCTGAAGGCGCAGGTGGCGCGGCTCGGCCTCGGCACAGCGGTGCGCTTCATCGGCCACGTCAAGGCGCGCCACGGCTTCGGCCAAGGCCGGCTGCTGGTGGTGCCGTCGCGCGGCGATTCGATGCCCTATGTGGTGATCGAGGCGGCCGCCGCAGGCGTACCGATGATCGCCGCCGACGTCGGCGGCATTCCCGAAATCTTCGGCCCGGAACATCGTGATGCGCTGTTCGCCCCAAGCGATCCGGCGGCGATGGCCGCCACGATCGCCGCGGCGCTCGACGATCAGCCCGCCGCCCGCGAGCGGGCGCGCCGGCTGCGCGAACGGATCTTCCTGCATTTCTCGCAGAAGGCGATGGTCGAAGGCGTGCTCGCGGGCTACCGCGCGGCGCTGGCGAAGCGCTGAGCTTGGGTGATCGCGCTAACCGTTTCTTGCGACTTTTCCGTTAAGGCCGGGACTCGGGGGAGTTCGTCGGACGACCGATCGGTGGTGCCGGCGCAAGTGACGGAAATGAACCAATGGAGCCGATCAGCGCCCGTTCGATGATCAGCGCTGCTGCGACGGGATCCGCGGTCGCCGCCTCCGGCGACGGCGCGCCGCGGGTGGAACGCCGCAAGCGGTTGTCGCCGGCCGCCCTCGCGGTGGCCAATCAAAAGGTGCGCCCGGCCTATTCGCCGATCGTGATCGCCGGCTCGGTGCGGCTCGCCGATTTCCTGGTGATCGCGCTGGTCGGCATCGCTCTGTATTTCGCCATCCTCGTGCGCCGAGAAGGCTTCGTCTGGGAATACATCGGCGCCATTCTCGGCACCACGATGACCTCGATCATCGTGTTCCAGGCCGCCGACCTTTACGCGGTGCAGCTTTTTCGGGGCACCCTGCAACAGATGACGCGGCTGCTCTCGGCCTGGTCGTTCGTCTTCTTGCTCTTCATCGGCGCATCGTTCTTCGCCAAACTCGGCGGCGAAGTGTCGCGGCTGTGGCTCGCCTCGTTCTATTTCGCCGGTCTCGCAGCGCTGATCGCCGAGCGGCTTGCGGTGCGCGGGCTGGTCCGTCGCTGGGCGCGCGAAGGCAGACTCGACCGCCGCACCGTGATCGTCGGTGCCGACGCCAACGGCAGCAAGCTGATCGAGGCACTGAGGGCCGACCAGGCGGACGCTTCCGACATTCGCATCCTCGGCGTGTTCGACGACCGCAACGACTCCCGTTCGCTTCCCACTTGCGCCGGCGTGCCGAAACTCGGCAAGGTCGACGACATCCCCGAATTCGCCCGCCGCACTCGCGTCGATCTGGTGCTGTTCGCGTTGCCGATCTCGGCAGAGACCCGCATCCTCGACATGCTGAAGAAGCTGTGGGTGCTGCCGGTCGACATCCGCTTGTCCGCGCACACCAACAAGCTCAGGTTCCGTCCGCGCGCCTATTCCTATCTCGGCAAGGTGCCGACGCTCGATGTCTTCGAAGCGCCGATCACCGATTGGGATCAGGTGATAAAGCAGGTATTCGACCGGGTCGTCGGCGGTCTGATCCTGATCGCCGCCGCGCCCGTGATGGCGCTGGTGGCGCTGGCGATCAAGCTCGACAGCCCCGGTCCGGTGCTGTTCCGGCAGAAGCGGTTCGGCTTCAACAACGAGCGCATCGACGTACTCAAGTTTCGGTCGATGTATCACCACCAGGCCGACCCGACCGCCTCCAAGGTCGTCACCCGCAACGATCCGCGCGTCACCCGCGTCGGCCGCTTCATCCGCCGCACCAGTCTCGACGAGCTGCCGCAACTGATCAATGTGGTGTTCAAGGGCAATCTGTCGCTGGTCGGCCCGCGCCCACATGCGGTGCAGGGCAAGCTGCAAAGCCGCCTGTTCGACGAAGCCGTCGACGGCTACTTCGCACGCCACCGCGTCAAGCCCGGCATCACCGGCTGGGCCCAGATCAACGGCTGGCGCGGCGAGATCGACAACGAAGAAAAAATTCAGAAGCGCGTCGAGTTCGACCTGTACTACATCGAGAATTGGTCGGTGCTGTTCGACCTCTACATTCTGCTGAAAACGCCGTGGGCCCTGCTCAAGGGCGAGAACGCGTACTGAGGCGCTCGTTTCAGCGCGCTCCCCACACCGTCATTCCGGGGCGCCGCGCAGCGGCGAACCCGGAATCCCGAAGATTTTTGAAACGTCCTGCCTCACCACATCGAGATTCCGGACTCGCGAGCTTCCGCTCGCGCCCCGGAATGACGAGTTGAGTGGTTGTTACTTATTCCCATACGAGACGCCCATCCCGGCCCGGACATCGGCCTGGATCCCGTAGGGCGCGATCGGGTAGCGCAGGCCGTTCCTGGCGAGCTGCTTCATGCCCTCGATGGCCTTGGAAAGATACGACGGGCTGAGTGCCATCAGCATCTCCTCGTCCGGCACGCCGCCGTATCGGCGCTCCGCGAAGCACGGCAGCGACAGGCTCGGCTCGCCGGTCTTCAGCGCCCTGCCCCAGGAATCCGCGCAGGCGGTCTCGCCGACCACGCTCCATTCGAACTTCTTGTAGCCGGCATATTGCAGGCCGTTGATCAGGATGATCATCTGACCGGGCGTCGCATAGACGAGGCAGATGTCCGGCGGATCGAGCCGGCCGCTCGCCAGCGGCGAGACCGCCATCGCCTGGTGATGGCCGAACGGCACCACGTCGAGCGCGTGCTGGCGCGCGCTGGCGTCTTCCTGTGTCGCATGCCACACGCCGACATAGGAGCGCCCGGCGAGCCATTGGTCGTCCTGCGGTGCGAGGCCGATCACCGCGCGGCATTGTTCTCCGACCAGATCGGCAGCGGTGATCCCGACGGTCCAGCCGAGCCGCGAAGCCATGCTGACGATCTGGTCGGTGGTGTGGATCGCGTTCGGCCGCCGGATCTTCGGCACCGCCTCCATCTCGGCGACGGTTCTGAACAGCTTCATCCCGATCACTGTGGTCTTCAGCCGCAGCAGCGCGTTGAGATCGTCGACCAGCGCGGCAAGGTCGAAACGGACCGGCGCAACGGCGTCCATGGGCGAACTCCCTATCGATCTATCGGTGCCGCGCTTGCTGCACGGCTTGGCGGCCAGCTTAGCCGCGCGGACCCGCCGGCGCGAGTCCGCGGCGTCAACGGCGCAGCGGTGAGGCCGGCATTCGTCGTCAGGCGCGTTCCGGACAAGCGGCGCGCTTTTGCGATTCGGCGAATTGCCCTAGTCTTGCAGCCAGATTCAGTCGATCCGAGGAGACCCTTGATGCTGGCAGCCACACTTCAGACCGCGGCCTTTCTGTTCCTGTTGCTGGCTGCGCTTCTGGTGTTTTCGGTGTTCGTCGCCTTCATCGCGCCGCCGCTGACCAAAGCACCCAAGCCCGGCTTCACCACGGTGCTGATGTATTTCGCCGCTGAACTCGCCGCGCTGATCGTCGCGATCTGGATCGTGGTCGAGGTGTCGTCGTTCGAATTCCTGCCGGTGCTGATCGCGCTGGCGATCGCGGCAGTCGTGTTCGCACCGCAGCTCGTCGCCAAGATTCCGCTGCCGCAGTCGGTCGCCGGCGTGCTGGGGCGCAAGTAATCCCGCTGCGGAGCCTGCCCGCGCGCGCCGGGCCAGGCCAAGCAGAACTCGCCACGATACTGGAAAGCCGCCCTCCGGGGCGGCTTTCGTTTTGGTTCACCCGGTCCGGATGGATCAATGGCTGTGGCGCCGCTGCAGCCGGGCGATCGCGCCGGCGAAGATCTGCATGGTGACGCCGCCAAGCCAGCCGGCCAGGATCAGCCAGCTCAGGCTGGAATGCAGATTGAGCCGCAGCACCACGGCGGTCACCGATACGAACGCCGCCAGCGTCGCCAGAAAGGTACCGAACGCGCTGAGAAATTCGGCGGTGTCGATCTTGCCGCGTCCGCGCGGCTGCTCGTCCGGTTCGTGGAACGACAGCGGCGGAATGTCGATGCCGAGATAGAAGCCCACCGCGCCGAGCGCGATCATCGCCAGCAGGAATCCGATGGTGGTCAGCGCCGCGAAGCTGGTGCCGACATGGGCGCCAACAAAGGTGCCGCACGCCGCGCCGGCCAGCGCCAGCCCGGACCTTTCGAGAAAATGGGCCGCCTTTCGCACACGCAGTCGCATTGTCGAATCCTCGCTTGTCGCGATGCAACGAGGTTATGACATTTCAATGAAGCACGGAAGGATGCGGAAGAATGCTAACAGCGTCGGCGGCGGTGACGACGCCGCCACTCGTCGCGAACCGAGATAGCCGGTCAGATCTGTCAAACACTGCTCTAAAGGGGCGATCGAACCACTGATCAACGCGCAGCAATCGCTGCGAATGGTCGGAGCGAAAGGATTTGAACCTTCGACCCCTAGTCTCCCAGACTAGTGCGCTAACCGGGCTGCGCCACGCTCCGATGCCGTTTCGGCCCTGATGCTGTAGCGGCGATCGCGCGTTCGCGCAAGCTGCGGAGGATCAATTCGAAGCGTGTTTGGCTTAGAATGCGGGGCTGGGCCCGTTGATCCGTTCGCGTCCGCGCCCCAGCCACCGCCGACCGTGTTGGCCGCCAGCAGTTGCACAGCCAGATGCCATGGCATGTCTCGGGCATCCGTGTCTTGGCTGACAACGAAAAGGCTCCGTGTTCGCCGAGAAGCCCGATCGTGGATGGCCGGGACTTGCCCGGCCACGACGAAAACACTGGCTTTGTCTACGCTTAAAGGCGCTTCTTGAGACTATTGCTCAAGACTATCCGCCTGCCCTCGGCCATCCTTGATCGCGGCGTCGAGCAGCTCGCGGCAGGCGATCAGGTCGCTGAGTACGGTGCGGAGCGGAGCCAGATCGACCGGAGGCGGCGCCGGCGGCAGCTTGGCGGCGGGAAACTCAAGCGGCGGCAGATCGAACCGTGGCGCGCGGCCGGGAGCAGCCATGACGGAAGCCGGCTCGACGGCGAAATCGTCGTCCTCGTGATCATCGAACCGCGGCGCGTGGCGCGGCTCCGCCTCAACGTGGCGGCGCGGCGCGGGTGATGGCGCGGCGCGACGGTCCGGCTCGGCCATTGCGGCGTGCAGATCGAGCCCCTCGTCCTCGCCGTCGTAGTCGTCGTCATCGGCGTCGATGCCGCCGGGGACCGGCTCGAACTCTTCGTCTTCCGCGACGGACCTGGTGATCGCCGCCTCGACCGCGCCGAAGCTGGCGTGAACCTCGGCGTCAGCCAGCCGTTGCACCGACTTGATGCCGTGCTCTTTGAGGATCCGCTGCACCCCGCGGATGGTGTACCCCTCGCCGTACAGCAGCCGGCGGATGCCCTTGAGCAGATCGACGTCGTCGGGCCGGTAGTAGCGCCGGCCGCCCGACCGCTTCATCGGCTTGATCTGGCTGAACCGTGTCTCCCAGAACCGCAGCACGTGCTGCGGAATGTCGAGATCGGCTGCGACCTCGCTGATGGTGCGGAATGCGTCGGGCGCCTTGTCCAAGGGCCAGCTCCCCGTCAGCCGCCGGAGGCGGTTTGCGCGGTATTTTCGTCAGATTCTGTAGTCGACGCAGGCACAGCGCCATTGGCGTTGATGCGCTGCTTGAGGATCGCCGACGGCTTGAACACCATCACCCGCCGCGGCGAGATCGGCACCTCGGTGCCGGTCTTCGGGTTGCGCCCGACACGCTCCCCCTTCTGCCGCACCAGGAACGATCCGAACGACGACAGCTTCACCGTCTCGCCCCGCTCCAGGCAGTCGGTGATTTCCTTCAACACCAGTTCGACGAATGCCGACGACTCGGTGCGCGACAGTCCGACCTTCTGGTAGACCGCCTCGCATAGATCGACACGTGTGACTGTTCGTCCGGCCATCGCCTGCCCCACCTCACGGCGAAAGAAAATCTGCGCTGAAATTAAGAGGTTAACAATCGGCGGTCAACAGCGCCGCGTCTTGAAGCGTCTCAAAGTTAGCACCGAACGTCATGGAAATGCTGCTAAAATCTTACGCGTCCGACTACCAGCGGAGCAGCGCAGCGCCCCAGGTGAAGCCGCCGCCCATCGCTTCGAGCAAAACCAGGTGGCCCTTCTGGATACGGCCGTCCTGGACTGCAGTGCACAATGCCAGCGGGATCGATGCCGCCGAGGTGTTGCCGTGACGGTCGACCGTCATCACCACCTTCTCGGGCGCGATATGCAGCTTCTGGGCCGAGGCGTCGATGATGCGCTTGTTGGCCTGATGCGGCACGAACCAGTCGACATTGTCGGCACTGGTGCCGGAAGCGTTGAACGCGTCGACGATCACCCCGGTGATCATGCCGACCGCGTGCTTGAACACCTCGCGTCCTTCCATCCGCAGATGGCCGACGGTCTGGGTGCTCGACGGGCCGCCGTCGACATACAACTTGTGTTTGTGACGGCCGTCCGAGCGCAGATGCGTGGTTAGCACGCCGCGGTCGGCGGAAGTGCCCCAGCCTTCCTGCGCTTCGAGCACGATCGCGCCGGCGCCGTCGCCGAACAGCACGCAAGTGCCACGATCATTCCAATCGAGGATGCGGGAGAAGGTCTCGGCGCCGATCACCAGCGCTCGCTTGGCCGAGCCGGCCCGCAGGTAATTGTCCGCAGTGGCGACCGCGAACACGAAGCCGGAGCACACCGCCTGCAGGTCGAAGGCGACGCCGTGGGTCATGCCGAGCGCGGCCTGCACCTGCACCGCGGTCGCCGGGAAGGTGTGGTCAGGGGTCGAGGTCGCCAGCACGATCAGGTCGATCTGATCGGCGGTCAGGCCGGCATTGTCGAGCGCCGCCTGGGCGGCCTTGGTGGCCAGATGCGAGGTGAATTCGCCGTCGGCGGCGATATGGCGCTCGCGAATTCCGGTGCGCTGGACGATCCATTCGTCCGAGGTGTCGACGGTCCGGGCCAGCTCTTCGTTGGTGAGAACCCGCTCCGGCAAGTAAGCGCCGCAGCCCAGTACGACCGAACGAATCACCGTCACGAGACAGCCTCCTGGACACCCGGCGTCGCGACCAACGCGCCGGCATCACGATTGAGCGTTTGATTGATCTTGGTCAGGAGATCGTAGCGGACCATGTCATAGCCAACATCGACCGCATAGGCAAAGCCCTCGGCATTGGTTCCGCCGTGGCTCTTGACCACGATTCCGTTGAGGCCGAGGAAGACGCCGCCGTTGGACTTGTTGGGGTCCATCTTGTCCTTGAGCGCCTTGAAGGCGTCGCGCGCGAATAGATAGCCGATCTTCGACCGCCAGGTCCGGGACATCGCGGCGCGAAGATATTCGGCGAGCTGGCGGGCGGTGCCCTCCGCCGCTTTCAGCGCAATATTGCCGGCGAAGCCTTCCGACACGATCACGTCGGCGGCGCCCTTGCCGATACCGTCGCCCTCGACGAAGCCGATGAATTCGAACCGTTGCGAATCCATCGCGCGCAACAGCTCGGCGGCTTCGCGGATCTCTTCGCCGCCCTTGATTTCCTCGACCCCGATGTTGAGCAGGCCGACCGTCGGTCGTTCGAGATCGAACAGCACGCTGGCCATCGCCGCGCCCATCACCGCCAGCGCCTTGAGGTGGTGTGCGTCGCCGCCGATCGAGGCGCCGAGATCGAGCACCACCGAATCGCCGCGCATCGTCGGCCAGGTGGCGGCGATCGCCGGACGATCGATCCCGGGCAGCGTTCGTAGACAGAATCGCGCCATCGCCATCAGTGCGCCGGTGTTGCCGGCCGACACCGTGACGTCGGCCTCGGCCTTCTTCACCGCATCGATCGCCTGCCACATCGACGATTTGTAGCGGCCGCGGCGCAGCGCCACGCTCGGCTTGTCGTGCATCGCCACCGCGACGTCGGTGTGAATCACCCGCGACGCCTTGCGCAGCGCCGGATGCGCGGCAAGCTCCTTCTCGATCAGCTTGGCATCGCCATAGAGCAGGAATTCGACGTCCGGATGCCGGCCGAGGGAGATCGCCGCGCCGGGGATCACGACGGAGGGGCCGAAATCGCCCCCCATTGCGTCGAGCGCGATTCGAACTTTCTGAGGCATGGGCGTTCCGGAAGCCTGATCGCCTGCGACCTTGAAGCGCTTGGCCGCGGACTCAAAAAAAGCCCCATCGGGGGGCGGTGATAAAGCGTGCAGCGCTGCACACCGATGCGGCCGGACAATAGCCGTTCTCCGCCCCGATACAACATCTTGATCGGGCAGATTTAAGTCGCATTTCGTAGCGTGTCGGCGGGCGTCTTTCGGCAGCGCTCCGGCACGGCCGTGGCGCGCCTGGCAGCCGCCGCGGGGTCAGCGTTTCGGCTTGCGCGGGGCCGCGGTGCCGGTCGGCAGTTGCAGCGCTTTCAGCGCCGCGAACGGGTTCATATCGGGATCGTCGCGGTCGACGACCGGCTCGAACACCGCGTCTGGCTTGCGCGGATAGGGGTCGAGCCCGAGAAACAGCGCGTCGGTCGCGACACGGCCGATATCGATCATGCCGCGCTCGATCGCCTCCGGCGGATCGCCCGGATCGGGCTCGCCGTCGTCATCGACCGAATCGGCCATTTCGCGAATTTGCTCCGGCGGCAGGAAGGTGAGATCGACCGCCTCGTCGACGAGGTTGTCGACCGGATCGAGCGTCACCACGCAGGTCTGGGTGACCTTGGCGCGCACCCGGCCGGTGACCTGAACGCGGCCGTCGGCGAACGGCTTCAGATCAAAAGACGCAGACGCCTCGGCGACGCCGCGCAGGCCGCCGAGCGCGCTGATCGCCTCGCACTGAGGCGCGGTCGCCGCGATGTCGCGATGCAGCCCGGTCTCCGGAATCTGCAGCACCACGACCGGCACGCTCCACGGATTGTCTTCGCTCGCCATCGTCAAGCGTCCTTTGTCTTACGCAGTCGGCTGCGGAAACGGCAATTCGCCGCTGCGCAGCTTGGCCGGCGGCACGGCGTCGAGCGCCGCGATCACCTGCCCGACATAGACCGCCAGCTTCCGTGCATTTTCAATGTCGGCGCCGTCGAGAACGTTCCGGTTCAGCGCCAGCTCGAGGTCTTCGCGGCCTTCGGTGAGCGCCAGATCATACGCCGCCGAGCGGCCGTAGAACGCCTCGCCGAACGCCTGCATCCGCTTCGGCACCGACAGATCGCCGACCCCAAGCTCGCGCAGGTTGGCGTCGAGGTCGCTGCAGAAATAGTCGAACAGCGCCTGGGCGAACGGCGAGGCATCCTGGATGCTGCGAATCCGCCGCAGCACCAGCCACAGATGCACCACCAGCATCTCGAATCGGCCGTTGACCGTGTCGGCGACGCCGAATTCCTGATAAAAGGCCGGCAGGCGCGATTGCGTCACGATCGTGCCATAGATCGCTTCAATGGTGCCGCGCGGCGGCGTCCGGGGCGGACGGAGCAGATTGAACGGCCAGATCATCGCGGGTTCCAGGTCCGGGCCCGTGCGGGCCTTTCGGGATTGCTTTCCGAGTTCCTGCCCGGTACGTCAACGCCCTGCGCGATGCAAGGGGATGAGGCCAACTCCCGGATGAGTATTTCGATCGACCGAAGCGGGCGCGCCGACGCGCCGCGAAGCCTTTTCTCGCTGCCGCGCAGCCTCGGCCTGGCCGTGGCGCTGACTTTGGTCGGCGCCGGCATGGGGGCCTGCACGTCGGAGCAATTCCAGAAAGGCTACATTCTGCCCAACGGTGCGCTGGAGCAGATCCCGATCGGCGCCAGCCAGGATCAGGTGCTGCTGGTGATGGGCACGCCGTCGACCGTCGCGACACTGGACGGCGAGGTGTTCTACTACATCTCCCAACGCACCGAGCGTGCGGTCGCGTTCATGCCGCAGAAGGTGATCGACCAGCGCGTGATCGCGATCTATTTCGACAAGAACCGCCAAGTCCGCCGTATCGCCAATTACGGCCTGCAGGACGGCAAGATCTTCGACTTCATCAGCCGCACCACGCCGACCTCCGGCCAGGAGATGAGCTATCTGGCGCCGCTGTTCCGGCTGATCAGCTTCCGCTGAGGCGGAGGCTTCCAGGTCATGGCCTGATGGGTTGAGCGCAGCGAACCCATCTCAGCAGCGCAGTCCCCGGCTACGCCAGCCCCTTGCCCCGTGCCCACTCGGCGATCGTCGCATTGACCTCGTCGGGTGCGTCCTGCTGCACCCAATGCGACGCCCGCGGCAGCTTGCGCAGGGTGAAATCTTCGACGAACATCTCGTTGCCCTCCGTCAGCTTGATGTCGAGCGCGAGGTCGTTGTTGCCCCAGATCATCAGCGTCGGCACGGTGATCACCGGATTGCTGCCGGCGCCGCCGGCAAGGCCGGAGAAGTTGGCGCGATAGTAGTTCAGCATCGCAGTGGCCGCGCCCGGCTGTAGGATGTTGCGGCGATAAATCTCGAGCTGTTCGGCCGGGATCTTGTGGCTGTGGCTCCTGAACATCTTCACCAGCGGTGCGCCGCCCTTTCGCGTCAGCAGCCATTCCGGCAGCCACGGCAATTGGAAGAAGGCGACGTACCAGGAGCGGCGGCGCTGGGTCCAGCCGCGGCGCAGCTCGCGGGCGAACGCGTCGGGATGCGGCGCGTTGAGAATGACCAGCCCGTCGAGATGCACCTTGCTGTGCAGCGCGACCTGCCAGGCGATCACCCCGCCCCAATCGTGGCCGATCAGGATACGGCGCTTGCCGCCGAGCGCAGCGAACAGTGCCGCGATGTCGTCGGTCAGATGCTCGATCGTGTAAGCGGCCTTGCCGCTCGGCCGAGCCGAGCCGCCATAGCCGCGCAAGTCCGGCGCCGCCACTCGCCAGCCGAGTTCCGCCAGGAAAGGGATCTGCCGGTGCCACGACTGCCGCGCTTCCGGGAAGCCGTGCAGCAGCAGCGCGACGGTGTCGCCCTGCCCCGCGATGTCGACCGCAAAGCGCAGGCCGTTGGCTTCCAGCGTCGCCGTGTCGATCGCCATGCCCCAAGCTCCCAGCCGGACCCGGCCGATCCTACGCCTATGATTTGTCCTTGTTGATCTTCTTGATCTTGGCGTCGGTCGCCTCGATCGAACTCGCCAGCTCGAGAATCGCCTTCGACAGCAATTCGGCGGCCTCCTTCTGGTCCTGCGACTTGGCGGCGCGCAGCGCGTAGTTCTTGGCGGATGACAGCGACATGGCGGCTCCTGTTGTTGTGTCGGCCGCTGCTTGATGTAGCAGACACGCGGCGTTTGTAGATGGGTCGAGCGCAGCGAAATCCATCCTACGACGTTCCCGCAAGCAAAAGCCCCGCGGCTCGCGCCGCGGGGCCTGATGTCGGTCCAACCTCTCCTGCCGCTTAGTGCGCCAGGACCGCCAGCAGCAGCAGGGCGACGATGTTGGTGATCTTGATCATCGGGTTCACGGCCGGACCCGCGGTGTCCTTGTAGGGATCGCCGACGGTGTCGCCGGTCACCGCGGCCTTATGGGCATCGGAGCCCTTGCCGCCGTGGTGGCCGTCCTCGATGTACTTCTTGGCGTTGTCCCAGGCGCCGCCGCCCGAGGTCATCGAGATCGCGACGAACAGGCCGGTGACGATCACGCCGAGCAGCATCGCGCCGACCGCCGAGAATGCCGCCGACTTGCCGGCCACGCCGCCGCCCGCGATCGCGTAGATCGCGAAGTAGACGAAGATCGGCGACAGCACCGGCAGCAGCGACGGGATGATCATTTCCTTGATCGCCGCCTTGGTCAGAAGGTCGACCGCCTTGCCGTAGTCCGGCTTGTCGGTGCCCTTCATGATGCCGGGCTTCTCGCGGAACTGGCGACGCACTTCCTCGACGATCGCACCGGCGGCGCGGCCGACCGCGGTCATGCCCATCGCGCCGAACAGGTACGGCAGCAGACCGCCGAACAGCAGGCCGACCACGACGTACGGGTTGTTCAGCGAGAAGTCCGGAGCGACGCCGACGAAGTACGGCGACTTCTGCGCAATGAAGAACTTGAGGTCTTCATTGTAGGCTGCGAACAGCACCAGCGCGCCGAGACCGGCGGAGCCGATCGCGTAGCCCTTGGTGACCGCCTTGGTGGTGTTGCCGACCGCGTCGAGCGCGTCGGTCGACTTGCGCACTTCCTTCGGCAGGCCGGCCATTTCGGCGATGCCGCCGGCGTTGTCGGTGACCGGGCCGAAGGCGTCGAGCGCGACGATCATGCCGGCCAGCGCCAGCATGGTGGTGGTGGCGATCGCGATGCCGAACAGACCGGCAAGGCTGTAGGTGATCAGGATGCCGGCGATGATCACGATCGCGGGCAGCGCGGTCGCTTCCATCGAGATGGCGAGACCCTGGATCACGTTGGTACCGTGGCCGGTGACCGAGGCCTGGGCGATCGACTTCACCGGGCGGAAGTCGGTGCCGGTGTAGTATTCGGTGATCCAGATGATCAGGCCGGTGACCGCGAGGCCGACGACGCCGCACAGGAACAGCGACATGCCGGTGAAGCTGACGCCCGGCAGCGGGCCGAAGCCGACCAGCCACCAGATTGCGGCGCCGACGCCGACCAGCGACAGCACGCCGGTGGCGATCAGGCCCTTGTACAGGGCACCCATGATCGACTGGGAAGCGCCGAGCTTGACGAAGAAGGTGCCGGCGATCGAGGTCAGGATGCAGATGCCACCGATGGCGAGCGGCAGCGTCATCACGTTCTGGAGCTGCTCCGGCGGAGCGGCGCCGAAGAAGATCGCGGCCAGCACCATGGTGGCGACCGCGGTCACCGCATAGGTCTCGAACAGGTCGGCGGCCATGCCGGCGCAGTCGCCGACGTTGTCGCCGACGTTGTCGGCGATCGTCGCCGGGTTGCGCGGGTCGTCCTCCGGAATACCGGCTTCGACCTTGCCGACGAGGTCGCCGCCGACGTCCGCACCCTTGGTGAAGATGCCGCCGCCGAGACGGGCGAAGATCGAAATCAGCGAGGCGCCGAAGCCGAGCGCGACCAGCGCGTCGATCACGGTGCGGTCACGCGGACCGAGGCCGGCGAACTGGATCAGGTAGATGAAATACAGGGTGACGCCGAGCAGCGCGAGGCCGGCAACCAGAAGGCCGGTGATCGCGCCCGCCTTGAAGGCGAGCTCGAGGCCGCCGGCAAGCGAGGTGGTGGCCGCCTGCGCGGTGCGGACGTTGGCGCGCACCGACACGTTCATGCCGATGAAGCCGGCGGCGCCCGACAGGATCGCACCGACCGCGAAGCCGATCGCCACGAGCACGCCTAGGAAGTAAGCGAGAGCTGCGAAGATCACCACGCCGACGATGGCGATGGTCATGTACTGCCGCTTCAGATAGGCCTGCGCGCCTTCACGCACCGCGCCCGCGATTTCCTGCATCCGCGCGTTGCCCTGGTCGGCAGCGAGCACCGACGAGGTCGCCCAGATGGCGTATACGATCGATAGCGCTCCGCAGAGCACGATCACCCATAGAGCTGTCATACCTGATTGCCTCAGTCCCGAGTTTCACCCCCGTGCCTGCGCTGCGGGAGCGGCGCGGGCGCGCAACAAGATGGCGTGCCCTCTTTTGCGGGGCAGCCTCAAATCGCGGCGGACCTTGCCAAAATCACAGGTGCTCCGCAATCGCTGCGAAGGGACTAAGCTGGGCTTTTCCGCTCACCTTCGGGCAATTCCATCGGCCTTCCTGGCGCCGGAATACCTGGAACTAAGTGTCAGAAGTGACTGAAAGAGAGCGTCTTCAGCGGGATTTCGCGGGCGTTTGCGCCGAGCCAGCGCGGCGGCGCGGTTCCGGCTTCGGCGACGCCGATCACGCTCACCCGGACACCGTCCCGCTGCGCTGCAGCAAGAAACTGATCAAGCTTGGATTGTGCAATGCCGCAAAGCAGTTCGTAATCATCGCCGCCGCTGAGTAATCGCGCCAGCTTCGACTCATCGGTTCCGATGATCGCACGCGCAGCATCCGACAACGGCACTGCGGTGGCGTCGAGAGTCGCGGTGACGCCAGAGGCGGCGCACATCTTGGCGAGATCGCCGGCGAGTCCGTCGGAGACGTCCATCGCCGCCCCGGCATGATCGCGCACGGCCGGCGCCAGCGCCGAGCGCGGCTGCGGTACCCGGTAGCGATCGATCAGGAAGGCACGGCCGGCATCGCCGGCCGCCGTCGCCCGGCCCTGCAGCAGATCGAGCCCGAGCGCGGCGTCGCCGATCGTGCCGGTGACCACAATGGCGTCGCCGGGCCGCAGCGCGTCGCGCAGCACCATCCGGCCCGGGGGCACCCGGCCGAACGCGGTCACGGAAATCATCATCGGCCCCGGGGTCGACACCGTGTCGCCGCCGAGCAGCGGGCAGCGGAACGTCGCGGCATCCTCGCCGAGCGCGGCGGCGAACAGGGCGAGGAAACGCTCATCGGCCTGGCGCAGCGCCAGTGTCAGCAGGAAGCCGGCCGGCTCTGCGCCCTTGGCGGCCAGGTCGGAGAGATTGACCCGCAGCGCCTTGCGGGCGATCGCGGCGGGCGGATCGTCGGGAAGATAGTGGACGCCCTCGACGATCGCGTCGGTGGTCAGCACCAGATCTGCTGCGCTCGCCGCGAGCACGGCGGCGTCGTCGACCAGCCCCCGCGCGCCGGGATCGGTCGCCAGCGGCTTGAAGTAGCGTGCGATCAGATTGTCTTCACCGGAGGGCATCGAAGCAAGAACCTCGCCGTCATTGCACCTACGTTACCCAAGGCACGGCGCGCTCCCTCTCCCGCTTGCGGGAGAGGGCTGGGGTGAGGGTGCCCCGAGCATTGACTCTCGGCCTCGCGGAGGCGCCCCCTCACCCGGATCGCATCTCGCGATGCGATCCGACCTCTCCCCGCACGCGGGGCGAGGTTAGTCCGCCCTCTTATTGCGGCGTCCCGCACTCAGCGCGTAAACTCGTCTTCGCGGAACTGGCGGGCGATCTGGTCGAGCACGGCATTGACCATGCCGGTCTCGTCCTTCTCGACGAAGGCGTGGGCGACGTCGACATATTCGGACACAACCACGCGCGCCGGGATGTCCTTGCGGTGTTCGAGCTCATAGGCCCCTGCCCGCATCACCGCGCGCAGGATCGCGTCGATCCGCGCCAGCGGCCAGCCGCGGGCGAGCAGATCGTCGATCAGCGGATCGATCTGCTTTTGCTCGCGCACCACCCCCGAGACGATGTCGCGGAAGAACGCGGCTTCGGCCGGCAGATACTGCTCGCCCTCGACCTCGTTGCCGATCCAGAAGCTCTCGAACTCGGCGAAGGTCTCGTTGATGCCGGCGCCGCCGATGTCCATCTGGTAAAGTGCCTGCACCGCGGCGAGCCGCGCCGCGCCGCGGCGGTTGGCCTTACGCTCGCCCTTCGGCGTCATCTTTTTAAGATCGGGCTTCTTGAACGCGGGTTTGTTGATCTCGGCCATCGGCATCAAGCCTTCGCCAACCGGCGTTTGATCCGCAGCATCGCCAGCGCGGCGCGCGCGGCGTCGCCGCCCTTGTTGAGGTCGCCCGGCTTCGCCCGCGCCCAGGCCTGCTCGTCGGTGTTGACGGTGATGATGCCGTTGCCGAGCGGAAACTTTCGCGCGACGCTGAGGTCCATCAGCGCACGGGCCGACTCCATCGACACGATCTCGAAATGGATGGTCTCGCCGCGCACCACGCAACCGAGCGCGATCGCCGCGTCGTAGGGCTTGCCGGCGGCCTCGGCGGCATCGATCGCGATCGCGACCGCAGCGGGGATTTCCAGCGCGCCGGGCACGGTGAGCACGTCGTGGGTGGCGCCGGCAGCGTTCAGCTCGGCGACTGCGCCTTCCAGCAGCGCGTCCTGGATGTCGTCATAGAACCGCGCCTCGACGATCAGGACGCGCGCGCCCGAAACGTCGGTCTGGTCTTTCAGGGGTGCGCGCCGCGCGTCTGCCATGTGTCGCTTCTTCTTCGGTCGGTTGTCTGCATCTCGGCCAGTACGGGCCTCATCCTGAGGAGCGGCCCATTGGCCGCGTCTCGAAGGATGAGCGCCGCGAAGCTCATGGTTCGAGACGGCGCTTCGCGCCTCCTCACCATGAGGGCCTGCGGGTTGTAGGCGGAGGCCGGCGCAAAGCCAAGCCCGCGTATGACGTCCTCGTCCGTGTCTGCCGCCTATTTCATCTCGCTGAGCCGCGCCGCATAGCGCGCCATCAGGTCGACCTCGATATTGACCTCGCTGTCGACCTGCCACCCGCCCAAGATGGTCGCCGACAGCGTGTGCGGGATGATCAGCACCGTGAATTTGGTGTCCTCGACCGTGTTCACCGTCAGCGAGGTGCCGTCGAGCGTCACCGAGCCCTTCGGCGCAATGAACCGCGCCAGTTCGCGGCTAGCCTCCAGGGTGAAGCGCGCCATGTCGGGCAGCTCCTCGCGCGCCACCACCTTGGCGATGCCGTCGACATGGCCGGTGACGATGTGGCCGCCGAGCTCGTCGCCGATTCTGAGCGCGCGCTCCAGGTTGAGCCGGGTGCCGGCGGACCAGGCTTTCGCCGTGGTCTTGGCCAGCGTCTCGGCGCCGGCGTCGACTTCGTACCAGGTCCTGCCGCCTTCGGTGCCTGAGCCGACCACTGTCATGCAGATGCCGTTGCTGGCGATCGAGGCGCCGTCGACGATGGTCGACTGGTCATAGGCGCAGCGAATCCGCAGCCGGTGCAACTGCCCCTGCGCGACCGGCCTGACGGTCTCGATCTCGCCGATGTCGGTGACGATGCCGGTAAACATGGAAGACCTTCTAGTTGGGATCATAAATGGTGAGTGTGTCGGAGCCGACGCGCTCGCTGCTGCGAACGCGCCAATGCGGTGAATCGGTGATCGCGGCGAGCGGCAGCCCCGCCAGCGCGTCGACCCCGTCGGGCCCGATCATCGTCTCGCTGCGCCACAGCCGGATTTCGTCGGCGCGCCGCTGCGTGACGAACGCCGCGGCGACGCGGGCGCCGCCTTCGACCAGCAGCCGGGTGACGCCCTTGTCCGACAGCGCGTGCAGCACCGCCGGCAGATCAAGCCCCGGCGCCGAGGCGCAATCGGCCACATGGACCACCTCGGCGCCGGCCGCGCCGAGCCGAGCGGCGGTCGCGGCTTCCGCGATCTCCGAGGCCATCAGCCACAGCGGCGTGGTCCGCGCTGAATGCACCAGCTTGCTGGCCGACGGAATCCGCAAGGATCGGTCGAGCACGACACGGATCGGCGACTGCGCCGCCATCCCGGGCAGCCGGCAGGTCAGCTCCGAATCGTCGGCCAGCACCGTGCCGATGCCGACCAGCACCGCATCCGACCGGGCGCGCAGGAGATGCGTCCGGGCGTTCGCCGCCTCGCCGGTGATCGCGACCTGCTTGTGGCCGGCAGCGGCGATCTTGCCGTCGGCCGAAACCGCCAGCTTCAGCGTCACATGCGGACGGCGGGCGCTGATCCGGCAAAGGTGGCCGGCATGGTCGTGGGTCGCCTCATCGGCGCAGACGCCGATCTCGACCGTGATTCCGGCGGCGCGCAGCTTCGCGTGGCCCTGGCCCGCGACCAGCGGATTGGGGTCTTCGATCGCCGACACCACCCGAGCAATGCCGGCGGCAACGATCGCATCGGCGCAGGGCGGCGAGCGGCCGTGATGCGAGCAGGGTTCCAGCGTGACATAAAGCGTCGCACCGCGCGCCGCCTCGCCGGCGCGGCGCAGAGCCTCAACCTCGGCATGGGGGCGGCCGCCGTCCTGGGTCCAGCCGCGGCCGAAAATGACGCCGTCCTTGACCAGCACCGCGCCGACGGCCGGATTGGTCGCGGTGCGCCCCTGCCCGCGCCGACCCAGCGCCAGCGCCAATTGCATGAAACGCTGGTCGGCGGAACCTGCGGCTTTGGCCGCCTTCTCGGCGGCGAGCTTGTGGCCGATCTGCTCCTCCAGGATGCGGAAGATCATTTGCGGACCAGCGCCGCCCTCGCCTCGTCTTCGTGGGAGAGTTCACCGAGCACGGCCTCGAAATCCTTGGCCTCGCGGAAATTGCGGTACACCGAGGCGAACCGGACATAGGCGACGTCGTCGAGCTTGCGCAGATGCTCCATCACGCTTTCGCCGATGATCTCCGACGAGATCTCGGCCTCGCCGCCGCTCTCCAGCTCGCGCACGATCGCCGATACCATCTGCTCCACCCGCTCCGGATCCACCGGCCGCTTGCGCAAACTGATCTGCACCGAGCGCACCAGCTTGTCGCGGTCGAACGGCACCCGGCGGCCGTTGCGCTTGATCACGATCAGCTCGCGAAGCTGCACCCGCTCGAAGGTGGTGAATCGGAAGTTGCAGGCGATGCACACCCGCCGCCGTCGGATCACCGAGGAATCCTCGGTCGGGCGGCTATCCTTCACCTGGGTATCGAGGCTGTTGCAGTTCGGGCAGCGCATCGCGACGCGTCCTCAGTGACCTCGAGGGGATGGGTCCCTCACCTTTCGTCATGGCCGGGCTCGTCCCGGCCATCCACGTCTTCGTACCGGTGCCACGCCGTCAAGACGTGGATGGCCGGCACAAGGCCGGCCATCACGGGGCTGTTTACTGATAAATCGGAAACCGATCCGTCAATTCCTTCACCCGCTGCTTCACCGAGGCTTCCACCAGCGGCGCGGCGCCATCGGACGACTGCGCAATCGCGTTCAGCACCTCGGCGATCAAGTGACCAACCTGCTGGAACTCGGCGACGCCGAATCCGCGAGTGGTCGCCGCCGGGGTGCCGAGGCGCAGACCGGAGGTCACGAACGGCTTCTCGGGGTCGAACGGGATGCCGTTCTTGTTGCAGGTGATGGCGGCGCGGACCAGCGCCTTCTCCGAGACGTTGCCCTTCAGCCCCTTCGGCCGCAGGTCGACCAGCATCAGATGGTTATCGGTGCCGCCGGAGACCAGATCGAAGCCGGCCCCACGCAGCGTTTCCGCAAGCGCCTTGGCGTTTTCGACCACGTTCTTCGCGTAGACCTTGAAGTCGGGCTGCAGCGCTTCCTTGAACGCCACCGCCTTGGCGGCGATCACGTGCATCAGCGGGCCGCCCTGCAGGCCGGGGAAGATCGCCGAGTTGAACTTCTTGGCCAGCGCCTCGTCATTGGTGAGGATCAGGCCGCCGCGCGGGCCGCGCAGCGACTTGTGGGTGGTGGTGGTGACGACATGGGCGTGCGGCACCGGCGAGGCATGGACGCCGCCTGCCACGAGGCCGGCGAAGTGCGCCATGTCGACCATGAAGTACGCCCCGACACTGTCGGCGATCTCGCGGAAGCGCTTGAAGTCCCAGGCGCGCGGATAGGCCGAGCCGCCGGCGATGATCAGCTTCGGCTTGGCTTCCTCGGCGAGCTTGGCGACCGCATCCATGTCGATCATCTGGTCTTCACGGCGCACCGTGTAGTGCACCGGCTTGAACCACTTGCCGCTCATGTTGACCGGGGCGCCGTGGGTGAGATGGCCGCCAGCGGCGAGATCGAGGCCCATGAAGGTATCGCCGGGCTGCAGCAGCGCCAGGAACACCGCCTGGTTCATCTGGCTGCCGGAGTTCGGCTGGACGTTGGCGAAATTGGCGCCGAACAGCTTCTTGGCGCGATCGATCGCGAGGTTTTCGGCGACGTCGACGAATTCGCAGCCGCCGTAGTAGCGGTTGCCCGGATAGCCTTCGGCGTATTTGTTGGTCATCACCGAGCCCTGCGCTTCCAGCACCGCGCGGCTGACGATGTTCTCGGAGGCGATCAGCTCGACCTCGTGGCGCTGGCGGCCGAGTTCGCCGCGGATCGCAGCGGCGATCTCGGGATCGGCCTGCTCGAGCGAGGCGGAAAAGAAGCTGTCGGGCGCGGAGGCGGGGTTGGCTGTGCTCATGGGAAAGTCTCCACCGTCGCAGCCGGTTCATCGGATGCGAGCGGTTACGGGATAGCGGTTCGGAAGCGGCGGCTGGGCCATAGCACATCCGCCCCCGCCGGCCAAGGACGCCGCCACATTTGCGGCCATGCGCCTCAGTCAGACCCAGATATGGTGGATGCGACGGAGTTGCAGGAGAAAACGAAGACACTTCCCCTTTGGGATGTGTGAAGGTAGAAAATGCCCAGCTAGGTACCAAGGGAACCAACCATGGCGTTGAGCATCAAGGACCCTGAGACCGAGCGGCTGGCGCGCCATCTCGCGCAAGCGACCGGCGAAACCATCACCCAGGCGACCAGGCGCGCGCTGGAAGAGCGGCTACGCCGGGTCGGCGGACAATCCCGCCGCGCCGAGCTGCTGGAGGACATGGCGGCGATCCGCCAGCGCTGGCGCGCGATGCCGGTCCGCGACGACCGGACCGCGGACGAGATCGTCGGCTACGACGAGCACGGCTTGCCGCGCTGATGGTGATCGACACCTCCGTTATCGTGGCGATCGCGCTCGACGAGCCCGATGCCGCGGCGCTCGAGGCGCGGATCGCCGACGATCCGGTCCGCCTGATCTCCGCCGCCACCGTGCTCGAAGCGACGATCGTACTGGAGACGAAACTCGGCGATGCCGGCGGACGCGAGTTCGACCTCTGGCTGCTCAAGATCGGCGCCGAGATCGTCCCGGTCGACGCCGAGCAGATGGAGGCCGCGCGCCGCGCCTGGCGCCGCACCGGCAAAGGCCGCCACGCCGCCGACCTGAACTACGGCGACTGCTTCGCCCACGCCCTCGCGATCACGCGCGGCGAGCCGCTGCTTTACAAGGGCGAGGATTTTGCGAAGATGGAGATCGGTTAGCTCGCCTCGGACGGATACGCACCGCGAGGCGCAGCGATTGTCAGCACCAAGCAAGGCACAAGCGCTCCCCCTCCCCCTTGCGGGGAGCCTGCTTTGTTATGTTGCAGCAAGCCGACGCGCTGATCGCAGCCTGCGAGATGCTGCTACCCGCCATCAATGCCTCAGTAACAAGGAGTCGCCGAATGATTCAGCAAGGCACGATCGCCAAGAAATTCTCGGCATTCACGGAACATTGGCGCCCGAAGATCATCGCCAGCCTCAACGGCCAGGAGCTGAAAATCGTCAAGGTCCATGGCATATTTCCATGGCACCTGCACGAGGATTGCGAGGAGATGTTCCTGGTTTGGAAGGGCCGCTTCCGCGTCGAGTTTCGCGACCACGTCGTCGAGATGGGCTCCGGCGACTACATCGTCGTCCCGCGCGGCATCGAGCACCGCACCGCCGCCGATGAAGAAGCTGAAGTGATGATCTTCGAACCCGCCGAAGTCCGCAACACCGGCAACGTCCTCGACGACACTTTCACGGCGCCGCAGGGGGTAAGAGTTTGAGGTGATAATCAAGTGTTGGTGACGAGAAGCGTTCTGATACATCAGCGCGTCTGAATTGCCGAGACCCTGCACTCTTGCAAGTCGATTTGGACAAATGCATCATGAGTGAGCCTTGCGAGTTCGTTGGCTGGGCGCCGATTGCCTCGTCGCACTTCGCTGCCCTCCATCCGGCTACCGAGCTGCGCTCAAAGCGTCTCCTGTTTCGCCCCGCATTCCTTGCAGGTATAGGCCACGCGGCTAACGCCCTTCGGCGCCTTGACCTTGTTGGGGGCGCCGCATTTTCCGCAGGTGGTGTTGATCACGGTGTCGCCCTGCTTGACCGTGACGTTGCGGGTTGCCATCGCCTCGCGCATCAGCCGTTCGGCCTCTTCGCGCATCGCCTTCTTGTCCATGTCGTCCATCGTCCGTTGTGTCGTCGCCCCGCGTTGTAGCGCAGCGCGATGACGGCGGCCGCATCAAATCCGCCGCGCCGTGCGAAAATCGGTGGGCAGTGGGTCTCTGACCTCGCCCTGGCCTCAGCGCTCGTCCGCCGCCGCCCTGCGAGCATCGCAGCCGCTTGCCGGGCATGACCAAGCTGCGGCGATGCCCCTTGCAATGCGCGCGCGGCTCGCCAATCTCTGCTGTCCCGCTCAATCACAATCCGAACCTCAATCCGGAGCGCATTAATGACCGACGCCCCCTACACGCCGCCCCCCGTCTGGACCTGGGACAAGGAGAACGGCGGCAAATTCGCGTCGATCAACCGTCCGATCGCCGGTCCGACCCATGACAAGGAGCTGCCGGTCGGCAAACACCCGCTGCAGCTCTATTCGCTGGCGACGCCGAACGGCCAGAAGGTCACGATCCTGCTCGAGGAGCTGCTGGCGCGCGGCCACAGCGGCGCCGAATACGACGCCTGGCTGATCAAGATCGGCGACGGCGACCAGTTCTCGTCCGGCTTCGTCGCGGTCAATCCGAATTCGAAGATCCCGGCGCTGCTCGACCGCTCGGTGAACCCGCCGCAGCGCGTGTTCGAATCCGGCTCGATCCTGCTGTACCTCGCCGAAAAGTTCGGCGAGTTCATCCCCAAGGACCCGGCCGGCCGCACCGAATGCCTGAACTGGCTGTTCTGGCAGATGGGCTCGGCGCCGTATCTCGGCGGCGGCTTCGGGCACTTCTATGCGTACGCGCCGGAGAAGTGGGAATACCCGATCAACCGCTTCGCGATGGAGGTGAAGCGGCAGATGGACGTGCTCGATCGCCGGCTGGCCGAGACCGAGTATCTGGCCGGCACCGAGTACTCGATCGCCGACATCGCGGTGTGGCCGTGGTACGGCGGACTCGCCAACGGCGTGCTGTACGGCGACAGCGCCACCTTCCTGGATGTCGCCAGCTACAAGAACGTGCAGCGCTGGACCAAACAGATCGGCGCTCGCCCGGCGGTGAAGCGCGGCCGAATCGTCAACCGCATCAGCGGCGACCTATCCACCCAGCTCCACGAACGCCACGACGCCGGCGATTTCGAGACGAAGACGCAGGACAAGCTCGAGGCCGCGAAGTCGTAAGGGAGATCACAAAACGGACCGCGTGAGCGCCCTCTCCCTCCCATCATTCCGGGGCGCGCGTAGCGCGAACCCGGAATCCCGAGATTGGTCAGGCGAGCGTTTCCACAAGCTCCAGATTCCGGGTTCGCGAACTGCGTTCGCGCCCCGGAATGACGGGAGGTAGATCTCGCTCTCGAATGACCGGTCTCCAACTACACGCTGTGCCGCGGGTGCGCGACCCTGCCCTGGGTGGTGGCGATGCCCATTTCGAAACTGTCGGCGATGCGGCGGGCGCGGATGATGAACTCGGCTGCCACCTCCGGAGTGAACAGCTCGGTCGCGGTCGCTTCGAACAGTTTCAGCCAGCGGTCGAAATGTTCGGGCGCGAGATTGAGCATCAGATGCGGCCGCATCGGCCGGCCGCCGTACCGCCCGGTCTTCAGCAGCATCGACGACCAGAAATCGGCGATCTGGGCGATGTGGTGATCCCAATCCTGCACCGCGGAGGCGAAGATCGGCCCGATCACCTCGTCCTGCCGGGCGCGGCCGTAGAACGTGCGCACCAGATGCGCGATCTGCTCGTCGGTGAGGATGTCGGAATTGGCGATGCTCATCGGCCCGATGTAAGGCTCCACGCGGCGGCACTCAAGGCATGGATCGAACCACAGGCTCCGACATCGGCTGTCCACGTGGGCTCAACCCGCGGTCCGCGCTCGCCCCTCGAGCATGTCCAGATCGCGTTCCAGCACCGGCAACTGCTCGATCGCGAAGCGGCGGATCTGGTCGTTATCGGGATGCAGCAGAAAGCGCCGAAGCAGCGCCACGACACGGCGGAACTCCTGCACCTGCTTGCCGTGGAACTCGGTCATGAACCGGCTCCCCACCGCGCCGCGCAAGCCGGCGATCTGATTGGCCAACACGGCGTTCGGCCGGGTCGGGAAATCGATCGACAGCAGCGCGAAGGTGTTGAGACGGAACACGTCCTGGTCGCGCTCGCGTGCCAGCCGCGCCTGCCCGAAAGCGAACTGCCGCAGCGCGTCGTCGCCCCGCGAATCCGCCAGCCCGGCCGCTTCCACTTGAAACATGTTGAACTGGTGAAGATAGCGCAGGACGTCGGCGGCGTTCGGCGGCCAGCCGAGCACCGCCTTGACGCCGACGGCTTCGAGCAGGGAATGCTTGCGCGGACTCTCCGCCCCGGCGATCGCCCCGGCGAAAATCACGATGGCCGGCAAGACTGCGACCAGCCCTGCCAACAGCCGCATCAGCATTCGATCTCCGGCGCGCTACATTCCCGTGTAGCCAGCTTTCAACGGATCGTTGCTGCCGTCAAGCTCGCGCAGATAGACCAGACCGCACACGGTCAGCCGGTTGTCGTCGGTCTCGCCGGCCTCGACCAGCGTGCGGATGTAAGTCTCGACCTTGGCCTTCGAATTTTCGGCCGCTTCCTTGCTGGTCAACAGGCCGTATGTCTGAATCACGCGATCGATGGCGCGTTGCATGTCGTCTCCCTGGTTCTCAAGCGGCGATCTTGGCGGATTCGAAATTCGAGATCGCCTTGTTGGCGAGCCGGATCGGATGGGTCTCGCCGCGCTGGAACAGCCGAACGATCAGCTCGAGCAGCGGATCATGAGTCGAGGTACCGTCCGGAATCGCGCCGGTGCGCCGCAGGTAGTTCGCCGCGATGTCGTAGGATTTTCCGATCGTATCCACATTCATCACCCGGAGCCCTCGTTCGATCAGCATCGCCCTCTCCAACGGACTGCGCAGTGACAAGTCTTTCCGGCCATGATGGTTCCCGCAGGTTCCGGAGAAATTCGGCGGCGCACAAAACAAATCGGCCTCCCGTTGCGGGGAGGCCGAGGACGACAGGTCTGGAGACTGACAGCGCGCGGGCCTGCTCGTTTGCGAGCAGCGGCTCGGCGGATCGCCGGCCGGCGTTGGCGCGTATTGGAGGAGCCTTACAGCCGATACAGGATCTGGTCGGTCCAGAACCGCTCGAGGCGGTGCAGCGACTTGTTCAGCGTGGCGAACTCCTCGCTGGAGATGCCGCCGACCTGCTCCACCGTCTTGACGTGCTTCTGATACAGCGCCTCGACGATGTGGCGGACTTCCTGGCCCTGCGGGGTCAGGCGGATCCGCACCGAGCGGCGATCGACGCGCGACCGCTGATGATCGAGGAACCCGAGCTCGACCAGCTTCTTCAGATTGTAGGAGACATTGGAGCCGAGGTAGTAACCGCGCGTGCGCAGTTCGCCCGCGGTCAGCTCCTTGTCGCCGATGTTGTAGAGCAGCAGCGCCTGAACCGAATTGATATCAGCGCGACCGCGACGATCGAACTCGTCCTTGATGACGTCGAGCAACCGGCGGTGCAGCCGCTCCACCAAGGTGAGCGCCTCGAGATAGAGCGGCTGGACCGGCGTGTTGGCTGCTACTGCGGGTGCGGAGGTCTCCGCCGCCGTGGCGACTGCTTTGATCATGACACTTCCCCTGTCGTCTTTTTTGATCGACTTATTCGACGAAACTTCTGTCTCGTCTGATAGGTCCACCTTAAGGGGCCGCTTTGAACATCAGCTTAAATAAGACGATAAAGAGATCATGAATTTAAGACAGTGAACCGTGCATTAAGCCTGCAAATCAAGGGCTTTTTGCAACGTTTGATTCACGGATCGACGCCGATTCAAGGGTTTTCCGGATGCCCTTGTCGCATTTGAAGACAGCTTCGTTCGAATTTGAAAGATCTGCGTAACGGATCGGCCGCGCGGTGCGCGATCCGGTTAAGGTCTTCACAACCCTATCCGGACCGCGTTTCGATAAAATGCCGGGAGCTCGTTTACGCGACGCCGCGGTTGCGGCCTTCCCAATATGGGGCACGCAGCACCTTGCGATCGATCTTGCCGAGGCCGGTGACGGGAATCGCGTCGACGAAGTCGATCGTCTTCGGCGACCACGGCGCGCCGCGCTTCTCCTTCACATGCGCCTGCAGTTCGGCCGCGTCGTTGTTGGCACCGGGCTTCAGAACCACGAACGCTTTCACCGCCTCGCCCCATTTGTCGTCGGGCACGCCGATCACCGCAGCAGACGCGACCGCATGGTGCGCCATCAACGCATCCTCGACCTCGCGCGGATAGATGTTGAAGCCGCCGGAGATGATCATGTCCTTGGTGCGGTCGACGATATAGAGATAGCCGTCGGCGTCCTTCACGGCGACGTCGCCGGTGTGCAGCCAGCCGCCGCGGAACGCTTCCGCCGTCGCTTCGGGCCGCTTCCAATAGCCGTCCATCACCAGCGTGCCGCGCACGCAGATTTCGCCGGGCTCGCCGGGGCCGACTTCGCGCATCTCGGAATCGAACAGCTTGACGTCGAGTAGCGGGCTCGGCCGTCCGCAACTGCCGAGCCGGCCGGGCTTGGAATCGTCGTGGTCGATCTTGCGCATCGTGGTGATGCATTGCGGCGCTTCGGTCTGGCCGTAAAGCTGCACGAACACGTTGCCGAAGATCTCGATGCCTTCGCGCAGACGATCCGGCGACATCGGGGCGGCGCCGTACACGATCATGTCGAGCGACGACAGATCGTGACGCGCCCTCACCTGCGGCGCGTCGATCAGCGCGTAGATCAGCGTCGGCACCAGAAACACCGCGGTGATCTTGTCCTCGGCGATGACGCGGCAATAGGATTCGACCTCGAAGCCCTGCACCAGCCGGGTGAAGCCGCCGCGCATCATCACCGGATACACGGTGACGCCGGCGGCGTGGCTGATCGGGGTGGCGGCGAGATAGCGGATCTCGGCCGGCCAGTCCCAATCCGAATACAGGATCACCGCCATCGTGGTCAGCGCGCGATGCGGGATCATCACGCCCTTGGAGCGGCCGGTGGTGCCGCCGGTGTAGGCCAGCCAGGCGATGTCGGAGGTCGCACTGTCGTCGACCAGCGGCGCAGGCTGAACCGCCGCGAAACCATCGAGCAGATCGCGGGCGCCGTTGACGGCGCCGAACGACAACAGATGCTTGAGGCCCGGCACGCGAGCGCGGATCGCCTCGCCGCGCGCGGCGAACTTGCCGCCTTCGACGATCAGCGCGTCGATCTCGGCGTCGTCGATGATGAAGGCGTGGTCGTCTTCGGCCGCCATCGGATGCAGCGGCGTGTAGCGCATCCCCATCACGGTCGCGGCGCAGATCGCAGCCCAGGATTCGGCGCGATTCGAGGACAGAATCGACAGCGCACTGCCTTTGGCGAGGCCGCAGTCGCGAAACAGCGTGATGAAGCGGCCGATCGCCTCGCCGAGTTCGCGGTAGCTCCAGCGAATGCTGCCGTCGGCGATCGCCGGACGGTCGCCGTGGCGCGCGATCGCATTGACGATCAGGCCACCGCCGGTGCCGCCGGAATGAAGCTGGTCCATGGTTTTCCCCCTTGTGATGGTTGTTGTTGTCGCGCCCGCCTGCGTGCTGCGGCGGCGCTAGCGGACCGCGCTATGGCGGCCGTTCGCGGGCCGCCATCCAGGCAAGCGCCAGATAGGCGGCGAGCAGCACTGCTTCCCCGAGCACGACCAGCAGACTGCCGCCGTAGATCGCCGGGAACATCAATTCGATCACCGCCATCGACACCACGGTGGTGAGCCACACCACGGCGCCCCAGGGGGTCGCCAGCCACAGCCCGACGGCGGCGACCAGCTCGATCACGGCGAAATAGACCGTGGCGGTCTGCCAGGCCATGGTCTGGACCTCGAAGGCGTCGTCCTCGCCGCCGACGAAGCCGGTGATCTGCGCCCAGTGGTAAAGTCCCTTGACGACCGACAGCACCGCCATCACCCGCAGGAACAGCACCAGCCGCCGCGTCCAGTCGTTGTCGTGGTTGTCGGGCCGCTCCGGCGAAATCGCCGCGACCGAGATCGCCTGGTCGCGCGGCAGCGGTTCGCGGGGTTGGATGTCGGACATCAAGGCTCGGCTGTTGCTCGGCGGATCGGGTTCGACGGAGTCTTGGCCCGCCGGGGCAGCAAAATCAATCGGCTGTGATGGCGGTGGAACCTTCTGATTGCGCCAAATCAACAGCGCCGTGACGCGGCAGTGCCAAAATGCTACTTTCCATGAACACAGCAGAGCCTGCAGGGAGAGTTGGCACCATGGCGATCAAATTCGGCCGTCCCATCGAGATTCGCGACCCCTCGACCCGGCCCGCCGCTCCGCCGCTCGATCTCACCATCCGTCCGCGCCGCAACCGCAAGACCGAGTGGGCCCGCCGCCTGGTGCGTGAGAACGTCCTGACCACCGACGACCTGATCTGGCCGATGTTCGTGATCGACGGAAGCAACCAGCGGGTTCAGGTCGCCTCGATGCCGGGGGTCGAACGGCTCAGCGTCGATCAGATCGTCCGCGACGCCGAACGCGCCGCCAAGCTCGATATCCCGTGCATCGCGCTGTTCCCGTTCACCGAGCCGTCGCTGCGCGACGAGCACGGCACCGAAGCGTCCAATCCGGAAAACCTGATCTGCAAGACCGTCCGCGCGATCAAGAAGGAATTTCCTCAGATCGGCGTGCTGTGCGACGTCGCGCTCGACCCCTACACCAGCCACGGTCATGACGGCCTGATCGAGGACGGCCGCATCCTCAACGACGAGACCGTCGCGGTGCTGGTGCAGCAATCGCTGGTGCAGGCCGAGGCGGGCTGCGACGTGATCGCGCCGTCGGACATGATGGACGGCCGCATCGGCGCGATCCGCGAGGCGCTCGATGTCGCCGGCTATCTCGACGTCCAGATCATGGCTTATGCGGCCAAGTATGCGTCCGCCTTCTACGGCCCGTTCCGCGACGCGATCGGGTCGGCCAAGGCGCTGACCGGCGACAAGCGCACCTATCAGATGGACCCGGCCAACACCGACGAAGCGATCCGCGAGGTCGAACTCGATCTCGCCGAAGGCGCCGACATGGTGATGGTCAAGCCGGGCATGCCGTATCTCGACATCGTCCGCCGCGTGAAGGAAACCTTCGGCGTGCCGACCTTCGCCTATCAGGTGTCGGGCGAGTACGCGATGATCGCCGCGGCCGCCAACAACGGCTGGCTGGACGGCGACCGGGCGATGATGGAGAGCCTGCTCGCCTTCAAGCGCGCCGGCGCCAACGGCGTGCTCACCTACTTCGCCCCGGCGGCCGCCGAGAAGTTGAGGCAGTTGGGCTGAGTCCCGGCCCCCTCCGCCGCGCAGCTTCCCTCGCCGATTCGCCGGCCTCCGGCGGATCGATGGATGGTTTGTAATGTCGCGGCAGCCTTGCAACGCGTCGTTGCCGTCGCCATGTCGAACCGGGCGACCGCTCCTGTCCGGGCGGCCCAACGCGGAGCAGGCTGATGGCTGACTATGGTGGGAGTGGCGGCTGGCGCGGCGGCGAGGTGCGGCCCGCGGCGTTCGACCCCTGGCTCAATCCGGAACTGTTTCAGGGCGTGCTGACCAAGCGGGTGTTCGCCTTCCTGATCGACCTGGTGGTGCTCGCCGTGCCGGTCATCGTGGTGACGGTGTTCATCGCGATGTTCGGCCTGGTCACGCTCGGGATCGGCTGGACCCTGTTCTGGCTGGTGTCGCCGCTGTCGGTGATCTGGGCGCTGGTGTATTACGGCGCCTCGCTCGGCGGCCCGCATTCGGCGACGATCGGGATGCGGACAATGGGGCTGGAACTGACCACCTGGACCGGCGAACCCGGCTACTTCGTGCTCGGCGCGGCACACGCCTTCCTGTTCTGGCTGTCGCTGTCGATGCTGACCCCTCTGATCCTACTGATCGGGCTGTTCAACAGCCGGCGCCGGCTGTTGCACGATATCCTGCTCGGGACCGTGATTATCAACAGCACCGTACCCGCCTCGCAGCCGGCGCGCTCCTACTAAGGGCGAAAGCGATTGACCGGCGGCGGACGCAAGGCGATGCTGGGCGCGTTGGAGGCCGACGACCCGACGTGACCCAGCACTCGCGCGATACCCCGCAATTCTATCTGACCGCCCCCTCGCCGTGCCCGTATCTGCCGGGCCGGCACGAGCGCAAGGTGTTCACCCATCTGGTGGGCAACAAGGCCGGCGAGCTCAACGACCTGCTGACCCATGGTGGCTTCCGGCGCAGCCAGTCGATCGCCTACCGCCCGGCCTGCGATCATTGCCGCGCCTGCGTGTCGGTCCGGGTGATCGCCAACGAGTTCAAGCCATCGCGCAACCAGCGCAAGCTGCTGGCCCGCAACGCCGACATTGTCGGCGAGCAGCGCAACCCGGTGCCGACCTCCGAGCAATATTCGGTGTTCCGCGCCTATCTCGACCAGCGCCATCGCCACGGCGGAATGGCCGACATGACGGTGCTCGACTATGCGATGATGGTCGAGGACAGCCACGTCCAGACCCGGATGATCGAGTACCGCAAGCGCACCCCCGACACCGGCGTCACCGGCCGCGGCGGCGACCTGATCGCCGCAGCGCTGACCGATGTGCTCGGAGACGGGCTGTCGATGGTGTATTCGTTCTACGAGCCGACCGAGCAGAACCGATCGCTCGGCACCTTCATGATCCTCGATCATATCGCCCGCGCGCGGCGGCTCGGCCTGCCCTACGTCTATCTCGGCTACTGGATCGAAGGCTCCAGGAAGATGGACTACAAAGGCCGCTACCTGCCCCAGCAGCGGCTGGCGCCGAGCGGCTGGCTGCGCATCGACGCTTCCGGCGAGATGCAACCCGAGCCGCAGGATTAGCTCGGCCCTTCCGACACAGGCGTCCAGTCTCGCCGGTCGTCCCGCTACACCACGGCGAGACAATGGGACAACGAAAGCGTGCGCGTGCAGTTCATGGTCGCTGCCCCGTGTTCGGCTCGACATCAGCGGGAGCGATCTCGATGGTGGCCGTCATCCCAGCCGCCAGTTCTATGCCGGACGGTACTTGATCGATATGGATACGCACCGGGATGCGCTGGGCGAGACGCACCCAGGAAAACGTCGCCGCGACATTGGGCAGGCCGAAGCGCCCCGGCGCTTCACTGCTGTTCTCGATGCCGCGACCGATACTTTCGACATGGCCCGCCACTGGCTGGTCAAAGCCCATCAGCTTGACCCGCGCCGGGGCCCCGACACGGATCTGCTGAATTTTCGTCTCTTCGAAATAGCCGGTGATCCAGAAACTGGCGGCATCGAGGATCGCGACATTCGTCGCCCCAGCGGTCGCGTAGTCGCCGGGCCGAAGCTTCAGATTCGTCACATACCCATCGACAGGTGAACGAACGACGGAACGAGCAAGATCGAGCTTGGCCAAATCGAATGTCGCCACCGCGGCCTGATAGGCGGCGCTGGCTATTGCCGCAGCGCCGCCCGATTGCTGGACGGCTTCCTGTGAGACAACATCCTTGAGCTGCCGTTTCCGCTGCGCCGTGGCTTGACGAACGATCATATCCTGGCGCTTCGCTTCGACGTCAGCCTCGGCCAGCGCCAGTGCCAAACGAAGCCGTTCGGGGTCGATCTCGTAAAGTACATCACCGCGTTTGACGTACTGATTGTCGACCACTGCCACCGAGCGGATCGCACCTGAAACCTCAGGCGCGATCTGGACGACATTCACGCTCACTCGACCGTCGCGCGTCCAGGGTGTTCGCTGGTAGTGGCCCCAGGCCTGCAGGCCGACAACACCCGAAAGAGCGACTAAGCCGACGGTCAGGGCATAGCGGCTGAGCACGGACAGAAACGATTTCACGAGATTGATCCGATCAAGGGAAGATACAGCATGAGAAGACCGTAGATCATGAGGAAGGTGGCGATTTCGACGAGTGGCCGATACTCGAACAGCCGGGAGATCCCGGTGGCGTTGCAGAAACGCATGATTGCCACGGTGGCGAACAGCGCGACGAGCGCGAGGACCACCAGGCCGGGAATGAAGACACCCCCCATATTCAAATCAACGATCATGAGCCGGATCGTCCTCCTGCACCATTCCACCGAAACCGAGCGCAAAACGGAGGTCGATCAGCAGATCGATTATCCGCAGGCGACTCTTGAGTGAACTGGCCGCCATCATTGCCATCAACGTCGCGATGCGCTGATCGAGGTCTGCAAGTTCGGCAGGCGTCGTCGGTCGCCTCACGCTGAAACACGTGGCAATCGCGGACAGAAGACCGCCGATTGCGACGCCGGCCTCGCCCTGGACCTGCGGGACCAGCTTGCGAAGCCGGCCGGCGACGTGACCGATGCGAAGAAGGCACAGCGTATCGTCAAGGACGTTTGCAGGGGCTCTGCCGGCCGCTCGCAGCCTCGGCAGCAGCAGCGCCGTTCGGTCGATCATCAGGCTTGTCCAGCGCGCTTCGTTCGGCGCGCCGCCCAGAGCGCGGCGACCGACATCCTGCCGACTGTGGAGAAGCAGCCGGTTGATCGCGACGTCCAGCGGTACAGTCTGGAAGATGGACATGCTGACCGCCCCGAAACCAACTGCTGCGAACAGTGCGATCACGGTGTCGAGAAAAGTGGCGAAGTCACCGGTGTAGTTGCTGCCGAGGCCCGACAGGATCGGAATTGTGAGAGTGATTCCCAGCGCCATGAACGTCGTCGGCGCTCGCGCCTGGAGCGAGCCAGCAAACAGAAATGCTGGCGCAAGGACCGCGACCAGAACTGCGAAGTTCGTGACTTGGGGCAAGATGGCGAAGCTGTAGACGAGGCTTATCAGAACTCCCCAGATCGAGCCCACGATGTATTTGACGACGAATGGCACAGGCGCGTCGAAATTGCCGAACAAGGTGCAGCATACGCCGAGAATTGAGACTGCGGTGCCGCCCTCCGGCCAGGCCGACCATATCCAGAAGGCACAGCCGCTGAGGATAGCGACGACGGCACCGAGCGCTGCACGAGCCGCCATCCATGGATCACGGTGATAGACGTACCCCTTTGCAGGCGCCGGCCCGTAAAGCCACTCCGCCTGTGGTGAGTTCGAGCCGGTGATCATGTTCTGATCGAGCTGGTCGCAGTCGTGAATCAGGCCGATCATTTCAGCCAGATGACCTGCAAGGTTGGCGCCCACCCGGTCGGCGGGCGTCGCTGCATCTGTGCCCAGATGAGCCTGGAGCGACCGCGCGCGCGCGATCAGCCGAGCCGCCCTCTCCCCATCGCCCGTCCCAGCGGCAGCGATCCAGGCCCCGACATCATCGATCAATGCGGTCAGCCCATCAGCCGTATCGCCGTGCCCAATGCGGAGAAAACGGACCCGGTCTTCGATTTCAGTCGTGAGTGGAAGAAGCCGAGCGAGCCTGGCGTGAATGAGTTGCAACGTCTCGCGCCGCGGCGTCACCGATCCGGGATCATACGGCAGATGCGTCGCAAGCCCCCGGAGCATCAGGAGATCGGCAGCAAGTTGATGGCGATCGTTGCGGTTCGCTTTCGCCGTTCCCGTCAGCGCGAGGCCCGCAATCCCGCGGGCGTCCAGAAGCGTCGCCGACAGCTTGCCGGTGAACTGGCCACTCATCGGCTTCGGCAGGACGTAACGGTGGATCAGAACCGCGCAGATAATTCCGATGGAGATTTCCTGGACGCGCAGCGATGCCGTTTCGAACACTGCACCAGGATCAAGCACGCTCGGAAAGCCGATCAGGCTTGTCGTGTAGCCAGCCAGTACGAAAGCGTAGGCTCGCGGCGTCCGATCCAGCAGCGAGAGAAACAGACACCGACCGATCCAGCCCGCGAGGATGACGCAGCATACGATCGGGTCGTTGACGAAATTCGGAACGATAGCGATCGTCGCAATCGCACCCACCAAGGTGCCGACGAAGCGATACACGCCACGACTGAACGACGCTCCCGCGGATGTCTGAGAGACGATGTAGACAGTAACGATCGCCCAGAACGGCTTGGGCAAATCGAGTTGCAGCGAAATGTAATAGGCCAGCATCGCCGCGGCGAAACTCTTGGCCGAAAAGAGGACCGCATCCGCATCCTCCTTGATGGCCGCCGTGCGAGCGAAGTCCGCTGCCACCTGCAGTATTGCTGTGCAGGGCTCGATCAAGCGAGGAGATACCGTCGGCATTATCTTCATGCCGCCAGTTGTGTCCGATTTGCAGAAGCGAATAAATTCGGTATTACGACATAAAATCCCTGAAAACGGCCATCCTGATGCCCGCGCCGCAATCTGCCGTTTCCGTTTTCGATCCCGACCTGACGCATCTGCCTGCGGTCTGCCACAAGCTCGATTTCTCCGACCATGCGGCGGAAGTGCCTTTGCATGTCCATCGCAAGGGGCAGTTAATCTTGGCCCTGCACGGCGCCGTCACTTGCACGGCCGGCGACGAGATCTGGATCGTGCCTCCGAATTGCGGGGTGTGGATTCCTGGCGGAGTGCCTCACAGCGCGCGCGCGACCGCAAATGCGCGGCTCAACTATCTGTTCGTGGAACCGGAAGCGGCGAAACTGCCCGAATCCAGTTGCACGCTGTCGATCTCTCCGTTGATCCGGGAAATGGTCGAGCGTCTGGCAGAGGAGCGTGCGGACTATCACACAGACAGCCACGCAGCCCGAATGGCGCGCGTTCTGCTGGACGAACTCGCGGAGATGCCGCGCGAGCGGTTCAACCTGCCGATTTCCAGCCATCCGAAGATCCGGGCCATCGCCGACGCTCTGACAGCGGAGCCATCCGACCGCAGGACCTTGAGCGATTGGGCGAAGCAGATCGCGATGAGTGAAAGGTCGCTGGCGCGGCTGCTGATCCGCGAGACAGGACTGACGTTCGGACGCTGGCGACAGCAGCTCCACCTCGTCGTCGCCCTTCGGGAACTCGCGAGCGGCGAAGCGGTGCAGAACGTTGCGGCCGGACTTGGCTACGAGTCGGTCAACGCCTTCATCACCATGTTCAAGAAGGCGCTTGGAAGCACTCCCGCTCAATACTTCGCGCAACGTCACGCCCCCACGAAAGCGGGATCGAATGAGCAGAACCGTGTTTGACCAAACGCCGGTTCTACTCGGCCAGCACAGCCGCGGCTCTGGGATTTCGTCTGCGGACTACCCGCCGGTCGCGTAGTCGAACACCAGCTTGATATTCAGCGCGATGATGATCGCGGCGATCAGTGCGGCGGCAATCGACAGCCAGCGCGGCGCGACGAACTCGCCCATCTTGGCTCGGCTGGCGGTGAACATCACCAGCGGCACCACCGCGAACGGCAGTTGCAGGCTGAGTACCACCTGACTGAGGATCAGGAGCTGCCCGGTGCCCTTTTCGCCGGCGATGATGGTGACCACTACCGCCGGCACAATCGCGATCAGCCGCGTCACCATCCGGCGCAGCCACGGCTTGATCCGGAATTGGATGAAGCCTTCCATCACGATCTGGCCGGCCAGCGTGGCGGTGACGGTCGAATTCAGGCCGCAGGCGAGCAGCGCGATGCCGAACAGCGTCGGCGCCAGCGTCGAGCCGAGCAGCGGCGCCAGGAAGGCATGGGCTTGGTCGAGTTCGGCGACATCGGTCTGGCCGGCGTGGTGAAAGGTCGCCGCTGCCAGGATCAGGATCGAGGCGTTGATGGTCAGCGCGAAGGTCAGCGCGATCGTCGAGTCGATCGTGGCGAGCTTGATCGCCTCGTGCTTCTCGGCCGGGCTGTGGCCGAAACCGCGGGTCTGTACCAGGCCGGAGTGCAGATAGAGGTTGTGCGGCATCACCGTAGCGCCGAGGATGCCGAGCGCCAGATACAGCATACCGGGCTCGGTCAGCACCCGCGTGGTTGGCGCGAAGCCGCGGATTACCGCTCCCCAATCCGGATCGGCCATCGCGATCTGGATCGCGAAGCAGGCCGCGATCACGCCGAGCAGCGCCACCACGAAGGCTTCGATCCAGCGGAAGCCGAACGCCTGCAGCGCCAGCACCAGGAACACGTCGGCAGCGGTGATCAGCACGCCGAGTTCGAGCGGGATACCGAACAGCAGATTGAGTCCGATCGCAGTTCCGATCACCTCGGCGAGGTCGGTCGCGGTGATGGCGATCTCCGCCGACAGCCACAGCGGCCACGACACCCAGCGCGGATAGGCGTCGCGACAGGCCTGCGCGAGATCCCTGCCCGCACCGACGCCGAGCCGCGTGCACAATGACTGCAGCAACACCGCCATGATGTTGGAGACCAGCGCCACGGTCAGCAGCGCGTAGCCGTATTTGGAACCGCCGGCGAGCGAAGTCGCCCAGTTGCCGGGGTCCATGTAGCCGACTGCGACCAGGTAGCCGGGGCCGAGGAATGCAATCAGCTTGCGCCAGAACGGGCCTTTGGCCCGAGTCGGGATCGTCCCGAACATTCCGGCGAGCGATGGCTCGCCCGGCGAAAGACGCCACCCTTTGGTTCGTTTCGGTGCCGGCGCGGGTTCTGATGTCATCTGCGACGTTTTTGCATCCATCGCATCACAATGCAGGCCGCCACGCGTTCTCGCAAATCATTCACAGTTGCATGTAGCTGACCAAGCACTGATATCGGTCGAATCTGCTTCCAAAACCGCCTTCACGACGCGAGTCGCAGAGCCTTCTTCATATCTGCCACAAAAGACGCCACTGGTCATTGATCGAGCTTCGGCCGGGGGCTTGGCCGGCGGCGATTGGCATCACATTTTCCGGCTTCCGATTCGACCGGAAATGGAGCACAAGGCCGCCATGTCGAGCCAAGTACCAGAGCGAATGTCATTCGGCGGGTTTCTGCGTTGGGCCACGACCCCGCCGCAAGCCTACGCCATGTATTTCGTATGCGTGGTGCTGGTCGGCGGCGTGTCGTTCTACATCGGCACCCTGAAGCCCAGGCACACACCGGGGTTGCCGCCCGCTCCCGCCGCCGTTGCGCCGCCCGGCAACTGACGCGGTTTCGCGCCGATCGGGCGGCAGGCTTGCGCGAAGACAACGCGTCAGGCCCTGCCGCCGCAGTTTCAATGGAGCTGCAGCTTCGGAACGATCGGCAGCACCGTCAGCAACAGGAACAGCGGGATCAGTACGGCGCCAACCCGCAACGCATAGCCAAAGAACCCCGGCATTCTGATCCCGCGTTCGGTGGCGATGGCATACACCATGAAATTCGGTGCATTGCCGACATAGGTCAGCGCGCCCATGAAAACCGCCCCCATCGAGATCGCCGCCAGCGTTCCGGCGAGCGGCCCCATCAACTCGGCCGGCTGACCGCCCGCCAGTTCGAAGAACACCAGATAGGTCGGTGCGTTGTCGAGCACCGCCGACAACAGACCGGTGAACCAGAAATACGGCACCTCGCGCGGCGTGCCGTCGCTTCCCGACACCGCGTCGAGCACCGGCGCAAACAGGCCGGCCTTGCCGGCCTGCAGCATCGCAAGGACCGGGATGATCGCGACGAAGATCCCGGCAAACAGCTTGGCGACTTCGCGGATCGGCTCCCAGGTGAAGCCGTTGGCGGAGCGATGTTCGTCCGCGGTCCACCACAGCGACAGCAGCGCCAGCACGATCAGGCCGCCGTCACGGACCAGGTTCTCGAGTGCGACCCGCGTGCCGTAGACGTTGAACGCGATCCCCGACCGCCACTGCGAGCAGGCCAGAATCGTGCCTATGATGCCGGCGATCAGAACGAAATTGATGCTGCCGCGAAAACCAACCGGCTGTTCGGCGGTTTCGGCTGGCGGATCGTGCCGGGCGTACCACAGGTCGAGCAGATAGAAGATCGTCAGCAGGATGCCGGCGACAATCAGCGTCTGCTGCCAAAGATGCTGCACCGGCCAGAAGAAATCGATTCCGCGCAGGAAGCCGACGAACAGCGGCGGATCGCCGAGCGGCGACAGCGCGCCACCGATATTAGCGACCAGGATGATGAAGAACACCATGACGTGGACGTTGTGCCGCCGCCCGGCATTGGCGCGGATCAGCGGCCGAACCAGGATCATCGCCGCGCCGGTGGTGCCGATCAGGCTGGCGCATGCGGTGCCGACCGCCAGCAGGCCAGTGTTGAGCAGCGGCGTCGCCCGGATCGTCCCGGTGACCAGAATGCCGCCAGACACCGTGAACAGCGCGAACAACAGCACGATGAAGCTGAGATACTCGGCAAGGAGCGCGTGCACCAGCGACGCCAGCGCGCTCTGCCAGCCGTATACGATCGCGATCGGCGCCAGCGCGAGCATGGCCCATCCAGCAGCGATCTTGCCGTAATGCGCGTGCCAGATTTTCGGGGCCAGCAGCGGGCCGAGTGCGATCGACAGCAGGATGCCGGCAAACGGGACACCCCATACCCCGCCGAGCGCGGCACCGTCGAGCTCCGCCGCCTGCGCCGGGCAAGGCGACAGCAACAGCAACAGCGGCAGCAGGAGACCACATCGGCCGGGGCGGCGTTCGAACATCGCGATCAGTGAGTGCAAATCGGGAGCGAGGCGAAGATCAGAATGCGGCCCCGCGTGCGACTGGCGCGCGGGGCAGTTCGACGCGACATCACCCGATGCCACGTCCGAATTTGTTGGACTTCGGGAAGCCCTTCGGCGGCAGCCGGCCGGCATCGGCGCGATTGCCGCGCCATTCGGCAAGCTCCTTCATGGTCGCACTGAACTCGCGGCCGGCAGAATCGCGCCAACCGAGGCCCTGCTTCGACGAGAAGGTGGCGACGTCGGACAGCCCGCCGTCCTTGTATTTCTGCAGCCGCACGCCGCGGCCGCGGGTCATCTCGGGCACCTGATCCAGCGGGAAGATCACCATCTTGCGGTTGTCGCCGATCACCGCGACGCTGTCGTCGCCCTCGCTGACCACGGTGAGCGCCCGCGCTTCGTTGGGAATATCGACGTTGAGGATCTGCTTGCCCTTGCGGGTCGAGCCGACGCACTCGTCCTCGTTCACGACGAAGCCCTGCCCGTCATGGCTGGCGATCAGGAATTTGCGGCCGCCGGTGTGGACGAACACGGTGACGATCGCCGCATCCTGCTCCATGTCGATGAACATCCGGATCGGCTCGCCGTGACCGCGGCCCCCGGGCAGTTTGGCGACGTCGAGCGCGTAGAACCGGCCGTTGGTGGCGAGCAGCAGCAGCTTCGAGGTGGTCTCGGCGAAGAACGACTGGCCGAGTTTGTCGTCCTGCTTGAAGTTCAGCCCCGACAGATCCTCGACATGGCCCTTCAGCGTGCGCACCCAGCCCTTGTCTGAGATCACCACGGTGACCGGCTCGCGCTCGACGAAGGCTTCCTCGATCGCCGCGAGATCGTGCTCCGGCGCGTCGGCAAATTGGGTGCGGCGCTTGCCGAGCGGCGTCTTCGGCCCGAACATCTCGCGGACTTTGCGGACCTGCTCGCCGACCTTGGCCCACTGTTCGGTCTCGGACTTCAGGACCGCGTTGATGCCCTTCAGCTCCGCGCGGAGGTTCTTGTCCTCGGTGCGGATCTCCATTTCCTCGAGCTTGCGCAAGGAGCGCAGCCGCATGTTGAGGATGGCTTCGGCCTGGATCTCGGTCAGGTTGAAGGTCTTCATCAACACCGGCTTGGGTTCGTCCTCGGTGCGGATGATCCTGATCACCTCGTCGATGTTCAGGTACGCGATCAGATAGCCGCCGAGCACTTCGAGCCGGTGCTCGATCTGCGTCTTGCGATGGTTGGAGCGGCGCAGCAGCACGTCGCGCAGATGATCAAGCCACTCACGCAAGGCTTCGGCGAGGCCGAGCACCTTCGGAATCCGGCCGCCCACCAGCACATTGAGATTCAGTGGAATCCGGCTCTCCAGCTCGGTCAGCCGGAACAGCGATTCCATCATCAGCGCCGGATCGACGCTGCGCGACTTCGGCTCGATGACGATGCGGACGTCCTCGGCCGACTCGTCGCGGATGTCGCCGACCAGCGGCAGCTTCTTCTCGTTGAGCAGCTCGGCGATCTTCTCGATCAGCCGCGACTTCTGCACCAGCCACGGGATCTGCGTGACCACCACGCTCCAGGTGCCGCGCGCGCCCTCTTCCTGCTCCCACTTGGCGCGGGTGCGGAACGCTCCGCGGCCGGTGGTGTAGGCTTCGGCGATGCTTTCCTTAGAGTCGATGATGATGCCGCCGGTCGGGAAGTCCGGTCCCTTGACGAAGCGCAGCAGCGCCCTCGACTTGGCGTCGGGTTTCTCGATCAGATGCAACGCGGCGTCGCACAGTTCCGCGGCGTTGTGCGGCGGGATCGCGGTGGCCATGCCGACGGCGATGCCCTGGGCACCGTTGGCGAGCAGGTTCGGGAAGCCGCCCGGCAGCACCACCGGCTCCTTGGCCTGACCGTCGTAGTTCGGCCGAAACGCGACGCCGTCCTCGTCGATGCCGTCGAGCAGCAGGCGCGCGACATCGGTCATCCGCGCTTCGGTGTAGCGGTAGGCCGCCGGGTTATCGCCGTCGATGTTGCCGAAATTGCCCTGGCCGTCGACCAGCGGATAGCGCGACGAGAAGTCCTGCGCGAGCCGCACCAAGGCGTCGTAGATCGACTGGTCGCCGTGCGGATGGAACGAACCCATCACGTCGCCGACAATCTTGGCGGACTTCTTGAACGGCGTACCGGGGTCGAGCCGCAGCAACCGCATCCCGTACAGAATGCGGCGATGCACCGGCTTCAGCCCGTCTCGGGCGTCCGGCAGCGCCCGGTGCATGATGGTCGACAGCGCGTAGGCGAGATAGCGCTCTTCCAGCGCCTCGCGAAGCTGGACCTCGTGAATCTCGGCCGGCTCAGGCGGAATCAATCGTTTTCCCATGGCGTGGGGTTATCCCCTGACCGGGGACGGAGCAAGCGCCTGCGGGCTTTCCGGCCTTGCGGTTTCACCGGGAATCGCGGCGGCACCCGCGCCGGCGACCGCATCGAACCTGGCCCGGGCGCGTTCGATCTCGGGAAAGTGCTGTTCGGCCCAACCGACCAGAGCGGTGAGCGGACCGAGCACCGACTCGCCGGTCGCCGACAGCCGGTATTCGACGCTGGGCGGCTTGGTCGGAAACACCTGACGGGAGACCAGCCCGTCGCGCTCGAGATCGCGCAGCGTCTGGGTCAGCATCCGCCTCGAAATATCTGGAACATCCCGTAGCAGCGCGTTGAATCGCATCGGCTTTTCGGCCAGCGCGATCAACAATAGAGTGCTCCATTTGCTGCCCAGATGGTCGAGCACGTTGCGCACCGGGCAGCGCGCGGCATCGAACCCTTGCTCGCGCCAGGCGGCGTAGCGGTCGGTCAGCGTCGCGCGATGCGTCGCGACGGGCAGGTTCTCTCCAGGTGACCTTGGCACGGAAAACTGCCTCCTTACGGGCCAGGCGGATGGTCTCCATTATAGACCTACTCTCAAATCACGACCACCCAGGAGTTTCTCCGATGCCCGCCTCGCGTTTTCTCATCACCGGTGCCAGCGGCCAGCTCGGCCGCCTCGTCGTTGACGGCCTGCTGAAGTCGGTGCCGCCCGCCCAGATCGGCGTCCTGGTCCGCACCGACAAGGCTGCGGCCGAGTTCGCCACGCGCGGCCTGCACGTCCACCGGGGCGATTACAGCCGCCCCGAGACGCTGACGGCGGCGTTCGCCGACGTCGACCGGGCGCTGTTGATCTCCTCCAGCGAGGTGGGCCAGCGCAGCGCGCAGCACCGCAACGCGATCGAAGCCGCCCGCGCCGCCGGGGTGTCGCTGCTCGCCTATACCAGCCTGCTCCACGCCGACCGCTCGCCGCTCGGCCTCGCCGAGGAGCACCGGCAGACCGAGGCGGCGCTGCTGGAGCTCGGCGTGCCGCATGTCGTGCTGCGCAACGGCTGGTACAGCGAGAACTATGCCGCCTCGATCCCGGCAGCGCTGGCGCACGGCGCCCTGCTCGGCAGCGCCGGCGACGGCCGGATCGCCTCGGCGACGCGCGCCGATTACGCCGAGGCCGCCGTCAGCGTGCTGACTGCCGGGCAGCCGCAGGCTGGCCGGATCTATGAGCTAGCCGGCGACACCGCCTATACGCTCGCAGAATTCGCCGCCGAGCTGTCCCGGCAATCCGGCAAAGCGGTCGCCTATCGCAACCTGCCGCAGGCCGAGTACCAGGCGGCCCTCGTCGCTGCCGGCCTGCCCGAACCGTTCGCCGCGCTGCTGGCCGACTCCGACGCCGGCGCAGCCAAGGGCGCGTTGTTCGACGACAGCCGCACGCTGAGCAGCCTGATCGGACGCCCGACCACGCCGCTCGCCGCGACGATCGCCGCCGCGCTGAGCGTGCTGCGCTGACCAAGCGCGCGGGGGCGATCGCCCGACTTGCTTCAGCGCTTGCCGGTCAAACCTCGAACCAGTTCGGACAAGGCGGCTCGCATCTCAGGCTTGAACTTCCGGCGCGGAGTTGCAAGCTGCCCGAGCACAGTTCCGACCAGCACGGAGACGAAAATTTCGGCGTGAAGCCGCGGCGTGCGCGATCCCGCCGCGGCGAGCGCCAGCTCAGCGCTGCGCTGCCAGGTCTGCTGCCACTCGGCGACGATCGGACGGTAGCGGTCGTCCCGCGCCGCGGCCAGGAACGCCTCATAACAGGCGATGTGAATTTCCGCCTCGGCATCGAGTTCTTTAGCGTACCAGCCGACCAGAGCGTCGATCCAGGACTCGAGATCGAGCGCATCGCTTTGCAGCTTCAGCGCCAGCGCGCGCAGCCGCGCGACCTCGCGCATCAAGGCGAAATTCAGCGCGGCGTCGACCAGTAGATCGCGCGTACCGAAACGATGGGTGATCGCACCCAGCGACATCCCGACCTCGGCCGCCACAGCGCGATGGGTGACGGCTTTGAGCCCGCTGCGCCCAATCAGGCGCAGCGTCGCCTCCATCACTTCGCGTTCGCGCTCGCTGGTGTTCGGCCCCATCATATCCATCGGTTGACAGCCGCCCGCTTCTCAACAATCATCCAACAGAACAAATGTTCTATTTTACATTACATGCGTTCTATCGTGGACGACACACCATCCATTCGACGCCACGACACGCAGTTTCCAGGAGACCGAATGCCGACCTATCGCCTGCACTATTTTCCCGAATCCGGAAACAGCTACAAGCTGGCCCTGATGCTGACACTGTGCGGCCAGAGCTTCGAGCCGGTCTGGACCGATTTCGGCAGCGGCATCACCCGGACGCCGGAATGGCGTGCCCGCGTCAATGCGATGGGCGAGATCCCGGTGCTCGAAGAGGATGGCGCGAGGCTGACGCAGACGGCGCCGATCCTGCTGCAGCTCGCCGATCGTTACGGCCGGTTCGGCGGCGGCACTGCGGACGAAAAATTCGAGGTGCTGCGCTGGCTGTTCTGGGACAACCACAAGCTCAGCAGCTATTGCGCGACCTATCGGTTCGCCCGCACCTTCATGCCGTCGGCCAACAGCGACGTGCTGGCGTATTTCCGCAAGCGGATCGATGACTACCTGACGATCCTCGGCACGCATCTGCGCGACCACGCTTTCGCGGTCGGCGACAGCCCGACGATCGCCGACATCTCGATGATGGCCTATCTGTCGTTCCCGGACGACGAGACCGGCTTCGACCTTCCTGCCCGCCACCCGGAGGTGCAGGCCTGGCTCGGCCGGATCGCGGCGCTGCCGGGCTGGCGCTCGCCCTACGACCTGCTGCCCGGCCAGCGGCTGCGGCGCCACGTCTGAGCGGCGCCGCGTGCTCACGGGATCGCGACCTGCGCCAGCGCCCGCGTCACCGCATTGATGAACCCCGCACGGGCGTCGGAATGGCCCTGCCCGCGCGGCTCCAGCACGTTGCGCAGCAGGAACCGGCCGGTCAGCGCGAAGCCGTCGAACAGATCCTGACCGGACCAGCCGCTCTCGCTCGCCGCCTCGTCGTCGCGCAGGAACGGCGGCAGTCGCAGCAGCCGGTCGCGCCACGGCTCGCCCGCGATGCGCGACACCGCGCTGCCGGATTTCGGCGACACGTAGATCAGTTCGGTGGTGGCGCCGGTCGCGGCGCAGGCGGACAGGTCGAGCCCGAATCCAAGCTCGGCCAGAATGGCAAGCTCGAACCGGATCAGGTGGGCGGCGGCGATACCGAGATCGTCGAAATCATCCAGAGTGAGGATCAGCCGGTGATAGATCTCCTCGTGCGGATCGCGCTCCGGCAGCAGCCGCGCCAGCGACGCCAGATGAGTGACGCCGTACACTGCATGGGAGGATGCCAGTAGCGTCGCGGCGCGCATCTTGGTGGCTTCGAGCTGATAGTAGCCGAGATGTTCGTCGAGCCGCGCCCGCCACGACGCCAGGACACTGTTGCCGGGCTGCAGCAGCGGCCGCATCCGCGCCGACGCGGCGCCGCGGACCATGCCGAGATGGCGGCCGTGGCTGCGGGTCAGCAGTTCGACGATGGCGCCGGCCTCACCGTGCCGGCGCACTCCGAGAATGATGCCCTCGTCGCTCCAATCCATCAGCGGATCGTACAGGATTCAGCGCCGGCGCGCAGCCGCCCGGGCCATCGGGTCAGCCGTTGAACCAGCCGCGGGCGTCGCCGGTGAAGGACAGATACACGCCGGCCGCAGTCAGGCCGCAAGATACGATATCGATCCACAGTCCCGCCTCGAGGCCGCTGTCGCCGACGATCTGCGCCAGCGACACCACCGAGAACACAAGTGAAGCGGTCAGCACCGCCCGCGCCCAGTTCTTGCGGCCGTGGGCGGCGAGCCAGACCAGATAGGCCAGCAGCAAGATCAGGCCGGCCGCGATGGTGTTGGCAGCCGCGACCATTCCGGCCGACAGGCTCGACTCGAGCAGGCTGCGATCCTGGAACGCCACCGAGATGCAGTCGAGCATCAACGATGTCAGCAGCAGCACCTCGAACCAGTAGACGTTCCGCGGCAGGCCTGAGGTCGTACCGTTGGTCATTCCTTGGGAAACTCCAGGCCCATTTCGCGGTAGCGGTCCGGGTCGTTACCCCAGTCCTCACGAACCTTGACGAACAGGAACAAGTGCACCGGCTGCTCCAGGATCGCGCCGATCTCCTTGCGCGCCTCGGCACCGATCGCCTTGATGGTGGCGCCGCCCTTGCCAAGCACGATTTTGCGCTGGCTCTCGCGCTCGACGAAGATCGTCTGCTCGATCTTCACCGAGCCGTCCTTGCGCTCGGTCCAGGTGTCGGTCTCGACCGTCGACTGATACGGTAATTCCTGATGCAGTTGCCGGAAGATCTTCTCACGGGTGATCTCGGCCGCCAGATGACGCAGCGGCGCATCCGACATCTGGTCTTCGGGATAGTGGAACGGCCCTTCGGGCACCTGCGCGGCGAGTGCCTTGCGCAGATCGTCGACACCATCTCCGGTCAGCGCCGACACCATGAAGGTCTGGTCGAATGCCAGCCGCTGATTGGCGGCCTGTGCCAGCGCCAGCAATTTCTCGCGAGCGATCAGATCGATCTTGTTGAGCACCAGCAGCTTCGGTCGATCGACATTGGCGAGATTGGCCAGAATATCCTCGGCCTGCTCATTGATGCCGGCACGGGCGTCGAGCAGCACGCAAACGAGGTCGGCGTCGTGCGCGCCGCTCCATGCGGTCTTGACCATCGCGCGGTCGAGCCGCCGCTTCGGCGCGAAGATGCCGGGCGTGTCGACAAGGATGATCTGCGAGGCGTCTTCGATCACGATGCCGCGGATCAGCGCGCGCGTGGTTTGCACCTTGCGCGACACGATGGTGACTTTCGAGCCGACCAGCGCGTTGACCAGGGTGGATTTGCCGACGTTCGGCGCGCCGATCAGCGCGACGAAGCCGCAGCGGGTCGCGGCTGGCGCCGCGTCTTCATGTTCAGCCATCATTGCCGCCTGCGCCGACGCCTTCGCGCGCCAGCATCGCCGAAGCCGCGACCTTTTCGGCCGCGCGTTTGCTGCCGCCGACGCCCTCGGCCGGCTCCAGACCCGGCAGAACAACGGCGACACGGAATTGGGGATCGTGATGCGGCCCGGTGCGCTCGACCTCGCGGTACACCGGGGTCGGCAGGCCACGGGCCTGCGCCCATTCCTGCAGCACGGTCTTGGGATCGCGCAGCGACCGCACCGGCTTGTGCATCCGCTCGGTCCAGTTGCTTCGAACGAAGTTCGACGCCGCCTCGTAGCCGCCGTCGAGATAGACCGCGCCGATCACCGCCTCGCAGATATCGCCAAGCACCGACTTGCGCAGCTTGGCGCCGGCGCCGGCGCCGACGGTGCCGATCTTGATGCCCTCGGACAGATCGAGATGGCGGGCGACATCGGCGCAGGACTCTTTGCGCACCAGATCGGCGAGCCGTTTCGACAATTCGCCCTCGTCGGCGTCGGGAAACGCGCGATACAGCATGTCGGAAACGATCAGGCCGAGCACGTGGTCCCCGAGGAATTCCAGCCGCTGATAGCTGTCGGTGCGGCGCGCCGATTTCAGCGCCGAGACATGGGTCAGCGCGGTGGTCAACAACGACGGGTCGGCGAAGCTGTGGCCGATCCGCTGCTCGATCGCCGCGGCGGTCGCCTTGGCTTTGGCCTTGCCGGTGCGGCGCTTCTTCGCGGCCGAGGACTCGGCCGCCGGAAGCTCAGGCGGCTGCGGCTCGCCGGCCGGCTGCGGTCGGTCCACGCTGGTCGCGTCGTCGATCATCGAACGATGGTGAAGATGCGGCTCCAGCGCACCGCGGTCGGCCAGCGCCAGATCTGCCACGCGTGCTCGCCTTCGGCGATCGAGAAGAAGATCATCTGCGCGCGGCCGATGATGTTCTGGTACGGCACGTAGCCGACCGCCGACAGCACACGGCTGTCGGTGGAGTTGTCGCGATTGTCGCCCATCATGAAGAAGTTACCGGGCGGCACGGTGTAGACGTTGGTGTTGTCGTAGAATCCGTTGTCGACGCAATCCAGCGTCTCGTAGGAGACGCCGTTCGGCAGCGTCTCCTTCCAGCGCTTGACCCGCGCCGTGGCCTCCGAGCCGCACGGATCCTCGCCGACATAGTCCGCCAGCCGCTCGCGCTCGACCGGCTTGTCGTTGATGTAGAGCAGCCCTTCGCGCATCTGGATGCGGTCGCCCGGCAGGCCGATGACGCGCTTGATGTAGTCGGTGGAGTCGTCCTTCGGCAGGCGGAACACCACCACGTCGCCGCGGTTCGGATCCGAGCCGAAGATGCGCCCGGAGAACAACGGCGGCGACAACGGGATCGAATACCGGCTGTAGCCGTAGGAGTATTTGGACACGAACAAATAGTCGCCGACCAGCAGCGTCGCCTTCATCGATCCGGACGGAATATTGAAGGGCTGAAACAGGAAGGTGCGGATCACCAGCGCAATGATGAGGGCGTGAATGACGACGCGGATGGTCTCGCCGACGCCGCTCTCAGATTTGGTTCCGGATGTCACGCTCATCGCTTTCCCGATTCCCGTCGCGGGGAGCCGCACGGTGGACGACTGGTCTGGTGTGTGGAACGGGTCCAGCTTGCGGGCGAGAGCCGGACATGGCGACGGAGAGCGCCACGACCGGCGCTCATTCGCCGAGGACTCGCCCCCATTGGGGATTGTGCGCGGTTTTAGACTGTTGTCGCGACAGGCGCAATCAAACGTCGCGGCGAATCCCGCTAATGCTATGACGAATCAGCCGCTTTTTCTGCGTCACGGGGCCGCCGGGCCGCCCTCGCGCAGTCCCGCCGGGACCGCCGAGATCACCACGAAGGCCTGAGCCAGCGGCCATTCGTCGGTGATCGACAGGTCGATCCGCGACGTCATGCCCGCCGGCGTCAGTGCGTCGAGCCGGACCTTGGCACCCCCGGTCAGCACCATGGTCGGCCGTCCGCCGGGCAGATTGACCACCCCCATGTCGCGCCACCACACGCCCTGGCGTATCCCGGTACCAAGCGCCTTGGAGCAGGCTTCCTTGGCGGCGAACCGTTTGGCGTAGGTGGCTGCAACCAGTTCGGTCTTCTTGCTGCGGCGCCCCGCCCTCGCCCGCTCGGCCTCGGTGAACACCCGATCGAGAAAGCGGTCACCGTGCCGCTCCATGACCTTGGCGATCCTGGTGATGTCGATCAGGTCGGAGCCGATGCCGATGATCATGCGGCGATCGCCTTGGCGCGGCCGCGATCCATCGCCGCCCGCATCGCTCGGACGGTCTCGCCGAGACCGACGAACAGTGCCTCGCCAACCATATAGAAACCGATGTTCAATTCGGCGATCTGCGGCAGTTCCGAGATCGTCTCGGCGGTGGCGTAGTCGAGGCCGTGGCCGGCATGGACTTCGAGCCCGGCCGAACGCGCCAGCGCCGCCCCGGCGACGATCCGCTGCCATTCGGCATTCGCCGTTGCGGCGTCGCCGTCGTTGATCGCGTCGCACCAGGCGCCGGTGTGGATCTCGATCGCCGGCGCTTTCAGTTTCGCCGCCGTCTCGATCTGCGCCGGATCGGCGGCGATGAACAGCGAGGTGCGGATGCCGGCATCGGTGAAGCGCGCGATCGCCGGTGCCAGCGAAGTCTGCTGACCGATCACGTCGAGCCCGCCCTCGGTGGTCAGTTCCTCGCGCCGCTCCGGCACCAGGCACACCGCATGCGGCTGCACCTGAAGCGCAATCCGGATCATGTCGTCGGTCGCCGCCATCTCGAAATTCAGCGGCTTCGAGATTTCCGCCTTCAGACGCTGCATGTCGGCGTCGCGGATGTGGCGGCGATCCTCCCGCAGATGCGCGGTGATGCCGTCCGCACCCGCCTCGATCGCAGCAAGCGCAGCGCGAAGCGGATCTGGATGGCGGCCGCCGCGCGCGTTCCGCAGCGTGGCGATGTGATCGATGTTGACCCCGAGGCGCAGCGGAAGAGCTTTGGACATCTTGAGACTCGCAGCTTTCAATTCAATCGTCATTGCGAGGAGCGAAGCGACGAAGCGATCCAGCTTCGGATACTTGGCCCTTGATTGCTTCGCTTCCCACGCAATGACGGGGATAGCATCTCGGCTCCACCTGGACCACGTCGAGCCTCAGCCGTTGACCCGCTCGACGTGAGCGACGACGTCCTTGGCGCGCAACTGAGCGATGATAGCGCTGAGATGCTTGAGGTCATAGACTTCGAGATCGATGGTGAGCTCGGTGAAATCCGGCGAGCGCCGGCTCATGTTGATGTTGTCGATGTTGCCGTCGTGTTCGGCGATCACGCCGGCGATCTGCGCGAGACTGCCGGGTTCGTTGACGTTCTGCACGAACAACCGGGCCGGAAACCGCTGCGGCGTGGTCTCGTCGATGTCCCACTTCACGTCCAGCCAGCGCTCCGGCTCTTCCTCGAATTCCTTCAAGGCCGGCGACTGGATCGGGTAGATGGTGATGCCCTCGCCCGGCGTCACGATGCCGACGATCCGATCGCCCGGCACCGCGCCGCCGTTCGGCGCGAACTTCACCGGCAGTCCGGAATGCAGCCCGCCGATCGGAATCACCGAGCCGACCTTGCCGGTCTCTGGCGACTTGGCGACCACCTTGTCGGACGCGTCCTTCTTGCCGCCGAAGCGCGCGATGCGCTCTTCCTTGTAGTCCGGATACATCGCGCGGGCGACGTCGGACGCCTTCATCTCGCCGCGACCGACCGAGGCCATCACGTCCTCGACCGAAGCCCGCGCCAGCCGAGGCAGCGCCCCCTTCAGCTTGTCGTCGGCGTAGTCGATCTTGGCGCGTGCGAACAGACGCTCGACGATCCGGCGGCCGAGGCCGGCATACTGATCGCGCATCGCCACGCGGGTCGCACGGCGGATTGCCGCCCGCGCCTTGCCGGTCACGGCCAGCGATTCCCACGCGGCCGGCGGCGCCGACTGCACCGGCGATGTCAGCACCTCGACCTCGTCGCCGTTCTGCAGCTCCGACGACAGCGGCGCGAATTTACCGTTGATCTTGCAGCCCACCGCGCTGTTGCCGACGTCGGTGTGTACCGCGTAGGCGAAGTCGACGACGTTGGCCTTGCGCGGCAGCGCGATCAGCTTGCCCTTCGGGGTGAAGCAGAACACCTGATCATGGAACAATTCGAGCTTGGTATGCTCGAGGAATTCCTCCGGGTTCGAGCTCTCCGACAGCATCTCGATGGTGTGGCGGAGCCAGGCGAACGCGTTGGACTCGCGATTGAGCAGCTCGGTCGGCGAGCCGACGCCGTCCTTGTAGAACGCGTGTGCGGCGATGCCGTATTCGGCGATCTGGTTCATCTCGCGGGTGCGGAACTGCAGCTCGACGCGCTGCTGACCGGGACCGATCACCGTGGTGTGCAGCGAGCGGTAGTCGTTCTGCTTCGGCGTCGAGATGTAGTCCTTGAAACGGCCGGGCACCATCGGCCAGGTGGTGTGCACGACCCCGAGCGCGCGATAGCACGCCTCGACCTCGTCGAGCACGACGCGAAAGCCGTAGATGTCCGAGAGCTGTTCGAAGCCGACCGACTTGCGCTCCATCTTGGTCCAGATCGAAAACGGCCGCTTCCGACGGCCCGTGACCTCGGCGGCGATGCCGTGGCGAGCGAGGTTGGCGGAGAGTTGGGTTTCGATCTCGCCGATCAGATTGCGGTTGCGTTCCGCCAGCGCGTCGAGCCGCTGCATCACAACGGTGAAGGCTTCGGGATCGAGAGTACGGAACGACAGATCCTCGAGCTCTTCGCGCATCTCCTGCATGCCCATGCGGCCTGCAAGCGGCGCGTAGATGTCGAGGGTCTCCTCGGCGATGCGCTGACGCGACGCCGGCGGCACGAAATCCAGCGTGCGCATGTTGTGCAGCCGGTCGGCCAGCTTGATCAGCAACACCCGGACGTCGTCGGCGATCGCCAGCAGCAGCTTGCGCAGGTTTTCCGCCTGCTTGGCCTCGCGCGATACCAGTTCGAGCCGCTTCAGCTTGGTCAGGCCCTCGACCAGCGCGCCGATTTCCGGACCGAACATGGTGTCGATCTCGGTCCGGGTCGCCTCGGTGTCCTCGATCGTATCGTGCAACAACGCCGCCACGATGGTGGCATCGTCCAGCTTGAGGTTGGTCAGGATCGCGGCGACTTCGAGCGGGTGCGAGAAATACGGGTCGCCCGAGGCACGGGTCTGCTCGCCATGCGCCATCATCGCATAGACATAGGCCCGGTTGAGCAGATCCTCGTCGGTATTCGGATTGTAAGATCGTACCCGTTCCACCAGATCGTATTGCCGCATCATGCGGGCTCGGGATCTGGGTTTGGCGGCGGCAGCCGGCTCGGCGATCGCGGCAGCTCCGCCCGCCTGCTCCATCTGCTTCGGAGTCTGGCGTCCTGACGCCATTTCAACAACCTCTATTGCACCGCAACAAGAGCAATTCCTGTTGCGTCCGGCCCCTCGTCCATGCGTGGCGGGTCACACGAGTTGTGCCACGAAAGGAACCTGAACGGCCAGAAAAAACGCGATTTCGGCAGAGTTTAGGTCAAGGCAGCAATGCCGCACCGCATTCCTTTGAGCCGACCGCGAGTGTAGCGAAATGCAAAAAAACGACCCGGATCAGATCCGGGTCGTTTTGCAAAGCATCACGGAAATGTGCGAGATCGCAACCGATCGTTATTCGTCTTCCTCGGGCTGCTCTTCGGGCGGCGCCAAGCCTTCCAGACCCTTCAGCAGCTCCTCTTCGGTCATCCGCTCCATGGCGACCTCGGTGTCGTCGGCGTCGACACTGGCACCGGCGGAACCGATCAGCGGAACGGTATCCTGCTCCGGCTCGTCGACCTCGACGAACTTCTGCAGCGAGTGCACCAGCTCTTCCTTGAGATCTTCGGGGGAAATCGTCTGGTCGGCGATTTCGCGAAGCGAAACAACGGGATTCTTGTCGTTGTCGCGATCGATCGTCAGCGGCGAGCCGGACGAGATCATACGCGCGCGATGAGCCGCCAACAGCACGAGGTCGAACCGGTTGTCGACCTTGTCAATGCAATCTTCCACGGTGACGCGCGCCATGGCCAGTCGCTCCGTTCAATAGGACCAAAATCGGGGTTAGACCGCTACCTATAGGGCATAGACCGCTTTCGCAAGCAGCAATTTGTCATTTGGCCGATCACCGCCACTCTGATAATGCACCCATTGTTCGGGGACGGCCAATCATCGGCCGGCTCGGGCGAACACGAGCCCGACAACAAAAGGCTTCTTTTCAGAAAGAAAAGTATAGAGTACCGGCTGATGCTTCGTGCGGTTGAAGATGCGCCGGTTGCCAAGCGCGACGGCTATTCGTGCAAAAATTGACTTGAGCTGCGCAGCCATTTCCGTTGCGCCAAGAAGCTGACAACAGACACGTGAGAGATCTTGATGTCCACTTCCGCCAGTAACAAGATTGCGCTGTTTATCGACGGTGCCAACCTTTACGCAACCGCAAAGACCCTCGGCTTCGACATCGACTACAAGCGGCTGCTGAAGGAGTTTCAAGGCCGCGGCAATTTGGTCCGCGCATTTTACTACACCGCGATCATCGAAGATCAGGAATACTCGTCGATCCGCCCGCTGATCGACTGGCTGGACTACAACGGCTACACCGTCGTCACCAAGGCGACCAAGGAGTTCATCGACGCTTCCGGCCGCCGCAAGGTCAAGGGCAACATGGACATCGAGCTTGCGGTCGATGCCATGGAACTGGCCGAGCACATCGACCAGATGGTGCTGTTCTCGGGCGACGGCGACTTCCGCTCGCTGGTCGAGGCCGTTCAGCGCCGCGGCGTTCGCGTCACCGTGATCTCGACGATCTCCAGCCAGCCGCCGATGATCGCCGACGAACTCCGCCGCCAGGCCGACATCTTCACCGATCTGGTGGAGCTGCAATCCAAGATCGGCCGCGACCCGGCTGACCGTCCGCCGCCGCGCGAACCCCGCGAGCCGCGTCACCACGCGCCGCAATTCCTGCAGCGGTCCACTGCTCTGGCGTCGCGTGCCGGCGCCGACGACTTCGAAGACTGAGACTGAGACCATGACGACGTTGGCGCGGGGCTCCGGGCCCCGCGTCCCGACCTCCCTCACCGACCCCGATCGCGATTGTCCGTTCTGCCCGCGCCTGGCTGAATTCCGCAGCGAGGCGCGCGCGCGCAAGCCGGGCTGGTTCAACGCGCCCGTACTCTCGTTCGGCGACACTGACGCGTCGCTGCTGATTGTCGGACTTGCGCCCGGGCTGCAAGGCGCCAACCGCACCGGCCGGCCGTTCACCGGCGACTACGCCGGCGACCTGCTCTACGCCACGCTGATCGAATACGGCTTCGCCAGCGGCCAGTATCAGGCGCGGCCGGACGACGGCCTGCGGCTGGTCGGTTGCCGGATCAGCAACGCGGTGCGCTGCGTCCCGCCGCAGAACAAGCCGCTGCCAGTCGAGATCAACACCTGCCGCCGTTTTCTGATCGCGACGATCGACGCCATGCCGAAGCTGCGCGCGATCGTCCTGCTCGGTCGGATCGCGCACGATTCAACGCTGAAGGCGCTCGGCCTGCGCGCCGCCCAGGCGCCGTTCGGCCACGGCGCCGTGCACGAGGCCGGCAGGCTGCGCCTTTACGACAGCTACCACTGCTCGCGCTACAACACCAACACCGGCGTGCTGACGCCGAAGATGTTTCGCGACGTGTTCGCGCGGGTCCGGGCTGATCTCGACGCGTAGTCGGATCAGAAAGAATTGTCATTGCGAGGAGCGAAGCGAAGCAATGACGGGGATGGCGATCCGCGACTGCTAACTAGCGCCGATTGGCCTTCAGCCATTCCAGCACGTCGGCGGCGTTCCGATCCGGCGGAAACACCGGATAGAACACATGGCTGATCCGGCCGTCGTCGATGATCAGCGCCATCCGCTTGATCAGCGTCATGCCTGCGACCTGCATGGTCGGCAGATTCAGGGCGCGCGTCAGTTCCAGAGCCTCGTCGGAGAGCACGGCGAAAGGCAGATGCAGCCGGCTCGCCATCTCTGCCTGATACGTGGTGGACTGCGTCGACAAGCCGAACACCTGGTCGGCTCCAGCCGCCTTGAGTTCGGCGAACAGGTCGCGAAACGCGCAAGTCTGCGGTGTGCAGCCGCGCGCGCCGGGGATCATGTCCCAGTCGTCGACCGGGGCGATCTTGCCGGGCTCGCCGGTCCGGGGATAGGCGAACACCACGGTGCGTCCCGTCAAAGCCGCCAGCGTCACGCTGCCACCGTCGGTAGCTCGCAAAGCCATCGGCGGAACCGCTGTGCCGGGCAGATGCGCGGCGTCGCCGTCGTCGACCGGCGCCGGAATTGCCTTCCAATCGACGTCCATGATGTTGGGCTGGTTGGCCATCCGTTTCTCCGGTTCGACCGCCCGCTCAGCCACGTGCGCGCAGCAGACGGCCCTTCTCCCGATTCCAGTCGCGCTTCTTTTCGGTCTCGCGCTTGTCGTGCAGCTTCTTGCCCTTGGCGAGCGCGAGCTGCAATTTGGCACGGCCGCGCTCGTTGAAATACAGCTTGAGCGGGATCAGCGTCATGCCCTCACGCTCGACCGCCCCGATCAGCTTGTTGATCTGCTTGCGATGCAGCAGCAGTTTGCGCGGCCGCTTCGGCTCGTGATTGAAGCGGTTGGCCTGCAGATACTCGGGAATGTTGGCGTTGATCAGCCAGATCTCGCTGCCGCGGGCGTCCGCATAGGACTCCGCGATCGTGGTCTTGCCGTTGCGGATCGACTTGACCTCGGTGCCGGTGAGCGCGATCCCGGCCTCGATGGTGTCGTCGATGGCGTAGTTGAACCGCGCCTTGCGGTTCTCCGCGACCACTTTGATCGCGCGTTCGTTCTTCTCGGCCATTGGTGGCGATTCCTGTCGGCGCGATCCCCATCGCCGCCTATGGCGACGGGCCGGCGCCCTTTTTCAACAGATCCCTGATCTCGGTCAGCAGCTCTTCCTGCCGGGTCGGGGTCGGTGGCGGCGCCTTGGTCTCCTCGGCCCGCTGTTTCAACTTGTTCAGCGACCGGATCACTGCGAACAGCACCGCCGCGATGATCAGGAAGTTCAGCGTCACCGTGAGGAAATTGCCCCAGGCGAGCACGGCGCCCTGCTTCCTGGCCTCGACCAACGTATTGGCGGTGACCGTCTGCGACAGCGGCGTGAAGTAGTTGGAGAAATCCAGTCCGCCGGTGACCGCGCCGATGATCGGCATGATCACGTCGCCGACCAGCGAGGTGACGATCCCGCCGAACGCCGCACCGATGATGACGCCGACCGCGAGGTCGACGACGTTACCCTTCATCGCGAAATCGCGAAACTCCTTGAGAAGCCGCGAGCCCTTCTGCTCGAGGTCGCGAACGGAGTCGGTGCTGGTCATGCGCTCCCTGTCAGTTGATCACTCCTGCGTGCACCATCGCCGCACGGATCGCCTTGCCGGTCGGTTCGGTCACCGTCATCAGCGGCAGCCGGACTTCTTCCTGAATGCGGCCGAGCAGCGTCAGGCCGTGCTTGGCGCCGGCGACGCCCGGCTCCTTGAACACGGCGTCGTGCAGCGGCACCAGGCGGTCCTGGATCTTCAGCGCGCCTGGATAGTCGCCGGCGAACACCGCACCCATCAAATCCGAACACAGCTTCGGGGCGATGTTCGACACCACCGAGATGCAGCCGTGACCGCCGGCCGCCATATAGGCCAGCGCCGTCATATCCTCACCCGAGAGCTGAATGAAATCGGGGCCCATCGCGTGGCGCTGCTGCGACACCCGGCCGAGATTGGCGGTCGCATCCTTGACGCCGACGATGTTGTCGAGCTCGTACAGCCGGCTCATGGTGTCGACCGACATGTCGACGACCGAGCGCGGCGGAATGTTGTAGATGATGATCGGAATTCCGATCGCGTCGTTCACCGCCTTGAAGTGCTGATACATGCCTTCCTGGGTCGGCTTGTTGTAGTACGGCGTCACCACCAGCACCGCATCGGCGCCGGCCTTCTCGGCGTGGCGGGCCAGTTCGACGGCTTCGCGGGTCGAATTGGACCCGGCGCCGGCAATCACCGGCACCCGGCCCTTGGCCTCCTCGATGCACCACTCGACCACCTTGTGGTGTTCCTCGTGGCTCAGCGTCGGGCTCTCGCCGGTGGTTCCGACCGGCACCAGGCCGTGGGTGCCCTGCTCGATCTGCCAGTTCACCAAGCTGCGAAACGCCTGCTCGTCGAGCGCGCCATTTTTGAACGGCGTGACCAAGGCGGTAAACGACCCCCGAAATTTCGTCTTGGCTGCCATCATGTTCTCCTCAACGCCCGCGACCTTGCAACGAAGCGCCCTTCATACCGAGTCCCCACCCGCCGGGAAAGGGTCCCATCGGCGGAGAAACCGGCGGTTTTGAGGATTCTGATCGGCGGCGGCCGCGGATCTCAGGCGGACGGCGCGACGGCGTAGTCGTCGTCGGAGACCTGCTCCATCCAGGTGGCGAAACTGCCGTCCAGCGCCTCCTGCATCGCGACGTGGGTCATGCCGTTGGTCGGCGAGGCGCCGTGCCAGTGTTTTTCGCCGGGCGGAATCCACACCACGTCGCCGGCGCGGATCTCGCGCACCGGACCGCCTTCGGTCTGAATCCGGCCGACGCCGGTCACGACGTACAGCGTCTGGCCGAGCGGATGGGTGTGCCAAGCAGTGCGGGCGCCGGGTTCGAACGCCACCCGGGTCGCGGCCAGCCTTGCCGGCGCCGGTGCGGCGACGATCGGGTCCTGCCACACCGTGCCGGTGAAATACTCCTTGGGCGCCCGCTGGGTCGGGCGCCAGCCGGCCGCGAAGATGTCCATCGCCAACGCTCCTCAGGTCTTGTCGGCCTTCTCCTTGAACGCCGCATAGCGCGCCTTGGTTTCCGCGTTCATCGGATACAGGCCGGGCAGCACCGCACCGTTGTTGACCTCCTCGACGATCCAGCCTTCCATCCGCTCCTGCTCCGGCCCTTCGGCGAGCACGTGGTCGAGCAGCGCCTGAGGGATCAGCACCGCGCCGTCCTGATCGGCGACGATGACGTCCTTCGGAAACACCGCGACGCCGCCGCAGCCGATCGGTTGGTCCCAGCCGACGAAGGTCAGGCCGGCGACTGACGGCGGCGCCGCAGTACCGTCGCACCAAACCGGCAGTCCGGTGCCGAGCACGCCTTCGAGATCGCGCACCACGCCGTCGGTGATCAGCGCCTTGATGCCGCGCTTGACCATGCGGGCGCACAGGATGTCGCCGAAGATGCCGGCGTCCTTGATGCCCATGGCGTCGACCACGGCGATACAGCCTTCCGGCATCGCCTCGATCGCGGCACGGGTCGAGATCGGCGAAGCCCAGGACTCCGGCGTCGCCAGATCCTCGCGCGCCGGCACGAAGCGAAGTGTGAACGCCTCGCCGACCAGCCGCGTCGCGCCCGGCCGCAGCGGCCGCGCGCCGCGCAGCCAGACGTTGCGGAGCCCCTTCTTCAGCAGCACCGTGGTGATGGTCGCGGTCGAAACGCGCGACAGGATGTCGACGGCTTCCGGGGTCAGAGACATGAAGGGAGAGCTCCAGTGATTGTCGGCGCATCTTGCGGGCCGCGACTGCCGCGTCAAGACGCAACCCTGCGATCGACAGCCCAGTGCGGCGCATGGCGATCATCGCATTTTATCACCTCTGCCGGGATCGACTTATCGGCAGCGCGATCGTCGCGAAGTGATTTTCACCGCGCCGGAAAACGCGCTATCGGAGCCGGTAGCTTTGTGAGATCGTTACCGGATGACCACCCCGCCTCCACGACTGCTGCCGAACGGTGATACCGCAATCACCGTCGAGTTCGGCCGCGACATCAGCGACGAATCCAACCGCCGCGTGCTCGCGCTCGATCGCAGGCTGAAGCAGAGTCCGGTCGCTGGTATCGTCGAAACCGTGCCGACCTATCGATCGCTGCTGGTGCATTACGATCCTGAGACGGTCGGCTTCGGCGCGCTGTCCGATCAACTCGTCTCGCTGGCGCAAGCGCCCGACGACGACGCGACGATCGCCGGACGGCGCTGGCGGATTCCGGTGTGCTATGGCGGCGAACACGGTATCGATCTGGAGGATGCCGCCCGTGCGCTCAACATCACGCCCGACGCGCTGGCAGCGCGTCACGCCGCCGGCGATTATCGGGTCGCGATGATCGGCTTCACGCCGGGCTGGTCGTATCTGTCGGGCCTCGATCCGGCGCTGGCGATGCCTCGGCGGCAGGCGCCGCGGCTGCACACCCCGGCCGGCACGATCTCGGTCGGCGGCATCCAGGCCGGAATCCAGTGCCTTGCCGGACCGAGCGGATGGCACCTGCTCGGCCGCACGCCGGTGCGAACCTATCAGTTGCATCGCGAGCCGATCTTTCTGCTCGAGCCCGGCGATGCGATCAGCTTCGCGCAGATCGACGCCGAGGAATTCGCCGACCGCGAAGATGCGGCCTCTCACGGCGAAATCGTCGCGGACCTGCTGAGCGCATGACGAGCCTTGTGATCGACAGCGTCGGCCCGGCCACCTCGGTGCAGGACGGCGGACGCCACGGCGCGCAGCGTTACGGCCTGCCACCCAGTGGCGCGATGGACCGGCTGTCGCTTGCCGCGGCCAACGTGCTCGTCGGCAACAACGCGTTCGCGGCGGCGATCGAACTCGGCCCGCTCGGCGCGAAACTGAGTGTCCGGGACGGCGCGGTGCGGCTGGCGCTGACCGGCGCCGAGCGCCCCGCCGCGATCGATGGGGCGCCGCTGGCGTTCAACGAATCCTTCACGCTCACCGACGGCCAGATCCTCACCGTAGGAGTCGCCCGCGGCGGCGTATTCAGCTATCTGGGAATTGAAGGCGGCGTCCGCGGCGAGCCGATGTTCGGCAGTCTCGCCGTCAACGCGCGCGCCGGTCTCGGCAGCCCCTACCCGCGGCCGTTCCAGGCCGGCGATACCATCGCCGTCAAGTGTGCGGCGCGAGCGGTCGAGCGCCGCCTCGATCTGCCGGGGCAACAGGATACGCCGATCCGGGTCGTGCTCGGTCCGCAGGACGATGAGTTCGGCGATGCGGTGGAGACGTTGCTCTCCGGCGCATGGACGGTCTCGGCGACCAGCGACCGGATGGGCTATCGGCTCGATGGTCCGCAGATCTCGCATCTGCACGGCCACAACATCGTCTCGGACGGCACGGTCGACGGCAGCATTCAGGTGCCCGGCTCCGGCCAGCCGATCGTGCTGATGCCCGATCGCGGCACCAGCGGCGGCTATCCGAAAATCGCCACGGTGATCTCGGCCGATCTCGGCCGGCTGGCGCAGCGCCAGCCCGGGCGGCCGTTCCGCTTTGGGGCGGTCAGCGTCGAAGACGCGCAGGGCGCCTACCGCGCCATGGCCAGGCTGATCCGCTCGCTGCCCGACCGGCTGCGCGACGCACAGCATGCCACCATCGACCTCGACGCGCTGCTCACCGCCAACGTCGCCGGCACCGCGATCGACGCGCTGACGGCGGAGTAATCGAATCCGACGACGGGACCAATCGGGATGAAGATCGATCTGAACTGCGACCTCGGCGAAGGCTTTGGCGTCTGGCAGATGGGTGACGACGCGGCGATGATGCAGATCGCCACCAGCGTCAACATCGCCTGCGGCTTCCACGCCGGCGATCCGGACATCATGCACGCGACCGTGAAGCTGGCGAAGCAGAACGGCGTCGCGATCGGCGCGCATCCGGGCTTCCGCGACCTGCACGGTTTCGGCCGCCGCCCGGTGCCGGGGATCACCGCGGCCGAGATCGAAAACCTCGTCGCCTATCAGATCGGCGCGCTGCAGGCGGTCGCCACCCTTGCCGGCCACAAGGTCACCCACGTCAAGGCACACGGCGCGCTGTCCAACGTCGCCTGCGAAGACGACATGACCGCGCGCGCGATCGCATCGGCAATCAAGGCCGTCGATCGGTCGCTGGTGTTCGTCGTGCTGGCGAACTCCAAACTCATGCTGGCGGGCGAAGCCGCCGGCCTGCCGCTGGCGCACGAGGTGTTTGCCGATCGGGCCTATGAGGACGACGGCAATCTGGTGTCGCGCAAGAAGCCCGGCGCGGTGCTGCACGACCCCGATGAAATTGCCGAACGCGTGCTGCGGATGGCGCAGGACGGCGCCGTCGTCTCGGTGACCGGCAAGGTGATCAAGATGCGCACCGACACCGTCTGCATCCACGGCGATACCAAAGGCGCGGTCGAGATCGCCCGCGGGGTCCGCCGGAAGCTCGAAGCGAGCGGCATCACCGTCGCGCCGTTCGCCGGAGCCTGACGCTCGCGATCCGCGCTACGTCCCGATCAGCGTCAGCAGCTCGGCGGTCAGCGTGCCATCGGCGCTCCATTCGTTTAAAATGGAGAAGTGGTGATGCCGCGGCAGAATGCGCAGAGCGACCGGCAATCCTGCCCGCGCGGCGACGTTGGCATAGTCCAGCGATTGCCGCTGCAATTCGGGCAGTTCGTCGCCGCCGACCAGCAGCGATTGCGGCGCCATGCCGAGACGTGTGCGCCGGATCGGACTGAGGATCTCGATTTCCTGCCGATCCAGCCGCAATGCCTCATCGAGATAGCACAGCGCAATCGGCTCGAGATCGAAGATGCCGCTGATACACACCGCGCCACGGACCGCGGCGTGCGCGCTCGCCACCGAGGCGAGATGTCCGCCGGCGGACCAGCCGCTCACCACCAGCTTGCGCCGGTCGAAGCTAAATCGCTCGGTGTCGGCAGCCAGTACATCGAGCGCCAGATCGACCTCGGCGACGATGTCCGACAACCGCGCCGCCGGCGCCAGCGTGTAGCCGACCACGGCGACGTCGATGCCGTGGGCGTTCGGTCCATCGGCCACGAAGGAGAACATCTCCTTGGAATTGCGCTGCCAATAGCCCCCATGCAGAAACACCAGGAGCGGCGCGCCCGTTTCGCCGGAGCCAAAATAGTCCAGCGAGGTCCGCTCGCGATCCGCATAGGCGATATCGAGCCGCGCTCCCGCCCCCGCGCGGCGCGTGTCGCTGCGGTCGCGCCAGCGATCCAGCCATTGCGGGCTGTCGACCACCGCTGCGCTGTTGTTGTAGGCGGCGTCGAGCGCGGTGCGATCCATCCCGCGATAGACCGATCGCGAAGCGTGGGAGGCTGAAACGGTCACTCAGGAATCCGCCGTCGCTGCAACCTTGCGGCCGGCGCCGACATGGCTGGTGAGTTGCTGCGTGATGCTGCGCCGAAGCGCATTGAACTCCACCGAGGCGACATCGCGCGGGCGAGCCAGCTCGATCGCAACATCTCGATCGATCCGGCCCGGCGACGAGCTCATCACCACGACACGGTCGGCGAGCAGCACCGCCTCCTCGACCGAATGGGTGACGAAGATCACGGTCAGCTTGGTGGTCCGCCAGATCTCGATCAGCTCCTCCTGCAGCGCCGCGCGGGTCAGCGCGTCGAGCGCACCGAACGGCTCGTCCATCAACAGAATGTCGGCGTCGTTGGCGAGCACGCGGGCGATCGCCACACGCTGTTTCATGCCGCCGGAGAGCTGGTGCGGATAGCGGTCGGCGAATGCCGTCAGCCCGACCATCGCCATGAACCGCTCGGTGAGCTTGTCGACCTCCTTCGGCGCGACCCGGCGATGGCTGGGCCCGAACCCGATGTTCTGCCGCACCGTCAACCACGGGAACAGCGCGTAGTCCTGAAACACCATGCCGCGGTCCGGGCCGGGACCGCGCACCTCGCAACCGTACACGCCGACCGAGCCCTGCGTCGCCGTCTCGAAGCCGGCGATGATCCGCAGCAGGGTCGACTTGCCGCAGCCCGAAGCGCCGAGCAGACAGACGAACTCGCCCTTGCGCACCGTCAGATCGACACTGCGCAGCGCCTCCACCGGCCCGTTGGACGCGTGATAGATCTTGTTCAGCCCGCTCACCTCCAGGATCACCGGCGGCGCGTCACGATTGGTGGTTTGATCAAGCATGGTGCTGCGGACTCCAGCGCAGGAAGTAGTTGCTGAGCATCACCAGGATGCGATCCGACAGGAATCCGGTGATGCCGATGATGATCATGCCGGTGATGACGAGATCGGTGCGCGACAGCGTGCGGCCGTCCATGATCACGGCGCCGAGACCTTCCGGCACGCCGGTCATCTCGCCGACCACAATCAGGATCCAGGCGAACGACGCGCCGAGCCGCAGACCGTTGAAGATGCTCGGCAGCGCCGCCGGCAGAACGACGGATCTGAACAGTTGCGGCCCGTTGCAGCCGAGCATCCCGGCGGCCTCGAACAGCCGGACATCGACCGACTTCACCCCGAACACGGTATTGAGCAGGATCGGATAGAACGCGCCGAGGAAGACCAGGAACACGGCCGACTTCGGCCCAAGGCCGAAGAAGATCATCGACAGCGGCAGCCAGGCGGTGACCGGGATCGGCCGCAGCAGTGCGAGCGTCGGATCGAGCAACGCGCGCAAAAGCGGAATCCGTCCGATCATCAACCCAAGCGGAATTCCGATCAGCGCAGCCAGAAAGAAGCCGCCATACACCCGCTGTACCGATTTCCAGAAGTGGATCGGCAGGCTGGCGCTGTAGGCGTCGTCGTAGATTCCTCCGAAGGCGAAATCCCACATCATCGTCGCGACGCCGGATGGCGGCGGAACCAACCGCGTCCCGGTCCAGCGCACCATCAAGTCCCACGCCAGCAGCAGGCCGAGCGGCACGATCAGCGCGAGGGCTGTGGCGCGTAGCCTGGCTGCGAGCTTGCCGGGGGGACGACATCCGCCGCGCGCAGGTGCGGCGGAAGTCCTGGTCATCGAGGGAGGGCCCATGGCGGACGAGGAGACCGTGCTTTGCAGGCTCATCGGTTGCTCACGACGCCGAGATCGCCTTGATGAAGCTTGCGTCGATGAAGGTCTTGTAGTCGGGCAACTGCCGGATCTGCTTCTTGTCGAGCATCTGGGCGCCGTAATACTGCGCCTGCTTCAGGAACTGATCGTCGATGTTCCAGGTCAGCTCGACGTTCGGTGCCGCCTGCTCGATCGAGGCTTTCTGCTGGCCGAGCTTCTGCATCGCCATCTCGACGAACGCGTCGCGGTTGCTCATCGCGTATTCGCTGGCCTTGCGGTGCACCTTCAGCAGCGTGCGGATCAGTTCGGGATCTTTCTCGATCAGTTCGCGCCGGGTGCTGAGCACCATGTTCAGCGAACCGGTCGGCGTCGAGTACGGATACTCGACGATCTTGCCGACGCCGCTGGCGAGGCTGATACCTGCTGCCGGCTCGGCGCCGACATAGGCGTCGATGTCGCCGCGCGCCAGCGCCGGCGCCATGTCGCTGAACGAGACGCGGACCGATTGGATGTCCTTGATCGTCATGCCTTCGGCGGCCAGCCGGTCGAGGATCACCACCTCCTGGGTCGAGCCCGGCCAGATCGCGACCTTCTTACCCTTCAGATCCTTGATGCTGGCGATGCCGGAATCCTTGCCGGCGACGATCGCCATGCCACGGTTGCAGGCGGCGCCGACCACCACCACCGGCTCGCCATTGGCACCGCCGAGCGTCGCCGCCGCGAGGCCGAAGATGCCGAAATCGACCGACCCGGTGGCCACGGCGTTCTTGCCGTCGGTCGGACTCTCGAACGGCACCACCACGACCTTGACGCCCGCCGGCACGAACTTCTCGTAGAAATACGGCGTGATGCCGTGAATGAGCTTCAACGTTCCGACCTTGATGACGCGATCCTCCGCAAGCGCCGTCAGGCTGGTGGCGGCAAGTGCGGTCGCGGTCACCGCGAGGCGGATGAAGTGGCGTCTGGTGGTGTTGTGCATGGCTTCCTCGCTGCTGATCCCGGCAAGCCACTGTAGGTGCGACGCAACAACATCAGAAATTTATTGTTTATATCGGTTTTATAAGCTGGCTTAATAGAACGATGCTCGCACCGCTCGACCTCCGCCTGCTGCAGACCTTCATCGTGCTGGTTCAGACCGGCAGTTTTTCCGAAACGTCGCGGCGATTGGGCCGGACCCAGCCGGCTGTCAGCCTGCAGCTCAACCGGCTCGAGGAAGCAACCGGGGCTCCGCTGTTCACCAAGGTCGGGCGCAGGCTGGTGCTGACAAATCACGGTGAGCTGGTGCTCGGCTATGCGCGCACCATCATGGGCCTGCAGGACGAACTACGCGCCCGCCTCGCTGCGCCAAAGCTCGACGGCGCGGTCGTTCTCGGAATGCCCGATCTGTATGCCGCCTATCTGCTACCCGGCATCCTGTCGGATTTTCGCAGCGCCTATCCCAACGTCGATGTCGAGCTGAAATGCGCGCTGTCCAGCAAGCTGATGGCTTCGGTCGAGAAAGCCGAAATCGATCTTGCGATCGTCACCGGGATGCCCGCGTTCAAGGTCGGAGAGCTGGTCGCGCAGGAGGATCTGGTCTGGGTGACGTCGGAGCGTGGCTCGGTCCACCTCGAAAATCCGGTGCCGCTGGCGATGCTGCCGCCAGGCAACATCTTTCGCGACTTCGGGCTCGCCGCGCTGGAAAGCATCGGCCGGATCTGGCGGCTGAGCTGTATCAGCGAGAGCATCAGCGGCATTCAGGCCGCCGTGTTCGCCGGCATCGCCGTCAGCGTCGTCGGCAAGAGTTCGGTGCTTCCGGGGATGCGGGTGCTCGGCCGCGGCGACACCTTCCCGGCCTTGCCCAAGGTCGATCTGGTGCTGTACCGCTCGGCGCGGAGTGCCAATCCTGCGGCAGAGGCGCTCGCCAGCGTGATCGTCCGGCATTTCGCGAATTCAGCGCTCGCTCCCGCGGCGCGTTTCGTGCGAACCCAGGCCGGCAGCGGCTCGCACGACTAACTATCCGGACGCCGTTCAGGACAGCCGCAGATGCGGCGCCGCGATCACGATCGCACCGATCAACCCGAGGGCCGCGCCGAGCATCAGGACGTGAATATCGATCGCGAACGACGACCACGACCAAAGCCGTTGTGGTGTCGTCGCCGAGTGCGGATGAGGCTGGTTTCGCACGGTCCGTTCTCCTGGTTCCGAGGAACAAGAAAGGCCTGACCGCCTCCGCCGCAAGACGGCCGCCGAAATAACAAAGGCGGCGCTGTCCGGGTCCGGGAACCGGCAAAATTCGTCTCTTCCGGAACCCCGCCGAAGGGCAATCTTCTCGCCGGTTCGGTTCCGAGCCGCCTTGTCAGCGCCGCCGATCCGGTTTAGCTCCTCTCGCACCCCAATCCAGGCAGTTCGACCATGCAGCAGGCCGCCGCGCCCAAGATCAGCTTTGTTTCGCTCGGATGCCCCAAGGCCCTGGTCGATTCCGAGCGCATCATCACCCGATTGCGCGCCGAGGGTTACGAGCTGGCGCGCAAGCACGACGGCGCTGACCTCGTGATCGTCAACACCTGCGGCTTCCTCGACAGCGCCAAGCAGGAATCGCTGGCGGCGATCGGCGAAGCGATGGCGGCGAACGGCAAGGTGATCGTCACCGGCTGCATGGGCGCCGAGCCGGAGCAGATCGAAGCCGCCTATCCCGGCGTGCTGTCGATCACCGGTCCGCAGCAATATGAAAGCGTGCTGGACGCCGTGCATCGCGCCCGGCCGGCGCTGCACAACCCGCACCTCGATCTGGTGCCGCCGCAGGGCGTGCGTCTGACGCCGCGGCACTACGCTTACTTGAAGATCTCCGAGGGCTGCAACAATCGCTGCAGCTTCTGCATCATCCCGAAGCTGCGTGGCGATCTGGTATCACGCCCGGCCGGCGACGTGCTGCGCGAAGCCGAGAAGCTGGTCGCCGCCGGCGTCAAGGAATTGCTGGTGATCTCGCAGGACACTTCGGCTTACGGCGTCGATGTGAAGTACGCCGAGAGCCCGTGGAAGGATCGTGCCGTCCGCGCCAAATTCCTCGATCTGGCCAACGAGCTCGGCGAACTCGGTGCCTGGGTGCGGCTGCACTACGTCTATCCGTATCCGCATGTCGACGAGGTGATCGGCCTGATGGCGGACGGCAAGGTGTTGCCCTATCTCGACATCCCGTTCCAGCACGCCAGCCCCGAAGTGCTCAGGCAGATGAAGCGCCCGGCCGCACAGGACAAGACGCTCGACCGCATCAAGCGCTGGCGCGAGATCTGCCCCGAACTGGCGCTGCGCTCGACCTTCATCGTCGGTTTTCCCGGTGAGACCGAGCGCGACTTCGAATTCCTGCTCGACTGGCTCGATGAAGCCGAAATCGATCGCGTCGGCGCGTTCAAATACGAGCCGGTCGCCGGTGCGCCGTCGAACACGCTGCCCGATCAGATTTCAGACGAGGTCAAGCAGGAGCGTTGGAACCGGCTGATGGCGCGGCAGCAGGCGATCTCAGCGCGGCGGCTGAAGCGCAAGGTCGGCACCCGTCAGCAGGTGATCATCGACGAGATCGGCCCGACCGTCGCCAAGGGCCGCTCCAAGGCCGACGCGCCGGAGATCGACGGCGCCGTCTATCTGTCGAGCCGTCGCCCCTTGCGCATCGGCGAAATCGTCGCCGCCAAGATCGACCGCGCCGACGCGTATGATCTGCACGGCACGGTGGCGGGGTTCTGAGCAGCAACAGCGACTACACACACGCAGGTCATCGCCCGGCTTGTTGTTCAGCCCGGAGACATGACCTACGGGTGTTCGGAGACATAGTCGACGCATCATAGTGGCTGGATTTGGCGATTGGAGGCCAAGTCCATGCCCTGGCGTGAGGTGTCGGCAGTGGATCAGAGACGCGAGTTCGTACGGCTTGCGATGCAGGAGGGGGCGAACCGGCGCGAGCTGTGCCGGCGGTTCGGCATTCATTGGACGACCGGCTACAAATGGTTGGAGCGATGGGCGGCCGGAGGTGATCTCGCCGACCTGTCGCGGCGGCCGCAGGACAGCCCGCGGCAGACCTCGGCGGCGTGTGAGGCCCAGGTGCTGGCGGTTCGTGATGCGCATCCGGCATGGGGCGCGCGCAAGATCGCCAGCTCGATGGACCGGTCCGGACAGCACGCTCCGGCGGTGTCGACGATCCACGAGATCCTGCGCCGGCACGGCCGGATCAAGCCTGCCGCCGGCGGTCCACCGGCGACGCTGCGGTTCGAGATGCCGGCGCCGAACATGCTTTGGCAGATGGACTTCAAAGGCTGGGTTCGGCTCGGCAACGACGTCCGCTGCCATCCGCTGACCGTGGTGGACGATCACTCACGCTACGATCTGTGCCTCCAGGCTTGCGCCGATCAGCGCGGCGAAACCGTGCAGGACAGGCTGCAAACGACGTTCCGGCACTACGGCTTGCCCGACACGATCTTCGTCGACAACGGCTCGCCGTGGTCGGACAGTTCCGGCGAGCGCTGGACATGGCTCTCTGTGTGGCTGCTCAAGCTCGGCATCAGGGTGATCCGTAGTCGTCCCTATCACCCGCAGAGCCGCGGCAAGAACGAGCGTTTTCATCGCACGCTGGACGACGAGGTGTTTGCGCTGCGGCCCTTGCGCGACCTCGCCGAGGCGCAACGTGCCTTCGATTCCTGGCGCGAGGTGTACAACTTCGAGCGCCCTCACGAGTCGCTAGGCCAGCTGGTGCCTGCTGATCGCTACCAGCCGAGCCGGCGTTCTCTACCGGACCGCCTGCCGACTCCAGAATACGATGAGCGCGACATCGTCCGATCCGTCTCGAAAACCAAGGCCTATGTCAGCTTCAAAGGTCGTTTGTGGAAGGTGCCGCAAGCCTTCGCCGGAGAGCGCTTGGCCATCAGGCCGCTCTCCACCGACGGCAAATACGGCGTGTTCTTCGCCGCCCACCAAGTCGCCACCATCGACTTGACGGGCGTGGAAAGTGTCGGTCATGTCTCCGAACACGTGTCGACTATGTCTCCGGGCTGAACACTTGTCCGGGCGACCCAGTATTCCAGAGAGCTGATTGCTTTACACCAGCGTTCCGGAACACTGGGCCCTCCGCTTTCGCGGAGGGTGGCGGCTCGTATGGGTGACGTTGTGCGACCTTACGGCTTCAGAATCGAAGCACCGGTCGTCATACGCCCTTCCAGATCGATATGCGCCTTCGCGGCGTCCTTCAGCGCGTAGGCGTGGTTGATCGGGACGTGCAGCTTGCCCTCGATCACCGCTGAAAACAGCGTGTCGGCGCCTTCGATCAGTTCCTTGCGGGTGCCGATATAGTCGTTCAGCTTCGGCCGCGTCGCAAACAGCGAACCGTGATTGTTGAGTTCTGCGAGCGGGAACGACGGCACCGGCCCGGAGGCGTTGCCGAACGACACGAACAGGCCGCGTGGCTTGATGCATTTCAGCGAGCCCGGGAACGTCGCCTTGCCGACGCCGTCATAGACCACGTCGCACAGTTCGTTGCGGCTGATCTGCTTGACCCGCGCCACCCAATCCTCCTCGTTGTAGAGGATGACGTGATCGCAGCCGTTGGCGAGTGCGAGGTCGGCCTTGGCCTTGGAGCCGACGGTGCCGATGACGTGTGCGCCGAGCGCCCGCGCCCATTGGCAGGCGAGCAGACCGATGCCGCCGGCGGCGGCGTGGATCAAGACGCGATGACCAGGCTCGATCTTGAAGGTCTTGTGCAGCAGGTACCACACCGTCAGGCCCTTGAGCATCAGCACGGCGCCCTGCTCGTAGGTGATGTGGTCGGGCAGCTTCACCAGCTTGGCGGCTTCGATGTTGCGCTGCGTGGCGTAGCCGCCGAGATTCGCGTAGTACGCGACCCGGTCGCCGGGATGGAAATTGGTGACGTGCGGGCCGACCGCGACCACCTCGCCGGCCGCTTCGTTGCCGATCACGAACGGCAGCGACGGCGCTTTGTAGAGGCCGGTGCGGAAATACACGTCGATGAAGTTCAGGCCGACGGCGTGCTGGCGAATCCGGACCTCGCCTTCGCCCGGCGGCGGCAGCTCGACGTCCTCGTAGACCAGGACCTCCGGTCCGCCCACCTGATGTACACGCACCGCCTTCGTCATCGTCGTCCCCTCGGATCTCATGTGAGCTTCACCGAAAGCCATCACCCGGGTGTTGTCAACCTGCCGGCAGCGACGGCTTCCGCGGTCAGCGCTGAGGCGCACGCTTGCGCTTGGCGAGCACGTTGAAGAACTCCACCGACGCCGAGAACAGGATGGCGAAGTAGATGTAGCCGCGCGGGATGTGGAACGCGAAACCGTCCGCCACCAGCGCCACGCCGATCAGCACCAGAAACGCCAGCGCCAGCATCTTGGTGGTCGGATGCTCCGCGACGAACCGCGCCACCGGCCCCGACGAGATGTACATCACCACCATCGCGATCACCACGGCGGCGACCATGATCTCGATGTCCTGGGCCATCCCGATCGCCGTGATGATCGAATCGATCGAAAATACCAGGTCGACGATGACGACCTGCACGATCACCCAGAAGAACGCCCGGTCGGCGAGACCGGGTTCAGGCGCGTGGTCCCTCGCCTCGACCTCGCTGTGGATCTCGTGGGTGGCCTTGGCGATCAGGAACAATCCGCCGGCGATCAGGATGATGTCCCGCCAGGAGAACGGCTTGTCGGCGATGCTGAACACCGGCGTGGTGAGACCGATCAGCCAGACCAGCAATGTCAGCAGGATGAGGCGGAAGATCAGGGCCAGGGCGAGGCCGATCTGCCGCGCTCGCGTCGCGCGCGGCTCGGGGATGCGCGACACCAGGACCGACAGGAAGATCACATTGTCGATCCCGAGCACGATTTCGAGTGCCGTCAGGGTCAGCAGCGCGGCCCAGGCTTCTGGACTGGAGAGCAGTTCGATCATCGAGGGTCTCGTCGGAGCAAGCGGAAGACGGTGTCGGCGCAGCCGACATACAGCGCGATCGCGCACAGAGCGATCGTCACCGGGGCAACAACTTCAAAGTCACGCAGAAGCGTGTAGCCGGCAAGCAGCGCCCACAGCGCGGTCAGCGTCAGGGTCAGCGGGCGCAGCCGTGCCACCCGCACAGGATGCACGACGCGAAACGGCACGAAGGTGAGGACGATCAAGACGGCGATTCCGAGACTGCCGACGATCGCCGGCGGGTGCAGCAGAAACAGATAGAACGCCGCGGCGTTCCACAATGCCGGAAAGCCGCGGAAGTGGTTGTCCTCGGTCTTCATCCGGCGATCGGCGAAGTACATCGCCGAACTGACGACGATGCCGACGCCGAGCACCGGCGCCGCGATCGGCAACAGCAGACCGCTCGCGGTGATGGCATAGGCCGGCACGAACACGTAGGTGAGGAAGTCGACCACCAGATCGAGCACCTCGCCCGACCATTGCGGTTGCAGCCGGGCGATGTCGAGCCGCCGCGCCAGCGGGCCGTCGATCGCGTCGATCAGCAGCGCCAGCCCGAGCCAGGCGAACATCGCCGCCCAATGCTGGCGCACCCCTTCCAGCAGCGCCAGAAGCGCGATCGCCGCCCCGGCAGCCGTCAACACGTGCACGCCCAGAGCAGCAGCGCGACGTGAGCGCGATCCGGGCGGTGGTGGCGGAGCGTCCTGCGGTGTCATCGAACGTCGTGCATATCAGTTTGGCGGCCAATCTGCACAATTTCGTTGCGGCGTTCGGTCGCGCAAACGGTCAGAAACGTTAATGTTTCGCGGCGGACTTGAAATCGGCGCAGGCCGGGGCAATTGTCCCGGCATGACCCAGAGCCTGCTCGAACCCAACAGCTATGATGCCATCGTGGTCGGCGGCGGCCCCGCCGGCCTCACCGCCGCCATCGCGCTCGCCGACAGCGGCGCGATCACCGCTCTGGTGGCTCGGCGAGCGCCCTACGGTGACAACCGCACCACGGCCCTGCTCGGCGATTCGATCGACATCCTGGACCGGCTCGACGTGTGGCGGCGCTGCTCGGGAAAGGCCGCGGCGCTGCGGGCGATGCGGCTGGTCGACGATACCGGGCGGCTGATCCGGGCGCCTGAGGTCAAGTTCGCGTCCCAAGAGATCGGTATGGACGCCTTCGGTTACAACATCGAGAATCGCACCCTTCTGATCGCACTCGAAGAGCGCGCCGCCGAATTGTCCAACCTCGAGCGCTTCGACGACGAAGCGGACAGCGTCGTCCCGGGCGACGACGAGGCGGTGGTGCGGCTGCGCGGCGGCATGACGCTGTCGGCGACGCTGGTGGTGGGAGCCGACGGGCGGCAGTCGCAGTGCCGCGAAGCCGCCGGCATCAAAGTGAGCAGCCGGGCGCTGCACCAGTCGGCGCTGACCTTCAACGTCAAGACCACACGCTCGCACGACAATGTCTCGACCGAGTTTCACACCGAGGAAGGCCCGTGCGTGTTCGTGCCGCTGCCCGGCAAGCGCATGAGCATCGTCTGGGTCGCGGCGCCGAAGGAGGCGCAGCGGCTGATGGCGCTGTCCGACGACGAGCTGTCGGCAGCCGCCGAAAAGCAGTCGCAGTCGATCTACGGCAAGATGACCGTCGAGCCCGGCCGCAATCTGTTTCCGCTGGCGATCGAGAAGCCGGCCGCTTACGCGCAGCATCGCATCGCCCTGGTCGGCGAGGCCGCTCACGTGGTGCCGCCGATCGGGGCGCAGGGGCTGAACATGGGATTGCGCGACGCCGGCGACCTCGCCGACATCGTCCGTGAAGCGATCGAGAGCGGCGCCGATATCGGCTCGGATGCGGTGCTGGCACGCTACGGCCGCAGCCGCGGCCCGGACATCGCCAGCCGCACCGCCGCGATCGACATCGCCAACCGCACCCTGCTCAGCGGCCTGCTGCCGGTGCAGATGCTGCGGGCGGCGGGGATGCACGTGCTCGGCTCGGTCGGCCCGCTGCGCCGGTTCGCAATGCGCGAGGGGCTGTCGCCGTTCTGGCGCTCGATCTGACGCCCCTACCCCGGAAACGGGATCTGCCCGGTCCGGATCAGCCACATCACGGTGGTGAGCGTCACCACCGAGACGAACGTCCCGATCAGAACGGCGACCGACGCCGGCTCGACCCAGGTATTATATTGCCGGGCGATCACGAACACGTTCAGCGCCGGCGGCAGTGACGCCATCAGCACTGCGGTCGCGGCCCATTCCGGCGAAAACGGCCCGAACGCCAGAATCAAGCCGAACACGATCACCGGGTGCAGTAGCAGCTTCACCGCCACCAGGCTCGGAATTTCCCACGGAACCCGGCCGAACGGCCGCAACGCCACCGTCACGCCGAGGGTGAACAGCGCCACCGGCGCCGCGGCGTTCTGGAGGAACGCCAGCATCCTGTCGAGCGCCACCGGCGGCTCGACATGGAAAGCCGCCGCCGCGGCTCCGCAATAGGCGGCGACGATCAGCGGGTGCAGCAAAATCTCCCGCAGCACCGCCAGGATGGTCGGTAGCATCGGCCGCTTGTCGGCCGCCGTCAGCGCCATGCCGAGCGGTACGATCGAGAACAGAAAGATCGTGTCGAAGCAGAAGATCAGCGCGGTCGGCGCCGCCGCCTGGGTGCCCAGCACCGACAGCGCCAGGCCCGGCCCCATGTAGCCGATGTTGCCGTAGCCGCCCGACAGCGCCGCCATCGTCGCCTCGCGCATCGACAACTTGCCGATCATCCGCCCGAGCAGGCCGGACAGGAAGAACGCGATCGCCGTGGCCAGCGTCGTCGCCAATATGAACGGCAGGTTGTTGAGCTCCTCGAACGGCGTCTTCGACATGATCCGGAAGAACAGCGCCGGCAGCGAGACGTAGACCAGGAAGAAGTTCATCCAGACCAGGCCCTGCTCCGGCAGCTTCTTGAGACGGCCGCAGGCGAAGCCGACGAAGATCAGGCCGAAATACGGCAGGGCGAGATTGAGAATGTCGATCATGCGCAATGCGGCCGGAGTTGGGAACCGAACGGTATCAGGGAAACCCCGGGCTGGCCGCCGCGGAGCAGACTCGCCGGTTTACCACTAGCGTCCGCCGCCAAGCTGGTCTATCCGACTCCCATGATCAAAACGCGAACCGCCAAGTTTCAGATCGGTCAGATCGTCCGCCACCGGATCTTCTCGTTCCGCGGCGTGGTATTCGACATCGATCCGGAATTCGCCAACACCGAAGAATGGTGGCTGGCGATCCCCGAAGATGTGCGGCCGAGCAAGGACCAGCCGTTCTATCACCTGCTCGCGGAAAACGCGGAGTCGGAATACGTCGCCTATGTGTCGGAGCAGAACCTGCTTCCTGACGATTCCGGCGAGCCGATCCGGCATTCCCAGGTCGCCGAGATCTTCATCAAGGATAAGTCCGGCGGCTACCGGCCGCGCAACCCGTCGCTGAACTAATCGGGCGCGGGTGCCGTCTCGGGCGTCTCGACGATCGCTGGGTTGAAAATACCCGACCAGCACGGATCTCCCGCACGGCGCCTCACGCGAAAGCCTAGCGGCGACCCAGTCGTCCGCGATGGCGATCATCACCGGCTGATATGACAGCCCGGCGGGCGCAGGCGAGTCCTCAGAAAACAGAAAGGGCGCCACCGGGGGCGCCCTTTGCGTTTCGCGATCGTGGTCGCGTGTTACTTGGTGGCTTACTTGGCGGCCGGGTTGGCACCGGCCGGAGCCTGAGCTTCCAGCTTCTTGCGCTGCTCTTCGGCGCGCTTCTGCAGCTCTTCCTGCAGCTTCTTCTGGGTCTCTTCGAACTGCTTCGGATCGGTCGGCGGACCGTCATAGGCCTTGGCGAATTCCGCCAGCGGCAGCGGCAGCGTCAGCGGCGCGCCGTTGGAGTTGATCGCCTGCACGACCAGATTCTGGCCCTTCTTGAGCTGGTTGACCAGTTCCGGCGTCGCTTCGTAGTCCGACATGCAGCCGTTGGCGAAGCAGATCACATAAGGGCTCTGCTGCGGCGCATTGCCGTCGACGATGATGCGGGTACCGTGAACGAGCTGCATACCGAGCGGCAGTGTCACGCGCAGGATCTTCTTCGGCTCGCCTTCCGGCTCGATGATCACCGCCGCGATCACCGGCTGACCGGATTCGATGCGGCCGTCCTTGCCGGTGAAGCACACCTGCTTGGCGTTGGCGTCCTGCCCCTTCAGGCAGAACTTCGTCCAGGGCGCGTAGATCAACTGAACCTGCTGCTGCTCGGCCTGCGCGGGGGCCTGCTGCGCAGGTGCCGGCGCGTTCTTCGGCGCCGCTTTCGGCGCTGCCTTCGGAGCAGCCGGCTGCTGCTGGGCCTGCGCAGCGGGGGCGACGGTCAGCGTGGCGAATGCGGTAGCCGCCAGCAGGGCGAAGACTCGCCCGCGCAGCCCGGCCGACGCGACCAAGTTGCAAGAATTCATTCGGAAAACCCTTTCTGAAACGGTCGCGCACCCCAACCGCGACGCGGGAGCGACATCCGGCCGTCGGCCGCTGTCTCTGTGCCAATTGAGGCGGTTACGTGACGAGCCGGTGGGCATCATCGACTGCCCGCCTTCAATACATTGGCGAACGAAAATATCAATGGCAACAATCCTCCGCGGCCGGTTTCCCTGCGCCGATGTGGTAAAAATTCAGACGTGAGACGCGCCGAATCAGAGCACCACATCGTCCCCGGGATCAAGGCCCTCGCCTGCGCGCTGGCGGTCGGCATCGGGTGCCTCGGCGGCGCAACAATCGCTGGTGCCGAGCCGGCCGGCGCTTCCGCCGCCGGGACCGTCAGCCATGCCATCGCGATGCACGGCGAGCCCGCCCAGCCGGCCGACTTTACGGCGATGCCCTACGTCAATCCGGATGCTCCCAAGGGCGGCCGGATGATCGCCAGCGTGGTCGGAGCGTTCGACAGCCTCAATCCCTTGATCGTCAAAGGCATAGCGGTGCAACAGATGCGCGGCTATGTGATCGAGAGTCTGCTGGCGCGCGGCCATGACGAGCCGTTCACCCTGTACGGCCTGCTCGCACGGTCGGTCGAGACCGACGACATCCGCAGCTATGTGACCTTCCGCATCGATTCCCGTGCCCGGTTCGCGGACGGCAAGCCCGTGACCGCCGAGGACGTCCTGTTCTCGTGGCGGCTGTTGCGCGACAAGGGCCGCCCGAACCTGCGCCTGTACTACGGCAAGGTGGCCCGCGCGGAAGTGCTGGATCCCCTCACCGTCCGGTTCGATTTCGGCGGCGCGCCGGACCGAGAACTACCGCTGATCCTCGGCCTGATGCCGGTGCTGCCGCGCCACGCCGTGGATCCCGACCGATTTGAGGAAACCTCGCTGACGCCACCGCTCGGCTCCGGCCCCTACCGGGTCACCCGGGTCCAGGCGGGCACCAGCGTCACCCTCACCCGCGATCCGAACTACTGGGGCCGGGATCTGCCGATCAACCGGGGTTCGTGGAATTTCGACGAAGTCCGGATCGACTACTTCCGCGAGGCCAATGCACAATTCGAGGCGTTCAAACGCGGCCTGTACGACTTCCGCGTCGAGACCGACCCGCTGCGCTGGCACGAAGGCTACGACTTCCCCGCGGCCCGCCGCGGCGAGGTGAGCCGCCTCGCGATCAAGCCCGGCACCCCGGAGCCGACAGACTGCCTGGTGTTCAACACCCGCCGGCCGGTGTTCGCCGACATCCGGGTTCGCGAGGCGCTGTTGAACCTGTTCGATTTCGAATGGATCAGCCGCAACTACTTCTTCGGCCTGTACTCCCGCGCCGGCGGATTCTTCGGCGGATCGGATCTGTCGGCCTACGGCCGCGCGGCCGAAGACGGCGAGCGCACGCTGCTGCAGCCGTATCTGGCGCGCCTGCGCCCCGATATCGTCGACGGCAGTTACAGGCTGCCGGAGAGCGACGGCTCGGGGCGCGATCGCACCGGGCTGCGCCGTGCGCTCGACCTGCTCGGGCAGGCCGGATACCAACTCGACGGCACCATCCTGCGCAAGCGCGACACCGGCCAGCCGTTGTCGTTCGAGATGCTGGTGACGACGCGCGAACAGGAGCGGATCGCGCTCGCCTTCGCCCGCGACGTCAAGCGCGCCGGCATCACCGTGTCGGTCCGAACGGTCGACGCGGTCCAGTTCGACCAGCGCCGATTGAGCTACGATTTCGATATGATCCCGAACCGCTGGGATCAGTCGCTGTCTCCGGGCAACGAGCAGGCGTTCTACTGGGGCAGCGACGCAGCCGACACGCCCGGCACCCGCAACTATATGGGCGCCAGGGACCAGGCGATCGACGCGATGATCGCGGCGCTGCTGCGCGCGCGCGGCCGCACCGATTTCGTCGATGCGGTGCGGGCACTCGACCGGATGCTGATCTCGGGGTTCTACGTAGTCCCTGTGTACAGCATCCGGGAGCAATGGATCGCGCGGTGGAATCGGATAGAGATGCCGAACACCACGGCTTTGACCGGCTATCTTCCGGAGACGTGGTGGTCTCGGCCATCGCCGCAGCAACCGCAGCAGAGGTGATCCTGTGAGCCAGCCCAACACCTCGCCGACGCTCGACGGACTGTTTCGCCGCACCCTGGCACGGCAGCCGGATGCGGTCGCGCTGATCGATCCGCCCGACAAACAGCGTATCACCGGGCAGCAGCCGATGCGCCTGACCTACGCCGAGGCCGACCGCGCGATCTCCGCGCTGGCGGCGCATTTCGTCACCGCCGGGCTGCCGAGCAATTCGGTGATCGCGGTGCAGTTGCCGAACACCGTCGAATTCGTGCTGACAGTGCTGGCGGCGCATCGCGCCGGTCTCGTCGTCGCACTGCTGCCGCAGCTCTGGCGCCATGCCGATCTCACCGCCGCGCTGAACCGTACCGGCGCGCGGGCGATCGTCTCGACGCGCTGGATCGACGGCGTCAGCCACGCCGATCTCGCCATGAACGCCGCTGCCGAGGCGTTCTCGATCCGCCACGTCTGCGGCTTCGGCGACGACCTGCCCGAAGGCATGGCGTCGCTCGACGCCGCGATGGCCGACGACAGCGCGCTGCCGCCGCCGCCCGGGCTGCAGGAGGCCCGCCGCGCCGCGGTGATCTCGTTCGACACAACCAGCGACGGCGTCCGCGCCATCCCGCGCAGCCATCTGCACCTGATCGCCGGCGGACTCGTGGTGTTCCTCGAAAGCGCGATCCCGCAAGGCGCGGTGATGCTGTCGGCGCAGACGCCCGCATCGTTCGCCGGCCTCGCCTCGTCGATGGTGACCTGGCTGCTCAGCGGCGGCACGCTGGCGCTGCACCATCCATTCGACGACGCGGTGCTGGAGCGGCAGATCGTCGAACTGGGGTGTCAGGCGCTGGTGACGCCGGCGCCCCTGGCGCTCCGGCTCGGCGAGGCCGGCCTTGCGGCGCAGGCGCCGTCGCTGCGCAGCGTGGTCGGGCTGTGGCGGTCGCCCGAACAGGTCGGCGCCAGCCCGTCCTGGATCGGCGCGCCGGCGAACTTCACCGACATCTATCTGTTCGGCGAAGCCGGCCTGTTCGGCGCCCAGCGTGCCGCGGACGGCACACCGGCGGCGATCATGCCGGGACCGCACACCGCGCCGCGCGGTCATGCCGGCGGCTCGACCGCGGGCGAGGTCTTGATCACGCCGAAGGGCACGCTCGGGCTGCGCGGCCCGATGGTGACGCTCGCGGCCTATGCGCCGCTGCCGCCGCTCAACAGTTCGATCCCGATGGCGCCGCCGCCGGACTTTGTCGATACCGGCTACGCGGCGCGGCTCGACCGCGCCACCGGGGCGGTGTGCATCACCGCACCGCCCGCCGGGGTGATGGCGGTCGGCGGCTATCGCTTCCTGGCGCTCGACCTGCAGGAATGGGCGAAGCGGCTCGGCCAGGGCGCGCTGCTGACGGCGCTGCCGGACCGGCTCAGCGGCTACCGGCTCGCGGGCCGCGCGCAGGACAATTCCAGAGCTCGCGAAGCACTTTCAGAACTCGGCCTAAACCCTTTGATGGTCGAAGCCTTCCGCGACGCACCGAAGCTCGATGAAAACCGCGCATCGACGTTGACGCCGCATTAACAGCGACCGCTTACGGTTTTCCGCCTCGACTGCGGGAGCCGTTCTTGGAATGTCGTACCACGCGCCTATCCTCGTCGTGACCGGCGACGACAGTTCGCTGACCCTTGCTGCGCTGACGGACGCCAAACTGTTTCCGGTGCTCACCGCGTCGTGCTCCGATGCGGCTGACGCGATCGGCCGGCTGCGACCGTCGGCCGTGGTCGTCGATGGTGGCGCGCCCGCCGGCGCGCTCGCGACCCTCGCCCGCCAGGTCGGGCTGCTGCAACCCTATGTACCGTTGATCGCGATCGGGGCGGATGGTCCTCTGCCCGACAATGCGATGCCGTTCAGCGCCGATCCGCGCGAATTGATCCATCTTGCGCCGCGGCTGCGCGCGGCACTGCGAGTACGGACGCTGCACGCCACCGCGATGCGGCGCCTGACCGATCCGGGCGGCCTCACCGAGCTGTCCGACAACGACCCGTTGCAGGACGCCACCGTGCTGCTGATCGGTCGCGGCGCGGCCTATCCGGCGCTGTCGGTCGCGCTCGGCGAACGCGTCGGGGTGGTCGGCGCATTGTCGATCGAGGCCGCCGCCAAGCATCTCAACGCCCGCGACCTCGACGGCATTGTGCTGGCCGAAGGTTTCAGCCCGCGCGTGGTCGATGCGTTTCTCACCGTATTGTCGGAGGATACCCGGTTTCGGCACCTGCCGATCGTAGTCGGCGTCGCGGCCCCGCAGCCGGAAGTCGAGCTGCCATACCTTGAATTCGTCGACGGCACCCCGGCGCAGATCGTCGGTGCCGCGCTGCCGCTGGTGCGCCAGCACGCCTTCGAAGCCCGCCTCACCCGCACCCTCGCCTCGCTCGACGCGGGCGGGCTGCTCGATCCCCGCACTGGCTTGCTGACCGAGACTGCATTCGAGCGCGATTTTGCGACCGCCGTGTATCAGGCCCAGACTCGCGGCGAAGGCCTGTCGGTCGCGCGCTTCGTCCTGCACCGCGCCGATCGCCGCGCGGTCCACGACGCCGCCCGGATTGTCAGCCGGCTGATGCGCAAGATGGATTTCGGCACGCTGCAGACCGACGGCACCCTGCTGGTGGTGTTCGCCGCGACCGACCTGCGCAACGCCCAGGCGATCGCACGCCGGCTCAGCAGCGTGATCAAGCAGACCGCGCACAGCGCCCGGCGCGAGGCACGGATCGATCCCGACGTCAGCGTCGCCACCCTGATGCCGGACGAATCCGCCCGCGCCATCCTGACCCGCGTCGTCCAGCAGGACCGCCGCCGCGCGGCGTCGTGAGAGCCGCAGGCTAGAGGTGGTCCGTTCTCAGTTGAATCTGGAGCGCACTTCGGCGTAGTCCCAACAAGCACAATCCTCATGGTGAGGAGGCGCGAAGCGCCGTCTCGAACCATGCGCCACAAGCCATGCGGCTTCTCATCCTTCGAGACGTCCGGCTTTGCCGGGCACCGCAGGATGAGGTCTCCCTGCCCTTGGGGAGGGCAAGCCTGGCATCAATCAATCGATGAAGCGCACTAATCAGATAACGCGCTCCCCGTCATTGCGAGCCGAAGGCGAAGCAATCCAGAGGCCCCATACACAGTTGGATCGCTTCGTCGGTTTCGCCGCCTCGCAATGACGTGGCGGCGAAAGATCACGCCGCCTTGCGGTTCTCGGCGAGGTCGGCGAGCTGCTTGAGGATATCGGTCGTGCCCATCAGCCGCTCTTCCGGCGTCTTCCAGACCTGGAAGAACACCACCTTCATGTCGGGCCGCACCTTGGCGGCTTCGCCGTGGCGCTTGATGAAGAACACCAGCTTGTCCGGCTGCGCGAAGGCGTTGTCGCGGAAGCTGATGACGACGCCCTTCGGACCGGCGTCGACCTTCTCGACATTGGCACGGCGGCAATACGCCTTGATCGCCGCCACCTTGAACAAATAGCGCACCTCGTCCGGCAGCGGACCGAAACGGTCGCGCAGCTCGGCTGCGAAGTTCTCGATCTCCTCGTCGGTGTCGAGATCGGCGAGCCGGCGATACAGCGACAGCCTCACCGCAAGATCGGCAACGAAGTCCTCCGGGATCAGCACCGGCATGCCGATGGTGATCTGCGGCGACCAGCGATCGGCGACCGGTTCGTCGACGATGCCGGCCTTGAGGTTGGTGATCGCCTCCTCCAGCATCTGCTGATACAGCTCGAAGCCGACTTCCTTGATGTGGCCGGACTGTTCTTCGCCGAGCAGATTGCCGGCGCCGCGGATGTCGAGGTCGTGCGATGCTAGCTGGAATCCGGCCCCGAGCGTCTCCAGCGATTGCAGCACTTTGAGCCGGCGCTCCGCCTGCGCGGTGATGTTGTGCTGCGGCAGCGTGAACAGCGCATAGGCGCGCAGCTTCGACCGGCCGACGCGGCCGCGGAGCTGATACAATTGCGCCAGGCCGAACATGTCGGCGCGATGCACGATCAGCGTATTGGCGTTCGGAATATCGAGACCGGATTCGACAATCGTGGTCGACAAGAGGATGTCGAACTTGCCGTCGTAGAACGCCGACATGATGTCCTCGATCACCGCCGGCGGCATCTGGCCGTGGGCGACTGCGACCTTCATCTCAGGCACGTGCTTGTCGAGGAAGTCCTTCACCTCAGCGAGATCGTCGATCCGCGGCACGACGTAGAACGCCTGGCCGCCGCGATAGCGCTCGCGCAGCAGCGCCTCGCGGATCATCAAGGGATCGTGCGGCGCCACGAAGGTACGCACCGCGAGCCGGTCGACCGGCGGCGACGCGATGATCGACAGATCGCGCACCCCGGTCATGGCGAGCTGCAGCGTGCGCGGGATCGGCGTCGCGCTCAGCGTCAGCACGTGCACCTCGGCGCGGAGCTGCTTCAGCTTCTCCTTGTGGGTGACGCCGAAATGCTGCTCCTCGTCGACGATGACGAGGCCGAGATCCTTGAACTTGATCGACTTGCCGAGCAGCGCGTGGGTGCCGACCACGATGTCGAGCGTGCCGTCGGCGATGCCCTTCTTGACCTGGGTCAGCTCCTTGGCGCTGACCAGCCGCGACGCCTGCCCGACATTGACCGGGAACCCGCGGAAGCGTTCGGTGAAGGTCTTGGCGTGCTGCCGCGCCAGCAGCGTGGTCGGGACCACGACCGCCACCTGCTTGCCGTCGAGCGCCACCGCGAAGGCGGCGCGCAGCGCCACTTCGGTCTTGCCGAAGCCGACGTCGCCGCAGACCAGGCGGTCCATCGGCGTGCCCTTCTCCAGATCGCCGAGCGCCGCGTTGATGGCGGCGAGCTGATCCTCGGTTTCATCGTAGGGGAAGCGCGCACAGAATTCGTCGTAGAGCTGCGGCTGGATCGGCAGCTTCGGCGCCTCGCGCAAATGCCGTTCGGCCGCGACCTTGATCAGTTCGCCGGCGATCTGACGGATGCGGTTCTTCAGCTTGGCCTTGCGCGCCTGCCAGCCCGAACCGCCGAGCTTGTCGAGTTCGACCGTGGTGCCGTCGGAGCCGTAGCGCGACAGCAGTTCAATGTTCTCGACCGGCAGAAACAGCTTGGTTTCGTTCGCATAGTGCAGCTCGACGCAGTCGTGCGGCGCGCCGCCGACCTGGAGCGTCTGCAGGCCGACGAAGCGGCCGATGCCGTGCTCGACATGCACGACGATATCGCCGGTCGACAGGCTGGTGACTTCGGAGATGAAGTTGTCGAGCTTCTTGCTGGCCTTGCGCTGGCGCACCAAACGGTCGCCGAGCACGTCCTGCTCGGTGATCACTGCAAAGGCGTCGGTCTCGAAGCCGGACTCCAGCCCGACCACCGCCAGCATGGTTTCGTTGCGCGGCGTCGCCTGCACGGTACGCCAGGAATTGACGCTGGTAAGCGCGACTAGCTTGTGGTCCTTCAGCATGCTCGCCATGCGGTCGCGCGAGCCTTCGCTCCACAGTGCGATCACGACCTTCTTGCGCACCGCCTGCAGCGCATAGACGTGCGCCACAAGCTGCTCGAACACGTTGACGTTGGCGTCCGCGCGCTCCGGCGCAAAGTTGCGGCCGGCCCGGGCGCCTGCGTCGATGACGTTGCTGGTGTCTTCCGGCAGCGCGAACGGCGTCAGCCGTGCCAGCGGCACGCCTTCCAGCCGCGCGGTCCATTCGCTGTCGGTGAGATAGAGTTGATCCGGCGGCAGCGGCTTGTAGATCGCGCCGGAGCCGGGCTGGTCCATCGCTTCGCGGCGGGCGTCGTAATAGTCGGCGATCTGCTTGAAGCGCTCGCGCGCGGCATCCTCGCTCTGCGGCTCGATCGCGACCGGCGTTGCCTTCAGGTAATCGAACAGCGTGTCCATCCGCTCCTGGAACAGCGGCAGCCAGTGCTCCATGCCGGGATGGCGGCGACCTTCGCTGACCGCGGCGTAGAGCTGATCGTCCGGGTGCGGCGCGCCGAAGGTGGCGACATAGCCCATCCGGAACCGGCGGATGGTTTCGGTGACGAGCTGGAATTCCGACACCGGCACCAGATCCAGGCCGCGCATGGTGTGCAGCGTGCGCTGGGTCTCGGCGTCGAAGGTGCGGATCGATTCGAGCTGGTCGCCGAAGAAGTCGAACCGCACCGGCTGGTCGAGGCCGGCAGGAAACAGGTCGAGGATGCCGCCGCGCACCGCATATTCGCCGGCTTCGCGCACCGTGGAGGCGCGGCTGTAGCCGTTGTGTTCGAGCCACGCGACGATCGAATCCATCGGCACGACGTTACCGGGGGCCACCGACAGCGCCTGCGCGGCGACAATCTCGCGCACCGGCACCCGCTGCACGGCGGCGTTGACCGTCGTCAGCACGATCAGCGGCTTGTCGCTGCCGGTCAGGCGCGACAGCTTCGCCAGGGTGGTGACACGCTGCGCCAGGATGCCGGCGTGCGGCGAAACGCGGTCATAAGGCTGGCAGTCCCAGGCCGGAAACTGCAGCACCTCGAGATCAGGCGCGAAGAACTCGAGGCTGCGCGCGAGTTGCTGCATCCGCGGGCCGTCGCGGCAGATCACCGTCAGGCTGACGGCGGGCGCCTTCGGCTTGGCCGCGACCGCGCGGGCCAGATCGGCGATGATCAGCCCTTCGGCGCCTTCGGCGACGTTGGCGAAGGTCAGCGCCTTGCCGGGCGTAAGCTGTTCCGCCGGCGACCTGCTCGGAGTCTTCATACGGCGCCGTCCTGATGGCCGTAGGTCTTGATCCGTTCGAACAGACCGCCCTTGAACTCGGCCGGCAGCGTGTCGCCGCCGGCGACCGCGGCGTAGAGATCGTGGTCGTTGACCTCGATCAGCCGCTCCAGCTCGTCGAGCTCCGCCTCCGACAGCGTGCCGATCTCGGCGTCGGCGAACTGGCCGAGAATCAGATCCATCTCGCGTGTGCCGCGATGCCAGCAGCGGAACAGCAGCCGCTTGCGGCGGTCGTCGAGCCCGCCGCTCGACCGTGTGGTGCCCGTCATGTCGAAATCCACCTCAACGCCAAAAGCCCGGACGTGCCGGGCGAGGCTGGTATAGCCGTCACAATCGCCGCTGTCAGCCCGCACGGACGCATTGCAATCGGCGGCAAATGCAGCCAACCCTGCGGACACCGCCCATCCCACCCGCCTTGGTTCGATGCGCCCTGCTCTGCTCAATCCGCTGTTCGCCCCGGTCACCAGCCTTTCCGGCGTCGGGCCGAAACAGGACAAGCTGTTCCGCTATCTGCTGGACCGCGACGACACCCCGCGGCTGGCCGATCTGCTGCTGCATCTGCCGACCAGCGTGATCGACCGGCGCGCCAGGCCGAAGATTCGCGACGCCGTGCCGGGCACGGTGGTGACGCTGGAGGTGACGGTCGATCGCCACCGCGCACCGCCGCCGGGCCGCTCCCGCGCGCCGTATCTGGTCTATGCCAGCGACGACACCGGCGACGTGGTGCTGACGTTCTTCCGCGCCAAGCCGGACTATGTGCAGAAGCTGCTGCCGGTCGGCGCCAAGCGCTACGTCTCCGGCACCGGCCAGCTCTACGACGGCACGCTGCAGATCGTGCATCCGGACCGCGTCGTCGACGAGGAAGCCTTCGCCAAGCTGCCGCAGATCGATCCGGTGTATCCGCTGACCGAGGGACTGGCGATCGGCTCGCTGCGCCGCGCGGTGGCGCAGGCGCTGACCAAGCTGCCGGCGCTGCCGGAATGGATCAGCCCCGAGGTGCTGCGGCGCTGCCGGTTTCCCTCGTTCGCCGAAGCGCTGAAGCACGTCCACATCCCGGACCAGCCGACCGACATTCTGCCGGACGGGCCGTATTGGTCGCGCCTGGCCTATGACGAACTGCTCGCCGGGCAACTCGCGCTGGCTTTGGTGCGGGCGCAGCTCCGCCGCCCGGCCGGCAGCCGCAACGCCGGCGACGGTCGGCTGCGTCACAAGATCATCGACGCGTTGCCTTATGCACTCACCGCCTCGCAGCAGCAGGCCGCGGCGGCGATCGCCGAGGATCTGCGCCAACCGGTGCGGATGCTGCGGCTGCTGCAGGGCGACGTCGGAAGCGGAAAGACCGTGGTGGCGCTGCTGGCCGCAGCGGCGGTCGCCGAGGCCGGCAAGCAGGCGGCACTGATGGCGCCGACCGAAATCCTCGCCCGTCAGCACATCAAAACCATCGCGCCGCTCGCCGAACGCGCCGGGATGCAGGTCGCGATCCTGACCGGCCGCGAGAAAGGCAAGGAACGCCGCGAGATCCTGGAGCGCCTCGCCGCCGGCGAGATCGATTTTCTGGTCGGCACCCACGCGCTGATCCAGGACGACGTGATCTACAAATCGCTGGCGCTAGCGGTGGTCGACGAGCAGCACCGTTTCGGCGTGCGCGAGCGTCTGGCGCTGACCAGCAAGGGCGCCGATGTCGACGTGCTGGTGCTCAGCGCAACGCCGATCCCGCGCACGCTGGTGCTGACTTACTTCGGCGACATGGACGTTTCGGAACTCCGCGAGAAGCCCGCCGGCCGCCAGCCGATCGACACCCGCACGCTGTCCGACACCCGGCTGCCCGAAGTCATCGACGGCATCGGCCGCGCCATCGCCGTCGGCAAACGCGTGTACTGGATCTGCCCGCTGGTGGAAGAATCCGAGACCGTCAAACTCACCGACGCCGAACAGCGTTTCGAGTCGTTGCGACAGCGCTTCGGCGACCACCAGGTCGGGCTGGTGCACGGCCGGATGCGCGGCAGCGACAAGGACCAGGTGATGGGCCAGTTCGCGCGCGGCGAGATCAGCGTCTTGGTCGCCACCACGGTGGTCGAGGTCGGTGTCGACGTGCCCGAAGCCACCATCATGGTGATCGAAAACGCCGAACGGTTCGGTCTGGCACAACTGCATCAGCTTCGCGGCCGGGTCGGCCGCGGCAGTGAGGCGTCGACGTGCTTGCTGCTGTATCGCGAGCCGCTCGGCGAACTCTCGGCGGCGCGCTTACGCGTGATCCGCGATACCACCGACGGTTTCCGGATCGCCGAGGAAGACCTCAAGCTGCGCGGCGAAGGCGACGTGCTCGGCACCCGCCAGAGCGGCCTGCCCGGCTACCGGATCGCACGCTCCGAAGTTCACGCCCAGCTCATCACCCAGGCGCGCGACGAAGCGCTGCGGATCCTGAAGGAGAATCCCAAGCTCGAAGGCCCGTCCGGCGAAGCGCTGCGCTGCCTGCTGTATCTGTACGAACGCGACGAGGCAATCCCGCTGCTGGGAGCTGGTTAGTTACCGAGCGTCATTCCGGGGCGCGAGCGCAGCTCGCGAGCCCGGAATCCCGAAGTTGGTGGAACGTAGTCGCACGCAGAACATCTCTAGATTCCGGGTTCGCTCACTGCGTGAGCGCCCCGGAATGACTAATGTGGAGATGAGTCTGACTAATCGACCTTGTCGGACGCCTTCTCGGGCGGCTTGAGCCGCCGACGCGAGAACGCCGATTCCGGCTCGTCCGGATCGCGGGCCTTCTTGGCGGCGAGTGCGGTCGCGGCCAGCGCCGCGATCTTCTTCTGCGGATCGGAGCCCGGCTGCACCACACCGGCAGACATGATCAGCGTCGCCGCCTCTTCCGCGCTCATGTCGACCGGGATCACCTTGCTCTTCGGCACGTAGAAGAAGAAGCCGGTGGTCGGGTTCGGCGCGCACGGCAGGAACACCGAAATGTGCTCGTCCTTGTTCGGGATCTTGCCGGCGACCTCCTGGTTGGGCGGCAGCGAGATCAGCACGATCGACCACATCCCGGGCGACGGGAATTCGACCAGTCCGACCTTGCGCAGGCTGTTGCCGCTGCCGGAGAACAGCGTCTCGAACACCTGCTTCAAGCCGCGATAGATCGCGCGCACTACCGGCATCTGGCCAAGCAGCCGCTCGCCGAGGTCGACCAAGGTGCGGCCGATCAGATTGGCGGTCAGGAAGCCGAGCAGCGTCAGCGCGACGAAGGCGATCACCAGACCCGATCCGGGCAGCGCAAACGGCAGATAGGTTTCGGGGCGATAGTCCGGCGGAATCAGCGGCCGAACGAAGCCGTCGACCCAGTTCACGAACCACCAGGTCAGATAGAAGGTGATCAGCACCGGCCCGGCCACGATCAGGCCGGTCAGGAAATAGTTCCGGACCCGGGCCATCACGCCGCGCGGCGGGTCCTGCGGGGTCTCACCGGGCGGGGGCGACAGCTTGTCGTTCATCAGGAGTCCAGGTCGGTGCTACGGGCGTCGCGGCCAGCGGCCCGACGCAACTTTCAATGTAACAGAGCTCCGATGGAGTGTGCGATCGAAACGACCCGGCCAGTGTCGATCGCGGCACGTCGGCGCCCTGCCTCGGAGCCAGATATAGGGGGTCGGCGGCCGGGCAACAACCGGCCGGTGTGGACAGACAGCCTCAACACAGCGAATTGCCTATTCGACCGTCACCGATTTTGCCAGATTGCGCGGCTGGTCGACGTCGGTCCCCATCACCACGGCGGTATGGTAGGCGAGCAGTTGCACCGGAATGGCATAGACCATCGGGGTGAAGGCTGCGGCCATGTCGGGCATCACGATCGTCACCACCGATTCGACGGTGGCCTCTTCGGCACCCTTGGCGTCGGTCATCAGGATGATCCGGCCGCCGCGCGCGGCGACCTCCTGCATGTTCGAGACGGTCTTTTCGAATACCCGGTCGTAAGGCGCGATCACGACCACCGGCATTTTCTCGTCGATCAGCGCGATCGGACCGTGCTTGAGTTCGCCGGCGGCGTAACCTTCGGCATGAATGTAGGAGATTTCCTTCAGCTTCAGCGCCCCCTCGAGCGCGAGCGGATAGGACGTGCCGCGGCCGAGATAAAGCACGTCCTGCGCCTTGGCGATGTCGCGGGCCAGCCGCTCGATCTGCGGCTCGTGCGTCAGCGCGGCCGCCATCAGTCGGGGAAGCTCGATCAGACCATGCACCAACTTGGCCTCGTCGGCATCGCTCAAGGTGCCGCGGGCACGGCCCGCCGCAATCGCGAGAGCCGCCAGCGCCGTGAGCTGGCAAGTGAACGCCTTGGTCGAGGCGACGCCGATCTCAGGGCCGGCCAGGGTCGGCATCACCACCTCGCTTTCGCGCGCGATGGTCGAGGTCGGGACGTTGACGACCGACAGCGTGTGCAGCCCCTGCTCCTTGGCGTAGCGCAGCGCCGCCAGCGTATCGGCGGTTTCGCCCGACTGCGAGATGAAGATCGCCAGATCGCCGCCATGCAAAGGCGCCTCGCGGTAGCGGAATTCGGAGGCGATATCGATCTCGACCGGCAAGCGCGCAAAGCGTTCGAACCAATATTTCGCGACGTAGCCGGCGTAGTTCGCGGTGCCGCAGGCGGTGATCGACAGATGCCGGATGTCTTTGAAATCAAACGGCAGCTTCATCGGCAACGCGATCCGCTCGCTCGCCATATCGAGGTAGCGCGCCAGCGTATGGCCGACGACCTCCGGCTGCTCGTGGATCTCCTTGGCCATGAAATGACGATAATTGGCCTTGTCGACGACGAAGGAAGAAGCGCCCGACTTCATCACCTCGCGCTGGACGACATCGCCCTTGGCATTGCGGACTTCGGCGCCTTTGCGGGTCAGCACCACCCAGTCACCGTCGTCGAGGTAGCTGATGTCGTCGGTCAGCGGCGCCAGCGCGATCGCGTCCGAGCCGAGATACATCTCGCCGTCGCCATAGCCGATCGCCAACGGAGAGCCCTTGCGGGCGCCGATCATCAGATCGTCGTGCCCCTTGAACACGAATGCCAGCGCGAACGCGCCGCGCAGCCGCGGCAGCGCCGCCTTCACAGCATCCGCTGGCGACAGCCCCTCCGATATGAAGGAATTGACCAGATGCGCCACCACCTCGGTGTCGGTCTCGCTGGCGAACACCGCGCCGCCGCGCTCGAGCTCGTCACGCAGTTCGCGGAAATTCTCGATGATGCCGTTGTGCACGACCGCAACTCCGGCGGCCGCATGCGGATGGGCGTTGATCTCGTTCGGCTTGCCGTGGGTCGCCCAGCGGGTGTGGCCGATACCGACGTGGCCGGCGAGCGGATGCTTCTTCAACACCGCTTCGAGATTCTTCAACTTGCCTTCGGCACGGCGCCGGACCAGCTCGCCGCCTTCCAGCGTCGCAACACCGGCGGAATCATAGCCGCGATATTCGAGCCGCTTCAGCGAATCGACCAGTTGCTCGGCGACCGGTCCACGTCCCAGAATTCCAATGATGCCGCACATGCGGTTGAATGATCCCCAGTTCGCCGGACGACCTGCCGACGCTCCCGACTTCTAGCGGCTTCTGTGAAAGCCTTGGTAGTCAACAATTATTGCGATTTGACACAAGGTTAAGCCAAACCGCTGGCATCAATGCGCCTTCGGCTTGCGATGGCGAGACTTGGCATCCCGGAAACGCTTGGCCCAGCCGTCCTTGAGCCGCTGATCGTTGCGCTCGACCGCCAGCGCGTCATCCGGCACGTCCTTGGTGATCACCGAGCCGGAGCCGACATAGGCGCCGGCGCCGATCTTGACCGGCGCCACCAGCGACGAATTCGAGCCGATGAAAGCGCCCGCCCCGATCTCGGTCTTGTGTTTGTCGAAGCCGTCGTAATTGCAGGTGATGGTGCCGGCGCCGATGTTGGCGGACGCGCCGATGTGGGCGTCACCGATATAGGTCAGATGATTGACCTTGGCGCCGGCGTCGATCTGCGCGGCCTTGGTCTCGACGAAATTGCCGATCTTGGCGCCGTCGCCGAGCGACGTACCCGGACGCAGCCGCGCATAGGGCCCGACCTGCGCCTTGGCGCCGATCCTGGCGTCGGCGAGGTGTGAGAAGGAATGGATCACGGCGCCGTCGCCGATCGACACGCCGGGGCCGATCACCACGAACGGTTCGATCACCACGTCCTTCCCGAACATCGTGTCGGTGGCGAGATAGACGGTCTCGGGCGCAATCAGAGTGACGCCGGCTGCCATCACCGCCTGGCGCAGCCGGGTCTGCATCACGGTCTCGGCTTCTGCGAGCTGCGCTTTGGTGTTGATGCCGCGAACCTCGTCTTCGCCGGTCTCGATCACGCTGGCGGTCAGGCCGAGGTCGCGAACGATGCCGACCGCATCGGTCAGATAGTATTCGCCCTTGGCGTTGGCATTGCCGATCTTGCCGAGCACGTCGAGCGCGATCTTGCCGTCGATCGCCATCACGCCGGCGTTGCACAGCGTGATGTTCAGCTCGTCCGCACTGGCGTCGGCCTGCTCGCGGATCGCCACCAGCTCGCCGTTTTGAACCACCAGCCGGCCATAGCCGGTCGGATCGGCGGCGCGAAAGCCAAGCACCACCAGCGACGAGCCGCCGCGCAGCGGCTCACGCAGCCGGGCGAACGTCTCGGCCGAGATCAGCGGCGTGTCGCCGAACGCGACCAGCACGTCGTCGGCGCCTTCGGCGAGCGCCTCTCTGGCGGCCAGCACCGCATGCGCGGTGCCCAGCCGCTGCGCCTGAATGAAGGTCGTCGCGTCGGCGCGGACCCGCTTGGCCTCGTCGCCGACCGCCTGATGATCCGGGCCGATCACCACCGCCAGCCGGTCGCGCTCGCCGTGCGGAGCCGCGCTCAGCACATGGGCGAGCAACGAGCGGCCGGCGACCGGATTCAGCACTTTCGGCAGCGACGAGCGCATCCGCGTCCCCTCGCCGGCAGCAAGCACGATCGTCAGGCTGGTTCTGGCAGTCATATCAAAATCCGTATTGTGACGACGCGGCCGTCATAGAGGGTTTTGCGGCGAAGTGGAAACCGCTTTCCCAGCAGCGCAGCCGGCGCCGGGCACCTGAAGAAGGCAATTCCCTGATACTCTCGGCGAACTGATTCGCGTTGCGCGCCCCAAGGCTTTGAGACCATCCGATGGCCAGAAAGACCGACGATCTGGCAGACAGCTTCGCCACCGAGGAACCGGGCGGCTGGCTGACGCGGCTGCTGGCCGACGAGGAAGAGCTGGACACCCGCGACAAGTGGCGGCTCGGCTCGTGGGCGGCCGCCTCGCTCGGCGCGCTGGTGCTCGCCGTGATGGCGGTCCAGAACGTGACGGACCGGCGCCGCGAGCAGTCCGCGGCGGCCGAGGTCGTCCAGCAATCACAATCCATCCAGCGCCTCGCCAAGGAAACCCAGACCGCGAGCACCCGGCTGGCGGCCGCGATAGAGGTGCTGAACAGCGACCGCGACCGGCTGTTCGCCCGGGTCGGCAGTCTCGAGCAGAATCTGGATTCGATCACCGGGTCGATCGCGCGGGTGCGGACCGGCGACGCCAAACCGCACGCGGGCGCAGACAAGCGGGGCAGCGCCGACAAGCCCGCCGACAAGGCGGCAGCGAACCCGCTGCCCGAGATCCCGGCCACGGAGCCGGCTCCGGCCCCCGCGGTCGCGTCGTTCGACACCAAGCCCTTGGACACCAAGCCCTTGGACACCAAGCCCTTGGACACCAAGCCCTTGGACACCAAGCCCGTCGACACCAAGTCGGTCGAGCCGAAGTCGGTCGACACCAGGCCGAGCGCCTCTGCGGCGCCGGTCAAGAAGCCGGGTGCGATCGAGCCGCTCCCGGCGGCGGTGGCGCCGGCTGCCGGGACTCCGCCTGCTGGGGCTCCGGCGCCTGGGACTCTTGCGGCGGCAACCGTCCAGGCCGCGGCCGTCCCACTGCCGCTCCCCAAGCCGGAGGACGCCGCTGCGCCGAGCGCCCCTGCGACCTCATCGGAGATCCGAAAACAGCCTGACGACAAGCCGTTAGCCGAAAAATCTCAGGAACGGCCTCACCTCGAGAAGCGTCGGCTCGAGCCGGCCCCGACGGAAAAGCCGGCGGTGCAGAATGTCGCCGCTGCGATGATCTCGACCACGCCGCTGATGCCGTCGCGTTCGCTTCTGGCGCCGCCCGATCCGGGGGCGGCCAGATTGGTGGGGCCGAAGGCCGCAACCTCCGAGGATACCGCCGACGAGCCCGAGGCAGCGGAGGAGGTTCCGGCTCCTCGCACCGAATTCGGCATCGATCTCGGCGCCGCCAACACCGTCGAGGGGCTGCGCGGGTTGTGGCGGAAGCTGGCCAAGCAGAAGGCGCTGAAAGGTCTGCAGCCGATCATCATGATCAAGGAGAGCGGCAACGCTGCGCAGTTGCGGCTGGTCGCCGGTCCGTTCGCCGATGCGGCGGCGGCCGCCAAGGCCTGCGCCGCGCTCGGCAGCGCCGATCGCGGCTGCGAGGCGTCGGTGTATGACGGCCAGCGGCTGCCGATGATTGCACCTGCCGCGACGCCGCAGCCGGTGCCGCAACGCCCGGTCCGCCGGAATCGCGAGCGGGTCACATTGCAGACAGAGCCACCACCTCCGCCTCCTCCGCCACCCCAGGAGGCGCCACCGCCACGGCCGTCCGCCCTGTCGTCGATCCTCGGCATCCGCTAAAAGCCCCGGCGGGCATCGTCATCACCGCCGCCTCAGCTTGTTCGCCCTCCCGAAGCGCAGCATAATCACGCCATGAAGAAAAAGCCGTTCCGCCTCACCCCGTACCAGGTGCAGTTTCTGTTGATCGTCGGTTTCGCGACGGTCGGCTACGCGCTGTACCTGCGTTATCTCGCCATCGAACTCTCGACCGTGGCGCTGGCCTGCGACGCCGGGCTGCGCTCGATGCTGTGCAAGTCCCGAATGCTGATGACCTATCTGTTTCAGAATTCGGTGTTCGGCATCGCCGCGCTGGTGATCGCCACCCTGCATTTCATCAGGCCGTCGATCGTGCTTCTCACCGGCGGGCTGATCTGCGCCGGTTTCGGCATCGTGCTCTACAATGTGGCGCTGTCCGGGACCGCAATCGGCCTGCTCATGCTGGGGTTTTCGCGACCCGCGCCCGCCACAGCGTGAGCGCCAGCAGCGCATAGACCGCACAGGTCCACAGCGACTGCCAGTTCTTCGGCCCCTCGTTGAAAACAATATAGAGCGCGCAGGCCGCGAACAGGCCGGCAAACGAGGCCTCGGCGATCGGCCGCGGCCCCTGCTGCGGGCGGTTCAGCGCCATCAGCAAGAACAGCGGCACCACCGCCATCGTCAGCGACGCGAACGGGAAATCGCGGTAGCGCGGATCGAAGGTGAAGCCGAGCGCGGTCTGGGCGCCGATCAGCACGGTCACCGTCACCGCCAGGCCGAGAGCCCAGGTCGCCACCGAGTGCGAGCGGTCTTCCCGCGGCCCGAACAGATCGAGGAAGGTCGGGACCGGGCGCCCCGACATCAGCGCATGCGCTGCGAGGATCGGGGTCGACACCCCGCAGGCGAGCAGCAGTCCCCACTGCAGCCAACGGCCGACGCCGTAGCTCTCGACCAGCAGCTTGTCGATCCCCACCCCGAGCAGAATCCCGGCCACCGTCGCCGAGGTGCCGACCGCCAGCCACGCCACCAGACGCGGCGACCATGGCCGCCGGCGCAGCGTCAACATCGCGGTCCCGAACACCGCAAGGCTCAACCCCATCCCGGCAGCGGCCATCAGCTTCCATTGCGGGAAATTGCTGACCGGCTCGCCGGCCGGGTACTTCACCACCCGGTTGTCGGCGTCGATCAGCCCCCAATAGCCGCCGACGGTACCTTCGAGATTGCGCTTCCACGGCTGATCGTAGGCTTCGATCAGGTTGACGCGGAAATTCTCCCGCTTGGCCAGCGACAGGATCTCGGACACCACCCGGGCCTGGTTGGTGCGCGACGGCAGCGCCCCTTCGCGCATCCGCCCCGCGCTCGGCCACCCGGTCTCTCCAATAAGGATCTCCTTGGCGGGAAACGCGACCGCAACTTGCTTGCGGATGGCGTCGACGTGGTTGGCGGCATAGCGCGCACGGACCGGCATGTCCTCCCAATACGGCAGGATATGGATCGTGACGAAATCCACCGCTTCGTAGATCTCGCGGTTGCGCAGCCAGTATTCCCATACGTCCGCATAAGTGACCGGAACCTTGGCCTGCGCCTTCACAAGGCGGATGGTGGCGGCGAGATCGGCCGCGGTCATCTCGCCGCGCAGCAGCACCTCGTTGCCGACCACCAACGAGGTGATGACGTCCGGATACGCCTTGGTCAGTCCGACTGCGGTAGCGATCTGCGCCAGATTCTTCGAACGGTCGTTGGACAGCCAGATTCCCTGCAGCACCTTCAGCCCAGCTTTGGCGGCGAGCGGCGGTAATTGGTCGAGTCCGTTGTCGATCGAATAGGTCCGGACGCAGTTCGAGATCTTGGCGAGTTGCTCCATGTCCTGCGCGATCTGCTCGGCGTCGATATGCGTCGTCGGATCGAGCGGCGTCTGCAAGCCGCGGAACGGCGCATAGGACACGCATTCCAGCTTCGAACTGGTTTCGATCGGCGCGCGTTCGAGGGTGATCGGGGTGGCGATCCACCACCACACACCGAAGATCATGGCCAACGAGATCGGGATCAACAGCAGCGGCGTGCGCAAGGATTTCGTTTCCGTCCGTTGCAAAAAGGGTCTCGTCGATTAGCCGCTCGCGACCGATCTGCCAAGGCCGCGTTGTGCACCGCCCTCTCCTGGCTCTTCCATGAGATCGTCATGCGCCATCAATTGGTCGCCATGCACCGAAGGACCAACTGCCGTTGCTGGACAAAATCGAAAATGTCCGTCATGGGATTCTGCCGAGGGTCACGCCCTATCGGCGACGAATTCGAGCGGCATCAGGTGGATGGGACCGGTGCCGCGATGGCCCGGCAACGAGATCGGGGACACGATGCGACGAGTTTTCCTTGAGTTCCAGAACGCGATGCTGCGTTGCCTGGCAGTGAGCGGTCTTGCCCTGTCGATCGGCGTCGGCGGCGCGATCGCCCAGAGCGGCGACCTGCGCGCCCAGGATCAGACTCAGAAGCCGCCGGCGACCACTAACAATCAGGCGACTCAGTCGACGGCGGACGCGCTCAAGGAAAGCCAGCGGAAGACCGACGAGTTCGCCGAGGCTGCGCAGGCGATCAACGGTCCTGCCGGCAACCCCGAATGCGTCTGGCTCGGCCGTCGCGTCGTGGTGCTGATGTGGCGTGACGACCTCGACACCGCGTTCCGCCATCTCGACATGTACGACCGCTTCGGCTGCCCGACCGGCCACATTCAGGCGGCGTTCAGGTGCGTCGTGCGATCCGGTCCTATCGACCCGAAATCTCCCGACAGCCTCAGCGGACGCGTGCACGCATGCTGGATCAATCCGACCGCCCAGCAACAGCCGGCGGCAGCGACTGCGACGCCGCCTGGTCCGGCCGGCAAGCCGGCACCGGCCCCTGCGCAGCCGCAGCCGGCGCCGCCGCCCATTCAGGCGCCGGCGAAATAACGCCTCGCCGCGAGGGAACGTTCGGTTTTTTCTCTGGTTTGGTGACCCGGTGCCCTCAATTCGCCATTCGGTCGGCGGAGTTGCTTGGGCACCGCAGCCATTCATGCTGTGATGCGCCGACGCTGTGGACGGACCTCGGGGACGGGTTGGTTCACCTGCAAACCAGGCCCCTGATGGTTTAGTCGCGATGCGTGCTGTCGTCGCTGTTTTGCTTTTCGTCGCTGTTGCTCACGCCGGGCTCTGGGGCCTCCTTCGGGAGAAACAACAAGCCGCCGACTTCACCGGGATGCTGCCGAGCGTGTCTTACGCGCCGTTCGACGGCAGCGGCCATCCCGACGTCGACAATTTCCCGACCGCCGAGCGGATCCGCGCCGACCTCAAAAAGCTGGCGCCCCAGACCCGCGCCGTCCGCCTGTACTCGTCGACCGGCGGTCCCGAGATGGTACCGCCGATCGCCAACGAGTTCGGCCTCAAGGTCAATGTCGGCGCCTGGATCGACAAGGACCCCACCCGCAACGAGCGTGAAATTCAGGCGGCGATCGAGCTCGCCAAGCACAATCCGAATGTCAGCGGCATCGTGGTCGGCAACGAGACGGTGTATCGCGGCGATCAGATCCCGCTGGAAAATCTCGGGCTCAGCGAGGAAGAGCGCTACCGCCTGGTCGCGGAAGAAAACCAGCGGGTGCGCGATGCCGAAGCCCAACCGGCCGACAAGCGCGACGAGGCGGTCCGCTGGGCCACGGCGGAGAACAACGTCCGCCGGCTGACCCGGCTGATCCAGCGGGTCAAATCCCAGGTCAAGGCGCCGGTGACGTCGGGCGAGATTTGGAACATCTGGATCGAGCATCCCGAACTCGCCTCGTCGGTCGACTTCATCGCTGCGCACATCCTGCCCTACTGGGAAGGCTTCTCCGCCAAGCAGGCGGTCGACCAGGCGATGATCATCTACCAGAAGCTGCGCGACGCCTTTCCCGGCAAGCGCATCGTGATCGCCGAATTCGGCTGGCCGAGCGCCGGCTACAATCGCAAGGCGGCCGTCCCGGGACAGTTCGAGCAGGCGGTGACGCTACGCAATTTCGTGAGCCGCGCCGACGCCATCGGCATGGAATACAACATCGTCGAAGCGATCGATCAGCCGTGGAAATTCTTCGAAGGCGGTGTCGGTCCGTATTGGGGCTTCCTGGATGCCTCGCGCCAACCGAAATTCGCCTGGACCGGCCCGGTGGTCGATCCCAACTACTGGAAGCTCGCCGGCATTGCGGTCCTGGTCGGCATCCTGCTGTCGCTGCCGATCCTGCAGCTCGCCGCCCCGACCGCGATGCAGACCTTCTTACTGGCGGCCGCCGCGAACGGCGCCGGCGCCTGGGCCGCGACGGTGTTCGCTTACTGGAACGGCCACTATTTCCTGTTCGGCTCGGCGTTCGCATTGACCCTCGGCATGATCCTGCTGGTGCCCTTGGTCGCTATCGCGCTGGCGCGGGTCGAGGAGATCGCGGCAGTGGCGTTCGGCCGCAAGCCGCGCCGGCTCATCACCCGCGAGATGACCGACGCGCAGGAAGCCAAGCGTGCGGCCGCGCTGGCCAGCGGCGAACCGGTCAAGGCCCCGAAGGTGTCGATCCACGTCCCGGCCTATTTCGAACCGCCGGAGATGCTGAAGCAGACGCTGGATGCACTGGCGCGGCTCGACTATCCGAACTTCGAAGTCGTGGTGATCATCAACAACACCCCCGACGCCGCCTTCACCGACCCGATCCGGGAACACTGCCGCGAACTCGGCGAACGCTTCAAGTTCATCAACGCCCAGAAGGTCAAAGGCTTCAAGGCCGGCGCCCTGCGGATCGCGATGGAGCGCACCGCGGCGGACGCCGAGATCATCGGCATCATCGACGCCGACTATGTGGTGACGCCGGACTGGCTGAAGGACCTCGTCCCGGCGTTCGACGATCCACGCGTCGGCCTGGTGCAGGCGCCGCAGGAGCATCGCGACGGCGACCGCTCGCTGATGCACTACATCATGAACGGCGAATATGCCGGGTTCTTCGACATCGGCATGGTCCAGCGCAACGAATACAACGGCATCATCGTGCACGGCACGATGTGCCTGATCCGCCGTGCCGCAATGGACATGGCCGGCGGCTGGTCGAGCGACACCATCTGCGAGGACAGCGACCTCGGCCTCGAGATCATGGAGCACGGCTGGCTCACCCACTACACCAACACCCGCTACGGCTATGGCCTGCTGCCGGACACCTACGAGGCGTTCAAGAAGCAGCGGCATCGCTGGGCCTATGGCGGCTTCCAGATCATCAAGAAGCACTGGCGCCGCTTTATGCCCGGCAACAGCCGCCTGTCCCGCGACCAGCGCCGCGAGTTCGGTCTCGGCTGGCTGAACTGGCTCGGCGCCGAAAGCCTCGGCGTGGTGGTGGCGATCCTCAATCTGATCTGGGTGCCGATCGTCGCCTTCGCCGACATCGCGATTCCGGACAAGATCCTGACCCTGCCGATCATCGCCTCCTTCATCGTGACGCTGGCGCACTTCCTGGTGCTGTACCGGCTGCGGGTGAAGATCGGCGTGCCGCAGATGCTGGGCGCGATGATCGCGGCGATGTCGGTGCAATGGACGGTGTCCCGCGCCGTCGCCCAGGGCCTGATCACCGAACACCTCGCCTTCGCCCGCACCTCCAAGGGCGGCCTGACGATGATGTCGGTCGAATTCCAGGCGTTCTGGGAGGCCGTGATCGGTGTGCTGCTGCTGATCGGCGCGGCAATTCTGGTGGTATCCAACAGCAACATCCAGATCACCGAGATCTACATCTTCGCCGGCGTGCTGGTGTTGCAGAGCCTGCCGTTCCTGGCGGCGGTGGCGATCGCGATTCTGGAGAACTCGCGAATCAACCAGTTCGGCTGGTGGACCGCGACCGCGGTGCGGACCGCCGAGCTGATCGGCCTGCGCCCGGTGGCGCTGCCGACTCCGATCCCGGCTCCGCAGAAAATCGTCGCCTCCGAGCTGCAGCGCGACGCCTGAACGGCGACTTTGACCGCTGGCAGAAGCTGACTGGTTGCACGAGGAAGGCAGGATAAATAGCTGTGGGCTTGAGCCAATCTGTCTTGGGTGGGGGCAACTGCGGTCACCGCGGGTATTGACCCCGCCCGCCCCGCCCCCTACACAGCGCCTCACGTGAGCGCGTAGCTCAGCCGGTAGAGCACGTGACTTTTAATCATGGGGTCGAGGGTTCGAGTCCCTCCGCGCTCACCATGAGATTCATTTTCCCACCCGATATGGGCGACAGCGCCCGGCAGCTTAGCGCTTCCGCCTTCACCGGACGAGATCTCGGCGCCTGAAGCTGCTTGCAAGCCACCCGCGCGGCGTCCGTTCGAATCGAGCGGCCGGCTAAGCCGATCGCCCCTCCCAAGCCGCGCGGTTGCATCATCCCCGCAAGACAAAATGCAACCAAATCCGGACCCAACTACCGTTTTACGACCAACGGATCACGCGGCACTCACGAAAATTTGTTCCTGCTCAATGTTCGGGTCGGACAGCCGGGTCAATATGCGCGCCATCGAGGGCCGCACCGCGGCTCGGCGATGCGCAGAAAACCCATTATGAGGTCTCAAAATGGCTGACAAGACGCTGACCGGCCTGACGGTCGAGGAGTCGGAAGAGCTCCACAAGCACGTGATCGACGGCACCCGCATCTTCGGTGCGATCGCGATCGTCGCGCACTTCCTCGCCTACGTTTACACCCCCTGGCTGCACTAATTAGCTGCCTTAAGGAGCATCAATTATGAATCAAGCTCGTATCTGGACTGTTGTGAAGCCGTCCGTCGGCCTTCCGCTCCTGCTCGGCAGCGTGACCGTGATCGCGATCCTGGTGCACTTCGCCCTGATCACGAACACCACCTGGTTCCCGAAGTACTGGAACGGCAAGACCGCGTCGATCGAATCGTCGGTCAACGTCGGCTAATACGCTCTCACGAGCCGTATTTGCAGAACCGGACTCCGCAAGGGGTCCGGTTTTCGCGTTTTGGGGCGGCCCCGATCGGACCGCCCTCGCTTCTCGCCGCGCCGCAGCTCACGCGCGCGGCTTCGGTGCCGCCAGAGCGGTCGCAGTGCGCTTCATCGTCTTCGCCACCAGAAGGGCCTGCTCCTTGGTCAGCGCGAAGTCCTGCACGCCTTTCTGCGTGGTCAGCGAGAGAATCATCACGTCGGGCTGATTCTCCGGCCAGCCGGTGGCGAAGGCGGTGACGAAATCGGCCGAAGTCGAGCGCTGGGTCATCGAACGAAACTCCTTGCAAAAGCTCGCGGCTGATTGGCCGAAACCGGCCGCGCTGGCAAGCATCCGCAAGGCTAAGTCGTCCAGGCAGATTCACCGCGCCGGCACGAACGCCGTCACCTCCAGCTCGACCTTGGCGCGAGGATCGACCAGCCCGTCGATATAGAGCAGCGTCGAAGGCGGAAAATGCCGCCCCAGCGTCTCCTTCCAGGCCGCGCCGATTCCGGCCCCAGCGGCCTCATATTCGGCCCGGCTGGTGAGATACCAGGTCAGCCGCACGATGTGCTCCGGCCCGGCGCCGGCGTCGGCCAGGAGACGCATGACACGCCGCAGCGCTGCGCCGACCTGGGCCGCCAGGTCGTCCGATTCGTATTCGCCCTGATCGTTGGTCCCCGTCTGGCCCGCCAGCACCAGCCACTGACCGGGCCCACTGAAGGCAACGCCGTGTGAGAAGCCTCGCGGCCTCGCCCATCCGTCCGGTTGCAGCACCCGCATCCTCGATCCTCCCTTGGCATCCGGCTTGTTCGCCGCTTTGAACGCGATTGCGCGCACAAGCGGCGGCGGAAATCAACCGCAACGGGCGCAGGCGGACCTCTTCGGTGCGGCGGTTGCCAAGCCTGCCGTTGTCGAAGATAGAGCGCTGCAAGGAAACGCCGACGCCATCAACGAGCCAAACCGCCGCGATGACCCGTCCCCCCTCGATTCTGAAGGCCGCGCTGTGGATGGCCGGCTGGCTGGCGCTGATGGTGATCGTAGCCGTCGCCGGCCGCGAGACGCTGCGCGAACTGAGCGTGTTTCAGGTCATGGAACTGCGCTCGGTGATCGGCTTCGCGATGCTGTATCCGATGATCCACAGGACCGGCGGGCTGCCGGCGATGGCGACGGCGCGGCCATTCTCGCATCTGACCCGCAACCTCGTGCACTACGCCGCGCAGCTCGGCTGGTTCTACGCGCTGATGCTGATCCCGATCGGCCAGGTGGTCTCGATCGAGTTCACCATGCCGATCTGGATCGCGATCCTGGCTGCCACTTTCCTCGGCGAGCACATGAACGTCTGGAAGATCACCGCGGTCGCGCTCGGCCTGATCGGCGTCGTGGTCATCGTCCGCCCGGCCACGTCCTCGATCGATCCCGGGCAGTTGATCGCGCTCGGCGCCGCGGTCGGCTTCGGCATCTCGGTGACGCTGATGAAGTCGCTGACGCGCACCGAAAGCACGCTGACGATCATCTTCTGGATGCTGATCATCCAGAGCGCGGCCGGTCTCGTGCCGGCGCTGTGGACGTGGCAATGGCCATCGGCCTATGTCTGGATCTGGATCGTGATCCTGGCGTTCTGCGGCACCTTCTCGCACTATTGCATGGCGCGGGCGCTGTCGCACGCCGATGCCACCATCGTGGTGCCGATGGACTTTTTGCGAGTACCGCTGTCGGCCGCGGCAGGCTGGCTGATCTACGGCGAGCGGCTCGACGCCTACACCGTGGCCGGCGCCGCGCTGATCCTGGCTGGCAATCTGCTCAACCTGCGGGGCGCGCCGCGGCCGCCGATGCCGGCCCGGATCCACAATTCGCGCTAGTCGAGCCCCGCGGCCTTCCGCAATGCGGCGTTGATGCGGTCCTGCCATCCTGGACCGCCTTCCTGGAAATGCTCCAGCACCGCCTGGTCGATCCGCAACGACACCATCTCCTTGACGCCGGGCAGCGCCTGCCGCTTCGGCGGCACCTCAACCGGCTTAGTGGTGGCCTTCTTGAAGGCGGCCTCCGCCTCGGTACGGGCATCGTTGAGCGTGCGGGGACGGCGGGGCGGCTGAGACATGGCAGTTTTCTCGGCAGGTTGAGCAGAGTTGAGGCGTTGAAAGCGTCCCCATCGGAATGGTCCATCGCGCCAGCGGTCCACGCTGGAAGCGGCGCCTCGCGGCGCACAAGACTCACTCGGACAGGGGCGCCAGACCGGTTGATCACGCCCGCTTACCGATCGCAATAGTAATTGAATCGCTAACACGCGCACCAACAATCGAGCTGATCCCGGATCTGGCCGGAGGCGGCGTGCAGTGCAGAATCGATTTTCTCAAAACGAACGCATTTGTGTTGCGACATCGTCAGAGTTCCGAGTGTATAGTTCGTGCAACTGAGGTGGTGATCACTTCGGTCGATCATGTGTCCGACCGCTGCGTTCAATCGAACCAACAGGCCCATTTGGAAGCTCTGATCCACTTGGAAATTCTGATCCACTCGGACACTCTGATCCACTCAGACGCTCCGATCCACTCAGACACTCCGGACAATCCGGTCCGCTTTGAACAATCAGGTCCAATGCTCTTGGAAGATGAGGAGGTCACGATGCCGGCAATTGCTGAAGTCCTGTCGACCAACGTTCCTCGTCCCGCGCCGCGCGGCAGCGATCTTCCCACCTGCCCGGTCTGCGCCGACTCGATGGTCGCTGCCGAGGCTTCCGCATATCTCACCGAAAGCGTGGTGAGCTATCTGTGGACCTGCGACACCTGCGGCTATGGTTTTGTCACCAAGCATTCGGTGAAGCGCTTTTCCTGCAACTAACGTCTTCGTCGCTCTTGCTGTCCTCCCATGCTGAAAAGCAGCCATGGACAAGCCGCACGAGCTGACAACGAAGACAAACAGTCGGGCCCGGAACGCCGACAAACAGCAATGGTCGCCGCAACTCTCGAATCCGGACGAGCGACAGTTTCCGCTCGCCGGTAACGATCAGCAGCTTGCCGCCAGCTCGACATCGCCAGGCCCCGCGAAGTCGATTCTGCATTTCCGGGCAGCCGAGAGTCCGTCGCGATCGAAGCGTCCGTCGGCTTTCGAAAGATCGGTCGTCTTCGAAGCACGGTCGTCTTCGACGTGTCCGTAGCCTTCGTCATGCACATGGACGCACTCGCACCATCCGTCCTCGCCCACGACCCGGCGATTGAGATGTTTCATCCCGCCGTCATCGACCGACGGATTCACGTGACGTTACTCGCTGCAACTTGGCATTCCGTTGATGTCTCATCCAGGCGAGAATATCCGGCGCCTTTCCGGAGATCACCTTGAGGTGCTGCGTCTTGTGTGGCTCCGCCTTGGCTTCGTAGAACTTCCACAATTCGCTGATGATCACGACGTGCCAGCGGGGCGCGCCGGGCGCATCGGCCCGCAGTTGCAGAATCTCGAGCGAAAACGAATAGCTCCTTCCGTTATAGCGGTGGCGCTCGCGGGAGCATTCGACTCCGTCGACCGTCCACACCGACTGGTCGCTGCCGGGGCTCGGCGCGTCGATGACGAACTCGATATCGGCAATGGTTCGGGCGTTACCGATCCGCGCCATGCTTCTCTCCATCACGCACTCTCGACCTTGCCCGATCGATCATGCGGCTCACGCGTTTCTTCCTATTGCGGACCATCAGACCTCGCTCTGCTTCGCCGTTCGTCATCACCCCGCCCGGCTCCGCGCACGCCGTTCATGGGCGCCGTACCCCCCCCGGCAAGGACATGCGTATCCCTGCGACTGAGTACGTCTCCACGATGGTCACACGTCCCGACTAGTTCTGCCTCGTCCGGATCGCTGTTTCGGCAAGTGCCGTCAAAGCGCCAAGCGAGCAGCAGCATGACCGTCCGCTTCGGCGCCAAAGCCAAACCCCGGCCCAGCGGCCGCTGTGACGGCCGACAGCACTGATAGCGCAACAGTTCTGCTCGCGAGCATTCCCCGGAGGGGTTGCAGCAAGACAATCACAGACTTCATGCGGGACCCTTCCAGGTCTCCGGCTGACGGCTCGGGACGATCGGGGAGAGTCTTCGACACAATCCTACCGACGCGAAAGCGCCCGGTAGGAGTCATCAGCCTCACGGCGGTTGTCGGGGGGACTCCATCCCCATCGGTGAAATTCATACAAAGCTGCGATGCCGTCGTCAATCTGCTCGCGGCTCCGCTACAACGCTATGGGTTACGTCTTTCTACGGTAGCGAGATCCATGACCGGCCTGTTAGGAATTGAAGACAGTGACGGCGCATGCCTGCAGATCACGAACGTTTGCAAATTCTGACGCTGCACAAGTCATCGGCCGATCGCTACACCGTTCTCTGGCAGATCATCTCGTTCTTGCTCGTTGGAGCGGTTGCTGTGGTGCCTTCCTATATCGACGTCCCACCGCACGAGCGGAATGGCACTCTCGGTCTATCGCCCACGATGTCGATTGTTGCCGCGGTCCGGCAGTCGACGGACTTGGGAATTACACGCATCCACATGCTCCTCGAAGGATTCTATCTGTATCATGCTGACGGCAGGCTTTGGGTCAGCCGGCAATCGTGGTGATCGCGACACGAACTGTCGTAACGAGCAGTGAAAGACATGGATATCGTCTACGGAACGATCTGGGTCGCCTTCGGCAGCATGTTCGGCGGGATTGCTCGGTTCGGGATTTCGGGGCTGGTCGCACGTAGCATTGGCGAGACCTTTCCTTGGGGTACCCTGACAGTCAATACCAGTGGGGCTCTGGCAATCGGCGTATTCGGCGGCCTCGCCAGCAGCGGCCAAGGCGTGTTCGCCGAGCACACCTCCTGGCTGCTCGTCGTGACCGGTTTCCTCGGCTGCTACACCACCGTGTCCTCCTTCAGCTTGCAGACCTTGAGCCTGGCGCGCGACGGCGACCTCCGGCGGGCGGCAGGCAACGTCCTGATGTCGCTGATCCTCTGCCCTGGCCTGGCGGCCACGGGATTTATCCTCACAACTCGGATCGTCCAGTGAGAGCTGCAGCATTGTCCGCAACACCTCGGCACCGACATGCTGCGTAAGCTTCCCGCATGGGCTAGCCGCGCATTGGACGGCCTCGCCGTCTACGGCTTGGTCGGTCTCGGGAGCGTGCTCGGCGGAGTCGCGAGGTACCTGGTCGGTGTCGCGCAGATCGCCCTGCTCGGCCCGGCCTTCCCGTGGACCACATTGATCGTCAACGTCACCGGTTCTTTTCTGATCGGCTTCTATGCCACGGTCACAGGGCCCGACGGCCGGATCTTCGCGGGGAGCCGCCAGCGTCAGTTTGTGATGGCCGGCATCTGCGGAGGCTACACGACCTTTTCGATGTTCAGCTTCGAAACCTTCGCGCTGATCCGGAACGGCGACCTGCTCGTCGCGGGGCTCAATTTCGGTCTCTCGCCCGTCGCCTGGCTGATCGCCGTTTGGGGCGGCTACGCGTTCGCGACCCGACTCAATCGGGTGCGAACCTCCATCGTCACCGGAGACGAGCCCGAGAACTTGCAGATACCACGGCAGGCCACGCTGCTCCGGATCTTCGTCGACGAGTCCGACAAGCACGGCGACGCGCCACTCTACGAGGCCATCGTGTTGCGCGCGCGAAAGATGCAGCTCGCCGGAGCGACCGTCTTCCGCGGGCCGACCGGCTATGGAGAGTCGAGCCAGATGCACCGGGCCGACGCCCTTCGCGTTCGCAGCGAACTGCCGCTGATCATCGAGATCATCGACAGTGAAGACGCGGTCGCGCGTTTCCTTCCTGTGCTCGACGAGATGATGCCCGGCGGCATGGCGACGATGGAACGTGTCGAAGTCATCCAGTACGGACAACCCGGCGGCACTGGAGCGACTTGAAATGGCCGCGCCGTACCACGTACCGGTAACGAAGTCGGGACTATGCTGCGCGGTCGGTCGGGTTGAATGTCCCGATCGATCGTCCCGCCGGCGGCCGATCCCGCCTCGAAGTGATCGTCGCAGCGATCAGATGGCAAAGATGATCACACGACCGCGGAGAGCTTCGACGAGTTTCGCGACGCCCCGAACGAACCAAGGACAGACCGATGCAACTGCCTCGTGACGCCGTACTCCTCCGGATCTTCATCGGTGAAGACGATCGCTTTGACAATCGGCCGCTCCATGAGGCGATTGTTCTGAAGGCTCGCGAAATGCATCTGGGGGGCGCCACCGTCTTGCGCGGGGCGATCGGCTTCGGGCATTCCAGCCGTCTGCACACCAGCAAAATCCTCCGGCTTTCGGAAGATCTGCCGATCATCATCGAGATCGTCGATGCGCCGGAAACGATCGAGGCGTTTCTGCCGGTACTGGACAGCATGATGGGTGGCGGTCTGATTACGAAGCAGAACGTTCAGATTCTGCAGTATGGGCCCGGACCGATTGCGAAGTAGCACGAGCGATCCCAATCCCGGATCTCGACAGCCAGCGGGCGGAGCATCGGCGCGTCAGCGAATTGCCGGGTCACGGCCGAACGGCGTCGGCAGCCGAAGCGGCGGATCAGCGCGGCGGCAGATCGCCGCGATCCCACGCCTCGCGCGTGCGGAGCCTGAACTCTTCGAACCGGCCGGCGGCGATCGCGCCGCGGATGTCGCGCATCAGCCGCTGATAGTACGCGGTATTGATCTCCGACAGCAGCATCGCGCCGAGCGTCTCGCTCGACTTCACCAGATGGTGTAGATAGGCCCGCGAGTAGTTGCGGGTCGACGGCCAGTCGCTCTCTTCGTCGAGCGGCCGCGGATCGTCGGCGTGCTTGGCGTTGCGCAGGTTGATCGGGCCGTATTGAGTGAAAGCGAGGCCATGGCGGCCGTTACGGGTCGGCATCACGCAGTCGAACATGTCGATACCGCGTGCCACCGCTTCCAGCATGTCCTCCGGCGTGCCGACGCCCATCAGATAGCGCGGCCGCTCCGCGGGCAGGATCGGCGCCGCCTCCTCGATCATCGCCAGCATTACGTCCTGCGGCTCGCCGACCGCGAGGCCGCCGATCGCATAGCCGTGGAAGCCGATGTCGATCAGCCCGCGCGCCGAAGCATGGCGCAGCTCGGGCACGTCGCCGCCCTGCACGATGCCGAACAGCATGTAGCCGTCCGGCGCTGTTTCAAACGCGCGCTTGCAGCGCTCCGCCCAGCGCAGCGACAATTGCATCGCCCGCTCGATATCGGCGCGATCGGCCGGCAGCCGGACGCATTCGTCGAGCTGCATCGCGATATCGGAGCCGAGCAGACGCTGCACCTCGATGGCGCGCTCCGGCGACAGCTCGATCGCGGCGCCGTCGATGTGCGAGCGGAACGTCACCGCCTGCTCGTTGACCTTGCGGAGCTGCGCCAGCGACATCACCTGGAAGCCGCCGGAGTCGGTCAGCATCGGGCCGTTCCAGGTGGTGAAACGCTGCAGGCCGCCGAGCGCAGCGATCCGCTCGGCGCCGGGCCGCAGCATCAGGTGATAGGTGTTTCCGAGCACGATATCGGCGCCGGCGTCGCGCACCTCGCGCCAATGCAGCCCCTTCATCGCGCCTGCGGTGCCGACCGGCATGAAGGCCGGGGTGCGAACGACGCCATGCGGGGTGGTGAGTCGGCCGGTGCGCGCGGCGCCGTCGGTCCCGAGCAGTTCGAAGTGATTGGATACGGTCATGGGGTGATGTCGTTCCGGAACAGCAGGCTGGCGTCGCCGTACGAGTAGAACCGGTAGCCGGTTCGAATGGCGTGGGCGTAGGCCGCCTGCATGGTGTCGAGACCGCAGAACGCCGACACCAGCATGAACAGCGTCGATCGCGGCAGGTGAAAATTGGTCATCAGTACGTCGACCGCGCGGAAGCGATAGCCCGGCGTGATGAAGATCGACGTCTCGTCGGCGAACGCCGCGATGCGGCCGTCGTCGCGCGCGGCGCTCTCGAGCAGACGCAGCGAGGTGGTGCCGACCGCGACGATGCGGCCGCCCGCCGCCCGCGCCGCGTTCAGCGCCTCCGCGGTCGCGCGGCTGATCGTGCCCCATTCGGCGTGCATCTTGTGCTCAGCGGTGTCCTCGGCCTTCACCGGCAGGAACGTCCCCGCCCCGACATGCAGCGTGATCCGGTGCAGCCCGACGCCCCGCGCAGCCAGCGCGGCTTCAAGGTCGGCGGTGAAATGCAGCCCGGCTGTCGGCGCCGCGACGGCGCCTTCATTGGCCGCGAACATGGTCTGATAGTCAGCGACATCCTGCACGTCGGGCGGGCGCTTGGAGGCGATATAGGGCGGCAGCGGCGTCGCGCCGATCTCCGCGATCGCCTGGTCGAGCACCGGGCCGTGGAACGAGAACGCCAGCGTGATCTCGCCGGCTTCGCCTTTGGCTTCGACGGTCGCGTCGAGATGGCCGAGCAGGCAGACCCGGCCGTCATGACCGAAGCGCACCACGTCGCCCGGCACCAGTTTCTTCGCGGGTTTGACCAGCGCCTGCCAGCGGGCGCCATCGAGCCGCTTGATCAGCGTCGCGTCGATTTTCGGCTCGGGGCCCCGGCCGATCCGGTGGCCGGCGAGCTGCGCGGCGATCACCCTTGTGTCGTTGACCACCAGTTGATCGCCGGGCGCCAGCAGCGCCGGCAGATCGCGCACGATCCGATCCTCGAGCGGCGCACCGGGGCGCACGACCAGCATCCGCGCGGCATCGCGCGGGCTCACCGGCCGCAGCGCGATGTTCCCGGCAGGCAGATCGAAGTCGAACAGATCGGTGCGCATCAGGTTTCTGCACGGAGCGCTCCCTCTCCCCGCCTGCGGGGAGAGGGCTGGGGTGAGGGGCAGCCGCGAGGTCGAGACCCGGTGAGACGCCCCCTCACCCGGCCGGCCTCGCTACGCGACGCCGGCCGACCTCTCCCCGCGCGCGGGGAGAGGTGAAGAGGCGACCTGATCAAGCCGCAGCGTCGGCCGCGATGGTCGCCTTGACGATCTTGTCCGGATCCTTGACCGGCTCGCCGCGCTTGATCTTGTCGACGTTCTCCATGCCTTCGGTCACCTTGCCCCAGACGGTGTACTGCTTGTCGAGGAAGCGGGCGTCGTCGAAGCAGATGAAGAACTGGCTGTCGCCGGAGTCCGGATTGGCGGCGCGGGCCATCGACGCGGTGCCGCGGACGTGCGGCTCGGCGTTGAACTCGGCCTTCAGCTTCTGGCCGGAGCCGCCCATGCCGGTGCCCTGCGGGCAGCCGGTCTGCGCCATGAAGCCCTCGATCACGCGGTGGAACACGATGCCGTCGTAGAAGCCTTCGCGCACCAGCTCCTTGATGCGGGCGACGTGGTTCGGCGCCAGATCCGGGCGCATCTCGATCTTAACGGTGCCCTGGGTGGTTTCCAGGATCAGGATGTTGTCGTTGTCAGCCATGCTCTCTTCTCTGTTGGTTTGGGAATCTGTCTGCGATCGTCGAACCGCAGCGTGAACGGACGTCCGGCGACGGCGCCCCCCATCGAGGGCGTGAACGGCAGCGGCGTGCATCGCTGCAACGCCTCCATCACCGCGACACGATAGGCCAGGCTGTCGTCCCGGCCGGCCTCCGGGCTTTCAAAGGTGATCCGCGGCTTGCCGAGGATCTCGCCGTTGCGCTTGAAGCTGACCAGCACCGTGATCTGCATGCCGGGATGTCCGGGCGGCAGACGCGGCGGATGCCAGCATTGCTTCATTGCGGAAAACAATGCGTCGAGATTGTCGATCGGCGCGTTCTGCGCCGACGCGGGGCGAACGGTCAGACCGATCGCCCCGGCGATCACGACTGCCGCGACTGTGCTCAGTCGGCGCGGCAGCATCGTGGCCGCTTATTTGACGTCGGAAGCGACCTGGACCTTCACCATCTTGTCCGGATCGGTCACGGCACCGCCGGGCGAGGTCGGCGAAGCCTTCTTCAGCTTGTCGACCACGTCCATGCCCGACACCACGTTGCCGATCACGGTGTACTGGCCGTTCAGGCTCGGGCCGTCGGCGAACATGATGAAGAACTGCGAGTTTGCGCTGTCGACGCTGTCGCCGCGCCGCGCCATGCCGACCACCCCGCGGGTGAACGGCACGTTGGAGAATTCCTGCTTCAGGTTCGGGTATTTCGACCCGCCGGTGCCGTTGAAGTTCTGGCCGTCGCCGGTCTGCGCCATGAAGCCACCCATCACGCGGTGAAACGGGACGTTGTCGTAGAACCCTTCGCGGGCGAGCTGCTTCAGCCGCTCGGCGTGCTTGGGCGCGATGTCGGCGCGCAGCGCGATGACGATGCGGCCCTTGCTGGTGTCGATGACGAGCGCGTTCTGCTTGTCGAGATTGGCGGGCAGCGGCTGCGCCAGCGCCGGCAGCGCGAACAGCAGCGCGGCGAAGATGCCGATCAGACGGATCATGGAAACTCCGGGTCGGTTAAGCCGGCGAGCCGGCGGCGAACTTGGATTGCAGGGCGGAGGCGACCTCGGCCGGAACGAAAGCCGAGACGTCGCCGCCCATCGCTGCGATCTGCCGCACCAGTGTGGCGGTGATCGGGCGCACGCCGACCGAGGCCGGCAGGAAGACGGTATGGATTGCCGGCGCCATGGTTTCGTTCATGCCGGCGATCTGCATCTCGTAGTCGAGATCGGTGCCGTCGCGCAGGCCGCGGATCATGATGGTCGCCCCCACCTGCTCGGCCGCGGTCACGGTGAGATTGTCGTAGGTGGTGCAGCCGAAATCGCAGCCGGCCGCCTTGGCGACCGGGCCGAACACCCGTTCGACCATCGCGAGGCGCTCCTCGGTGGTGAACAGCGGCTTCTTGCCGGGATGAATGCCGATCGCCACCACGAGCTTGTCGCACAGCGCCACGGCGTGGCGGACGACGTCGAGATGGCCGTTGGTGACGGGATCGAAAGAGCCCGGATAAAGCGCGATGCGTACCATCCGGCCCGTCTAGCGCGGCACGTCGGGCGGAGCAAGCGGCGCCGGTTCCTTCAAAACCGCTTTCGTCGCCGGATTTATTTCGCGCTGCGAACCGAACCGGATCGCGGGCTCGCGCGTCTTCTCAATGGTAACGCGAGGCGACTGAAAACGCTCAGGTTTTGCCGGATTGTTTCATGCACTCGAAAGCCAAGAAACAAAACCCGGCGTGATGAAACCTGAATGGCCCAGCGACGAAGACGTTCTGAAACCAGCGCTGGGTAAACCGGCCTCATCGGGAAGCGACAAAGCACTCCAGGCCGAAACGGCCGGACCATCGAGACGACAGGGGACACCGTCATGATCAAGGCTCTTTCCGTGATCGCGATCGCCGCCTTTGCTGCCGCGGCAGTCACCATTCTTCCGGGCTTCGCCCCGCAGGTCGAAGCCAGCGTTCCGCAGGCGCTGGCCAAGGGTGACCGGCTCGACATCCGTCCTCTCGGCACTGCCTGCTCCGAGCAAGCCTGGCCGAACTTCGAGCCGGCTTGTCTCCGCAACGTCCGTTCCGGTCACGCCCCGATCGGTCAGGCGCGGCTGGTGACGGCGGAACGACATTAAGGTTTTGGCGTTATCCCCACGCTAGTTTCGCAAAGCGCTTCCCTCCAAGGGCGCTCTGTACCGAAGACCCCCGAGTTGCCCCCTCGGGGGTCTTTCGATTCCGGCGATCGTCAAGCTTGCTGATGCGCCCAGAGTGGCGCCGAGGCGGCGAACGGAACCGCCGCCTCTACTTGAGCGGCGGCTTTAGCCGCCGTTGCCGTTGTCGCCGTCGTCGGTCTCCGGGATGCGCTCGACCGACACCACCTTCTCGTCGTCGGCGGTGTTGAACACGATCACGCCCTGGGTGGAGCGGCCGGCGACGCGGATGCCTTCGACCGGACAGCGGATCAGCTGGCCGTTGTCGGTGACCAGCATGATCTGGTCGGAATCCTCCACCGGGAACGACGCCACCAGCTTGCCGTTGCGGCCGTTGACCGACATCGCCACGATGCCTTTGCCGCCGCGCCCGGTGGTGCGGTACTCGAACGACGAGGTCCGCTTGCCGTAGCCGTTCTCCGAGATCGTCAGCACGAACTGCTCGGACGCCGACATCTCGGCGTAGCGCTCCTGCGACAGCGCCGCGGACGTATCGCCCTCCTCGGCTTCGGCCTCCGGCATCTCGATCGGCTCGCTCTCCTCGCCGGTCGCGGCGCGGCGGATCGCGCCGGACTGCTTCAGATAGGTCGAGCGTTCCGCCGGCGTCGCCTCGAAGTGGCGCAGGATGCTGAGCGAGATCACCTTGTCGCCGGACGACAGCGCGATGCCGCGCACGCCCATCGAGGTGCGGCCGCTGAACACGCGCACATCGGGCACAGGGAAGCGGATGCACTGGCCACCGGCGGCGGTCAGCAGCACGTCGTCGCGCTCGGTGCAGATCTGGACGTCGACGATCGCCTCGCCGTCGTCGAGCTTCATCGCGATGATGCCGGAGCGGCGGACATCGACGAAGTCCGACAGCTTGTTGCGGCGGACATTGCCGCCGGTGGTGGCGAACATCACGTCGAGTTCGCTCCACGAGGCTTCGTCCTCCGGCAGCGGCATGATCGTGGTGATGCGCTCGCCCTGCTCCAGCGGCAGGATGTTGATCAGCGCCTTGCCGCGGCCGTTCGGCGGCGCCAGCGGCAGCCGCCAGACCTTCTCCTTGTAGACCTGGCCGCGCGACGAGAAGAACAGCACCGGCGTGTGGGTCGAGGCGACGAACAGCCGCGAGACGAAATCCTCCTCGCGGGTCGCCATGCCGGAGCGGCCCTTGCCTCCGCGGCGCTGCGCCCGGTAGGTCGACAGCGGCACCCGCTTGACGTAGCCGGCGTGCGACACGGTCACCACCATGTCCTCGCGCTGGATCAGGTCTTCGTCTTCGACCTCGCCTTCCTGCTCGACGATCACGGTCCGGCGCGGCGTCGCGAATTCGGCCCTGACCTCGCCGAGCTCGTCCTTGACGATCGTCTGCACCCGGGCGCGCGAGCGCAGGATCTCCAGATAGTCGGCGATTTCCACCGCGAGCTTGTCGAGTTCGTCGGAAATTTCTTCGCGTCCCAGCGCGGTCAGGCGCTGCAGTCGCAGATCGAGGATGGCTTTGGCCTGCTCGAACGACAGCCGCGCGGTGCCGTCCGGATTGAGCTTGTGGCGCGGATCGTCGATCAGCGTGATCATCGCCGCGACGTCGGCCGCCGGCCAGTCGCGCGACATCAGGGTCTCGCGCGCCGTGTTCGGATCGGGCGAATGACGGATCACGCGAATGATCTCGTCGATATTCGCCACCGCGATCGCGAGGCCGACCAGGATGTGGGCGCGGTCGCGCGCCTTGTTGAGCAGGAATTTGGTGCGGCGGGTGACGACCTGCTCGCGGAACGCGACGAAGACCTGCAGCAGATCCTTCAGGTTCATCAGCTGCGGCCGGCCGCCTTCCAGCGCCACCATGTTGGCGCCGAAATTGGTCTGCAGCGGCGTGAACTTGTAGAGCTGGTTGAGCACCACTTCCGGCACCGCGTCGCGGCGCAGCTCGATCACCACGCGGAAACCGTCGCGATCGCTCTCGTCGCGCAGATCGCTGATACCTTCGATCTTCTTCTCGCGCACCAGTTCGGCGATGCGCTCGACCATCGTCGCCTTGTTCACCTGGTACGGAATTTCACTGACGATGATCGCTTCGCGGTCCTTGCGAACGGTCTCGATCTCGACCTTGCCGCGCATCACGATCGAGCCGCGGCCGGTCTGATAGGCGGCGCGAATGCCGGCGCGGCCGAGAATGATGCCGCCGGTCGGGAAGTCCGGCCCCGGCACGATCTTGTTGAGATCGTCGATCGTCAGCGCCGGGTCGTCGATCAGCGCGACACAGGCGTCGATCACCTCGCCGAGATTGTGCGGCGGGATGTTGGTCGCCATGCCGACCGCGATGCCGCCGGCTCCGTTGACCAGAAGGTTCGGGAACTTGGCAGGAAGAACCTGCGGCTCCCGTTCCGAATTGTCGTAGTTCGGCTGGAAGTCGACGGTGTCCTTGTCGATGTCGTCGAGCAGCGTCTGCGCGATCTTGGTCAGACGGGATTCGGTGTATCGCATCGCCGCCGGCATATCGCCGTCGACCGAGCCGAAATTGCCCTGACCGTCGATCAGCGGCACCCGCATCGAGAAGTCCTGCGCCATGCGGACCAGCGCGTCGTACACCGACTGGTCGCCGTGCGGGTGATACTTACCGATGACGTCGCCGACGGTGCGGGCCGACTTGCGATACGGCTTGTTCCATTCGAAGCCGTTCTCGTACATGCCGTAGAGGATGCGGCGATGCACCGGCTTCAACCCGTCGCGCGCATCCGGCAGCGCCCGCGCCACGATCACGCTCATCGCGTAATCGAGATAGCTGCGCTTCATCTCGTCGAGAATGGATACGGGGCGAATATCCGAGGGCGCCAGCGGCTCCCCGGGCTTCTCGTCGTCTTTGTCGGACAAGGGTGAATTCCGGTCAGAATCTGATCGGATTCGTATAACGTATTGGGGTGTTGCAAACCACCCTTTCGGGCGCCGTTTCCGAAGGTTTTTCTATTCGTATTCCCAAACACTTACGGGATGTTTCCGGCGCGCTCGAAACGCCGTTCGCCGGGGCGCCGGAATCGGCGACGGCGGCGCGCTCGGAAAGAGCCGATTCGCGCCCTCAATCGGGTCGCGGCACCGCCCCGAAGCGCTCGACCACGATGTCGCGTTTGTTGTCCTCGACCCGCACCGTCATGACGTAGCGGCCGTCGACGAGATCCTTGGCCAGCACCTCGGCGTTGCGATGCAGCCAGCTCACGCCGGCGCCGTCGGCGGCGTCGACCGACAGATCGAGCACGGTACGGGTGGCCGCCAGACGCTGCTCGATCGCCAGCAGAAGGTCATCGACGCCCTCGCCGCTGACAGCCGAGACCAGCAGGCACGGATGATCCTCGGGCCGGCGCGCCGCGATGTTCTTCAGCTCGTCGCGCTGCTCCGGCTCGAACCGGTCGATCTTGTTCCAGACTTCGAGAATACGTCCACTCGCAGCATCGACGCCGAGCTGGCGCAGCACATTGTCGACATCGCTCTGCTGCGCCTCGGCGTCTTCGTGGCTGATGTCGCGGACGTGCAGGATCAGGTCGGCTTCCAGCACCTCTTCCAGCGTCGCGCGGAATGCGGCGACGAGCTGTGTCGGCAGATTGGAGATGAAGCCGACGGTGTCGGACAGCATCGCCTTGCCGCCATGCGGCAACTGGATCGCGCGCAGCGTCGGGTCGAGCGTTGCGAACAGCATGTCGGCGGCCTGGACGTCGGCGCGCGTCAACCGGTTGAACAGCGTCGACTTGCCGGCATTGGTGTAGCCGACCAGCGCCACCACGCGATACGGCACGCGCTGCCGCCCGGCGCGATGCAGCCGGCGCGTCGCCTGCACCTTCTTCAGCTCGGCTTCGAGCTTGGTGATACGCTCGCCGATCAGCCGGCGGTCGGCTTCGATCTGGGTTTCGCCCGGACCGCCCATGAATCCAAAGCCGCCGCGCTGGCGCTCGAGGTGGGTCCAGGATCGCACCAGGCGCGAGCGCTGATAATTGAGATGCGCCAGTTCGACCTGCAGCGTGCCTTCGCGAGTCTTGGCGCGGCGGCCGAAGATCTCCAGGATCAGACCGGTGCGGTCGAGCACCTTGGCGTTCCAGGCCTTCTCCAGGTTGCGCTGCTGGATCGGCGACAGCGCGCAATCCATCACCACGAGGTCTGCGCCGTGCGCAGCGATCAGGCCGACGATGTCCTCGACCTTGCCCTTGCCGAGATAAGTCGCCGGACGGATCTGGCTGATCGGGGTGAGCACCGCCTCGACCACTTCGAGGTCGATGGCGCGGGCGAGGCCCGCGGCTTCGTCGAGGCGCGCGTCATTGTCGCGGACAGCCGTCTCCGCCGCGTCGGGATCGCCCCGGCGCGCACGTAGATACGGACCTACGACGATCACCCGTCCGGTCTCTCCGCCCTGCCCCGATCGCGGACGATCGGAGCCGCTGTCAATGCCACGGGGTTCCAATCAGACCCGCCTCAAGCTGGCGAGTCCTCGCCGCTTTCGAACAACTGGATCGGCGCCCCCGGCATGATCGTCGAGATCGCGTGCTTGTAGACGAGCTGCGAATGACCGTCGCGCCGCAACAAAAGGCAAAAATTATCGAACCAGGTGACAATACCCTGCAACTTCACCCCGTTGACCAGGAAGATCGTCAGGGGAGTCTTCGTCTTGCGTACGTGGTTGAGGAAAGTGTCTTGAAGGTTTTGTGCGCGGTCTGCCGCCATTTTTTATCCCGCAATTGGTTTTGTCTTTTCTTGCCGGTGAGCGCTCTCTGTCGGAGCTTCACCCCGGTTGCCGACTCCTCCGAGATCCCCCTCCAGAAGCCGACGATCCGATTAGAGGGTAGGCATGGCTTTTAAGCAAGCAACTAAAACCCGGACGGCCTACGCCCCGATCCGCAAAGCTCAGGAAAACACCGCAAAACGGTGAAACTGCTCTCTTAGACGTTTGGCCAATGCGCCGGGGTTGCCGTCACCGATCGGCTGTCCGTCGATCGCCACCACCGGCATCACGATCTGACTGGACGCGGTGACGAACGCCTCTGCGGCTGCGGCCGCTTCGGCCGGCGTGAACGGCCGCTCTTCCAGACGCACCTGAAGCGCTTCGAGCGCGTCGATCAGCACGGCACGGGTGATGCCGGCAAGAATGCCGCTGTCTGCCGAGCGGGTCACCACCCGCCCCTCTTTGGTGACGATCCAGGCGTTGCTCGACGCGCCTTCGGTGACGAAGCCGTCGCCGTCGACGTACCAGGCTTCATAGGCGCCCGCCTCGCGCGCCGCCTGCTTGGCGAGCACGTTCGGCAACAGCGCCGTCGACTTGATATCGACCCGCGGCCAGCGGTTTTCCGGCAGCGTGATCACCTTGATGCCGCGGGCGGCGTTGGCCTGCCCTTTGGCCGGATCGATGCTGCGTGCGGTCACCACCACCGCGGGCTTCACCGAGGCGGCCGGAAAGCCGTGATCACGCCGGGCCACGCCGCGGCTGACCTGCAGATAGACGATGCCGTGGTTCACCCGGTTGCGTCGCACCACTTCATGCATCACCACCGACAGCGCGGAAAGCGGCATCGGCTCTCTGATCCGCAATTCGCCGAGCGAGCGCTGCAGCCGCGCCAAGTGTCGCGGCATGTCGATCAGTTTGCCGTCACGCACTTCGGAGACTTCATAGACGCCGTCGGCGAACTGATAGCCGCGGTCCTCGATGTTCACGCTCGCCTCGCGCATGTCGAGATAACGGCCGTTGACATAGGCGATGCGCGACATCGATTGGATCCAGGTCTGAGATGAGAATTGAAGAAAGGCTCAGCCGACGCCGAGCGCCTTGAGCTTGCGGTGCAGCGCCGAGCGCTCCATGCCGACGAACTCGGCGGTGCGCGAGATGTTGCCGGAGAACCGGCTGATCTGCGCGATCAGATAATCGCGCTCGAACGCCTCTCGGGCCTCGCGGAGCGGCAGACCCATGATGTGCTCGCCATTGTTGCCGGTCGGCATCGTCGGCACCATCGAGCCGACATCCTGCGGCAGCATGTCGGCGGTGATCACCGCATCCGGTCCGCCGCCGGCCAGAATCATCAGGCGCTCGACGTTATTGCGGAGCTGGCGGACATTGCCGGGCCAGACATGCGACTGCAGCACCGCCATCGCGTCCTGGCCGATCTGCCGGCGCGGCAGCCCGGTCGCCGCCGAGATCTGCTCCATGAAGTACTCGATCAGTTCCGGAATGTCGTCGCGCCGCTCCGACAGCGGCGGCACCCGGATCGGCACCACCGACAGCCGGTGATACAGGTCTTCGCGGAACCTTCCGGCGACGATCTCTTCTTCGAGGTTGCGCGCGGTCGACGAGATGATGCGGACGTCGACATTGACCCGGGTGGTGCCGCCGCAGCGCTGGAAGGTCTGCTCGACCAGGACGCGGAGAATCTTGTTCTGGGTCTCGCGCGGCATGTCGGCGATTTCATCGATGAACAGCGTGCCGCCGTGCGCTTCTTCCAGCGCGCCCGCCTTGCGCGAATGCTCGCCGTTGGCCTCGACGCCGAACAGCTCGATTTCCATTTTCTCCGGGGTGATCGCCGCGGCATTGATCACCACGAACGGACCCTCGGCGCGCGACGACGAATTGTGCAGCGTCCGCGCCGCGAGCTCCTTGCCGGCGCCGGACGGGCCGACGATCAGGATTCGGCTGTTGGCCTTGGCGGCACGCTCGATCGTCTGACGAAGCTGGTTGATGCAGGCAGAGCGGCCGACCAGGGTCGATGCCGACGGCGCGAGCTGTTTCAATTCACGCACTTCGCGCTTCAGCCGCGAGGTCTCCAGCGCCCGCGTCGCCACCAGAATCAGCCGGTCGGACTTGAACGGCTTCTCGATGAAGTCGTAAGCGCCGCGTTTGATCGCAGCGACCGCGGTTTCGATGTTGCCGTGGCCGGAGATCATCACCACCGGGACGTCGGTGTGATCCTTCTTGATCTGCTCCAGCAATTGCAGACCGTCGAGCTTGCTGCCCTGCAGCCAGATGTCGAGGAAAATCAGGTTCGGCCGCCGGTTGGCGATCTCGGCGAGAGCCGAATCACTGTCGCGCGCGGTGCGGGTGGAAAAGCCTTCGTCCTCGAGAATACCGGCGACGAGATCACGGATGTCCGCTTCATCGTCGACGATCAGAATGTCATTCGCCATGGTCGCGCCTGTCGCTTTAGCTGCCGCTGGCAGCCGCTATCCTTGGTTCGTTGTCGGCCTGCTGTTTTGGTTCACCCGAGCCCGGAGGCGCCGCCGGCTGACCCGACATCGCAAATCGAAGGCGCATCCACGCACCGCGCTGGCCCGGACGGACATGGGATGCGTCATTGAGTTCGATGCCCCCACCGTGGTCGACCAACACCCGTCCGACGATCGCCAGGCCGAGGCCGGTGCCCTTCTCGCGGGTGGTGACGTAGGGTTCGAGCAGCCGCGAGCGGCTTTCTTTGGGCAGACCAATGCCGTTGTCGATGATGTCGATGACGACGTCGTCGCCGTCTCGGGCCGCCACCACTTCGATCTTGCCCTTGCCGAGCTCGTCTTCCGGCACCGCTTCGATCGCCTCGGTGGCGTTCTTGATGATGTTGGTCAGGGCCTGCGAGATCAGGCGGCGGTCGAACCGCGCATGCAGCGGTTCGCCCTTGATTTCGGTATCGATGTCCACATCGGGATGACCGACCCGCATCAGGAACACCACCTGCCGCACCGTATCGCCGACGTCCTCGCCTTCGATCACCGGCTTCGGCATCCGCGCAAACCGTGAGAACTCGTCGACCATCCGCCGGATATCGTCGACCTGGCGGACGATGGTGTCGGTGCATTGCTCGAAGATACTCTTGTCCTCGACGATGACCTTGCCGAACTTTCGCTTGATACGCTCCGCAGAGAGCTGGATCGGCGTCAGCGGATTCTTGATCTCGTGGGCGATCCGGCGGGCGACGTCGCCCCAGGCCGAGGTGCGCTGCGCCGACACCAGTTCGGTGATGTCGTCGAGCGTGATGATGTAGCTGTCGCTGGTGTGGCCGGTCTGTTCGGCGGTGACGCGAACGTTGAGGATCCGTTCGCGGCCGTCGCGGGTGATGGTGATCTGGCCCTGCACCAGACGCTGCGATCCCTCGCGCGCACTCGCCATGATCTCGTCCAGCTCGGGGATGATCTCCGATAAGGGATGTCCGAGCGCCTCGGCCTCGGCGTGACCGATCAGCTTCTCGGCCGAGCGATTGAGAATGCCGATGCTCAGGGAGCCGTCGACGCCGATGATGCCGGCGCTGGCCGACGACAACACCGCCTCGATGAAACGGCGGCGGCTGTCGATCAGCTCGCTGGCGCTGACCAGATCGTCGCGCTGGGTGCGCAACTCCTGAGTCATCTTGTTGAAGGTCATGCCGAGCTGCGACAGGTCGCCCTCGGATTTCGACACCGGCACCTGGACGTGCAGATCGCCGGTCGAGACCAGATGCGCCGCGCCCATCAGGCGCCGGATCGGCGCCACCAGCCAGTTGGCGAAATTCAGCCCGATCAGCACCGCCGACATCAGCACGGTGAGTGCGATCACGGTGAACATCAGAGCGAACGCGACCTGGACGCCGAGCCGCCGCGCCTCGAGTTCGGAATATTCGGCGACGCTGGCCTGAGTCTGGCGCAACTGCGCCACCACGTGCGGATCGAGGAAGCGCGCGACGTACAGGAAGGTGTCTTCGAAACCCTTCAGCCGGATCACCGCGGCGACGTAGTTGGCTTCGATGAACACCGCGATCTGCGGCTCGGTATCGTCGACGTTCTTCAGGAATTCGGGCGCCGGCACGTCGAAGTCGCGGCGGATGCCGTTCTGCGCCGCTTCCAGGATGTTGCGATCCTTGTCGATCAGCATCGCGCCCGGCAGATTACGGGTGGCGGCGTCGTTGGTGAGGAATTCGCGGAACGACTTGCGGTCGAGGTCGAACAGCGCCCGGGCGTGCGAGATGTCGTTGGCCATGCCGAGAATGTCGCCGCGGATCAACTGGCCGTGCTCGTGCAGATAGGCATTGGCGACGATCAGCGAATTCTGGATCACCGCCCGGGTCGGGCCGGAGAACAGCCGGTCGAGGCCGCGGTCGAGCGTGACGTTGGCGACGATCGACACCAGCACCGCCGGCAGAACTGCGATCACCGAGAACAGGCTGACGATCTGAACGTGCAGCCGCGACGCCGCCCGCCCGCGCCTGCGAGCTTGGATCACCTTCCAGACTTCGCGAGCAATGATCGCGAGCAGCAGCAGGATGGTGACGGCATTGATCAGCAGGAAGCTGACTACGACCTCACGGGTCGGGGCGATCGGGGTCAGTCCGGTGAGGACGACAAAGGTCAGGAAGGCCGAGAACAACGCGACGCCGACTGCCATCGGCGCCAGCAGCTTGCGCCAGGTGCGCAGCCGAGGCTCGGCAATCGACGTGTCGTCAACAAGTGGGGCCGACGTCTCTGCGCTGGTCATTCCGGCAATAAGTCAATTGATGCGTTCGGCTGCCGCCGCGCGGGCGGAACCGTGTGATGCATTCGTACAACAATGTTGCTCAATTGCGACAATATCGCGGCGCTTCGCCCGAGCCACCTCGGGCGAGTACGCGGTCCACAGCCGAAAACCTTGTCTCGGCGTCTCAGCCGCCGGTCCGATAGACCTGAATGTCGAGATCGCGGATCTTCTTGCGCAGAGTGTTGCGGTTGAGGCCCAGCAGGTCCGCGGCGCGGATCTGGTTGCCGCGAGTCGCAGCCAGCGCGGCGGTGAGCAGCGGCACCTCGATCTCGCGCAGCACCCGGTGGTAGAGGCCGGGCGGCGGCACGCCGTTCGGGAAGCCCGAAAAGTGCGATGACAGGTACATCTCGACCGCGCCGCCCAGATTGTCGACGGTGTGGGGCGCGCTGCCGCCCGCCACCACCGGCGGCGGCGCCAATTCGCCGTCGATCACCGAGGCGGTGATCACCTCCTGGGGATACAGCGCCGCCAGACGGCGGGCGAGATTTTCCAGTTCGCGGACGTTGCCCGGCCAGCGGTGCTGCTTCATCCGCTCCAATGCGGCGGCATCGAGCTTTTTGGCCGGCAGGCCGTCCTTCTCGGCAAGCGCGAAGAAATGCCGAACCAGATCCGGCAGATCCTCGATGTGCTCGCGCAGCGGCGGCAGCCGCAGCGGCACCACGTTGAGGCGGAAGAACAGGTCTTCCCGGAACAGGCCCTGCTGAATCAGAACCCGCAGATCCTTGTTGGAGGCCGCAACGATCCGGACGTCGGTCTTGATCGGTGTGCGTCCGCCGACGGTGGTGTATTCGCCCTGCTGCAGCACCCGCAGCAACCGGGTCTGCGCTTCCATCGGCATGTCGCCGATTTCGTCGAGAAACAGCGTGCCGCCCTCGGCCTGTTCGAACCGCCCGGAGGCGCGGGTGTTGGCGCCGGTGAAGGCACCGCGCTCGTGACCGAACAATTCCGACTCGATCAGGTCGCGCGGAATCGCCGCCATGTTGACCGCGACGAACGGACCGTTGCGGCGCTTGCCGTAGTCGTGCAGCGCCCGCGAGACCAATTCCTTGCCGGTGCCGGACTCGCCGGTGATCATCACCGTCAGGTCGGTCTGCATCAGCCGCGCCAGCACCCGGTAGATTTCCTGCATCGCCGGCGAACGGCCGACCAGCGGGATCGAGTCGAACTCGCCCTCGTCGTTGGCGCTGGTGATGCGCTCCTTCGGCTCGGCCAGCGCGCGGCCGACGATCGCGATCAGTTCCTTCAGATCGAACGGCTTCGGCAGATATTCGTACGCGCCTTTTTCCGAGGCGCGGATCGCCGTCATGAAGGTGTTCTGCGCGCTCATCACGATGACCGGCAGGTTCGGCCGCAGCTTCTTGATCCGCGGCAACAGATCGAATGCGTTCTCGTCCGGCATCACCACGTCGGTGATCACCAGATCGCCCTCGCCCTGACTGACCCAGCGCCACAGCGTCGCGGCGTTGCCGGTCAGCCGCACTTCGTAGCCGGCGCGCGACAGCGCTTGATTGAGCACCGTGCGGATGGCGGTGTCGTCGTCCGCGACGAGAATACTACCTGCAGGCATTGGGAGTCCTCATCTTGCAGTCTGTGAGGCATCGGACGACGCCGGCGCGTCCTCGCCGTTCGTGGATTGTAGGGCCATGGCGGTGTTGAACATCGGCATCAACACCCGGAAGGTGGTTTTGCGCGGCTGCGATTCACACTCGATGATGCCGCCGTGATCGCCGACGATCTTCGCCACCAGCGCCAGGCCGAGGCCGGAGCCCGACGGCTTGGTGGTGACGAACGGATCGAACAGGTTCGGCAGCAGATCTTCGGGAACGCCGGGACCGTTGTCCCGCACACAGAATTCGAGCGGCAGCGACACCCGCGTCTTCTTGCCCGGCACCGACAGCCGGACGCCGGGGCGGAACGCGGTGGTGAGCTGAATCTCGCCGTCGGAGCCGAGATCGACCACGGCCTCGGCTGCGTTCTTCACCAGGTTCAAGAACACCTGAATCAGTTGATCCTGATTGGCCAGCACCGGCGGCAGCGACGGGTCGTAGTCCTCGACGAATTTGATGTTGCGGGCGAAGCCGGACTGCGCCAGCCGCTTGACGTGATCCAGTACCGAATGAATGTTGACCGGCCCGCGCGCGACCGGCCGATCGTCGCCGAACACTTCCATGCGGTCGACCAGGGTGACGATGCGGTCGGCTTCGTCGCAGATCAGCCGGGTCAGCATCCGGTCTTCGGCGGAAGCCTGCTGCTCGAGCAGTTGCGCAGCGCCGCGAATCCCGGACAGCGGGTTCTTGATCTCGTGCGCCAGCATCGCCGCCAGCGCGATCACCGAGCGCGCGGCGCTGCGGTGCGTGAGCTGGCGATCCATCTTGTCGGCGATGGTGCGCTCCTGAAGCATCACCACGATGTGGCCGGGACGCTCGTTGAGCGGAGCGACGTGAAGGTCGACCTGGCGGTCCGCGCCGATCCGGGGCGTGCCGAGATCGACCTTGTATTCGTTGACCGGCGAATGTCCGATCCGGACCTGCTCGATCAGCGCCAGCAGCGGGCTGCCGAACGGCACCAGGTCGGTCAGCGACTGCCGCCGCAGCAATTGGGCGGAAATCTCGAAGAAAGATTCCGCCGACATGTTGGCATCGACGATCTTGCCGTCGGGACCGACCAGCAGCACCGGATTCGGCAACGCATTGAGGATCGCATCGCTGTCGGTCGGCTGAGCCCGGCGCGGTTCGACGATGGCGTTCATGCGGCGGCCCTCCAGGCGAAATCATCGTAGGCGTCGGCGAGCGCGCGATGCACGCGGGCCGGATTCTCTTCGGTCAGGATCGCAGCGCGCCAATGTTTCAGAATCGCCGGCGGGGCACCGGCGCTGGCGGCGGCGACCTCGAGCGACCAGCCGAGATGCTTGCGCGCGTGACGCAGTCCGATCCTGACGCCGTACAGCGCCAGAATGTCGTCGTAGAGCGTGCGTAAGTAATCGCGCTGCGCCGCGAGCGGCGGCTCCGCCCCGGCCTGACCGGTGGTGAGCTGGCGGCCGACCTGCCCCGGCAGCCAGGGCCGCCCCTGGGCGCCGCGCCCGATCATCACCGCGTCGGCGCCCGACCGCTGCAGCGCTTCAAGCGCGGTGGCGTGACAGGTGATATCGCCGTTGACCACCAGCGGAATCGAGATCGCGTCCCGGACGGCGCGCACCGCGCCCCAATCGGCTTCGCCCTTGTAGAACTGCTGCCGGGTGCGGCCATGCACCGTGACGAGCTGCACTCCGGCGTCCTGCGCACGCCGCGCCAGCTCCGGCGCGTTGCGCGAGCGATCATCCCAGCCGAGCCGCATCTTCAGCGTCACCGGCACCCGGACCGCGCCGATCGTCGCTTCGATCAGCGTCAGCGCGTGATCGAGATCCCGCATCAGGGCCGAGCCGGACAGACCGCCGGTGACGTGCCGCGCCGGGCAGCCCATATTGATGTCGATGATGTCGGCGCCGCCGGCTTCCGCAATCCGGGCCCCCTCCGCCATCCACCGTGCCTCGCAACCGGCGAGCTGGACGACGTGCGGCCCCTGCCCGACCTTGTCGCAGCGCCGCACCGACATCCGCCGACCGGCCACCAGATCCTCGCTGGCGGTCATCTCCGAGACCACCAGTCCAGCGCCGAGTTCCGCGACTTGCCGCCGGAACGGCGCGTCGGTAATGCCTGTCATCGGCGCCAGAAGTACCGGACGGGCCACCGCAATATTGCCAATCCTCAAAGGCGGCGAACCTGATACAGTGGATCCAGTCACGGTTTGCTCATTCTATAGCCAGCGCGGTTGCACGCTCGACTTCGCTCAATGTTTGAGCATCGTAGATCATTGCCTACAGTTTAGCCAATCATATCAGACATGCAAGTGCGTTGCAGCAATTGTCCCCGGGCGGCGGCTGCGATGACGGAATCATGCTGCTTTTCAACCCCGGCATGGTAAGGGCTGTGCGCCGGCGCCACCAGCGCCGGCTGTCCCAATTCCGTATCAATTGATCAGATGTCGAACCCGCTCCGCACTGCTGCTATCATCGTCGCCGCCGGGCGCGGCCTGCGCGCAGGCGCTGGCGGCCCCAAGCAATACCGCACCCTTGCCGGCCGGCCGGTGATCGCCCGGGCGATGGAGCCGTTCTGCACCCATCCCGAGGTGATGGCGGTGCAGCCGGTGACCAATCCCGACGACACCGAGATGTTCAACGCGGCGGTGGCCGGCCTGAATTTCCGTCCTGCGGTCGGCGGCGGCGCGACCCGACAGGGCTCGGTGCGCGCCGGCCTGGAAGCTCTGGCCGAGCTGAAGCCGGACATCGTGCTGATTCACGATGCGGCGCGCTGCTTCGTCACCCCGGGGCTGATCTCCCGCGCGATTGCCGCCGCCGGCGCCACCGGCGCGGCGCTGCCGGTGGTTCCGGTGACCGACACGATCAAGCAGGTCGATGCCGCTGGGGCGGTCGACGCGACGCCGGACCGCGCGACCTTGCGGATCGCCCAGACGCCGCAGGCGTTCCGATTCGACGTCATCCTCGATGCCCACCGCCGCGCTGCCCAGGACGGCCGCGACGAATTCACCGACGACGCCGCCCTCGCCGAATGGGCGGGATTGACGGTGTCGACCTTCGAGGGCGATGCTAACAACATGAAGATGACCACCCCGGAAGATTTCGCGCGCGAGGAAAGCCGGCTGATGGCCGCCCTGGGCGATATCCGCACCGGCACCGGCTACGACGTGCATGCGTTCGGCGAAGGCGACCACGTCTGGCTGTGCGGCCTGAAGGTGCCGCACACCCGCAGTTTCCTGGCGCATTCGGACGGCGACGTCGGCCTGCATGCGCTGGTCGACGCCATCCTCGGCGCGCTGGCGGATGGTGACATCGGCTCGCACTTCCCGCCGACCGACCCGCAGTGGAAGGGCGCGGCTTCCGACAAGTTCCTCAAATACGCGATCGACCGCGTCACCGCGCGTGGCGGCCGCGTCGCCAATCTCGAAGTGACGATGATCTGCGAGAGGCCGAAGATCGGCCCGCTGCGCGACGCGATGCGTCAACGGATCGCCGAGATCACCGGCGTGCCGGTGTCGCGCGTCGCGGTGAAGGCTACCACCAGCGAGAAGCTCGGCTTCACCGGCCGTGAGGAAGGCATCGCGGCGACTGCATCCGCCACCATCCGGCTGCCCTGGGGCGCCGACGGACTGGCCGGCTGACGATGAGCAGCAGCGACGCCCGCGCCCTCGCCCGCTCGTTGCTCGACCTCTGCCGTTCGCGGAAGCTGATGATCGCAACCGCCGAGTCCTGCACCGGCGGTCTGGTCGCCGGCGCACTGACCGACATCCCCGGCTCGTCCGACGTGATCGACCGCGGCTTCGTCACCTATTCCAACGCCGCCAAGCATGATCTGCTCGGCGTGGAGAACGCCACGCTCACCACCTTCGGCGCCGTCAGCAAGGAAACCGCGATCGCGATGGCGGTCGGCGCGCTGGAGAATGCCGACGTCGATCTCGCGGTCTCGATAACGGGGATCGCCGGCCCCGGCGGCGCAACGCCCGGCAAGCCGGTCGGCCTGGTGCATTTCGCCGTCGCGGCGCGCGACGGCCGGATCTCGCACCGCGAGCAGCGTTTTGGCGCGATCGGCCGCAGCAACGTCCGCCAGCGTTCGGTGGTGGAAGCGCTGCGGATGCTGCTGGAACTCGCCCGCGGCCCGAAGCCGCCGACCAAGGCCAAACGCGAAGTGGCAACCGGCGTGCACAAACGCGTCGCCCGCTCCCCCCGCCGCGTCGCCGCCAAGCGCCCGCAGCCGAAGCGGCCGGTGAAGCCGAAGAAGACTTAGCGGCGATGCAATTCGTCAGGCCGGCATGAAGCACGGCGCGGCCCGATCATCGCCGTCACCCTCCGCGAAAGCGGAGGGCCAAGTGTGTGGATATTCAAGTATTCAGCCTCGCCGGCATCGCGAGCGAAGCGAAGCAATCCAGCTCCGTGCATCGAGCTGTATTGCTTCGTCGCTGAGCTCCTCGCAATGACGGCGGACTCCAGTTTCTGGCGATAGCGAAACTAACTACACCCGCGACAGCTTCGGGCCCGTGCCGTAGATCTGGTCGGCACGGGTTTCGAACGCTTCGGCGAAGCGGTGGAACGCGGTGTCGAACATCGCGCCCATCAGCGTGGCGAGCATCCGGCTCTTGAATTCGTAGGCGATGAAGAAGCCGACCTCGCAGGCGCGCTCGGTCTTGGCAGCGAAGGTCCAGCGATTCTCCAGATTGGAGAACGGGCCTTTCAGATATTCGACCAGGATCTTCAGATTGGCGCGGTCGAGGGTGACGCGGCTGGTGAAGGTCTCCTGCACCAGCTTGAACGACACCGTCATGTCGGCGATCACCACCTCGGTGCCGTCCGGCTGCTGATTGCGCTCGCGGATCTTCAGCGCCTTGCACAGCGGCACGAATTGCGGATAGCGCTCGACGTCGGCGACGAGGTCGAACATCTGCTGGGCACTGTGGGGCACTCTGCGCCTGTTGGAAAACTGCGGCATCGTCTCGGACTTCAGGTCTTGGACTGTTAGCGGGCTCGCGCCGCGCGCGCCGCCTTGAGCTTGGCGAAGTCGTCGCCGGCGTGATGCGACGAGCGCGTCATCGGGCTCGCCGACACCATCAGGAAGCCCTTGGCGTAGGCAGTGGTCTGATAGCCGGCGAACTCGGCCGGCGTGACGTAGCGCATCACCGCGTGGTGCTTGCGGGTCGGCTGCAGATACTGGCCGATGGTGAGGAAATCGACCTCCGCCGACCGCAAATCGTCCATCACCTGCAGCACCTCGTGGCGCTCCTCGCCGAGGCCGACCATAATGCCGGACTTGGTGAAGATGCTGGGATCGAGTTCCTTCACCCGCTGCAGCAGCCGGATCGAATGGAAGTAACGCGCGCCCGGCCGCACCGACAAATAGCGCGACGGCACGGTTTCGAGATTGTGGTTGAACACGTCCGGCTTGGCGGCGACCACGACTTCCAGCGCGCCATCCTTGCGCAGGAAATCCGGCGTCAGGATTTCGATCGTCGTGGTCGGGCAAGCTTCGCGCAACGCGCGGATCGTCGCGGCAAAGTGCGCCGCACCGCCGTCGGCCAGATCGTCGCGATCTACCGAGGTGATCACCAGATGCTGCAACCCGAGCTTCCGCGTCGCCTCGGCGACGTAGGCCGGCTCGTTCGGCTCGAGCGCACCGGGCATCCCGGTCTTGACGTTGCAGAACGCGCAGGCCCGGGTGCAGGTGTCGCCCATGATCATGAAGGTGGCGTGCTTCTTGTCCCAGCACTCGCCGATGTTCGGACAGCCGGCCTCCTCGCACACGGTGTGCAGGCCGTTCTCCTTGACGATGCCGCGGGTCTCGCCATAGCCGCGCGTGGTCGGCGCACGCACCCGGATCCAGTCCGGCTTCTTCGGCGACAGCGCGTCGGGCCGCGCCGCCTTCTCCGGATGCCGGGGGCGGACGGGGTTGGCGGACACCGTATCGACGAGAACGACCATGAGCTGCCTGGGTTTGCGCGAGAACCCTACCTAATCCGGCCGCCCCCGTCCCGCAACCCACGCCGCTTGCAGGCCGTTATCCCTTGGAATAATGCTCGAATTGAACGCATTGCGCCCCGCGCCGGCCGCGCCCGAGCGAACCTCTCCGATGACCAAGTCCCGCGTTCCGAACCGCTCTTCGGACGGAACACATCCCGCCCTCGGCCCGCTGCTGGCGCGCCGCTTCTTTGCTCGCAGCGTCCACGAGGTCGCGCCCGAGCTTATCGGCGCGACGCTGCTGTTCCGCGGCGCCGGCGGCGTCATCGTCGAGGTCGAGGCCTATCACCACACAGATCCGGCGGCGCATTCCTATGGCGGGCCGACACCGCGCAACCAGGTGATGTTCGGCCCGCCGGGCTTCGCCTACGTCTATCGCTCCTACGGCATCCATTGGTGCGTCAATGTCGTCTGCGAACCGGAAGGCTCCGCCAGTGCGGTGCTGATCCGCGCGCTCGAGCCGACCCACGGTCTGACGGAAATGCGGGTCCGCCGCGGCCTCGACGACGACCGCAGCCTGTGCTCCGGCCCTGGTAAGCTCGCGCAGGCGCTCGGCATCACCATCGTCCACAACGGTCTGCCGCTCGATGCCGCACCGTTCGCGATCCATCGCCGGATCACCACGCCGGAGATCACCACCGGCCCGCGCATCGGCATCACAAAGGCGGCCGACTATCCGTGGCGCTATGGGATGGCGGGATCTCGGTTCTTGAGCAAGCCGTTTCCGCGATCAATTTGATCGAAGCTGGCCCTCAACAAAACCGGTCATCGCCCGGCTTGTCCGGGCGACCCAGTATTGCAGAGCGCTGCGGCTAAGTAACGGGCGCTCTGGGATACTGGGCCCTCCGCTTTCGCGGAGGGTGACGTTTGTTTGCGGCGCAGCGCTACGGCCTCAGCTTGCCGCCGCCCGCGCCCGCCGCAGATGTTCGGGATACCAGACCGTGAACATCGCGGTGCCGATCAGCACCGCGTAAGAGATCAGCTCGTAGGCGAGTTCGGGCAGTGCGACCTGCTCCATCTTGCCGAATGCCAGCACCGCATTGATGGTGAAAGCCGTCGCCCAGATTCCGGTCATCAGCACGTTGATGCGGATGAATTTCGGATCGTTCCAGACCGCCGGATCGACGTGCTCCCTAGCGTAGTCCAGCGTGAACGGCTTGCCGAGCAGAATCGTCAGCCAGGCACCGGCTGCCAGCGCGCCGTTTGCCAGGACGCCGAGATGGCGCAACGTCCAGGTGTCATGGAAGCCCATTACCGCGATGGTCGCGGCCCCAAAGAATACCACGCCGACCCACAGAATAATGCCGCGATGGAGCTTCAACACCCCCATCACCACGGTCAGCGCCAGTGCGACGCCGATCTCCACCCGCAACAGCGTGTCGCGGGCGATGATCAGGAATGACAACCACGGCGCGAACGAAATCAGCAGCTTGAGAAAGGCGAGCATCGGAACGTTCCCATTGAGGTCGCCGATGCTACACAAAGCGGATCACACGCGTCCTTGGCGCGGATCAACAGCAACGCACTACGTCGCGTCGCCTGTCACCGAAGCATCATCCTTCGGGCTCGCTGCGCGAGCTCTTCAGGATGACGGCTGTGATTTAGACAAGCGCCTACGACGCGTTCTTCAGCCGCAGCAGCGCTTCGAGGATCTTGACCTTGCGGGCGAGCGCGGCCTCGCGCTTCTCGCGTTCTTCCTCGACCACTTCCTCGGCGGCATTGGCGACGAACTTCTCGTTCGCCAGCTTCGCCTCGGCGCGCTTGATGTCGGCTTCGGCCTTGCCGAGCTCCTTCTCGAGCCGCACCTGCTCAGCGGCGAAATCCACCACGCCCTTCAAGGGCAGCGCCGCGACCTCGCCGCGCACCAGGAGCTGCACGGCGCCTTGCGGGGCGGCGTCCGCGAACGAGATCTCGCCGACCCGCGCCAGCCGCTTGATCACGTCGCTCCAGCGGCTCGCCCGCGCATTGGTGTCGGCAGAGGCGCCGGCCAGCACCAGCGGCGTCAGGGTCGACGGCACGATGTTCATCTCGGCGCGCACCGAACGGATCGCGGTGACGAGATCGACCACCCAGCCGATTTCGGCTTCGGCCGCATCGTCGGTGAAATCCGGTGTCTCCGGCTCGGGAATAGACAGCATCGCCGGCCCGGCCATCGGGTCGGTCGCGGCCGAGGCGACCAGCATCGACATCTCTTCGTCAGACATCCCCGTCTTGCGCGACCACGGCGCCAGCGCCAGCAAGCCGTCGCGCGATGCCGTCACCGCCCAAAGCTCTTCGGTGATGAACGGCATGAACGGATGCAGGATCTTCAGGATTTCGTCGCGCGCCCACGCCACCATCGCACGGGTCTCGGTCTTGGCGGCGCCGTCCTCGCCCATCAGCACCGGCTTGGCGAGTTCGAGATACCAATCGCAATACACGTTCCAGACGAAGCGATACGCGGCTTCGGCGGCGTCGTTGAAGCGATAGGATTCGATCGCCTCGGTGACTTCGCGCACCGCCCGCACGGTCTCGTGCGCGATCCAGCGGTTGAGCGTGTCCTTGGCCGCGGTGAAATCGAAATCCTTCGGCGCCGCGCAGCCGTTCATCTCGGCGAAGCGGCAGGCGTTCCAGAGCTTGGTGGCGAAGTTGCGATAGCCTTCGACGCGGGAGGTCGCGAGCTTGATGTCGCGGCCCTGCGCCGCCATCGCGGCCAGCGTGAAACGCAGGGCGTCGGCGCCGTACTGGTCGATCAGGTTGAGCGGATCGATGACGTTGCCCTTCGACTTCGACATCTTGGCGCCCTTCTCGTCGCGAACGAGGGCGTGGATGTAGACGGTCGGGAACGGCACGTCGTCCATGAAGTGCAGGCCCATCATCATCATCCGGGCGACCCAGAAGAAGATGATGTCGAAGCCGGTGACCAGCACGTCGGTTGGGTAGTAGCGATCGAGCTCGGGTGTCTCGTCCGGCCAGCCGAGCGTCGAGAACGGCCACAGTGCCGAGGAGAACCAGGTGTCGAGCACGTCCTCGTCGCGGGTGATGAAGCCCTCGCGCTTGACCGGATCGACCGCCATGTCGTGGGCCTGCGCCGGCGTGATCACTTCCTGCTCGACGTAGTAGCCGAGCGCGTTGCCGACCGCCTCTTCCTCGGTCTCGGCGACGAACACCTTGCCGTCCGGGCCATACCACGCCGGGATCTGGTGACCCCACCAAAGCTGGCGTGAGATGCACCACGGCTGGATGTTCTCCATCCACTCGAAGTAGGTCTTCTCCCAGTTCTTCGGAACGAAGCTGGTCTCGCCCGAGCGCACCGCGGCAATCGCCGGCTGCGCCAGCGTCTTGGCGTCGACGTACCACTGGTCGGTGAGGAACGGCTCGATCACCACGCCGGACCGGTCGCCATGCGGCACCATGTGGACGTTGGGCTCGATCTTCTCCAGGAAGCCGAAATCATCGAGCCGCGCCACGATCATCTTGCGCGCGGCGAAACGGTCGGTACCCTCGATCTCCTCGGCGAATTCGCGGGCGCCTTCCGGCAGGCCTTCGAGATAGGCGCTGTTGTCGGCGACCGAGATCTTGCCCTCGATGTCGAGCACGTTGATCTGCGGCAGATGGTGCCGCTTGCCGACCTCGAAGTCGTTGAAGTCGTGGGCAGGCGTGATCTTCACCGCGCCCGAGCCCTTCTCGGGATCGGAGTACTCGTCGGCCACGATCGGAATCCGACGGCCGACCAGCGGCAGGACGACATGCTTGCCGATCAGATGCGTATAGCGCTCGTCTTCCGGATTCACCGCAACCGCGCTGTCGCCCAGCATGGTTTCTGGACGCGTGGTCGCGACCACGATGAAGGTCGACGGATCGGCCGGATCGAAGGTCTTGCCTTCGATCGGATAGCGCAGATGCCAGAGGCTGCCCTTCACCTCGATCTGCTGGACCTCCAGATCCGAGATCGCGGTCAGCAGCTTCGGATCCCAATTGACCAGCCGCTTGTCCTTGTAGATCAGGCCCTGGCGGTGCAGCTCGACGAACACCTTGGCGACGGCGCGGGACAGCCCCTCGTCCATCGTGAAGCGCTCGCGCGACCAATCGCACGACGCGCCGAGCCGCTTGAGCTGGTTGACGATCACGCCGCCGCTCTCGGCCTTCCATTGCCAGACCCGGTCCAGGAACTTGGCGCGGCCCATGTCGCGGCGGCTCGGCTCCTGGCGCTCCATCAGCTGGCGCTCGACCACCATCTGGGTGGCGATGCCGGCGTGGTCGGTGCCGGGCTGCCACAGCACGTCGCGACCGCGCATCCGCTCGAACCGGCACAGGATGTCCTGCAGCGTGTTGTTGAGCGCATGGCCCATGTGCAACGAGCCGGTGACGTTCGGCGGCGGAATCACGATCGAGTACGGGACGGCGTCGCAGCGATCCGGACGGCCGGCCTTGAAGGCCTCCGCGTCTTCCCAGGCGCGCGAAATGCGGGCCTCGATGTCGGCTGGCTGGTAGGTTTTCTCGATCATGGCGCTGCAATCAAAAAAGGCGCGTCGCCGGGCCGCGAACGCGCTCGTTGGACGACGCTAGAAACCTTCCGGCGCGCCGCAAGTCAACAATGGAGGCCGGTCCATTGGATCAGGCGGAGGCAGCGCCTCCGCCAAACGGGCTCAGCGCCCGCGCGAGACCCGCTCGATTTCCTGGCGGACGATCCGCTCGACCAGCGTCGGCAGATTGTCGTCGAGCCAAGCCTTCAGCATCGGGCGCAGCATCTCCTTGACCAGATCCTCGAGGGTCCGGGCGTTGTTGCTGAGCACAGTGGTGGCGAGCGAATTGAACGCAGATTCCACCGCAGCGGCGGTGGTGCGCGACAGGATCGGTTGCTGCGGCTCCTCGCTCCAGGCGGCGGCGGGCGGTGGCTCGTAGGCCGGTTCGGGCGCGCGCGGCTTAGGCGCCGCTTCGGCAAACTCGATGTCGTCCTCGATCGGTGCCCTCTGAACCGGAGACGGTGGCGGCGGTGGTGGAGTCGGTTCGGGCTCGGGTTCGGGCTCCGGCAGCGCCATTTCGTCGGTCAGTTCGAGCACGTCACCGTCTGGTTGCGAAGGCCGGACTTCTTCCTCGGTGGTGTCGGCGTCGAGGCCAGCCAGCAGCGCATCGATGTCGTCCTGGCTGTTGCTCTCCGCCTCGGCAGGCATCGGCGGAGGTGCCGGCTTCGGGGCGGCGGCGGGCTTGGGCGGCGCGGCTTGCGCCACCGGGCTCGGTGCAGACGGAGGTGGGGTCATGACCGCGGGCTTGCTCGGCGGGGGAGCCGGCTTGGGCGGCTCCGGCTTCGGGGCAACGGCCGCCGGCGCAGGTGCCGGGGTCGCGGGTTTGGCTTCGTCATCGGCAATGATGCGACGGATCGACGCCAGAATCTCCTCCATGGAAGGCTCTTGCGCCTTTGCAGGCTGCGTCATCTCCGACTCCACATCATCACGCCCTTCCCGGCGTTGTAACATCAAAGCTCTACGGGAGAGACCGGTTCCCGATCGGCGTCGCCGGGTTTCGCGTTGGAAGCAGGACTTGTCCCCAGCTTCAACTACGGGACGCTCCGAGGTCCGCCCGACGCACAACGACGTCGAGCACCGCGAAACACGAGCGTGAATCCGACTCGAATCGTCACGACGATCCAAGCAACGGTAGGCAGCCGATTAGTTGTTTGCAAGCAAACGCGCCCGGGCAAAGTCCCGTGCGCGAGCCGCGGCCGCAATCAGCGGCCGTCGGGAGTCCGAACGCCGCCCCAGCTATCGCGCACCTGATGATAGTGCACGCTGGGATCATAGACGTTGGTCTTCAGGCCGAGCACCTGCGGCGACAGCCGGCCGATCGCATTCAGTACGGCATAGGACGCGACCACACGGTCGTGCTGGGCTGTCACCAGCGCGACGCGGGCATTCACCAGCGCCTGCTGCGCGTTCAACACGTCGAGCGTGGTACGCTGGCCGGCGCGGGCTTCTTCGCGGACGCCATTGAGCGCGATCTCCGAGGCCTTCACCTGCGACTGTGCCGACGAGACCTGTGCCTTGGCCGCCTGAAGCTGGCCCCACGCCTGCACCACGCTGGCGCGGGTCTGGTCGCGCACCTGTTCGAGGTTGAGACGCTGCTGCGCCAGAGTTTCCTTCGACTGCCGGATCAGCGCGTATTCGCCGCCGCCCTGGTAGATCGGGATCGAGAGCTGCGCCACACCCGAAGCCAGGAACTGCCGCGGTGATGAGATCGACGGTTCCCACGACTGCTGCGCGCTCGCCTGCAGCGTCAGGGTCGGAAACAGCGCACCTTCGTTGATCTTCACGTTCAGGTAGCTGACGTCGATGCCGTACATCGCGGCGGTGACGTTCGGGTTCTCGACCAGCGCCAGATTGATCGCCTGCGCCAAGGTGCTCGGCAGATAGCGGTCGACCGGCGAGCCCGGCGCCAGATTGCCCGGTTCGTTGCCAATGATGCGGCGGTAGTTCGACCGGGTGGTGGTCAGGGTGGATTCGGCGGCGAGCTGCTGGGTGTTGCCGGCAGCGAGCTGCGCCTGCGACTGCGCCACGTCGGTGCGGGTCACCTCGCCGACGTTGAAGCGGTCGTTGGTCTGCCGCAGCGTCTGCTCGAGAACCCGCACGTTCGACCGCTGCACTTCCAGTGTCGCCGAGTCGCGCAGGTAATCCATGTAGATGGTGGCCGCCGACAGCAGCACCGACTGTTCCAGCACACGCAGGCCTTCGCGTGCCGAGGAAACCTGGCTCTCCGCCGCACGGGTACGGTTCCCAGTCTGATTGCCGTTGAACAGCGTCTGGGACGCGGTCACGCCGACCGAGCGCGGGATTTGCGTGCCGTTGAGATGAAACTGATTGCCGCCCACCGACGAAATCACGTCGGTATATTGATAACCGCCGCTGGCGGTAACGGACACCTTCGGCCGGTAGCCTGACAACGCTTGGGGAACCGATTCGTCCGTGGCGCGCACCGAGGCGCGTTGCGCATTGAGCTGGGGATTGGTCTGGTAGGCGCGGATCAGCGCCCCTTCGATGGTGTCCGCGCGAGCTGCTGTCTGCGACACGCAAGCCAGAACGATGCCGGCAGCCGCAAGGCCGGAAATCCGCTTAAGCCCATCCATTCTGGCAATCCAATCCTGAACTTTTCCCCACACCGGACTCTCCGGGGCCGAACGCCATGCGCATGGCCGAACATTGTCCGGTAAGTCCGTCCTCACCATAAGACACCGGATTGGCCGAAGAAACCCCCCGTCCTCGGACTGCAACGAAACTTCCGAGCTGGGGCATTCGCGCCACAGGTATGATTCCTCGATAGAATTTTCCCGACCGATCAGAATTCAAAGGCCGGTGCGCGCTCCAGTCCGGGCAACACCGGAACCAGCGCGTCGAACAGAACGCGAGCGCCGAAGTCGCCATGGGACCGCGTGACCGTCGTCACCCGCTGCGGCTTGCCCTGGGCGAACGCACCGACCAGCCGACCGCCGAGCTTGAGCTGCTCGTACAGCATGGTCGGCTCGACCTCGGTGGCGCCGCACAACAAAATCGCGTCGAATGGCGCGTTATGCAGATCACCCTTCGCCGCTTCCGCGACACGGACACTGACATGAGGGAGGCCGAGCGCCGGCAGCGTCGAGCGGATGCGCTGCGCCAGCGCCTCATCGTCGATCGTGGTGGTGACCCGGGTCGCCAGCCTGGCCGCCACCGCAGCGATATAGCCGGTCGGGCAGCCGACCACGAGCACGCGGTCGTCGCGCTCGATCTCGGCAGCCTGCAGCAGGCGTGCGGTCATGATCGGGTTGAGGAGGAAATGCTTGCGGCCATCGCTGCCCTCGATCTCCAGATCGAGATCGAGATACACCAGTTCGCGTTTCGATTCGGGAACGAACGCCTCGCGAGGCAGCGCCCGCATCGCATCGATGATTCGCCAATCCGTCACGCTGGCGGGCCGGATTTGGCCGTCGACCATGTTTTGCCGCGCGCGCTCGAATTCCAACATCCTCGATCCCCTGCGTGAAACCCGCGTCATCCATGATGCAACGCCGCCAAAAACGCAACATGCCGCCGCACTCAACAGATTTGGTGCAGAAGGGGCTTCACGCGGCGCAAATCATCCCCTACATAGCCCTCGCCGTCACAACGGCTCGCCGCTGCGTTGCGGCGGAAACGGCCGGTGTCGATCGACCGATTTCTGCTTTCCAACGTTGAACGGCTTTGTTATACGCTGCCTCGCGAAGCCCAGCTTCGCTTGTTCCCTGGTAGCTCAGTGGTAGAGCAACCGGCTGTTAACCGGTTGGTCGCTGGTTCGAATCCGGCCCGGGGAGCCATTTTCACTTCATCGGTCGCAGATCCTGAAAGCCCGCAACCTGTCGCGGGCACAATACACCGTGCCTGCATCGAATCCCCCGGGCGACAGCCCCTCTCGACGGCGAACTGTCACGCCGCTGTGACTCGGCCTCCCCCTGCTCCCGGAACGTTATCGCACCGACATTCGTTGCGTCGGCATCGGACATAATGAGGGAGACGAAAGATGCTGAAGCCGACCACCTTTGCCGCCGCGTTGTTCGCCGGTGCCATCGCCGTGACGACCGCCGCCTCCGCGCAGCAGCCGGCGCACACCCGGGGCCAGCTCTACGATCGCCACCAGGGTTATCAGGAGCGGGGCTATCAGGAGCGCAATTGGCGCGACAGCAACGCGTTCTGGCCGGGTCAAGTCGCCGCCGGCGTGGTCGGCGGTGCGATCGGCGCTGCAGGTGCGATCGCAACCGCGCCGTTCCAGGCCGGCTACCAGGGCGACTACGACATGCGCAGCTACGCCGAGCGCAACGGCTTCGTCTGCCTGCCGGGCACAACATTCCGCGGCGAGGACGGCCGGATGCATCTGTGCCAGTAACGTTGCATTCAGCAACGCGCCTGAATCGAGCCGCCTCCATTTCGGGGGCGGCTTTTTTTCATGGTGTCCGATGCATCCGGAGCGGCCGATCCGGTGCGAATCCGCCGGTCGCTAAAATTGTAGCGATCCGCTCAACCGGGCCCACAACAGTTCTTGACACACTCCGGTTCGGACAGGGGAGCCGGACCATGAGCGAAGCCGAATACGATCTGCTGCTGGACTCGATCGGCGGCGCCGTCGCGGAAAGCGCACAGGACAATGTCGTGCGCGCGAACGCGGTGGCGACGATGCGCCGTGCGGCGAACGACAATTCGGTCGAATGGCCGTTGCTGCCGTTCCCATCGGATTGGTACGCCTCCTGCTGACGCAGGCATTTGCCCGGCCTATCGCCCGTCCGACACGACGGTCTCCGCCAGCGAGTCCAGATGCCGTTCCGCAAGCTCTTCGATCACCAGATCAGGCGCCTCGCGTTCGATCAGCGGCACGATCTGGCGTGACGGCTTGAAGCCCGAACGGGCGACATAGACCACCTCGCCGAAGCTGCGCGACAGATACGCGACCAGACCTTCGCTGAACGAATCGCCGACAAACATCAGCTTGTGCTTGGCCTGCGGGCACAGCGTCCGCCGCATCATGATGTCGTCGCCGACGACCGGCTGGAAAGCCGTGACGGTGTAGGCACATCGATCGGCCGGCGCTGCGATCGGCGTCGTCTCGCGCCTGGTCAATCCCGCCATGCGGGCGAGATCGCCGGCGTGATCCGACGTGACGGAAAACTGTCGCGCCTCGAGATCGATCACCGGCAGATCCGGAAGCGGCAGCGCCGCCATGATCCGGCGATAGCCGAGATAGGCGCCCCACGCGCTCCAATGCGAGTCGTCCTTGTAGTACACTGGCAGCTCCGTCTTGCCCTGCCGCAGCGCGACCCGCAGATCGAGCACAGGCAGACCGCTGGCCTCGGCCACCGCAACGACCTGATCGAACTGCGACGGCGTATCGCGCCGCGACATGTAGGTCGGCATCATCTCCGGATAGATCGTGTGCTTGTCGGGCACGATCACGAACAGATACGGCCGGCCAGCCGCCTCCATCGCGCGCGCCCGGCGCTGCAGCGCCACGCGCGTGTCCTCGAGCTGGAGCGTGCTGAGCGGCCGCTGGTTGCGATACAGCTCGATCGAGTTGTCGCCGGCATAGAACAGCCAGTCGTCCTTGCCGAACACCACCTTGTCCGACGGAGAACGGCCCAGCAGCACGGTGCTGAAGTTGGAATTCAGCCGCAGCAGCAACTTGCGCAGCCCGAAATTGTCGTTGACGTAGGCGTCGAACCGCTGCGGGAAACTGTCCCACTCTGCGAGCGTGCGCGGCCACCCCGGAAGCTGGGTGAGCGTACGGTTCTCGCCGCCGCTGATCTCGGCCTGCTTGAATGCCATCGCGATCAGCGACGCAAACGAGAACGCCATCACCAGGCCGACCAACATTCGGCCATACAGCCGGGCGGTCAAAGGGGTTCGCTGCATCGCTAGAACCGGAAATAGATGAACGGATTGTAGGTGCCCGCCGCGACCTGACCGGCCGCCAACAGGCCGATCGTCAGCAGCACGACCAGACGTGCGCCGAGCATCAGAGCGCTGTCCCGGCCGAGCTGCAAGCTGCCGATCCCGGGATCGAGACGGCCCTCGCGCTGGTTCCGGCGCAGCCTCCAGTCTGAAGTGAGCGGGCTAAACAGCGACGCGCTCGCCAAGCCCCCGAGCACCAGGCAGATCGCCACCAGCGGGTCGATCTCGGACAGGAAGTCGACCGACCAGCCCGCGCCAAAGCCGGCCATCGCCCGCAGATAGGCGATCGCCTGGGTGAGGTCGGCGGCCCGGAAGAACACCCAGGCCAGCGACACCACGGCCAGCGTGTAGGCGTGCTGCACCGGCCGCGGCGTCCGCGCCAGCAGCGCCGCCAGCCCGAGCCGCTCCAGGATCAGGAAAAGACCGTGGATCAGCCCCCAGACCACGAAGGTCCAGTTGGCGCCGTGCCAGAGCCCGCACAACAGGAACACCGTGGCGAGATTGAAATAGATTCGCCACGGCGGCACGCGGTTGCCGCCGAGCGGGATGTACAGATAGTCGCGCAGCCAGTTCGACAGCGAGATGTGCCAGCGCCGCCAGAATTCCTGCATCGAGCGCGCCAGATACGGGTAGTTGAAATTCTCCAGGAAGGTGAACCCGAACAGCCGCGCCAGCCCGATCGCCATGTCCGAATAGGCCGAGAAATCGAGATAGATCTGCAACGTGTAGCAGATCAACCCGAGCCAGGCGGTGCCGGGGCTGAGATCGGCGGCCGGCAGCGCGAAGATCCGGTCGGCGACCTCGCCGAGCGGATTGGCCAACAGCATCTTCTTGCCGAATCCGGCCAGGAATCGCTCGACGCCGGAGGCCGCCAGTTCGAGCGTCACCGGACGGCGACGGAGCTGCTCGGAGATGTCGTGATAGCGGATGATCGGGCCGGCGATCAGTTGCGGAAAGAAAGCGATGTACAGCGCGAAATCGACCGGCCGGCGCTGCGCCCTCGCCACCCCGCGATAGACGTCGATCACATAGGACAGCGCATGGAAGGTGAAGAACGAGATTCCCAGCGGCAGATGTGGCGACACCACCGTGACGGGCGCGATTCCGATCGCCTCGAACATCGCGTTGAGATTCGAGATCAGGAATTCAGAATACTTGAACACCGCCAACAAGCCGATGTTCAGCACCACGGCGGCGGCCACCACCAGCTTGCGCTGGCGCGGCTCCGCCAATGCCTCCAGCGCCAATCCGAGCAGCCAGTTGCCGAAAATCGATCCCAGCATCACCAGCGCGAAGAACCGCTCGCCCCAGGCATAGAAAACCAGGCTGGCGACCAGCAGCACGCTGTTGCGAAGCGGCCGCGGCACGCTCCAATAGACGAGAAGCAGCAGCGGCATGAACAGGAAGAGGAACACCGGCGAACTGAACAGCATCAGGCCGTCGTCCTTGCGCCGCTCCGGCGCCTGCTGTCGCGATCCGGCATCCCCGTCCTGTCCCCTGGTGTCTCCCCTCCTTGCGCGACTGCTTATGAATGTTCAAGGCTGGGCAGGACCGACCGTTCGCGCGCTGCGGCGGTTGCCTATCGCCGTCCGGCCGTATAAGAGTTCGCCGCGTGGGGCCACGTGGCGGAGTGGTTACGCAACGGTCTGCAAAACCGTGTACACCAGTTCAATTCTGGTCGTGGCCTCCACTTTCCAATCAAGCACTTAGTGGACCTTTCTCAGACTCGACCGGAACCCGCGTCGAGGCCATGGCGGCGAGCGCTGAATCGCGACGCTTGCGCCTCACCCGCGCCGTTTGCGCCAGTCGCGCTTCTTCGGCTTCGGCGCCAGGTCGGGCCGCTCGGCCTGGACCTGCTTAAACCGCGCCAGCATCCGGTCGAACGCCCCCAGCAATACGGTCTCGATCTCCGGCCGGTGCTCCAGCCGCGACAGCAGCATCGCGGCCGCTTCGAGGGTCGACAGACCGTCGCGGCGCGGCTCCTTGCGGAGGCGGCCGTAGCGCGAAGGCGCCGAGGGATCGAGAATCACCCGCTGGCATTTCAGCATCCAGGCGTTGCGCCACCACAGCGCCTTGGCCTGGCTCCAGGTGCCGTCGAGCAGTACCACGCCCTCGATGTCGTCGAGGATCATGTCCTGATGCGGCTCGGGCTGGCCCTTGGCATCGACCGCCAGAACGTCCCGCCCCTGCGCCAGCTTGGCGGCGCGGGCGGAGCCGAGATACAGCACGGCCCAGCGCGACGGATCGTGCACGGTGCGGCCGAGCGCCTTGGACAAGCTCGGCCACGACAGCCCGATCCGGACCACGGCATTGTTGAAATGCTGCGCGGTCAGCCGCGCGGTGCCGAGCGCCCGGTCCTGCTCCTGCGGATGCTGCAGGATCAGGAGTTCGATCCGGCTGGCGATCGGCTCGACGGTGTCGCAGATGCACAGCGGCAGCGGCTTGCCACAGCGGGCACACTCGGGCTCCGGCGTGCCGGGCTCGGCGACGCGGGTGGCATGTTCGGTCGTCATCTCGTCTTCACTCCGCCGGCACTGCGGCCGGTGCGCCGCGGCGCCAGCGCCGCTGCCGCACCCGGTCGATCAACAGATAGATCACCGGCGTCGTATACAACGTCAGCACCTGGGATACGAACAGCCCGCCGATGATGGTGATGCCGAGCGGTCGCCGCAGCTCGGTGCCGGGGCCGACCGCGACCACCAGCGGAATCGCCGCAAACAGCGCCGCCAGCGTGGTCATCAGAATCGGCCGGAACCGAACGATGCAGGCCTCGAAGATCGCATCCGCGGAGGACAGCCCGCGGTCGCGCTCCGCCTCCAGCGCAAAGTCCACCATCATGATGCCGTTCTTCTTGACGATGCCGATCAACATGATGATGCCGACGAAGGCGATCACCGACAATTCGGTGCCGGTGACCAGCAGCGCCAGCAGCGCGCCGAGCCCCGCCGAAGGCAGCGTGGAAATGATCGTGAGCGGATGCGCCAGGCTCTCGTAGAGCACGCCGAGCACGATGTACATCGCGATGAATGCCGCAAGGATCAACAGCGGTTGCTTGCTGGAGGTGGCGCGGAAGTCGCCGGCGTTGCCGTCAAACGAGCCGCGAATGCCTTCCGGCATGTGCAATTCATCGACCGCGCGCTGAATGTTCCCGGTCGCCTCTTGCAGCGGGACGTCGGGCAACGTGTTGAACGACACCGTCGTCGATGGCACGCCCTGGGTATGGGCGACCGCCAGCGCCGCCAGCCCGCGCTCGGCGCGCACCACCGCCGACAGCGGCACCTGCTCGCCGCTCGAACTGGCGACGTAGATCCGTTTCAGGTCGATGGGATCGGTCTGGAATTTCGGATCGATTTCCAGCACCACCTGATACTGGTTGCGCTGGGTGTAGATCGTGGCGATCTGCCGCTGCGAGAACGCGTTGTTGAGCGCGTTGTCGATGTCCTGAATCTTGACGCCGAGCCGCGACGCCATGGTGCGGTCGATCGCCAAGGTCAGTTGCAGGCCACCGTCGTCGCGGTCGCTGGTGACGTCGGTGATACCCTCGACGGTCTGCATCCTTTTGGCGACGATCGGCGCCCATTTCTGCAACAGCTCGAGGTCGGGACTGCTCAACGTGTACTGGTAGTTGGATTCGCTGGACCGGCCGCCGCCGCGCAGATCCTGCGCGGCGAACATGAACAGCCTGATGCCGGCGACCTGGCTGAGCTGCCGCCGCAGCCGGTCGATCACCATCTGGGTGGTCACGCCCTCGCGCTCGGCGTTCGGCTTCAGATTGATGAACATCGTGCCGCGATTGGAACCGCCGGCGCCCGGCCCGCCGCCGCCCAGCACCGAGCCGACCCCCGCTACCGCCGGATCGGCCATCACGATGTCGGCGAGCTGCTCCTGCAGCTTGCGCATCGACTGAAACGAAATATCGGCGGAGGCCCGGGTCGAGCCGATCACGAAGCCGGAATCGTCGATCGGGAAATAGCCCTTCGGCACCTTGATATACAGCGTCACCGTCAGCGCGATGGTGGCGATGAAAACCACCACGGTCAGCCACGGCACCCCGAGCACCGCGCGCAGCGTCCAGGCGTAGAAGCCGACGATGCGGCTCAGTGTGCCTTCCACCAGACGATCGAACCATGTCTGCTTCGGCGACGCCTCAGGACGGATGTAGTGCGCGCAGATCATCGGCGTCAGCGTCAGTGACACCACGGTCGACACCGCAATCGCAAAGGTCAGCGTCAGAGAAAACTCGCGCAGCAGCCGGCCGATCAGACCGTCCATGAAGATCAGCGGCGCGAAAGCCGCGACCAGCGACAGGCTGATCGACAGCACCGTGAAGCCGATCTGCCGGGCGCCTTCCAGCGCCGCCGGCAGCGGCGCCATGCCGCGCTCGAGGTTGCGGTACATGTTCTCGATCATCACGATCGCGTCGTCGACGACGAAGCCGACCGCGATCGCCAGCGCCATCAGCGACAGATTATTGATCGAGAACCCGCTGAGCCACATCCCGGCGCAGGTGCCGGCGAGCGCCAGCGGCACCGACACGCCCGCCGCGATCGTCGGCGTCAGCCGGCGAAGGAACAGCAGCACCACCACCATCACCAGCACCGCAGTCGCGAGCAGCGTCCATTGCATGTCGTCGACGCTGGCACGGATCGTGCCGGTGCGGTCGGCCAGCACCGAGATGTCGACGCCCGCGGGAATCCATTGCTTCAGCTCGGGCAGCAGCGCCTTGACCCGGTCGACGGTCTCGATGACGTTGGCGTCGCCCTGCTTGGTGATCTGGATGATCACCGCCGGCTGCTTGTTGTACCAGGCGATGGTGCGGGCGTTTCGCGTCGCGTCGCTCACCGTGGCGACGTCCGACAGCCGCACCGTGCCGTTGCCGTCGCTCTTGATCACGATGCCGCGGAATTCCTCCGCCGTGCGCATCTGTGGATTGGTCGACAGTGTCTCGGTCAGCCGCGGCCCGTCGAACGAGCCGACCGGGCCGACCGGGTTGGCGGCGACGATCGCGGTGCGGACGTCGTCGGTCGAGATGCCGGCATTCGACAGAGCCACCGGGTTCAGCGCGATCCGCACCGCCGGCTGGTCGGCGCCCGACACGGTGACGTCGCCGACCCCCGGCACCTGGGAAATCCGCTGCGCCAGCACGGTGTCGGCAACATCATAGATCGCGCTCGCCGACATCGTCTTGGAGGTCAGCGCCAGGATGTAGACCGGCGCCGCCGCGGAGTTGAACTTGCGGAATTTCGGCAGTGTCGGCAGATCGGTCGGCAGGTCGCGGACCGCGGCGTTGATCGCCGCCTGAACGTCCCGCGCTGCGCTGTCGACGTTGCGGCCGATCGAGAACTGCAACTGGATCCGGGTGTTGCCGAGCGAACTGGTCGAGGTGATCTGGTCGAGCCCGGCGATCTCACCGAGCCGCCGCTCCAGCGGGGCGGCGACGGTCGAAGCCATCACTGCCGGCGCGGCGCCGGGCCGCGACGCCTGCACCATGATCATCGGGAAATCGACATTGGGCAGTGCCGCCACCGGCAGCGCCGCATAAGCGACCATGCCGACCAGAAACAACCCGATCGCCAGCAGCGTGGTGCCGACCGGCCTGCGGATGAACGGGGCGGACATCGACGCCATCAGCGCGTTTCCCCCGCCGACCCGGCCAGCGGCGGCGACGGAGCCGCGGGCGGCACCGGCGGCAGCGCCCGCTCCAGCCTGCGGTTGATGCGATCGAGCGCCAGATAGATCACCGGAGTGGTGTACAACGTCAACAATTGACTGAGCAGCAGCCCGCCGATGATCGAGATGCCGAGCGGAAACCGCAGTTCCGAGCCCGTACCGCTCTCGACCGCCAGCGGCAACGCGCCGAACAGCGCCGCCAGCGTCGTCATCATGATCGGCCGGAACCGCAGCCGGCACGCCTGCACGATCGCCTCGTAGGATGACATCCCCTGCTCCCGCTCGGCATCGAGCGCGAAGTCGATCATCAGGATCGCGTTCTTCTTGACGATACCCATCAGCAGGATGATGCCGATCAGGCCGATCACCGATAGATCCTGGCCGAACAGCATCAGCGCCAGAATGGCGCCGACGCCTGCCGAGGGCAGTGTCGACAGAATGGTGATCGGGTGGATGTAGCTCTCGTAGAGCACGCCCAGCACGATGTAGATCGCAACGATCGCGGCCAGGATCAGCCAGGGCTGGCCGTCGAGCGCTTTCGAGAACTCGGCGGCGTCGCCATAGAACACGCCGACGATGCTGCCGGGCATTCCGATCCGCTTCTCGATCGCCTTGATCTCGTTCACCGCCTCGCCGAGCGAGGCGTCGGGCGCGAGGTTGAAACTCATCGCCACCGACGGAAACTGCGCCTGATGCGAGATCGCCAGCGGCGCGATCGTGCGCTTCAGCTCGGCTACGGCCGAGATCGGCACTTGCGCGCCGGCGTTGCCCGGCACGTAAAGCTTCGACAGCACCGACGGATCCTGCTGATACACAGGCATCGCCTCCAGCACTACGCGATACTGGTTGGCCTGGCCATAGATCGTCGAGATCTGCCGCTGTGCAAAGGCGTCGTTCAGCGTGTCGTTGATCGCCTGTACGCTGACGCCGAGCTGTCCGGCGCGCTCGCGATTGATGTCGAGCGCGGCGCGCAGGCCGCCCTCCTGCGCCTCGGTCGAGACATCGCGGAACAACCGATCGCGGCGCAATTCGCCGAGCAGCCGGTCGGCCCATTGCGACAGCAGGGCGGCGTCGGTCGCGGTCAGCGTGTATTGATACTGGGAGCGGCTGGCCTGGGTCGAAATCTGCACGTCCTGCACGGCCTGGAAGTACACCGTCATGCCGGGAATGCCGGCGACGCGCTGCTTCAGCCGCTCGATCACCTCGCCGACATCGGATTTGCGGTCCCCGCGCGGCTTCAGAGTCAGCACCAAGCGGCCGACATTCGGTGTCGGATTGACCGAGCCGGCTCCGATCACCGACACCACACCGATCACGTCGGGGTCCGCCTCGATCGCCGCAGCCGTCTCGGTTTGCCGGGCTTTCATCTCGGCGAACGACACCGCCGGTCCGGCTTCCGTCACAGCCGTGATCGAAGCGGTGTCCTGCAGCGGCAGGAAGCCCTTCGGCGCTATCACGTACAGCACCAGCGTCGCCGCGATGGTCAGGAAGGTCACCACCAGCGTCGCCCGCTGATGCTTCAGCACCCACAGCAGGCTGCGGTGATAGGCTTCGGCGCCGCGATCGATCCAGCCAGTGATGGTGGCGAGGCCAGGCACCTGGCGTTCCTCGCGGGCGTGCTTGAGCAGCCGAGAGCACATCATCGGCGTCAACGTCAGCGACACGATAGCCGAGGTGACGACCGCGATCGTCAGCGTCAGTGCGAACTCGCGGAACATCCGCCCGACCAGGCCGGACATGAACAGCAGCGGAATGAACACCGCGATCAGCGACAAGGTCAGCGAGATGACCGTGAAGCCGATCTCACTGGCGCCGTTCAGCGCCGCCTGCATCGGGCTTTCGCCGTCTTCCATGTGGCGAACGATGTTCTCGATCATCACGATGGCATCGTCGACGACGAAGCCGGTGCCGATCGTCAGCGCCATCAACGACAGATTGTCGAGGCTGAATCCGGCGAAATACATCACGCCGAAGCTGGTGATCAGCGACAGCGGCAGCGCTACCCCGGCAATGATGGTTGCCCGCATCGAGCGCAGAAACAGCAGCACCACCAGCGTCACCAGGATCACGGCCAGCACCAGCGTGAACTGCACGTCGTTGACCGAGGCGCGGATCGTCTCGGTGCGGTCGCTGACCACCGTGAGCTTGACGCCGGCCGGCACCAGCCGCTGCATCCGCGGAATCTCGGCGCGGATGCCCTTGACCACGTCGATCACGTTGGCGCCCGGCTGACGCTGGATGTCGAGGATCACCGCCGGCGCACCTTGGTACCAGGCACCGGTGCGCTCGTTCTCCAGGCCATCGACGATCTGCGCGACGTCGCCGATCGTCACCGGCGCGCCGTTGCGGTAGGCGACGATGATCGGCCGATAGGCGGCGGCGACCGCGATCTGGTCGTTGGCGGCGATGGTGTAGGCTTGCTGCGCGCCGTCGAGCGAACCCTTCGGCCCCGACACGTTGGCGTTGGCAATCGCTGTGCGCAGATCCTCCATTGAGATGCCGTAGGCGGCGAGCCGGGCGAGATCGGCCTGCACCCGGACGGCCGGCTTCAAGCCGCCGAGCACCGACACCCGGCCGACGCCGCTGATCTGGGCCAACCGCTGCGCCAGCAAAGTGTCGGCGAGATCGCTCATGTTGCGCAGCGACACCGTGGTCGACGTCAGCGCCAGCGTCATCACCGGCGCATCGGCCGGGTTCACTTTGGCGTAGACCGGCGGATACGGCAGGTTCTTCGGCAGGATGCCGGCAGCGGCGTTGATCGCAGCCTGAACGTCCTGGGTGGCACCGTCGATGTCACGGTTGAGGTCGAACTGCAGCGACACCTGGCTGACGCCGAACGACGAGGTCGAGGTCATTGCGGTCAGCGACGGGATCTGGCCGAGCTGGCGCTCGAGCGGCGCGGTGATCAGCGACGCGACGACGTCCGGGCTGGCGCCGGGGAGTTGCGTCGTCACCTGCACGGTCGGGAAGTCGACCTGCGGCAACGCCGACACTGGGAGCGCAATGTAGCCGAGCAGGCCGCCGATCATCAGCGCCACGCCGAGCAGCGAGGTCGCGATCGGACGTCGGATGAACGGCTCGGATACGCCCATGGAAACTCACCTCAGCGTTGCGTACTGACGTCTCGCGCTCCGGCATCCATCGCCGTCGCGCACGGTCACGGCGTCTTGGGCGCCCCCGACGACGGCGCTGCGCCCTGTGCCGGCGCCTGCTGCTGCCCAGCCTCGCCGCGGCGACGCTTACCCTGCCCCTCACCCGCATCTCCGCCGCCGCTTTGCGCGCCGGGCGGGCGCCGGCGCTTCTGCGGGGCGAGGTCGGCGGCGGGAGTCTGGCTGGCGTCGCCGATCGTCACCTTGGCGCCTTCGGCCAGATTGGCGAAGCCGGTGGTGACGACGCGGTCGGCCGGCGTCAGCCCCTCGGCGACCACGGCCTCGCTTTCATTCTGCTGCGTCACCTTCACCGGGCGGGCATGAACGATGTTGTCGTCGCCGATGATGTAGCTGAAGGTGCCGGCCGGACCGCGCTGCACCGCCGACACCGGCACCACGATCGCCTGCTTCAGCGTATCGACCTTGAGCCGCACGTTGACGAACTGGCCCGGCCAGAGCTGCATTCTGGCGTTCGGGAATTCCGCCTTCAGCTTGACCGTGCCGGTGGTCTGGTCGACCTGGTTGTCGATACCCTTCAGCACTCCGGTGTCGATCACGGTGACGCCGTCGTTGCCGAACACGTCGACCGGCAGCGGAGCCTCGGCGGCTGCGGCGTTGACCCGCACGATCTGCTGCTGCGGCAGGCTGAACTGCACGGCGATCGGCTGCAACTGCGTGATCACCACGATGCCGGTGGTGTCGGCGGACTTGACCAGATTGCCCTTGTCGACCTGGCGCAGGCCGGCGCGGCCGGAGATCGGCGCCACCACCTTGGTGTAGCTCAGCGTCGCCGCCGCATTGTCGATCGCCGCCTGATCGGAGCGGACCTGCGCCTCGAGCTGCGCGACGGTCGCCTTCTGGGTGTCGGCTTGTTGTTTGGAGCCGGCATTCGAGGCCGCAAGCTGCTGGTAGCGCGCCAGATCGATCCGGGCGTTGGCGAGTTGCGCCTCGTCCTGCGCCTTCTTGGCGACCGCCTGGTCGTAGGCCGCCTGATAGATCGCCGGGTCGATCTCGGCCAGCACGTCGCCGGCCTTGACGTCCTGACCTTCGGTGAAATTCACCGCGATCAGCTTGCCGTCGACCTGGGCCCGCACCGTGACGGTGGCGAGCGGCTTCACCGAGCCGACGCCGTCGAGATACACCGGCACGTCCGCGACCTTCGGCGTTGCCGCCAGCACCGGCACGGCGAGATCGGGCGGCATCCGCCGCTCGGCCTGCTTGGTCTGCGTCGCCCGCCAGGCGACGACGCCGAGCCCGCCGAGGATCAGCGTGACCAGCAGCAGTGAGACGCTGCGGCGTCGCAGCCGCGCCCCCCAGCCGCTCCGTCCGGTTCCGGCGCCGGACGACTCCTTCGCATCCGGCTTAAAGAGCATCGACCGTTCTTTCCATCTTTGGCTCCCAGCCGCCCCCGAGTGCCTGAAACAGACTGACGATCGCCTGGAAGCGCGCGAGCTGCGTCTGGATCAGACCGTCCTCGGCCTGGAACAGCGTGAGCTGCGTATTCAGCACGGTGACGATGTCACTGGTACCGGCGCGGAGCTGCTGTTCGGCGAGATCGAAGGCGCGCCGCGACGACGCCACCACCTCACGCTGCAACCGCAGCCGCTCGGTGTTCTGCTTGATCGACTCCAGCGCGTTGTCGACATCGGCGAATGCCGACACCACCGTCTTCCGATAGGTCTGCAGCAGCTCTTCCTGCTGCGCCTGCGTGAGATCGAAATTGCCCTGGATGCGACCGCCGTCGAAGATCGGCTGGGTCAGCCCCGCGGCGATGTTCGAGAACGTCGCTTGCGGAGTGAACAGCGAGGCCAGCGCCGCGCTCTGGTATCCGCCTTGGGCGGTAAGCTGAATGGTTGGGAAGAACTGCGCCCGGGCGCTGCCGACATTGGCGGTGGCCGAGGCAAGTTGTGCCTCCTGGCGGCGGATGTCGGGCCGCTGGGTGAGCAGATCCGACGGCAGCCCCGGCGTCACCCGCGGCGAGGCCAGCCGGGTCAGGGAGCCGCCGGCGATCCTCACGCTCTCCGGCGGACGCGCCACCAGCGTCGCCAGCGCGTTGACGTTCTGCGCCAGCGTCAGCCGCAGCGGCGGCAGCGCGGCGCGCTGGTTCGCCAGCACGCTCTCCTGCTGCGCCACATCGAGATCGGTGCCGGTGCCGGCCCGGAGACGCTGCTTGATCGCATCGAGGATGCGGCTGGCGCTCTTGATGTTGCTTTCGGCGGTGCGGATCCGGTCCTGCGCGGCCAGCACCTGGAAGTACGCGTTGGCGACGCCGGCCATCGTCGTCAGCATCACGGTGTCGCGATCGAACCGGGTTGCGGTCGCCGTCTCCTCGGCGGCGAGCGCGGCATCGCGGTTCTTGCCCCAGAAATCGATCTCGTAGGACGCGCTGAGCGACGACGAATAGGTGCTGTAGCGGCGGCCCGCGATCGTGGTATTGGAGATGTTCGAGCCCGAGGTCTTGACCTGGCTGCCATTGCCGGTGCCGCTGAGGCTCGGCAGCAGCGCCGCGCCGGTGATCCGCGCCTGCGCGTCAGCCTGACGGATTCGCGCCACGGCGGCGGCGACGTCGAGATTGACGGTCTGAGCCTCTTCCATCAATTGCGTCAGCTCGGCCGACCGGAAGCCGCGCCACCAATCCAGTGCCGGCGGCTTCTCGACCGCCGTCCGTGACGCGGCCTTGTAGCGATTCGGCAGATCGAGCGCCGGATCAGGCAAATCCTGAGTGAGGATGCAGCCGCCCGAAGCGGCGACCAGCGCCGAAGCCACCACAAATCGGGTCGCGCGGCCAAGGTAGCGAAGTGTGGTGCTCATGCCGGGCGCGATCCATCGTTCGGCGCGGCGTAACGCCGCGCACCCCGCGCCACCAACCGTCCCGGCGCACGATGTTTTTTGCCAGCCACTTGCAACTCTATCACGGAAGATGCTGTCTCGATCCCTCTGGTCATTCTAGCTGGCGGATTTGGTCACGGACAGAGCCGTCAGGGGCACAGTCGGTGACAACTTGTTTCCGGTATGGCGGCGCTGTTGCGGCGTTCGCGGCGATTCCCTCGATTTCATCGGCGTTCCCGCAACTTGACGGCCTCCGCGATTGCGGCAAAGCTTACAAAGATTTCATCTGGTGATACGGACGTCCGAGGAAGATTCCCTGCCCGCCCTTCGAATTTTTTCGCTGCCGGACATGCTGAAACTCTCGCCCCTCGATGCCGTAGCTCGGAGGCCGGTGGGCTAGAGGGGGCTGGAATGCGGGTTGCTATTGTCGGAACGGGGATCGCGGGGAATTCGGCTGCATGGGCGCTGTCGCAGCGCTATCCGGTCACGGTCTATGAGCGCGAACCGCGCGCGGGCGGTCACAGCCATACGGTGACGGTCGATTACGACGGAACGGTGATTCCAGTCGACATCGGCTTCATCGTCTACAACCAGCTCAACTATCCCGATCTCACCGCGATGTTCGCCCATCTCGGGGTCGAGACCGTGGAAAGCTGCATGAGCTTTGCTGTCAGCGCTGACGCCGGCCGATTCGAATGGAAGGGCGGCGGCTCCAACTGGCTCGAGACCGCCGCCGGATTGTTCGCACAGCCGAGCAATCTGCTGTCGCCGTCTTACCTGCGGATGCTGCGGGACATCCTGACCTTCAACGAACAGAGCGTCACCGACTTCAAGTCGGGCGCCCTCGCCGATCTGTCGCTCGGCGACTATTTCAACAGCCGCGGCTTTGCACCGCGGCTGTTGACCGACTATCTGGCGCCAATGGGCGCCGCGATCTGGTCGGCGCCGGCATCGGAAATTCTCGACTTCCCGGCTGAGAATTTCATCGCATTCTTCAACAACCATCGTCTGCTGCATTACGAGCGCCCGATCTGGCGCACCGTGAAGGGCGGCAGCGCGCGTTATGTCGAGAAGCTGACCGGCGCCTTCAGGGACGACATGCGGCTCGGGGCCGAAGTCACTGCGATCGAGCGCTCGGCGAAGGGCGTGATCGTCCGCGACAGCCACGGCGGTCTCGGCGTGTTCGACCACGTCGTGATCGGCGCGCACAGCGATCAGGCACTGGCGATGCTGGCCGATGCCAGCGATGTCGAGCGCGAGATTCTCGGTAGCATCGGCTACGCGCCGAACATCGTGTACCTGCACCGTGATCCACGGCTGATGCCGAAGCGCAAGCGGGCCTGGGCATCGTGGAATTTCCTGCGCTGGCAGCGCCAGGGATCGCCGGTCAACGATGTCGCCGTCACCTATTGGATGAACCGGCTGCAAGGCATCGACGCCGACAAGCCGCTGTTCGTCAGCCTCAACCCGCCGTTCGAGCCGGCACCGGAACTGACCTTCGGCCGCTACGAATGCGAGCATCCGCAATACACCGCCAAGGCGTTCGCCGCGCAGCGCCGCATCGGCGAAATCCAGGGACATCGCAACACCTGGTTCTGCGGCGCCTGGACCGGCTACGGCTTCCACGAGGACGGCCTGCGCTCGGGGCTGGCGGTCGCCGAGCATCTCGGCGCCCCGGTACCGTGGCGTGGTCCACCGTCGGAATTCCGCGAAGCGGCCGAATAGCCATGGCTCGCTTGTCCGCCCCCACCTCCTCGACGATCGGCGCGCCGCCCGCAGCAGCGGCTTCGCTTTATGTCGGCGAGGTGATGCACGCGCGGCTGAAGCCGGTCGGACATCGCTTCCACTACCGCGTGATGTCGCTGCTGATCGATCTCGGACGGCTGGACGAGGCCGACCGGATGTCCCCTCTGTTCGGCGTCAACCGGCGCGCGCTCTACAGCTTCCACGAAACCGATCACGGGCCGCGCGACGGCTCGTCGCTCCGCGCCTACGCTCAGACCAGCGCGGCGGCGCAGGGCGTCGATCTCACCGGCGGCCGGGTGCTGCTGCTGACCTATCCGCGCGTGGCCGGCTACACCTTCAACCCGTTGTCGGTGTATTTCTGCTACGACGCTTCGGGCGCGCTGACGCTGGTGATCTACGAAGTCCGCAACACCTTCGGCGACATCCATCCCTACGCGCTGCCGGTGCGCGCCGGCGAACTCGGCCCCGCCGGGCTGCGGCAGCAGCAGGACAAGCTGTTCTACGTCTCGCCGTTCATCGAGATGGCGATGCGCTATCACTTCCGCATCGTGCCGCCGGGCGACGTCGTCCGCCTGCGAATTCTCGAAACCGATTCCGGCGGCCCGGTGCTCGCCGCTACCTTCGCGGGAGCGCACCGGGCACTGTCGACGAAGACACTCTTGCAGTCGTTCCTGTCGTTGCCGCTGATGACGCTGAAAGTGATCGCTGCGATCCATTGGGAGGCGCTGCGGCTGTGGATCAAGGGCGCCAGGCTCGTTCCGCGTCCCGCCTCGCCGCCGCCGCCGTCCGGCTTTGCAGCCAACCGCCACGATGCTTATAATCCCTAAAGTGTGAGCCCGGCGCTGCCGTCCGTTCCGCTGGGCGCGAACGATGGAACAGGAATGTCCGAGTTAGTTGCGCTGACCCCCGACAACGTCGCTGCCGAAGTGGCCGATCTGCCCCGCGTGGTGCGGATGGCGCTGGCATTCGGCGCGAAGCTCCGGCGCGGGACGCTCGACGTCACCCTCCCCGATGGCCGCCGCTTTCGCCTCGGCGGCGCCGAGCCCGGGCCGGCCGCCGAGATGCGGCTGCATAATTACGCTTTCGCCTCGCGCCTGATCAACGGCGGCGACATCGGCATCGCCGAAGCCTATCTCAACCGCGAATGGGACACGCCCGACCTCACCCAGTTCCTGTATCTGTTCTGCGTCAATCACGAACTGATCCAGGCGATGCTCGGCGACAATCCGCTGATGCGGTTCATGCAGATGGTCCGGCACTGGTTCAACCGCAACACCAGGCGGCAGGCCAAGAAGAACATCTACGCCCATTACGACATCGGCAACGATTTCTACTCGGCCTGGCTCGATCCGAGCATGACCTACTCGTCGGCGCTGTTCGAGGATCACACCCACGATCTGACCGCCGCGCAGATCAACAAATATCAGCGACTGGCCGAGGCGATCGATCTGCGTCCGGGTCATTCCGTTTTGGAGATCGGCTGCGGCTGGGGCGGCTTCGCCGAATACGCCGCCAAGACGTTCGACGTCCGCCTCGTCGGGCTGACGATCAGCCGCGAACAGCGCGACTTCGCGCAGAAACGTATGTTCGAAGCCGGCCTCGCCGACAAGGTCGAGATCAAGCTGCAGGACTACCGCGACGAGCGCGGCCGCTACGACCGGATTGCGTCGATCGAGATGATCGAGGCTGTCGGCGAAGAATTCTGGCCGAAATATTTCTCACAGTTGCGCGACCGCCTGATGCCGGGCGGACTGGTCGGGATCCAGGCGATCACCATCCAGGACCGGTTTTTCCAGGCCTATCGCCGCGAAGTGGATTTCATTCAGCGCTACGTGTTTCCCGGCGGAATGCTGCCATCGCCCGGCGTGCTCAAGTCGCTCGGCGAGACATTCGGTGTGCCCGTCGTGCGCGAACGCGTCTTCGGAGAAGATTATGCCAAGACGCTAGCGACTTGGAGAGACAATTTCCGCGCCGCCTGGCCGAATCTGACGTCGCAGGGATTCGACGAGCGCTTCCGGCGGCTGTGGGAATACTATCTGGCTTACTGCGAGGCGGGATTTCTGTCCGGCAACATCGACGTCCGCCAGGTGGTATTCGCGAAAGCCGGCTGATCCTGCGCCGCTCCAGCCGCAATCGATGCCCAACGACCCAGGCCGTGCTGCCTTGTCTCGCGCCGTCGGGTCTCTTAACTTGAGGGCCCGCAACGTCAGCAGCCGGACAGCATGAGCATCAAGAACGACGTCGTCGACGCCATCGGCAATACGCCCCTGATCAAATTGAAGCGCGCGTCGGAACAGACCGGCTGCACCATTCTCGGCAAGGCCGAGTTCATGAATCCGGGCCAGTCGGTGAAGGATCGCGCGGCGCTGTTCATCATCCAGGACGCGGTGAAGCGCGGTGCGCTGCGTCCCGGCGGCGTGGTGGTCGAGGGTACCGCCGGCAATACCGGCATCGGGCTGGCGCTGGTCGCCAACGCGCTCGGCTTCCGCACCGTGATCGTGATCCCGAATACCCAGAGCCAGGAAAAGAAGGACATGCTGCGGCTGTGCGGCGCCGAGCTGATCGAAGTTCCGGCGGTGCCCTACGCCAATCCCAACAACTACGTGAAGCTGTCCGGCCGCCTCGCCGCTCAGCTCGCCGAGACCGAGCCGAACGGTGCGATCTGGGCCAATCAGTTCGACAACGTCGCCAACCGCCAGGCGCACATCGAGACCACCGCGCCGGAAATCTGGAATCAGACCGACGGCAAGGTCGACGGCTTCGTCGCAGCGGTCGGCTCCGGCGGCACGCTGGCCGGCGTCTCGATCGGCTTGAAGCAGTTCAATCCGAGCGTCCGTGCCGTGCTCGCCGACCCGATGGGCTCGGCGCTGTACAATTACTACAAGCACGGCGCGCTGAAGTCGGAAGGCTCCTCGATCACCGAAGGCATCGGCCAGGGTCGCGTCACCGCCAATCTCGACGGCGCGCAGATCGACGACGCCTACCAGATCCCCGACGATGAAGCGGTACCGCTGATCTACGACCTGCTCGAGCACGAAGGCCTGTGCCTCGGCGGCTCGAGCGGCATCAACGTCGCCGGCGCGATCCGCCTCGCACACGATCTCGGCCCCGGCCACACCATCGTGACCATCCTGTGCGACTACGGCAGCCGCTACCAGTCCAAGCTGTTCAATCCGGACTTCATGCGCAGCAAGAACCTGCCGGTGCCGGCGTGGATGGAGACCAAGAGCACGATCCAGGTGCCGTTCGCGCAGGCGTAGAGCAACCTCGCACGGTCGGCGCGGCCGCGACACAATGCGCGGCTGCGTTAACCCGCCGACAACCGTGCTCTCACGGCACGCAGCGCATTAAACCGAACCTTCACGGCACCGGCCGATCCTTGCGCAAAACAAGGAGCGCGTCGACTTATGTCGGTGTTCAGATCTTTCGGCGCCACGATCGTGGCGGCCATCGCGGTGTTGTTCGTCTCGGATGCACTGTTCGGCGACGACAGTTACCGGTTCGACCGGTCGTTGTACGGCAGCGCGCTCTACGCCCCGCGCCAGGCGCCGAAAGCCGCAGCGACGAGCGACTTCGATCACGCGATGACGCCGGCCGACCGCATCCGGGAGACGTTCAGCCAGTTCACCGTCAGCGGCGCCAAGCGCTATTCGTCACGCGCGACGATCATCCGCTAGAGCGGTTCATCGTTTGATTGAAACGATCCGACCTTTCCGAAGGCACTGAGTCCTCATCCTGAGGAGCCCGGCGAAGCCGGGCGTCTCGAAGGATGGGGCAACGCATTCCCTGCGTCACATGGTTCGAGACGGCGCTACGCGCCTCCTCACCATGAGGTTGTGCGTGTGGCACGCGATGCTGATCAGCTCTGATTCTATAAAGCAGAACTGCTCGAGGGCCTCGGACTCGCTCGCCCGAACTCAGCGCAGAATCTGGCTGAGGAACAGTTTCGTCCGCGCGTGCTGGGGATGGGCGAAGAACTCTTCGGGCTGGTTCGCCTCGATGATCTGCCCTGCGTCCATGAACACGACTCGGTCGGCGACCTCGCGGGCGAAGCCCATCTCGTGCGTCACCACCAGCATGGTCATGCCCTCCTCGGCGAGGTCGACCATGGTGTCGAGCACTTCCTTGACCATCTCCGGATCGAGCGCCGAGGTCGGCTCGTCGAACAGCATCACTTTCGGGTTCATCGACAGCGCCCGCGCGATCGCCACGCGCTGCTGCTGACCTCCGGAAATCTGCCCCGGATACTTGTCGGCCTTGTCGGGAATCCGCACCCGCTCCAGGAACCTCATCGCGGTGGCTTCGGCGTCCTTCTTCGGAATGTTGCGCACCCAGATCGGCGCCAGCGTGCAGTTTTCCAGCACCGTGAGATGCGGAAACAGGTTGAAGCTCTGGAACACCATGCCGACTTCGCGGCGGATGTCGTCGACGTGCTTCAGGCTCGGACCGAGGTCGATGCCGTCGACCACGATCTGACCTTCCTGGAACTCCTCCAGCGCGTTGATGCAGCGGATCAGCGTGGACTTTCCGGAGCCGGATGGCCCGCAGATCACAATGCGCTCGCTGCGCGCGACATCGAGACTGATGTCGCGCAGCACGTGAAACTCGCCGTACCATTTGTTCAGACCAGCGATCCTGACGATCGGGGTGTCAGCCATCAATCGATCCTTTCGTCAGGTCCGCCGGTGGGCGTTGAGGCGGTGTTCGACCGACAGCGAGTAGCGCGACATGCCGAAGCAGAACACGAAGTAGATCAGCCCGGTGAAGGCGAAGCCCGTGAACAGCGTCGTCGGCGTCGACCAGGTCGGATCGGCAAACGCGGCGCGGAGCTGGCCGAGCAGATCGAACAGCGCGACGATCGACACCAGCGAAGTATCCTTGAACAGCGCGATGAAGCTGTTGACGAGGCCCGGAATGACGTGGCGAAGCGCCTGGGGCAGCACGATCAGTCCGGTGGTCTTCCAATACGACAGCCCGAGCGCGCTCGCCGCTTCCGCCTGCCCGCGCGGGATCGCATTCAGGCCGCCACGAATGACTTCGGCATTGTACGCGCCGGCGAACAGCGCGATGCCGATCAGGACGCGCACCAGATTGTCGATGGTGAAATTGCCCGGCAGGAACAGCGGTAGCATATAGGTGGCGAAGAACATCACCGTGATCAGCGGCACGCCGCGCCAGAACTCGATGAAGGCGACCGAGAAGATCCGGATCAACGGGATCGTCGAGCGGCGCCCGAGCGCCAGCGCGATGCCGACCGGCATCGAGGCGACAATGCCGGTCACCGACACTACCAGCGTCACCAGCAGACCGCCCCACATCCGGGTGTCGACGATCGGCAGCCCGCCGCGATCGAGCCGCAGCGCCGCGATCACCACTGCGATGCCGACGAAAGCTCCGACCGTGGTCGCCAGCGCCCGCCAACCATTGCGCACACCGGTCAGCACGAACACCAATGCGGTGGTGGCGATGGCCGTGAGCAGAAGATCGAGCCACACTGGCTGCGACGACGCCTGAATCCACTCGCGCAGTGCCACCAGCGGCCAGCTCAGCCACACCAGCAACGTGCCGAGGCCGAGCAGCACCGGGCCGATCACGCTTCCAATCGGCCCGCCTGTGGCCAGCTTGCGGCCGGCACGGGTGACGCTGTCGGCGAGCCCGCTCGCAAGATCAGCACTCCAGGTCACGCCGAAGCCCTGCACGCCTCCGCCATACAGCAGAAAGAACGCCAGCACCGGAAAGGCGACGAAGAACAGTCCGGCATTCAGCGTCTTGGCAGGTGCCCGCGGAATCAGGAGCGGCAGCAGCAGCAACGCACCGAGCGCGAAGGTCAGGTCGACCCGCCAGCGTTCCGGCGTCGGATAGAAGCCGTAGACGAATTGCGAGAACTTCGCCTGGACGAACGGCCAGCAGGCCCCGACCGGATGCCCCACCGTCTCGGCGAGGCAATCTGTGCGGTTCGCTCCGGTCCAGACCGCATCGATCAGCAGGAACTTCACCGTCGGCACCACGGTGAAATAGAGCAGCAACGCGCCGACGACGGTCAGCAGGATGTTGGTCGGCGAGTTGAACAGCCGCTGCCGCGCCATTCCCACCAGGCCCGACCGATACACCGGGGGCGGCCGCTGCGGCACCATCTCGCCGCGCACGAACACCGGAGTGACGGCCCCGAGCTCGCTCATGCTCCCATGCTCCGGTTGATCCGCCACGCGTACAGGCTCATCAGGGCGCTGGTGACCAGCGAGATCAGCAGATACACCCCCATCGTGATGGCGATCACCTCGATCGCCTGCCCGGTCTGGCTCAGCGTGGTGCCGGCGAACACCGAGAACAGATCTGGATAGCCGATCGCCACCGCCAGCGACGAGTTCTTGGTCAGATTGAGGTACTGATTGGTGAGCGGCGGCAGGATCACCCGCAACGCCTGCGGGATCACGATCAGCCGCAACGTCTGCCCCCGCGACAGGCCGAGCGACGCCCCCGCCTCCATCTGCCCCTTGTGCACCGACAGGATCCCGGCCCGGACGACCTCGGCAATGAACGCGGCCGTATAGGTCGACAGCGCCAGCGTCAGCGCCACGAACTCCGGCGGAAGCCGTGAGCCGCCGGCGAAATTGAAGCCGCGCAGGACCGGCACTTCGAAGGAGAACGGCCTGCCGAAGATCGCCACCGCGACGAGCGGCAGGCCGATCAGCAATCCGATTACCACAGGCCACACCCGCATCGGTTTGCCGGTCGCGAACAGTCGGCGCCGCGCATACAGCGGCAAGGCGATCGCCGCGGTCACCGCGATCAGCACCGCGACCAGGAACCCGTCGAGGCCGGCCTCACCGACCGGTCGCGGCACCACGATGCCACGATTGGACAGAAAGAAGCTGTCAAGCAGCGAGACGCTCTGGCGCGGCGCCGGCAACGTGCCGAGCACTGCCAGATACCAGAACAGGATTTGAAACAGCAGCGGCAGGTTGCGGACGATCTCGACGTAGCCGCCGGCAATCCGCGAGATCAGCCAGTTCGGCGACAGCCGGCCGAGCGCAACCATGAATCCGATCACGGTGGCGATGACAATCCCGACTGCCGACACCAAAAGGGTGTTGACGAGCCCGACCAGGAACACCCGCGTGTAGCTGTCGGACTCCTGATACGGAATCAGCGTCTGACTGACGCCGAACCCCGCGGTCTGCGACATGAACCCGAAGCCGGAGGCGATCCGCTGGTTGGCGAGGTTGTCGCGCGCATTGTCGACGATCTCGTAGCCGATCCAGCACAGCACCGCGACGAACAGCACCTGGGCGATCAGCCCCTTCCAGCCGGAGCGACCACCCAACGCACGCCGCAGTTTCGCGACGAACTGCGGCGGCGGTGGGCGTGCGTCGATCGCCATCGGCGCGGATCTTCAGCCGATCAGCGGATCGGGGGGGCGTACATGATGCCGCCCTTGTTCCACAGCTTGTTGAGGCCGCGCGCGATCTCGAGCTTGGAGCCGGAGCCGACGTTGCGCTCGAACGACTCCCCGTAATTGCCGGTGGCCTTGATGATGCGGGCGACCCAATCCTTGGTCAGGCCGAGCTGTTCGCCGAGGTTGCCGTCGGTGCCGAACACCCGCTTCAGCTCCGGCTTGTCCGACTTGGCCATCTCGTCGACGTTCTTCTGGGTGACACCGAGCTCTTCGGCGTTGATCAGCCCGAACAGCGTCCACTTGACGATATCGAACCACTGATCGTCGCCGTGGCGAACCAGCGGTCCGAGCGGTTCCTTGGAGATCACTTCCGGCAGCACGATGTGATCGGCCGGGGTCGCCAGCTTCAGGCGCTGGGCGTAGAGCTGCGACACGTCGGAGGTGAAGACGTCGCAACGGCCGGTCTCGTAGGCCTTGACCGCCTCGTCGGCATTGGCGAATGCGATCACCTCGTACTTCATGTTGTTGCCCTTGAAATAGTCGGCAACGTTCTGCTCGTTGGTGGTGCCGGTCTGGACGCAGATCGACGCCCCGTTCAATTCCAGCGCCGAATTCACCTTGAGCGCCTTCTTGGCCATGAAGCCCTGACCGTCGTAATAGCTGATGCCGGCGAAATTGACGCCGAGCGAGGTGTCGCGCGACAGCGTCCAGGTGGTATTGCGCGACAGCACGTCGATCTCGCCGGACTGCAGCGCGGTGAAGCGGTCCTTGGCGGACAGCGGGACGAACTTCACCTTGCTCGGATCGTCGAAGATCGCGGCGGCGATCGCACGGCAGACGTCGACGTCGAGGCCGGTCCAATTGCCCTTGTCGTCCGGAGATGAAAATCCAGGCAGCCCCTGGCTGACGCCGCAGGACAGCATGCCGCGATCCTTGACCGTCTTCAGGGTCTGCGCGTCCGCTGACGACACCGAGACGACGGTTGCGGCAGCAAGGGCGACGACGAGCGATACACGTTTCATGGAATGACCTTTCAAGGGATGTCCTGGCCGCTTCAATCGGCTTCGTAGGCGATGCGTTCCGATTGGATCCACCGTTCGATCGCCCGAGGGCCCGCGCGCGGCAGCCGTCATTCCGGCGCCGCGCAGATGGAAACTCTCGCCCGGCATTTGCGAGCCCCTCAGCACGGCGTCCAGACAGACCAGTATGCATCACAGAACGAGTTGCGCGCCGGGTCAAGGGGTTGACGGCCGTCTTCCAGAACCTGCTATTACACCCATTCGTCGAACCAGCCGTCGTGTGCGCCTCGCACGCTGTCACAAACGGCCCAACCACCAGCGAGCCGTCATGGACTCTTCCGATGCCAGCGGGACACCCGCGCCGCTCAGCACGCAGACCCGTCTCGTCACCGCGGGCCGCGACACAGTGGCCCAGCGCGGCTTCGTCAACCCGCCGGTGGTGCACGGTTCGACGGTGCTGTACCCGACCGCAGCCGACCTGCACGCGCATCGCGGCGAGTACTCCTACGGACGACACGGCACACCGACCACCAAGGCGCTGCAACAGGCGCTGATGGCGATCGAAGGCGAACAGTGCGCCGGCGTCGGCATTGCGCCGTCGGGCGTATCGGCGATCTCGACCGCCCTGCTCGCGGTGGTGAAAGCCGGCGACCATGTGCTGGTCTGCGACAATGCTTATCGCCCGACCCGGCTGTTCTGCGACCAGATGCTGAAACGGCTCGGCGTCGAGACCAGCTATTTCGATCCGCTGATCGGCGCAGGCATCGCCGCGCATCTCCGACCGAACACGACGGTGGTGCTGGTCGAAGCGCCCGGCTCGCAGTCGTTCGAAATGCCCGACATCCCGGCGATCGCCGCGGTCGCCAAGCAGCACGGCGCGCTGGTGATCGACGACAACACCTGGGCGACGCCGCTGTACCATCGCTCGCTGGAGCAAGGCGTGGATATCTCGATCCAGGCCGCGACCAAGTATATCGGCGGCCACTCCGACATCATGTTCGGCACCGTCTCGGCCAACGCAGCGGCGTGGCCGAAGGTCTCGGAGGCGATCCGGCTGCTCGGCGTCTGTGCCGGACCGGACGACGTGTTCCTGGCGCTGCGCGGCTTGCGCACTCTCGAGGTGCGGCTCGCCCGTCACTATCAGGCAGGCCTCGAGATGGCCCGCTGGCTCGCCGCCCGTCCGGACGTGCAGCGCGTGCTGCATCCGGCGCTCGACACCGATCCGGGCCACGCGATCTGGAAGCGCGACTTCACCGGCGCATCGGGACTGTTCTCGATCGTGCTGCAGGATGCGCCACAGGCCGCCGTCGACGCGCTGCTCGACAGCGTCAGGCTGTTCGGCATGGGCTATTCGTGGGGCGGATTCGAAAGCCTGGTGATCCCCTTCGACTGCGCGTCATACCGAACCGCGACGACCTGGAACCCGGGCGGCCCGGCGCTGCGGCTACATATCGGGCTGGAATCGACCGACGATCTGAAGGCGGATCTCGACCGCGGCTTCGCGGCGTTCAACGCGGCGCGCTGAAGGCGCTAGCTGTCAACGGCGTCATGGCGAGGAGCGGAGCGACGAAGCAATCCAGGAGCTCAGCACACGGAGCCGCTGGATAGCTTCGCCTTCGGCTCGCAATGACGTTGAGAGTCAGAATTTCGATCGTGCGCGCAGTCTGCGACTAACGCCAACTGCAGCACGCAGATCAGTTCGGCAGGCTCTCGGAGCCGCGGGCGTGCGCCTTGATGATCAGCATGATGTTGCGCACGTAGATGATGGTCGCCATCGCCTGGCCGAGGATGATCACCGGCTCGCGCTTGGCGATGCCGTAGACCAGCGTCATCAGGCCGCCACCCATCGAGAAAAACCAGAACGCCATCGGCACCACGCTCTTGCCGGCGCGCTCGCTGGAGATCCACTGCACCAGGAAGCGCGCAGTGAACAGCAATTGCGCGACCAGCCCGAAGGCGAGCCAGAAATCGAACTTGGCGACGAACACATCGTACAGATAGTCGCCGAGTGCCTGACCGTATTGAATCAGCATCAGTTCACCTCAGTGGCGACCGGTGTCGCTTTCTTGCGGCGGATCAGCCACCACACTCCGGCCAGATCCATCAGCCCGACCCAGAGCCGGTCGAAGAAGCCGTAGTTCGACTTGCCCGACAATCGTGGCCGGTCGGCGACGTCGACATAGACGATGTCGAATCCCTCGCGGCGCACCAGTGCCGGCAGGAACCGATGCAAGCCGTCGAAATACGGCAGCGACAGGAACACGTCGCGCCGGAATGCCTTGAGGCCGCAACCTGAATCCCGGGTGCCGTCGCGGAGGATGCCGTTGCGGACCTTGTTGGCGACGCGCGACTGCAGCCGCTTGAAGCCGGTATCCTTGCGCCCCACCCGCTGGCCGGCGGCCAGACCGACCCGGGCGCCACCCTGCTCCAGCGCGAAAATCATCTCGGGAATGAACGCCGGGTTGTTCTGGCCGTCGCCATCGAGCGTCGCCACGATTGCCCCGCGCGCCGCCCGTACTCCGGTACGCACCGCGGCCGACTGGCCGCACGACGACTCGTGGCGGATCTGGCGCAGATTGGACCGCTCGGCGCGCAGCGCAGCGAGCCGCTGCGGCGTCGCATCGGTCGAGCCGTCGTCGACATAGACGATCTCGTAGGCCCAGCGACCATCCAGCGCGGCAGCGATCTCGGCGATCAGCGGGCCGACGTTGTCGGCCTCGTTGCGCACCGGTACGACGATGGAGACCGCGGGCAGCGGTCCGGACGACATCAAGGTTTCAGGCATGCTTCGGAACAATCCGGGGCCGACGGGAACTCGCGGCCAGGCGCGCCATCGGTGCGCGCCCGCTTCTTATGGGGCCGTCGCCCCGCGGGCAACCCCTTTGAGCCGCTCCCAGGACGGCCCGTCGAGCGGATCGATGCTGCCGTCCGGGCGGATGGTGAAGGCCAGCCGCCGCGCGGCGAACCAGTAGCGCACCGCCATGGCGCCGACGATACCGAGCAGCGCCCCTGCGACGACGTCGCTGGGATGATGCGCCAGCAGCACCAGCCGGGTCGCCAAGATCGTCACCGCATAGACGACCATCACGCCGGTCAGCCGCGGCCACAGTGCCGAAATCGCAAACGCCAGCGCCGCGGCCGTGATGGAGTGGCCGGACGGCAGGCTGGCATAGGCTTCGTCCCAGGCGAACAGGGTGAAGTTGAACGGATCGGCGGCGCCGCCGACGAACGGCCGACCGCGGCCGATCACGCCCTTGAACACCTCGCCGGCCAGCACCGGCACCAGCACGGCCAGCAACACGAACTGCATCCGGGTGCCGACGCCGATCAGCACCGCGCGCGACGCGCCGCGCAGCCGTGGCAGCAGCAGCCACACCGCCACCGCCAACCCCGCCAAAATCCAAAGCACGTAACGCGACTTGCCGAATTCGGTCAGGATCCTGACCGGCCACAGCGACGGCGTGCCGCGCGGCAACATCGCGGAGATCACGACCGCATCGACGGCAAACATCAAGGCCACCGCCACCAGCGACAGCAGCGCCACCAGCAGCAGCGCCTGCCGCGCCGCCCGCCGGGCGGCCGCCGCGCGCCGCGAATGCGACGGCTCGCGCACCAGCCGTTTGAGCGACCAGCCGATCGCGCGCGGCAGCTCCACCAGATAGCCGGGTCTGCCGACGCTGTTCCCGCCGGCCATGCTATTGCGTGCCTTCGGAACGGAAGATCGCGATCGAAACCGGCTTGCCCTGCGAGAAGTTGTAACCGTCGATCCGCGCCGCCACGTTGTAGCGCAGCCCGATCGCCTCGGCGCGGGTAGCGAAGGCGCGCTCGCTGCGCGATTCCACGATCGCGAACCGGCAGGTGCCGCCGAGCAGGAAATCCGCGGCACCGGAGCCGTCGGTCAGCAACGTCCGGGTGTCGGTCATGAACACCAGGCTGGGCTCGTGATAGCCGGCGGCCGCAGCCTTCGGGCCGACGCAGACCACCTTGCGCAGCTCGCGCGCGATCTCCACGCTCGGAAACACCGGGCGCAGCAGCGGAACCACGACGCCAAATACCGCGACGGCGAGAAACAGCGATGCCAACGCGCCATTCAGCAGCGAAGCTTCGGCGCGGTTCTCGTCGAACAGCCGCCAGGCGAACAGACCGAAGATCAGCGAACCGGCCGCGAACGGCCACGCCAGGAACATCGGGTGATGGGTCAAATACACCGACCCGATCACCGCCAGCGGCAGAATGATGGCGGGGATCGCGAACCACCACGCCGACCCGCGCGCCAGCCAGGAGCGCGACAGCACCCGGCGCTCGATCGCCCCTGCGGTCATGATCGCGATCGCCGGATACAGCGGCAGCACGTAATGCGGCAGCTTGGTGATCACCAGCTCGAACACGATCCAGGACGGGATCAGCCAGGCGAGCAGGTATTGCGCGCCCGGCTCCCGCCGCGCCCGCCACACCGCCGGCGCGGCCATCGCCGCCAGCGGCGCGCCGGGCCAGAAAGTTGCCCAGAACAGCAGGAAGTAGAGACCGGGAGGCGCGCCGTGCGATTCCTGCGGACTGGCGATCTTGCTCAGCATGTCGCCGCCGACCGAGTCGGCAAAGAAGGTGTCACCGGCGCGCAGATAGATCGCGATGAACCACGGCAGCACCCACAGCAGCATCCAGGGAACGCCGAGCAGCGGGCGCAACCGCCACAGCCAGGCTGCCGACCGATCCAGGATCGCCAACGGGATCACCGTCAGCGCGATGAACATCAGGATCAGCGGCCCCTTCAGCAGGATGCCCGCCGCCAGCGCGGTCCAGAACACCGCCGGCACGATCCATGACCGCTCCGGCCCGATGTCGCCGCGCTGCCAGCCGAGATAGGCGCGCGCCATCGCGCCCATCGCGGCGGTGACGGTGAACAGCAGGAACGCGTCGGTTTTGGCGAGCCGCGCCTCGACGCCGAGCAGAATACAACTACACAGCATCAAGGCGGCGATCACCGCGCCGCGCCGGCCGACGAAGGCCAGCGCCGCCCAATAGGTCATCAGCACCGCACCGATGGCTCCGGCCAGCGACGGCACCCGGTACAGCCAGATCCGGACCTGCGCCCGCGGAATGCCCAGCTTGCCGGCGGTCTCGACCACTGTGGCCTGCAGCCAATAGATGCCGACCGGCTTCTTGTAGCGAACCTCGTCCTGGTAACGGATGTCGATGAAGTCGCCCGTTTCGACCATCTGTTTGGTCGCCTGGGCGAACCGCGCTTCGTCACGGTCGATCGGCGGGATGTTGAAGAACCCCGGCAGGAAGAACAGCAGCCCGACCACCACCAGAAATACGGTCGCGCGCAGGTGGCTCACGGTCACGAAATCCAGCACCGCGACCAAGCCGCGGCCGGGATCGACGGTGGCTTTGGGTTCGCGCGGCGCGCCGAAACGGGGTCTGGCAGAGGTCTCGATCATCGGCTTCGCATACGATGAAACCGATACAGCGACAACCGGTTAGCCGGGCCCTATTGAATTCTGACGACAACTGTGTCCGCGGCGCCAGCAGCGTCCATCACGGTGAGCCGAACGAACCCCGGACCGGGCGGCGCGATCAGACGTTGCCGTCGTCCGTCGAGCTCGCCGACCGACAGTCCGTTGACCATCACGGTCATCGGCAGCACGCCGCCGGCGACCTTCACCGGCAGCGCGCCGACCGACGCTTCGCTGTCCGCATCGATCCGTGAGCCGTTCAGCGGAAACTGGATCCGCAGCGCCTTGTCGTCGCCGGCCTGCATCAGGTCGCCTGCCGGCCGAAACCGGCGGAGCGGCAGCGGCAGCTTGGCATTGCTGGCGACCAGCGTTCCCCGCGGCGCCTTCGGCAAAGGTGCCCGCAGATGCCCGCTGCGGGCGAACGCGTCGAACAGCACCGGCGCCGCGGCGACGCGGCCGATCATGCCGGGCACCGGGGCACCATCGGGCCGGCCGACCCAGACCCCGATCGTCATCCGGCCATCGAACCCGACCGACCAGGCGTCGCGATAGCCGTACGAGGTGCCGGTCTTGAACGCGATCTGGCTGCGCGCGGCGTTCTCCGGCGGCGGCGTGCCGAGCAGAACGCTGCCGACTTGCCACGCCGCAACCTGATCCATCAGACGCAGACTCTCGCGCTTGTCGTTGTCGGAACTTGCGATTTCGCGCAGCGGCAAGACGCTACCGAGACGCGGCAGCCCGCTGTAGAGCTGCACCAGATCGATCAGCTTCACGCCGACGCCGCCCAGCCCCATCGCCAGCCCGGGCACTTCGTCCTTGGGCAGCACCAGCTCGGTGCCGACCTGTTTCAGCCGCGAGGTCAGGCGGGCCGCTCCGACACGGTCGAGCAATGAGATCGCCGGGACGTTGAGCGACAATTGCAACGCCTTGCGCACCGACACGGTGCCCTGGAACGTCATGTCGAAATTTTCCGGCGCATAGGCGCCGAACCGCACCGGCCGGTCGTCGATCAGGCTCTCCGGATGAACGAAGCCGTCCTCGAAGGCGAGGCCGTAGATGAACGGCTTCAAGGTCGAGCCGGGCGAGCGAACCGCCCGGGTCATGTCGACCTGGCCGGCGCGGCGATCGTCGAAATAATCGGCCGAACCGACATGGGCGAGCACCTCGCCGCTGGCATTGTCGACCGCGACGATGCCGATCGAGATGTCGGGGCCGAGCGCAGCGGCACGGTCGCGCACCAGGGTTTCGAGGGCGCGCTGCAGGCCGGCGTCGAGCGTGAGCCGGATCAGCGGCGCAGCCTTGTCGGCCGCCACCGCCTGATCGGCGGAATGCGGCGCCAGGATCGGCATCGGCTTGCGCTGCCGCAGCACCGGCACCGCCCTTGCCTGCGCCGCATCGTCAGCGCTGACCACGCCGTCCTCGACCATCCGCGCCAGCACCCGGTCACGCGCCTCGCGGGCGACGTCGGGATGGCGGTCGAGCCGGCGATGCTCGGGCGATTGCGGCAGTGCCACCAGCAGCGCCGCTTCGGCCAGCGTCAGCCGCTTCGGCTCCTTGCCGAAATAGGCGATCGACGCAGCGCGGATGCCTTCGAGATTGCCGCCATACGGCGCCAGCGCCAGATACAGATCGAGGATCTGCTGCTTCGACAGCGTCTGCTCGAGCTCGACCGCCCGCACCATCTGCCGCAGCTTGGCGCTGAGCGATCGCTGCCGCCGCGTCTCCATCAGCCGCGCGAGCTGCATGGTGATGGTGGAGCCGCCGGACACGATCCGACCATGGCTGACGAGCTGCAGCGCGGCGCGCCCGACCGCCAGCGGATCGATGCCGTGATGCGACCAGAACCGCTTGTCCTCGTAGGCGAGCAGCAGCTTCAGGTAGCGCGGATCGACTTCGGTCGCGGCATCGACCGGCAGCCGCCAGCGCCCGTCGGCCATCGCGAACGCCCGCAGCAGCTTGCCGTGGCGGTCGACCACCGTCACCGACGTCTGCCGCGCCTCGTCGAGCGGCAGCGGGCCGAGCGAGACGGCGTAGGCGATAAGCCCGCCGACCACCGCAACGACCGCAACCGCCGATACGATAGCGCCCCGCTTGAGCCACGACCATCCTCTCCGCCCGTCATGGCCGGGCTTGTCCCGGCCATCCACGTCTTTCGCCGTCGACGAGTCAGGCGTGGATGCCCGGGACGAGCCCGGGCATGACGATCGTGGTGGTGTGGGTGCCACGCTCATTTCGCCGCCCGCACCTCGATCGTGCCGGTACCGGTGCGACCGTAGCGCGAGGGGTTGTACATGTCCTCCACCACCGCCTGCGGCAGCACGTATTTGCCCGGCGATACCGCGCGCACCACGTAGGCGACGGTGAACACCGACTTGTCGTCGGCCTTACGGTCCATGGCGGCGGTGAAGCGGTCGTCGCGGAACTCGGTGCTCACCGGCTCGGCGCCGTCGGCGATCCAGCCCAACGTGCCGGAGTCGCCCGACGACACCAGATGCGGATTGTCGATCTCGAGACCCGCCGGCAGGTAGTCGGCGATCATGACGTGGCCGTATTCGGGCTTCGGCTCGGTGATCGTCAGCACCACCGCGAAGCGGTCGTTCTGCTTCGCCTTGGTGACGTCAGCCGGCTCGCCGCCGAGCGTGAAGTAATTGCGCTCGATCTTGAAGCCGTTGCTGGCGGCCGGCTCCGGCGTGATCGGCGAACCGCTCACCGTCACCACCGCCTGCACCGGATTATCGCCGGCATTGGCGATCCGGAGCGGCTGCGCCTTCACCTCGTCAGCCTTGTAGCTGCGATACAGCGCGGTCTTCATCGCGTCGCCGTTGAGGTCGAGCGCCATCGTCTCCTTGGCGAGCGCGCGCGCCGCCAGCACCAGCCAGGCGTTCTCCTGGGTCGAGGTGTAGGGCGACAGCCCGCGCGCGGCTTCGACCCGCTGCACCGCCGTGGTGAGCGTCGGTCGCGGTGCGCTGCCTTCGCTGGCGAGCGACACCAGGGCCGCGGCATCGCGCAGCGCGGAGCCGTAGTCGGTCCGGCCGAACACGAGCGACGGCTTCGGATTGAGGCTGTCGGCCGCCGCCGCATAGACCCGTTCGGCCCGGGCGCGGTCACCGACCAGCGCCAGCGCCGCGGCGAGCTGCGCCTTGGCGATCGGGGTGGCCAGCTTGTCGAGCTTGGTGTCGGCCAGATAGCGCAGGTCGCCGATCGGCGCGGCGCCGTTGCGGGCGAGCACATAGAGGCCATAAGCGAGATCGCGGCCGCCGTCTTTCTCCGGCTCATCGGCATTGACCACCGAGTTGCGGATGCGGTCGAGCGCGCTGCGGAACGCGACGTCCGGCACCACGAACCGCTTCTCGCGCGCCCGGGTCAGGAAGTCGGTGACGTAGGCGTCGAGCCAGGCATCGTCGCCACCGGTCGACCACAGGCCGAACGAGCCGTTCGAGCCCTGCCGCGACAGCAGCCGGTCGATCGCGCCCTTGATCCGCTCGTCGGCACTGCCGTCCATCGCCAGATGCGCGCCGGCGGCGAGATCGTTGACGTAGAGCAGCGGCATCGCCCGGCTGGTGATCTGCTCGGAGCAGCCGAACGGATAGCGGTCGAGCGCCTTGAGAATGGTGGCGGCGTCGAGCGCGGTCGATAGGCTGACCGACAGCGACAGCCCGCCGGTGCCCGGCACCAGGTCCGAGAACACGTCCGAGGTCAGCGTCAGGCTCTCGCCCTTGGCGAGCGTGCGGACCGAGCGCCGCGCCAGGGTCTGGTTGGCGGGACGAATGTCGAGCGCATAGTGCCGCGCCAGCGACAGGCCGTTCGGGCCCTGGATCGCGACGTTGAGCGTGGCGGTGCCCGCCCCACCCGCATCCAGCATCAGCTTGGCCGAGCCGCGCTGCTTGGCGGCGAGCTTCAGCGTGGTCGCCGCCTCGCCGCTCAGCTTCACCGGACCGCCGGCGCTGACCTTGATGGTGTAGTCGCCCGCGGCGCCTTCGACGTTGTCGAGATCGAACGCCATGGTGCCGCGGTCGCCGTTGCGTAGGAAACGCGGCAGCGTCGTGGTCAGCACCACCGGGTCACGCACGGTGACGTCGGTGTTGGCGCGGCCGACCTTGGTGGCGGTCCACGCCACCGCCATCACCCGCGCGGTGCCGGCGAATTCGGGGATGTCGAAGTCGATTGTCGCGGTGCCGTCGGCGGCGACGGTGACGATGCCGGAATACAGCGCGAGCGGCTTCTGCGTCGGCGGGCTGCCCTGCAGCTCCGCCGCCGAGGCGTCACCGCCGGAGCGGATCGCACCGACCGCGCCCTGCATGCCGTCGATCAACTGGCCGTAGAGGTCGCGGATCTCGGCGCTGAGCCGGCGCTGACCGAGATAGTAGGCGTCGGGCGCCGGCGGCTTGTAGCCGGTGAGATTGAGGATGCCGACGTCGACCGCGGCGACCACGATCTTGGCGTCTTCGCCGGGCGACAGCCCGCCGAGCTTGACGGGCAGCTTCAGCGTCGTCGACGGCCGCACCAGGGCCGGCGGCGACAGCTCGACCGACAGCGTGCGCGCCGCCTTGTCGATGCCGAACCATTTCAGCCCGATCGCGCGGCCGGGCATCCGCTGCGCGGCGGTGTCGAGCGGCCGCCGCAGCGTGGTGACGACATAGGCGCCCGAGCCCCAATCCTTACCGACCGCAACCTTGACCTGCGAGCTGCCCGGCTTGACCTGCAGCGACTGCGTGGTCAGCAGCCGGTCGCCGAGCACGTTGACGGTCAGAAGACCAGCGGTCCGCGCATTAACCGTCACCGTCATGGTGTCGCCGGAGGCGTATTCCGGCTTGTCGATCGAGGTCTCCAGCAGATCCGGTGTATCGGCCGAACCATCCGAATACCAGCCGACGTCGAACTGCACCGAGGTCAGCGGACCGGCCACATCGGCGGTCTTGACGTCGAGCCGGTAGCGGCCGGGCTCCGGATTGAACTGCAGCCGTGCCGGTTCGCCGGCCTTGATCGACAGGTCGCCATCGGCGACCCGCTTGGTCGACTTCACCGGCTCGTAATCCCAGGACGAGTTCTGCCGGTACCACTGATAATGCGACTCGATCTTGAGCAACTCGTAACGCAGGCCGCTGCGCGCCAGCGAGGCGCCGTCCGGCGCAACGAACGCGACGTCGAACTTGGCGACATCGCCCTCGGGAACGTTGCGGTCGGCGAACAGCGGCTTGACGCCGATCATCGCCGCCGCGGGCGCGACCGGCAGCACCAGCTTGCGCTCGACGGCGCGGCCGCCGGCTTCGGCCATCCGGACGAAGATCTGCGCCTCCTGCGGCCGGGTCGACGACGGCGGCTTCGGCAGGCTCACCTCGAACGTGGCGGCGCCATTGGCGTCGGTCTCGGGCAGGTTTTCCAGCGGGGTGCGCTCGTTGCTGGTGGTCTCCTCGTCGGCGACGCCGAACTGATAGCCGGCATAACCCGGCCGTGCGTCGGCCGGCGCCACCAGCAGGTCGCCTTCGAGCTGCAGCGCCGAGGCCGGCGCGCCGTACAGGAAGCGGCCGTCGACCTTAAGTTCCACAGGAGCATCAGCTTTGATCGCCTTGTCCTTGGTGGAAATGTCGAATTCGATCCGATCGGGAACGTAGTCCTCGACCATGAAGGTGGTTTCGCCGACGCTTCCCCCCTTCGGATCGGTGAACGCGCGGACCCGCCAGGTGCCGGTCGGCACCGCCGAATTCAGCGCGACATCGAGGCTGCGGCCGCCGGCGCCCTGATCGGACAACACGGCGCGGCGGTATTCGACGCCGTCCGGGCGCTCCACCACCAGCGTCATCGGACTGGCGGTCAGCGCCATGCCCTGGCCGTCGCGCAGCAGCGCGGTGAGATGCACCGTCTCGCCGGAGCGGTAGACGCCGCGCTCGGCATAGACGAAGGCGTCCGCCCCGGCCGGCACCGCACGCCCGGCGACGCCGCGGTCGGACAGGTCGAAGGCGTTGGTCTTGAGGCTGAGGAAGGCGTAATCGGCCTTGTCGCGGCTTGCCGTCAGCAGCGCCGGCGACAGCCCACCCTCGCCGCGCGCCAGCCCGGCTTCGAACAGGATGTGGCCGGAGGCGTCGGTCTTGCGGGTCGCCAGCACCTCGTTGTTGCGCGCGATCAGCCGCACCTCGGTATTGGCGAGCGGATCGGTCGAGGCCAGCGAATTGACGAAAACGTGGATGCCGTCGTTGCCGGAGAACGCGGTCAGGCCGAGGTCGGAGACGATGAACCACTGGGTGGCGATCTGACCGTCATCGTCGGAATTGGGGATCGGGCCTTTCGGCGCCGCGGTCATCACATAGACGCCGGGCTGCAGATCGCCGAGCACCTGGTCGACCGGGAACGCGGTGGTGACGTCGGCATTCAGCGCCGCGGCCGCGGTGTCGAGCTCGCCCGACCACACCTTGGCGCCGCGCTCGTTGCCGAGGTCGCCGAGCTGGTAGCGGTTCAGCGTGCGCTGGAAGTCGCTGTCGACCACGGTGTTGATCAGGTTGCGGTCGCCGATCCGGAACACCTGCACCGCCACGGTCGGGGTGTTGACGCTGACCAGCGGAATGCCGCGCTGGCCGGTGCGCGGCAGCACATAGGCGCGGCCGGTGAAGCGGACCAGCGGCTTGCGGTCGCGGACATAGACGTTGAACTCGGCGGACTTCGCCAGCGCCTCCTTCACGGTCGACGGCAGGCCTGCGCGCAGATTGATGTTGTAGCGCTCGCCATGCTTCAGCCCCTCGACGCAGAGCTGGCGGTCCTCGGCGCTGATCGCCGGCTTGTCGGTGCCGGCGAGCGCCACATAGGGCGCAAAATCGGTGCGCTTGGCGAGCTCCTCGGAGAACTGGAAACACACCCGCGGCGACGCCGAATCCGAATCCACCGTGTAGTCGAGCAGCCGGAAGCCGTGGTCGGCGCGCAGCTTCTCGTACTGGCCGCGGATGTCGGCGACCTCGCGCAGATCCAGCGACAGCCGCAAGGCGTCGAGCGCCGGCCGCCACAGGCTGCGATCGGCCATCGCGCGGCCGAGCAGCGCCAGGGCATCGGCCTCCTCGCCCGGCGTCTTGGCGCGCTGATAGGCGATATAGGCCGCCGTCGCGGCGCGTTCGCGCAGGAAGGTCTGTTCGGAACTGGTGGCGCCCTTGATCTGCAGCACGGTCTTGGCCAGCCGCAGCCAATTGTCGCTGTCGGCGGGGTCGATCGAGGCGATCTGGCCCATATATTGGAGGCCGGTGCGGTAGTCGCCGCGCCGGAACGCGGCATCGGCCTCGCCGCGCAGCGCCGCCGCCGGCTTGTTGGTGGCCGCCGCCTCACTCTTGATCTGGGCTTCGAGCTTGATCGCGGCGTCGGCGAGCTCGTCGCGCTGGAACGCCTTGTCGGCCGCCTGCGCGGATGCGAGCCCGAGCGCCAAACCGGCGCAAAGCGAAACCGCACGAACCCAACCGATCATGTCGAACTCCCCTGCCGCGAACGAACGTCGCGTTAGACCCTTGCGCTTCAGACCCACGTCATGCCGTGACGAAGATGACGCCGTGATGGCTGAGGGCGGACGCAACGCCGCATCGCTCGCCATCCATCTTCCGCCCCGCGCCGGCCGCCGGCCCGCCCGAGACTCACATCCTCGCCCGCGCGCGCCCCAATGACAACGCGCCGCATGCGTTGGACGCGACATGGTGGCAAATGGTTCGGGACAGTTGTGGCGGAAGCGGATTTTTTGTATCCGGTGGTGCTATAAAGCCCCCAACGGTCCCATAGCTCAACTGGATAGAGTAGCGGATTTCTACTCCGCGGGTTGCAGGTTCGAATCCTGCTGGGATCGCCAGCCTACATGATCGCCAAACGACAGACTCGATAGTCAAAGGATTCTACACTTCAAGGCGTCGCAGCAACCCTATGAGGCTTGATCTTGCGATAACATCAGATGCTCCGTTGCACGATCCGGTAGATTGATCGCCGCTTCACAACAGAAGCAACGAGAGTTTCTGCAAGGCCTGCTGGTTCGTCAGAGCCAACTCTTCTATCTGCCTCGTCCGTTCAGCGACCTGCTCAACGATCGCGAAGGCCGAGGCCGTAATATCTTCCGTTTCGTCGCGGATCAGCTCGGGTGCAACTGAGCCTTGCTCGTCTTTTTGACGTTCTTCCTGTCCCATTCGGATTTCCCGCTCAAGGGACTTAACGATGGCGAGGGCAGAGATGCCTGCCATGTCCAGCCACTTCTGCTTGTCTTCCAACCCGCAAAACCGCTTCGGATCGCTATCACCCACAGCGAGTACCTCGTGGATCAAGAGCTGACCAACCTCAGCGTTTTTTCGAACCAGCCGGAGCACAGCCTTGCTCAGCGCGGCCTCAGTAAAAGGAGCCGACTTCGCGAACTCAGCCAGCTTCTCAGCCTCCGTTTTCGGCTTACGCACCATCTCCCAATCCCCGCATCTCGAACGGTCGCGCATCGAGTGTGGGGAAACGCTGCACAAGTGGCAAGTGGATGGAATGGCGGACTATCTAGGCTTCTCCCCAACCAATGACCGGGAGACTAGCGTCGTTCGCTCACCTCGCGATTAGCCGGACAGCACATGTTACCTGCCAGCGGCGTTGGCGCATAAGCCGAAGTCAACTCACCGGCACCCGCGGCTTGCGATGATGCCGGACGACCGGTGGCGGTGGCGGTGCGACCGGCTGCAGCGTCACGACGACCGGGTTGGGCTTGTGATCCATCGCGGCGCCGGTGGCGGCGTCGACGCCCATGCCGACCACGCCGCCGAGCAGCAGGTTGCCGGCAAAGCCGGCGCCGCCGCTGCCGGAGACTTCGCGGGTCAGCGGGATGATCTGCGGCTCATAGCCCTCTTTGCTGAGGCTCACTGTGATGTCGGCATTGCGGTTGACCTCGACCACGCACGGCGTGACGCAGGAAAACGGTGCCTCGGTCCCGGACACATCGGCCTTGGCGCCGGCCGGCGTGGTCGCAATCGAAATGTTCTCCGTGGTGCCGCGCGTCACCGACGCGCACCCCGACAGCAGCAACGCGGCCAGCGCCGCGCCTCCCCATGACCGCATTGCAATCCCCCTGATACCGATGCTCCCAGAGCACCGTGTTTCATCGAGATTTCAAGCCGCTGCGGCGCGCCGAAGCCGCAACTGAGACGCAGAGACAAACCTATCTGCAGGATGTCCCCACCGCGGGCGATCCCGGCCGAGCTGCAGTCCGAATTTTACCGGCGATCCCGCTCGCATGACGCTACAGCGGCCCTGTGGCAGAATCGGATACCGATCTGCATTCCGGCAAGCATTCGAGATCTCGTGGACCAATCCCAAGCCCGAGCGATTCTGCATCTGAAAGCGGAGATCGTCCGCGTCCGCTCGTTCGGCCAGTCGCACAGCTATAAGTTCTGGGCCTTCAAGGTCGACGAGATCACCGATCCGGTGTGGACCGAAGGTGCGACCACCACATCGACGGTGTGGCTGACCACCGATTACGGACTGCTCGACGGCACCGGATACCGGGACCGCCGCAAATTCCGGATCGATCCCGGCGGCCGGGTGTCGCTGATCCAGGCCAGCAGCCACGACGGCAGCATCGTCGAGGGCCGTAATGCCGGACGGCTGGCGAGCGGCGTGGCGCGCTCGGTGGCCTGGCCCGGCACCGGACGCTGATCAGAACTGCCGGCTCTTGAGCAGATAGGCCGGGATCGCCAGCCCCGCCCCGATCGCGCCGACGATCGACAGCACCCGCACGAACGCCTGCGAGGCGGCGACGATCTGCGCGGTCGAGGAGCCGGTGGTGTCGGCGGCGACCGCCATATAGCCGAGCATCGCCTGACCGAAGAACGCGCCCGGCACCATCGGAATGCAGCCGGCGAGCGCCACCGCGTTGCAGGCCGGGCCGAGCCAGCGCAGCGCCAGGATCGCGGTGAACGAGGTGACGAAGGCCGCCGCGAAGGTCGCGGCCTCCAGGCTGCCGCCGGTCTGCTGCACCACGGTGCGGACCGCCAGCGCCAGGGCGCCGGCGACCGCGCACCAGGCGAGCGTGCGCCAGCCGAAATTGAACAGCACGCCGAATCCGGCCGCGGCCAGCGCGCCGAACGCCGCCTGGTGCGCCAGATGCGGCAGCATCGCGATCCAGGTCGCGGTCATGTGTGAATCCTCAGCACGAATTCGGCCAGCCACAGCCCGGTGACGGCGAACACCATGATCATGATCACGGTGACGGCGCGGGCGCTGCCCATGGTCGGATAGCCGTCCATCACGTCGGTCTGGGCGTTGGTCGACGGCACGCCCGGCACCAGCAGCAGGATCGATGCCATCATCGCCAGCTCGGTGGTGGAGCTGCCGATCAGCCGCGCGCCAAGGCCGCCGAGCGCCGCCGAGATGCAGCCGACGATGGCCGCGACCACGAACACGTTGAAGCGGCGGCCGAGCAGCAGATGGCGGACGCCCTGCCCGATGCTGGCCGCCGCCAGCACCGGACCGAACGACAGCCAGTCGGAGCCGAGCAACCGGCCGAACGCCGCGCAGGCGGCGCCGGTCGCGATCGCCACCAGCCACGGCGGATGCCGCGGCGTGTCGCTCTGCAGCCGCTTCAGCTCGGCCTCGATCGCGTCCGGCGTCATATCGCCGCGCGAGGCGCGCTTGAGCAGCTCGCGCACCGCGAAGTCGAGGCGATGGTTGACGCCGTGCGGACCGATCTGAATCATGCGCGTGAAGCTGTGATGGCCGCGGGCCAGCGTGATCTCGAACGAGGCGTAGCCGGAGCGCATCCCCAGCACCTCGACGCCGAGCCCCTCCGCCACCATCCGCGCGCCTTCATGCACCACGCGCACCGACGCCCCGCTCTGCGCCAGCACCGCGCCGGCCTGCAGCGCGACGTGCGAGATCCGCGCCAGCGAATACGGGTGAATCGGTTCGAGGTCGGCGGGATCTGGCTGAATCATCGTCATGGTAGATCGCTATACAGATCGAACGTGGGCGAAAGCGGGATTGGTACAACGTGCGCGCGGGACGGATACCACACCGCAACTAATCGCGGTCGCATATTACCATTTGCGCCTGATCAGTGACGAGTTAACGCCGTTGGCGTTGAAAGCTTCCAATTCCGCAATGCAGGTCTATGCTCACCGCGGTCTCGGCTGCCGCTTTATTTGAGAATGGGGTTGAAGATGAAGTTACCGACATTGATCGTGGCCTGCATCGCCGCAGCGGTGGTGGTGTTCGGCGTCCGCAATTTCAACTCCGAGCCCGGCCCGACCGACGCGGCCGTACAGGCGGTCGCCGACGCGACGGCCGTGCCGGTCAGTCCGATCAAGACCTTGACCTCGGCCTCCTGCCCGTCCGATGGCTGCCCGGTGTCCTGCGCCGACGAAGATACACTGCTGTCGGCGTTCTGCGTCAGCGGCACCAAGGCCCGCTTCGCCGACACGCTCAAGCTCGCGAACGGCAAGCTGACCGCGACCTGCGGCATGGGCGCCAGCAACATTGTGGCCTATTGCGGCCGTCAGTAGCCGCGGTGACGATGGCCCGGCTCATGCCGGGCCATCGCATCGCCGGTTTTACTTGAGGCCGAGCAATTCCACGTCGAAGATCAGCGTCGCGTTCGGCGGGATCACGCCGCCGGCGCCGCGCGCGCCATAGCCGAGCTCCGGCGGAATGATCAGCGTGCGCTTGCCGCCGACCTTCATGGTCGAGACGCCCTCGTCCCAGCCCTTGATCACCCGGCCCATGCCGATCGGAAACTCGAACGGCTCGTTGCGGTCGACCGAGGAGTCGAATTTGCGGGTCTTGGCGCCGTTCTCGTACAGCCAGCCGGTGTAGTGCATCACGCAGATCTGGCCGCGCGCCGGCGAGGCGCCGGTGCCGACCTGGGTGTCCAAGATCTGGAGGCCCGACGGCGTGGTGACGGTTTTGGCGGATTCGGACATGGCGGGGGTGCTCGACATCAGGGCCGCGGCGGGAGACAGCGCAGCAACGGCCAAAGCCAGCACAGCGCCGGCGGGAAAAGCGAAACGCATCGGATTGTCCTTCGGGAAGATCGACGTCGGGTCGCAGGGTGAGGCCCGGTTGTAGCCAGATGCGGCCGGCCTCACAACCATCGGCACGGAACCGGCTCGTGACGGAACGCCGCGCCGTTGCCGCTTGGATTTGCGCGAACGTTTCGTAAGACCAACCGTCGCAGCGCCGATCTGCCCCGATCAGCCGTCGCAGGTTCCGCGCTTCCGGGACGACCGGCCGGAGATCGGCATCCAATGCGGAACGGCCAGTCTTCGATCCCCATCCGAATGCTGAACGGCATCCACGACCGCTCGAACGGCGCGATCATGCTGCGCGACGGCCGCCTGCTCGGCGGCAGCCCGCAAGTCTTCGCCACCGGTCCCTGGTGACCAGACGGCCGTCGCGCGCCGTCCGGCTCCGGTCGCGGCTGAACTACTTCTTCATCTGATCCTTGGACATGCCGTCCTTGTGCATGTCGTCTTTCTTCATGCCGTCCTTCGCCATCGTGTCCTTCTTCATGCCGTCCTTGGCCATCGAGTCCTTCGCCATGCTGTCCTTGGCCATGCTGTCCTTCTTCTCCATCTTGTCCATGGCGTAGGCGGCAGGCGCCGCAGCGAGGCTGGCCGAGAAGGCGGCGAAGACGAGGGCAAAAACGAAGCGGGTGCTGAGGGTCATTGATGTCATCCCTGTCGAATTCGATCCGAACGGCGAATGCCGCCCAATCAGTTCGACGTGACGAGCACCCCGATTGTTACGTCGGTCCAAATAATTCTATGCCGATCGCGCGCCGGCGAGCGGACGGTTGCGGCCCGGCACGTCTTCTCGGCAACCGCAATGCTGTCGATGCGCGATCGCTACGCGCTTCGCTTCTTCTTCGCGTTCAGCGCATTGACCACGCGGCTCACCGGCGGACGGCCGAGCAGCGAGGCGATGCTGTTGGTCGCCGCGACGAGCTTGCCCATGTCGACGCCCGTCGACACGCCGATGCCTTCCAGCATGTACACAACGTCCTCGGTGGCGACGTTGCCGGTGGCGCCCGGCGCGTAGGGGCAGCCGCCGAGGCCGCCGGCGGCGCTGTCGATGACGCGGGCGCCCTCTTCCAGCCCGGCATAGAGATTGGCGAGCGCCTGGCCGTAGGTGTCGTGGAAGTGCATCGCCAGCGAGGCCATGGGGATCGCTTCGGCACAGGCGCGCAGCAGCTCGCGGACCTTCCTCGGCGTGCCGACGCCGATAGTGTCGCCGAGCGAGATCTCGTAACAGCCGAGGTCCCACAGCGTGGTCGCGGCATCGACCACCGCCTGCACCGGCACATTGCCATCGAACGGGCAGCCGAGCACGCAGGACACGTAACCGCGCACTCTGACATTGTCGGCCTGGGCGCGGGCGATCACCGGCTTGAAACGCTCGATCGATTCCGCGACCGAGCAATTGATGTTGGCGCGCGAAAATCCTTCCGACGCCGAGGCAAACACCGCGACGACCTGCGCACCGGCGGCGCGCGCAGCGTCGTAGCCCTTCTCGTTCGGCACCAGCACGTGGAATTCGCCGGGCAGCTTCAATGCCGCGCGCAGCACCTCGTCGGAGCCCTGCATCTGCGGCACCGCCTTCGGCGACACGAAGGCGCCGACCTCGACAGTGGTGAGGCCGGCCGCGACCAGCGCCTCGACGAAGGCGACGCGGTCGGCGACGCTGACCGGCGTCTTCTCGTTCTGCAGCCCGTCGCGCGGGCCGACTTCGACGATGCGGATGGTGTCGGTCATGGAGGAACCCCAAAAGTCGTTCGTCATGGCCGGGCTCGTCCCGGCCATCCACGCCTTAGGCATCGCGCCGCAAGAAGGCGTGGATGCCCGGCACAAGGCCGGGCATGACGGAGAATGAACTATTCTTCCTCGGCCTCGACTTCCGCGAGTTCGGCGCCTTCCTGGACGATGTCGCCGACCTTGCACTTGATCGCCCTCAGCGTGCCGGCAAACGGCGCACGCAGGGTCTGCTCCATCTTCATCACTTCGAGCGTCAGGATCGCCGCGCCCTTCTCCAGCCGGGCGCCGGCTTCCGCCAGCAGCGCCACCACGGTGCCGGGCAGCGGCGCCACGATCTTGTCCTCGCCGACCGCCTCCTCGCTCTCGCCGCCGAACGGATCGACCAGATGCAGCTCGAACCGGCCATTGCGCGTCCGCACATACAGCTCGGCACCATCGATCACGGCGTGGATGCGCGCGCGGGCATCGCCGAGCGACACGTCGATGCCGACGCCATTGGCCGCCCAAGCGAACGCAAGCTCGCGCCCTTCGATCCTCAGCGTCGACGATCCGCCGCCATAGGTCAGCTCGATCGTATGGTCGGTGTGGTCGTGGCCCTGCCCGCGCCGGAACAGGAAGCTGCGCTTGCGCCGGCCGACCGGCATCCAGCCCGAAATCCGCCACGGTGACGGGCCTTCGGCCTTCGCCGCTTCGTCCTCGCCGCGCAGGATCGCCGCAACCGCGGCGGCGAGTTCGAGATCGCCGAGCGTGCTCGGGGCCGCGGTGAGCGCTGCGAGATGGCGTTCGATGAAGCCGGTGTCGACCGCGTTGGCGCGCACCTCGGGATGCGTCACCAGCGCCGACAGGAACGGGATATTGGTGACGACGCCGCGGACGTCGGTCTCGTTGAGGCCTCGGTCGAGCCGATCCATCGCCGCCTCGCGAGTCGGCGCCCAGGCGATCACCTTGGCGAGCATCGCGTCGTAATACGGCGACACGCTGTCGCCGCCGCGATAGCCGGCATCGATGCGTAGGCCATCGACTTCGGCCGGCGTGCGCCACGTGGTGATCTTGCCGACCGACGGCATGAAGTTCTTTGCCGGGTTTTCGGCGTAAACCCGCGCCTCAATGGCGTGGCCGTTCAGCTTCAATTGGTCCTGCGATAGCGGCAGCGCTTCGCCGAACGCGACGCGGAGTTGCCATTCGACCAGGTCGACGCCGGAGATCAGCTCGGTCACCGGATGTTCGACCTGCAGGCGGGTGTTCATCTCGATGAAGAACACGTCCTTGCCGTCGGAGACGAATTCGATCGTGCCGGCACCGACATAGTTCACCGCGCCGGCCGCGCGACGAGCCGCCTCGCAGACCTTGTCGCGCTGCGCGGCGTCGAGCGTCGGCGACGGCGCCTCCTCGATCACCTTCTGGTGGCGGCGCTGCAGCGTGCATTCGCGCTCGAACAGCGAGACGAGATTGCCGTGGCTGTCGCCGACGATCTGCACCTCGATGTGGCGCGGATTGTCGACGTAGCGCTCGATCAGCAGCGTATCGTCGCCGAATGCCGCCTTGGCCTCGCGCTTGGCGCTGACGATCGCGGCGGAGAGTTCGTCGGCCTTGCGCACGACCCGCATGCCGCGTCCGCCGCCGCCGGCCGAAGCTTTCACCAGCACCGGAAAGCCGATCCTGTCGGCAGCCTCCGCCAACGTCGCCTCGTCCTGCGCCGCGCCGTGATAGCCCGGCACCAGCGGCACGCCGGCCTTTTCCATCAGCGCCTTGGAGCCCGATTTCGAGCCCATCGCGGTGATCATCTCCGGCGTCGGCCCGACGAACACCAGCCCGGCATCGGCGCAGGCCTGCGCGAATTCAGCACTCTCCGACAGAAAGCCGTAGCCGGGATGCACCGCCTCGGCGCCGGTTTGTCTCGCCGCCTCGATGATGCGTGCGATGTTGAGATAGCTGTCGCGCGCCCGCGCCGGGCCGAGCAGCACGGCCTCGTCGGCTTCGCTCACGTGGAGCGCGCCGGCGTCGGCTTCGGAATACACCGCGACGGTGCGCAGTCCCATCGCGCGGGCGGTGCGGATGACGCGGCAGGCGATCTCGCCGCGGTTGGCGATCAGCAGCGTGCGGAAGCGACGATACAGGGCAAGGTTGGCCATCATCAGATCCTGATCATCACATCCGGAACAGGCCGAACTTGGTCGGCTCGATCGGCGCGTTGCTGGACGCCGACAGCCCGAGCCCGAGCACCAAGCGAGTGTCGGCGGGGTCGATCACGCCGTCGTCCCACAGCCGCGCGGTCGCGTAGTACGGGCTGCCCTGGGTCTCGTATTGCGCACGGATCGGCGAGCGGAATTCCTCCTCCTCCTCCGTGCTCCACGCGCCGCCCTTGGCCTCGATATTGTCGCGGCGGAGCTGGCTCAGCACCATCGCCGCCTGCTCACCGCCCATCACCGAGATCCGCGCGTTCGGCCACATCCACAAAAACCGCGGCGAATACGCCCGGCCACACATGCCGTAATTGCCGGCGCCGTAGGAGCCGCCGATCACCACGGTGAACTTCGGCACATTGGCGGTCGCGACCGCAGTCACCAGCTTGGCGCCATCGCGCGCGATCCCGCCCGCTTCATACTTCTTGCCGACCATGAAGCCGGTGATGTTCTGCAGGAACACCAGCGGAATGCCGCGCTGGCAGCACAGCTCGATGAAGTGCGCTCCCTTCAGCGAAGACTCGCTGAACAGGATGCCGTTGTTGGCGATGATTCCGACCGGAAAGCCCCAGATATGCGCGAAGCCGCACACCAGAGTCTGGCCGTACAGCTTCTTGAACTCGTCGAACTCGGAGCCGTCGACGATCCGGGCGATGATGTCGCGCACGTCGAACGGCTTGCGGCTTTCCGCCGGCACGATGCCGTAGAGCTGCTCGGCCGGATACAGCGGCTCGCGCGGCTCCCGCATGTTGAGCGGCGGCCGCTGCGGCGGCTTCAAGGTGCTGACGATCTTGCGGGCGATGCCGATCGCATGGGCATCGTTCTGCGCGTAGTGATCGGTGACGCCGGACTGCCGTGAATGCACGTCGGCGCCGCCGAGTTCTTCGGCCGAAACCACTTCGCCGGTCGCGGCCTTCACCAGCGGCGGGCCGCCGAGAAAGATGGTGCCCTGGTTGCGGACGATGATGCTCTCGTCCGACATCGCCGGCACATAGGCGCCGCCGGCGGTGCACGAGCCCATCACCACCGCGATCTGCGGAATGCCGGCAGCCGACATGTTGGCCTGGTTGAAGAAGATCCTGCCGAAGTGCCGCTCGTCGGGAAACACCTCGTCCTGCTGCGGCAGGAAGGCGCCGCCGGAATCCACCATGTAGATGCACGGCAGATTGTTCTGCCGCGCGATATCCTGGGCGCGCAGATGCTTCTTCACCGTCAGCGGATAATAGGTGCCGCCCTTCACCGTCGCATCGTTGGCGACGATCATGCATTCGCGGCCCATCACGCGGCCGATGCCGGTGACGATCGAGGCCGAATGCACATCGCCGCCGTACAGGCCGTTGGCGGCGAGCGGCGACAATTCGAGAAACGCGGTACCGGGATCGAGCAGCAGGTCGACACGGTCGCGCGGCAGCAGTTTGCCGCGCGCGGTGTGCTTGGCGCGGGCCGCCTCGCCGCCGCCAGCAGCGACCGCCGCCAGCTTGTCGTTCAATTCGGCGACCAGCGCCCGCATCGCATCGACATTGCGCGCGAAATCGGCCGAACCGGGATCGATCTTGGAGTGCAGCGACATGGCGTTTCCGGCAGGTTCTGACTCGCTTCGGGACCGAAGCGTTGAATGGCATCGTGTCATCGCCGGGCCGCAGGGCGCAACCCTAACCTGGCCCCGGCGCAACGTGCACGCGGATAGCCGGTCGCAGCAGCCTCGGGCTTGCGCCGAGCGGTCGTGCGGCGCCCAAGCGGAGCCGCAGGCAGTCCGTGGCCGGATCAGTGGGTCCAGGGCTCGGGGCGGCGGAAGGCGAAATTGTCGGCGTAGGCCGCGCGGCGGCGCGCCGGCTCCTTCGGCTCGATCACCTGATACGGGATGCCTTCCCGCTCACAATAGGCGACCGCCTCGTCGCGGGTGTGGAAGCGCAGGCTGACCTGCTGGTGCATGTCCGAGGACGAGGTCCAGCCCATCAGCGGCTCGATCGTGCGCGGCTTCTCCGGCTCGTAATCGAGCTGCCACTCGCGGGTCTTGGCGGTCCCGGATTGCATCGCGTTCTTGGCGGGCTTGTAGATCCGTGCGGTCATGGAGGGTTCGGCCTGTCGGGTGCGGCGCTGCGCCGGTTTGGTGGAAGCGGCGATCCTGGTGTAGTGTTCCGTCGCGTAACGGAGCACACCGGGTTTGCGTAGAGGTGTACGGTCGATCCCGGCCACTTTATGATTCCGTCGCTTGGCGGTTCGGTTTCCTGATTTCCTATATTCCGTCCCCGGCATCGTGACAATCGCAGGCCGGATGACGACCTCGCAACCACACGGACAGTCCACCCGATGGAAATCCAGGCCATACTGCCCAGCAAGGGGCGCGATCTCCGGCTCGACCTGTTCCGCGGTGTCGCCAACTGGGCAATCTACCTGGATCACATCCCAAACAACGTGGTGAACTGGATCACCACACGGAACTACGGGTTCAGTGACGCCGCCGATCTGTTCGTGTTCATCTCCGGCTACACCGCTTCCTTCGTCTACGCCAAGATGATGCTCGAGCGCGGCTTCATCGTCGGCGGCACCCGGCTGACCAAGCGGGTCTGGCAGCTCTACGTCGCCCACATCGTGCTGTTCGTGATCTATATCGTGGCGATCGGCTATGTTGCGCAGCGCTTTTCCGATCCGGAGATCATCAACGAGTTCAACGTCGCCGGCCTGATCGCCAATCCGATCGAGACGCTGCGGCAGGGCCTGCTGTTGAAATTCAAGCCGGTCAATCTCGACGTGCTGCCTCTGTACATCGTGCTGATGGGGCTGTTCCCGCCGGTGCTGTGGCTGATGCTGCGCAAGCCGGATGCGGTGATGATCGGCTCGTTCCTACTGTATTTCGCCGCGCGCTATTTCGAATGGAATCTGCAGGCGTTTCCGGAAGGCACCTGGTACTTCAACCCGTTCTGCTGGCAACTCCTGTTCGTATTCGGCGCATGGTGCGCACTCGGCGGAACGGTTCGGTCGCGCTCGATCATCGACTCGCGCGGCATGCTGTGGTTCTGCCTGGCGTATCTTGTGTTCGCGCTGGTGATGACGATGGCCGGCCGTTTCCAGGACTTCGGCGAGCTGTTTCCGGCGTGGCTGTACGACGCGTTCAATCCCAACGACAAGACCAACCTCGCGCCGTACCGCTTCCTGCATTTCGCGGTGATCGTGGTGCTTGTGATCCGGTTCGTGCCCAAGGACTGGAGCGGATTGGAATGGCGGGTGTTCGATCCGCTGATCAAATGCGGCCAGCAGTCGCTCGCGGTGTTCTGCGTCGGCGTGTTCCTGTCCTTCGTGGCACATTTCGAGTTGACCATGAGTTCGGGCTCGCTGCTGGCGCAGATCCTGGTCAGCGTCGTCGGCATCGCGCTGATGACAGTGGTGGCCTACTACATCTCCTGGTCGAAGCAGCAGGACAAACCCGCAAAATCCGTAGCCAAGGCGGTTGCCGCCCAACCGGCCGGCATGGCTGCGCCGGCCACCACGGTTGCCGCATCCGGCGTCGTCAGCGAACCGGCACGGCCCGCCAATCAGGGCTCCGGCGTGCCCGCCGTGGCTCCGACCATGATGTCGGCGGCACGATCCAGCCCCGAATAAAGATCATGGCCGGCGCCGTAGCCGGCACCGTTGCGGCTCCACTCCGCCCGGCATGCCGGCGCGGACGCCTGACGAAGGGCCTCGTTCAGATTGCCGGGCCCGAAGGGCTCTGGCAGCACCACGCCGGCCCGGGCCGCCGCGACATGCACCGAATATCCGCACACCGCAGTCGCGATGACCGGCAGCCCGTTGACCACCGCTTCCAGAATGACCGTGCCTGTGGTGTCGACCCGCGCCGGATGGATCAGCAGATCCGCCCCCGCCATCAATTCCGGAATGTCGCGGCGCATCCCGAGCAGTATGATCCGGTCCGATACATTGGCGGCCCCGGCAAGCCGGCGCATCAGCCGGCCCTGCTTGCTGCCCTCGGCGACACCGGCCACCACCAGCCTGGCCTCCGGGAATCCGGCGAGCGCCGCCACCGCGCGGTCGAGCCCTTTGGTCAAAGGATGCGCCGCCACCGCCAGCCAGACCGTGGCGTCGCCAGCGACGCCGAGCTCGTCGCGCATCCGCTCGCGGGTGCCGTCGGCGCGAAACTCCGGGTGCCGCCGGGCGCGATCGATGGTCGGCGGCATCAGCGTCAGCCGCTCCGGCTCGGTGCCCCAGGCGCGCGCGAAATCGTCGAGCTGGTCCCGGCTCAGCAGCAGGCATTGCGTCGGCCGTCCGGGCGCGAAACTCGCCGCTTCCAGATCGAGCTTGACGCGGCGCCGGGCCGTGAACCTATCCGACCATCGCGCCGGCCTCGCCCTGTCGCAGCCGTCGGCGCAGTACAGCACATCCAGATCAATCAGCTTGCCGAAGCCGACCAGACGATCGAAGTCGCGCTTGCGTTGCGCCGCCGCTTCGGCGAAGCGAAGATCTCGACCGTGGTTACTCCAGGCGCTGACCGGGAGAAGGTCGATGTTCAGGTCCGACGGCAGCTCGCCCTGCCGGCGCGACGCCAGAATGGTGACGTCGTGACCGCGCGCGGCGAGCCGTCGGGCGATCGCCATGCAATCCCGCTGCAAGCCGCCACTCGGGAACAGCGACACGATCGCGAGCGCGATCTTCATCGGCGGCACTCCGCTGCGACGTTGGAGGCGACGATCGGACCGGGGCCGGCGGGGCGCCGATCGCACGGGCTTTGATGTAGTCGGACGGTCGAAAAATGCGGGTGGTCGGGGCAGCTGGATTCGAACCAACGACCTGCAGTACCCAAAACTGCCGCGCTACCAGGCTGCGCTATACCCCGTTCCATGCCCAGATCCATGACCCGGATCGATGGGCCGACGGCCGTCGATACACGGTTCAAGCCCCCCCAGCAAGCGGCCCTCAGCGCGGCTTGAACAGCGGATGCGCCACTCGGTCGCCGGCGGCGATCCCGAGCTTCTTGGCGGTGCCGCCCGCCACTTCAAGCACGCCGGCAACCGGGCCGCCGGACGCGATGATCCGTGTCGACATCGGCTCTGTATTCTCCGCGATCCGGTGGATGGTGCCATCGCCACGAATGAAAATCATATCGAGCGGAATGTAGGTGTTCTTCATCCACATCGACACCTGCTGCTCCGGCCTGAAATCGAACAGCATGCCCTGCCCCTCCGGCAGGTTCTTGCGGTACATCAGGCCGACTTCCCGCTCCTTGTCGGTGGTGGCGATCTCGACGCTGAAGACATGAACGCCGGTCTTGCCGACGATCTCCAACGCCTGAATCTGCGCGGCGAGGGCTCCGCGCGCCGCGATGCCGCACAGCATTATCGCCACCGCAAGCAAACCGAACCACCGCAGCCGGCGGAACTTCAACGTCTGAGAGACTTGCATCGACCCGAACCTGTTCCTGCGCCCGATCGGCCGCGGGCTGCGGCCGGAATCATCCGAGAGCGCCCCGCCGCGCAAACAGCATGCACGGATGGTCCCGGACGATTCACAAATTGGCGATCGAGGATGGCACGATCAAGAACAGCGCGCGTCGTCCACTGCCCGACCCGAGCGACGCGATTCAGTGCGAGGACAACCCCGGGACGCCGTTTTCCGGCTGAATTTCCGCAGCCATCATGCCCTTGGAGCCCGGCCCGAATCGCACCAGCACGTATTGCCCCGGCCGCAGTTCGGTCATGCCGTAACGACGCAACGTTTCCATATGCACAAAGATATCCGGCGTGCCCTCGCCACAGGTGAGGAATCCGAACCCGCGCAACCGATTGAACCACTTCACCTGCGCCCGCTCCAGCCCGCTGGTCGGGGTGACGCTCACGTGGGTGCGCGCCGGCAGCATCTGCGCCGGATGAATTGCGGTGGATTCGTCCATCGAGACGACGCGGAAGGCTTGGTAGCCCTTGGCGCGCTGGACGCACTCGACGACGATGCGGGCGCCTTCATAGGCAGTCTGGTAGCCATCGCGGCGCAGCACGGTCACGTGCAGCAGCACGTCCGGCCAACCGTTGTCGGGAACCACGAAACCGTACCCCTTCGACGCGTCGAACCATTTGATGAAGCCGCTGATTTCGACGAGATTTGCGGCGGCTTCTCCGATGCCCGCGAAGGCGTCGCGCGAATTCAAATGATCGCGATGAACACCGGGTCCGAACTCCCGCGGCGAGAAATCGCCCGCAGGAAACTCCGCTGCTCGCGGCTTCGCAGCGCTGGCTGCGGGCAAAACGCCCGGCCTCTTGGACTCAAATCCGTCCGACCCCATGACCCCGGACCCCGCACGTCACCAACCGATTCGCCACGATTGCAGCGTCGATGATTCGCGAGCATTCCCCCAACTACTCAGGATTGCGCCGCCGCGAATCTGTTGATTTGAAGATAACACCGCGGCCCGAACGGCAAAGACAAAAAAAACGTTAAGCGACAACTATAAACAGCCTTGAAAGCCTGCGAATCTTACGAGGATTTAGTTGCCGACGAACGGTCCGAGCGTTTCACCGATGTCGTGACGGATCACCAGATCGGCGATTTCATCCTGCTCGGTCGGCTCGTTGTTGATGATGACCAGCTTGGCGCCGCATTCTTTGGCGAGCATCGGAAAGCCTGCGGCAGGCCACACCACGAGCGACGAACCGATCGCGATGAACAGATCACAATGCTGCGCGAGTTCAGTGGCGCGACGCATCGCATCCGAAGGCATCGCCTGACCGAACGATACCGTCGCGGTCTTCACCGGCTCGTCGCACGCCGTGCAATGCGGCGCATGGCCGGTGCGTTGAAACCACTCACGGACCCAGTCGAGCTCGTGGCGTTTGCCGCAACCGATGCAGCGTGCGTAGGTGGTGTTGCCGTGCAGTTCGACGACGTCGTGCTCGTCGAAGCCGGAGAGTTGATGCAGATTGTCGATGTTCTGCGTGATGATCGCCGGCACCTTGCCGAGTCTGTACAGCGAAGCCAGCGCACGATGACCGCGGCTCGGCCGGGCCTTGGCAAAGCTATGCTCCATCGCGAACCGTCGCCGCCACGCCTCGTCACGCGCGTCCTGCCGCGCGACGAACTCGTCGAACGGAATCGGCTGATTGCGACTCCACAGCCCTCCGGGAGAACGGAAATCTGGAATGCCGGATTCGGTCGAAATGCCGGCTCCGGTGAATGGCACGACCGAAGTGGCGCGCGCGATCATGTCGCCGAGCTGTTCGACTCCGCTGGAAAGACTGGGAGCGATCATGGTTGGGTCATTTTCACAACTGTTCTTTCGTCGCGACGAGTGCAGGCGCGGCGAGCTGAACCGCGGCGACGATGCGGCACCAAGGCCAAGGCCTCGCTCGCCGACAGACGCCGGTTCCCGCGCACAGATTCGAAGCCACATTTTTTTGAATTGCAAGAGGGACGTCCCGGTCGGATAGTCGAAGCCGTGTCATTGGATGACCTCCTCCGAAAGAGCCCCGCGCGACCTCCAAGGCGGGGCTCTTTTTCGTCGCTGATTCCAGTGCATCGGGACGCCGGCCGCACGCCGCACCGTGCCTCCTGTTCGTCACACCTCCTCCCCGAGCGATAAGGTCCGGAGCCCCGGCTCCGGACCTTATCGCTCTTGGCTGTGCCGAGGCGGCGATGCCGCTCGTCCACCGCTTTCCATCCCGGCGGTTTCATCGCAAGATCCACCCGTTTTCTCTGGAGACGACCACGTCATGCGTTACCTGCACACCATGCTGCGCGTCCGCAATCTCGACGCCGCCCTCGAATTCTTCAGCGGCGCGCTGGGCCTGAAGGAGGTCCACCGCATCGACAACGACAAGGGCAAGTTCACCTTGCTGTTCCTGTGTGCGCCCGAAGACGAGGACCTGGTGAAGCAATCGAAGGGACGCCCCGCTCCGACGATCGAGCTGACCTGCAATTGGGACGAGGAGTCCTATGGCGAGGATCGCTTCTTCGGCCATCTCGCCTTCGAGGTCGACGACATCTATGCAACCTGCGAGCGACTGATGAAGCTCGGCATCACCATCAATCGCCCGCCCCGCGACGGCCAGATGGCGTTCGTGCGGTCGCCGGACCTGCATTCCGTCGAGCTGCTGCAAAAGGGCCAAGCCTTGCCGCCGCAGGAGCCGTGGGCCTCAATGCCGAACACCGGCCACTGGTAAACCGGTGGAGATCCGCGCCCGGCGGAGCGACAATGGCTCGCGCGGCGATGTCGAGTGTTGGCGGAACGACACGCACGACCTCGCGTTGGTCGAACAACCAACGGAGGACATCAATGGCACGAGGACTATTGCTCTGGCTGATCGGCATTCCGATCCCCGTCATCATCCTGCTCTGGCTGTTTTTCAGCTAACGCGCCGCGCCGCAGCTACGCCAGAAACCGAACAGAAAGGGCTCTGCGATCCGCGGAGCCTTTTTTACGCAGAATGGCTGACACGGAGCTCAATTGACGAACTTGACCCCGAGTGTCGTCCCGCGGCGCCAAACCACTTCGCATTGCCGCCCCTGACGCGCGTCCCGTGAAAAGCCAAGCCGCAGCCGGGCCCCGAGCGACTCCGCCTCGTTCAACACCAGCTTGGCGCCAGAACTCGACAGATCCAGCACCTCACAGGGGCGTGCTGCAAAGCCGCCGTCCAGCGTGATCCAGCCGCTCTGGCGCACCGATTTGCGTGGTTCGCGCTTGGTGTTGTTCTTAACCATGGCTGTTCTCCTCGGCCTGACGTTACGCATCACGCCAATGCCGACACCGGCGCGCGAACGCGCTCGACAACAAGCGAAAGCTCAGGCTCCGATCGCTCGGAACACTCTTGCTGTAGGTCCGCGGCTGTTGAAAAAACGTTGCAAGCTTTAGCGAAAAGTCGGGGTATCGGCAGATCGATGCAGCACGACGCTTGCCCCTCCGGAAAAACGCCACTATACGTTCGCCGCTGCTTCGCGGCGGGTCGGTTGCCGGTCCTGCTGAAGCAGTCGTTCGGGTAAGACCGTGCGTGTCCGCCTGCTTGCGATGTCCGTATCGCGCGCATCCGGCGGCTACGCTCCCTTCGTCTATCGGTTAGGACGCCACCCTTTCACGGTGGAGAGAGCGGTTCGATTCCGCTAGGGAGCGCCATCTTTCTTCAGCGCAGCGATGATCACCGCCAGCCGCTCACCGGCGAGCAAGGTCCATACTGTGTCGGGCGCCGGGCTGACTTCGTAGCAATCGGTCTGGCTGCAGCTCGGGCATTCGTAGATTCGCAGTTCGATCGATCGCACCGGCGAGACCCGAGCCAGAGCTGTGCGCGATCCGCATTGGCTGCAGTGTGGCCGCCTGTCTTTGCACATGACGCCTCCTAGCGGAGACTGATTGGCCGTACTCCGAACAGGACGCGACCGACCACAATCTCTGATTGTAATTCCTCTTATACATCCACCCTGAGATGAAGCCAATCCAATGTTCAAAACCGGACACGGCTTGGCGGTCGCCATCGCTGTGGTTCCCATCTCAGTTACGAAAAGCCAGCAGGAGCGAACCAAAGGGGCAGCGCAAAGACGGGCGGCAGGCACCACCCGCCGCCATGGTTCACTGGACGCCGGTCAAGCTCAGGCGAACATGAACAGGGTGATGGCAAACACCAGAGCGGCCACATGCAGAATGGCTGTGATCATCGCACACCTCCCGCCAAAGTCGTCGCAATCGAACGTCAGGATTAACCGATTCCCCACGCCGTTTCGATTCGGCGGAGGTCACGCGGCTGACGACCACGAATAGCTCTGAACTATTTACCGGAGATGGGCGTTGCGCGGGGTAAGTTCCTGCCTGGGAACCAATGAAGGAGAACCCTGATGTCTCTGCCAGACGACAGTCTTCGCCCTGAGGGCGTAGAGCGGCTGCAAGCCCGCGTCGAGGCTACCATCCGCGATCACTGGAAGGCCTTTCTGTTCGAAGGTGTTCTATTATTGGTGATCGGCCTTGCTGCGATCCTGCTGCCGCTGCTCGCCAGCATTACCTTCACCATCATGCTCGGCTCGCTCTTTCTGGTCGCAGGCGGTGCCGGGATCTTGTTCTCGATCTGGGCGCGCCAAGCCCCGGGGTTCTGGTGGTCGCTGCTGTCTGCGGTGCTGGCGTTGGTGGCGGGCGTCGTTCTGATCGCGATGCCGCTGCAAGGCACGCTGACTCTCACCTTCATCGTCGGCGTGTATTTTCTGGCCGAAGGCGTCGCTAGCATCATGTACGCCTTCCAGCATCGCGGCCGGATGTCGGAAAGCTGGGGCTGGATGCTCGCCGCCGGTATTGCCGACATCCTGGTGGCGTTCATCATCATCTCGGGCTGGCCCGGCACTGTCTGGGCGATCGGCTTGCTGATCGGCATCAATCTGGTGTTCGGCGGCACCTCGCTGATCGCGATGGCGCTCGCCGCCCGCAAGAGCACCTGAGCCGGCATCTGAGCCGGCCAAGTCTGCCGCGGTTCGCCCTCAGCAGCCGCGGCAAATGCTCTTGATCTTGCGGTCGAGCGCCGCATCGGCCGGGTCGATCTGATCAATCCTCTGTTCCGGCGGGGTGTCGTCCCGTCGCGGCTGCCGATGCCCGATCGGCGCCTGCCGGACGTCGGCCCCACTAATTGAAGATCCCGGAGAGGTCGTCGAACCGCCGGCACCGGCACTGGTGCCGGATTGCGCCAACGCCGCTCCGCCACTCAGCGCCAGGATTACGGCCGCGATCATTACAGGTTTCATCGGAGCTCTCCTTCCATCCAAGCTGCCATCGCGAGGCTTTCAGCGCACGCTCCGGCATCGCAGCGGTCTACGTCGGCCAATGGTCCCGCCCGACACGACACCAACTCATCACCCCCGGCCCGGTTGCCGGACTTGCCTTGCGACAGCGAACCGCCGCTTATCCCGACCGCGGCGGATACAGATGGACCTCGCCGCAATAGTCGGCGACACGATAGCGCGAATTCGGATCGGTTCCATCGGCGTCCAACAAATAATTGGGGCCAACCGGCGCCTTGCCATAGCCGCCGGGAATGTCGAGCACGTATTCGGGCTGGCAAAGTCCGGACACATTCCCGCGCAGCGCGCGCATCAGCGCCTGACCTTCCGCCAGCGTGGTACGCAGATGCGCGGTGCCCGGCGCCAGATCGCCGTGATGCAGGTAGTAAGGCTTGATCCGGCATTCCACGAAGGCGCGCATCAGAGCCTCCAGCGTGTCCGGGTCGTCGTTCACCCCACGCAGCAAGACGGACTGGCTCACCATCGGAATCCCGGCGTCGATGATCCGGGCGCACGCCACGCGGGCAGCAGCGGTGAACTCGCGCGGGTGATTGGCGTGCAGCGCCAGCCAAGTAGTCTTGCTGGGCGTGCGCAGCGCCTGCACCAGATCGGGCGTGATCCGCGTCGGATCGGCGACCGGCAGTCGGGTGTGGAAGCGGACGATCTTGACGTGCTCGATCGCGGCAAGCTCCGCCATGATCTCGCTGAGCCTGCGCGGCGACAGCATCAAGGGATCACCGCCCGTAAAGATCACTTCCCAGATCTCATCATGCGCGCGGATGTAGTCCAGCGCCGCCGCGGTCGCCTCGCGCGACAGCGCGTTGTCCTTGCCGGGCCCGACCATCTCGCGGCGGAAGCAGAACCGGCAATACACCGCGCAGACATGCACCGGCTTGAACAGCACGCGATCACGGTGACGATGGACGATGCCTTCGACTGGCGCGTGCGCGGCATCGCCGATCGGATCGTCGCGTTCGAATGCCAGCGACGACAGCTCTTCGGCGCGCGGGATGTACTGCCTCGCGATCGGATCGTCGGGATCATCGCGATCGATCAGCGCCGCGACCGCCGGCGTCACCGCGATCGCGTAGCGCGCCGCGACCTCGGTCAGCGTCGCGCGACCGTCCGCTGCAGCGAAGCCCTCGGCGATCAGTTCTTCCGGATGACGCAACGTCGCCGACGCCGGAGTGTTCAATTGGGTGACCTTGGTCATGCGCCCTCGCCTGCCGGCGGCGTCCACACCACCTGATCGATCGTGGTTGCGCCGGCCGCCAGCATCACCAGCCGGTCGAAGCCGAGCGCAACGCCGCTGGCCTCCGGCATCTCGGCGACCGCCGCCAGAAAAGCCTCGTCGAGCGGATAGCGCTCGCCGTAACGCCGCTCCTTCTCGTCCATCGCGACGACGAACCGCGCGCGCTGCTCGCCCGCATCGGTGAGTTCGCCGAAGCCGTTGGCGAGTTCGACACCACAGGCATACAGCTCGAAGCGTTCGGCGACCCGCGGATCGTCCGGTTTGGTCCGCGCCAGCGCCGCTTCGGGCGCCGGGTATTCGCTCAGCACCGTCAACCGACCATCGCCGAGCCGCGGCTCGACATGCTCGACCAGCACCTTGCTGAAGATGTCGGACCAAGTGTCGTCATCGACGATCCGCACGCGTGCGGCGGCCGCGTTTGCCAGCGCCGCCCGATCCCCCTCGCCGTCAATGATCGTGGCCAGCAGATCGATGCCGGCGAAACGCGCGAACGCCCCAGCCACGGTCAAACACTCGGGCTCGGCCTGCGGATCGGCGCGCCGCCCCCTGAACGAGAACCTATCGATGCCAGTGGCCCCGGCCGCGACGCGGACCAGCGCCACGCAGTCGTCGATCACCTGCTGGTACGGCGCCTCGGCGCGATACCACTCCAGCATGGTGAACTCCGGCAGATGCACCCGGCCGCGCTCGCGGTCGCGAAATACCCGGGCGAGCTCGAAGATTCGCGTCTCGCCGGCCGCCAGCAGCTTCTTGCAGGCGAATTCCGGCGAGGTCCGCAGGTATCGGGAGCGCCGCTCGCCGTCCGGTCCCAACAGTTCAGTGCGCGGGGCGTGCAGATGGGTCTCGTTACCGGGCGAAATCTGCAGGATCGCGGTCTCGACCTCGGTAAAGCCCGCCGTCTCGAACCAGGCCCGCACGGACCGGGTCACCGCCCCCCGCGCGCGCAAAAATGGCTGTCGGTCCAGATACCTATCCCTGTTCCACCAGGGCGACGGGCCGGATTGCTCCTTCACCTCAAGTCGCCCCCGCGCGGCCGCGCAAAACACTGGCATCAACGCCACAAATCAGTATGTTGCGCCCCGAAACCGTTTCGGCCTCGGGATACCAACGCCCGGATCGGGCCCGGACCTGAACGACAGGAAACATTCCTTTGAGAGTCATCGCCAGTTCTATTCGCAAGGGCAACGTCCTCGAGCAAGATGGGAAGCTTTACGTCGTCCTGTCTGCCGAAAACATCCATCCCGGCAAGGGCACGCCCGTCAGTCAGATCGAAATGCGCCGAATCAGCGACGGCGTGAAGATCTCGGAGCGCTACAAGACCACCGACCAGGTCGAAAAGGTCACCATCGAAGAGCGCAATTACACCTTCCTGTACGAGGATGGCGAAGGCTTCCACTTCATGGAGCCGGAGTCCTATGATCAGGTGCAGGTCGCAAAAGACGTCGTCGGCTCTTCGGCGCCGTACTTGCAGGAAGGCATGGTGGTGAAGCTGTCGATGCACGACACCACTGCCGTCGCCATCACCCTGCCCCAGCGCGCCACGCTCGAAGTGGTGGAGACCGAGCCTGTGACCAAGGGCCAGACCGCGTCGTCCTCCTACAAGCCGGCGGTGCTGTCGAACGGCGTCCGCACCCAGGTCCCGCCGCACATCGGCACCGGCACCCGCATCGTCGTGCTGACCGAAGACGGCTCCTACGTCGAGCGCGCCAAGGACTGATCGAGCTCGGTCTCGCAGATTGCTGCCAAAGCCCGCCGCATACCGGCGGGCTTTTTCGTGGCTTCGCTCTTTGCAGGCTCAACGGCGCGGCGGGACGTCTTTCGGGACGAACACGCTGACGGCCTTCTGCAGCAGCTCGAACTTCGCCGGCGTGAAGGTCACCAGCTCACCGTCCGCGTTGACCGGCCGTGGCTTGCGGGTGCGGATTTCGAACGAGGTGCCGCGGGCGGCGCGTACTTCGCTCCACAGTCCATGCTGCCCCTTTCGGAAGTCATAGGCGACCGCGAGTAGCTTCCACACTTGCGCGAATTCCAGCGAGTACAGATCGAATTGGCCGTCGTCGATCTCGGCGGTTTGCTCGACCGCCATGCCGCCGCCGTAGTAGCGGCCGTTGCCGACCGCAATCTGCATCGTCTTCACCCGCACATCCTCGTCGGCCGCTACGATCGTCGCGCGGAACGGCCGTGCCTTGCTCAGCACTTTCGCGGCAGTCAGCGCATAGCTGAAGCGGCCGAACCGACGCTTACTTTCGCCGCTGAGCTCCCGCGCCAGATCGGCGCTGAGCCCGACGCTGGCGACATTGAAAAACTTGTGACCGTTGACCTCGCCCAGATCGATGGTCTTGCGGTAGCCGGCGACGATGACGTCCGCAGCGGCTTCCATGTCGAGCGGCAGACCCAACGTTCGCGCCAGATCGTTGGCAGTGCCGGCCGGAATGATGCCGAGTGGCAGCCCGGTTTTCACCAGTGCCGATGCCGCCGCGTTCAAAGTGCCGTCACCGCCCGCGATCACAACCGCTGCCGCGCCATCCGCATTGGCCTCGATCCACGGCGCAACCTCATGCGGACTGCTCGGCGCGGACACGACCAGATCGAATCCGGCCGCACTGAGACGGGAACCCGCTACACCGACCGCCTGACCGCCGGAGCGACTGCCGCGATTGATCACCATCAGCAGCCGCTGCAGAGCGGTCGGTTGCGGGATACATGGCTCCGGATCGGCCGCCCCGCGGGCCGTAAGGTCGTCGGTGTCCGGCGGTGCCTCGAGCTGTTGGTCCACCTGCTATCCTCGTTCGAGCGGTCCGCGAGATCGCGCGGCGTGCGAACCTTGCGGATCTCGATGGTCACAGGTGTGTGTCGATCACGGCGGTACAAGAGCACAGGCAGAGACATCGTGTCGCTGGCGTCCTGTCGGAACCATTTCCCCTCTGCCCGGCGCTCGATCAGCGGCCATCGGCTTTGGCGGTCGGCGGCAATCCCGCTAGACTGTCGCGCATGCCCGATCGCGATTCCTTTCATTCGCCGACCCGCCGTCGCCTGCTGCAAACTGCGCTCGGCGCAGCCGTGATGCTGCCGGCCGCGGCTCACGCGGCTGCGTCGCCCGATTTCGACCGGTGGCGCGATGGGTTTCGCGCCAAGGCGCTGGCCAAGGGCATATCGACCCGGACCTGGGACCGGGTGATGGGCTCGATCGAGCCCGACATGTCGGTGTTCGCCAAGCTGAAGAAGCAGCCCGAGTTCCACGAGCAGCTCTGGCAGTACATCAACCGCCGGGTGTCGGACTGGCGCATCACCGCCGGCCGCGAAGCGCTGCGCAGGAATGAAGCGCTGTTCGGGCGGATCGAGCGCGATTTCGGCGTCGAACGCGGCACGCTGCTGGCGCTGTGGGGGGTCGAGAGCGCCTATGGCGATCCTCTGGTGCAGCAGAACCACATGCGTCCGGTGTTTCCGTCCCTCGCCGCGCTCGCGTGGCGCGAGCCGCGGCGGCGAGCGTATTGGGAAACCGAACTGATCAACGCGCTGCGGATTGTCGACAAGGGCTGGTCGACGCCGGAGGAAATGCGCGGCTCCTGGGCAGGCGCCATGGGCCACAGCCAGTGGATGCCGGAAGTGTGGCTGAACGTCGGCATCGACTATGACGGTGACGGCCGGGTGTCGCCGTTCGGCCGGCCCGACGACGCTCTGGGCTCGACCGCGAAGTATCTGGTCCGCCGCGGCAAGTATCAGCGCGGCGAGCATTGGGGCTACGAGGTTGAAGCACCCGGCGGCGCAGCCAGCGGCCGCCGCACTTACTCGGAGTGGTCGCGTTCCGGCGTCACCCGCGCCGACGGCCAGCCATTTCCCAATTCCGCGGCCAGCGCGACGATGTGGGTGCCGGTCGACGGCGGCCCGAAATTCCTGATCGGGCCCAACTTCTACGCGGTGAAGAGCTACAACCCGTCGATGAACTACGCACTCGCGATCTGCCACCTCGGCGATCGCATTCTCGGCGGTGGCCCGTTCGTGCATCCGTTCCCCGGCTCGGAGCGCGCGCTGACGCTCGCCGAGGTGCAGGAGATGCAGACGCGGCTGACCCGGGCAGGCTTCGACACCGGGGGCACCGACGGCCGGGTCGGCAACGACACCATGAAGGCGATCCGCGACTTCCAGCTCAAGACCGGCCTGCGGCCCGCCGACGGCTACGGCGGGCTTAAGGTGCTGGCACGACTGCGGCAGGGTGGATAGAGACCGCAGGCTCTTCGATGCTTCAACATCACTGGACGTGGCACCGGATCAAGGCGCTGGCGCAGGAGGAGTGGCGCGCGCTCGTCACCTTCAATCCGAGCGACCGGCCGTGGCAGATGCCGTTCTCGGCGGCGCTGGCGGCCGGCGTGCCGATGCTGATCGGCGCCTACTTCGATCATCTCGACTACGGCCTGATCTCGTCGCTCGGCGGCATGGCGTTTCTGTACCTGCCGCGCACGCCGCTGCACCATCGCATGGTGTCGATGATGGCGGCCGGCTTCGGCTATGCCGCCTGCTACACGCTCGGACTGATCGTGCATCTGCTACCCTGGCTCTTGGTGCCGGCGCTCACCTTCACGGCGATCCTGGTGACGATGCTGTGCCGGTTCTATCGGATCGGCCCACCCGGCAGCATGTTCTTCGTGATGGCCGCCGCGATCGCCGCCTATACGCCGGGCGATCTGATGCAGCTACCGCTGAAGGCGGGGCTGTTCGTGCTCGGCAGCCTGCTCGCCACCCTGATCGCGATGATCTACTCGGTGGTGGTGCTGCGGATCCGTGATCCGCTGCCGGTGCCGCCGCTGGCGACCGACGATTTCGAGCACGTCGTGCTCGACGCGGTGGTGATCGGCGTATTCGTCGGCGGCGCACTGGCGCTGGCCCAGGCGCTGCAGCTCGAACGGCCGTATTGGGTGCCGGTGAGCTGTCTCGCGGTGATCCAGGGCCTGTCGGTCCGAGCGGTCTGGAACCGGCACCTGCACCGTCTGCTCGGCACGGTGATCGGACTCGGCCTCGCCGCCGTGCTGCTGGCGCTGCCACTGGAGAAATGGAGCATCGCCTTCGCGGTGATCGCGCTCAGCTTCATCATCGAGACCGCGGTGATCCGGCACTACGGATTTGCGGTGATCTTCATCACCCCGCTCACCATCTTCCTCGCCGATGCCGCCACGCTCGGCCAGGAGCCGGTGCACCAAATCATCGAGGCACGGTTCATAGATACCGCGATCGGCTGCGTGGTCGGCCTGATCGGCGGCGTCTGCCTGCACAATCCTGCGTTTCGCAAGGCATCGGCCGGCTTGATCCGCCGGCTGATCCCGGCCTATCTGATCCCCGCCAAGCACGACCGGGGCGATTGACCGAAAGTCAGGGTTTTGCCGTGGCCGAGCCGTGGAATAATACCCTTCCGCCCTTTCTTCAGGATGTATCGCCGGATTGAGCCATGACCGACGTGCGCCCGCAGGCCGAAACCTTCCAAGCTCCGCTGGACGAAATCGTCTGGAACACCACCTTCCGACGCGGCTTCGCCGAGGCCCGTTCAGGCCGTACCCCTCGCTATGACGACGAGGTGATGTTCCAGGACGGTCTGGCGTGGGTTTACGAATGGGGCCGCCAGTTCGCCATCCTCGCCCCGCCCGACCTGCCACTGGTGCTGCCGGAAGAAGGCGCACTCAATCCGAAAGCGGTCGAGCTGTTTCGGGAATTGGTGATGCAGGGCGAGATCTGCACTTAGCTTCGAGCATCCCGCTCATCTGAATGCAACTCACGTCATGGCCGGGCTCGACCCGGCCATCCATCACTCTTGAAAGATGGATCGCCGGATCAAGTCCGGCGATGACGGCCATGACTAATTCGGCTTTCTGATCCCGAGGCCGTCTCAAGCGTACTCATCACCTGATCATCGTCGGTCCGGCGTCGGGCACCGCGACGTCGATGACACGGAGCTGCACGCGCTCGGCGCCCTGCCAGCGGTCGACGCTGAGGCAACCGGCGACGTGCAGGGTCTGGCCGCGGTTCTCAGTCAGCGCATTGCCGAGCTTCTGGCCGACGCTGCGGAACGCGATGCCATTGACGATCGCGCCGTCCCCCGCCTTGAAGCGAAGCCGCAGATGCGCCTGCCCGACTTCATCGGCATAGATCAGTTGGTGCGCGGGCAGCGCCACGATCGGCTCCGGATTGCCGGCACCGAACGGCCCTGCCCGGTTCAGCGTCGCCGCCAGTCCTGTCGTGACGCCGCGAGCCGACACCGCGCCGTCGATGTACAGCTCGTTGACGTGGCGCGACTTGGCGACGTCGCCGGCGAGCGTCGTCTCCAGCCAGGCGCGGAATTCGGCGAGCCGCTCCTTCCGCAGCGTCACGCCGGCCGCCATGGCGTGGCCGCCGCCCTTCAGCAGCAGCCCATCGTGCACCGCCTGGCGCACCGCCTTGCCGAGATCGACGCCGGAAATCGAACGGCCCGAGCCGGTGCCGATGCCGCCGGGCTCCAGCGCGATCGCGAATGAGGGGCGGCCAAATTTCTCCTTCAGCCGCGACGCGACCAGCCCGACCACGCCGGGGTGCCAGCCTTCGGACGCGGTGACGATCACCGCGCCCTTGTCCTCGAGGCCGAGCGACGCCAGCGCTTCGGCTTCCGCCTGGGCCTCGGCCTTCTGTTCGATCTCGCGGCGCTCGCTGTTGAGGCGGTCGAGCTCGGCGGCGATCCGGGCGGCTTCGGAAACGTCGGATTCCAGAAGCAGCCGGACGCCGAGATCGGCGCGACCAATGCGGCCGCCGGCATTGATCCGCGGCCCGAGCATGAAGCCGAGATGCCACGCCTCCGGCGGACCATTCAGCCGCGCCACATCCATCAGCGCGGTATGGCCGACGTGATCGCGGCGGCGCATCGCGATCAGACCCTTGGCGACGAAGGCGCGGTTCAGCCCGATCAGCGGCGCGACGTCCGCCACGGTGCCGAGCGCGACGTGGTGCAGCATGTCCAAAAGATTCGGCTCGGGCCGCTCGGTGCTCCAGAACCCGCGATGCCGCAGCTCGCGATTGACCGCGACCAGCGTCATCAGCACCAGGCCGACCGCGGCGAGATGGCCAAGCCCGGACAGATCGTCGGGCCGGTTCGGGTTGATCAGCGCCTCGACCTCGGGCAGATCGTCGCCGCATTGATGATGATCGATCACCACCACGCTCATCCCGAGCCGGCGCGCTTCGGCCAGCGGTTCGAAGCTGGTGGTGCCGCAGTCGACGGTGATCAGCAGCGTCGCGCCCTTGCCGGCCAGCATGCGGATGGCGTCGATGTTCGGGCCGTAGCCTTCGAAGATCCGGTCGGGAATGTGGATCAACGGATCGAGCCCGCAATGGCGCAAATGCCAGGCGAGCAAAGCCGACGAGGTCGCGCCGTCGACGTCGTAATCGCCGAAGATCGCCACCTTCTCGCTGCGTAAAGCGGCATCGGCGATCCGCTTGGCACCGGCCTCCATCTGGGTCAACGACGCCGGGTCGGGCATCAGCTTGCGGATGGTCGGGTCGAGAAAGTCCTCGACCTGATCGATCTCGACGCCGCGCCCGGCCAACACCCGCGCCAGCATCTCGGGCAATTGATAGCGCTGCACCATCGCCTGCGCCTTCGCAGTGGCGCGCGCGTCGAGCCGGTCGCGCCACGCCTTGCCGGTGGCCGAGCGGGTCACGCCGAGAAACGCCGGCACGATTTCGGGTGGTAAGACGGATACGGGAGGCGTCATGGTCAGCGCAGATAAGCACGAAGCGCGGACGGCGCAAACCGAGGCGGCGCGTCCAAGGGCGTTCCCCGCACACAACCGGCACGGTGTCGTCATCCTGAGGCGCGAGCGAAGCGAGCCTCGAAGGATGCGTCGACGACCAACAACTGTGGCCCATCCTTCGAGGCCGCGCGACGCGCGGCGCCTCAGGATGACGGCGTGCTCTGTGGCGGATTTGCCTTTAACACCCCAGCGCGTCGGCCACCCCGTTGAGATCCTTCGCCACCACGGTCCAGTCGCCGGTGGCGTCGAAGTCGAGCGTCTGCAGCGGGCCGTATTCGGTCGGGCGCGGAATGAAGGCGGTTTTCAGGCCGAGCGCCTGCGCAGCGGCCAGATCGTTGTTGTGCGCGGCGACCATCATCACCTGCTCCGGCGGCAGATTGAGTAGACGCGCGGCGCCGAGATAGGTTTCAGAATCCGGTTTGTAATGTCCGAACACGTCACCGCCGAGGATGAGATCCCATGGCAGGCCGGCATTCTTCGCCATCCGCGTCAGCAAGCCGACATTGCCGTTCGACAGCGGCGAAAGGATGTACTTGGTTTTCAGCCGGGTCAGCGCGGACACGACGTCCGGCCACGGCTTCAACCGATGCCAGCCGGTGACCATGTAGCTGAGATCGTCCTCGGTCAGCCCCTTGATGCCGAATTCATCGACCAGCCGCTCCAGCGACCGGCGATGCAGGTCGTCGAGAATGATGAAGGCGGCCTGCGGGTTGCGTCGCACCTCATCCATCGACGGCACGTATGCCTGCCGCCACGCATCGACCAGCCCGGTCCAATCGCCATTGAGGCCACGCCGCACCGCATAGGCCGTCAAGTCATCGATCAGGCTGGTGCGCCAGTCGACCACGGTGCCGAACACGTCGAAGATCAGGGCTTGCACGTCTGTCGGTTCGGCTCTTCCGGCCATCGTTGTCCTCCCTTGCGACGCATTCAGTCGTCGCTTCCTGCCTGCTTGTTCTTCTCTCGCCCTCTCGTGTCATTCCGGGCGCGCGAAGCGGCAAGCCGGAATCCCGATAGGCAAGTAACAGGCTTCAGATTCCGGGGCGCCCACAGCTACGCCGTGGGCGCCCCGGAATGACGCGTTAAAACACCTTGCGATACTGCATGAAGCCGGAATCCTCGGCAATGCGGTCGTAGAGCAGACGTGCGGTGGCGTTGCCGGTCTGGGTCAGCCAATGCACGCGGCTGCAGCCGTCGGCCTTGGCGCGTGCGTACACCGCTTCGATCAGCTTGCGGCCGAGGCCGAGCCCGCGGGCGGTGTCGGCGACGAACAGGTCCTGCAGGTAGCAGTAGTCACCGGCCGTCCAGCACGACCGGTGATAGATGAACTGCACGATGCCGGTGAGCGTTCCATCGACATAGGCGCCGAGCAGATGCATCGGCTCGGCGGGATCGTGAAACCGCGCCCAGGTGACGTCGGAGGTGCCGCGCGCGAGGGTCGCTTTGTAGAACTCCAGGTAGCCGGCCCACAGCGGCTCCCACGCGGCCCGTTCGTCGGGGCCGACGGGACGAATCTCGACGGCCATCCGACGATCTCCTTAATCGAGATGGAATTTTTCGAACTGGCGGTGATCGGCCTTGATGTAGCGCACCGTGCCGGTGACCGAACGCATCACCACGGTCTCGGTCTGGATCACGTCCTTGCGGAACTTGACGCCCGAGAGCAGCGAACCGTCGGTGACGCCGGTGGCGGCAAACAGGCAGTCGCCCTTCACCATGTCCTCGATCTGGTACACGAAGTTCGGATCTTCGATGCCCATCGACTCGGCGCGGTTGCGCTTGGAGTGGGTATCGAGCAGCAGCCGGCATTGCATCTGGCCGCCGATGCAGCGCAGCGCCGCCGCGGCCAGCACGCCCTCCGGCGCACCGCCGGTGCCCATGTAGATGTCAACGCCGGTATTGTCCGGATCGGCGCAGTGAATCACGCCGGCGACGTCGCCGTCGGTGATGAGCTGGACGCCGGCACCGGTGGCGCGGATCTTGGCGATCAGCTCGGCGTGGCGGGGCCGGTCGAGCACCAGCACGGTGATATCGTGCACCGACACGTCCTTGGCATTTGCCAGGCGGCGGATGTTGTCTTCCGGCGGCGCATCGATGTCGATCAGGTTCTTGTCGTAGCCCGGGCCGATCGCGATCTTCTGCATGTAGACGTCGGGCGCGTGCAGCAGCGTGCCGCCTTCGGCCATCGCCATGGTGGCGATCGAGCCCGGCATGTTCTTGGCGCACAGCGTGGTGCCTTCGAGCGGGTCGACCGCGATGTCGACCTTCGGACCGGCGTCGATACCGGCGCCGACCTTCTCACCGATGAACAGCATCGGGGCTTCGTCGCGCTCGCCCTCGCCGATCACGATGGTGCCTTCGATCGGCATCTTGTTGAGTTCGCGGCGCATCGCGTCCACCGCGGCCTGGTCGGCGCCCTTCTCGTTGCCGTGGCCGCGCAGCCGCGCAGCCGACACCGCAGCGCGCTCGGTCACGCGCACGATCTCCAGCGTCAGGATGCGCTCCAGCAGCAATTGCGGCGGAACGGAAATGGTGGTCGACATCGGCCCAGCTCCTCAAAACAGCGCCCCCGCGCTTATGGCGGGGGCTGTACAAATGGTCGAACTCAGTTCTTCTCGATCCGGATCACCTGTGGCCGGCCGCTGATCACCTTGTCGCGCTGCACCGCCTGCAGGGCGCGGCGCACCGCGTCTTCGGCGGTGGCGTAAGTAATCAGGATCACCGGCACCGGAACCGACGATTTGGCGGCCTTGCCGTTGGCATCGACGCTGCGGTGCGGATGCCGCTGCACGATCGACTCGATCGAGATGTCCTGCTCGGCCAGCCGCTTGGCGATGGTCGCGGCGGTGCCGGCGTGATCGCGCGCCAGCAGCCGCAAGTAATAGCCACCCTCGTGGCGCTGCATCGGCGCCTTCGCGGTCGCCTTCAGCCCGGCCACCGGCCGGCCGAACGGCACCGCGCGGATGCCGCGGGCGACATCGGCGATATCCGCCACCACGGCGGACGCGGTCGCAGCGGCACCGGCGCCGGCGCCGACCAGGGTGATCGGCGGAATGCCGTCGCCGTCGATCGACACCGCGTTGGTGACGCCCATCACCTGCGCGATCGACGATGTCTTCGGCACCATGGTGGGATGCACGCGCTGCTCGATGCCCTTGGCGGTTCGCACCGCGACGCCGAGCAGCTTGACGCGGTAGCCGAGATCGTCGGCTGCGCGCAGATCTTCCGGCGTGATCGAGCGGATGCCTTCGACGTAGACCGAGCTCTCCGATACCTTGGTGCCGAACGCCAGGCTCGCCAGGATCGCCAGCTTCTGCGCGGTGTCGTGGCCGTCGATATCGAAGGTCGGATCGGCTTCGGCGTAACCGAGCCGCTGGGCATCGGCGAGACAGTCGTCGAACGACAGCCCCTCCTGCTCCATCCGGGTCAGGATGTAGTTACAGGTGCCGTTGAGAATGCCGTAGATGCGGTCGATGTCGGTGCCGGCGAGGCCCTCGCGCAGCGTCTTGATCACCGGGATCGCGGCGCCGACGGCGGCCTCGTAGTTCAGCGCCGCATTGTGCTTCTCGGCGAGCGACGCGAGCTTGAGGCCGTGCTTGGCGATCAGCGCCTTGTTGGCGGTAACCACCGCCTTGCCGGCAGCCAGCGCCGCCTCGATCGCAGGACCGGCGGGATCGCCGGCGCCGCCGATCAGCTCGACGAAGCAGTCGACCTCGGGATCGGTGGCGATCGCCAGCGGGCTCTTGGCCCATTTGATGCCGGCAAGATCGAGCCCGCGCTTCTTCGCCTTGGAGCGCGCGGTCACCGCGACCACGCGCACGGGACGGCCGCAGCGAGCGGACAAGGTCCGCTCCTGCCGTTCGATGACACGGACGACTTCGGCACCCACGGTGCCGAGACCCGCAATACCCACTCTGAGTGGCGCGACCATGACGCGCTGACCTGCTGCCCGGAACGGCTTTTCTTGGGGAAAGACCCGGAGGCCGGCGGGCGGCCTCCAATGAGGGCCTATCGCTGAACGGCGAGAGGCACCACGTTGTGCAACGTTTCGACGCCGCTTTCAAGGAAGCGTCGGACGCCGCGCGCGGCCTGGCGGATGCGCTGCTCGTTTTCCACCATCGCGATGCGGACAAAGCCCTCGCCGTGCTCGCCGAAGCCGACGCCGGGCGACACCACAACACCACACTTCTCCACCATCAGGGTGGCGAACTGCATGCTGCCGATCTCGCGGAACGCCGGCGGCAGCGGCGCCCAGGCGAACATCGAGGCGGACGGCGGCGGAATGTCCCAGCCGGCGCGACCGAAGCTCTCCACCAGGGTGTCGCGGCGCTTACGATAGGTCTCGCGCATTTCCTTGATGCAGTCGTCGGGCCCGTTGAGGGCCGCAGTGGCGGCGACCTGGACCGGGGTGAACGCACCGTAATCGAGATACGACTTCACCCGCGCCAGCGCGGCGATGATGCGCTCGTTGCCGACAGCGAAGCCCATGCGCCAGCCGGCCATCGAAAACGTCTTGGACATCGAGGTGAACTCGACGGTGACGTCCATCGCGCCCGGCACCTGCAGCACCGACGGCGGCGGATTGTTGTCGTCGAAATACACCTCTGCATAGGCCAGATCCGACAGGATCATGATCTCGTGCTTCTTCGCGAACGCCACCAGATCCTTGTAGAAGTCGAGGCTAGCCACATAGGCGGTGGGGTTAGACGGATAGCAGGCGATCAGCGCGATCGGCTTGGGGATCGAATGGATGATCGAGCGCTCGGCCGCGGCGAAGAAGTCGGGGCTCGGCTCGGCCGGCACCGAGCGGATCACGCCGCCCGCCATCAGGAAGCCGAAGGCGTGGATCGGATAGCTCGGGTTGGGGCACAGCACGACGTCGCCGGGAGCGGTGATCGCCTGGGCGACGTTGGCGAAGCCTTCCTTGGAGCCGAGGGTCGCCACCACCTGGGTGTCGGGATTCAGCTTCACGCCGAACCGGCGGTCGTAATAGGCGGCCTGGGCTTTGCGCAGACCGGTGATGCCGCGGGAGGCGGAGTAGCGGTCGGTGCGCGGCTTGCCGAGGGTGTCCTTCAGCTTGTCCAGGACGTGCTGCGGCGCCGGCAGATCCGGATTGCCCATCCCGAGATCGATGATGTCGGCTCCGGCGTTGCGCGCGGCGGCCTTGGCCCGGTTGACCTGCTCGAACACGTAAGGCGGCAAGCGGCGGATGCGGTAGAATTCTTCCATGGTCCTCGACTCCGGGTAACGGTGGGATCGTTACCGCGTTCTTGATCGGAGGGGAATCCGATAAACGCGCAGCAACTCCCTGATTCGATCGAATTTGCGGCTGTTGGCGACAAGGCTGACATGCAGCCTGCTCGCGATCTTCACCTGCCCCGGCGGCGAGTCGTCGATGGCGGCGTCGGTCCGGCTATCTCGACGCCGCCGTTCTGGCGGCCGCGGTACCCGCGGCCGGCGCCGGAGCGCCCGCGCTGGCATTCGCGTTCGCCTGGCGTTCGCGGGCCGCAATCAATTCCTGCTCGATCTTGTTGCGCTCGGCCGGCGCCAGCACCGCTTCCTCGCGATCAGCCGGCAGGTCGTTCACGGCCGGAAATGCGGCTTCCTTGGGTTTGGCGGGAGTATCGCTGCCGCCGAGCAGCGGCATATCGGACAGCGAAACCGAGCATCCGCCGAGCGCGCAACCGGCTACCAGCAACGCGGCAATCAAAGTGCCCCGCATGCCGCCCCCTGTTCGCCCCCCCGTGCCAGCTCCTCGCATTCCCCAACTCGCCTTCACGCGGCCCCGCCTTCTCGATCGTCGCGGCTCGCAACGATCGCCGCACTTGCGAATTTACACTCTAGCTCAATTGGGTCCGAACCGGCCAGCACCGACCGACGACAATAACCGACCCGACCGTCTCAGTGGGATGCCAATGTGGCCAAATCAAGCGCAATTTGTCGCAGTGCAGCACATCGAAATCAGCGACGTTTACCGAACTATGCCATCATCCAGGGGCGCGACGACAAATCTCAGCGGATTTTTTGCACCGGACTGTAGTGTTGCCCCATGACCGACATGCTCCCTGAATCCAAGGCGCCCCCGAAGTTCGATCCGGATGCATTCGCCCGCAATCTGGCGCAGGCGATGGAGTCTGGCAGCCAGGCCCTGGCGACGATGATGAAGTCGCAGAACGGCGCGGTGCCGCCGGAAGGTCACCCGCCACCGGGTCTGACCGAAATGGTCCGGAGCTTCTCCACGGTCGCCAATTATTGGCTGTCCGATCAGACCCGGTCCAACGAGCTACAGCAGAAGCTCGGCAAGTCGTATCTCGAATTGTGGGGCGCAGCTTCGAAGCGCCTCGCCGGCGAACAGGCCGAGCCGGCGATCGCCCCCTCGCCGCGCGACAAGCGGTTCGCAGCGGCGGAATGGAAGACCAACGCGTTCTACGACTTCCTGATGCAGGCCTATCTGCTGACCACGCAGTGGGCGGACGAACTGGTGAAGAACGCCGAGATTGATCCCCACACCAAGCGCAAGGCGGCGTTCTACGTCCAGCAGCTCACCACTGCGCTGGCGCCGTCCAATTTCGTGATGACCAATCCGGAGCTGACGCGCCAGACGCTGGAAGCAAGCGGCGACAATCTGGTGCGCGGCATGAAGATGCTGGCCGACGACATCCAATCCGGTCGCGGCCACCTGAAGATCCGACAATCCGACCCGGCCGGGCTCGAGGTCGGCGTCAACATGGCGGTGACCCCGGGCAAAGTGATCTTCCAGAACGAGATCATGCAGCTCATCCAGTATGAGCCCGCCACCGAGACGGTGCAGCGCACCCCGCTGCTGATCGTGCCGCCGTGGATCAACAAATACTACATTCTCGACCTGAAACCCGAAAAATCGTTCATCAAATGGTGCGTCGACCAGGGCCTCACGGTGTTCGTGATCTCCTGGGTCAACCCGGACAAGAGCCTCGCCGACAAGGATTTCGCGGACTACATGAAGCTCGGCCCGCTGACCGCGATGGACGTGATCGAGCACGTCACCGGCGAGATGAAGGTGCACACGCTGGGTTACTGCGTCGGCGGCACCCTGCTCGCCTCGACGCTGGCGTGGCTCGCCGAACGCCGCCGGGTCCGCGTGACCTCAGCGACCTTCCTGACCACGCAGGTCGATTTTACCCACGCCGGCGACCTGATGGTGTTCGTCGACGAGGAGCAGATCTCGGCGGTCGAACGTGAAATGAAGATCACCGGGGTGCTCGAAGGCGCCAAGATGGCGATGGCCTTCAACATGCTGCGGCCGAACGACCTGATCTGGTCCTACGTCGTCAATAACTACCTGAAGGGCCAGCCGCCGCAGGCGTTCGACCTGCTGCACTGGAATTCCGACGCCACAAGGATGCCGGCGGCGAACCACTCGTACTACCTACGCAACTGCTATCTCGACAACAAGCTGTCGGCCGGCACCATGGTGCTGGACAACACCACGCTCGATCTCACCAAGGTCAAGGTGCCGATCTACAACCTCGCCACCCGCGAAGACCACATCGCGCCGGCGGAGTCGGTGCTGTACGGCTCGCAGTTCTTCGGTGGTCCGGTGAAGTTCGTGCTGTCCGGCTCCGGCCATATCGCCGGCGTGATCAATCCGCCGGCGGCCAACAAGTACCAGTACTGGACCAACCCGGACATCCTTGCCGGTTCGGTCGCCAACTGGCTGAACGGCGCCGAGGAACACAAAGGCTCGTGGTGGCCGGACTGGCGCCGCTGGATCGGCCAGTTCGACGACGAGCAGGTCCCGGCCCGCGCCATCGGCAACGAAGCCTACCCGCCGCTGGAAGACGCGCCGGGCAGCTACGTCAAGGTGCGATCCTAACCGTCGCGCGGCGGCAAAGCAGCAGCCGCGCGTCGATCGAGTCAGTTCGCCAGTTGCGCTTCGACCACCCGCGCGGTGCGCAGCAGCCTGGCGTCCTCGCCAAAGCCGCCGATCACCTGCAGGCCGAGCGGCAGGCCGCGGGCCGACCGGGCGATCGGCATCGTCAGCGCCGGCACGCCCAGCATGGTCCACAGCGCACAGAAGCTGGCGTCTCCGGTGTAGGCCAATCCTTCCGGCGCCTCTCCCGGCGCGGGGGCCGTCAGGATGCCGTCGAGGCCGCTCAGATGGCGGGGGAGCTCCTGTTGCAGCGATGCCTGCAACTGATGGGCCCAGATGTAGCGCGGCGCGCTGATCGCGTTGCCGGCCGCCACCAGTTCCTTCAGTTGCGGACTGGTCAGGTCGGGATGCTGCGTCACCAGCTCATTGAAGATCGCAGCCGCCTCCGCCGCCAGGATGATTTCCGCGGCTTCGAAGCCCTGCCAATAACGTTCGGGAAGCGCCAGCGGCTCAACGCTGGCGCCCGCGCGTCGGAGCGTGTCCAGCGCCGCCTCGAACGCCTGGTTCTGTTCGGCACTGACCCGATCCCAGATCGGCGGACGAACCACACCGAGGCGGAGCGACGAGGCGGCCGGAAGGACGTCTCCCTCGACGGCTTGGGCTGCCGCCCCGGCGTCGGCGCCGTCGGCCAGCAAGCCAAATGCGAACGCCGCGTCCTCGACCGATCGGGTCAAGAATCCGACGTGATCGAGCGATTGCGCCAATGGGTGAACGCCGTCGCGAACAATCGCGCCGAAGCTCGGCTTGAAGCCCACGATGCCGCAATAGGCGGCGGGCCGCACCACAGAGCCGACCGTCTGGGTGCCGAGCGCCATCGGCACGATGCCGGCCGCCACCGCGGCAGCCGAGCCGCTCGACGAGCCGCCGGGCGTGTGCTGCGGGTTGTGGGGATTCACCGTCGGCCCGGGGCTGCGCCAGGCGAACTCGGTGCTCACCGTCTTGCCGAACACGATACCGCCAAGCTGTTTGATCCGCGCGACGATCGGCGCGTCCTGATCCGGAACGTGATCGGCGTAGACCCGCGATCCGTTGGTGGTCGGGATGCCGGCGGTGGCGATGATGTCCTTGATGCCGATCGGGATGCCGGCCAGCGGCCCCTCGCCGCCCGCGAGCTGATCGGCCGGCAGACGATGACAGAACGCCTTCAGCCACGGCTCGACCTCGTCGGCGCGCTGGGTGCAGGTTGCAAGATACTCGGCGGGGCTCAGCGTTCCTTCACGGAACGCGCGGTGGACTGCGAGCAGTCCCAACGGAGACGACATGATGGAAATGGTCCTCGGCACGGCACGGGAAGACAACGCCGGCGATCACCTCGGACCGCCGGCGTTTCGTCTTGATTACTTCAACGCGAGCGCCGGCTTGACGTAGTCCTGGATGACGAAATCCTCGTACTTCGGAGCCTGCTTCAGATTGCCGAGCGCGATCTGGGTCTGCATCGCGGTCTCGAACGCCTGCTGCGTGGTCTGCACGCTGCTCGGATAGACGTTCTCCGCCATCATCCGCCGCACCGCCGCTTCGACGATCTTAGGATCGAGCGTCGGGAATTCCTTCTGGGCGATTGCGACCGTCTCATCCGGATTGTTCTTCATGAAGCGCAGCGCCAGCTCCATCGCATTGACGACCGCCTGCGCGTCCTTGGGATCGACACCCTTGCGCGCGGTGATCGACGAGAACGCATACGGACCGTAGGCTTTCGGGAAGCCGATCACCACCTTCATGCCCTTGGCCACCACTTGGTCGAGGCCCGGCTCGTACAGCACCGCGAGCTTGGCCTGACCGCCGAGGAACGGGCCCGGTTCGGAGCCGATCTGCACCTGCAGTAGATCGACGTCGGAATCCGGCTTCATGCCGTTGTCCTTCAGCAGCTTCATGAACAGCGAAGTGCTGGTGGTCGGCATCAGACCGGCGACGACCTTCTGGCCTTTCAGATCCTGCAGCGTGTCGTACTTGAAGTCGGGCGTGGCAGCGACCCACACCGCGGCGCCATTCACGACGTTGCAGATGATGGCGACGTCGGCACCCTTCGAGTTGGCGATCGCGGTCCATTCCGGGCCGTGGATCGAGAACGACGCACTCCCCGACAGAACCGCGGACAGCGCCGTCGTCGGCGAGCCTGCGGTTTCCTTGTCGACGTCGAGGCCCTGCTGCTTGAAGAAGCCCTTGTCCAGCGCGACGTAGAACGGCAGGTAGAGCATGGATTGAAAGGCCTGCGAGATCTTGACCTGCTTGGCCATCGCCGCGGTTGGCACCGCTGTCGAGATCACAAGCGACGCCACGACAGTGGCTGCACCGACGAGTCTTCCGATCGAACGCATGAGGTTTCGGCTCCGAGGTTGAGTGAACAGGATGGTGGTAGTTGGTGCGGCCGGGTCTAGGCCTGAATCCGGACGTGTCCGGCGTCCTGCTTCCAAGGCAGCAGGTAGCGCTCCAGCGCATCGATCCCGTGGTAGAGCACGAAGCCCATGAACATCAGGACGAACAGGCCGACCCAGACCGAGTTGAGGTCGTAGAGGCTCGATGCGTTGTAGACGAGATGGCCGAGGCCACGCTTGGAGGAGATAAACTCTCCGACCACCGCGCCGACCAGCGCGAAGCCGATGTTGATCCGGAAGGTCGCGATGATCGCCGGCAACGAAGACGGGATGATCACGCTGTAAAAGATCTGGTGCTTGGAGCCGCCCATCGAGATCATCAGCGATTGCAGATCCTTGTCGCTGTCCTTGGCCGCTTGATAGGCCGCGATCAGCGCCACCAGCGCCGTCATCGACACCACCAGAACCACCTTCGACAACAGACCCGTGCCGAACCACAACAGAATGACCGGTGCCAGAGCGATCTTCGGCACGCTGTTCAACGCCACGATGAACGGTTCGGTCATCCGCGCAACGAAGACCGAGTACCACATCGCGAGGCCGAGGATCGATCCGATGATAGTGCCGACGACGAAACCGAGGATCGCCTCGTACAAGGTGTATCCGCTGTCGACGATCAGCGAGCCGTCGAGCATCTGAGTCTCGAAACGCAGCCAGATTCCGGACGGCTTGCCGACCAGGAATTCGGAAATCCACCCCATATGGACGCCGAACTCCCACACCAGGAAAAACGCCACAACGGCCAGCGTCTGCAGCACGGTACGGCCGATGTGAGTATCGAACGCCACGATCAGGCGCTGGGCCGCGCTGATCTTTTCGCGATTGGCAATCGCGGCATTGCCGCCCGACGGCGATCCGACGTCTGTTGCGCTGCTCATCAGTGGGACTTCACTTTTCGGGTTTGAATGTCGAGCTCGCCGCAGAGCATGTGGAAATACTCGGAGAAGCGGTGATCGCTGCGCGCCTCGACCGGTCCGGCACGCTCGATATCGATGTGGTGGACGTTCTTGACCCGGGTCGGCCGCCCGCTCAGCGCCACCACGCGCTTGGACAGGGCCACGGCCTCGTCGACGTCGTGGGTGATCAGGATGACGGTCTTGTGGAAGGTCTCGACCGCCTCCATCAGCACGCCTTCGAGATACAGCCGCGTCTGGTAGTCGAGCGCGGAGAACGGCTCGTCGAGCAGCAGAATGTCGGGGTCCATGATCAGCGTCCGGATCAGCGCCACGCGCTGGCGCATGCCGCCCGACAGTGTTTTCGGATAGGCCTTCTCGAAGCCGGACAGGCCGAAGGTCGACAGATACTCGCGGGCGGTGTCGAGCGCTTCGGCGTCGGCGACGCCGCGCACGCGCAGGCCGAGCAGCACGTTTTCCAGCACTGTCCGCCAGGGAAACAGCAGGTCCTTCTGCATCATGTAGCCGATGCGGCCGCGCAGGCTGCTGACCGGCTCACCGCGATAGATCAGGCTGCCGCTGTCGGCGTTGAGCAATCCGGCGATCACATTGAAGATCGTCGTCTTGCCGCACCCGCTCGGCCCGATGATGCTGACGAAGTCGCGCTCGTAGATATCGAAGGACAGACCGTCGAGAACCGGCACGGCGCCGCCCTTTCCGGGAAACACCTTGCGGACGTCTCGAACGCTGAGTTGGATCTGCGGCTCTGCCATGGATTTGCTCCTTTGCGAATGCTTTGCAAAGGCCATGCCAGCACCCCAACCAAAGTCGCAGAAGCATCAGTTTCCGTTGCGCCACAACGATTAGCGCGACGTCACCCGCTCTCGCCTCGAACGCCGCCGCTGCGTGCCGGCGTCTGCCGGCGACTGTAATGCATTGTGCATAATGCACAGCGATGCGGCAGCGATCCCGAGCCGAACTGTGATATTGCGGGATCGAACGGCGGCTGCGCGACAACCTGGACGAGCCGCCGGGCGGTCGCGACGAGCCGAAGGCAATCAGGGGAGTGAACGATGCGGAGACGCGGACAGCCAACGACGGTCCGCCAGCATGTCCTGCTCGATCTGCGGACCAAGATTCTGCAAGGGCGCTACCCGGCCGGAACTCGGCTGCGCCAGGAGGAGATCGCGCGCCAGCTCGAGGTCAGCACCACGCCGGTGCGGGAAGCGTTTCGGGACTTGCTGTCCGAAGGGCTGATCTCGCTCGACGCAAGGCGCGGCGCCGTGGTGCGCGGGCTGACACTGGACGACGTCCAGGAAATCTACCAGATGCGGATCCGGCTGGAGCCACTGTTGGCCGCCCGCACCTTCGATCGCATCACCGAAGACGATCTGGCCCGCGCCGAGGTCTGCTATCGCAAGATGTGCGGCAAGGTGTCGGCGCAGAGCTGGGCCGGCCTCAACGAGGAGTTTCATGCCGCCCTGACCGGCAACACCACCAGCGGCCGGCTCGGCGGCGTGGTCTACAATCTGGCCCACGCCGCCTCGCCTTACGTGGTGCTGTCGCTGTTCGCCGATCCCGACATCCGCGACATGAACAATCGCGACCACGCCGAACTGCTGGCGCTGTATCGAGGTCGCGATCGCGACGGCGTGGTTGCGACCACCGAGCGCCATCTGGCGCAGACGCTGCGGCTGATCGAACAGGAGGCGCAATTGAAGTCCGCACCTGTGCCGACGGACGACGACGAAGTTCTCTCCGCCGCCCGCTGAGGCCGACACCGGCGGCCAATGCGTGTGCGCTACGTCCCCGACACCCAGGCCAGCAGCAGCGCGAAGCCGGCGAGCCCGACCGTGATGTGGGTGCCGAGGAGCACATTGGCGGCAACCGGCGACCGCCGCGCCAACGCCGCGATGAAGCCTGAAAATGCCGAGACCGCGAACAAACCCACTGCGACTTTTCCGAAGCTGATACTGCCGGCCGCCGGGGTTCCGTCGGGGGTGCCATGCAGCAGCATCACCAAAGTTTCCAGTCCCGCGAAGCCGAGCAACAGATGCAGCGCCACCAGCCCCTGCTTCCGCTCGCCGCGCAGATAGAGCAGCCCGAGATACAACCCCAACGCCGTCGCCGCGCTGAGGATCACCAGCACAGGAGCCACCGTCATTCCGCCTCCAAAGCCGTTTGAATGGAACGGAGCGATTTAAGCATGACGGCGGAAACTTGAGAACAGATCCGAAAGGTGCTCGGAATCATTCCGGGGCGCGAGCGCAGCGCGTGAACCCGGAATCTCGACGTGCTTGTGCACGGCGCCGCCGCGCACCTTGCGGCATCTTCCTTGGCGATCACCGCGAGATTCCGGGTTCGCGCTGGCGCGCGCCCCGGAATGACGAGAACAAGCAGCGGCCGACTACGCCACCGACTTGGCGTGGGTGAGCTGGTTGATCTTGCGGATGTGCTCCACCGCGTCCTGGGCGGCCTGGGTGTGGGTGAACAGCTCCAGCTCTTCGACCTCGTGGTCGCCGACCGGGGTGATCGCGGTGTCGGTGTAGCTCAGCCGGTTCGGGTCGTTGCGAATCTTGCGGCGCAGCCCGTCGATCCAGAACCAGTGCCGGACGTTCTGCACCAGCTTGCGCGCGCCCTCGGCGATCAGCTTCGGATAGAACACCAGCGCCGGCTCGACCGGCAGCGACGGGCGGCGGTCCAGCCGATATTTCAGCCGGATGATGCCACCCTGCAGCGGGTGCACCTTCTCGATCCGCACCATCGACGAGAACAGGAAGATCATCGACGCCAACCGCGACACGCCGACACCGGTCGCCGCGGCGCGGCGCATCATCCGTTCGATGTGCTCGGCCGAATAGTACAACTCCCAAGCCTTGAGATACGCGCGCTGCCACTCCTGCCGGCTCATTTTCGGGTGCGGCGTGACCACGTGCTCGATATCGAACCGGTTGAGATCGCTGTCCATCGCCACGCCCTGCTTGAACAGGCGCTGGTGATCCTCGGAGCCCGGCAACGGCGTCAGGCAGAAGAACTCCAGGATGTCGAGCGGCAGCTCCTTCTGGATGATCGCGATGTCCTCGGCGATGCTCTCCGGGGTGTCGTGCGGGAAACCGAGAATGTAGCCCGCATAAGTGATCACCCCGGCCTTTTTCCAGGCCAGCAGCATCTGGCGATATTCGGTGATCTTGTTCTGGCGTTTCTTGGCCGAGGCGAGATTCTGCGGGTTGATACTTTCGAGACCAAGGAACGTCCGGACAACGCCGGCCGCCCGCGCCTTTTCGATGAAGCCGTCGATCTTGTGGCACAACGTGTCGACCTGGATCACCAGCTTGATGTCCTTCTGCTCGGTCGCGCCAAATTCGCGGCGCAGCGCGGCGAGCCGGTCGAGGATCACCTCCCAGTCCTTGTTGCGGGCGAAGTTGTCGTCGGTCATGAAGAACCAGTTGACGCCCTGCGCCATGTTGGCGCGCACCAAGCGCTCGATATCGTCGGCGCTGCGGCCGCGCGATTTGCGGCCCTGGACGTTGATGATGGTGCAGAACGAGCACTGATACGGACAGCCGCGGCCGGCATCGAACGAGGTCTGCAGGCTGAACGTGCCCTTGAGGAATTTGCGCGGCAGCACCGGCGTCGGCGCGCCTTCCAGGCACGGCAGGTCGTTCAGGTAGTTGTACAGCGGCTTCAGCGCGCCGCCGGCAGCGTCGCGCAGCAGCTCGTCGCAGCGGCCTTCGAGCTCGCCGGCGTACAACGTGACGCCGAGATCGAGCGCCTGCTGCAGATCGGGCTGGATCCCGGGGAGCATAGCGATGCAGCCGGAGACGTGGAAGCCGCCGATCGCCACCGGCACGCCGGCAGCCCGCAGCGGACGGGCGATGTCCATCGCGCGCGGGAACTGATTGGACTGCACCCCGACGATGAACACCAGCCCGAAGAAGTCTTGGGCCCGGAACCGCTCGATGATCTGCGGAATGCGCGTCCGGGTATTGATCTCGTCGGCAGCGGTAATGTCGATCTCAACGTCGCCCAACGCTCGGCGCTGCCGGGCGTCCTCCACCAGGCTGTAAACCACCGCCAGTGAGTTTGAGGGTATGAAGGACCTGAACCACTGAATGACGTAGCCGTCGTCATCGTAATGCGACGGTTTGATCAGTTCGATCTGGAACCGCTTCGACGGCCGCGCCGCCGGTTGCACACTCGCCATTGCCGCCCTCGCCTGCTCTCGCAACCGAAGGCGATCCTGCCTTCGGCCTCCCGCTTAAGAGCTTGGCTCAGGTCGCCGGGCGCTGGCAAGGACGCCCGGCACAACTCACTCAATTATCACTGCAAACTAATCGCATATGTTGCGGCCCGGGTACTAACCGTACGCTAACTGAACAGCAGCCGACTTGGTGAGACGCAACAGCAACACGGTGTCTCACTTTGCACAGTCGCCTGGGAACTCAGTGACGGTAAGCAGTCACTCCGGCTTCCGTACCGTTACATGAAGGAACCGAGCAAGTTCCTGGTCGAACCCCTTGCCTTCGCTGGTCTCGACCGCGACCGATGCCCAAGTGCCAGCTTCCGCATAACGCCCACGAAGCCACTCCTCGGACGGGTAATTGTAGTAGCGCGCGAGCTTGTCCCGCCCCTCGCTGTCGCCGGACTTGTAGCTGGCATAGAACAGTCCGCCAGGCTTCAGCGCCCGCCAGATCAGCTTCAGGACGTCGGCCAGCTCGTCCCGCGGCACGTGCAACAGGCAGGCGTGAGCCCAAACGGCGTCGTAAGCGTCGATCGCGTCGAGCTGATGGAACAGCATCGTGCGGACCGGTCGCCCGAGCCGGCGCGAAGCCTCAGCGGCGAGTTCCGGGGAGCCGTCGGTGGCGTCGACGTCGAAGCCGGCCGCGAGCATCGCTTCGGCCTGGTAGCCGGCCCCGCAGCCGAGTTCGAGGATCCTGGCGCCCGCCGGCAGTTCGCCCAGAAACTTGGTCAGCGTCACGCTGCGTGGCTGGCGCTCGGCGTAAGCGGTGGCGTTGCCGCGGTAGAACCGCAGCGTGTCGTCGTCGAAAGCTTGGGTCATGTCGATTTCCGAGTGACGCGGCTCCCGGTCGCGAAACCGCGAGCCGCAATGCTGAGAGCGATCCGCTAGTCGACCCCACCGGTGTCGGGCAAGCCCAGCATCAGTCGCATGTTCTGCACCGCGGCACCGGAGGCGCCCTTGCCGAGATTGTCGAGCCGCGCCACCAGCACCGCCTGGCGGTGCGTGTCGCTGCCGAAGACGTAGAGTTCGAGCCGATTGGTGTCGTTGAGCGCTTCCGGCTCGATCCGGCCGCCGGCGTACGGCGCAGCATCGAGCGGCGGCACCGACACATAGGTGCTGCCGGCATAGCGCTGCGCCAGCGCGGCATGGAGGTCGGCGACCGCGGGCTTGCCGGGCAGCGTGTCGAGATGCAGCGGCACCGACACCAGCATGCCCTGGCGGAAATTGCCGACCGAGGGGATGAAGATCGGCCGCCGCGACAGGGCCGAGTACTTCTCGGTTTCGGGTAGATGCTTGTGCGCGAAGCCGAGGCCATACAGCTCGAACGCCGGCGCGGTACCGGCCTCGTAGGCCGCGATCATCGACTTGCCGCCACCGGAATAACCGCTGACGGCGTTGATCGTCACCGGATAGTCGGCCGGCAGCAGACCGGCGTCGACCAGCGGCCGCAGCAGCGCGATGCCGCCGGTCGGGTAGCAGCCGGGATTGGCCACCTTCTTGGCGGCGCGGATGTTGTCGGCCTGGTCCGGCGCCAGTTCGGCGAAGCCATAGACCCAGTCCGGCGCGACCCGGAAGGCGGTCGAGGCGTCGAGCACCTTCGGGCCGGCCGCACCGAGCTCGTCGATCAGCGCCACGGTCTCCTTGGCGGCATCGTCAGGCAGGCACAGGATGACGAGGTCGACCTCGGCCATCAGCGCCCGCTTGGCGGCGGCGTCCTTACGCTTGTCCTCGGCGATGTCCTTAACGGTGACCTGGCCGTGGCGGGCCAGCCGCTCGCGGATGCCGAGCCCGGTGGTGCCGGCAGCGCCGTCGATGAACACCACCGGCTTGCCGCTCGCAGCCCGCGTCTGGCCTGGATTGGTGCTGTCGGTCAGGGTCATTTATCGCTCCTTGATCAAGCGGGTTCGCCGGCGAGTGCCGGCACGGTGTAATCCAGATGCGGCCGCAGCGCGACCATCTCGGCCGCTATTTCCTGCGAGCCGGGGTCGGGCTGACGCGCCAGCGCGGTGGCGACCGCGACGTGATCGGCGTCGGACTTGTGCTGGTTGAGCTTGAAACTGCCCGCCACCGAATCCACCCGCATCATCACCCCGACGATCGCCTGCTTCATCGCATTGCGCCGGCCGGCCGCCATCTTGGCCATGGTCCACGGCCGCTTCGGCGCCAGCGCGGTCTCGAACACGGCGCTGACGTCGTCGAGCTGCGCCTCCAGTTCGCTGGCCGACATCACAGCCGCCGGGCCGGTCAGTTGCACGTTGCGATACAGCCAGGTCGGCACCTGGTCCGGCGATGCGTACCAGTCGGCCGACACATAGGCATGACCGGCGGTCACCGCCATCAGCCACGGGGTGCGGGCGTCGGCGCAGCGCGCCAGCGGGTTGTTGCGCGCGATGTGGAACGACAACAGCGGTGTGCCGTCGCTGGCATATTGGATCGCGAACGGCAGCGGCGAAGCGATCGGCCCGGCGGCGTCATGGGCGCAAGCGAGGCCGAAACCGCGCGCCGCCGCAAACGCAAGGCAGGCGGACCGGTCGGGCTTGAACTGGGGTGGCGCATACATCGAAAGGCTCCTGGTTTGAACGGGAGCCGCCGGATCGATGCGCGTAAGGGGGATGTGAGGCTCACCTGCCGCGGACCGTAACCGGCGGCAGGGACGACGCTGTCAGACGCGCGCGTCAGCCCATGCCGCGGGACTGCGGCGGCGGGCTTTGGCGGTGGTGAGCGCGTTGAGCATGGCGCGTTGATAGGAGCGGTTACGTACCAGGTCAACCCATGGCGCGCGCAGATCTCGGTCTCGCTCATGACGACGCTGCCGCACGCACGGCTTGCCAAGCGCACTATTGGGCTGTATTTCCCCGCGCACTGGTCGGCAGTTCACCAAGGCGTCGCTGTCCCCTCGGGGAAGCTAAACCTGCCTGTTTCCTTGATCGGCAGACACTTGTCCCGTGCCGCCGTCGTAAGTCAGCGACCAACGACATTCATCGTTCGGCACGATCGAGGATGAGGTCATGACCAGAACTGCTTTCCCCTTCGCCACCCAGGATGTCTCCGCGCTGGCGCGTGCGCTCAACCGCGAGCTTGACGCCCAGGGTCACAAGCTCGGCCATGTCGAGATGCTGAACCTGCTGGCGCGCTCGGCCGGCTACCGCAACTTCCAGCATTTTCGCGCGCAGTTCGACGCCGAGCAGCGGCTGCAACGCCAGCCCGAACCTGAATCGGTGGCCGATCTGCAGAAGGTCGCGCAGGCGACCCGTTACTTCGATACAGGCGGTGGTCTCGCCCGGTGGCCGAAGAAGGCCAGCCATCGCCTGCTCTGCCTGTGGGTGATGTGGTCGCGGGTGCCGGCGGGACGCGAGATGAGCGAGAAGCAGCTCAACGAGCTGCTGCTCGGCCATCACGGCTTCGGCGATCACGCCCTGCTGCGCCGCATGATGTGCGACACCGGCCTGATGACCCGCACCCGCGACGGCCGGGTGTATCGCCGGGTCGAGCAGAAGCCGCCGCCGGAAGCGGTGGCGCTGATCCGCCACCTCGCCCCGCGGCTCGCGGCCTGATCGCGGGCTAAGCCCGACAAACGAGGCCTGTCATGACGACTCCCCAGACCTGGGGCGGCGGCGCGCTGCCGCTCGCCCTGCCCGCGGCCACGCTCGTTCAGACCGCGCGCGGGCCGATCGAACTCGCTCATTGGGGCGACGGTCCGGCCGTGCTTGCTTTGCACGGCGGCATGGGCGGCTACGACCAGAGCCTGCTGCTCGGCCGCGCGGTGCTCGGCGACGCTCCGGCGCATCGCGTGCTGGCTCTGTCGCGGCCCGGCTATCTCGGCACGCCGCAATCGAGCGGCACGTCCCCGAGCGCGCAGGCCGATCTCTACGCGGCACTGCTCGACACGCTGGCGATCGAGCGCGCCGCAGTGATCGCCGTCTCGGCGGGCGGCCCGTCGGCACTGCACTTCGCCCTCCGCCATCCCGACCGCTGTGCAGCCGTAGTTCTTGTATCGTGCTGCACCGGCACTCTGGCTATCCCCACGGAGGTCCGGTCACGGCTGCCAATGATGCGCTGGATGGCACGGCTGCCGTGGCTGACCGCCTGGCTGGCGCGGCGAGCCGCGCGCCATCCGGAAAGGTCTGCCGAGCGGGCTATTCCGGATCCGGTCGTGCGAGCGCGAACGCTGGCCGATCCGTCGGCAAGCGCGATGCTTGCGGCGCTGCAGACCAGTGTGTTCGTGCGGATGGCGGAGCGTCTGCCCGGAACGCTCAGCGACACCGCCACGTTCGCCACGATGCCGCCGATCGACGCCGCGCGCCTTGTGCCGCCACTACTCGCGATCCATGGCACTGCGGATCGTATCGTACCGTTCGCGCACGGCGAACGCGTCGCGCGGGAGTCCCCGCGCGGCGAGCTGATGACGATCGAAGGCGGCGAACACGTCAGCCTGTTCACCCACCTCGACGAGGTCCGCGCGCGTGCAAGCGCCTTTCTCAGGCAAGCCTGATCGTCAGATTACTGGACTCCATGGCGCCGGCACCAGCCGGTAGCCGTCGCCGTCCTTGGCGACGTGGCCCATCGCCGGGAACGGGAAATGGAAGCCCTGCACCCGCATCTTCTCGGCGGCGAGCATGTCGTAGGTCTTGCGGCGGGTGGTCTCGGCCATCGCCGGATCCTGATCGAACATCAGGTGCCAGCCCGGATGCGCGACGAACAGCGCCGGCAGATTGGTGACGTCGGACTGGATGAACACCTTGTCCGATCCGGACGACAGCACGAACGAGGTGTGCCCCGGGGTGTGGCCACGGGTCTCGACAGCCAAAAGGCCCGGCGCGACGTCCTTGCCCCACTCGTAGGGCGTGACCTTCTTGTTGAGCCCGGTGTCGAACACTTTTCGCGCGGTCTGAAACACGCTCTGCATCCGCCCCGAAGGCGCGCGGCTCATCTCGCCGTCGTCCATGAAATATTTCCACTCCGCCGCCGGCACCAGCACCTCGGCGTTCGGAAACGCCGGCTTGCCGGAGGCGTCGAGCAGGCCGTTGATGTGGTCGGCGTGGAAATGCGAGATCACCACCAGATCGACCGCCTTCGGATCGAACCCTGCAGCCGTCACGTTGCTGGCGAACTGGCCGACATTGCCCTTGCTGGACGCGAACGCGCCGGGACCGTTGCCGGTGTCGACCACCACCAGCTTGCCGCCCGTGTTGATCACCAGCGGCGCGAACTGGATCGAAACCTTGTCCTTCGGCAGGAATGAGGCTTCCAGCGCTTCGCTGACCTCGTCTTTCATGACGTTGATGACGAAGCCGTCGGACAGCGGGAAGGTGTTGATGCCGTCGGAGATCACGTTCACCTGGGCGTCGCCGACCCGGTAGCGATAAAAGCTCGGGGCCTGCTTGTCGGCGACCGGCGCCGCCGCATGGGCGGGCATGCTGCGCAGCAACGGTGTGGCTGCAAGCGCGGCGCTCGCAGTGAGGGCGTGACGTCGGGTCAGGTCCATGGCGTGTCCTCGCTGATGATTGGCCGCTCAGTCTAGGCGGCAAGCGATGGCAGGATCACGTCATGACGCGCATTTGATCGAGCCGTCGGCTAGGTCCGCAGCAACCAGCCGACCCCGATCGACAGCCCGTCCCCGAACAGCAGCAGCACCGCCGACCACACCAGCGCCGACAATACGTTGGCGATCTGGAACTGCCAGTACGGCATTTCGAAGATACCGGCCGCGAGCGGCACCGAGGCGCGCAGCGGCCCGAAGAAGCGGCCGATGAAGATGCTCGGCACCCCCCATTTCTGCACGAAATCCTCGCCCCGCGTCAGCAGCCCCGGGAACTTCGACAGCGGCCAGATCTGGGCGACGCTATTCTTGTACCGATAGCCGAACCAATAGGACACCCAGTCGCCCAGCGCAGCCCCGGCGGCGCCGGCGATCCAGACCGGCCAGAAGCTGATACCGGAGGCACCGACCAGCGCCCCGATCGCCACCAGCGCCCCCCAGGCGGGAACCACGAGGGAAATGAAAGCGAGCGACTCCCCGAACGCCAGCGCCAGAACCACCGGCGCAGCCCACACCTGATGCTCGCGCACGAATTCGATGAGGCCGCGAAATGCTTCGTCCATTGTCCTACTGATCTGCAGGCGCCCCTGCCGTGGGGTCACGAGGCTGTCGCATCGCACGACCAACGCACGCCCGACAAGCTCAACCAGCCGTGACGGATTGCCCGGGGCGGTCGGCAGACCAGACCCAAATGGCCTGAATGCGGCGGTCTGCCCCGGAAGCCGCTCGATCCTGCGTTTCGGACGCCGCTCTGCACGTCATACCGCCGCGCCCTGTCCGCAGACGGTGTCATGGGATGGCGTCCGGCCCCTGGCTGGCCTTCCCAACGCCCGCCCGCCGGCCTATATGCGCCATCCGGCGATCCGCCGCACCGGCGGCACGATCGGAAGGCCGTCGCCGCCGGGCGTCGCCGGCCGTCACCACCGGCGGCCTTCCATGGCATAGTTGCTTCCAGCGATTCGCGCGGAGCGGTGAGCTGGCGCGCCCCCTAAAGATCTCAGGACCTCTTTCAAGACTCATGGCCAAGGCATTGAAGGCAAGCTCGAAATCGAAATCCGCCAGCGACCTGTTCGGGGCCGCGCCGAAGTCCGCCGCGCCTAAACCGGCGGCGAAGCCGAGCGGCGCTGAGGACGGCTATACCGCCGCGGACATCGAGGTGCTGGAGGGGCTGGAGCCAGTCCGGCGCCGCCCCGGCATGTATATCGGCGGCACCGACGAGAAGGCGCTGCACCATCTGTTCGCCGAGGTGATCGACAACTCGATGGACGAAGCGCTGGCCGGCCACGCCACCTTCATCGAGGTCGAGCTCGCTGCCGACGGCTTCCTCACCGTGTCCGACAATGGGCGCGGAATTCCGGTTGATCCGCATCCGAAATTTCCGAAGAAGTCGGCGCTCGAAGTGATCATGTGCACGCTGCACGCCGGCGGCAAGTTCGACAGCAAGGTGTACGAGACCTCGGGTGGTCTGCACGGCGTCGGTGTCAGCGTCGTCAATGCATTGTCGTCGCGTCTTGAAGTCGAAGTGGCGCGCAACCAGCAGCTCAGCCGCATGGTGTTCGAGCGCGGCCATCCCAAGGGCAAGCTGGAGAGTCTCGGCAAGGTCAACAACCGCCGCGGCACGCGCGTCCGCTTCAAGCCTGACACCGAGATCTTCGGCGCCAAAGCCGCGTTCAAGCCACAGCGGCTGTTCAAGATGGCGCGGTCGAAGGCGTATCTGTTCGGCGGCGTGAAGATCCGCTGGAAGTGCGATCCCGAACTCCTCAAGGGCATCGAGGACGTTCCGGCCGAGGATGAATTTCATTTTCCCGGTGGCCTGAAGGACTTCCTCGGCGCGGCGATCCACAACGACACCCTGGTGCACCCCGACATCTTCGCCGGCAAAGCCGGTCGCAACGGCGCCCATGGCGCCTGCGAATGGGCGGTCGCCTGGACCGCCGATGCCGACGGCTTCCTGTCGTCGTACTGCAATACCGTGCCGACGCCCGACGGCGGCACTCACGAGTCCGGCCTGCGCAGCGCTCTGCTCCGCGGCCTGAAGGACCACGCCGAGCGCGCCGGCCAGGGCAAGCGCGCCTCGTCGATCACCTCGGAAGACGTCATGGTCGGCGCCGCGATCATGCTCAGCGTGTTCGTGCGCGAGCCGGAATTCCAAGGCCAGACCAAGGACCGCCTCGCCACCGCCGAAGCCCAGAAGATCGTCGAGCAGGCGATCAAGGACCCGTTCGACCACTGGCTGTCGGGCAATCCGGTGCAGGCCAACAAGCTGCTCGACTTCGTCGTCGAGCGCGCCGAGGAACGGCTGCGCCGCCGCCAGGAAAAGGAAATCTCGCGCAAGACTGCGGTGAAAAAGCTGCGGCTGCCCGGCAAGCTCGCGGACTGCACCTCGACCGCGGCCGAAGGCTCCGAACTGTTCATCGTCGAGGGCGACTCGGCCGGCGGCAGCGCCAAGCAGGCGCGCGACCGCAAGACGCAAGCTGTGCTCCCCTTGCGCGGCAAGATTCTCAACGTCGCCTCCGCCGGCAAGGACAAGGTGGTGGCCAACGCCCAGCTCTCCGACCTGATCCAGGCGCTCGGCGCCGGCACCGGGGTGAACTACCGCGAGGAAGATCTGCGCTATTCGCGCATCATCATCATGACCGACGCCGACGTCGACGGCGCCCACATCGCCTCGCTGCTGATCACGTTTTTCTACCGGCAGATGCCGAAGCTGATCGACGAGGGCCACCTCTATCTCGCGGTGCCGCCGCTGTACCGCCTGACCCACGGCGCCAAGACGGTGTACGCCCGCGACGACGCCCACAAGGAAGAGCTGCTGAAGAAGGAGTTCAACGCCAACGCCAAGGTCGATGTCGGCCGCTTCAAAGGCCTCGGCGAGATGATGCCGGCGCAGCTCAAAGAGACAACGATGGATCCGGCCAAGCGCACTTTGCTGCGCGTCGTGCTGCTCGCCGACGACCGCGACGGCACCGCCAATTCGGTCGAACGGCTGATGGGCACCAAGGCCGAAGCCCGCTTCGCCTTCATCTCCGAAAAGGCCGAGTTCGCCAGCGAGGAGATGCTGGACGTCTAGCGCGCTTCCCTGCGCTCAGGTGCTTCCGGCGGATGAGCCGACGGCAACATCCGTCGACCAGATGGTCGTTCAGCGGCGGCAAGTGTCTGTCGACTTTCGCGGGCCTTGTGCCGGGCGGAGAAACCGTGCCTAATTCTCGTATGCGCACACTGTTTCTCATCATCGGTGTCATCGCCCTGCTGGTCGGCTTGGTCTGGACCGGCCAGGGCGCCGGCCTCATCCAGTGGCCGGCCCAGAGCTTCATGATCAACCAGTCGCAGTGGATGTGGTACGGCGCCTCGACCGCGTTCGGCGGGCTGTTGCTGATCTTCATTTCGCGACGGTCGTAGCCGCCGGACGCGTCGACCATGGCGCCGAAATCAACGTTGACGGCTCGCCAATTGGAAGCACTCGGGGCGCCGCGTCTGGCCGAACTGCTGTTGGAGATCACCGCCAACGACGCTCCGGCGAAACGGCGGCTCAAGCTGGAGATCACGGCCCTCACCTCGCCGAAGGCGGTCGCCGGCGAAATCGGCAAGAGGCTGGGCCAGATCGCCCGCGCGCAAAGCATGCTGGAGGGGCCCAAAGTCAAGGAACTCGCCGCGGACCTGGAGACGCAACGTCGCACGATTATCGACCATGTCGCCGCCAATGATCCCGCGGCGGCACAGGATCTGATGTGGCAGTTGGTCGACATGGCCGACGATGTCTTGCAGCGCAGCGACGACAGCAACGGACGCCTGTTCCCGATCTTCGTCGATGCGATCCGCGATCTCGGGCCGCTCGCAAAAGCCGCACAGTCAGATCCGATTGCCTTGGCCGAACGAGCTTTCAAGGCACTCGAACAGAGCCCCTACAGCATGGACGAGGATCTGATCGAGTCGCTTGGCCCGGTGCTCGGGAGCGCCGGTCTGGACCATCTGAAACAACGGCTGATCGAGCTGTCCAAACAGCCTGTGCAAGTGCCTCCCGACCAAGACCGAACGGTGATCGGTTTGGGATCAGGGGGCCCGATCTACCTCGATCAGATCATGTCCTCCCGCCGTGAACGGATGATCGCCGCGAGCCTCCGAACCATCGCCGACGTCCAGGGCGACGTCGACTCCTACATTGCCCAGTACAGCATCGAAGCGCGGAAGAGTCCCGGCATTGCCGCGGAGCTCGCACGGCGGCTGCTGGCGGCCGGTCGCGCCGACGAGGCACTGCGGATCGTGGACGATGCCAAATCGCATCCATCCAGATTTCCCAATTTCGACTGGGAGGATGCGCGGATCGAAGTCCTCGACGCACTGGGCCGGCGTGACCAAGCGCAGGCCGCGCGGTGGTCTTGTTTCGAGCGGTTCCTGAGCGTCGAGCATCTGCGCGCTTATCTCAAACGCCTACCGGATTTCGACGACGTCGAAGCCGAACGACGCGCGCTGGACTATGTCGAGCGGTTCGATCATGTGCTGCCGGCTCTGGCCTTTCTCGTGGCATGGCCCGCGCTGGATCGCGCCGCCGGACTGGTGACCCGGCGCGCGAGAGAACTCGACGGCAATCACTACGAATTTCTTTCCCCGGCAGCCGATGCGCTCGCCGGCAAATATCCGCTCGCCGCGACGCTGGCGCTGCGGGCGATGATCGACTTCACCTTGATCCAGGGCCGCTCAGCCCGCTACCGCCATGCCGCGCGGCATCTGTTGGAATGCGAGAGCCTGTCCGGCGCGATCTCGGACTTCGGCGGCTTCGACAGCCACGTCACCTACAAGACTCGCCTGCGAGCGGAGCACGGCCGCAAGACCGGCTTCTGGAGCCTTCTCTCGTGAGACGGGACCGGCGCGGCGACGTCGCAACTACTTCCGAAACGTCTTGATCTCCGACACGCTGCCGTCGCGATAAGTCAGCTCGACCGAAACCGACGTCACGTTCGGTGCCAGCTTCAGATACGGCTGCGCGCTGCTCGGGATCGCCACCGGATCGCGCATGTCGCAGGCCGGCATCGTCAGCACCTTGTCCGGCACCGCGCTGTCGATGCCGATCCGCACTTCACGGATTGCGCAGCGATACGACAACAGGTGCGTGTAGTACACGAGCAGGCCGTTGAACTGCCGGAACGACAGCCAGCTCGTCGCGGTCATGTCGAGGATCTTGCGCTGGTCGCGCAGCAGCGCCGCCTCCGGTTCGAACTTGATCGGGAACGGCCCCTGCATCTCGCCTTGCGCATCGATATAGCGCAGCTCGATGGTGCCGGCCGGCGCGTCGGCAGGAAGCTGGATCGACGGGTTCGGCATCCGCTTGCGGGTACGCGGATCGAGCGCATCGATGAACCCGGTTTCGCGGAACGCACCCTCGCCGATCCGCCACGAGATACCGAGCGCCGGATCGGCGATCGAGAACGATACCGTCCAGCCGCCATTGTGCCGGGAGAAGCTGGCGATCGGCGCATTCAGCGCCTCCGCGGCCGGCGGCTTCAGCGGCGCCACCGGCGGCAGCGCGGCGAGCTTCTGCGGCGGCTCGGCAGCGCCAGCGGCGGCCGTGCCCGGCTGCGGGCGGCCGTTCAGGAACACGTCGTCGACCATCTGGTCGAAATACACCGGCACCTGCTTGTGGCCGATCTGATCGGCCAGCTCGCTGACGGTGCGGCGGGTGCGCTGCGCCACTTGCACCAGGTTCTCGCCTGGATCGAGCAACTGCTTGACGAAGACGCGAGTGAACACCGAGTTCGGATTGCTGTCATTGTCCGACAGCCGATCGAGCGCGGTCTGCCGCGGGCCGGCCGAAAAGATCGAGAACACCCCTTCGGGCAGCGTGGTCATCGGCGCCAGCCCGCCGCGGCCGGCCAGCGCGCGCACGCCGCGGCGCTCGAACGGATTGTTGCGGCAGGCGTCGAGCACCAGGATCGCGGTGCGGGCGCCGCGGTTCTGCAGCCGGTCGACGATGCGGTCGGCCATGATCGAGGCGTCGCGCACCAGTTCTTCCTGGCCCTCGGTCGCGGCCGGCACGTCGGTCGGCAGCAGGAAGTTCTGCCCGGAGATCTCGAAGCCGTGGCCGGCGTAGAAGAAGAACGCGGTGTCGCCGGGCTCGATCGCCGTGTCGAACGCCAGAAGACTCTGGCTGAAGGCGGAGCGGGTCTGGTTTTCCGCCACCATCACCTGGAAGCCGAGCCTCTTCAGCGCGTCACCTATGGTTCGCGCATCATTCACCGCCTTCTGCAGTTTCGGCACATTGCGGTAGTCGTCATTTCCGATCACCAGCGCGACACGCTTGGCGGCCGATGCGGAGCCGGCGAAGAGCAGCGTCAGAACAATCGTGATGGCAGTCAGCGCCGCACCTGAGCGCCGCATGCCGGCCCTTCCGATCGATCGCATTCCAGTCCCTCGACGCGCTGCGGCCGGATCGCGCCGCATGCGCCATAGTCGACCAGAACGCGGACATGGTTCAACCGAAAAGGGCCGCGAGCAGCGGCCACGATCAGGCCCTCGGCGCAGACATTGGGATGCGGCGCCGAGGGCATTTCATCGCGACGACGAGAACGCTACGCGTGCATTATGCGGCGCGGACGGTCTCGAGGAACTTGCCGACTTCCATCTTGAGCCGGTTGCTGTCGTTGGCGAGCGACCGCGCCGCCGACAACACCTGGGTGGAGGCTGACCCGGTTTCATTGGCGCCGCGCTGGACATCGACCACGCTGGCGGACACCTGTTGAGTGCCTTGCGCAGCCTGCTGGACGTTGCGCGAGATCTCCTGCGTCGCCGCCCCCTGCTCTTCGACGGCGGAGGCGATCGTCGAGGCGATCTCCGACATCTTCGAGATGGTGGCGCCGATCTCGCGGATCGCGCTCACCGAGTCTTGGGTTGCGGTCTGGATGCTGCCGATCTGCTGGCTGATCTCGCCGGTGGCCTTGGCGGTCTGTTCGGCCAGCGCCTTCACTTCCGACGCCACCACGGCGAAGCCACGGCCGGCCTCACCGGCGCGGGCCGCTTCGATGGTGGCATTGAGCGCCAGCAGATTGGTCTGACCGGCGATGGTGTTGATCAGTTCGACCACGTCGCCGATCCGCGTTGCGGCCTGCGACAATTCCCCGACGCGCTCGTTGGTGCGCTGGGCCTGCGTTACTGCCTCATGGGCGATGCGAGCGGAATCCTGAACCTGACGACTGATCTCCGTGACCGACGAGGCCATCTCCTCGGTCGCCGACGCCACCGACTGGACGTTCGCCGACGCCTGTTCGGAGGCCGCAGCGACCGACGTCGTGACTTCCTGCGCGCGCTGCGCGCTCGAGGTCAGCGTGGTTGCAGATGCTTCCAGTTCGGTCGAGGCCGAGGACACCGCCTGAATCACTTCGCCCACCGCCGCCTCGAAGTGATGCGCGAGCTTCTCCATCTCCTGCTTGCGCTGCGCCGCAACGACACGGTCCTGATCGGCCTTGCTCGCCGCCTCCTGCCTGGCCTTCTCGGCGAGCATCAGCTTGATGCCTTCGACCGCGTTGGCGGTCTGGCCGATTTCATCGCCGCGCTCGGTGCCCGACACCTCGATGTCCTCGCCGCGAGCCATCGCCTGCAGATCCCCGACGAGCCGACCGATCGGACGCGCGATCCCGAATTGCACGATCACGAACGCCAGTGCCAGCACTGCGAGGAACCCGCCACCGACCAGCAACACCGTCAGCTTGATCGTGCGCGCGACATCGGCGGACGCAGAATGCGATCGTTCGCTCAGATCCTTGTCGAGTCGCGTGGTGATCGAGAACTGCACGTCACGCACGGCCTGGTTGTCATGCGCCATGTCCTTGACGAGGCGAAGCGCCAAAACGTTGTCGTTGGCCATTGCAGCTTTCTCGAGCGGGATGTACTTCTTCGTCATCATATCGTCGAACATCCGGCCGATGCGATCGAAGTCGGCTGCGAAGATCGGCAATCCCTTTTTCGCCTGTGCGACGAATTCGGTGAATTCCTTTTGGTTGGTCGCGACCTCCAGACCGAGACGCTGCATCTCAGCCTGGTCGGTTTCTGCGATGATCCGCCAGGTCAGGCGCCCGATATTGTACAGGCGGGCGTTGGCACGGAAGTTCGCCTTCATGCCCTGCACTTCGTTTTCGAGCATCGATGCGTAGCTGCGCTCGATCTCTCCCATCTTCGAAGCGGCGAACCAGACGCCGGCGCCCACCACCACACTGAGCAATATGAAACACGCGATGATCTTGTAGAGCAGTTTGACGTTCGAAAGCTGCATGGCAGATACCCCCAGCAAGAATGCACCGACGCGCGACACCGCACGCTCGATCAATTGGCCGATGTTGTTAGCGCCGACCGCGCCGGCTTCGGCTAGACTCGCGCCCCCGCGATGGCCGCGAGATACGCAAATCGATCGAACCGATCAGCATTCGGACGAAGGTGTCCCCGCACACACAACATCGATGATTGTCCGTATCAGGCGGCCGCTAATCGCGGGTAAGTACAAATTCGGTCAGTTAGGACAAAACCAGGAGACGGGTCGACAACGCCGGCACAACGATCGAAATAGTCGGAGCAAACCACCGGAGATCAGCGTGAGCTCGAGATGAAGTCGAAAGTCGTCGTTTCAGATTCAACACAGGAGTTGCTGCAGGATTTCCCGCTGGTACGGAGTCGCGATCCGGTGGAAGCGAGAGACATCTTGCGGCGCTACGGCGTCGACATGACCACCTCGAAGCCGAGCGACTTCTTCATGCGAACCAACCTCGCCGAACTTCCGCATATCGGTTTGTACTTCCTCCACAGCTCCGGAGCGACCCGGCTGCTGATACCGAAGCGGGAGATCGCCCTGGTGCAGCTTTGCCTGGAGGGCAACGCGCAGCTCTCGAGCGGCCAGCACCGCGTCGAACTGTCGCAAGGAGAAGCTTGTATCTGTTCGCCCGGCACCAGCGCCCAACTGGAATTCGGGCGAAACTCGCGACAATTGCTGCTGCGATTGCCGCAGCGCGTACTCGAACGCTCGATCGCATCGCTGCTCGGTTTCAAGCCGCGCCAACCGATCCTGTTCGACCCGGTGATCGCCAACGACCAACCGCGCTATCTCGGTTTCAGAGACCTCACGACGCTACTCGCATCGCGACTCGATGCGAAGTTCTCGGTCTGGCCGAGAAACGTCCTGCTGCATCTGGAGCAATCCTGCATCACTGCCCTGCTGTATTGCAGCCGGCACAATCTCGCGCACCTGCTCGATACCGCCGTGAACGACGATGTGCCGCGCTACGTGCGCACCGCGGAGCACTTTGTCGACAGCCGCTGCGACGAGGACATCAGCGTCGAGGACATGGCGCGTGTCGCAGGGGTGAGCATCTCGACACTCACCCGCGCGTTTCTCAAGCACCGCGGCTACTCGCCCTCGGCCTACGTCAAGCGGGCAAAACTCCAGCACGCCAAGAGGCTGCTGGAGAGCGGCGCCGCCAGTACGTTGATCGGGGTCGCACTGCGCTGCGGCTTCGCCAATCCAAGTCGCTTCGCCCAGGACTATCGCGACGCGTTCGGGGAATCGCCGACCGAAACACTGCGTCGCTGCCGGCCCGGGCGGGATCCCGATGCGCAGAAACATTAAGCCTTTGCAGCCGTTTCATGCGCGGGCGCATTGACTTTGGCCGATTCCGGCCTATGTTCCGGCCGTGATGCGGCCCGGTATTGCGTCAAGCGATGCCCCGATTGAGCCGCCTGTCCGTGATCCGACTTCCCCGTGCAAGATTGCTAGCCGCTCCGGGGTTGAGCGCGACAGTGGTTTTTCTAAGAATCCATGCGGCGGTTCGATCAAGTGGCGTGATCCCGAGTTCCGGCCGAAGGCACTAGGATCAGGCCGCGCCCCCGACAACAGAGGCTCGATGTCTTTTACCAATCTGGGACTTTCCACGAAGGTCCAAGCCGCCGTCGCCGCCGCCGGTTACGTTTCGCCCACCCCGATTCAGCAGCAGGCGATCCCCCACGTCCTTGCCCGCAGAGACGTCCTCGGGATCGCGCAGACCGGCACCGGCAAGACCGCCGCCTTCGTGCTGCCGATGCTGACACTGCTGGAAAAGGGGCGTGCCCGCGCCCGCATGCCCCGCACCCTGATTCTCGAACCGACCCGCGAACTGGCAGCCCAGGTCAAAGAGCAGTTCGACAAATACGGCGCCGGCCAGAAACTCAACGTCGCCCTTTTGATCGGCGGCGTTTCGTTCGGAGACCAGGATCTCAAACTGACCCGCGGGGTCGACGTACTGATCGCTACGCCGGGACGCCTGCTCGACCATACCGAACGCGGCGGCCTGCTGCTGACCGGCGTCGAGATGCTGGTGATCGACGAAGCCGACCGCATGCTCGACATGGGCTTCATTCCGGACATCGAGCGGATCTGCAAACTGGTCCCGTTCACGCGGCAGACGCTGTTCTTCACCGCGACGATGCCGACCGAAATTCGGCGGATCACCGAAACCTTCCTGCACAATCCCGAAAAGATCGAAGTCAGCAAGCCCGCCTCGACGGCGGTCACCGTGACACAGTCGCAGGTCCCATGTGGACGCGAACCTCACGAGAAGCGCGAGACGCTGCGACACCTGATCCGCGGCGCCACCGATCTGAAGAACGCCATTATCTTCTGTAACCGCAAGCGCGAAGTCGCACTGCTCGCCCGGTCGCTCCAGCGCCACGGTTTCAGCGTCGGCGCGCTGCACGGCGACATGGACCAGACCGCCCGAATGGCCGCGCTGGAAGCCTTCCGCAAGGGTGAGCTGCCGATCCTGGTCGCTTCCGATGTCGCCGCCCGCGGTCTCGACATTCCCGAAGTCAGCCACGTCTTCAACTTCGACGTTCCGCATCATCCTGACGACTACGTGCACCGGATCGGCCGCACCGGCCGCGCCGGCCGCGCAGGCACGGCCTTGACGATCGTCGCGCCGTCCGACCAGAAGTCGATGGCCGCAATCGAGAAGCTGATCGGCCAGGACATCCCGCGCGCGGAGGCCGCCCCATCGGTGGCGAGCGAAACCGCCGGCGAGCCGGAAACCGAACGCCCGGCACGGTCGCGGCGCGCAGCGGAAGGCCGCCATCGCGAGCCGCGGCGTGAGCCCCGTGAACCGCGCGAGCGCAAACCGCGCCGTGAACCGCGTAGTGCTCCGGCCGCTGCCCCGCCCGCGGCGCCCGCCGCCCATGCCGCATTCGGCTCCGCCCCGCCCGCCCGCGACACCTCCTCGGAGGCGGGGGACCACTCGCATTTGCCGGCGTTCCTGCTGCGCCCGGTGCGCGCGCGGGGCTGATGGGCGCTCGCGGCGGAGTTTACCGAGCCTTCACCGCGCCAGCCATACTCTCTCGCCGTTTCACGAAGATGCGTTGAAAAACGCCGATCGGAGGGGTGGCTCGTGGCCGCGCTGCAGGACGACCATGATCGCACCATGGCCTATGCCGAGGTGGCTCTTTCCCAAATCAAGAACCTCCGCCACGGCGCCGGACCTCGCAACTACGAGATCTGGTACACCTATGCGACCGGCCACAACCAAGAGCTGAATCGCGCAATCAACGACACGCTGGCGCATCGCGGCAGCCTGAGCGAGGCGGACCTCGACCAGCTCCACGATACCTATCTGTCGCAAGGCCGCGCCACCGATCGGATCGACCGGATCGGCGCACGCGTCGCGGGAGAGATCGACGACATCATGGCGATGCTCGCCGAAACCCTCGGCAGCACCGCCAGCTTCGGTGACGATCTCCACGGCGAAAGCCAGAAACTGTCGCTGGCGACCGACCACGACCAGATCAAGGCGATCGTCGAGCGCCTCGTCGTCACCACGCGCGAGATGCAGCAGACCAACAGCGCGCTGGAACAGCGGCTGTCGGCATCGAAGCAGGAGATCGCCAACCTCCAGCTCAGCCTGGAAGCGATCCGCAACGAGAGCCTCACCGACCCTTTGACCGGGCTCGGCAATCGCAAACATTTCGATCGTACCGTCCACGACGCGCTGCGCAGCGCCGCTGCGAGCCATCAGCCGCTGTCGCTCCTGATGATGGACATCGACCACTTCAAATCATTCAACGACACTTACGGCCACCTCACCGGCGATCAGGTGCTGCGCCTGGTCGGGCTCACTTTGAAGCAGAGCATCAAGGGCCAGGACTTCACCGCTCGCTACGGCGGCGAGGAATTCGCCGTGGTGCTGCCGAACACGCCGCTGCGCCAGGCAATCATCGTCGCCGACAACATCCGCCGGCAGGTGATGTCCAAGGAGCTGAAGAAGAAATCGACAGGCGAAATCCTGGGCCGCGTGACGCTGTCCGCCGGGGTGTCGACGCTGAAGCCGAACGACGACGTCGAATCCCTGATCGGCCGCGCCGACGCCTGCCTGTACGCGGCCAAGCGCAACGGTCGCAATCGCGTCGTGTGCGAGACCGACCCGGAACATTCGAACGATACCCAGGCTGCGGTGGCCTGAACACTCACCGAGGAAGCCGGCTGCGCTTCGGGGCGGCGGTCTTAGCCTTCTCAGCCTTAGCCTTCTCCGTCTTGGCTGTCGCAGCCTTGGCTTTCGCCGTCTTCGCACCAGCCTTCTTCACCGCCTTCGCGGCGGACTTCGCCTCGCGTTTGGCCGATGTCCCCGTCTTGATCGCCGCCTTTCGCGGCTTGCGGGCCGCCTTGGCGAGCGCCGCACGCTCGGCCACGGCGAAAGCGATCCTCGCCCAGTCGGCGAACTCCTCGGGATCGTCGAGCAGCCGCTCCGGCAGCAGCCAGTACGACCCCACCGTCACGGTCTTGTCGCGCGTATCATAGCGAAACGGACGGCTGCGCTCGGCCTCGAACCGGGCCGCGCCGTCCGCGTCGGTGCGTAGATAGATCGCATCCCGGATCACCAGCGCGAAGGTCACGCCGTCGGCGGAGACACCGAAGCCGGAGAACATCCGCCGGATCGTCACAGGGCCGAACGGCGAGAACAGGTCGGCGAGGAATTCGCGGTCCATGGCGACTCGCAGCGCTGACGGATCGGGCGGTGCGACCATACGCACCGCCGCTCAGCATAGCGGCGAAAGTGCCGGCTGAAGGCTATTTTTTCTCCGGCGCGTAGAACGTGCCGTCGATCTCGGCGATGTCACCCTGATCCAGCGCCGGCACCTGCAATACGGTGCGCGGCGGATACGGGCCGTCGCCCCAGATATCCTTCTGCACCTTGTTGACCACCGGCCGATACTTGGCGACGTCGGTGACGAACACCGTGAGGCGCACCGCATCCGATTTCGTCGCCCCGGCCGCTTCGGCCGCCGCCAGCATGTTGTCGAACATCCGCCGGATCCGGGCCTCGTCGCCGTCGACCATGTTGCCGGTGACGCGGTCGGTACCGCGCATGCCGCCGATGAAGACGAAGTCGCCGGCGCGCGCGCCGATGCTCCAGGTGCCACTCGGCGTGATGGTCTTGTCGGTCGGCGCAATGATCTTCACCGCGCTGGATTCGGCGGAAGCCAGGCCCGGCATCGCGACGGCAAGGGCAGCCGCCGCGAGCAGCGTGCGCAAAAAGTTGGTCATGGCAGTGTCTCCTCTTGAGGGTGGGACGATGCAGCGGGCCGGCGGCGTTGCCAGAACGGCGCATCGGCGAAGCGCGCTTCGGCGGCATACATCGCCTGCTGGGTGAAGAGATGCTGCGCAATCCCTTGCAAGTAATCGCGCTCATAGGCGTCGGCGCGCTCGCGCTCGCCGTCGGCGAGTGTCAATGCCGCCTCCGCGGCCGCCACCCCGCTCCACAGCGCGGTGGCGAGCCCGTTGGCACCAAGCGGATCGAGCGCCGCCGCAGCGTCGCCGGCGCGCAGGATGCGCCCTTCGATCAACCGGCTGGCCGTGACGGTGGCGGCGGGCGCGACCTGCGGCGGCTCGCACCCAGCGATCTCATCGAGACCAAGGCTGCGCAGCCGCGGTGCGATCGCGATCGTCGACGCAGCCAACTCGGTCCACCTGGCGCCATCTTGCGTCGCGCCGGGCGGTAACAGATCGGTGTCGGTGAACAGGCCGAGCATCATGCGGCGGCTAGGTAGCGGAGCCATGTACCACCAGCCGAGCGCAACTGCTTCGACCAGCGTCGCCGCAGCGGGCTCAGTCTCGTCCGGCAGGACCAGCACGCGCCACACCGCGACCAGCCGGTCGGTGCGGCGACGCCCCGCAGCGGTCCCCGACGACAACGCGGCGCGGCCGCTGCAATCGATCGCCGCGTCGGCGAACACGACGCGGCCATCTCCGAGTTCGATCACGACTCCGTCGCAGTGATGCGCCAGCATGGTCACGATGATCGCAGAACATTCGATCGCATCGCTCTGCAGCTTGCCGCGCATCCGCCGCTCGAATGCGGCGCGGTCGATGTGCCAGCCGGCCCCCTCGCCTGGCGCGGCACGGCGCAACTTCGCGTCGCCCCAGACCGAAAAACGGCCTTCGCTCATCACCGATGTTTCGTCGTCGAGCAGATCGGACCATTGCAGGTGATCCAGCAATCCCGCGGCCGCGGGTGACAACGTTTCGCCGCGGCTGATCACGTCACGATCGGGCGCGATCAGCAGCGGCCGTCGTCCGGCGAGCACCAGCGTGCGCGTGGCGGCCAGCGCCGCCACCCCTGCGCCGATTACGGCGATCCGGCCCATCAAGATCAGCGCGGTAGCGTTGGCGCCGCGATATCCATCGAACCGCGCTGCACCTCGACATAAAGTTGATCGGGCACACCGGGCAGCCCCTTCGGGCCGGGGCGGCGCACGACGACGCCCATCTGCGTCCAGAGCTCGATCATCCGGCGCAGGCCATCGGTGTAGCCGGCCTCGACGTGCAGCCCGATGCCGGCCGCGCCGCGCGCCCACGGCACCCGCGTGTGATAGAACCGCAGCCGTTCTTCTTCGGTCAGATCGGTGCGCATCATCTGCTGATAGAACGCCTCGGGCAGCACATCGACCGGCAGCAACGCCGGCCACCACACCGGTGTCGGAAAGCCGCTGGCGGTGAGCACGGCCTGGCAACTGAACGCATCGCCCTGCCACGGCACGCCCATCCAGCGCGTCAGATCGCCGGGCGCCTGCGGGCCGATCGGCCTGCCCTGATCCGGCTTGTCGGGATTGCCGGCAAACACGTTGACCGGGTTGAGCTGCAGCCCGACGTCCTGCGCCAGGCTCTTGCGGTTCGACAGCGCAATACGGAACGGCAGCCTGGTCTCGTTCGGGCCGCGATACAGCTCCTTGTGGCGGATCGGCCAGGTGATCTCGACGCCGGGATGGAACGCACCACCCGAACAGGCGTCGAGCGCGGCGCGTGTCATCGCCTCGGGGCGTAGTTCGATCGGCAGATCGTCGAGGAGGCGGACGGCGTCGGCGCTCTTGTCGGCGTAGTCGGCCTCGAACTTGCCGTCGGCCCACAATTCCAGCACGCGGTATTGCGGCCGAGTCAGTGCCAGCCAGGAATGCGCACTGTCCTGATAATTGACGCCGTCGCCGAGCATGATCGGAATGGCGTGATTGCGCTGGTCGGTGCCGTCGGGCCTACGGAAGGCATCGAACACCTTCTTGCGCTCGGCCCTCGCCTCCGCGCCCGGCTTTGCCAACATCTCGATCGTCGCCGGGTCCGACAGATCGCCGATGTCGTTCCACGCCGCGCCGAGGAACGAGGCTGCGGCAACCCACTGCATCGTGCCGGCACGGCGCAGGATCGGCAGCACGTCGCGGCGGAACGACACTTTGTCGGCCGGCGGCTTGATCTGACCGAGCGCGACCATCGCTTCGTGCGCGGCGTCGTACAGGGTCACGATAGGCTCGAGCTGCGGCGCAAATTTCGGCCCGCAGCACACCACCCAGGCTGGATCGCAATCGAGCTTTTGGCCGTCGACGGTGACGGTCGCCTTGACCCAGCCGTCGGCCCAATCGTCGTGCCAGCCGTCATTGTTGGTGAAATCGCGCACCGGATTCTGCGGCAGCGCGGTGCGCGACACGCCGTCCGCAGCAAATACCAGCAGGCGTCCCTTGTCGTCGGTGCGCAGATGGCCGAGCGAGACGTCGAGCGTCTGCCAGAACCGGCCCTTCATCCGATACTTGTCGTCACCGCCCTTGGGGTTGGTCGAGGCGCCGGCGATCTCCAGCTTGCCGGCGTCGATGCACAGCATCGCTTCGCGCTTGTCGGCGGCGATGAAGGCGTTGCGCTGCGCGCCGGGGACGCCAGGCGCGCTGTCGCCGCGATCCATCGCGTTGATGAAGCCGTACCAGGCCGCCTTGGTATTGGCGACGTGCACGCTCCAGGTCACGCCGTCGGCGGCATCGAGTTCGCGCACCACCCGGCCCTGGTCGTCGTAGCCGAACAGGCGGAAGCGCTGCACCTGTTTCTTGATCCGTCCCTGCTTGTCCTTGAAGCCGCCTTCGGGCTCGTCGAGCAGGCCCGGCACCTCCGGTGCCAGAAACCAGTCCTCGGCATTGCCGACGCGGGAGAAGCCGATCGCCGGAAAGATCGCGACCTTGGCGATCTTCGCCCCTTTCCGCGCCGCCGGTTCGGCGTGCAGGGAAGAGATTGCCGCCTTCGCCAGCAGCGGTCCACCGAGACCGACGGCTGCAGCTCCAAGCAGAAAATCGCGGCGCTTCATGGTGATCCTCCCCTGATCGTTTCACCCTTGGAGAGGTATTCACTTGCCGCCCCTTAAAGCGCACTTAATTCGCAGACGCAAATACCGCGCGGTAGCGTACCGCGCGCTCTGCACTTCTGACGGAATGTAAAGTTTGAATCAGATCCGATGGAACTCAGCCGTCGATCGAGGCCGGCTTCAGCTCCACGGACTCGCCGCAGCCGCACGCTGAGATCTGGTTCGGGTTGTTGAACACGAACTGCGCCTGCATCCTGTCGGCCTTGTAGTCCATCTCGGTACCAAGCAGGAACAACACCGCCTTCGGATCGACCAGGATCTTCACGCCCTTGTCTTCGATGACTTCGTCGTTCGGCTTGATATCGTGAGCGTACTCGACCGTGTAGGACTGCCCGGCGCAGCCGCCATTCTTGATCCCGACGCGCAGGCCGAGAATCTCGCTGTCGGCGCGGCCCATCAGTTCCTTGACGCGACCGGCCGCCGCGTCGGTGAGGCGCATCACTTGAGGCCGAGGACGTGCCGTAGCCATGGTGTTTCCCACTCCTGTTGCCGGGCCTGCCCGGAGACGTTCGCCGCTTCACCGGCGACCAGCCGGACCTTCAGATAGTTACGCAACCGCCACTTCGAAAGGTGCTACCACCTCGCGGTAGGATCGGGCCTAATGAATCGGCCAGACACCCGGCGTCACAAGTTCCAACAGATGGCGATCCGGATCACGGAAATAGATACTCGACCCGCCGCGCGGCCACTCCGTGCGTCCTTCGATCTCCACGCCATGCTCCGTCAGGCGCGCTTCCCATTCGCCGAGCCGGTCGCGATCGACCGACAGTCCGATGTGGACAGGTCCGCTGCCATCATGCGGCGGGATCGTGCCACCCGGCAGATGGACCGTCTCCAGCGTGCTGCCCCGCTTGAACAGCAGCAGCACGTTGCGGCTGCCCACGTCGAAAGCACAAAACCGCTGATCGCTCGTCATCGGACTCAGCAGCAGGACGTCCTGGTAGAAGCTTCGGGCGCGATCGAGGTCGTCGACATACAGCGCCGTTTCGATCACTCCGTTCAGACGCAGACCCAATCCGTCCTCACCACATATTCAGCACGAGCCGGGCTTCGTCGCTCATCCGCTCCGGCGTCCACGGCGGCTCCCAGACAATGTTGACGTTGACCACGCCGACACCGGGCACCGAGGCCACCGCGTTCTCGACCATGGTCGGCAGCTCGGCGGCCGCCGGACAGTTCGGCGTCGTCAGCGTCATGTCGAGGTCGACGGTGCGGTCGTCCTTGATCTCGACTTTGTAGATTAGTCCGAGTTCGTAAATGTCGGCGGGGATTTCCGGGTCGAACACAGTCTTCAGCGCGGCCACGATCTCAGTGCCGAGCCGCTCGGTCTCCTCCGGCGGCAGCGCCGAAACGGTCTGCATGTTGGCTTTGGCTTCGATCGTATCGGTCATGCGAACAGATCCCGCGCCTTGATCAGCGCACTGACGAGTTGGTCCACTTCCTCACGGGTATTATACATGCCGAACGACGCACGGCACGTTGCAGTGACTTGGAACCGCTCCAGCAACGGCATCACGCAATGGGTGCCGGCCCGGACCGCGATGCCCTGCCGGTCGATCACCGTGGCGACGTCGTGCGGGTGCGCGCCCTTCATTTCGAAGGAAATCACCGGGCCTTTGCCCTTGGCGCTGCCGATGATCCGCAGTGCGTTGATCTCGCGGAGCCGATCCTCGGCATAGGTCAAAAGATCGTGTTCATGCGCGGCGATCCGCTCCTTGCCGATCGAATTGACGTAATCGATCGCCGCGCCGAGTCCGACCGCCTCGACGATCGCCGGCGTGCCGGCCTCGAATCGATGCGGCGGATCGCCGTAGGTCACCCAATCCTGCGCAACCTCGCGGATCATCTCGCCGCCGCCGTTGAAGGGCCGCATCTTGGCGAGCACATCGTACTTGCCATACAGCGCGCCGATCCCGGTCGGGCCGTAGATCTTGTGGCCGGTCATCACATAGAAGTCGCAGTCGATGTCCTGGACATCGATCGCGAGATGCACCGCCGCCTGGCTGCCGTCGACCAGCACCGGAATGCCGCGGGCATGGGCGATCCTAACGACGTCCTTGACCGGAACGACCGTGCCGAGCGCGTTCGACATCTGGGTGATCGCAACCAGCTTGGTCTTGGCGGCCAGCAGCTTCTCGAACTCGTCGAGCAGGAAGTTGCCTTCATCATCGACCGGCGCCCACTTGATCACCGCGCCCTGGCGCTCGCGCAGGAAGTGCCACGGCACGATGTTGGAATGGTGCTCCATGATCGAGAGCACGATCTCGTCGCCCTCGCCGATGTTCGGCGCGCCCCACGACGACGCCACCAGGTTGATCGCCTCGGTGGCGTTGCGGGTGAAGATGATTTCTTCGGGCCGCTTGGCGTTGAGCAGATGCTGCACGCGCGTGCGCCCGCCCTCATAGGCCTCGGTGGCGGCGTTCGCGAGATAGTGCAGGCCGCGATGCACGTTGGCGTATTCGCTCTCATACGCCTGCGTCATCCGCGTCAGCACTTGACGCGGCTTCTGCGCCGAGGCGGCGTTGTCGAGATACACCAGCTTCTTGCCGTAGACCTCCAGCGACAGCGCCGGAAAGTCCTCGCGGACGAGGTCGACGTCGTAGCTGCCGTTGCTGACCGCCGGATGCGTACTCATCGCCTAGCCTCCAACCAGCGCACCGCAGCGGCGGTCACCAGCTCACGCAAATTATCGTCCGCGATCGCTTCGATCGCCTCGCCGACGAACGCCTGGATCAGCATCGCCTCGGCTTCCTTCTGCGGCAGGCCGCGGGCGCGCAGATAGAACAGCAAAGAATCGTCCAGCGCGCCCACCGCGGCGCCATGACCGCAGGTGACGTCGTCGGCGAAGATTTCGAGCTCCGGCTTGTTGTCGACCTCGGCCTCGTCGGACAGCAGCAGCGCCCGGGTCATCATCTTGGCGTCAGTCTGCTGCGCCGGCTGCCGGACATTGATCCGCCCCTGGAACACCGAGTGACCGCGATCGTCGCACACCGCGCGAAAGCCCTCGCGGCTGACGCAGTCCGGGACGTCATGGTTCATCACCAGCGTGGTGTCGGCATGCTGCTTGCCGTTGAGGAGATTGACGCCGTTGGTCTCGACCTTGGAATGCGAGCCGGCCACCGTCACCACCGCCTGATAGCGGCTGACGAGACCGCCGGTAGTGATGCCGAACGCGTTGAAATGTGCGTGCGCGCCGACCGAGACCGCCGCCGAGGTGATGTTGAATGCCTCGCGGGAGTCTTCGACGATCCGCACGTAGTCGAGACGGGCGTAGTCACCGACCGCAATCACAGCAGCATCGTGAACCTGATAGCTGCCGGCGCCCTCGCCCGCCACGTAGCTCTCGACCACCGTCGCCGCGGCGTCCTTGCCGAGCGCGATCCGCGACCGCGTGAACATCGCCACCGGCGCGCCACCGGAAGCGATGTGCAGGATGTGCAGCGGCCGGGCGAGCGTAGTGCCGTCCGCCACCTCGATGACGACGCCGTCGGTCATCAGCGCGGTGTTGAGCGCCACCATCGGATCGGCAGTGTCGAGCGACAGCACGCAGTCGTCGCCGCTCTGCAGCTCCGCGCGCAGGCTGCGGATCGATAAGCCGGCTTCAAGGCCGGCAAGGTCTGACAGGCCGGGCGCCAGCGCGCCGTCGACCAACACCAGGCGGCGGACGCCGGCAATCGCGTGCAGGCCGGCGGCGGCCTCGGCGCGGACCAGCGCGGACGCATCGGGCGCAGGCGCAACAGGCAACACCTCGCGCATCGACGCCCGCAAGTCGGTGTACTTCCAATCCTCAATCCGCCGATGCGGCAGGCCGATACGCTGAAAAACGTCGAGCGCCTGGCGGCGCGTCTCGTCGAGCTTACCGGCGACAGGCAGGCGGGCGCCGGCAGCGGCGAAATTATCGCTCGCTGTGTCCGGCTTTTCGGCTTTCACCACTGCGATGTTCATGGCCGTGTCCCGATCGGCGGCCGTCAGGCCGCTGCTTCCTGATACTGTGCGTAGCCGTTGGCCTCGAGTTCGAGCGCCAGCTCCTTGCCGCCGCTCTTCACCACCTTGCCCTTCGACATCACGTGAACGTAGTCCGGCACGATGTAGTCGAGCAGCCGCTGATAATGAGTGATCACCACCATCGCCCGCTCCGGCGAGCGCAGCGCGTTGACGCCTTCGGAGGCGATGCGTAGCGCGTCGATGTCGAGGCCGGAGTCCATCTCGTCGAGGATGCACAGGCTGGGCTGGAAAAGCGCCATCTGCAGCACCTCGTTGCGCTTCTTCTCGCCGCCCGAGAAGCCGACATTGACGCCACGCTTCAGCATCTCCTGCGGAATACCGAGCGAGCCGGAAACCTCACGCACCCGCTTGAGGAAATCCGGCGTCGACAATTCGTCCTCGCCGCGCGCCTTGCGCTGCGCATTCAGCGCGGTGCGCAGGAAGTTCATGGTGGCGACGCCGGGGATTTCGACCGGGTACTGGAACGCCAGGAACACGCCCTTGGCGGCGCGCTCGTTCGGCTCCATCTCGAGCAGGTTCTCGCCCTTGAACAGGATCTCGCCGCCGGTGACTTCATAGCCCGGCTTGCCAGCGATGACGTGGCTGAGCGTCGACTTGCCGGAGCCGTTCGGCCCCATGATGGCGTGGACTTCGCCTTGGTTCACGGTCAGCGTCAGCCCGTGCAAAATCTCGCGATCCGCGACGCTGACCTGGAGATTCTTCACTTCGAGCAATGCAGCCATAACGACCTTCCTGTTTGGCTCTCACCCTGAGGATCGGCGGCGGCGCGCGCCTCGAAGGATGAGTTGATATGAGTTTTTCGTTGCGGGTCCTGCGAGGCGGCCGCGGCGCGGCCACCTCGTGAATCTTGCCGGCCTTACCCGACCGAACCCTCGAGGCTGATCGAGATCAGCTTCTGGGCTTCGACCGCGAACTCCATCGGCAGTTGCTGCAGCACGTCCTTGACGAAGCCGTTGACGACGAGGCCGACCGCCTCTTCCTGGCTGAGGCCGCGCTGGATGCAATAGAACAGCACGTCCTCGGAGATCTTCGACGTGGTCGCTTCATGCTCGAACAGCGCCGAGGAGTTCTTGGCCTCGATGTAGGGCACGGTGTGCGCGCCACATTGGTCGCCGATCAACAGCGAGTCGCAGGCGGTGAAGTTGCGCGCGCCGGTCGCCTTGCGGTGGGCGGTGACGAGGCCGCGATAGGTGTTCTGCGACTTGCCGGCGGCGATGCCCTTGGAGATGATCCGGCTCGTCGTGTTCTTGCCGAGATGGATCATCTTGGTGCCGCTATCGACCTGCTGATAGCCGTTCGAGATCGCGATCGAATAGAACTCGCCGCGCGAATTGTCACCGCGCAGGATGCAGCTCGGATACTTCCAAGTGATCGCCGACCCGGTCTCGACCTGGGTCCAGGAGATCTTGGAATTGGCGCCGCGGCAGTCGCCACGCTTGGTGACGAAGTTGTAGATGCCGCCCTTGCCTTCCGAATTGCCCGGGTACCAGTTCTGAACCGTCGAATATTTGATCTCGGCGTCGTCCAGCGTCACCAGTTCGACCACCGCGGCGTGGAGCTGGTTCTCGTCGCGCTGCGGCGCAGTGCAGCCTTCGAGATAGCTGACGTAAGAGCCCTTGTCGGCGATGATCAGCGTCCGCTCGAACTGGCCGGTGTTGCGCTCGTTGATCCGGAAATAGGTCGACAGCTCCATCGGGCAGCGCACGCCCGGCGGCACGTAGACGAACGAGCCGTCGGAGAACACCGCCGAGTTCAGCGTGGCGTAGAAATTGTCGGATGTCGGCACCACGCTGCCGAGATATTTCTGCACCAGCTCGGGATGCTGGCGGATCGCTTCAGAGATCGGCATGAAGATCACGCCGGCCTTCTTCAGCTCTGCCTGGAACGTGGTCGCTACCGACACCGAGTCGAACACCGCATCGACCGCGATCTTCCGGCTCGGCGTGTCCGGTCCGCCCGGTGCCGGCTCGACGCCCTCGAGCAGCGCCACTTCACGCAGCGGAATGCCGAGCTTCTCGTAGGTCTTCAGGATCTCGGGATCGATCTCGTCGAGCGAGCCGATGGTCTTCTTCGGCTTCGGCGCGGCGTAATAATACAGATCCTGGAAGTCGATCTTCGGATAGGACACCCGCGCCCAGGTCGGCTCGGTCATGGTCAGCCAGCGGCGGTAAGCCTCCAGCCGCCACTGCAGCATCCAGTCCGGCTCGTTCTTCTTGGCCGAAATGAAGCGGACGATGTCTTCCGAAAGCCCCTTCGGAGCCTTCTCGGATTCGATCAGGGTCTCGAATCCATAGCGATATTGATCGACGTCGATCTGGCGGACCCGATCGACGGTCTCTTGGACGGCAGCCATATAAACCTCCGCTCACGGTTTCAAGGACCGCGGTGGATCTGCGAAAGACATGCTTACACGATCCGTCACGGGATGAAACCCTCTTAGAACCGTTCAAGCACTGTTTCACGATCCCTTTTAGCTAGGTTGCCTGTGAGCTTTATCCAAGCCTCCAGACAACGATCGATGTCGGATTCGCTACTCCACCAGCCGAGACTGATCCGTATTGCCGATCGTGCAAGTTCCGGACCGAACCCCATCGCCTCCAGAACGTGCGACGGCTGCACCTTGCCGGAGGAGCAGGCCGAGCCGGACGATACCGCGATTCCGGCCAGATCGAAGCCGATCACCGCCGTTTCGGCCCGGAGTCCTAGAACCGCGAACAGCGTGGTGTTCGGCAGGCGCGGCACGCCGGCGCAAACAATCACCCCTTCACCCGCGGAGATGTGTCGCAAGCCCGCCTCGAGCCGTGTTCGCAAACCTTCGATCCGGGCCATGTCGTCCGCCATCGCCGGGAGAGCCGCGGCCGCCGCAGCGCCGAAGCCCGCGATCCCGACCAGATTCTCGGTACCGCCGCGTCGCCCGAGTTCCTGCCCGCCGCCGCGCAGAACCGGCTCCAGTCCGGCGAGCTTCGGGCTCAGCACCAACGCGCCGACGCCCTTGGGCCCCCCGATCTTGTGTGCAGACAGCGACACAAGATCGGCACCGAGCTGCTTGATTCCGAATTGAATTTTGCTGAGCGCCTGGATCGCGTCGACGTGCAGCACGCCGCCCGCTTGATGCACAATCTCAGCCACTTCACGAATCGGCTGAAGAGCGCCGGTCTCGTTGTTGGCGAGCATCACCGACACCAGCGCCGGTCCCCCGTCAGCCAGCAAGGCGCGCAGGTGATCGAGGTCGAGCACCCCGTCGGTCGTCACCCGGATCTGGCCGACGCGGTCGGGCGGGAACCGGCCGCCGCTCAGAACGGAGGCATGTTCGATGGATGAAAGCAGCAACCTTTCAACAGGTTCCGCGCTGGTCCGGAGTTCCGGCATGAGCGCCAGCATGTTGGCTTCGGTGCCGCCGGACGTGAACACCACGTCGCGCGGCGCAGCTCCGACCATGGCGGCAACGTCCGTCCGGGCCTGTTCGAGCAGCCCGCGCGCCGCACGGCCTTCGGCGTGGACCGACGAGGGATTGCCGACGACATCCAACGCCGCCGCCATCGCCGCCTTGGCTTCCGGCCGTAACGGCGTGGTCGCATTCCCGTCCAGATACACTCGATTGACCGTCAAAGCGCTTCATTCCTTGTTCCGGGCCGGACCGCCGCACGCGCGTGTGCATCGCCGCCGGCGGCCACCCTGCTCAATATGCTTGCATTCGGCCCCGCGCTCCATGCTAGAACGCAGCTCCCCGTTTCCGCCGGCCGCCTGCCCCTTCCGCTCTGCGGCAGCCGGCGGCCGTTGCAGGCAGAAACCGCGCGCGCCCGGCGCGCCAGGCCGAATCCCACGATGTCGCGCAAGGATCCCTGATGCCCGAAGTTATTTTCACCGGTCCGGCGGGCCGACTTGAAGGCCGCTACCACCCGGCGAAGCAGAAGAACGCGCCGATCGCGATGGTGCTGCACCCGCATCCGCAGTTCCGTGGCAACATGAACCATCCGATCGTCTATCAGGTGTACTACGCCTTCGTCGCCCGTGGCTTCTCCGTATTGCGGTTCAATTTTCGCGGCGTCGGCCGCAGCCAGGGTTCATTCGACCACGGCACCGGCGAGCTTGCGGACGCGGCCTCGGCGCTCGACTGGGCGCAGACCATCAATCCGGAAGCGCGCGCCTGCTGGGTCGCCGGGTTCTCGTTCGGCGCCTGGATCGGCATGCAGCTTCTGATGCGCCGGCCGGAGGTCGAAGGCTTCATCTCGATCGCGCCGGAACCGAACCGCTACGATTTCTCGTTCCTGGCGCCGTGCCCGTCGTCCGGCCTGATCGTCCATGGCGAGAAGGACATCGTGGCTCCGGCCAAGGACGTCAACACACTGGTCGAGAAGCTGAAGACCCAGAAGGGCATCGTCATCGACCAGCAGACCATTCCCGGCGCCAACCATTTCTTCGAGGACAAGATGGAGCCGCTGATGGAGACGATCACCTCTTATCTCGACATGCGGCTCGCCAACGTCCGCTGATCGGACGTACCGCCCGGCGCTAGCGCCGGGCGATCAGTCCGCCGGTCATCGGGAACGCGACGCCGGTCGTCGCCGGATAGGTCAGCGGCAGGCCCTTGAGCCCGCGCGCGGCAAGGAAGGCGAACGCCTGTGCCTCCATCGCGTCGGCCGACCAGCCCAGCGCATCCGCGGTCTCGACCCTCGCGGGTGCCAGCGCTTCGCGCAGCATCCGCATCATCGTCAGGTTACGCGCCCCGCCGCCGGTGACGATCCAACTCTGAGGCGGCTTCGGCAGCAGCGGCACCACCGCCGCGATGGCGCCGGCGGTGAACGCCGTCAGCGTCGCCGCGCCGTCGGCCGCCGGCCAGTCGCGCAAGGTCAGCCCGGCGAAGTCGTTGCGGTCGAGCGATTTCGGCGACGGCCTGGCGAAGAACGGATGCTGCAGGGCGTCGGTGAGCCACGTCTGGTCGATCGTCCCCTGCGCCGCCAGCCTGCCTTCGCAATCGAACGGCTTGCCGAGCGTGCGGAACATGAAGTCGTCCAGCAGCGCATTGCCGGGGCCGGTATCGCAGGCGATCAGCGCGTCGCTGCCATCGATATAGGTGACGTTGGACACGCCACCGATGTTGACGACGCCGATCGGGCCGTCACGGCCGAGCGACTGCGCCAGCGCGCGGTGATACACCGGCACCAGCGGCGCGCCCTGCCCGCCGGCGGCGACGTCGGCAGCGCGGAAGTCGCACACCACCGGCATGCGGATCGCCTTGGCCAGCGCATCGGCGTCGCCGATCTGCACGGTGAGCTTCTCGGCCGGCCGGTGCAGCACAGTCTGGCCGTGGAAGCCGACGATGTCGATGCTCTCCGGCGACAGCCGGTTCTGCGCCACGAAGGCGGCGACCGCCTCGGCATGGGCGATCGTCACCGCACGTTCAGCCTCGGCGAGCACGCCTGGCCGGGCATCGCGCGCCGTCAGTTGCACCGCTTCCGCGAGCGCCTGGCGCAGCAGGCCGCGCTCGGTCTCGGTGTAGGGCCGGTAGCCCGACGGCCCCAGCGCAGCGACGCGCCGTCCGTCGGTCTTGATCAGAGCGACATCGACGCCGTCGAGCGACGTCCCGCTCATCAGTCCGATCGCCGTCATCATCATGGCACGCGCCTTCTCTGGCCGCTGCGGAATGTCCAACTTGTGTCAAACACCTAGTTCTTATAATGCCACAGGGTAACGCGCCCGAAAGACTTTCCTGGACGTCGTCGTGCGCGATCTGCGCGATGCGTGAAATAACCGTGATCAGAGACCGATACAGATGACCGCTTTTAAGTCTGATTTTATGAATGTTCTCCAGAGCCGGGGATTCATTCATCAGATTTCCGACCCCGACTCGCTCGATGCGCTCGCGGCGAAGGGCGAAGTGGTCGCGTATGTCGGTTACGATTGCACCGCCGCGTCGCTGCACGTCGGTCATCTGCTCTCGATCATGATGCTGCATTGGCTGCAGGCGACCGGCAACAAGCCGATCGCGCTGATGGGCGGCGGCACCACGCGCGTCGGCGATCCGTCGGGCCGCGACGAGACCCGCAAGATCCTCACCTACGAGCAGATCGACGCCAACAAGGAGTCGATCAAGGGCACGTTCTCGAAGTTCATCAAGTTCGGCGACGGCCACAGCGACGCGGTGATGGCCGACAACGCCGAGTGGCTGACCAAGCTCAACTACATCGAGATGCTGCGCGACGTCGGCCGCCACTTCTCGATCAACCGCATGCTGACGATGGACTCGGTGAAGCTGCGGCTCGACCGCGAGCAGGAACTGTCGTTCATCGAATTCAACTACATGATCCTGCAGTCCTACGACTTCGTCGAGCTGGCGCGCCGTTACAAATGCAATCTGCAGATGGGCGGCTCGGATCAGTGGGGCAACATCGTCAACGGCGTCGACCTCGGCCGCCGGATGGGCACGCATCAGCTTCACGCGCTGACCTGCCCGCTACTCACGACGGCCTCGGGAGCCAAGATGGGCAAGACCGCCGCCGGTGCCGTCTGGCTCAACGGCGATATGCTGGCGCCCTACGATTACTGGCAGTACTGGCGCAACACCGAGGACGCCGACGTCGGCCGCTTCTTGAAGCTGTTCACGCTGCTGCCGATGGACGAGATCGAGCGGCTGTCGAAGCTGCAGGGCGCCGAGATCAACGACGCCAAGAAGATCCTGGCCACCGAGGCAACCGCGCTGATGCACGGCCGTGAGGCGGCCGAAAAGGCCGAAGCCACCGCGCGCACCACCTTTGAACAGGGCGGCACTGCGCAGGATTTGCCGAGCGTCGAGATCGCCCGCGCCGAGCTTGACGCCGGGATCGGCGTGCTGGCGGCGTTCGCGGAGAAGACCGGGCTGGTCGCCTCCAACGGCGAAGCACGTCGGCAGATCAAGGCCGGTGGCCTCAAGGTCAACGATGCGCCGGTCACCGACGAGAAGATGACGCTGACCGCGACCGATCTGTCGGCCGACGGCGTGATCAAGCTGTCGATGGGCAAGAAGAAGCACGTGCTGCTGCGGCTTGCATAGCCCCATTCGCGGCCCGGCCCTGCTCCTTTCCGACCAAAACGCGTTCGATAGCAAAAACGCGTTGTTGTTCGGGAAGGATCGCTCTTGGATCACCGTGCCTCGCGCACCGGCCTGTTCATTCTCGGCCTGTGCTTCGTGCTGTCGCTGCTCGGCCGCGGGCTCGGTGAGAGCTTCACCGTGTTCCTGCTGCCAATCTCGGCCTCGTTCGGCTGGGACCGCGCCGAGGTGGTGTCGATCTATTCGCTGACGGCGCTGTGCACCGGGCTGGCTTCGCCGCTGGTCGGCCGGCTGTTCGATCGCTCCGGTCCGCGCGCGGTCTATACGCTCGGCATGGTGCTGCTCGGCGGCGCCTTCGTCGTCGCGGCCTACGCCGAGCGGCTGTGGCAATTGCAGATCACGGTCGGCCTGTGCGCCGGACTCGGTATCGCCCTCACCGGCAACGTGCCGAACTCGATCCTGCTCGGCCGCTGGTTCGGCGCAAAGCTGCCGACCGCGATGGCGGTGGTGTATTCGGCGATCGGCGCCGGCGTCTTGGTGATGCTGCCGATCGCGCAGGTGCTGATCGAACGGGTCGGCTGGCGCGAGGCCTATCTCATGCTGGGCGGCGCGATGCTGGTCCTGCTGCTGCCGCTGTCGTTGCTGCCGTGGCGGCGTTTCGCCGCCGGCGCGGACGCCCACGCGCAGCGACCCCAACAGGATGCGGACGATGACGGCTGGACGCTGCGGAGCGCGATGCGCCACAACGCGTTCTGGGCGCTGTTCGCGACCTTCTTTTTCACCGCGATCGGGATGTATTCGATCGCAGCGCAGGTGGTGGCTTATCTGGTCGACGCCGGCTTCGCGCCGCTGCAGGCTGCGACCGCGTGGGGCTTTTCCGGCGTGGTGCTGGTGGCCGGCATGCTCGGGGTGAGTTGGCTCGACGGGGTGATCGGGCGGCGGCCGTCGATCCTGTTCTCCTATGCGGTCTCGATCACCGGCCTCGCGCTGCTCTGGCTGCTGCAATGGTATCCGAACCCGGTGCTGCTCGGCGGCTTCGTGATCTGCTTCGGCTCGATGATCGGCTCGCGCGGCCCGCTGATCACCGCTACTGCGATGAGTGTGTTCCGCGGCAAGCATGTCGGCACCATCTACGGCACGATCGCGATCGGCAGCGGCCTCGGCTCGGCGTTCGGCTCGTGGTGCGGCGGCCTGCTGCACGACCTGACCCAGAGCTACAACCCGGTGCTCGGCTTCGCACTGGTCAGCGTGGTGCTCGGCATGATTCCATTTCTGGTGGTGCCCGCCCTGCGGGAGCGACAATAAGCCGTTGTAATTGCAAGGCACTCGCAGCCTTCGGTCATGACTTCGCAATCCTCGCGTGGCATAGACCGGGCCATTGGCGGCCTCCCACGCCCGCGATCAGCAAAATGTGTTCGGCGGAATTGCGCTCGATCACATCGCTGCCGCCGCTCTGCCGGGCATCATCGTCCGGTGGGCAGCTCGCGCCGCGGGCTTCGACGTGCCGCGATTTTCCTTCGGAGATATCATGACGACTACAACCATCGCCTCCGCCGACAAACAACCCAGCGAATACGGGGCGCTCGCCGTCACCATTCACTGGGTGATCTTCTTCGCCGTGATCGCGCTCTTCGCCTCGATGAACTACGCGCAGGGGCTGGACAAAGCCGACCCGCTGCGCAGCACGATGTACAATTGGCACAAGGCGATCGGCACTGTGGTGCTGGGCCTCGCCGTGCTCCGGGTCCTGTGGATCCGGATCCACGGCGCTCCGGAGCTGGTGCCGTCGCCGCGCGTCACCGAAGTGATCGCCCGGATCAGCCACGGCCTGCTGTATCTGCTGCTGATCGCCCTGCCCGCCACCGGCGTCGGCATGACGCTGTTCTCCGGCCGCGGCATCGATCTGCTCGGCATTCCGCCGCTGTTTGAAGCCAACAAGGCAGTGGCCGGCGCGCTGCATGCGGCGCATGGACCGTTGTTCCTGGCCACCGTGATCGTGGTGTTCATCCACGTCGTCGGCGCGCTGTGGCATCAATACGGCCGGCACGACGCCACCCTCGGCCGCATGGTTCCGTGGCTGCGCCAGCGCTGAGAAGCGCCCCGGCGTTCTACCTACGCGAAAAGACGAGACGATCAGTTGGGCGGCGCCGGGAAATCGGCGCCGCTGTTTTGTCGGCCGGTGTTGAACTCGAAGATCTTGCGCAGCACGCCCGGCGCCATCGCCGAGATCGGATTGACCCGCAGCACCGGCTTGCCCGGGGTGCCCACCACTTCGTAGGTGACGCCGATCAGGCCCTCGTTGCTGCCGCCGCCGAGGAACAGGCCGACGATCGGGATCTGCCCGAACATGTTGTTCAGCCCGTACATCGGCACGAAGGTGCCGCTCATCCGCACCTGGTTGGCGGGGTAGTCGATCGAGCCCTCGATGGTGGCGCCGATCGTCGGGCCCTTCACCACGCCGTCGCGAATGGTGAGCGTGCCGTTCTGGCGGCTGAACTCGGCGCGCAGCCGCGAGAACGACAGTCCCTGCGGCGTGCCGCCCGGAGCGCCGGCCGCGACGCGATCGAGCGCCGCCTCGCCCTTGACGGTGAAGTCGCGGACATTGATCAGGCCTTCCTTCTCGCGCGGTTCGGCTGTCGGCGGCTCGACCGCCAGCGAGAGCTGGCCGCCGTACATCTTCGCGTAGCTGTCGGTGAAGCGGAAGAACGCGCCGGCGTCGTTGGTCTCGAGATAAATCACTTCGCGGCCCTGATTGCGGCCGCGCAGATCGGCGGTGATCGGGGTGTCGCGACCGAGTTTGCCGGTCATGTTGAAACTGCGGATCGCGCCGTTCCGCCGCGTCGTCTTGACCTCGAGGCTACGCACCGCCTCGCCGTAGAAGCCGGCGACCGCACCGAACTTGAGGTCGAGATCGAAATCGATGCTCTTCCCCTTTGAATCTGCGGAGCTGCCCGACAGCGCGGAGCGGATGAAGCCACGGCCGTCGAACACATCTCCGCGCATCACCGCCTTCAGCACGCCGTCGGTGCCGCGGTCCGCCTTCAGCATCGCCTTGTCGCCTTCGGACGGCGAATACACCGGGAAGTTGACGTTGATCAGGTCGCCGTCGGGATCGACTTCAAGAGAGCCCTTGATCAGGGTGCCGCCGCCCTCGACGGTGACGTCGTCGAGCCGGGTCGATTGCGGCTTGCGCACCACGTTGAAGGCGGCCTTGCCGGGCTTGCCCGGCTGCTTGCTCCACCCCGGCAGCAGATTGTCGATCTTCACCGGCGTGAGATCGGCTTCGATCGCGAACTTGGAATCCTGTTCGTTATCGCCGATCTTTCCGTTCAGCTTGACCCCGAGCGGACCCGAGAGACCACTGCCGAGATCGGCTCCGAGCCGCGCGCGGCTGGCGTCGTCGAGCGTCGCCTGCAGCTTGACGTCGGCGTCGCCGTCGACCGGCTTGCGATAGTCCAGCGCCGCCGCCTGGCCGTTGATCTTGACGTCGCCCTTGACCTGATAGCCCTGGTTGTTGGCGATCACCTTCAGCGTATTGGCTTCGAGCTTCTGCCCCATCGCCACCTTGTCGGCAGAGAATCCGCTGAGGTCGGCGGTAATCGAATAGCTGGTGTCCTGCTTGGTCAGCTCACGCTGGATCGGCATGCCGAGAGCGACCTGCGCCGAGACGTTGCCCTTGCTGGTGTTGGGATCGATCGGCAAGGCGGCCGCATCGCTGAGCCGGCCGGAGGCGAGCACTTCGGCGACCCCCGGAACCGGACCTTCGAGCTTGAACCTGATCCGCGACGGCGCCGGCTTCGGCGCCAGATCCGGGACCTCGAACAGAATGTCCGACAGCGCGATCTTGCGACCGCCGTCCGTGTCCGCATTGGCCTGATTGATCGCGACAGTCGCCGTGCGGCCGGTCACTCGCACCCGCATGTCGGCATCCTTCACGGTCGGCATGCCATCGACCGGATAGATCGTCGCGCCGCTGCCGAGGATATTGACCAGCAGCCCCTCGTCCGGAATCGGCGGGCCGCGCCGCGACAGGTTTTTCATCGGCGAGTTAATGGCGATGTCGATGGTCTGGATCGAACCGGCGCGGATGCGGTCGTTCACCCATTCGCGCAGTTCCGGCACGATCAGCACCGGCCACATCCGTTTCAGCGCCGAGACCGACATCGGCGTGCCGGCAAGACCGAGCGTCAGTCGCGGCTCCCCGGAGTAATCGATGCTGCCCGATCCGGCGACGCCGATCTCGCCGTTGCTGACGTCGGCCTGGGTCAGCAGCACGCGGCGGTTGGCGCCGTCGAACCGGACACGCACGGCGATCCGGTTGAAGATCAGCGGGCTCTCGTTCTGCGCGCCCGGAAGAACGATGGTGCCGCCGGACAGCCCCAGCCGCCAATCATTGACGCTGCCGTTCGGAGGCTCCAGCGACGCCAGCAGCGTCACCCGGTTCGGGCCGGCCAGCACCTTGAACGGCGCGATCAGCACCCGGCGATTGGCATCCCATTCGAACGAGGTTTCGATCTGATCGATCGCCATCGGATAGTCCGGGGTGTCGAAATCGATCACGGTGCCAGCCCCGGCAGTCAGCTTGCCGCGGAAATAGGTCGGCACGCCGTCGCGGCCGACTTCGCCTTTGAAATCACCCGTGAGTGGAAAATCGGCGCTGTAGGTCAGGTTCTTCAGCCGCAGCGCCAGGAGAACGGTGCGGGTCGGCACTTGGTTGGCATGCAGTTCGACCGCGCGTACTCCGTCTTGGGCCGCCCCGACCTGGACTCGCAGCGACCAGGCTTTCGTGCCCTCCTCGCCGATACTCAGCGCCACGCCGCCATGGCTCGGCCGGCGCAGGCTGAGGGAGATGTTCTCGAACGTCCAGCGGTTGCCCCGCTGCTCGTCCTCGACCACGAGACTTCCGTTCTTGAGCCCGATCTCGTTCAGGTTCTGACCATCCAGCCCCGCCATGCTCAGGCCGTCGAGCCATGCCAGCCCGGCCAGCATGCCCTTCATCGGGTCCGAAGAGTTGTCGCTGCCTGGCGCCGGCGTGGCGGTCGCGGACGACGAGCCGTCGGGAGTCATCGGCGTGGCGGCCGGCGGCGTGGATTCGGTGGGCAGCTTGAATTCGGCCGGGCGGCCAGTTGGTGCGACCCCGGTGGCGAGCGGCCGCGCCGTGGCCCCGGTCGACACCGTCACCCGTCCTTCGGGATCAATCCTGATTGCCAGTTCGGCGCCGACCAGCCGCAAACTCTCGGCGCGGAGCCTGCCCATCAGCAACGCCGAGCCGGACAATCGCACCTCCGCCTTCGGCGCGGAGGCGATGACGACATTGTCGCGGTCCCGGACCACGATGTCTCGAATTCGCACCGCGACCCGAATCCGCCCCGCGCGCTCGATCTGGGTGCCGCCGATTTCCACCGTGTTGCCGTGACCGATGTTGTCTTCGATCGCGTCCGCCAGCCACGGCGTCACCATGTCGAGGTTGATCGGACCGGCGCCGAGCCGAAGCCACACCCCGGCGAATCCGGCCACCAGAACCATGCCGACGATCGCCAGGGTCAGCAGCGTCCGCTTCAGCCAAGGCGCCGCGGGCGTGCGGCGGCTCGACCAGTCGTCGATGGAATGCAGGCCGAGGTTGCGACGCTTGAGCAATTTGCGAGCGCGATACCGCGCGTCTTCGTCGTGCTCGTGATCCCACTGGCCGCCTTCGTGCCAGGTGGGGTCGTTGCGATCATGGCCGGCGTGCGGGTCGGACTGGTCCGGCGTCGGATGTTTGGCCATTGCCTCTCGTTGCACGCGCGCGTGGGGAGCCTGTTGGTCGCGGGAAGGATGTGCGCCGTCGCGCAGGATACGCTCCTGTGGCGGCATTGCTGCCTGTCCTCGCTTGAACCTCAACTCGCCGCCGGCCCAGCGGGCCCATTGAACAAACGGGGATGGTCGGTACGCCGAATCCCTGCAACCATACCCCGAGGTCGACGGATTTGCCCAGCAGCGGCGAAATCGCATCGCGCCCGGCGATGATCGATGTTGACCTTTCGAAAGCGACGAAAGGAAGGCGCATGTCCAAGCCGACACCCAAGAAACGGTCCAAGGAGACCGCCGCCAAATCCCCCAAGGCGACGACCAAGACGGCGGCGAACAAGGCTGCGGCCAATTCGCCTGCCGCCAAAAAGACCGCGAGCAAGACCGCTGCAACTGAACCGGCCGGCCTTGCCGAGGGCAGCCAGGCGCCGGCCTTTACGCTGCCGCGCGACGGCGGCGGCAAGATCTCGCTCGCCGACTTCGCCGGCCGCAAGCTGGTGTTGTTCTTCTATCCGAAGGCCAACACGCCCGGCTGTACCCGCGAGGCGATCGACTTCACCCGCCTCGCCGCCGATTTCGACGCCTGCGGCACCGCGGTGCTCGGCGTTTCGGCGGACACGGTGAAGGCGCAGGATTCCTTCCGCGACAAGCATCGGCTGGCGACTCCGCTGCTCTCCGATCCGACCCATGCGATGCTCACAGCCTATCGCGCCTGGGGCGAAAAATCGTTGTACGGCAGAACGTTCGAAGGGATCATTCGCACCACGGTTCTGATCGATGCCGAGGGCCGCGTGGCGCGGGTCTGGCGCAAGGTGAAGGTCGACGGTCACGCCGATCAGGTGCTTGCCGCAGCGCAATCTCTATAGTTTTCATTTTCTGAAAATTAACTATGCGGGGGTCAAATCGCCCCGCGCTTCGATCGGATCCGCAGCCAGCTTCCGGTCAGCGCGGGAGTTCCGATGTCTTACCGTTCCGGCCATCCATCAGCAGCGCTGCATCCTCACGCTCACGACCAAGCCCGCCCCGCGGCGCCGCGCCCGGCACGCCCGCCTCGTCCTGCACAGCGACCGGCGCCGGCGGGCAACAGCTATACGATCGCCCACGCCGGACGTCAGGTGCGGATCGGCCCTGTGCTGTTCTGGATCGCTGTCGGCAGCATCGTGCTGCTCGGCTGCTGGACCGCAGCCACCGCCACCTACTTCACATTCCGCGACGACGTGCTGACCCGGCTGATCGCCCGCCAGGCCGAGATGCAGTACGCCTATGAGGATCGCATCGCCGAGCTGCGGGCCAAGGTCGACCGCACCACCAGCCGGCAACTGCTCGACCAAGAGCAGTTCGATCAGAAGCTCGAACAGATCATGCGGCGGCAGTCGCTGCTCGAATCCCGCGCTGGTGCCCTGAGCGCGCTGCCCGACGTCGCCGTTACGGGGAGCATCAAGCCGGCCCGCACGCCGTCGTTCGATATCGAGACGACCGGCCGGCCGAAGCCCTCGCCGATCAACGACACCGTGATCTTCGTCGCCCCTCCCGATCGCGAAGCGCGGCTGCAATCACGCACGCCGCCGGCCGCGATCGAGCGTGCGCCGACTCAGTACGCCCAGGCCCAGGGCGTCGAGACCGTGCTGACGCGGCTGCAAACGTCGCTCGACCAGGTCGAGAAACAACAGATCGCAACCCTCGGCGCGGTCGAAGAGACCTACGAATCCCGCGCACGGCGGATGCGCGACGTGCTCGGCAATCTCGGCCTCAACAGCCGTTCGCTCGAAGCGTCGGCGCCGCGTGGCGGCGTCGGCGGCCCGTTCGTACCGGTGCGTGCTCCCTCGGCCAACGCGTCGAGCTTCGATCGTCAGCTCTATCGCATCAATATCAGCCGCGCCCAGGTCGACCGCCTCACCCGCGCCCTGTCGCTGGTGCCGTATCGCAAGCCGGTGCTGGGGCAGGTCGAGTTTTCGTCGGGATTCGGCGTGCGCACCGATCCGTTCCTCGGCCGCCCCGCCATGCACACCGGCCTCGACTTCCGCGGCTCGACCGGCGACCCGGTCCGAGCCACGGCGATCGGCAAGGTCGTCAGCGCCGGCTGGGCCGGCGGCTACGGCCAGATGGTCGAGATCGACCATGGCAACGGACTGACGACCCGCTACGGCCATCTGTCGAAGATCATCGCCAAGGTCGGCCAGCAGGTCAGCATCGGCCAGATAGTCGGCGAGATCGGCTCCACCGGCCGCTCCACCGGCCCGCATCTGCACTACGAAACCCGCATCGACGGCGAAGCCGTCGACCCGCAGAAGTTTTTGCGGGCGGGGGTGAGGCTGGCGGGGGCGGGTTAGTAGTCGACGAAGTATTTACAAACGGACCTCGCTATCAGCGGTCCTTCTAGCCAGACTACCTGCTGTCAGCGACAGCCACCGACAGACGCACCATCTATGCAAACGAACACCGATTTCATCCATCAACGCCTGAACGAAATCTCTCCGAACTAATCCACGTCCTCCACCGCCCCCGGTCCGCCGCCGAAGGCGCGCTGGGCCAGGGTCGCGGCCATGAACTCGTCGAGGTCGCCGTCGAGCACGCCGGCGGTGTCGGAGGTCTGCACGCCGGTGCGGAGGTCTTTGACCATCTGATACGGCTGCAGCACATAGGAGCGGATCTGGTGGCCCCAGCCGATCTCGGTCTTGGCAGCCTGGTCGGCGGCCGCCTGTTCCTCGCGCTTCTTCAACTCGATCTCGTACAGCCGGGCGCGCAACATATCCCACGCCTGGGCGCGGTTCTTGTGCTGCGAGCGGCCGGCCTGACAGACCACCGCGACGCCAGTCGGGATGTGGGTCAGGCGCACCGCCGATTCGGTCTTGTTGACGTGCTGGCCGCCGGCCCCGCCCGACCGCATCGTGTCGGTGCGGACGTCGCTTTCCTTGATGTCGATCTTGATGCTGTCGTCGATCACCGGGAAGATCTGCACCGACGAGAACGAGGTGTGCCGGCGGGCGTTGGAGTCGAACGGCGAGATGCGGACAAGGCGATGTACGCCGGCCTCGGTCTTCAGCCAGCCATAGGCGTTGTGACCGGAGATCTGAATCGTCGCCGACTTGATGCCGGCCTCTTCGCCCTCGGACTCTTCGAGATACTCGATCTTGAAACCGTGCTTCTCCGCCCAGCGGACGTACATCCGCAGCAGCATCGAGGCCCAGTCCTGGCTCTCGGTGCCGCCGGCACCGGCGTGGACTTCGAGGTAGGTGTCGAAGCGGTCGGCTTCGCCGGACAGCAGCGCTTCCAGCTCGCGGCGCGCAACTTCTTTCTTCAGCGCCTTGAGCGCCTCTTCGGCTTCCTTGACGATGCCCTCGTCGCCCTCGGCCTCGCCGAGCTCGATCATGTCGATATTGTCGGTCAGCTCACGCTCGACCTTGCCGATGCCGGTCAGCGCATCCTCCAGCGAGGTGCGCTCCTGCATCAGCTTCTGGGCCTTCTGCGGATCGTTCCAGAGGTTGGGATCCTCGGCGAGCTTGTTCAGCTCAGCGAGGCGGACGGTGGACTGATCGACGTCAAAGATGCCTCCTCAGCAGCCCGACTGACTGCTTGATCTCTTCGACGAGGCGTTCGATTTCTGCGCGCATGGGATCTCTTCGGAAGCGGCGATGCCGCGAATGCTGAGACGCGATTTAACGGGCGACGCGGCAAAGCGCAATCGCCCGTTGGGCTCGAAGCCGCATCTACCCTGGCTGCGTCAATACAGACCGCCGGTGCCAGGGCGGAAAAAACCGCGATCGTCGGGCGGCGCCATCTGCTGCGGCTGCCGGCCGTCGGCGTCGGCGACGCCGATCACCGCGTAATTGTCCGGCGGCGCAGTGCCCGGCTTGAAAGCCTCGAGAATGGTGCGGCCATCCCCGGGGCCGGCGCGCATCCCGCTCTTGGCATCGACGCGGATCAGCTTGATGCCTGCCGGCACGCGGAACGGCACCGCCGGCTTGTCGGCGAGCGCCAGCTTGAAGAAGTCCTTGGCGACCGGCGCCGCGAGATGGCCGCCGGTGGCGCCGCGGCCGAGATTGCGCGGTTTGTCGTAGCCGAAATAGATGCCGACGACGAGATCGGGCGAGAATCCGATGAACCAGGCGTCCTTCTCGTCGTTGGTGGTTCCGGTCTTGCCGGCGATCGGCTTGCCGACCTCGCGCAGAACCGTCGCGGTGCCGGCCTGAACCACGCCCTCCATCATCGAGGTGATCTGATACGCGGTCATCGGATCGAGCACCTGCTCGCGGCGGTCGACGAGCTGCGGCTCCTGCTGGTTCTTCCAGCCATCCGGCGCCTCGCAGCCGCGGCACTCGCGCTGGTCGTGCTTGAAGATGGTGCGGCCGTAACGATCCTGGATGCGGTCGATCAGGGTCGCCTTCACCCGGCGCCCGCCATTGGCGAACATCGAATAGGCGGTGACCATCCGCATCACCGTGGTCTCGCCCGCGCCCAGCGCGTAGGACAAATAGTTCGGCAATTCGTCATAGACGCCGAAGCGCTTGGCGTATTCGCCGATCAGCGGCATGCCGACGTCCTGCGCCAGCCGCACCGTAACGGTGTTGAGCGAACGCTGCAGCGCGTTGCGCAGCGTGGTCGGGCCGTAATATTTGCCGGTCGAGTAGTTCTCCGGCCGCCACACGCCGACGCCCTGCCCCTGATCGATTTCGATCGGAGCGTCGATCACCACCGTCGACGGGGTGTAGCCGTTGTCCATCGCCGCCGAATACACCAGCGGCTTGAACGACGAACCGGGCTGCCGATACGCCTGGGAGGCGCGGTTGAACTGGCTCTGGTCGAACGAAAAGCCGCCGACCATCGCCAGCACGCGGCCGGTCAGCGGGTCCATCGCCACCATCGCCCCCGACACTTCGGGGATCTGCCGAAGCCGGTATTGCCCCTCGACCATCTTGCCGTCCTTGTCGAGCAGCGGATCGACGTAGACCACGTCTCCCGGCGACAGCACTTCCGACACCGTCCTCGGCGTCTTGCCGCGCGACGGACCAGCCGCAGGCTTGGCCCATTTGACGCCTTCGAGCATCACCAGGCCGGTCTCGCGTTGCTTGGAGATCGCTCCGCCGAGCTCGCGGCCGGGCTGAAAGCCGATGCGGGCGGACTGATCGGACGTCTCCAGCACCACCGCCATCCGCCACGGCGTGACGTCGGCCAGCGCCTTGACGTCGGCGAGCTTGACGCCCCAATCCCCTGCGATCTCGAGCTTGGTGACCGGCCCGCGCCAGCCGCGCGCTTCGTCGTAGCGGACCAGGCCTGCGACCATGGTCTTGCGCGCCTCGATCTGCAGCTTCGGATCGAGCGTGGCGCGCACCGAGAGGCCGCCCTCGTAAAGCTTCTTCTCGCCGTAGCGATCGAGAATGTCGCGGCGGACCTCCTCGGCGAAGTATTCGCCGGCGAAGGTGTGGGCGGCATTGCCACGGTTGGTCACGGCGAGCGGCGCCTTGCGCGCCTTGTCGGCGTCGGCCTGGTTGATCCAGCCATTCTCGACCAGCCGATCGATCACATAGTTGCGGCGCTCGACCGCGCGGTCGTGGTTGCGGATCGGATGCAGCGCCGCGGGCGCCTTCGGCAGCGCCGCCAGATAAGCCGCCTCGGATACGGTCAGTTCGTTGACCGACTTGTCGAAATACACCAGCGAGGCCGCGGCGATGCCGTAGGCGCCGAGGCCGAGATAGATCTCGTTGAGATACAATTCGAGGATCTTGTCCTTGGAATAGGCGCGCTCGATCCGCATCGCCAGCAGGGCTTCCTTGATCTTGCGGGTGAACGACACCTCGTTGGTCAAAAGGAAATTCTTGGCGACCTGCTGGGTGATGGTCGAGGCGCCCTGCGGCCGGCGGTTGGTGCCGATGTTCTGCGCATACAGGAGCGCGGCGCGCGCCATGCCCTGATAGTCGATGCCGCCGTGTTCGTAGAAATTCTTGTCCTCGGCCGCGAGGAACGCGTTGATCACCAGCTTCGGCACCGCCTGGATCGGCAGATACAGCCTGCGCTCCTTGGCGTATTCGGCGAGCAGCGAGCCGTCTGCGGCGTGAATCCGCGTCATCACCGGCGGCTCGTAATCCTGGAGCTGCGAGTAGTCAGGCAGATCCTTGGAGAAATGCCAGATCAGGCCCGCGGCAGCGGCCACACCGACCAGAAACACGATCGTGCCGGCCGCGAACAGGAAGCCGAAAAATCGCAGCAGCAAACGCATCAGAAAGTTCCGTTTCATCCAGGGCCGCGCCTTGCGGCGGATGTCCCTTGACCGAGAATTCCGCCGTTCGCAACCTGAGGCGGCTTGCGCCACCGGGCGGGGCCCAAACTGCAATCGACCGCGCGAACCGTGCAGCCTGTCTTATAAGACTTACGCTGTGGCCAAACTAGGGCCCGGCCAGGCCACGTCCCGCACCCGGCGAGGCGGTTTCAGCCCGGCGGGCCGGCCGAAACCACTCGCTTGCTCAGAAACGATTCGATCGCATTCGCCACCGCCCCGACGGTCTTGCTGCGCCATTGTTCGGACAGCAGGTGCTGCAGGTCGGCCTTGTTGGAGACGTAGCCGAGCTCGATCAGCACCGATGGGACGTCCGGCGCCTTCAGCACCCGGAAGCCGGCCGATTTCAGCGGACGCTTGTGCATCCGGGTGGTGGCCTTCATGTCCTTCATCAATTGCTGGGCGAATCGATTGGAGAAGGCTTTGGTCTCGCGCTGCGCCAGATCGATCAGGATGTCGGCGACCTCGGTCGGCTCCTCGGTGAGATTGACGCCGCCGATCGCGTCGGCCTTGTTTTCCGCATCGGCCAGCCGCTGTGCCTCGGCGTCGGACGCCTTGTCCGACAGGGTGTAGATCGTCGCCCCCTGGGCGTCGCCCTCGCGCCGCGGCAGGGCGTCGGCGTGGATCGACACGAACAGCGCCGCGGATTGTTCGCGCGCAACCTTCACCCGGTCGGACAGCGGAATGAAGGTATCGTCGGCGCGGGTCAGCACCACCCGGAATTTGCCCTGCTGCGCCAGCCGGTCGCGCAGTGCGACGGCGAAATCCAGCACGATGGTTTTTTCCGCGACGCCATCGGCCGATTGGGTACCGTTGTCGATGCCGCCATGGCCAGGATCGATCACCACCACCGGACGCGGATCGTCGTGCTCGATCTTGGGCAGCGGCGCGCTGCGAACCACCGTCGCAGTCGTATCGCCCCCCGCCACGCTGGGCCTTAGTTCAGCGACGCTCCCCGCGGTCTGCAAGGCCTGCATGAAACTGCTGCGGTCGATCGATTCGAGATCGATCACCAGCCGCCCCGGTTGACCGTTGGCCGGTTCGAGCACCTCGACCTTGGCGATCTTCGCCGGTCCGGTGAGATCAAGCACGATTCGCGAGCCGCCCGGCATCACCAGCCCGTAGCGGAACGCCTTGATCAGGCCGCGCCCATTTTCCCCAGCCCCCTTCGGCAGCCTGAAATTGATCTGGGGAAGGTCGATCACCACACGAAAAGGGTCCGCCAGAGCAAACGCACGGAGCGGCACTTTGGTATCCAAATCGACGATCAGGCGGGTGTGATTATCGTCACCGGCGATACGCGCGTCCGATGCGATCGGAAAACTGGCCGGAATCGGCGCGACACCGTGTGCACTCGGCTCGGCGAGGGCCGGAGCGATCGCCCCAGACATCAGGCACAGCGATGCTGCAGCGCACGCAACCATCGCACTGAACAAAACAAAATGATTTGCGCGCCGTGCCAAACGAATCCCAACCTCCCGGAAGTCGTTGTACCGCAATAAAACTGCACGGTTAATCGGAGCTTAAGTGCCTCGGAATGAAACCTGCGGGGTGTTGCCAGGCCGCGACGCTCACCTTGCAACCGCCACCCAATCCACGTATGTATTTACTGCTGACGGTCTATACTACCGGTTGTGTCGCGTTCAGCCACTCGGTGCAGCGCCAAGTCCCCGATCCCAAACCCGGAGGATTTTGCGTTTTGCCGGCCCCTCCGAGCCAGCGCAGCGCGCGGCAGGTCAAGGAGTGCCGGCCCAGCCCGAAAGGCGTCCGTCCCCGGGCCCTCTCTCGTACCCGGGACGGTTCAACACTTCATGACCGGCCACATCCGGCTCACCGGCCGAATGCCTCACTCCGGCTTAGCGCCTCGGCGCGGAGCCGGCCCATCAGCAAGACGACACGGCGGCCGATCGAGCCGCCACCTGTTCAGACGGGCCGACGCTTAATGCGCCAGACTGCGATGCCGAAACCGACCCACGCAAAGGCCGCGCCGCCGCGAAGCATTTGCTTCGCCTCGCGCGTCGCCTCGGGTCTTCGACCGGCACGGCACACCGCGATGCGTTTCGGCCTTCCCCTCACCCCCGAATCAGGTGGACCGTCGCGTCTGCCGGCCGCGCTGCTTGCGCGAGCCGTTTCGCGCGCGCTCCGCCGACATGAGTTGAAAAATGGCCAACAAGATGCTGATCGACGCCACCCACCCGGAAGAGACCCGGGTGGTCGTGGTCCGTGGCAACCGCGTCGAAGAGTTTGATTTCGAAACCGCCCAGCGCAAACAACTTCGCGGCAATATCTATCTGGCGAAGGTCACCCGGGTCGAACCCTCGCTGCAAGCCGCCTTCATCGAATATGGCGGCAATCGTCACGGCTTCCTTGCATTCAGCGAAATCCATCCCGACTACTATCAAATTCCGGTCGCCGACCGGCAGGCCCTGATCGAGGCAGACGAACGAGCCCATCGCGAAGCCGAAGAGGAAAGCGAACAGCGCTCGAGCCGCCGCCGCTCGCGCCATCGCAGCCATCGCCGCCGCAACAACGGCGAGCGGGTGCAGAGCGAGATCGTCGAAACCAGTGCCGATCAGCTTGATGCCACGGTCGATCAGCCCGATGCCGTCGTGGAGCACCACGAGGCGCAAGAGACCGACGCGTCCGCCAGCGGCGAACCGTTGATGCACGAGCTGCCGGCGGGCGAGATCGCCGAGCAGCACGACGCAGACCACAAGCACACCGATGTCGACGCGGCGCCGTCCGAAGCGCCCGCTCCGTCTCCTGCGGAGGTGAGCGCTGCGGCCGAGCCCGCCGCTGTCGAACAGCCCGCGGCCGGCGAGGTCCCCGCCTTGTTCGTAGCCGCGGAGGCTACCGCGTCGCACGAGGAAGAGACGCACGGCGACGATCACGCCGAGACCCGCGCCGGGTATGCCGAGGACGCGCCTTTCCCGATCGACGGGAACGACGAAGCCGAGGATGGCCACGAGGCGCACGACGATCACGCCGAGCACGAGCCTGAGACCGACATTGATACTGATACCGAGACCGAGGCAGGAGCCGAGGACGACGAAGAAGAGGACGACGAAGAGGACGCCGAGGAGGACGTGGTCGAGTCGGTCGGCGGCGACGACGTGCTCGAGGAAGTGCCGGAACGCGCCTTCCGTCCGCGCCGGCAGTACAAGATCCAGGAAGTCATCAAGCGTCGCCAGGTGATGCTGGTGCAAGTCGTCAAGGAAGAGCGCGGCAACAAGGGCGCGGCGCTCACCACCTACCTGTCGCTCGCCGGCCGTTACGCTGTGCTGATGCCGAACACCGCCCGCGGCGGTGGCATCAGCCGTAAGATCACCTCGGCGCAGGATCGATCCCGGCTCAAGGAAGTGGTTCAGGACCTCGACGTGCCGGAAGGCATGGGCGTGATCCTGCGCACCGCGGGCGCCGCTCGCACCAAGCCCGAGATCAAGCGCGATTTCGAGTACCTGATCCGGATGTGGGAGACGGTGCGCGACGTGACGCTGAAGTCGCAGGCGCCGATGCTGGTCTACGAGGAAGGCTCGCTGATCAAGCGCTCGCTGCGCGACCTCTACAACAAGGAGATCGACGAGGTGCTGGTCGCCGGCGAAGCCGGCTACCGCGAGGCCCGCGATTTCATGCAAATGCTGATGCCGTCGCAGGTTCGCGCGGTGAAGCTGTATCGCGACGGCCAGCCGCTGTTCTCGCGGATGGGCGTCGAGAGCCAGCTCGACGCGATGTTCTCACCGACTGTGCAGCTTCGCTCCGGCGGCTACATCGTGATCAACCAGACCGAGGCGCTGGTCTCGATCGACGTCAATTCGGGCCGCTCGACCCGCGAGCACCATATCGAGGACACCGCGCTCAAGACCAACATGGAGGCTGCCGAAGAAGTCGCGCGGCAGCTCCGGCTGCGCGACCTCGCCGGCCTGATCGTCATCGACTTCATCGACATGGACGAGAAGCGCAACAATCGCGCGGTCGAGCGCAAGCTCAGCGACTGCCTGCGACAGGATCGCGCCCGTATCCAGGTCGGTCGCATCTCGCATTTCGGCCTGCTCGAAATGTCGCGCCAGCGCATCCGCGCCAGCGTGCTGGAAAGCTCGACCGAGCCCTGCCCGCATTGCGGCGGCTCAGGCCATGTCCGTTCGGTATCCTCGGTTGCGCTGCAATTGCTGCGCGGCCTCGAAGAGGTGCTGATGAAGGGCGCGACGCACAATCTGATCGTGCGCACCCGCACCGACGTGGCGCTGTACGTGCTGAACCACAAGCGCGGCCACCTGCGCGATCTCGAGACCGGATTCAGAGTGTCACTGTCGGTGCTGGCCGATCCCACCGTCAGCGGACAGCAGTCGTTCGTGATCGATCGCGGCGAACAGGTCCACACGCTGGAGACCGCCAAGGCGCTGCTCGCGGCGCAGATCGCCGCCTCGCCGGCGCCCATTGACGAGCCTGAGGACGACGACGGCTACGAATTCGAAGCCGAGATCGAGACCGACGAAACCGTCGGCCTTGCCGACGAGCAGGCCAGCGAAGCCGGCGACACCGACAGCGAAAACCGCAAGCGCCGCCGCCGGCGACGACGCCGACGTTCGGGTGAACCGCGCGAGGCCGCCGAGGCCGGTGCAGTGGGCGAAGACGGCGAGCAGCCGTTCGTGGCCGAAGGCGTCGAACAGGTCGGCGAAGCTGACGAAGGCGACGAGGCCGGCGACGACGACAGCGAGACCGAAGTCCGCGCCGACCAGGGCGAGAACGGCGAACGCCGTCCGCGCCGCCGCGGTCGCCGGGGTGGCCGCCGCCGCCGTGGCACTGCGGATGGCACTGAGGCCGAGGCCGGCGTGGTCGGCTCGATCAGCGACGAGCTGAACGCTGCAGACGAAGCCGAATCCGCCGATGCGGTCGCCGACTTCGATGGCGGCAGCCCGTCGGTGCAGCCGAGCTTCGAACCGGCCGCCGAGACCGAACAGCCGCATCACGTCGCGCCGCAGGATACTGCGCCGTCCGAACCGCAGCATACGGCAGCCGCCGCCCCCGATGCCAACGACGCGTCGGCCGAGGACGACAGCGCCGCGAAGAAGGCTGCGCGTCGCCGCTCCACGGTGCGCGAAAAGGTGAGCTTCGGCGCCCCGGCCGCCTCCGAAACGACGGCGGAAGCCACAACCGAAGTGCAGCCCGAGCCGACCGCTGAGGCCGAGCAGCCCGCCGCGGCCGCGCCTGTGGCAGAAGCCCCGGCCGCCGAGGCCGCCCCGCAAGCAGCCGAGCAGCCAGCGCAGGAGTCCTCCTCTGCCGCCCCGCGCCGCGTTGGCTGGTGGTCCCGCCGCTTCGGCGGCGGCAACTAAGGCCGCCATCAAGACAACAGCTTCAAAAATGCCCGCGCACGCCGCGGGCATTTTCATTTCCGGGATCGGTGATGAGATCCGCGCCCGGCTGCGCTGCATCAGCTTGATGAGCCTTGACACTCCGCTCATCATGCCCGGGCTCGTCCTGGCCATGACCAAGTAAGTGACCAACCGGCCATCATCTTAATAGGTAGCGAATTCTCTACGACTACCGGGTCGCGTTGTCGGACTAACAGCCCCCACCCAAGAACACCGATGCCCGCGGCGAACGCGGGCATCACATGATCAAAATCAAAGCCAGTATTGCAGCGCCGGCGTCAGCCGGTGGTGACGGCGGTCTCGACGTCGGAAGGATCGATGCTGCGATCGAGGCTGGCGCATAGCCGGTCTTTGTCGAGTTCGCCCTCCCACCACGATACGAACACCGCGGCGACGCCATTGCCGGTGATGTTCGTCAGCGCGCGAACCTCGCTCATGAACTTGTCGATCGAGAACACGATCGCCATGCCTGGCACCAGCGCTGGGTTGACGGCCGCCAGCGTGCCGGCAAGCGTCACGAATCCGGCACCAGTGACACCGCTGGCGCCCTTCGAGGTGAGCATCGCCACCAGCAGAATCGCGACTTGGTCACTGAACGACAGCTCGATACCGAGCGCCTGGGCGATGAACAGCGTCGCCAGCGTCATGTAGATGTTGGTGCCGTCGAGGTTGAACGAATAGCCGGTCGGCACCACCAGGCCGACTACCGACTTCGAACAGCCCAGCCGTTCCAGCTTCTCCATCAGTTGCGGCAGCGCGCTCTCCGACGACGAGGTGCCGAGCACAATCAATAGCTCGTCCTTGATGTAGCCGATGAACTTGAAGATGTTGAAGCCGACGAACCTGGCGATGGTGCCGAGCACCAGCACCACGAACAGCGCCGCGGTGGCGTAGAACAGCGCCACCAGGCCGATCAGATTGCCGAGCGCCGCAGGGCCGTACTTGCCGATCGTGTAAGCCATGGCGCCGAACGCGCCGATCGGAGCCGCCTTCATCACGATCGCGATCACGCCGAACACGGCGTGCGCGGCGTCGTCGATCACGTCGCGCAGCCGATGGCCGCGTTCACCGAGCGCCATCAGCGCGAAACCGAACAGCACTGCGAACAGCAACACCTGGAGGATATCGCCTCTCGCGAAGGCGCCGACCACGCTGTCCGGGATGATATGCAGCACGAAGTCGACCGAGCTCATGTGGCCGGCCTGATCGACGTATTTTGCCACCGCGCCGGCGTCCGGCCTGGCGGCGAGACCGTGGCCGACCGGAAACAGATTGCCGACCACGAGGCCGAGGATCAGCGCGAACGACGACACGATCTCGAAATACAGCAGCGCCTTGATACCGACGCGGCCGACCTTGCGGGCATCCTGGATGTGGGCGATACCCGACACCACGGTGCAGAAGATGATCGGCGCGATCACCATCTTGATCAGCTTGACGAAGCCGTCGCCGAGCGCCTTGATCCATTCGTTGGTGGCGAAGTGCGGCGACAGCCAGCCGACCAGCACGCCGACCACGATCGCGAACAGCACCTGGACGTACAGCACCTTGTAGAACGGCTTCGACTTGCCGCTCTGCGGCAGCGCCAGTGCATCGATATCGGTCGTCGCCGACATGGCCATCACTCCACTCGCTTGATGCCTGTCGAAGAATGTGACGTTGCTGACCGACCGCAGGCAGACCGGCCAGCCAAGTCGATTGACTTTGAACCGTCAGCGTTGGCGGTCGAGGATGCGGCGCATCGCGGGTAACAAGGTCGCGCCAAGCGCGGACTTGACCAGCGAGCCGGCGAGGAACGGAACCACACCGATCCACCAGGCCTTGGCCACGCCGAGATGCAGACCGAAGGCGAGCCAGGTGAAACCGAGTGTCAGGATGGCGAGGTGGCCGGCGAGCATCGCTGCGAACAGCTTCGGCACCGAGCGATCGCAGCCGCGTTCGGCGAACCACCCGACCAAGACTGCGGCGACCACGAAGCCGCCCAGATATCCGGCGGTCGGGCCGAGCAGCGGCGCCAGTCCACCGACCGGGCCGGCGAACACCGGCAGACCGACGCCGCCCGAGGCGAGATAGGCGAGTAGTGTCGCGGCACCGAGCTGCGCGCCATAGGCGGCCCCGATCAGCACCACCACCAGCGTCTGCAGCGTCATCGGTACCAGCGGCAGCGGCAAATTGACCTTGGCCGACAGCGCCAACAATAGCACGCCAGACGCGACCAGAACGATCGCCCGCAACCAGACAGAGAATCCGCCCGAGTGCTGCGGCCACAAGCGAGCAGCAAGCACTGCGTGGCCGCCGGTGCACGGCGGCGCGGACGAACCGAGCGGCAAGGGAATTCTCCCGGGAGAAATTAGTCGCGGGAGCCTATAGCGACGAAATGCCGCAAAGATCAACCTTTGAAATCGCCAATCCTGTCATGCGGCCGAGATCATCGGCCGAGCCAGGCGGTGATCCGGCGTACCGCTTCGCGCATGTCCTCCGCGGACCTGGCATAGGAAAACCGCACGAAACTCTTGCCGCGCACCGGATCGAAATCGATCCCCGGCGTCGCCGCCACCCTCGCCTCCTCCAGCATCCGCCTGGTGAAGTCGTAGCTGTCGGACGTGAAGGCGGAAACGTCGGCGTACAGGTAGAATGCACCGTCGGCCGGCAGGAACTCGGTCAAGCCGGCCTTCGGCAGCCCTTCGATCAGAATCGCCCGGTTCTCTTCATAGCCGCGCTTCACCGCTTCCATCTCGTCGCGACCGCCGAACGCCGCCTCGGCGGCGATCTGCGACAGCGTCGGCACCGAGATCGCCAGATTCTGCTGCAGACGCTCGACCGGCCGCACCAGGCTTTCCGGCAGCACCATCCAGCCGACGCGCCAGCCGGTCATGCAGAAGTACTTCGAGAACGAATTGATCACCACCGAGTTCGGCGAAAGTTCCGCGGCCGTCATCGCGGGGAATGCGTAGTCGAGGCCGTGATAGATCTCGTCGGAGATGAAGCGGATGCCTTCGCTCTCGGCGACCGCGATCAGTTCGGTGAGCGCTTCGCGCGTCATCATCGTGCCGGTCGGATTGGCCGGACTGCCGACCAGCACGCCCTTCAGCGGCGCCTTGCGGTGCGCAGCGAGTAGTGCTTCGCCAGTCAGCGCATGACGCGTCTCGCTGTGCGTCTCGATCGGCACCGGCACGCAGCCGAGCGCATTCAAAATGTGGCGATACGGCGGATAGCCCGGCACCGTCACCGCCACGCGATCGCCGGGCTCGAACAGTGCCAGAAACGACAGGATGAACGCGCCCGACGACCCGGTGGTGACGACGATGCGATCCGGATCGACGTCGCAAGCATAGGTTTCGCGATAATGCATCGCGATCCGTGCGCGCAGCGACGGAATCCCGAGCGCGGAGGTGTAGTCGATCCGGCTGCTGTCGAGCGCCGCATGTGCGGCGGCAAGCGCGGCGCGCGGCGCTGGCGCCCACGGCTGTCCGACTTCCATATGAATGACGTGACCGCCGGCCGCTTCGATCCGGTCGGCAGCCGCCATCACGTCCATCACCATGAACGGCGGTACGTCGCTGCGGGCGGACGCGGTCAACAATCCGCGCGCACGTTGTATCTTGGTCGCATCGAGCATTGAATTCTGCTATCCCCGCGCGGTCTGTTCGGTGAACCCGCTGCGCGCCGCGCTGCTTCCGTGGTGCCGGGCCGACACAGGAGATACCCGGAATTCGATGCTCGGCCAATGCTGAAGGACATTGCAGTTTTTGCCGGACGGCTATGTCCGTCCGCACGCAAGCACGCCTCGCGGCTGATCGCTGGGCTCACCGCGCTCGCGCTGGCGATCACGCCGGTTCCCACGCTGGCGCAGGCCCCGACGCCGAAGGGGCCGCCGCTGCTGCGCGACACCGAGACCGAACAATTGCTGCGCGATTACACCCGGCCGATCCTGCGTGTCGCGGGACTGGAGAAGCAGAACATCCAGGTCGCGATCATCAACGATCCGTCGTTCAACGCCTTCGTCGCCGACGGCCAGCGCATCTTCGTCAATTACGGCGCACTGTTGCAATCGGAGACGCCGAACCAGCTCATCGGCGTCCTGGCGCACGAAACCGGCCATCTTGCCGGCGGACACCTTTCCAAGCTGCGGACTCAGATCTCGCACGCCCAAACCCAGATGATCGTCGCGATGCTGCTCGGCGTCGGCGCGATGGTGGCCGGGGCCAGTGCGGGACCGAACAGCGGCGCCGGCAACATCGGCGCCGCCGCGATCTCGGCGCCGCAGGAGATGATCCGCCGCAATCTGCTGTCGTATCAGCGTCAGCAGGAAGAGAACGCCGACCGTGCCGCGGTCAAGTTCCTCAACGCGACGCAGCAGTCGGCGCGGGGGATGTACGAGACTTTCCAGCGCTTCACCAAGGAGAGCCTGTTCGCGGCGCGCGGCGCCGATCCGTATGCGCAGTCGCATCCGATGCCCGCCGAACGCGTCGCTGCGCTCGCCGAACTGGCACGCTCCAGCCAATACTGGGACAAGAAGGATGATTCGGCGCTGCAATTCCGCCACGACATGATGCGCGCCAAGGTATCGGGCTTCATGGAGCGGGCGGATACGGTGTACCGTCGCTATCCGGCATCGAACACCAGCCTGCCGGCCCGTTACGCGCGCGCCATCGCCAGCTATCTGCACGGCGATCCGCGTTCCGCGCAGGCGCAGATCGACGGCCTGATTCAAGCCCAGCCCAACAATCCGTATTTTTACGAGCTCCGCGGTCAGGCGCTGCTCGAAGGCGGAAAGCCGGCGGAAGCAATCGCTCCGCTGCGCAAGGCGGTGGCGATGACCCGCGGTGCGCCGCTGATCCAGATCCTGCTCGGCCAGGCGCTGGTCGCCAGCAACAACAAGGCCTACACCGACGAAGCAATCCAGATCTTGCGCGGAGCGCTGGGACGCGAGCCGGAAGTCCCGATCGGCTACACCCAGCTTGCGATGGCCTACGGCCAGAAGGGCAACTACGCAGAAGCCGACCTCGCTTCGGCGCAGGCTGCGTATTTGCGCGGCGACGCCAAGACCGCGCGCGACCTCGCTGCCCGCGCCAAGACCCGTTTCCCGGTCGGCTCTCCGGGCTGGGTCAAGGCCGACGACATCGTCGCAGCGAAAATGCCGGGCGCGAAATAATCCGCGGTCGATTGTCGCGCCGCGGCGGATTGTCCCGCCCCTTTGCCTCTGTCACACTCCCCGCGCGGCGATCGGTTCGCTGAGTCCTGCGACCGGATCTCATTTTCTGCTCCTTCGGTCTGCGCGTCTTGCGGGCCGCGCTTGCCAGCAAACAACATCGCTGCACCAACACGGGAGAGACATCCATGACCAAGTCGACGACGCCCTCGGGCGGAAAGCCCCGCAAGTTTCTGACGCGAGCGCTGGCAAGCGTTGCGCTGCTGACGATGTACGGATTGGGGATGATCGCCACGACCGGCGCGGCGATGACGTTGGCCTCGACACCGGCTCATGCGCAACGTGGCTGGGGACGCGGACGCGGACGGGGCGGCGGACGTGGGCGCGGGCGCGGTTGGGGCGGTCCGGGCCCCGGCGCGGCGATCGGCATCGGCATCGGTGCGGCAATCGTCGGCGGCGCCATCGCGGCCAGCCAGGCCGAAGCCGCACGGCAGCAGGACTACTGCGCGCGGCGCTTCCGTTCGTACAATCCTGCGACCGGCACCTACATCGCGAAGGGCGGGCGCGAGATGCCTTGCCCGTAGTCGTGTCGCGATAGGACATCCATCGGGCGGTGCGCGGCATCACGCACCGCCCGATGCTTTTTTGTGCGAGTGCTTTGCAGCGAGTTCCTTGATCCTGCGCTGCGGAATCCCCATTTACGGGATCTCCATTCTTCGCACGCCCGGCGTTGGCCGGCGCGTTCAAGCACTTCACAGACGCACAGGAGTCCTTCCCCGATGTCCCTCCATATCGGCGATATTGCCCCCGATTTCACCGCCGACACCACCAAGGGCAAGATCTCGTTTCACGATTTCATCGGTGATTCCTGGGTCTTCTTCTTCAGCCATCCGGCGGATTTCACGCCGGTCTGCACCACCGAGATGGGCAAGACGGCGAAGCTGGCGCAGCCGTTCGCTGGGCGTAACGTCAAGCCGATCGGGTTGTCGACCGACACCGTGGACGAGCACCTGAAGTGGATTGCCGACGTCAACGACACCCAGCAGACCGACCTGCAATTCCCGATCATCGCCGATCCGGACCTGAAGGTCGCCAAGCTCTACGACATGATCCATCCGAACCAGAGCGACACCGCCGCGGTCCGTTCCGTGTTCATCATCGATCCGAACAAGAAGATTCGTCTGACCATGACCTACCCGATGAACGTCGGGCGCAACTTCGACGAGATCCTGCGCGTGATCGACGCGCTGCAATTCGCCGACAAGCACACCGTCGCCGCACCGGCCGACTGGCGGCCCGGCGACAAGGTCATCATCCCGCTGTCCGTGAAGGGCGACGCCGCCACCAAGGCGTTTCCGCAAGGCTGGGAAGAACCCCGCCCCTACCTGCGCCTGACCACCATCAAGTAACATAGCGGGCGATCCGAAGGACGCCGGCATTCGTTTTTTCCGGGTGCCGGCGTCTTTGTGTCGGAAGAGGCCGGCCGCCCGTGCCAGCCGACGCGTCCACAAAAACCGCGTATTTGCCGACGAAAAGCGCTATGAAATTTGCGAATCCGCGCAATTTTCCACGATCTGACCGCCGAAGGGATCCGCCCATGCCGCCGCTCCGCCCGCTCGCTACAGCCCTGCTCGCGCTCGCCGTCTTCGGTGCGCCGGCGGTCGCCTCGGCGCAGAAATTCACCGACGAGCAGCGCAGCCAGATCGAGACGATCATCAAAGAGTATCTGGTGACGCACCCCGAAGTGCTGGAAGAGGCCTCGGAAGAACTCGGCAAGCGCCAAGCCGCGGCGCAGGCGGAGAAGCATCAGCAAGCGATCAAGGACAACGCGGACCTGATCTTCAGTTCGCCGCGCGGCGTCACGCTGGGCAACAAGAACGGCGATGTCACGATGGTCGAGTTCTTCGACTACAACTGCGGCTACTGCAAGCGCGCAATGGTGGACATGCTCGAACTGATGAAGGACGATCCCAACCTCAAGGTCGTGCTGAAGGAATTCCCGGTGCTCGGCCCGCCCTCGGTCGAGGCCGCGCAGGTCGGGATCGCCGTGCGGATGCAAGATCCGAGCGGCAAGAAGTATCTCGACTTCCACCAGAAGCTGCTCAGTGGCCGCGGTCAGGCCGACAAGGCGCGCGCTCTGGCAGCCGCCAAGGAAGCCGGCCTCGATCCCGCCAAGCTCGAAAAAGACATGAACAGCCCGGAAGTACGCGCCACCATCGAGGAGAGCTTCAAGCTCGCCGAATCGATGGGAATGAACGGGACGCCGAGCTACGTGATCGGCAAGCAGGTGGTTGTCGGCGCGGTCGGCCTCGACACGCTGCGCCAGAAGATCAACACCGCGCGCTGCGGCAAGGAGAAGTGCTGAGCGCGATCGACAGGCGACCGCAATCGTCCAGCCGTCTATTGCTGGCGCTGGACGGCGCGTGGTCGGCTGCACGACCCTGACATATCTGTCGCGTAGGCGGACCTAATGGTCAGGCAAACGCCCCCTGGGGCTGCACACGCCTCTGATAAACAGCTCGTTGGCGGTCTCGAACACAGCCTCGGTTTCGACCGCCAGATAGGATTGCGCCAGTTTCCTCAACACCGGAAACTCGGCGGGGGACAGTCCCTCGATTTCTGCTACTTCGGCCTCGCTCGCCGGCCTTATGAGCCCGCTGATTTCGGCCGTACATAGACCGATCACGCTTGCGTACCATGCGAGACAGACAGCAGGAGCTTCGTCGTCGGACACACCGGCATCGGCGAGTGCCCGATGCACCATCTCGATATGCGGAAAGTCCGAGACCCCCGTGTTGAAGAATCTTTGCAGCAGGGGGAACGTGTGAGGATATCGGAGCGCCAGTGCGCGATGATCGCGCGCATGGGTGCGGAGCCGATCCTGCCAGGGCTGGTCGCTGCCGACCGGCGACAGCTTCGCCACCAGGGCGTCTGCCATCGCACGATACACCCCGTCCTTGCTCTTGAAGTGATAGACGATCGCCATCGGATCGCAGCCCACCCTCTCGCCGAGTTTGCGCAGACTGAAGGCGGAGTCCCCGATCTCCTCCATCAAGCTCACGGCCGTATCGACGATCGTGTCCTTCGAAAGACCACGCGGCCCGGAGCTCGCACGCGTTTTGATCTGCAGCTTGATATCCGCGGTCGACGTCATTCTGCCCATTCAGGATCACCCGTGAAGACGACGGTCAGCCAGCGGTTCGGTCCGTCGTCGCCGACCAGATCTCCGATCTCGTCGCGCAATGCGTCCCACTCGCCGATGGTTCGCGCCGGTGCCTCGGCGGGAACGATGAAGTAGAGCTCGATCTCCTTCGAGCGGCCGACACGCGCCACATAGGCGCGATAGGAGATGAAGCCGTGCTTCTCGACGAAAGCCGTCGCGACAGTGTCCAAGTGCTTCTTGAGATCGATCGGCGTGACCAGAAAGATGTCTGCGAGCGCATGGCGGACAGTCGAGATCGGAAGCGGAATGATGAGCACACACACCACCGCCAGAACCGCCGGATCGATGTAGGGCGAAATCCACTGCCATGACGTCCCCTGCACCGCCAGACCGATCATGAAGGCGATCAGCAGCGCGGCGCTGATGCCGGCCGACATGATCCAGCCGCGCACGTCGAGGCGAACGAACTCCGATCCGATCTTGCGATTGGCGCGCCATTCGACGGCTGCGATTCCCGCGCATGCGATCACCGTCACGGCTGCGTAAACCAGCGCCGAACCGAATTCCAGATCACGCCCGCCGCTCAGCAGGCTGCCGATGGCCGTGACCAGCGCGTAGAGCGCCGCACTGATCAGCAAGGTTCCGTTCAGCCCGAGCACCATCGGCTCGAGGTGCCAGAGGCCGAACGAAAAACGCTCCCTGAGCTTGCGCGACAGATGATCCGCCACCGCGTAGGAGGTGATCAGGTTGACGACGATCAGCGACAGCAAGCTCATGCCGGCATCGATCAGGGAATACACCCCGTCGAACACGATCGAGAACGATCCCGAGAACAGGCCGAAGCCGATCCCGAGAAACGAAATCGCGAAGGTCACGGCGATCGACGTTCTCAACACGCCGCGTTCGTCTGACAAATCAAAAATAGAGAGCAGTCCGCTCATAATTCGCTCGCAGTCCGAGCCGCGCGTCGCGATTGAGCCCTCGGACACGCGCGTCCGCGTATGGTGCAGACGGGTGAAGACCGGCGTTCCGGCCAAGAGCCTGATTGAGGATCGCGAAACGTGTCGCGACAACACCGTCAGCAGCTTTCGCAACGCTGTCAGCCGCTGACGGTCGCCAATTTCTACACTGTAGAGATTACACCCGCAACCGTACGATCCCGCGTTGTCCGGACGCAGAGATGACGGTCTTCCGGCACCTGCCCGGAGGCGAGCAAAGTTGTGCCCGAAAGTCCGGCAACCGCCCGCGTCTCATCATGTTCGGATGCGAATTTCAGCAAGGTCTAGGACGGAAACTCGGTTTCGGCGACGTCGACACGGTCAGCGTGGAGCGACCATTCCGGCAGCCGTTCCTGTTCGCAGAACCGCTGCTTGGCAAGTTCAATCGCACCGTCGCTGTTCTCGGCGTCGACCTCGAGCAGGCCCTGGCAGATTTCCTCGTGACGTCCGTTCTCGCCGAGGATGCCCTTCATAAATCGCACGATGTAGCGAGCCATGACGCCTCCGGTTGGAGACTCGCGGCGCGAAGGCACCTGAACCGCTCACGTGGCTGGTTCAGGCTGACGGGCCGCGAGCGGATGGATCCGGGAGACAGCGCCCCACTTGCACGGTCGCAAATACAGGGTCGCACCGATCCTCACCTTGTTAAGTCTAGTCCGTTTGTGACGGCACGACAAAACAAAACTCCGAGAACACCGATGCACGGAACTTTCGACCACGCGGGACTGCAGAATCGGACAAGCAAGTGCCCCGATACAGCTTCCGGCCAAACGCGCAACGACGCACCGCAGATCGAACAGAGCCCGCCGATTGCAAACGATTCCTGCTGGTTGGGCATCCCCCCTCGCCCAAAGCATCAGGCATTTCATCCGCGCCGAGAGGTGTTCAGGCTTCCCCTCAGCCCCGAGGTTACCTATAACGCCCGCAATCAGGTGAGTTTCGCCGGATTCCGACAGTCGCTGCGGAGGCTTGCCCCGCTCGGCTGGATCAGATTCGCAAATATTGCCGGAATTTTCGATGGCTCAGACGATTTACGTGCTGAACGGCCCGAACTTGAATCTGCTCGGGACCCGTGAGCCGGAAATCTACGGTCGCGCCACGCTGGCCGATGTCGAGAGACTGTGCACCGAGACGGCGGCCGGCTTCGGCCTGCTCGCGGTGTGCCGGCAATCCAATCGCGAAGGCGAGTTGATCGACTGGATTCATCAGGCGCGCAACGACAAGGCGGCAGGCATCGTGATCAACGCCGGGGGTTACACCCACACCTCGATCGCACTGCACGACGCTCTGATCGGCGTGCAGATCCCGACGGTGGAAGTCCATGTTTCCAACGTATTTGCGCGTGAGGACTTCCGTCACCACTCCTTCATTGCGAAGGCCGCGTTCGCCAGCCTGTGCGGCTTCGGCATCGACGGTTACCGGCTGGCCATCGCCGGCCTCGCCGCCAAACTCGGCACCAGCGCCACGGCCTGACCCCGCCCGCCCGTTCACTCAAGACATCTGGATCGACATATCATGGCCCGCCAGCCTGCAGAGAAACCCGCCGCCGAGCCGACTACCGCACCGGCGACCGACGACAGCAGCCTGATCCGCGAACTCGCGGTGCTGCTGGACGAGACCAATCTGACCGAAATCGAGATCGAACGGGCGGGTCTGCGTGTGCGCGTCGCTCGCAACGTCAGCATCGCTGCGGCGGTCCCGGCTGCTTATGCGTCGGCACCGACCACCATGGCGGTGGCGGCGGCCTCGATCGAAACGGCGACGATCGATCTTGCCAAGCATCCAGGCGTGGTGACCTCGCCGATGGTCGGCACGGTGTATTTCGCTCCGGAGCCTGGCGCCAAACCGTTCATCGACATCGGCAGCCGGGTCTCGGTCGGCGAGACCCTGTTCATCGTCGAGGCGATGAAGACCATGAACCAGATCCCCTCGCCGAAGGCCGGCGTCGTAACCCAGATCCTCGTCGAAGACGGCCAGCCGGTCGAATTCGGCGAACCGCTGGTCGTAATTGAATAGCGAGTAGCGGTTGGCGAGTGGCGAATGAGCGCGGAGGCCGCGCCTCACCTGTTCGCCATTCGCCACTCGCCCATTCGCCTCCTGTTGGCCTCTCAACCTGGCGGCCCCAATGTTTGACAAGATCCTGATAGCTAATCGCGGCGAGATCGCCCTGCGCGTGCTGCGCGCCTGCAAGGAGCTGGGCATCGCCACGGTCGCGATCCACTCCACCGCCGACGCCGACGCCATGCACGTCCGCCTCGCCGACGAAAGCGTATGCATCGGCCCACCGCCGTCCAAGGACAGCTATCTCAACGTCCCGGCACTGCTCGCCGCTTGCGAGATCACCGGTGCCGATGCGGTGCATCCCGGCTACGGCTTCCTGTCCGAAAACGCCCGCTTCGCCGAAATCCTCGCCGATCACAATCTGCACTTCATCGGCCCCAAGGCCGAACACATCCGGCTGATGGGCGACAAGATCGAGGCCAAGAAGACCGCCAAACGTCTCGGTATCCCAGTCGTGCCCGGCTCCGACGGCGCGGTCGGCCCGGATGATGACGCGATGGCGATCGCCCAGGCGATCGGCTTCCCGGTGCTGGTCAAGGCGGCGGCGGGCGGCGGCGGCCGCGGCATGAAGGTCGCCCACACCGCCGACGATCTGGCGCTGGCGATCTCAACTGCCGGTAACGAAGCCAAAGCAGCGTTCGGCGACGCCTCGGTCTATCTGGAAAAGTACCTGCAGAAGCCACGTCACATCGAGATCCAGATCCTTGGCGACGGGCGCGGCGGCGCAATCCATCTCGGAGAGCGCGACTGCTCTCTGCAGCGCCGGCATCAGAAGGTGTGGGAGGAAAGCCCCTCACCGGTAATCAGCGCCGAGGCGCGCGCCCGGATCGGCGGGATCTGCGCCAAGGCGATGCAGGACATGCAGTACCTCGGCGTCGGCACGATCGAGTTTCTTTACGAGGATGGCGAGTTCTACTTCATCGAAATGAACACCCGCATTCAGGTCGAGCATCCGGTGACCGAAATGATCACCGGTATCGATCTTGTGCTGGAGCAGATCCGCATCGCCGCCGGCGGCGATCTGCCTGTGACCCAGGATGAGATCACCCTCAACGGCCATGCCATCGAGTGCCGGGTCAACGCCGAGAACCCGGTGACCTTCCGCCCGTCTCCGGGCAAGATCGCGCGCTACCATCCGCCGGGGGGCCTCGGCATCCGGATCGATTCAGCGGTATTCCAAGGCTATACGATCCCCCCCTACTACGACTCTCTGGTCGGTAAGCTGATCGTCCACGGCAAGACGCGGGGCGAATGCCTGATGCGGCTCCGCCGGGCGTTGGACGAGATGGTGGTGGACGGGGTTGAAACCACACTGCCTCTGTTCCGCGCGCTGGTGCGAGAGCCCTCGATCATCGACGGCGATTACCATATCCATTGGCTCGAGCAGTATCTGGCCTCGGGAGTCCCGCAGGGTTGACGCGGCAGCCTCGTCCATCGGCATAGCTTCGCGCGATCCGCCGGCTCGCTTCTGAGCATGGAGGATAAAACTCAGTTCCTCGGGAACCGAACGCCTTCGCCCGCGTTATAAAGCGTTTAGAGCTCTGCTTTGTGACACGCCTGGGGGATGGCTTGGTTGGTTTCTTAGGTGCTGGAGACGCGCGGTGACGCCTGAATCCGCGCGGAAGCGCTCTTTTGCCCAGATCGCCCTTTTGTCGCTGTCGTTCGCCGTGCTGGTCGCTATCAGCATCGCGTCGGTGTACTGGCTGCAGAAGGCGCGCGAGGACAACGCCTGGGTCGCCCACACCCTCGAAGTCCAGAACCAGATCGCGCTGGCGCAACTGCAGCTCCGCCGCGCAGAAAGCGCCGAACGCGGCTATGTGCTGACCCGCCAGGACGACCTGATTGCTCAATTCGAGGAAGCCGCGTCCGATGTCGTGCCGCGACTGAAGCGGCTTCGCGACTTCGTCGCCGACAATACCGCGCAGGTCCCGTTCATCGACGAGGCGATCGCCTCCGCCACCGCCCGAATCGAACGGTTTCGTCAGGTCATCGCCCTTGCGCAGCAGGACCGGATCAATGACGCCTTGCAGTTGCTGCGCGACATTGATGGCCGCCGTGCCATGGACATCCTGACTTCCGCGCTGACCGCGATGCGCCAGGAGGAAAACCGGCTGTTCTCGGAGCGCACCACTGCCGCCGACCGCAGCCAGGCACTCGCCACCATCATCACCACGACCGGCTCCGGGTTGGTGCTGGTGCTCGCCGGGATGTCGATCTTCCTGGTCCGCCGCTCCGCGCGAGCGCGCGACGAGGCCGAAACGCAGCTTCGTGAGAACAATCTCAACCTCGAATCCACCGTCCAGGAGCGGACCACCGACCTGCGCGAGGCCAATGAGGAGATCCAGCGCTTCGCCTACATCGTCAGCCACGATCTGCGCTCGCCGCTGGTCAACATCATGGGCTTCACCAGCGAGCTGGAAGAGCTGCGCAGCGACATCTTCCGCCGCATCGCCACGCTGAGCCGGGAAGTCGCCGGCAAGCAGAGCGCCGCCAATGCCGACAGCGACGGCGAGCCGGAACTGGAGCCGGCCGACCGTCAGCTCTCCGAGGATTTCACCGAAGCGCTCGGCTTCATCAAATCCTCGATCGGCAAGATGGACCGCCTGATCAGCGCCATCCTGAATCTCACCCGCGAAGGGCGCCGCCAGTTCCAGCCGGTGCGGATCGACACCCGAGAGTTGATCGAAAACATCGCCTCCACCGTGGCGCATCAGGCCGCCGAGGCCGACGCTCAGATCCGGATCGAACCATTGCCGGAGATCGTCAGCGACCGTCTGGCGCTTGAACAGATTTTCTCCAATCTCATCGATAACGCCCTGAAATATCTGAAAGATGGCGTGCCGGGCGACATCGTGATCCGAGGCCGGCAGAAGCTGGGCTTCGTGATCTTCGAGATCGCGGACAATGGCCGGGGGATTGATCCGAAGGACCACCAGAGAATCTTTGATCTTTTTCGCCGCGCCGGTACACAGGATCGGCCCGGCCAAGGGATCGGGCTCGCCCATGTGCGAGCCCTGGTGCGGCGGCTGGGCGGCACCATGTCGGTTTCTTCCGCACTCGGCGAAGGCTCGACCTTCACCATCACCCTGCCGGCCCGATGGACGGCAAACAAGAGTCAGGAACAGCGCGCATGAGTAACCCTGTCACCATCATCATGATCGAGGACGACGAGGGGCATGCCCGTCTGATCGAGCGGAATATCCGCCGCTCCGGCGTCAACAACGAGATCATCCCGTTCACCTCGGGGACGGCCGCGCTGAATTATCTGTTCGGCAGCGACGGCACCGGCATCGAACACAAGCATCGCGCCCTGCTGGTGCTGCTCGACCTCAACCTGCCCGATGCCAGCGGCATCGACATCCTGCGGCGGATCAAGGAAAATGATCATCTCAAGACGACCCCGGTGGTGGTCTTGACGACAACCGACGACGCGCACGAGATCAAGCGCTGCTACGAACTCGGCTGCAACGTCTACATCACCAAGCCGGTGAACTACGAGAGCTTCGCCAACGCGATCCGCCAACTCGGCCTGTTCTTCTCGGTCATCCAGGTCCCGCAACCCGACGCTCCATGACAGACGCCAAGCCGACCCTGCTCTATATCGACGACGACGAGGCGCTCGGTCGCCTCGTCTCGCGTGGCCTGCAGCGGCAGGGCTTCTGCGTCGAACACGTGCTGAGCGGCGAAGCCGGGCTGGAACGGCTGCGCCAGGGCGGCATCGACGTGATCGCGCTCGACCAGTACATGCCCGGCCTCGACGGGCTGGAGACGTTGGAGCAGATTCAGTCGATTCCCGACCCGCCGCCGGTGGTGTTCGTCACCGCCTCGCAGGATTCCAAGATCGCGGTGACCGCGCTGAAGGCCGGCGCCGACGACTATCTGGTGAAGGACACACAGGGCGAGTTCGTGCCGCTGCTCCAGGTCGCCGCCGATCAGGCGCTGAAGCAGGCGATGGTGCGCAAGGCCCGCGACGATGCCGAGGCTGAAGTGCGCGCGTCGCGCGACCGCTACGCCGCCCTCGCCGCCGAACGCGAAGTGCTGCTGCGCGAAGTCAACCACCGCGTCGGCAATTCGCTGCAGATCATCGCCTCGCTGCTGCATCTGCAGGCATCTTCCAGCAAGCAGGACGAGGTCAAGGCGGCGCTGACCAACGCGATGGGCCGTGTCGCCGCGGTGGCGCAGGTGCACCGCCGGCTCTACACCTCGCACGATCTCAAGAGCGTGATGCTCAACCAGTACCTCGAGGCCCTGCTGGAAGATCTGCGGCGCTCGGCCGAGGGTAACCGGATGTCACGGCTGACACTGTCGGCGGAGCCGGTCGAAACCGATCCGGACCGTGCGGTGGCGATCGGCATCATCGTCAACGAACTGGTGATGAACGCGGTCAAATACGCCTACCCGGAGGGCAAGGGGCCGATCCATGTCGAGCTGAAGGCCGACCGCGATGACCTCGAACTGGTGATCTCCGACGACGGCGTCGGTCTCAACGTCAAGGCCAACCCGCAGTCGACCGGCATGGGCCAGCGCATCGTCAGCGCAATGGCCGCCAAACTGGAAGCCGATGTCGAGCGCGACCCCAATCATGCCGGCACGCGAATGGTGCTGCGCTTCCGCCGCGCCAATGCCCCCGCCGCCCAGGTCGCGCAGGCCGCTCATTGAGATCGCCGCGCACCTCCACCCTCAGCGACTGAGAGCGATTGCTGTGCTTCCCTGGACACTGTTGGCCACCGCGCAGATCCCCGGTGGCGGCGAATTGCGGCTGATGCGGCGCGGCGAGGAATTCTCCATCCGTCTGGATGCCAACGAGCTGATGAACAGCCGGCTCGGCGGCTCCGAGGAAGCGCTCGCCACCCTCGCCTGCCAGAAACTCGCCGGGCGTCCCCGGCCGCGCGTCCTGATCGGCGGTCTCGGCATGGGCTTCACGCTGCGCGCCGCGCTGAAGGTGTTCGGCGATGACGCCGTCATCGAGGTCGCCGAGCTGGTGCCCGAGGTGATCGACTGGGGGCGCGGCGCGATGGCCGAACTGTTCGGCGACAGCCTGAGCGATCGCCGCGTCAACATCCTGCAACGCGACGTCGGCGAACTGATCCGAACGGGCGCGGGACGCTACGACGCCATCCTGCTCGATGTCGACAACGGTCCCGAGGGTCTGTCCCGCCCCGCCAACGACCAGCTCTATGACTCGAAGGGGCTTGCGGCGGCGCGCGCAGCGCTACGCGGCGGTGGTGTGCTGGCTGTGTGGTCGTCCGGGCCGGACGAAAACTTCACTCGGCGGCTGCGGCGCAGCGACTTCGTCGTCAACGAAGTCCCGGTACGCGCCGTCGGCAAGCGCACCGGGTCACGGCATTGGATCTGGCTGGCCGTCAAAAGCTGAACGCCAGGGCTTGCCAAACGGCATCGAACGAAAGCCGGTGTCCTAAGACCATTGCCGCCTTGCCATTTTGTCGCACCTCGGGCAGCTTCCGCCGCGCCGCCGACCCTTGCCGGTTCGGCCAGTCCGATATCGGGAAGATGCGCCTTTGAACGTTCAGGCTCTCAGCGGCAAGCTGTTGTCGTCCGCATCGCGGTGGGACGAGGAGGCGCTAGAGGGCGTCCCGCCCTGCACGAGGCTGCCGTGACACCGATCCTGATCTTCGGCATCCCGCTCGATTTCGTCTTGTTCGCGGCCACACTGGTCGGGGTTGCGATCTTCCACCGCCACACCTTGCTGATCGCGCTGGCCGGCCTGACCACCGTGGTCGGCTACAAGCTGGCGTTCGCCGGCTTCAAGACCGGCGTCGGCCTGTCCGGCCTGGCGCTGCACATGCAGCACGAATGGGTGACGCTGGCGAACCTGTTCCTGCTGCTGATGGGCTTTGCGCTGCTGTCGGCGCATTTCGAGAAAAGCGGCATTCCCGACGAGATGCCGGCGCTGCTCCCCGACGATTGGAAAGGGCCGGTGGTGCTGCTCGGCCTGGTGTTCGTGCTGTCGAGCTTCCTCGACAACATCGCCGCGGCACTGATCGGCGGCATGATGGCGCGGCACGTGTTCCGCGGCCGGGTCCACATCGGTTACCTCGCCGCGATCGTCGCCGCATCGAACGCCGGCGGGTCCGGCAGCGTGGTCGGCGACACCACCACAACGATGATGTGGATCGCCGGCATAAGTCCGCTCGAGGTCCTCGACGCTTACGTCGCTGCCGGTATCGCACTGGCCCTGTTCGCGGTGCCGGCGTCGATCCAGCAGCAGCGGTTCTCGCCGATCGTCAAGAATGCCCCGAAGGGTCTGCAGATCGAGTGGGTGCGGGTTGGCATCGTGGCCACGATCCTGATCGCAGCCCTCACCGCCAACGTCACCGCGAACATAAAATTCCCGGCTCTGCTCGACCATGCGCCGGTGCTGGGCCTCACCGTCTGGGCAGTGATCCTGCTCGCCGCGCCGCTGCGCCGTCCCGACTGGGAGCTGATGCCAGCAACCTTCAAGGGGACGATCTTCCTGCTGGCGCTGGTCACTACGGCCTCGCTGATGCCGGTCGAAGAGCTGCCTGGCGCGAGCTGGCAGACCGCGCTTGGCCTCGGCTTCGTATCGGCCGGCTTCGACAACATCCCGCTCACCGCGCTGGCGCTGAAACAGGGCGGCTACGACTGGGGCTTCCTGGCCTACGCGGTCGGCTTCGGCGGCTCGATGATGTGGTTCGGCTCGTCGGCCGGCGTCGCGATCACAAACATGTTTCCCGAGGGCAAGTCGGTGGCGCTATGGCTGCGCCACGGCTGGCACGTCGGAATCGCGTATTTCGTCGCGTTCTTCGCAATGCTGTGGTTGATCGGCTGGTCACCCGACCTGCCGCACTGAGTGATCGCAGACAGCCTCATCGCAAGCAGTCCCGCGGAGTCGCGCCCTTTCATCGTCGTGCTATGCTTGGTGCATGGCTTCACGCGACTCCGCCGCTTCCGAAATTACCCCCGACGTGCTGCTGCGCGCCTACGCCTGCGGCATCTTTCCGATGGCCGAGAGCATCGACGACCCGTCGCTGTTCTGGGTGGAACCGGACATGCGCGGCATCATTCCGCTCGGCGGCTTCCGCGTCACCTCACGGCTCGCCCGCACGGTGCGGTCGGATGCCTTCACGGTCACCGTCGATCGCGACTTCAGGGCGGTGATCGACGGCTGTGCCGCGCCCCAGCCGGGCCGCGACGACACCTGGATCAACCGCAGGATTCGCGAGCTGTATATCGGCCTGCACGACATCGGCCATTGCCACAGCGTCGAGGTCTGGCAGGACGGCGATCTCGCCGGCGGCCTGTACGGCGTCAGCCTCGGCCGGGCGTTCTTCGGCGAGAGCATGTTCCACCGCGTTCGCGACGCTTCGAAGGTGGCGCTGGTCCACCTCGTCGCGCGTCTGCTTGCCGGCGGCTACACCCTGCTCGACACCCAGTTCGTCACCGATCACCTGAAGAGCTTCGGCGCCATCGAAGTGCCGCGGCTGCGCTACCGCTCGCTGCTCGACGACGCGCTCGAAGGCGAAGCCACCTTCGATGCACTGCCGAGCGATCGGCCGGTGACGGGCGCCGAAGCGCTGGCGGTCATCGCCTCGCGAAGCTGAATGCTGTTTCGATATTACTGCTGGAAACCCGGCAGCGGCGGCGGCAGGGAGCGTTGCGGGCGCTGGGGCTGCGGCGCCGGCTGCAGTGATGACGGCGGCTGCAGCGTTTGCTGTGACGGCTGTTGCGGACGGCGACGCTGTTGAGACTGCGAGGCCGGCTTCGGGGGCTCGGGCTGCGCACTGGCGACGTTCGGCGTCTCCGGACCCTTACAGTCGGTCAGCCAGATGTCGTAGATCGGGTGTTCGACGGCATGCAGACCGGGGCTGGCTGCGAACATCCAGCCGGAAAAGATCCGCTTCACTTCGCCCTGCAGCGTGATTTCGTCGACCTCGACGAAGGCGTCGGTATTGGTCGCCTCGGTCGACGGCCGAGTGTAACAGGCGTCGGTCTTCACCCGCAACGCGCCGAATTGCACCGTTTCGCCGATGTCCGCATCGAAGCTGATGGTGCGGCCGGTGATCTTGTCGAGCCCGGTGAAGCTCGCCTTCTTGTTGACGATCTTCTGCGCCGGCGGCTCGGTGACGATCTCGTCGCCGGGCTGCAAGGTCGCCGGGGCCGGCGGCGGATTGGTCTGCGGCGTGCCACGCGGCTGGCGTTGGCCCGGCGGCAGGCCGGGCAGCGGATTGGTCGCGGCCGGTGCATTGGCCACGCCTGTGTTCGGCTCGGCCGGAACCGGCGGCGAAGTCTGCGGGATCACCGTCGAGCCGGGCGGCGGCGGCAGCGGCTGCGACTGCACCGGGCCCGGCATCGCCGAGCCTTGCATGGCGCGGTTCGGAGCCGGCAGCACCCGCCCCTGCGGCGGCAGATCCGGCACCTCTTCCTCCTCGTCGTCGGCAGGCGGCGGCGCGCCACGCGGCACCATGCCCGGCGGCCGCGGCGGCGGATCCGAGAAGATGTTGCCGATCTGCGCTTGCGCGGGAGGCGCAAACGCGATCAACGGGGCGACGATCAACGCCGCAAGACCGACTAGGCTCAGGCTTCGGGACATTCCGCGCGGCTTCAATCGACGAATCAGGCTTGCGACATTCTACAGCTTCGGGCCGCTCGCATTGGCCCGGTTAACACGGGGAATACGGCGGGTCTACGGCAGAACGATTTTTCGCAGCAAAATCAATCCATCTGCTGACGAATGTTCGCGTCTCGTTCACGCTGTTTTCGCGCGTTTCTTGTACGAAGTTGGTACCGATCTTTTCTGTTCACCGCCTGTCCCATGGATGACGATGTCGCTTCGATTTTTTGGACTGTCGCCACCACTGATCACGCGTGACCTTTCCTATGCAGATTGGCTCACCGATGAAGTCATCGTTGGGAGGATGAGGGCATGTCCCCGATCGTGCTTTAGCTGCATAGTCTGGCCGCTCGCGAGCTTCCCTATCATAGCGCCGTAGCGAGCGGCGGTCATCGACGAGCCGCCCGGTAGGATCGGTTGCGACACGCCAATGCCACAGGAGAATGACCGAAGACACCAGACGCCAATCTGCTGAGCGAGAGGATCGGCTTTGCCGCCCGGCGACTGATGGAAGTAGGTCGGCAGCCTAACCGGGCTCAGGCGAGAAGATGCCGGAGCGGCTGGCCAGCGCAACGGCTACCGTGATAGCGACTGGAGACATGGGCCGGCACGATCGAGTTGCGCATCCCGAAACTGCGTAAAGGGAGCTACTTGCCCGGCTTCCTGGAGCCGCGCCTTTTGGCCGAGAAGCAGCCGAAGCCGCCGCTTTCCTCGACGACGCTGGGGTCAATGTGCTGACCTATATGAACTTCCCGCTGGCGCATCGCACCAAGCGAGGACGCCATCCTCAGGCTGATCGGTGAGATTCTGCCCGAACAGAACTACGAATGGACTGTACAGCGCGCGCGGTACGTGATGCTGGAAACCGTCACCCCAATCAGGGATAATCCCGCCGTCATCCTCCTGGCATTCGTCAGCCGACCGACCCGATTAAATCGGCAGTTGTGATGACATCCGACAACCACACAATTACGACCCAAGTTTCCCCTCTATCGAGGTTTATGACACTACTAAATTAGTTACGCAGCGGAATATCGGACACGGTCACGCGGCTTGCTGCATCTGGCATATCAATCGATGAAAGCAGTATGCTGAAGGCCTCTTGAATGACCCGAGGATACTTAGTTGGACCTATGATCACCCGTTCAACTAGTTCAGGGATCTCAATCCCTGTAAGGCCTTTGTCCGGGATATTGGCGAGAGGAATTTTGCAAACGGGCTGCGGCGTTCCGTTTACCGACTCGATTTCCGCTTTGACGTAGCTCGACTTCATGTAGCTCGGGCTGTAGATGACACGCCATTCACGTTCCTCATGGAAGCCAGGGTGTTTAGTGCAAAGCATGGCCGATCGAAAGACTTCGAAAACGCGTCCAAGGACTGCTGCTTCACCCAATCCCTTCACAAAATCGGAATTGGCCTCGACTGATTCAATGAAGCGCACGAACTCCCGATCGAACCCATCCTGGTCAAGATAGGCAACTGGGCTCGTGTAGGCCTTAAGAGCATCGCTTGGCCTGATAAAAGGCGCTCCGTTAAGGACGACAGCGACTCCTGCGGATCCACCATAAGCCCGCCACATCGACAAACGACCAAGCCGATCCTCAGAAGTATCGTGCTCTGACAGGCAGGCGATGTAGGTATCGTTGTTAAATGCAGGCAGCCAGCTATTGAACGCAGATACGAGCTTATCGTTGAAGCCTGGAAACATCCCATCGAATATACGTTTTAGGTCGGCAACATGCACTTCAGTTGATGCCTTAAGACAAGCGAAGCCGTGCTGAATTTCCATAAAATCATTCATACAAGTTGATTTCCGCATCCACACTTCCCGATTACGGAACATCTTCAGGGCGTTGTCCGCGCTCGTGTAGTGGACGAAACGCTGTCCAGCCAAAAAGGCCTTTGCTGTCTTGTCGAATGCGTAAGGATGAAAAATTTGAAACATCTTGAGGACGTCGGGGCCAAAATCTGGCAGCTGCGGCAAAGGCTCCACAATAATCTCCGGCCTCATAAGGGACTATGTTCTACAACTTCGAAGTGGGTGCGCTCCAACATGTTGTAATTGGCGTCGTCGAAAAATTGCAACATCGGACATTCGCTCAACCAATGGTACATTAGGAGCAGTCTCTAAATTCATTTGGACTGACCGAAGATGGGCCAAATTTCATATGCTGATCGATGTCCCTGCGGCGAGTGGCTGGAGAGCTTGTACCCAGCCTCGAAGAATGGACGCTTGGTCATCACGAATTTCTAAGCCGATTGGTGCGTATGTTTCGTCAGCAGCTTCATGCTGCCGCATGCATCTTGATGCGCAAGGAGACTGAAAAGAGCAGTAAGAAAGGGCGCAAACAGGATCATAATCCCGATTCTTGGTTGCATTCTAGTTGCGCGCAACCTGGTACAGGCTGGCACGCAAATATTCGCAACCGACTAATTCTACTACTAATCCGATTGCAAGGCGTAAACGGCGGGGAAAGGGCGTGGCCGCTCCGGTCGGCCGGCTGGCTATTGCGAGGAACTCCTGAGATATTGGTTTCAAATCCCGGCGGGCCTGACCGCCGGCGAATAAGCAAGCCCCGGCTCGAACCGGGAAGCACGAGGAAGCCCCATGCCCGCCAAGCTCGATCCCGACGCCGCTGCCGTTTACAAGGCCTTCCAGGACGCCGGCCGCCCCGCCTACGAGACGCTGAGCGCAAGCGAAGCGCGCGCCTACTACTCGGCGGCGCGGCTGGTCAGCAATCCTGAGCCGCCGGAGATGGCGTCGGTCCAGTCGATCACCCTTCCCGGCCCGGCCGGCGACATTCCGGCGCGGGTCTATACGCCGAAAACCCTGCGCCAGGACGACGGCCTGTCGCCGGCGCTGGTGTTCTTCCACGGCGGCGGCTGGGTGATCGGCGATCTCGACACTCACGACGTGGTGTGCCGCGGCATCGCCCATGACGGCGAGCTGCTGGTGGTCTCGGTCGACTACCGGCTCGCGCCCGAGCACAAATTCCCCGCTGCCGTCGACGATGCGATCGCCGCGACGCGCTGGATCGCCGACAACGCCAAAAAGCTCGGCATCGATCCCGAACAGCTCAGCGTCGGTGGCGACAGCGCCGGCGGCAATCTCTCCGCCGTGATCGCGCTGCACGCCCGTGATCACGGCGGACCGTTGCTCGCCGGTCAGGTGCTGATCTATCCCGCCACCGATTTCTCGATGCAGCACCCTTCGCACAACGAACCGGAGACCAGCGTGCTGTTGACCCATTCGGTGATCCGCTGGTTTCGCGATCACTATCTGGGCGGCGCGCGGGATGCCGACGACTGGCGCGCCTCGCCGGCGCGCGCCGAAACCCTCGCGGGCCTGCCGCCGGCCTTCGTCATCACCGCCGGCGCCGATCCGCTCCGCGACGAAGGCGACGAATACGCCCGTCGCCTCGCCGACGCCGGCGTCCCGGTGGTGCATCGGACCTATCCGGGCCAATTCCACGGCTTCTTCACCATGGGCAAGCTGCTGCCGCAGGCCAACGTCGCGGTGCGCGAGATCGGCGACTGGCTGAAGGCGCTTTAGCCGCAGGACGGCATTGACCGGCGTCAACGTGACCGCGCTCCGGCCGTCCGAGGATTTGCGCGGTCAACAGGGAGCAGCGGCGCGCAGGCGCCGGTCGTCACGACGGAATGACTGAACTTGCACGCACGCGCTGGGGCGGCCTTGCCGATCGCAAGGCCGAAGCCAGCGGTTTTTTCCGAACCGAACAGATCGACGGCGTGTGGTGGTTTGTCGATCCGGACGGCGGTCGCTTCCTGTCCAAGGGCGTCGTCTCGGTGCAATTCGACCATGACAACGTTCAGGGCACGGATCGCCGGCCGTATCGCGAAGCCTGCACCCGCAAATACGGCAGCCGCGAAGCGTGGCGCCGCGTCGCGGCGGACCGCCTCGCCTCCTGGGGCTTCAACACGCTCGGCGCCTGGTCCGAGCCGGAGGTCGCACACGTCGGCGCCGTGCCCCTCGCCTCCGCCGCCGGCGTCGTCTATGTCGCGACCGCCTTCGGCGAACAGCGCGGCGGCTGGCCGCTGTGCGACATCTTCGATCCGGAATTCGAGCAGTTCGCACGCGCGCACGCACGCAAGGTCTGCACGCCGCAGAGCCACGATCCGCACGTGCTCGGCTGGTTCACCGATAACGAGTTGCCGTGGGGACCGGATTGGCGCGGCGAAAACGAACTGCTGCCGACCATCCTTCGCGCGATGGGGGCACCATTCTCGCGCCGCGCCGCGTTGGCGCTCCTGAAAAACCGCTACGACGGCATCGATCAGTTCAATGCGGCGTGGCAATGCGCTCTCTCATCGTGGGACGATCTCGCCGCCGCGCCGCTGCAGGCGCCGCCGTTCAGCCGCAACTTCTTCACCAACGATCGGGCGCAGGAGCACGATCCGATCGCGCACACTTACTTCGCCGATTGCGATGCCTTCGCCGGGCTGCTGGCCGAGCGCTATCTGTCGGTCAGCGCCGCCGCGATCCATGCGGCCGATCCCAATCACCTCGTGCTCGGCGCCAGGTTCGCCTACGTGCCGCCGCAGGACGTCGTCGATGCGGCCGGCAGATACTGCGACGTGATCAGCGTCAATTGCTACGATCCGCTGCCGGACGCGGTGATCGACGGCTACGCCGACACCGGGCGACCGTGCCTGATCGGCGAATACTCGTTCCGCGGCGACGATGCAGGACTCCCCAATACGCACGGCGCAGGCCCGCGAACGCCGACGCAGCGGGAGCGCGCGGAAGGTTTCACGCGCTACACCACCGCAGCGCTGCGCCATCCGGCACTGATCGGCTATCATTGGTTCCTGCACGCCGATCAACCGGCGCAGGGCCGCTGGGACGGCGAGGACTCCAACTACGGCGTCGTCACGATCGACGACGACGTCTATCCCGAGCTGACCCAGGCGATGACGGCGCTCAACGCCGAGGCCGAACGGATTCACGCCGAGACCGCGCCGGTGCTGGCCTGACCACCGGAGCCGCCGCGATCGTCACGCCGCCTTCGCGGCGCGGCGCAGCGCTTGCGGCGGGTGACCGAAGGCGCGGATGAAGGCGCGGCGCATCCGCTCCGGATCGCCGAAGCCGGTGGCCTGTGCGACCAGTTCGATCGCTTCGCCCGATGCCTGCACCCGGCTGCGCGCCACCTCCAGCCGCAGCCGCTCCACCGCCTTCGACGGCGTGGTGCCGGTTTCATCCCGAAACGCGCGGGCGAAATGCCGCGTGCTCATCCCCGCCTGCTCGGCCAATTGCTCGACCGTGAGCGGCGTGTCCAGATGTTCGCGCATCCACGACAGCAGTCCGGCGAACCGCCCGGACGGCGCCTGCAGCTCGACCAGCGACGAGAACTGCGACTGACCGCCGGCGCGGCGCTGCGCCACCACCAACTGCCGCGCGACATCGCGCGCGATCGCGTCGGAATAGTCCTCGGCGACGATCGCCAATGCCAGATCGATGCCGGCGCTGATGCCGGCCGAGGTCCACACCTCGCCGTCGCGCACGAAGATCCGGTCCGGCTCCAGCCGAACCTGCGGATAGCGCATCCGGAAGTCGCGGCTGCGCCCCCAATGCGTGGTGGCGCGCCGGCCATCGAGCAGTCCGGCTTCGGCCAGCACATAGGCGCCGGAGCAGACGCTGGCAATGCGGCAGCCGCGCTTCGCGGCGGCCTTCAGGAAGGCTTGCAGCCGTGGACACCGCGCCGCCGCGCGAACCCCTTCACCGCCGGCGACGATCAGCGTCCGCATCGTCCGATCGTGGCGCAGGCCACGCGCCAGCAGCTCGACGCCTGATGAACTACGCACCGCTCCGGCCTCTGCCGCCATCACTCTGATGGCAGGCGCCAGCTTCGCGTAGCGTGCAGCGATCTCGAACGCCGCGATTGGCCCTGCGGCATCGAGCAGTTGGAAATCCGGATAGATCAGCACGCCGATCATGAAGCGCCTCGCTGAGGGTTTGTCTGAAAACGAGGGAAATATACCATTTCGGTCAACAGCCGAGCATGCCAGATTGGCTCCGTCAAGCGCTGACGCGCGCCAGGCCGTTTCACGGAGACCAACATGACCACCACGACCATCGGACTGCTGCTGTTTCCGAACCTGACGCAGCTCGACCTCACCGGGCCGCTGCAGGTGTTCTCGAGGTTGCCGAACGCGAAAGTGTATCTGGTGGCCAAGATGATGGCCCCGGTCACCAGCGACACCGCGCTGATGCTGCCGCCGACCATCGACTTCGCGGGCTGTCCGCAGCTCGATGTGATCTGCGTACCCGGCGGCGCCGGCACCGACGATCTGGTCAACGACGAGGACACCCTCGCCTTCCTGCGCCGTCAGGCGGAACAGGCGCGCTATCTCACCTCCGTCTGCACCGGCGCGCTGGTGCTCGGCGCGGCAGGCCTGCTGCGCGGCTACCGCGCCACGACGCACTGGTCGGCGCTGGAGGATCTGAAGGCGTTCGGTGCGATTCCGGAGCGGTCGCGCGTCTGCATCGACCGCAACCGCATCAGCGGCGGCGGGGTGACTGCTGGAATCGACTTTGCGCTGACCCTGGCGGAGCTGCTGGCCGACCGCCCGACCGCGCAGGCGATTCAATTAATGCTGGAGTACAATCCGGCGCCGCCGTTCAACGCCGGTTCGCCGGACACCGCGCCGCAAGAGGTGGTGGCGATGTTAAAGCAGCGGATGCAGGGGGCGCGTCAGCGCCGTGTCGATGCTGTCAAGCGTGCGTCGGATCGGCTGTCACGAGAGAGGCTGCCGGCGGGCTGATCGGCCGCGACAGCGAGACAAATTTCAGGCGCCCGGAGTCCAGGGCTGATAGTCGCCGGTCGCCTTCGGCCGGCGGCCGATCGACAGCGTCGAGCCGGTCGGCCGGTGCGCCAGCGGCGTGCCGGTCAGGTTCGGCTGGTGCGGCTGCATCCACTCGCGCGGCGTGTAGCTCTCTTCGGTCGGCGGCACGTCGACGACGTTGTGCAGCCAGCCGTGCCATTCCGGCGGCACGCGGCTCGGCTCGGCATAGCCGTTGTACAGCACCCAGCGCCGCTCGAAGCCGAGGGTGGGGTCGATCTTGCCGCCTTTGGTGCGGAAGTAGCGGTTGCCCTGGTCATCGGTACCGACCAGCTCGCCGAACCGCCAGGTCCAGAGCTGGGTGCCGAACGTGAAGCCGTTCCACCAGGTAAAAATCCGCAGCAAAAACAGTTTCATCTCGGCCCATCCCTCGGCGACAGCAGTTTCCCTGATGCCACCCGCCGAACCGATTGTCCAGCAGCCGTTGCGAATGCCTGCGAACAAGCCGGAGCAGGCTCCGCAAAATCACCGCAATTCATTCAGCCTCTATACAGCGGGATCTGATCAGCTTTGCTCGACGGCGGCGAGTGACCGGAACGACCGCGATCCGACCGGGTTGAGAGCGAGAGCGGGTGTTCCGGGCAATTCCCGTCGATGGAGCCGAAAAATGATGAATTTTAAGACCTTGACTGCCGTGGCGGCTTTTGTCGTCGCCCTTCCCCTGAGCATCGCGCCGAGTCTGGCGCAAGGACCGGCGGTGGCCGGCGGCGGTGGCGGCGGTCCGGCCGTTGGAGGGGGCGGCGGCGGCGGTGGCCCTGCTGTCGGCGGCGGCCCCGCGTTCGGCGGCGGCGGCCCGCGCGGCGGCGGTCCTGCGTTCTCAGGAGGCGGGCCACGCGGCGGCGGCCCGATGTTCGGAGGGGGAGGTATCAGCCGCGGTGATTTGGCCGGACGCGCGATCGCCGGCGGTGCCCCCGTCGGTCCGAGGGTCGGTGGTGGCAACTGGCAAGGTGGCGGCCGGCATTGGCACGGTGGTGGCCGGCACTGGCACGGCGGTGGCTGGCATGGCCGGCCCTGGCGGGGCGGCGGATACTGGTCCGGCGTCGGAATCGGCGTGATCGGATCGCCCTACTATTACGGCTATTACGGCGATCCGTACTACTACTACGATGACGACGAGCCGACCGTGACCGTCGTGCCCGCCGATCGTCGCACCGAAGCGTATTGCCGCAAGCGCTTCAAATCCTACGACCCGGCCTCCGGCACCTATCTCGGTTATGACGGGCGGCGGCACCCCTGCCCGTAATCCCTCGTTGATCGATCTCCAAACGGCGCCGACACCGGCGCCGTTTCTGTTTCCGAACACGGTCGCGGCTCCCGCCCACGATCCGCCCCCTGCGGCGATCGGACTCACCTCGGCGTGACCGCGGCGTCGTGTTTTTGCCCCTAAATCGCTGCAAACAAAATTCGGCAATTCCACGGGGCCTCCGCGGAATGCCTTCACTCCGTCGGCCGATGCTGACAGACTTGCCGAATCGCCCCCATAGGGAGGCCACTGCGCTTTGCATCCATCCCCCACACGCCTCCCCCCGTTCGCGGCCGCGCTACTGACCTCGGCCGCGACCTTGGCGCTCTGCATTGGTGTTGCCGGGATCACCGATGCGGCGTTCGCAGCTTCCAACAAGGTGCCTCTGCCGAAACCGAGGCCGGCGGTGGGCAGCACTGCGCCCAAACCCGTGGCCGCCCAGTCGCTGCCGAAGCCCGACCCGCGACCGTCGACCAAGCTCGCCGTCACCAGCCCGGCCGACGCAGTCGAACCGATGCGACAACGTCCACCGGCGGCGACCCTGCACAAGCCGGCCAATCGCTCGGCCGTCGCCGCGACGACGGCGACCTCGTCTGCCGATGCCGGCGCGCTGCAAAAGGTCGTCGAGCTGATTCGCCAGCGTAAGCCCGGTGACGCCACCGACGTCGCGAACTCGATATCCGATCCCGTCGCCCGCAAACTCGCAGAATGGGTGATCCTGCGGAGCGAGAACAACGGCGTCAGTGTGGAGCGCTATTCTGCGTTCATTCGGGCGAATCCGAGTTGGCCGTCGCAGAGTTTCTTCCGCCGACGCGCGGAGGCGGCGCTGTGGGACGACCGGCGCGACGACGCGGCCGTGCTGGCTTTCTTCAACGACGCACAGCCTTCGATCGGCAAAGGCAAGCTGGCACTGGCGCGTGCGCTGCTGGCGCGCGGCGACCGCCGCGCGGCCGAGCAACTGGTCCGAGACGCCTGGCGCAACGACACCATGTCCGAGGCGAACGAAACCACCGCGATGGAGCTGTTCGGCCCCCTGATCACGCCGAGCGACCACAAGGCGCGGATGGACGCATTTCTCTACGGCAACGATCTCGGACCAGCGCTGCGCGCCGCAAGGCGACTCGGCAATGCACAGCTCGCCCTCGCCCGGGCCCGGATTGCGGTCGAGAAGAAGGAGTCGAACGCAAAGGCCCTGCTTGCGGCCGTCCCGGCCGAACTTCATCACGATCCCGGCTATCTGTTCAGCAAGATTCGCGTGCTGCGGCGGGACGACAAGATCGTCGAAGCCGGCCGCCTGATGCTGACCGTGCCGCGCGACCCGAACCGGCTGCACAATCTCGACGAATGGTGGATCGAGCGCCGCCTGGTGGCGCGCAAGCTGATCGACATCGGCGACTATCGTCTGGCCTATCTGGTCGCGCGCGATGCGGCCATACCGACCAGAAGCGTCTATCAGACCGAGCATGAATTCACCGCCGGATGGATCGCGCTGCGGTTTCTGAGCGATCCAGCCACCGCGACGCGGCACTTCGCCCGGCTGGGCCGCGAAACCACCAATCCGACATCACTGGCACGCGCCGGCTATTGGCAGGGGCGCGCCGCGGAGGCCGCCGGCCGCATTCAGGAAGCACGTGCCGCCTATTCCGCATCGGCGGCGCACTCGACCAGTTATTATGGCCAGTTGTCGCGCGCCAAGCTCGGTCTGCCTCAACTGGACCTCAATGGCCCACCGTCCGGCCACGGCCGCAACGCCGATCGGCTCGAAGTCGTCCGCGCGGTGAACCTGCTGTACGCGATCGACGAAGGCGACATGGCGATTCCGATCTACGCCGACGTCGGCGAGAATGGCGACGTCGACGCCCTGATCGGCCTCAGCGAAACCGCGGCGCGTCACAACGATGCTCGCGCGATGCTGCTCGTCGGCAAGGCGGCGCTCAATCGTGGCCTGCCGTTCGAGCATTACGCATATCCGGTGATCGGCATCCCGCAATTCAGGTCGGTCGGCCCCGAGGTCGAACGCGCGATCGTCTATGCGATCGCCCGCCAGGAGAGCGGCTTCAACCCGGCAGTCGTTTCTCCGGCCAACGCCTATGGCCTGATGCAGGTGACGCCCGACGCCGGCAAATACGTCTGCCGCCGCCACGGCTGCAGCTTCGACCTCCAGCGGCTCAAATCCGATTCGGTGTACAACGCGGCGGTCGGCGCCGCCGAGCTCGGCGGCCTGATCGAAGACTATCGTGGCTCCTACATCATGACCTTCGCCGGCTACAACGCCGGCCGCGGCAGTGTGCGCAAATGGGTCGAGCGCTACGGCGACCCGCGCGATCCGAAAGTCGACGCCGTCGACTGGGTCGAACTGATCCCGTTTTCGGAAACCCGCAACTACGTGCAGCGCATCATGGAAAATCTGCAGGTGTATCGTGCACGTTTCGGCGGCGGACACCGGCTGCAGATCGAAGCCGACCTGCGCCGCGGCGCCGGTCGCGAATAGAACGACGCACCTTTCCGGCCAGCCATGATCGACACCCCGGAAGCAGCCGCGCGATCCGAGCAGGCGCCTTGCGGGGCCAATCGTATTTCACCCGTCCCGGACTGCACCGGAGCTTCATCGACTGATTGAAGCAGACCTGCCACTTTTGGCGCAGCGTCCTGATCCGACAGGCTGAGTGCAGATGCCGGCCACAGAATCAACGGCTTCTGCATCCGATCCGACACCTGCGGTCAGACCCGCCACAACGAAAAACCCCGGCGGTTGCCCGCCGGGGTTGATCAGATACTCGCTTACGAAGCGAGGATCAGAAGTTGCGCTGAACGCGGAGGTTGCCGCTCCAGACGCCCTGGTCCTTGAACTCGTAGAACGCGGCCGGCTTGGTTCCGGCGGCGGTCAGCGGCAGGATGCCCGAGGACGCCTGATCGAGATAGGTGTACATCACTTCGCCCGACAGGGTCAGACCCTTGACCGGAGTCCAGCGGGTGACGGTACCGACCTGCGCGATCGCGAAGTCCGGGTTGCAGTTGAAGCCGGCCACATTGGCGCCGAGACCGGTGCAGATCAGAGCGGTCGCAGTGCCGTTGTAGTCGAGCTTGGTGTAGGCGCCGAACAGCGAGGTCGACCAGTTCGGGTTCCAGTTGTGGTTGAACGCACCACGGACGCCCCACGCAGAGGTCTTCTCGATGCCGGTGCCGTTCAGGTTGTTGGTGCCGGCGAACACGCCGTCAGCCGCAACGCCGAAGGCGACGCTCTGATAGGTGCCCGGAACCGAGTTGTTGCCGTAGATCGCGAACGAGTTCGGGCTCACGCCGCCCAGCACGTAACGGGTCGCGCCGTTCGAGTAGGTCGCCGTGATGTTGATGCTGTCGCCGGGGCCGGTCGGCAGGTTCTTGAGCGACAAAGCGCCCTGGACCGCATAGCCCCAGGTGTCGCTCGGATGACCGGAGGTCTCGAGCGCGGTGTTGTAGTAGCTGGCGCGAACCTGATGCGCGGCGGCCGAAACCTGGAACAGACCCCAGGCCTGATCGACGCGGATCTTGCCGACGATGTCGGGGATCGAGGTGCCGGCGTAGGAGTTGGCGCCGTAGGCCAGGAAGTTCGGAGCGAACGAGGTGTTGTACAGCGCCGACTGCAGGTAGGACGACTGATCTTCCAGCGAGATCGAGGCCGACACGCCGTTGCCGAATTCCGCAGTGTAGGCCACCTGGTTGATGCCGGTGACGTCGTCGTAGCCGCCGAGCAGGAACGAGGTGTTGTTGCCCGGATAGCCGGTCCACGGCGTATCGAACTGCGACACCGCCTTACCGAAGGTAAAGCCGGCGAACTGCACGAAGGCGTAGTACACGCCAAGATGACCGTTGGCGACCGTGTCGGTGCCGGTGGTCCAGTTGAAGGTCGCATCGAAGTAGGTGCGGACCACGCCGTATTCGGTCGCGGTGCGGGTGTCGATGTTCAGATCCTGGCGAGACCGGAAGATGTAGTCGTTCGACAGGCGGTTCTTCTGGCCGGCGTTGCTGTTCCAGGCCGGCATGTTGTAGGCCGAACCGCCACCGATGGTCACGTCGGCGCGCAGATAGCCGCCGAGCTTGATGCAGGTGTCGGTGCCCGGGATGTAGTAGAAGCCGGCGCCGTAGATCGAGCAGACCTTCACGTATTCGACGGCTTTCGCCTTCAACGGCAGATCAGCGGCCTGCGCGCCGCCAACGGCGAGGAGCGCCGCCGCTGAGCCGAGGAAAAGGCCCTTAACGATGTTCATGTAAACCTCCAAGTTGCTCTGTCGGGAAGGTTCCGATCCGCAAAGTGCACGCACCCGCCTTGGCCCCTTAATCCCAGAAACCCGCCTAGCCGCTTCGCGCCTTCGGACACCCGCTGAACGCGAGGGACTTAAGCGAACCACCTATTACGGGGCGACCTCGGGATGCCCCCCTCCGTCGCATCACGACAATTACCTAACAGTGATGCACACGCAACAAGGGAGCCATGCTCTGCGTCCCGTTTTCGTAGGGGTGTTGCACAAATAACACTCAGACCTCTCCCTGTCGCCTAATAAGCTATTGATTTTCCAGAATTTCCAAAACCGCAACCCGTGACCGATGCCGCATCGCAACAAGGTCCCGAGCGTGGATGACTGGGGTAAACCATGGCGATTGCCTGCGTGCTGCGGGCCGATTCCTGAGAATCGTTTCCTCGCTTCGCGCGAATCCGAGTTGCAGAGTGGGCCTCGGAACCCGTCCTCTGCCGGCTCCCGCCCGGTGTTGCGGCGATCACCGTGCACAGGCCCAAAGGTCGCGGCTGCAATCCGCGCAATCCTGCTTGCGGGCCGCGGCGCTGTCGGGCATATCGAGCGCACCGGAGACGTGGCCGAGTGGCTGAAGGCGGCGGTTTGCTAAACCGTTATAGGGTTGTAAAGCCCTATCGAGGGTTCGAATCCCTCCGTCTCCGCCACCCCAAGCCCCTGATATATTTCACGAAATTTCGCCTCGCCGGCTTTGCCCCGAGAGGCGGCCTGATGCCTTTTCGCGCGGCGACCTCATGCTGTCGATTCGTCCGCTCCGTGCCAGGCCGGCGAATCCGGTCTGGCTGCCTCCCGGACGCTGCGTCATCCTCTGTATCAAAAGACACAAACCACTCGATGCGAGGCGCCTAGAGTGCCGAGACTCGTTCCTCTTCAGGAACCGAGGCAACGTCTGAAGCGCACAGAAGCGATCTGGCGCAGGTTCGACCATCGGAGGCCCCGTGCCCTACAGAGCGTTTCTCGCCCGCATCCGCCAGTTCTTCGACGGACCGGACGAACACCTCGACTGGATCGCCAACGGTCTTGCGGCCGGCAGCCTGCGACAGCCGGCAACGCCGATGACCGACCAGGAACTCGCCGAAGCGATTCGGGAGTTTCAGAAGGCGCCACCATCGGCGGATTCGCTGGAGAAGCTGAGCGCGAAACTCGCCCCGAGCGACGGCCGCGATCGCGGCGCGATCTAAGCGGGAATCGCTCGCGACGCTCGCCGCAGCACCCCGAACACAACGAGGGACACTGCACCGAGCAGCGCCGACAGCACCGCGGCACGGCCGTATTCGCCATTGAACACGGCGTTGTAGACCTCGAGCGAGATCGTGTTGGTCTTGCCGACGATGTTGCCCCCGAGCATCAAGGTGATGCCGACCTCGCCGAGCGACCGCGCTGTCCCGAGCACCAGGCCGGCGACGATCGCGCCGCGGATGTTCGGCAGAATCACGAACAGGAAGGTCTCGAACTCATTGCGGCCGAGCGTCCGTGACGCCTCGCCCAGGCTTCGGGACACGCTGGCGATCGCCGCTTCGATCGGCTTCACAACCAGCGGCAGGCCGGCGATCACCGAGGCCAGCAGAACGCCTTCGACCGAGAACACGAAGCTGAAGCCGAAGCCGGCGTCGAGCCACTGCCCGACCGGGCTGCGCCGACCGAGCAACAGCAACAGAAAGAAGCCGAGCGCGATCGGCGGAAACACCAGCGGGATCGTCACCACCGCGTCGAGCACGGTGCGACCCGGCCAGGATCGCTGCGCCAGCGCCCAGCCGAGCAAGGTGCCGAACACGATGTGCAGCACCAGCGTCGCTGCGGCGATCTTGAGCGACAGCAGAGCGGGTGCGATCAGCGCCGGATCGCGCAGCGCTTCGATCGCAGCCGCCAACATCGCGGCCTACAGCCCGTAGCGCTGCAGGATGGCGCGAGCCTGCTCGGTACCGAGGAATTGCACAAAGCTCTCGGCCACCTTCGCGGCCGGCGCACGTACGCCGCAGACGATCTCGGCCGGATCGTACAGCTTGCCGTCGACCGCGACATAGCCGCCGATGTTGCCGGCCGCGCCGATCGCCTCGGTGGCATTGATGAAGCCGGCATCGACTTCGCCGCTGGCGACGTAACTGGTCACCTGCGGCACGGTGGCGACCGGCACCAGCCGCGCATCGATCGTGGCGGCGAGCCCGCTGCGTTCGAGAAACTGCCGGCCGGCCTTGCCATAGACGGCGCTGGCCTGATCCGGGATGCCGATTCGCTTGAACTCGGGCGCCGACACGTCGTCAGGCTTCGCGAGCGCCAGCCCCTTGCGATAGGCGATCACCAGCCGCCCGAGGCCGAGGGGCGCGATCTGCGCAAACCCGAGATCCTTGGCCTTCTCCAGCACCGCCTTGTCGCCGCACACCAGGGCGATCTGGGTGCTCTCGCGCGCCTGCGCCAGCACCTGCCCCATGTGGCCATACACCTGCAGCAGCTTGTCGCCGGACTGTTTCTCGTAGGCTGCCGCCAATTCGGCAATCGGCCGCCGATAGCCGGCGCCCGCGGCCAGCGTCGTCTCGTCCGCGGCGGCCGGCGCCGCAAACGACACCACAGCCAAGCCCATCACCGCCGATCTCACCGCCCACGCCATTTCAATCCCCTCGCCTTTGGCTCCGCTCGCCGCATTTGGCTAGCAGAGACGCCAATCGTTGTATATTTCACTATATAACGATATCGACTGGCGGACTGGCAATGGAGAATCGGACCGACGACATCGCGCTGCGCATCCGGACACCGCTGAGCGGGCCCGCCGGGCCATTCTGGCTCGACGTCGATCTGACGATCGCGCCCGGCTCGCTGCTGGCGATCACCGGTCCCTCAGGCGCCGGCAAGACCACCCTGCTCCGCGCCGCCGCAGGACTGACACGGCCGGCGGAGGGCAGCATCCGCATCGGCGCGACACACTGGTGCGACACCGCAGCACGGCTGCACGTGCCGACGCGGAAGCGCTCGATCGGGCTGGTGTTTCAGGACTACGCGCTGTTTCCGAACATGACGGTGCGAGGCAACGTCGACTACGCGATCGGATCACGTCGGTGTCGCGACGAGGTCGACGAACTGCTGCACCTGGTCGAGCTTCATGGCCTCGCCGACGCCATGCCGGACCGGCTGTCCGGTGGCCAGAAGCAGCGGCTGGCGCTGATCCGGGTGCTGGCGCGGCGGCCGGCTCTGCTGATGCTCGACGAGCCGCTGTCGGCGCTCGATCCGGCGATGCGACGCAAGCTGCAGGACGATCTGCTGCGGCTGCATCGCCGCTTCGCCACCACGACGCTGCTGGTCAGCCACGATCCTTCGGAAATCCTCCGCCTCGCCGACCGCCTGGTGCGGATGGAGCACGGCCGCGTGGTGTTCGACGGCACGCCTGCCGAGTCATTCGGCAGCGTCGCGCGCAGCGATCCGTTTGTCGTCACCGGCATCTATCTCGACGAACGCAATGCGAGCGGCACCTGCGCAGTGCTGGTCGACGGCCGCAAACTTCGGCTCCGCCTGTCAGGAGTGAGTGACCTCAGCGTCGGCGATCCGGTGACGCTCCGGGTCGATCAGGCCGTGGTGCAATGCACCGCGCCCGCCCCCGGCGACCGGCTCAAGGCTTATCCGGCTGCGGCGGTTGCCGCGGCTGAACTTCCTCGCACTTGACGACGATCTGAAACACGCGGCCGCATTGCGGGCACGGATAGTCGCGAAGTTCGTAGCCCTCGACAAGCGGTCGCGCGCGCAGCAGCTCCGTCGCAGATCGACAGACCGCGCAGTTACTTCTGCTACTCGACACCGCGGCCCCCACCACCCGGAACGCGGCTGTATAGCCTGATCCAAAGGCCGCGTCGCAACTGATCAGCACGCGGCACTTGGTTATTTGGGCGTGCTCACCCCACAAAGGTAATTGGTGATACCATCATTCCATCCTACAGAATGAAGCCGGCCTATCTTGACGTGCAGCACTTCAGAATTGCACGCCACGGGTGAGCGCGCCATCGACCACTACATTGGTGCCGGTGATGAAGCTGGCGGCGCGGCTGGCAAGAAACACCACGGCATTCGCCATCTCCTGCGGCGTGCCCATCCGGCCGGTCGGGTTGAGAGCCAGCGCGGTGTTGTAGAGATCGGGGTTGCCGTTCTTGATCTGCTCCCACACCCCGCCCTCGAAATACGTATTGCCGGGCGAGACGGTGTTGGCGCGGATTCCCTTGCCGGCGAGCTGATAGGCGAGGCCCTGGGTGTAGTGGATGATCGCCGCCTTGAAGGTGCCGTAGGGCCCCGCCGCGAAGTCGATCTCACGGCCCGAGACGCTGGAGACGGTGACGATCGCCGGCTGCTGACTCTGTTCGAGGTACGGCATCGCTGCATCGACCAGCCGCACAGTGCCCATCATGTCGGTGGTAAAGCCCTTGGCCCAGCTCTCTTCGTCCGAGCCGATCGCCAGCGCGCTGACATTGGCGACCACCACATCGATGCCGCCGAGCTTGGCCGCCATGTCGGCGACCCATGCCTTCAACCCCGGCCCATCGGACACATCCACCGCGCCGCCGAAGGCGGACGCGCCGGTCGCCTGCAGCGCCGCTACCGCGCTGTCGACCTCTGCCGCATTGCGCGCGCACAGGCCGACATGCGCGCCTTCCGCCGCGAAGGTTTCGGCGATCGCCCGCCCGATGCCTTTGGTGCCGCCGGTGACCAGTACCTTGGCGCCCTTCAATCCCAGATCCATGCTCGCTCCCCTCGGTTAGTAGTTGCCGGCAACGGCCTGTACCAGCGGCCGGTAGCTGTGCGGCATCCGCATCGCCACCAGATCCTTCCGCCTCACCACGTTGGTCGGATACACGCTGTCGAGATTGGAGGTGTCGATCGTTGCGGTGGCGACGCCCTCCCCGCCTTCGATCAGTGCCTCGCGGCGCGGAAATTCGAACGTATCCGGTCCGAACACGCCGCTCAGCCCAAGATAGCCGCGCGCCGCATCGGCCACGTTGGCGAAGGCGAAGAACACGTTGTTCTCGCCGGCGCGGACGCGGAAGTGATGCCAATGATGCGGATCGGCCCCGGTCGGGATCGGTGCCGGCTGCGAGACGCTCGTCCCGGCGTGCGGCGTGCTGAAACGGGTCGCGATCGCCGCCGGGCATACGATGATGTCGCAGCCGCGCAGCGCCAGCACGCGGCCGGCCTCTGGAAACATCGCGTCGTGCCCGATCAGCAGGCCGACGCGGCCGAGCGGCGTATCGGTCACGACGAAGCTGTCACCAGCCGCAGCCCAGCTCCGCTCGTCCTCGGTCAGATGCGTCTTGCGATAGATGGTGATACGACCGTCAGGGGCGATCAGCGCCGCGCTGTTGTACAGCACGTCGCCGTCGCGCTCGGCGAGGCCGCAGACAAGATGCAGCGACAGCTCGCCCGCCAGCGCAGCGAGCCGGTCAGTCGCCGGGCTCGGCACAGCGACGGCTGTGCGCGCCGGATCGTCGATCCCGGTGACGCTCAGCTCGGGAAACACCACCATCTCGGCGCCGGCCGCCTTCGCCTGCCGGGCCAGCGCCTCGATCCGATCGAGATTGGCGCTGATGTCGCCGCTCGGGGCGAACTGCGCGGCGCTGAGCTTGGAGCGCTTGCCCCTCGGCCACGCCTCGTGGCCGTACAGGCCAAAGAAGTCGTACGGATTCCAACTGAAGGTGCCGGTCAGCAGTTCCGGATACAGCTCGGGCCGCCGCTGCCGGAACACCGCCTCGCCGCCGATCCGCCGCGCCCGCGCGGTTTCAAGATCGATCTCGGCGAACGCCACGCCGTCGCCGCCGTCGATCACCGCGGCGATGCTGCCGTCCGGCGCGATCACGCAGCTTCCGCCGGAGAACTGCACGGTGCGCTCCAGCCCCCAGCGATTGCTCTCGATCACGTAGCAGGAATTTTCGAACGCCCGGCTGATCCAATACGGCGCAGGCGTGCGCTCGGCCAGCCAGTTGGAGATGTGGCAGATGATGTCGGCGCCACCCAGCGCCATCAGCCGCGCGGTCTCGACGAAATGGATATCCATGCAGATCAACAGCGCGATCCGCCCGATCGGGGTGTCGAACACCTGATTGTGCAGATCGCCCGCCGCCGACCATTTCGGCTCGGAGATATAGGGATGCGTCTTGCGGTGACGCCCGATCAATCCGTCCGGGCCGATCAGGACGGCGGAATTGTAATAGATGCCGTCCCCATCGACCTCCGGAAGGCCGACGACGATGTAGCAATCGTGCTTGCGCGCCAGTGCGGCGAACCGTGCCGTGGTCGGCCCCGGGATCGGCTCGACGAACGGCGCCACTTCGGCGCGATCGTACCAGCAATAGCCGGTGGTCCCCATCTCCGGGGTGACGATCAGTTTGGCGCCCCCTACCGCCGCCTCCTCGCACAGCTCGAGCAGGCGCGCGATGTTGCGCTCCTTCTCGGCCATGGTCGGCTCGAACTGGACGGTAGCGACCTTCAGCAGTTGCGACATCGCCGTCGCCCCCCCTTACACCAGGAACGACTTCTTGATCGACGCGCCGAGCGTGTATTTCGGATCGACCATGTTGCCGAGCCGGACGCGACCGGCCTGGGTCAGCAGCATGTAGGCGTCGATCTCGTCGAAGCCGTAATCCGCCGCCATCCAGCGGCACAGCTCGCGATAGGCGATGCGGGCGGCATCCTCCATCGGCCGCGCCGAGCCGATCGTCATGATGAAATCCTTGGTCTCCAGCCGCGGCCAATGGATCGGCCAGCCCTTGATCAGATCGATCTGCACCGTGGTCACGGTCGGATGCTCGATCGCGACGCCGCAGAGCTCGCCGTCGCCCTGGGCGGCGTGGCAATCGCCGAGATAGAGCAGCGCGCCCGCGGTGTTCACCGGCAGATAGATGATGGCGCCGACGCCGACATCCGGCAGATCCATGTTGCCGCCGTAGTAATCCGGGACCAGCGACGAGATCGCCTCGATCTCCGGCGAGGTGCCGATGGTGCCGATGAACGGCTCATACGGCAGCGTGATCTTGTCGTTCCATTTGGTGCCGTGCTCGGCGGTGATTTCGAGCTTCTTGACCCGCTCCGGCAGCGGCGGGTTGAGCAGCGCGGTGTTGCCGGTGCCGACCAGGCCGCCGAACTCCGGCATCACCACCGTGGTGCCCCGCGGCTGCGGCCCGCGCGGAACGATGCTCTCGATGTACACGGCGAGCGTGTCGCCCTTCTCGGCGCCATTGACCCAGATCGGGCCGTTCTGCGGATTGAGGAACGGGAAGTTGAGGATCTTAGACGGGATGTCGGTCTCAGACTTGATCGCGCCCTCGAACGCGTCGTGGGTTTCGGCCGCCACCACCGCACCGGGGTCGACAGTCAGGACCTTGTCGAAATACGGCCCGTAGACGTAGTGATACTTGCCCTGCTCCGCCTCGGTAATGGTGTGGCTCTTGCCGCGCACGCCCTTGGCGACGCCCTTGCGCGCCATGATCGATTCAGTCTGCCAGGCCATGTTGGTCTCCTTTGTTGAATTCAGTTACACCGCGAGGTGGCGGCGCATTTCGGCCTCGTCGTCGAGCGCGGCGCGGTCGAGGTCGGCGACGATCCGGCCCTTGTCCATGACGTAGCAGCGCTGCGCCATCGCCCGGATCATGTCGAGGTTCTGCTCGACCAGGATGATGGTGACGCCGGTCCTGGCGTTGAGCGCGACCATGTCGCGGGCGATGTCCTGGACGATGTTGGGCTGGATGCCTTCCGACGGCTCGTCGAGCAGGATCAGTTCGGGATCCGCCACCAGCACGCGCCCGATCGCGAGCTGCTGCTGCTGGCCGCCGGACATCGTGCCGGCGCGCTGGCTCCAGCGCTCGCCGAGGATCGGAAACGTCTCGACCACCTCGCGGCGCTGCTGCTCGGTGAGCCGGCCCTTGATCGAGGCGCCGACCGCGATGTTCTCGGCGACGCTGAGGCGCGGAAACACGTCGCGGCCCTGCGGCACATAGCCAATGCCGAGCCGCGCCCGCTTGAACGCCGGCAGATGCTCGATGGCGTCGCCGCGGAACACGATCGAGCCGTCCATCGCCGGGATCAGGCCGATCAAGCTCTTCATCAGCGTCGACTTGCCGACGCCGTTGCGGCCGATCACCGCGATGATCTCGCCCTCGCGGACTTCGATCTCGAGACCCTGCAAGACTGGCTTTCCGCCATAGCCGGCACGCAGCCCCACGGTGTTGAGGATGACTTCCTTACGCATGGTGATGAGCCTGCCCGAGATAGATCGCCGCGACCCGCTCGTCGGCGACGATGTCGTCGATCGAGCCTTGCGCGAACACCTGACCGAGATGCAGCACGGTGACGCGCTGCGCGACCTGGCGGACGAACGCCATGTCGTGCTCGATCGCCAGCACCGTCATGCCTTCGGCATTCAGCCGCTTGACCATCTCGCCGGTCTGGAACGTCTCTTCCGGCGACATCCCGGCGGTCGGTTCGTCGAGCAGCAGCATCCGCGGCTTCAGGCTGGTCGCCATGCCGATCTCCAACCACTGCTTCTGGCCGTGGCTGAGATTGCCGGCAGTCTGGTTCTGCTCGGCCTCGAGGCCGAGGAAGGCCAGCAGCCGGTCGATCTCGCGGTCGAGTTCGGCGCCGTGCCGCGTCCGTTGCAGCGCGATTTCGAGGTTCTGGCGCACCGACAGCCCTTTGAACACGCCGGGCACCTGAAACTTCACAGACAGACCGCGCGCGATCCGCGCGAACGATTTGAGCGCGGTGATGTCCTCGCCGGCGAAGAAGATCTCGCCGGAGCCCGGCGCGTATTCGCCGAGGATCAGCCGGAACAGCGTGCTCTTGCCGGCGCCGTTGGGGCCGATCAGGCAGTGGATCTCGCCGGTCTCGAACGACAGGTTGACCTGGTTGGTGACGTGCAGCCCGCCGAAATGCTTGTTCAGGCCGCGGAGTTGCAGGAGCGCCATCAGTTCCGTCCTCCCTGGGCGCGGGCGACGAGCCGGCCGATCACGTTCATTGCGCCGAGCACCAGGCCGTTCGGCGCGATCAGCACGGTGAGCACCAGCAGAAGCCCCATCACCACCAGCGCATATTGGCTGCCGTAGATCGTCAGCGCCTGGAAGCCGGCCAGCACCACCAGCGTGCCGACCAGCGTCGAGGTCAGGTCACTGCGGCCGCCGACCGCGACCCAGATCAGCGGCAGCGCCGCCGACGTCATGCCCATGCTCGACGGGGTGATGTACTGGCCCCAGGCGGTGTAGAGCACGCCCGACAGGCCGGCGAGCCCGGCGCCGATAACGAAATTGATGAGCTGATATTTGCGGATGTCGTAACCGAGCATTTCGGCGCGCTCCGGATTCTCACGGATCGCCACGATGACGTTGCCGAACGAGGAGTTCACCAGGATGCGCAGGCCGAGATAGACCACCACCACCAGCGCCAGGATCAGGTAATACAGCCCGACATCGGCGAACAGCACGATCGGCCCGTCGAACCAGGGGATGGTGATCGGCGGCATTCCGCTCATGCCGTTGAAGCCGTTGAGCCGCGCCGCGCCGATCCGCCATTCCGGGCCGGCGGTCTGGGCCATGAAGCGCTCCAGCATCAGGGTCACGGCCAGCGTGACGATGCCGAGAAACACGCCTTCGATCCGGCCGAAGAACATGAAGTAGCCGAGCAGCAGCGCCACCACCGCGGCGATCAGGACCGCCGCCAGCACGGCGACGAGCGTGAAGCCGTACGCCGCGCCGAAATTCAGCGTCAGGATGCCGTAGCTGTAGCCGGCGATACCGAAGAACGCGGTCTGGCCGAACGACAGCGCGCCGCCATAGCCCCAGATCAGGCACAGGCTGAGCGCGATGAACACCCAGACGAAAAAGTACGCAGTGTTGCCGACGGTGTAGCCGTCGCTGAACATCGGATACGCGATCGCGCCGATCAGCGCGAGCACGAACACCGACCAGAATAGCTTGCCGCGGCCCTTGGTCTGCGGGCCTTCGAGCCGGCGAAACAGAGAGATCAAACCGCTCACCCTCGCCTCCCTCAGGTCCGTTCGCGCAGCAGGAAGCCGGAGATGCCTTTCGGCAGCACCCGGACCACGATGATCACCGCGACCAACAGGCCGATCTGGCCGAACAACTGGCCCTGCCAGGAGGTCATCGCCGACTTCACCACTGCCAGGACTGCCGCGGCCGGCGCAGTGCCGAGGAAGACGTCGGCGCCGCCGATCACCACGGTGACGAACGCCTCCATCAGGAAGGTCGCGCCCATCGTCGGCACCAGCGTCATGGTCGGCGCGTACAGCCCGCCGGCAAGCCCGGCGAGTCCGGCGCCGCAGGCGAAGGTCAGGCTGTAGATCCAGCGGGTGTCGACGCCGAGCGCATCCGCCATATGCGGCACCTGGATGGTGGCGCGGGCTTTCACGCCGAACGAGGTCCAATTGAACACCGCATACAGCGCCCCGAGCACGCCGAGCGCGGCCAGGAACAGCACGATCCGATAGATCGAATACGAATAGGCGCCGACCTGAAAGCTGCCGAACGGCGTGCCGACACCGGCCATGGTCGAGCCGATCACGATCAGCGTCCCTTGCGTTGCGATCAGGCTGAGCCCCCAGGTGGCGACGATGGTGTCGAGCGGGCGCTCATAGAGATGCCGCACCACCACGAACTCGACCAGCATGCCGACCACCGCGGAGACCAGCGCTCCGGTCAGGATGGCGAGCGGCAGCGGCAGCCCGGCGTGCACGGCGCTGGCGGTGACATAGGCGCCGCACATGATGAACTCGCCGTGGGCGAGATTGATGACGCCCATCATGCCGAAGATGACGGCGAGCCCGCAGGCCGACAGCACCAGGAAGGCGAAGGCGTCGGCGAATTGATACAGCGCCGCGAAGGCGAAGGTGGCGATGTCCATCTGACGTCCAACAAGGTGGCGTGGAGGGCCGCGGCTCCGGCGGCCCGACGAATGTCCATTGAGCGGAGAAGCAGCCGCTCCGGCGCGTCAGGGTGCGCCGGAGCGGTCCGCCGCACTTACTTGGGCGGCGGGTTCGACGGCGTGTATTGCGCCATCGGATCCTTCTTGGTCAGGTCGCAGCCGGCCTCACCCAGCCAATACGGCTTGATATCCGGCCAGACCTTCGGGAAGTCGATCGAGTGGTCGGCATTGACGTGCGCCAGGTAGATGGTGTGCGACATATGCTGGCTCTTCGGATCGATGCAGACCTTGCCTTCCGGTGCGTCCATGCAGACGTCGCCCTGCGCGATCACCTTGCGGATGTCGTCGCGATTGGTCGACTTCGCCCGCTCCACCATCTGCTTGTAGAGATACACGGCCAGATAGGAGTTCTCGGCCTCCTGATTGACATAGGGCTCGTTCGGGAATTTGGCCTTGAACTTGGCCAGGAACGCCTTGCTCTGCGGCGAGTCGATTTCCTCGATGTAGTTGGTGGTGACGTACATGTCCTTCAGGCTCGGCGGCTTGAAGCGCTTGTGCTCGTAGCCCTGGCCGACGTTGACTGAGGAAGCCATCGGCAGATTGACGTTGGCGGAGGCGGCCTGTTCGTAGTACGAAGCCTGCGCAGTGCCGACCAGCAGCGTCACGATGAAGTCCGGCTTGGCCTTCTGGATGTTCTGGATGCTCTGCGAGAACTGCGACACGCCGAGCGGGATGAACTCCTCGCCGGCCATCTCGCCGCCGTGCTGCTTGACGATGTTGCGCACCCACTCGGCCGAGATCTGGCCGAAATTGTAGTCGGCGGCCAGCGTGTAGACCTTCTTGCCGTATTTCTCCATCATCCACGGGATCAGCGTGGAGAACTGCTGCTCGGGCACCGCGCCGGTGACGATCATGTGGCCGTCGCAGACGCCGCCTTCGTACTGATTGTTGTAGAACGCGAAGCCGTTGAGCTGATCGACGATCGGCCGATACGCCTCGCGTGAGGCCGAGGAGAAGCCGGCGAATACCGCGTCGGCCTTGTCCCGTTGCAGCACCCGGCGCATGAACTCCTGATAGCGGGTGTTGTCGGACTGGGTGTCGTACACCACCAGTTCGAGCGGCCGCCCCATGATGCCGCCGGCCTTGTTGATCTCTTCGGCGGCGAGTTGGATGGCGTGGACCTTGCCGATCGTCGCCACCGCGAAATCGCCCGACTGATCCTCCAGCACGCCGAGCTTGATCGGCTTCTCCGCGGCCAGCGCCGCGCTTGACGCGAGGACAAGCGTCCCCGTGAGGACTGCGGCATGCAGTCCCCGTAACACAGTTCCGGTCATGTTGCTGTCTCCTACATCGCTCGTTTGTCGCCACGGTGCAGCGGCGGAGTGCCGGTGTGGCCAGTCGAATCGGGCGGCCTCGCCCGTCGGCTCAGCAGATCCTCGCAGTAACTCTCCAGGCTCTGCCTCACGCGCATGCTCTCCCGGCGGATCTGGTCGTAAGCGCCGTCCTCGTCGAGGCCGCTGTCCCGCATCCGCTGGACCACGGCGCGCAGCACGGCCCTGCGGCCGCGACGGCGCTCCTCGAGCGTTTGCAGGCGCTCCTGCATCCCGCCGCGCAGGAGAAACTGGTTGATGCCCATGAACAGCGCCGAGTACACGGCGCCGCCGTGCACCGGCTTGCGCAGGAACGCGGTGGCGCCGAGATTGACCAGCGCCTTCAGCCGGCTCGGCGCCTCGACGCCGACCAGCCCGATCACCGGCACCGGCGGCAACTGCGACAGCGGATTGAGGTCGATCGCCAGCACGCCGTCGAGATCGCCATCGACGAACAGGATGTCGCGATCAGGCACCAGCGAAGCGAGGTCGATCTGAGCCCGTCCGTCGATGATCGGCGCGGCCTCGCAACTGACGCCGAGCTTGGCCAGCGTCGGCTCCAGCGCGCCTTCCCTGCCCGTGCGTTCCATCACCACGAGCGCACGGCCGCCCTTGAAGTTCTGAACCGGTCGAAAGGTCATGACTTCACCAGCCTCAACAATGGGGAACGCATGGCGGCGGCGAACCGCGGCGAGGTTTGCACCAGATATGGATCGGGTGCGATCGGTTCGGGAGCTTCGAGCAGCACTTCGAACTGGCCGGACGCGGTCGACCGGCCGATCCGCGGTGTCAGCCAGGCGTGATAGGTCTGCGGATCGATCCGCACCTCGCCTTGCGGAGCGATCAGGCGCTGGTCGGCGACGGCCGCGCGTACTGCGGCGGCCTCGTCGGTTCCGGCCTGTTGCAGAGCAGCGGCGAGCAGCTTGACCGCGATATAGCAGGCCTCGGCATCCGCCGAGGTCGGCGGCGCATCCGGAAATTTCGTCGCGTAGGCATGGGTGAAAGCGTCATTTGCCGCCCCGGCCAGCGAAGCGAAATACACGCTCGACGACAGATGTCCGTCGACGGCTTCGGCGCCGATTTCGGCCAGCTCCGGCTCGGCCAGCGTGCAGCTCGCCACCGGGATTTCGGCGGCCTGGTCGATGCCGCGCGCCCGGCAGGCGGCACGAAACGCGCGGAAGAACGCGTAGGCGCTGGTGCCGATCAGATTGTTGAAGACGAAATCCGGACGCTGCTCCAGGATCGCCGCGATGACGCGATCGACATCGGTGTCGCCGACAGCGAGATAACGCTCTGCGAGCACGGTGCCGCCACGGGCGATCAGGGCTTCGCGGAAGATCCGATTGTTCTCCCACGCCCAGATGTAATTCGAGCCGATGCAGAACGCGCGCTTGCCGTGCTTGGCGGAGAGATAATCGACCAGCGGCAACACGTGCTGGTTCGGCGAGGCGCCGGTGTAGACGACGTTGTCGGAGCTCTCGAAGCCCTCATAATGCGACGGATACCACAACAGGCCATCGTGCTTCTCGAAGCACGGGATCACCTCTTTGCGGCTCGACGAGGTGTAGCAGCCGATCACCTGCCGGACGCCGGAGGCCAGCAGGTCGTGGGCCAGAGCGCGATAACGCGACAGGTCACCGCCTGGATTGACGATGACCGGCTCGATCTCCGGCCCGTTGCCGCCGGCGGCGACCTCGCTGAGCCCGAGCAACGCGCCGTTCAGCATGGTGCGCCCGACCGCCCCGTAGGAGCCGGTCGTCGAGAACATCACACCGATGCGCAGCCGCTTCGTCATGCTCGTGTCCAAAAACAAAAAGCGCCCATCGGCTGTCGAGCCGAGGGCGCTTTCGCCACCAACCAAACGCGCATCGATCGGCGCGGTGTCGGAAATGGTTCAAAACTCTTTGCGTCTCAGGGCTTAGTTGCCCAACGCTTGGTGATTACGGTCGTCGAGTTCGTAGTTCAAGTCAAGCGCATTGTTGATGCGAAACCTGCCGCTTTTACCGCCTTTGTGCAGTAATTTGATGCACCGCGATCGGCCGCTCGCCAGCGACTTCGCGTGCGATCAGAATGCTCTCGCCGCCGCGCCTCCCCTGAGCCCCCGCAGCATTTTTCAACCCAAGATACACCCATCCCTTCTCTTGCTAAACCTGGAGTGGTAGAGAAGCCCCGGCGAACGCGGGGGCGGATATGACCGATCATCTTCGAGGGTTCTACAAGGCCGAGTTCGAAACGGCGCGGAAGAAGTCGCATGGCGTGATCTTTCTGCGCGACGGCAAGATCCAGGGCGGCGACTCCACGTTCCTGTACTCCGGCGCGTATTCGCAGACCGGACTGACCGTCGCCGGCCGCCTGCGCGGGGTGCGCTACTCGTCGGATCATTCGCGGCTGTCGGTGTTCGGAATCGAGCCGTTCGAAATCATCTTCGATGGCGTCGCCAAGGACGGCTACGTCACGATCGAAGGCTACGCCCACGAAACGCCGGGTCTTCCGCTGAAGGCTATTCTGACGCGTGTCGATGATTGAGCGTGCTCCAAACGAGACATTTGCACCCACCACTGGCGATCTCCATCACAGGTAATCATTGCCGGCAAGGGTTCTGACCTGCAGCTCTGCTTGGTATCGGTGTAGTTGTTTCGGTCCGGTCGACGAGCTTTGTTCAAGGTCCGCTAACGTTCCAAAGTACGAGCGCCTGCACTTCCAACCAGTTGTTAAGTGGTGCCGTCCGAATCTGCCCCGCACCGACGCCGGCAGCGTCGCGGCACAACAAGAACAAGGGTGGCAGTCATGGCATCATTCGCAGAGACTTATCGCACCGACGACATCGACACGCACGGCGCTCTGTACTGGGGCATCCACGATTTCATCCGCCAGTTCGTCGCACTGCTTGAGATCGAACAGCGCTGACCGTGATCGATCCTGCAAACCGGACGATCTCAGGGCGTCGGTAGTCCAGATCGATGTGTTGGTGAGAGAGGCTCCGCCGTATGCGGGGCCTTTCCCATTTGCGAACGACCTGTGGACGATGTGCCTAGAGCAGTTCTGCTTTTTGTAGAATCAGAGCTGATCCGCACCGCGTGCCACACGCACAACCTCATGGTGAGGAGGCGCGTAGCGCCGTCTCGAACCATGTGACGCAGGGAATGCGTTGCCCCATCCTTCGAGACGCCCGGCTTCGCCGGGCTCAGGATGAGGACTCAGTGCCTTCGGAAAGGTCGGACCGTTTCAATCAAACGATGAACCGCTCTAACGAGGCGCCGACGCCGCCAACTCCAGCAGCTTCGGCACCTGACCGCGGATCGCTGTGACCACCTCGCGGTCGAGCCGATCGAGCCAGCGCTTCGGGATTGCGGCGAGCCCGTAGGTGGCGCCGGCCAACATTCCGGCGAGCGCGCCGGTGGTGTCGGCATCGTCGCCCTGATTGACCGTGGAGATCACGCAATCGACGAAGCTGTCGGTCGAGAAATAATAGTGCAGCACGGTCCGCAGAGTGTCGACCACGTAAGCCGTGGCCGGACCGCGATACGGCGTGAAGCCGAAAATGCGGTGGGCCTGCACCAGATCGTCGGCGATGGCGCGGGCGGCGCTTTGTCCCTCACCGGCCAGCAGCGCTTGCAGCATCTTCACCAGTGCGAGCGCCGCGGCATCCGACAACGGGTGATGATGAGTGACGTGCGCCTGCGCGATGGTCCACGCCGCCGCCTGCTCCGCGCGACCGTAGGTTGCCAGCGCCAGCGGCAGGATCCGCATCGCCGCGCCGTTGCCGGCGTCGCCTTCGAAATACGCCCCCTGCAGCTCGCCCGTGGTGATGTACCTGCGGATGCCGCGGCGACAGGTGCTGCCGACGTCGACCGGGCCGGTCTTCAGCCAGGCGGCGAACTCGTCACAGAGATCGGGGAGCTCGAGCCTGCCGCAGCGGATTAGCGAGCGGCCGAGCGCCAGCGCCATCTCGGTGTCGTCGGTCACCTGACCTGGCCTCAGCCGCAGCCAGCCGCCGCCGGTGATGTCCTTGTGGACGCCGTAGCGCGCCGCAATCTCCGACTTGGTCATGAACTCGACCGTGGCGCCGAGTGCGTCGCCGACCGCAAAGCCCAGATAGGCGGCAAGCGCGCGGTCCTGCAGACTTTGCGAGGTCATGACGCCCTTTCAGAAGTAGCTCGCGGTGACGCGATAGTCGCCGCCGATCACCAGATATTCGCCTTCGCCCTTGAGCGGGTGCGCCCGGAGCAGCCGGTTGAAGAACAGAATCTTCGGCACCGGCACCCGGACCGTCAGAATTGTGTCGCCGAAGCAGTCGGCGATGCCGCGATCGGAGGTGAACGACGTCAGGTTGTTGAGACGGATGATGGAATGGCGCTTGTCGAGCCGCTCGACGACCTGATGCTCGTCGAAACCGTTGACGCCGCGATACAGCGTCACATGGGTGCTGCCGGTGGCCGCAAAATGGGTCAGCGCCCACTGACAGAACTCGTACAAGAGATCGAGCTGGACGAAGATCGCGTTGTTGTGGAAACGGCTCGACATCTTCTGCTCGACATAGACGGTCCACACCGGACTGGCGATCCGCCGGATCGGCTCCTTGTGAAAGGTCGGAAACAGCCCGAACCGGCTTTCCACCCATCCCTTCAGCACCGCGCCTTCGGCGCCGTTGCTGTCGAAGCCCCAGCCCTTGATCAGATCGAGATAGGACGAGCGGAAGCGGCGGCGGCCATCGCGGCCGCGGACACGCTGTTCGGCATCGATCCCGAACAGCGCCGTCATATAGCAGGCGAACGCCTCGCCGGCCTCGGCGAGGTCGCGCGCCTCACCGAGCATCTCGAACAGGCTGGGATTCATCTCGCGCACGCCGGCGATATGCAGCGGAACCGGAGCGTCGTTGAAGCCGACGCCGGTGAGAAACCGCATCGGCACGCCGACGAGGTTGCTGGAATGCCCGATGCTGCCGTCGTCGCTCACCTTGGCCGACTCTGCCGCTGTCCCATGCCCGCCCGCGGCGCGCCCCGAATGGTATCCTCACCCCGAGATCGTTAGCCAAGACGACGCCGTCTGCCTATGCGCAACTCGACGGAGCAGCCCCAGGAGCGGTGGCCGCCAATCACCGTGCCGTCGGTCAGCGCCGCCGCGCCAGCGTCTCGGAGGGCAATTCGCCATGGCGGCGGCGATAATCGTTGGCGAAATGACCGAGATTGGTGAAGCCACAGGCGAACGCCACCGCCGTCACCGAGCGCGACGGATCCCCGGACAGCAGCAGCTCGCGCGCCTTGTTCAGCCGCACAGCCTTGGCGAACGCCATCGGTGAGTAGCCGCGATGCTTCTGAAACGCCTTGAACAGGCTGCGCACCCCGACATTGGTCACGGCAGCAAGATCGACGATGGTGATCGCCCTGTTCCATGACGCCTCGATAAACTCCTCCGCAACCCGGACATAGTCCGGGGCGGTATCCCGAGCGTCGCTGTCGAGCTGGGCACTGAAATTGTGCCGCGTCACGCTGAGAAAGGACACCGCCAGCGCCTGCTGCATCTCGCGCAGCATGAACGGCGGCAGCGCCGGCGCGGCCGGATCGACGTGGCGCGCCACGCAGATCGCCAGATCGCGCAACGCCGGCGCGCCGCGATGCTCGACATTCACGCCGGGCGCGAAAGTCAGCTTGCCGCGCGGCGTGACGCCGAGCAGCGCCTCCAGCGTGGCTGTGAGAGTTGCGGTGGTGATGCGCAGGATCAACTGCTGATAGTCGGCGCCGAATTCGAGCCGCGCCGGCGTGCCCGCCGACGAGACGCACCAATGCTGCGGATCGACCTCGACGCAGGAGGAGCCGGTCGAGGTCCGGCTGCTGCCACGCAGCGCAATCTGAACGCGGGCGAAATCGGTCTCGCCGAACTCTGCGACGGCCGGCGCCGCATAGGCGCAGAATCCGAGCCCGGCACCGTCGAACGCGACATAACTGCCGAAGCCTTCGAACCCGTCCGCCTCCGCCGTAAAGTCGCTGGCACCATACACCGACAACATCGCCTCGCGCATCGCCTCAGGATCGCGTGTGTGAACGACGGGGGCACGATTGAGCGGATAGTCGATCGGGTCGGCGTTCAAACGAACGTCAAACTCGGGCTGGCGCATTCCAACGAACTCACTTCCCGCGGATTTCTGGCGCAGCGGACGGCGGGCCACTTCGCCGGCCAGAGTAATGCTCAAATTTGAGCATTACTGCTCAGGACCGGTACTCACCCGCTCGCGGAACGCACCTTCTGGCACCTCGGCACACGCCAATTGCGGTCCGCCGAAACCGACGACGCGACGTTCCGCCCGCGTGAAGGGGCCCGATTCGTCTGCCTGGACATTGACCCGCCCCAGCAATCCCCCCTAAACAACTGGCGACGCGGATGCTGTGACAACCGCAGCGACGGTCAGGCTCCGCCGCTGTGACCCACGGCGCCAAGCCTGGAAGGGTGGCCGAGCGGTTTAAGGCACCGGTCTTGAAAACCGGCGTGCCCGCAAGGGTACCGTGGGTTCGAATCCCACCCCTTCCGCCATAAACCGTTGATTGTATTTTGCAAAATCTGTTGACGGGCGGAACCGGTGAGAACGGGTTTCATCCTGAAATTGGCATCTCGATCACGACCTTCACCAGCCTCTCAAGTACGCGGCCGGTCGAGGCATCCGCGAAGACGTGTCCGCGGCAGACGAGCAAGGTGAGCGGCTGCGCCATCCGTGGCGGAGGTGATCGACCGACCACAGTCCGGCGCAGCGATGCGGATCACCGCTCCCGCCGCAGACAACGGCGGGTTACGCACCCGGCGCCGGACGGTACCGAACTCAGGTCGACAAAGACGCTGAATTGGGCTTTCGTCTCTCGATTACGCCGTCAGATTTCTTTCCAGAACGATCATTGCCGACCATGCATTTCGCCCATTCGACACCGACTTCGGAAGATGACTGGGAGCCGCTGCCTCGACATCTGCACGAGGTCGCGAAGCTTGCAAGGCAGTTCGGCGCCAAATTCGGCGGCGGCAACGCCGCCGAGATCGCCGGTCGTCTTCACGATCTCGGCAAGTACTCGGCCGCGTTTCAGCACTATCTGCGGGGACAGCGGCCTCGCGGCGTCGATCATGCGACTGCCGGCGCGCAGGAGGTCGTCAAACTCGGCACCGGGATAAATGGCCTGATCGCCAGACTGCTCGCTTGCGGGATCGCTGGGCATCACGGCGGCCTGCCCGATCCACTCGGCGCGGGCAGCCTCGACGACCGGCTGAAAAAATCCGTCGAGCCACTGGATCCGATCTGGCGAAGCGAGGTGGCGTGCGAGGCCTCCCCCCTGATGCCGGCACCATTCGAACTCTACAAGGGCGCGCAGCAGCCGGGGCCTCCGCGTCAGGCTTTTCAGTTCGCCTTCCTGGGCCGGATGCTTTTCTCGTGCCTGGTCGACGCCGACTTCCTGTGTACAGAAGCGTTCTACGCCGCGGTCGAAGGGCGCCCGGTCGATCGCGACTGGCCGAGGCTGCCGCAGATCGTCGATGGGCTGATCGCCCGGTTCGACGGCTACATGGCCGACAAGCAGCAGCGCGCGCGACACGGCCAACTCAACACACTACGGCGCGACATCCTCGCGCACGTCCGCAGCAAGGCAGAGCTGCCGCGCGGCGTCTTCACGTTGAATGTCCCGACCGGCGGCGGCAAGACGCTCGCTTCGCTCGCCTTTGCTCTGAATCATGCCAAACGGCACCAGATGGACCGGATCATCTATGCGATCCCGTTCACGGCCATTATCGAGCAGACCGCAGACGTTTTCCGTGACGCCATCGGCGACGAGACCCTGCTCGAACATCATTCGGCGATCGAACTCGATGCGCTCGACATCAAGCCCGACAATGGAGAAGCCCGCGGCATCGACGACGGCGCACGCGACGGCAAGCTGCGGCTCGCTGCCGAGAACTGGGCGGCGCCGGTCATCGTCACCACCAATGTCCAGTTGTTCGAGAGCCTGTTCGCGAACCGCACCTCGCGCTGCCGCAAGCTGCACAATCTCGCCAACGCCGTGATCGTTCTGGACGAGGCGCAGACGATCCCCAGGAACGTTCTGCTTCCCTGCATCGCCGCGCTCGACGAACTGGCGCGCAACTACGGCTGCACCGTGGTGCTATGCACCGCGACCCAGCCGGCGCTCGGAGCCGACCGGTTCACGGGCGGCCTGCAGCTCTCTCCAGACAGCGAACTGGCACCGAACCCGGAGCAGCTCCACACAGCGCTCCGCCGCACGACGCAACGGCTCGCGGGCGAGTGGAGCGACGACCAGTTGCTCGACGATATCGCACAATCGGGTTCGGCACAGGCGCTGGTGATCGTCAACAGCCGCAGACATGCGCGCGCGCTCTACGAAGCTGGCAAACGCCGCGCCGTCGAAGGATTGCTGCATCTCACCACCAGGCAGATCCCGGCCGATCGCCGCGCGATCCTGGCGGAGATTCGGCAGCGGCTGGCGAACGATGCGCCGTGCGTCGTGATCGCGACCTCGCTGGTCGAAGCCGGCGTCGATCTCGACTTTCCACGGGTGTGGCGCGCGGAGGCCGGGCTCGATCAGCTCGCCCAGGCGGCGGGTCGCTGCAATCGCGAGGGTCGTGCGCCGGCCGACGTCAGTATCGTCACCATCTTCAAGCCCGCCGCCGCCGAACCGCCGCCGGAAATCCACGGCCTGGTCGGTGATACTTACCGCATTCTCGAGAACCACGAAGGCGATCTGTTTTCGCCGGAGGCGATGGAGGCGTACTTCAACGAAGTCTATTGGCGACTGCAGGACGGCCTCGACCGCATCCATATCCCAGACGCGGACGGCCGAAAGGTCCCGGCGAAGACCATGGATCAGTTCACCGTCAGCGCCGGGCAGCCGCATTTCGCTTACCGCACTGTCGGCGAGGCCTTCCGCCTGATCGAGAGCGGGATGGCGCCAGTGATCGTGCCGACAGATGCCGAAGCGCTCGACACGCTGGCGGCGCTCCGCGGCGGGCTGCCGCCCGTCGTCGCTGCGCGGCGGCTGAGGCACTACCTGGTGCAGGTACCGCCGCGGGAGCGCGAGCGGATGATCGCCAATGGCCACGTCCGTTATTTCACGGCCGAACGGTTCGGCGAACAGTTCGCGGTGCTGGAGACGGCTTCCCTATACTCCGCCGAAATCGGCCTGCGCTGGGAAGACGCCGACGAATTTACCTGGGCCATCGTCTAGCGAACAGCCGAAGCTACGTCGCTGCAAATACCGCCGGCGACGAATTGCGTTCGACTGGTTTTCGTGCACTATCACAATGCTGGGTTGTGGTTCGGGGTGAAGTATGGCGTATGGGATTCGCCTTCGCGTTAAGGGGCGCTGGGCGTTGTTCACACGGCCTGAGATGAAGGTCGAGCGCGTCTCCTATGATGTGATGACGCCGTCCGCCGCCCGCGGCATTCTCGAAGCGATCCACTGGAAGCCGGCGATCCGCTGGGTGATCGACGAGATCCACGTCCTCAAGCCGATCCGCTTCCAGTCGATCCGCCGCAACGAGGTCGGCGCCAAAGCGCCGGTGGCGTCGATCCGCAAGGCGATGAAGAGCGGCGACATCGGCGACCTTGCGCTGATCGTCGAGGACAATCGGCAGCAACGCGCCGCGACGCTGCTGTCGGACGTCGACTATGTGATCTGTGCGCATTTCGAAATGACCGCCAAGGCGGGACCGGACGACAACGAGGCCAAACACCTCGACACGTTCAACCGCCGCGCCCGCAAGGGACAGTCGTTTCATCAGCCCTGCCTCGGCGCCCGCGAATTTCCGGCGACCTTTGCGTTGCTCGAACCTGATCAAGCGCTGCCGCAGCCCGACAACCAAGATCGCACCGCCGCGCTTGGCTTCGGCACACCACGCGATCTCGGCTTCATGCTCTACGACATCAATCACGGCGGCGACCGCGGCTCGATCCTGTTCCGGGCGACGCTCGTCGATGGGGTGGTGAAAGTGCCGCCGCCAGGATCGCCGGAGCTGCGACGATGAGTGCGCTGGCGGCCCTCGTCCGCGCCTATGATCGAATGGCCCAGCGCGGCGAGGTACCACCGTTCGGATACTCGCAGCAGAACATCGCCTTCGTCATCCCGCTGAACGCCGACGGCACGGTGGCCGGCGCGCCGATCGATCTTCGTCTCGGCGAAGGTCGCAAGAAGACCGCAAGACAATTGGCCGTTCCGCAGCCGATCAAGCGCACGTCGGGCGTTGCACCGAATTTCCTGTGGGACAAGACCGCCTATGTGCTCGGTGTCACCACCGGCGAAGGCAAGCGCACAGCGCAGGAACATCAGGCCTTCCGCGACCAGCATCAAGCCTGGCTGGCCGGCAGCACTGATGAAGGCCTGCAAGCCCTGCTGCGCTTTCTTGAGGCCTGGACGCCGGAGCGTTTCGCGGAATGGGGCTGGTCCGAAGAGATCAAGGACCAGAATGTGGTGTTCGCGCTGGAAACCGAGCGCCTGCGCAACATCTATCTGCACGACCGCCCCGCGGCGCGCGCGCTGTGGGCACGGCTGATGGCGGGCAGCGACAAGACCGAGGCGATCTGTCTGGTGTCCGGCGAACGTGCCCCGCTGGCGCGGCTGCATCCCGCCATCAAGGGCGTGTGGGGCGCGCAATCCTCCGGCGCTTCGATCGTGTCGTTCAATCTCGACGCCTTCACCTCCTACGGCCACGACCAAGGCGCCAACGCACCGATCTCGGAAGCCGCCGCCTTCGCCTACACCTCGGTGCTCAATCGCTTTCTCGATCGCGGCAGCGGTCATCGCATTCAGGTCGGCGATGCATCCACCGTGTTCTGGGCCGAGGCATCGGACCAGGCCTCGGCCGACACCGCCGAACAGATGTTCGCCTCGCTGTTCGCCGTGGACGAAAACACCGAATCCAAGAAGGTCGGCGCGATCCTGGAAAAGGTCGCGCAAGGCCGGCCGATCAGCGATCTGAAGCCCGACCTGCCGCCCGGCGTTCGTTTCTATGTGCTCGGGTTGGCGCCGAACGCGGCGCGGCTGTCGGTGCGGTTCTACGTCGAGGACGATTTCGACGTCATTGCCGTTCGCTACCTGCGCCACCTCGCGCGCCTTCGCATCGATCCGCCGCCGCGCGAGCCGTCGCCGTCGCTGTGGCGCTACCTGATCGAGACCGCGGTGCTGCGCAAGAGCGAGAACATCCCGCCCAATCTCGCCGGCGACTGGCTGCGCGCGATCCTCACCGACACGCCCTACCCGCTGACGTTGCTGTCGTCGCTGATCATGCGGCTGCGCGCCGACCACGACGTCAGCGCGCTGCGCGTCGGCCTGATGAAGTCGATCCTGATCAGAAATTTCGGCATGGAGAACACCCCGGTGGCGCTCGATCTGAATTGCAAAGACCAAGGCTATTTGCTCGGGCGGCTGTTCGCCGTCTATGAGCAGATCCAGACCGCCGCGCTCGGGCGCAACGTCAATGCGACCATCCGCGACAAGTTCTACGGCGCGGCGGCGGCGCAGCCGCGCAAGGTATTCGCCCTGCTCGCCGCCGGCGCCGGCAATCACCTGTCGAAGATCGGCAAGCTGCGGCCGGGCCACCGCGTCAACCTGGAAAAGGACGTCGGCTCCGTCATGGACATGATGGAGCCCGACAGTGATCCGTTTCCCGCCAGCCTGTCCGACAAGAGCCAGGCGCTGTTCGCCCTCGGCTATTACCACCAGCGCAACAAGTATTTCCGAACATCCGAGTCCCCCGATACTGCCGCTCCGGAGATTGCCGCATGAGCCCGCTCGCCAATCGCTATGATATCGTTTTCCTGTTCGACGTCACCCGCGGCAACCCCAACGGCGATCCCGATGCCGGCAATCTGCCGCGGATCGATCCCGAGACCAATTTCGGCCTGGTCACCGACGTCTGCCTCAAGCGCAAGATCCGCAACTACACCGAGCTCGCCAAGGGCGACCAGCCGGGCTACCGCATCTATGTGCAGGAAGGCTCGATCCTGAACGAAAAGCACCGTGAGGCTTACAAGGCGATCCGCGGCGACGGCGACAAATCTTCCAAGGACAAGCTCAATCCGCAAAACGACGACGAAGCGCGCGCGATCACCAAATTCATGTGCGACAATTTCTTCGACGTCCGCAGCTTCGGCGCCGTGATGAGCACCGGCATCAATGCCGGTCAGGTGCGCGGCCCGGTGCAGGTGACGTTTGCGACCTCGATCGAGCCGATCCTGCCACTCGAAATCTCGATCACCCGCATGGCCGCGACCAACGAAAAGGAAAAGGCGGAGCGCGACAAGGCCGGCGGTGACGACGAGCGCACCGAGAACCGCACCATGGGCCGCAAGCACATCGTGCCTTACGGCCTGTATCGCGCCCACATCTTCGTCAATGCCAAGCTCGCCGAGCGCACCGGCTTCAGCCAGGACGACCTCGACCATCTGTTCACATCGCTGTCGGTGATGTTCGAGCATGATCGCTCCGCAGCGCGGGGCGAGATGGTGTCGCGGCGCGGCATCGCCTTCAAACACGCATCGGCGCTCGGCAATGCCCATGCCCAGGCGCTGTTCGACCGCGTCGAAGTCTGGCGCCGCGTCGGCGAGGATCTGATCAGGCCGGGCGATCCCCGCCTCGACAATTACAAGCCGGCGCGGCAGTACGGCGACTACGAGGTGACGATCAGGCGCGACGGCCTGCCGGACGGAATCGAGGTGGTCGAGCTGTTCTGATCGGCGCCGCCCGACGATGCCGGCGATCACCGCACCCGAGCTCGACGAGCCGATCCCGCTGTCGGCGCTGCAGCACGCGGTGTATTGCCTGCGCCAGGCGGCGTTGATCCACATCGAGCGGATGTGGGAGGAAAACCGGTTCACCGCCGAAGGGCGCGTGCTGCACGACACCGTGCACGAGGCTGCCGACCACCGCCGCGGCGCCGTGCGCCGGGTCAGCGCGATGCCGCTGGCATGCCGCCGGCTGAACCTCGCCGGCACCGCCGATCTGGTCGAATTCCGGGATGGGCCGGACGGCGAGACGGCGTTTCCGGTCGAATACAAGCGCGGCAAGGCCAAGCTGCACCGCGCCGACGAAGTCCAGCTTTGTGCCCAGGCCTTGTGTCTGGAAGAGATGACCGGCCGCGCGGTCCCCGAGGGCGCATTGTTCTACGCCACCACGCGCCGCCGCGTCGGCGTGCCGTTCGATGCCGAGCTCCGGCGACTGACCGAGCAGGTCGCCTGCGATTTTGCCGCGCTGATCGCGGCCGGCGCGACCCCGCCGGCAAGCTATCGCGCCGACCGCTGCAACGCCTGCTCGCTGATCGAGCTGTGCCGGCCGAAGCTGACGCGAACCTCCGCCGCCGAATTCCGCCGGCGGGCGATCGCCGCTTCCCTCGCCGATGCGCCCGGAGGCGAGTTGCCGTGAAGAAGCTGCTCAACACGCTGTACGTCACCACCGAGGGCGCGTCGCTGCGCAAGGACGGCGAAAACCTCGTGGCCGAAGTGGAGAGCGAGGAGCGCGCGCGGGTGCCGTTCCACATGCTGGCCTCGGTGGTGGTGTTCGGCGGCGTTTACGTGTCGCCGCCGCTGATTCAGGCGCTGGCGGCACGCGGCATCACCATCGTGCTGCTCGACCGCGCCGGCCGCTTTCAGGCCCGCATCGAAGGCCCGGTGAGCGGCAACGTGCTGTTGCGCCGCGCCCAGTATCGCGTCTCCGAGCGGCCGACCGACATCGTGCGCAGCTTCGTCTCGGCCAAGGTCGCCAATCAGCGCACGGTGCTTCAGCGGTCGCTGCGAGACTACGGCGAGGAGATGGCCGTCGGCCTGCGCAGCCGTATCGAAGCCGTCGTCGATCGCCTCGCCGGCATCCTGCGCCGCGTCGGCATGACCGATCTCGACGTCGAAGCCCTGCGCGGCGCCGAGGGCGAAGCCGCGTTCGGTTACTTCTCGGTGTTCGGCAGCCTGATCCGGGTGACCGATCCGGAGATGCAGTTTGGCGGCCGCAGCCGGAGGCCGCCGCGCGACGCCGTCAACGCGGTGCTGTCTTTCATCTACGTACTGCTGACACACGACTGTCGCAGCGCCGCCGAGGCTGTCGGGCTGGATCCAGCCGTCGGATTTCTGCATCGCGATCGTCCCGGACGCCCGAGTCTCGCCCTCGACCTGATGGAGGAACTGCGGCCGGTGCTGGCGGACCGGCTGGCGCTGTCGCTGATCAACCGTCGGCAGCTTCGGCCGCGCGATTTCGAAACACAGGACGGCGGCGCGACGCTCTTGACCGACGACGGCCGGCGGACCGTCCTGACCGCCTGGCAGGACCGGAAGAAGGAAGAGCGGCAGCATCCGTTTCTCGGAGAGACTGCACAGCTCGGCCTCGTGCCCTATCTGCAGGCGCAATTGCTCAGTCGACACTTGCGGGGCGACCTCGATGCCTATCCGCCTTACATCTGGAAGTAGCGATCCGGCGACAGCGAGACGCGATGCCGTCGCCGCGCAGCGGTCTCCTCATTCCAGCGCGCCCGGATGCGCGCCGGGCCAATCCATCGCTGATCGCGCGTATGATCGACAGGTGCCGCGATGCTCGTGCTCGTGACTTACGACGTTCGAACCAGTGAGCCCGGCGGTCAGGCGCGGTTGCGGCGCGTCGCCCGGGCCTGCCAGGACTATGGACAGCGTGTGCAATATTCGGTGTTCGAGATCGAAGTCGACCCGGCGCAATGGACAGCGCTGCGCGCGCGGCTCGAAAGCCTGATCGCGCCGAAGCACGACAGCCTGCGCTATTATTATCTGGGCGCCAACTGGCGCCGCCGCGTCGAGCACGTCGGCGCCAAGCCGGCGACCGATTTCGGCGAGCCGCTGATCGTCTGACAGCACGCGCGAACCACCAGCACACACGCCGCCCCCCGGAACCTTCGCGCCGGCACAAGCCTCTGACGCACAAGTCGGTTTTCGTCCCCCGTCGTGCTTTCCCCGCAATCCCTCCCCGCCTCCTCTGAGGTTCGCGCCGGCCAGCTCACTTTGCTTGCAGCGATAATCGGTTATCGTCCGGCAGTCGCTCCCCGCGCGGGAGCGTGGATCGAAACACCCACTGCCGCCCCTCCCCGGCCCGGTGCCCCTTGTCGCTCCCCGCGCGGGAGCGTGGATCGAAACCTCGGCAATGTCGACAGGCTCCTTGCCGCAAAGCACGTCGCTCCCCGCGCGGGAGCGTGGATCGAAACATCTGCGGCGGCTTCAGATCGACGACGACGGCTGGTCGCTCCCCGCGCGGGAGCGTGGATCGAAACCGCGAGCTGTGGGATGCGGCGCGGCTGAAAGACCGTCGCTCCCCGCGCGGGAGCGTGGATCGAAACATCTGCGGCGGCTTCAGATCGACGACGACGGCTGGTCGCTCCCCGCGCGGGAGCGTGGATCGAAACTTCGATATTCTGCCAAAGCGGCCGCAGGAATTCGAGGTCGCTCCCCGCGCGGGAGCGTGGATCGAAACCACGGCGAGGTCCTGAAGATGCTGGACGGCATCAACGTCGCTCCCCGCGCGGGAGCGTGGATCGAAACGTATTCCCACACCGGCTCCACCACCGCGTAACTGGTCGCTCCCCGCGCGGGAGCGTGGATCGAAACACGATCCCGAACAAGCTGATCCTGGCGACCGCCGGTCGCTCCCCGCGCGGGAGCGTGGATCGAAACATCAACGGACCGCCGAGGAGTGATGAGATCCATGACGTCGCTCCCCGCGCGGGAGCGTGGATCGAAACACGTCCGGGTTGGTCTTCTTGATCACGTCGAGCAGGTCGCTCCCCGCGCGGGAGCGTGGATCGAAACACCGCGCAGGTCGGCACCCGTATCGCGGGCTCGTCGCTCCCCGCGCGGGAGCGTGGATCGAAACCAGTACACGATCGCCGCGTTCGCCTTGGGCGGGGTCGCTCCCCGCGCGGGAGCGTGGATCGAAACCGATTGCACTTATGCAACATATAGCAGACATCACGTCGCTCCCCGCGCGGGAGCGTGGATCGAAACGTGTTGTCCGGTTTTGTGCTGACAAAGCCCTTCGCGTCGCTCCCCGCGCGGGAGCGTGGATCGAAACAGCGAAGGATAGCGGCCGATCGGCGCCAGGGGCGGTCGCTCCCCGCGCGGGAGCGTGGATCGAAACGCAAGCTGTTCGGCGATCGCGTCAAGGACGTCCGGTCGCTCCCCGCGCGGGAGCGTGGATCGAAACTGCCATTCGCGCGGCGCGTTCGGCTTCACCAGCGAGTCGCTCCCCGCGCGGGAGCGTGGATCGAAACACCGACTAACGCAGTCATCCAGTCCGATGTCGACCGTCGCTCCCCGCGCGGGAGCGTGGATCGAAACGTCGCCATAGGCGCGGCGGCAGATCATGTCGACCGTCGCTCCCCGCGCGGGAGCGTGGATCGAAACAGCCGGAAGCACACGCCGACGCGATCCCCCTCGAGTCGCTCCCCGCGCGGGAGCGTGGATCGAAACCGTCCATCGCGATCGTGCCGGAGTTGGCGGTATTGTCGCTCCCCGCGCGGGAGCGTGGATCGAAACACCTTCGATGCCCGGCGTCGAGCCCTGCCATTCCGTCGCTCCCCGCGCGGGAGCGTGGATCGAAACCTTCATCCTTAGCTTCAGGTTCGATCAATGGTGCGTCGCTCCCCGCGCGGGAGCGTGGATCGAAACCTGCTCGAAATCGACCCGATGCCGGCGCTCCGCGAGTCGCTCCCCGCGCGGGAGCGTGGATCGAAACGGGATCGTGAACAGCACGCCCTCGACCACGCTGGTCGCTCCCCGCGCGGGAGCGTGGATCGAAACACTACGCAAGAGGGTCTTGCATACGTTGTCGGTTCGTCGCTCCCCGCGCGGGAGCGTGGATCGAAACACCTCCAGGTCCTGAGACCCGAAGATCGCTCGAGCGTCGCTCCCCGCGCGGGAGCGTGGATCGAAACATAAAACTAACGATTTGACCGCCCGAAGGGCGAGGTCGCTCCCCGCGCGGGAGCGTGGATCGAAACGCTGGCATGGGTCGGGCAGTATCTCAGCGCAACGTCGCTCCCCGCGCGGGAGCGTGGATCGAAACACCTCGGCATTGCGAACGATCGCCGCAATCTTGGTCGCTCCCCGCGCGGGAGCGTGGATCGAAACTCGCGCAGGACAGACGCCATCACCTCGATCGGATGTCGCTCCCCGCGCGGGAGCGTGGATCGAAACACCGACAACCTCACGCCTTCGGCGCGGAGAAGCCGTCGCTCCCCGCGCGGGAGCGTGGATCGAAACGGCGTCGGACAAGTCGCTGTCGGCACCCTCAGTAGTCGCTCCCCGCGCGGGAGCGTGGATCGAAACTACAACGGCTTGCTGGCACAGCTCCGCAACGTCGTCGCTCCCCGCGCGGGAGCGTGGATCGAAACATTCCAAAGTTGCGGTAATGTTCCGCGTCTCGGAGTCGCTCCCCGCGCGGGAGCGTGGATCGAAACGCGTCGCATCTTTCTAATTTCTGTAATGTAACGTGTCGCTCCCCGCGCGGGAGCGTGGATCGAAACCCGAACCACTAGTGCGAGTTACATTGACCGTCATTGTCGCTCCCCGCGCGGGAGCGTGGATCGAAACGTAAACACGATCAGCAAATGATTTCATTCCGGCTGGTCGCTCCCCGCGCGGGAGCGTGGATCGAAACATTTGCTGCCGGGCCGCACGCTGCTAAATATCACAGTCGCTCCCCGCGCGGGAGCGTGGATCGAAACATAAAGATAAATCCAAGCTAACTGTGCAGCTTGTGTCGCTCCCCGCGCGGGAGCGTGGATCGAAACTATTCTCGCGGCTGTATTCGACGCGGTAAAGCTTCGTCGCTCCCCGCGCGGGAGCGTGGATCGAAACACCGCGATCGCCACCGCCGCCATCTCGATCGCCGGTCGCTCCCCGCGCGGGAGCGTGGATCGAAACACGGTCGCCGGCGTCACCGAGACCCGCGTGCTCTGTCGCTCCCCGCGCGGGAGCGTGGATCGAAACGGGGAAGGCTCGGTGCAGATCGCGGCGGAGGGCCGTCGCTCCCCGCGCGGGAGCGTGGATCGAAACATCACGATGGTTGTCGTCGCCGGCGCGATCATCGCGTCGCTCCCCGCGCGGGAGCGTGGATCGAAACACCACCTGATGAATTTGCGAAGGAAGGAACCAAGAGTCGCTCCCCGCGCGGGAGCGTGGATCGAAACATCACCAGCCGAGAGACTGTGTCCGATATCGTCGGGTCGCTCCCCGCGCGGGAGCGTGGATCGAAACACTCACGACGTCACAGTGATCACCCCGGTCGACGGTCGCTCCCCGCGCGGGAGCGTGGATCGAAACGCGGCAAACGAACAGATGGTCCGCCGCGCTCGCGTCGCTCCCCGCGCGGGAGCGTGGATCGAAACAACGACTGGGGCAACGACGGCGAGACGCCGAATGGTCGCTCCCCGCGCGGGAGCGTGGATCGAAACGTCTGCGATGAAAAGCGCATGATCGTGCCGCCTGTCGCTCCCCGCGCGGGAGCGTGGATCGAAACGAGGCGATCGACCTGCGCCGGCCGGCGCCGCTCGTCGCTCCCCGCGCGGGAGCGTGGATCGAAACAAGGTCCGGCGAATGTGCGAGCACTCTTCGCCATGTCGCTCCCCGCGCGGGAGCGTGGATCGAAACCAAGAGAGAATGACCTCGGTCGTCTTCACCGAGTAGTCGCTCCCCGCGCGGGAGCGTGGATCGAAACGGGTGGGTCTCAGCAGACGCGACGGTCGCTCTTGTCGCTCCCCGCGCGGGAGCGTGGATCGAAACGTTGGCGGCGTCGACCTCGCGCCGCAAAGCCGTGGGTCGCTCCCCGCGCGGGAGCGTGGATCGAAACCTTGGCCAGATGCTCGGCCAGCGCCTCGACATCGTCGCTCCCCGCGCGGGAGCGTGGATCGAAACATCGCCCCTCCCCAGCATCCACCGTCACCGGCTCGTCGCTCCCCGCGCGGGAGCGTGGATCGAAACAGATACACCGTGTAGGATGTCACCGTGCCGCGCTTGTCGCTCCCCGCGCGGGAGCGTGGATCGAAACCAGAACTGCACCGGATAATCGTCGTCGGCTTCAAGTCGCTCCCCGCGCGGGAGCGTGGATCGAAACGTCACCGACGCGAAGATGATGATCGTCTCGCCGGGTCGCTCCCCGCGCGGGAGCGTGGATCGAAACCTGCGCAAGCAGGAGACCGCCGCCGACGCCACAGGTCGCTCCCCGCGCGGGAGCGTGGATCGAAACCCGGCGCAGTCTCCAACCAAGGATGTCGCAGATGGTCGCTCCCCGCGCGGGAGCGTGGATCGAAACACGGACGATTTTGACGACTACATCCTGTATCTCCGTCGCTCCCCGCGCGGGAGCGTGGATCGAAACTTGTCGCAGCAGGGCGTGCGGGATTTTGCGGAGTCGCTCCCCGCGCGGGAGCGTGGATCGAAACACATCGAATCCGGCCGCCTTGGCCTCGGCAAAGAGTCGCTCCCCGCGCGGGAGCGTGGATCGAAACCTCTACTCGTGGGTCACCGTGATCGTCGGTGTCGTCGCTCCCCGCGCGGGAGCGTGGATCGAAACGGCTCCTACGATCTGCGCGATCCGCAGGCGGAGACGTCGCTCCCCGCGCGGGAGCGTGGATCGAAACCGGCGCCAATCGCCAGAACAACAAAGGTGGTGGCGGTCGCTCCCCGCGCGGGAGCGTGGATCGAAACCGCCACATCTCCTCGGAGATCGCCTTCGGCAGCGTCGCTCCCCGCGCGGGAGCGTGGATCGAAACAGCAATTGACCAGACCGGAGCAGCGCTTGGCGTACCGTCGCTCCCCGCGCGGGAGCGTGGATCGAAACGCTCAACGGCCGCGCATTGCGATCGTGCGTCGCGTCGCTCCCCGCGCGGGAGCGTGGATCGAAACCTGCCAGGCATCGATCCGCACCAGCTCGAGCGCGTCGCTCCCCGCGCGGGAGCGTGGATCGAAACTCCGATGCGTCGATCATGCTCGGCACGACGAAGAGTCGCTCCCCGCGCGGGAGCGTGGATCGAAACCCTGTACGAGCGGGTGATGTCGCGATGAACGCTGGTCGCTCCCCGCGCGGGAGCGTGGATCGAAACCATACCGAAGCACTGAAGATGCTGGACAACATCGTCGCTCCCCGCGCGGGAGCGTGGATCGAAACTTGCTGGTAACACCCCATTTCTTGCGAGCTGCACGGGTCGCTCCCCGCGCGGGAGCGTGGATCGAAACCCTCTCCACCAGCACGCTTGCGCAAGCGCCTGGGGTCGCTCCCCGCGCGGGAGCGTGGATCGAAACATCGCCCCTCCCCAGCATCCACCGTCACCGGCTCGTCGCTCCCCGCGCGGGAGCGTGGATCGAAACCACTTCTCACGTCGCCGCGCCCGCTCCTGCTGGCGGTCGCTCCCCGCGCGGGAGCGTGGATCGAAACACCGAGGACGCGATCGATTCGGCCAGAATGAACGAGGTCGCTCCCCGCGCGGGAGCGTGGATCGAAACCGGCGCCAATCGCCAGAACAACAAAGGTGGTGGCGGTCGCTCCCCGCGCGGGAGCGTGGATCGAAACTCGAGCTGGAGGTCGAGCGCAGACCCTCCGTCTCGGTCGCTCCCCGCGCGGGAGCGTGGATCGAAACACCACCGCGCAGGGATATGCTCCGACCATGGTGCGGTCGCTCCCCGCGCGGGAGCGTGGATCGAAACACCGAGGCGTGCGAGGCTCTTGGTGGCGAGCGGAGTCGCTCCCCGCGCGGGAGCGTGGATCGAAACAAGACGGCAGCGTTGCCGTGGTGGCGGCGCCGGGTCGCTCCCCGCGCGGGAGCGTGGATCGAAACTCCGTGACGTCGGCGAGGGCGGCGGCATGGTGTTGTCGCTCCCCGCGCGGGAGCGTGGATCGAAACACGGCCTCCGCGGCGAGGCCGGGCTTGACCTCGGGTCGCTCCCCGCGCGGGAGCGTGGATCGAAACGCCAATTCGATGGAGTTGATTGTCGAGGCCAGGTTGTCGCTCCCCGCGCGGGAGCGTGGATCGAAACCTTGGCCAGATGCTCGGCCAGCGCCTCGACATCGTCGCTCCCCGCGCGGGAGCGTGGATCGAAACGCCATCCGCACAATGTCGAGCAACTCAAGAATCTGTCGCTCCCCGCGCGGGAGCGTGGATCGAAACACCTGATCCTCCCTCACCTGACTGGAGCCTGCCAGTCGCTCCCCGCGCGGGAGCGTGGATCGAAACCCGTGAAACCTCACGGGAGCCTCCGATGTCGCGCCGTCGCTCCCCGCGCGGGAGCGTGGATCGAAACGCCAGCGCTTGCTGGCCGATCGTCTCGCCACGCTGTCGCTCCCCGCGCGGGAGCGTGGATCGAAACTGCCCATTCTGCGGGCAGAAGTATCAGGAAGCCTGTCGCTCCCCGCGCGGGAGCGTGGATCGAAACATGCACGGATCGTGCACGGGATGGACGGCGAGGAGTCGCTCCCCGCGCGGGAGCGTGGATCGAAACTCTCCGTCCGCAAAGGCGTCGATTGCTGCGCGACGTCGCTCCCCGCGCGGGAGCGTGGATCGAAACGCGACGATCGCACTGGCAGCGGTTTTCCTTCGCAGTCGCTCCCCGCGCGGGAGCGTGGATCGAAACATCGACGATGCGCGGCTGCAGCCGGTCGCGACGGTCGCTCCCCGCGCGGGAGCGTGGATCGAAACATACTGTCGAAGATCTTCGCGAAATTGTCGCCGAGTCGCTCCCCGCGCGGGAGCGTGGATCGAAACGGATTTCCGACGCCATAGACCCGGTTGAACAGCACGTCGCTCCCCGCGCGGGAGCGTGGATCGAAACAGACCGTGACAATCAAGCTCGCTCAGTGCGCCGAGTCGCTCCCCGCGCGGGAGCGTGGATCGAAACGGTTGGGAAGGCGGCCGCATGGCCTCGCTCTACAGTCGCTCCCCGCGCGGGAGCGTGGATCGAAACTGTATCGCGCGGCCATGGCCGTACTCAATATGGGTCGCTCCCCGCGCGGGAGCGTGGATCGAAACGCTTCGGCGACGTCCGGCGCGGCGTCGGGTGGCGGTCGCTCCCCGCGCGGGAGCGTGGATCGAAACCAGTGCAGCGCGAAGTCATCGGCGGACGGGCGGCGTCGCTCCCCGCGCGGGAGCGTGGATCGAAACACCGAGGCCGACGCGGCCTCGCTGTCGACGGCGCGGTCGCTCCCCGCGCGGGAGCGTGGATCGAAACCGGCCAAAGGTGTCGCTCGTCAGCAAACCCAGCTCGTCGCTCCCCGCGCGGGAGCGTGGATCGAAACATCGCTCCGGTGTTGCCGGGGGAGACGATGAAAAGTCGCTCCCCGCGCGGGAGCGTGGATCGAAACGATCCTCTGGTCGGTCCTGGCGGCTCTCCGAACCCGTCGCTCCCCGCGCGGGAGCGTGGATCGAAACTCGTTGGCGCGAACACGGTCCCAGCCAGACGCGAGTCGCTCCCCGCGCGGGAGCGTGGATCGAAACGCGGCGGGCGTGATCGACAATGACGCGACCCTGGGTCGCTCCCCGCGCGGGAGCGTGGATCGAAACGGCAGGTCGGGCAGCGCGGTGAGCGCGGTGCAGCGTCGCTCCCCGCGCGGGAGCGTGGATCGAAACACCGTCAAGGTGCCGCAGCCCGGCGCGGCACCCGGTCGCTCCCCGCGCGGGAGCGCGCCCGCCGGCGGCAGCAATAACACATCGACTGCTTGACAAGAACGGCAGCTAGGGCACTACATATTGTATTCGCGGTCTCTCGAATCGTTTAATCGAGGGCTAAGAGGGAATCCGGTGCGGCGTTACCGCCTAAGCCGGAGCTGCCCCCGCAACTGTCAGCGGCGAGCCGACGTCATCAGGCCACTGGGAGCAATCCTGGGAAGGCAGACGAAGGCGACGACCCGCAAGCCAGGAGACCTGCCGCGAACAACCAAACGTCCCTGGGCGGGGTGTCCCGGTGGGTCGCTTGCTTCCGTGCGTACGGCGCTCCGTACGACTCTTGCACGCGCCTGCCTGAACCCCGGCCCGCAATTCGACCCGCGGGGTGCCGATGCCTGTTTCCGACCAGACCAACCTTCCTCGAGCGATCATCAAGCGGAGCGGCGCTGAAGCGGCGTTCGACAGTGCCAAGATCCGATCCGCGATCGCGCGTGCCGGACAGGCGACGAGGGAGTTCGGCGAACTCGAAGCGGGTCTTCTCACCAGTCAATCGGTCAAGGTCATTGCGCACCGGTTCGCCGGAGCCGTGCCGCAGATCGAGCAGGTGCAGGATATCGTCGAGCAGGTGCTGATCTCGGCGAACCATCTGACCACCGCGCGGGCCTACATCGTCTATCGCGAGAAGCGCTCCCAGGCGCGCAACGACCGCAAAGTCGCCGTCGATGCGATCGCGTCGATCAACGAATATCTCGATCGCACCGACTGGCGGGTCAACGCCAACGCCAACCAGGGCTATTCGCTCGGCGGCCTGGTCCTCAATCTGTCCGGCAAGGTGGTCGCCAACTACTGGCTGTCGCACGTCTATCCGCCGGAGGTCGGCCGCGCCCATCGCGACGGCGACCTGCATATTCACGACCTCGACATGCTGTCCGGCTACTGCGCCGGCTGGTCGCTGCGCATGTTGCTCACCGAGGGCTTGAACGGCGTGCCCGGCAAGGTCGAGGCCAGCCCGCCGAAGCATCTGTCGAGCGCGATCGGACAGATCGTCAATTTTCTCGGCACGCTGCAGAACGAATGGGCCGGCGCCCAGGCGTTCAGCTCGTTCGACACCTACCTCGCGCCGTTCCTGCGCAAGGACAGGCTGAGCTACGCCGACGTGCTGCAGGGCATCCAGGAACTGGTCTACAACCTCAACGTCCCGTCACGCTGGGGCACGCAGACGCCGTTCACCAACCTCACCTTCGACTGGACCTGCCCGGAAGATCTGCGCGACGAGGTGCCGGTGATCGGCGGCGAGGAGATGGACTTCACCTATGGTGAGCTTCAGCCCGAAATGGACATGATCAACCGCGCCTACATGGAGATCATGACCAAGGGCGACGCCAAAGGACGCGTCTTCACCTTCCCGATCCCGACCTACAACATCACGCCGGATTTTCCCTGGGACAGCGAGAACGCCGAACGGCTGTTCGAGATGACCGCGAAATACGGCCTGCCCTACTTCCAGAACTTCCTCAACTCGGAACTGAAGCCGCACATGATCCGGTCGATGTGCTGTCGGCTGCAGCTCGATCTCACCGAACTGTTGAAGCGCGGCAATGGTCTGTTCGGAAGCGCGGAGCAGACCGGCTCGATCGGCGTGGTGACGATCAACTGCGCCCGGCTCGGTCATCTGCACCGCGGCGACGAAGCGGGGCTGCTGCGCGCGCTCGATGCCCTGCTGGACATCGCCCGCACCAGCCTCGAGATCAAACGCAAGGTGGTGCAGCGCTACATGGACGACGGGCTGTTTCCCTATTCGAAGCGCTATCTCGGCACGCTGCGCAACCATTTCTCGACCGTCGGCATCAACGGCGTCAACGAAATGATCCGCAACTTCACCGCGGACTGCGAGACCATCGCGACGCCGTGGGGGCACGGCTTCGCCGTCCGTGTCCTCGACCATGTGCGCGCCAGGATCGTCGCGTTCCAAGAGCAGACCGGCAATCTGTACAATCTCGAGGCCACGCCAGCGGAAGGCACGACCTATCGGTTCGCCAAGGAAGACCGCAAGCGCTTGCCCGGAATCCTGCAGGCCGGCACCGAGGACAATCCGTACTACACCAACTCAAGTCAGCTTCCGGTCGGCTTCACCGACGATCCGTTCGAGGCGCTGGAACGCCAGGACGATCTGCAGCGCAAATACACCGGAGGGACGGTGCTGCATCTCTACATGGGATCGAAGCTGTCGTCCGGCGAGGCTTGCAAGAAGCTGGTGCGACGCGCGCTGGAGAACTTCCGGCTGCCTTACGTCACGGTGACCCCGACCTTCTCGATCTGTCCAACCCACGGCTACATCGAAGGCGAACACGCCTTCTGCCCGAAATGCGACGCCGAACGCCTCGCGGCCAAGCGGCTCGCCGCTAATCACTGACCAGAAGGAATAGAGAGATGAACGCACACGTCACCATCCCCACCACTCCCACCGAAGCCATCGAGCTGACCGATGCCGAGCGCCAACCCTGCGAGATCTGGACCCGGGTGATGGGCTATCACCGTCCCGTCGCCTCGTTCAACCGCGGCAAGATCGGCGAATTCAATGACCGCAAGTACTTCACCGAAGCCCGCGCCAAGCTCGGCTGAGCTGCGGATCGGCGGTCTCGTCCGGCTGTCGACCTGCGACTGGCCGGGCGAGCTGGTCGCGACCGTGTTCTGCCAAGGCTGTCCCTGGCAGTGCGGCTACTGCCACAACCCGCATCTGCTGCCGGCCCGCGGGCCGGATCAACTGGCGTGGCAGGACGTGTTCGCATTCCTGGAGACAAGGCGCGGGCTGCTCGACGGAGTGGTGTTCTCCGGCGGCGAGCCGACGCTGCAGTCGGATCTTCCGCTGGCGATCGCGGCCGTGCGCTCGCTCGGCTTTCGCATCGGACTGCACACTGCGGGGCCTTATCCTGAACGCCTCGCACGCGTCCTGCCGCTGCTCGACTGGATCGGCTTCGACGTCAAAGCGCCGTTCGCCGAGTACGATCGGATCACCGGCGTCGCCGGCAGCGGCGACGGCGCGCGCGCCAGCCTTGCGCTTGTGCTCGGCAGCGGGGTGAGTTGCGACCTGCGCACGACCGTTCACCCGGATCTGCTTGAAGCGTCCGCGCTGGAACGGCTGTCTGCCGATCTCGGCTCCCTGGGCGCCGGACGCACGCGCGTACAGCCGTTCCGCTCCGTCGCCTCCTGACTCAGGCACCGTCCACAGCGAACATCCGCCCAAAGTCGACACAACGGATCGAGCGAAAGCTCATCTGACTTGCTCGGCTGAGGCGGCGGCATCAACGGCCGGCGACGATTGTCGATCGAGATCGGCGGCACGTTGCCGCGCGATTATCGCAGCCCTCGTCGGCCGGACGGCGGACTTCCATCTCGCGGCGGTTTTGCTATCTTCGTCGCGACCCACGCCGTAAGCGTCCGTCATCATCAGGAACGAGGGTTCCCAGCCGTTAGCAACTCGACCGCGTCTCGCGGCTCGATGGTTGGAGCTCGTCCATGCCGATCGCAAGCACGCGCTGGATCGCGATCATTCTCACTGCCGTCGCTTCGTGCCGCCGCCGATCGCCCTCTCCCGTCATCGCTATCCGCCGCAAGGAGCATCGTGCATGACCGCGCTCGATGTCGATCGACACGCCGAGCCTGAGGGCCTGGTCGACGAATTCACCCACTGTTTTACCGGCGAGTGCCGGGTCAACGTGCTGCAGATCCTGTTTCGCATCAATCAGGTGCTGACACAGAACGCCGATCTCGCCACGCTGGTATCGATCGTGCTCGACGGCATGCGCCAGCAGATGCGGATGCAGCGCGGCGTGATGATGCTGTACGACCACCGCTCCGACGCGATCTTCATCCACGACAGTTTCGGACTGACGGACGAGGAAAAAGGCCGCGGCATCTATGCGCCCGGCGAGGGAATCACCGGCAAGGTGGTCGAGACCGGCAAGCCGATCATCATCCCGCGGGTGATCGACAGCCCGGACTTTCTCGATCGCACCCGCGCCCACAAGGGCCGCAAACAGGACAAGCTGGCGTTCTTCTGCGTACCGATCGTGCTCGCGCAGAAGGTGCTCGGCACGATCTGCGCCGAGCGCGTCTATATGAACCAGCGGCTGCTCAAGCAGGACGCCGAGCTGCTCGCCATGGTCGCCTCGCTGATCGCGCCGGCGGTCGAACTCTATCTGATCGAGAACGTCGACAAGGTACGGCTCGAAGCCGAGAACCGTAGGCTGAAAAGCGAGCTGAAGCAGCGGTTTCGCCCGGCCAATATCATCGGCAATTCCAAGCCGATGCAGGACGTCTACGCCATGGTGCACAAGGTGGCCTCGACCAAAGCCACCGTGCTGCTGCTCGGCGAAAGCGGCGTCGGCAAGGAGCTGGTGGCGAGCGCCCTGCACTACAACAGTCCGGTCGCCGACGGCCCCTTCATCAAGGCGAACTGCGCGGCGCTGCCGGAAGCGCTCGCGGAAAGCGAACTGTTCGGCCACGAGCGCGGCGCCTTCACCAGCGCGGTCGCCACCCACAAGGGCTATTTCGAGCAAGCCTCCGGCGGTACGATCTTTCTCGACGAGGTCGGCGAGCTCAGCTTGCCGACCCAGGCCAAGCTGCTCCGCGTGCTGCAGGAACGGACGTTCGAAAGGGTCGGCGGCGCCAGATCGGTCAAGGTCGACGTCCGGATCATCGCCGCCACCAACCGCAACCTTGCCGAGATGGTCGCGGCCGGCACCTTCCGCGAAGATCTGTTCTATCGGCTCAACGTATTCCCGATCACCATCCCGCCGCTGCGCGATCGCGGCTCCGACGTGATCACCCTCGCCGACCACTTCGTCACCACCTATTCGGCCGAAATCGGCAAGCCGATCAGACGGATCTCGACCCCGGCGATCAACATGCTGATGAGCTATCACTGGCCCGGCAATGTCCGCGAGCTGGAGAACGTGATCGAGCGCTCGGTGATCCTGGCGGACGAAGGCGTGATTCACGGCTACGACCTGCCACCCTCGCTGCAGACGCCGACCGAGACCGGCACCGGCTTCAGCGGCACGCTGGAGGACCGCGTCACCGCGGTCGAATACGAAATGATCGTCGAGGCGCTGAAAGCCTCCAACGGCAATGTCGGCCACGCGGCCACGGCGCTCGGCCTGACGCGCCGGATGCTCGGCCTGCGAATGGATCGGCACGGCCTCACCTACAAGACGTTCCGCACCGCAGGACTCCGGCCGCGGAGCTGACGCCCTCTCATCTTGTGCATCGAAACTTCCGACGGCGGCTCTCACGGGCCGCCGTTTTGCGTTGGCGCAGAGCGTCCGCGTAATCGACCACCCGGTAACTCTGGGCATCGAAATTTACACTGGACGTGACTTTCCTCGAGCCCGGCGCAAACTGACCGAAAGTTACGGCTCGCGTCACGCCTCTTCCAGAATTTACGTCGAACGAACATTTCGATCGCCAGCTCGCGACACGAGACCTGAGGCGTCGTCTCCGGTGCGCTTTCTTGGTCGTCGTCGCCACCGAACACAGTGACCAATCCACGGGCGTTCTCGGCGCTCCCTCGCCCGACTTCATCATCGCATCATCTCGGATGCCTGCGAACGCTTAGCATCCGTCGCCAGCAACCCGCGCTTGGCTTTTTCCCTTTCGCGTACTTCCGCTTTCGCGCCAAGACGTGCGCGCACGTTGGCACGCCCGTTGCTCTTAACGATGGCGAGGCGATGGACAACTCATCGTCCTGATCAACTCATCGCAGGAGTTTCAGCAGATGACGCGCAAGGTGGCGATCTACGGCAAGGGTGGCATCGGTAAGTCGACGACCACGCAGAACACGGCGGCAGCGCTCGCCTTCTATCACGACAAGAACATCTTCATTCACGGCTGCGATCCCAAGGCGGACTCCACCCGCCTGATCCTCGGCGGCAAGCCGCAGGACACCGTGATGGACACGCTGCGCACGCTCGGCGCCGAGAAGGTGACGCTCGAGAACGTGGTGAAGAGCGGCTTCAAGGACATCCGCTGCGTCGAATCCGGCGGCCCCGAGCCGGGCGTCGGCTGCGCCGGCCGCGGCGTCATCACCGCGATCGACCTGATGGAGGCCAACCAGGCCTACACCGACGATCTCGACTTCATCTTCTTCGACGTGCTCGGCGACGTGGTGTGCGGCGGCTTCGCGATGCCGATCCGCGACGGCAAGGCGCAGGAAGTCTACGTCGTCGCCTCCGGCGAGATGATGGCGATCTACGCCGCCAACAACATCTGCAAGGGCCTCGTCAAATACGCCAAGCAGAGCGGCGTGCGGCTCGGCGGCATCATCTGCAACAGCCGCAAGGTCGATGGCGAGCGCGAATTCCTCGAGGAGTTCACCGCGGCGATCGGCACCAAGATGATCCACTTCGTGCCGCGCGACAACATCGTGCAGAAGGCCGAGTTCAACAAGAAGACCGTCACCGAGTTCGATCCCGAGGCCGATCAGGCGCTCGAATACAAGCAGCTCGGCTCGGCCATCATCGACAACAAGGACTTCGTGATTCCGAAGCCGCTGACGATGGATGAACTCGAAAAGATGGTCGTGAAATACGGCCTGATGGACTGACCTGCGCACCCCGCGCCTGACGGCGTACTTCCCGCACGAGGACAACAAGATGCCATATCACGAGTTCGACTGTTCGAAATGTCTCCCCGAACGTAAGAAGCACGCCGTCACCAAGGGCACCGGCGACAATCTCGCCACCGCGCTTCCGCTCGGCTATCTCAACACCATCCCGGGATCGATCTCCGAGCGCGGCTGCGCCTATTGCGGCGCCAAGCACGTCATCGGCACGCCGATGAAGGACGTGATTCACATGAGTCACGGCCCCGTCGGCTGCACCTACGACACCTGGCAGACCAAGCGCTACATCTCCGACAACAACAACTTTCAGCTCAAATACACCTTCGCCACCGACGTCCGCGAAAAGCACATCGTGTTCGGCGCCGAAGGCCTTCTGAAGCAGAACATCATCGAGGCGTTCAAGGCCTGCCCCGACATCAAGCGGATGACGATCTACCAGACCTGCGCCACCGCTCTGATCGGCGACGACATCAACGCGGTCGCCGCCGAGGTGATGGAGGAGATGCCGGACGTCGACATCTTCACCTGCAATTCGCCCGGCTTCGGCGGCCCGAGCCAGTCCGGCGGCCACCACAAGATCAACATCGCCTGGATCAACGACAAGGTCGGCACCGTCGAGCCCGAGATCACCTCCGACTACGTCATCAACTATGTCGGCGAATACAACATCCAGGGCGACCAGGAGGTGATGCTCGACTACTTCACCCGGATGGGCATCCAGGTGCTGTCGACCTTCACCGGCAACGGCACTTACGACGGTCTGCGGGCGATGCACCGCGCGCATCTCAACGTGCTCGAATGCGCCCGCTCGGCCGAATACATCTGCAACGAGCTGCGCGTGCGCTACGGCATCCCGCGGCTCGACATCGACGGCTTCGGCTTCGAACCGCTGTCGCAGTCGCTGCGCAAGATCGGCATGTTCTTCGGCATCGAAGACCGCGCCGAAGCGATCATCGCCGAAGAGACCGCGCGCTGGAAGCCGGAGCTCGACTGGTACAAGGAACGGCTGAAGGGCAAGAAGGTCTGCCTGTGGCCGGGCGGCTCCAAGCTGTGGCACTGGGCCCACGTCATCGAGGAGGAAATGGGCGTCAAGGTCGTCTCGGTCTACACCAAGTTCGGCCACCAGGGCGACATGGAGAAGGGCATCGCCCGCTGCGGCGAGGATGCGCTGGCAATCGACGATCCGAACGAGCTCGAAGGTCTCGAGGCGCTGGAAAGGCTGCAGCCTGACATCATTTTCACCGGCAAGCGTCCCGGCGAAGTCGCCAAGAAGATGCGCGTCCCCTACCTCAACGCCCACGCCTATCACAACGGCCCGTACAAGGGCTTCGAAGGCTGGGTGCGGTTCGCCCGCGACATCTACAACGGCATCTACTCGCCGATGCACCAGCTCTCCGGGCTGGACATCAGCAAGGACGAGATCCCGACCGACCGCGGCTTCGTCACGCAGCGCATGCTGTCGGACGCGCATCTGCCCGAGGAGATCGCCAAGTCGGAAAGCCTGCGCCGCTACACCGGCAAGGACGACATCATCGCCGACTTGCGCAAGAAGAACCCGCCCTACTTCACACCGATCATCAAAGCCGAAGCGGCCGAGTGAGACGAGAGCCCCATGACCAAGATCACCTACAAAGTCACCTCGGAGCATCCGTTCCCGGCCGACGCCGCCGCGGCGGCCGCCTCGCTCGCCGCCTATGAGGCGCTCGACGACGTCACCAAGGCCCGTGTCGACCAGATGGTCGACTGGGTCATGAAGAACTGCCTCTGGCAGTTCCATTCGCGGACGTGGGACCGCAAGCGGCAGAACGAGGGCATCCTCGGCATCGCCGCCAAGCTGCTCGCCGGCGAGCCTTTCACGCCACAGACGCCGGAAGACCGCTGCTACTGGGTCGATTCGGTGACGCTGCAGCGCGCCTATCAGGCGACCTGCCCGTGGCTTGCCGAGATGTCCAAAGAGGACATCAAGGCGCTGATGAAGGAGCTGCACGCCCGTATCGACTATCTCACCGTCACCGGGTCGCTCAACGAAGAGCTGACCGACAAGCACTATTGATTGGACCCTCGCCATGAACTGTCAATTCAAGCCGAAGGACCGGATCGGCACCATCAATCCGATCTTCACCTGCCAGCCGGCCGGCGCGCAATACGCCTCGATCGGCATCAAGGACTGCATCGGCATCGTCCACGGCGGCCAGGGCTGCGTGATGTTCGTCCGCCTCCTGATCTCGCAGCACCTGAAGGAGAGCTTCGAAATCGCCTCGTCCTCGGTACACGAGGACGGCGCGGTGTTCGGCGCGCTCGACCGCGTCGAGGAAGCGGTCGACGTGCTGCTGATGCGCTATCCCCACGTCAAGGTGGTGCCGATCATCACCACCTGCTCGACCGAGGTGATCGGCGACGACGTCGACGGCGTCGTCACCAAGCTGCAGGAAGAGCTGCTCGACGTGAAGTATCCGGACCGCGAGGTCCATCTGATCCCGATCCACTGCCCGAGCTTCGTCGGCAGCATGGTGACGGGCTACGACGTCGCGGTGCGCGACTTCGTCAAGCACTTCTCCAAGAAGGACAAGCCGAGCCTCAAGATCAATCTGATCACCGGCTGGGTCAATCCGGGCGATGTCAAGGAGCTCAAGCATCTGTTGGCCGAGATGCAGGTCGAGGCCAACGTGCTGTTCGAGATCGAGAGCTTCGACAGCCCGCTGATGCCGGACAAGAGCGCGGTGTCGCACGGCTCGACCACGATTGCCGAGCTGACTGCGACTGCGGACGCGCAAGGCACCATCGCGCTCAACCGCTACGAAGGCGGCGCCGCCGCGACCTGGCTGCAGACCCGCTGGGACGTGCCGGCGGTGATCGGCCCGACCCCGATCGGGATCCGCAACACCGACACCTTCCTCCGTAACGTCAAGGACATGACCGGCAAGCCGATCCCGGAATCGCTGGTCAAGGAGCGCGGCGTCGCGCTCGACGCCATCACCGACCTCGCCCACATGTTCCTGGCCGACAAGAAGGTGGCGATCTACGGCAACCCCGATCTCGTGCTCGGTCTCGCCGAATACTGCCTCGATCTCGGCATGAAGCCGGTGCTGCTGCTGCTCGGCGACGAGAACGCCGGCTACGCCAACGACCCGCGGATCGCGGCGCTCAAGGCCAACGTCGACTACCCGATGGAGATCATCACCAACGCCGATCTGTTCGAACTCGAAGACCGCATCAAGAAAGGCCTCGAACTCGACCTGATCCTCGGCCACTCCAAGGGACGGTTCGTCGCGATCGACTACAACATCCCGATGCTGCGGGTCGGCTTCCCGACCTACGACCGCGCCGGCCTGTATCGCTATCCCGTGGTCGGCTACGCCGGCGCAACCTGGCTCGCCGAACAGATGGCCAACACGCTGTTTGGCGACATGGAGGTCAAGAAGAACCGCGAATGGATCCTGAACGTGTGGTGACCACGCTCAAGATCTGGTCCGGCGGCGGTTTGCCATGTCCGCCGCCGGACTCTTCTTTCTCCTGACGGCCGCGAGACAACCGATGAAGATCGCAGCTTATGTCGACGCCGAGGGCGAGATCACAAAGGTCTCGGACAAGGGCGTGATCCTGCTGTTCGAACAGCACGGCGAAGTCTGGAAGGTTCGCAAGACGATCCGCTTCGCGGTACGGCCGGACGATGGGCTTGCCCAGATCCACGCCTCGCTCGCCGCGATGGTCCCCGAACTGGAAGATTGCCGGCTGTTTCTCTCCAGGAGCGTGCGCGGCGTCGTCAATTCGCTGCTGCAGGAGATGGGCGTGCAGACCTGGCAGTCGCACGGTCCGCTGTTCGCCCAGCTCGAAACCATCGCCCGCAAGGAGAACGAGCGCGCGCAACAGAGCACCAAGGCTTCACGCGCCGAACGACGCTCGCGCCGACGGCGCCATCGTCAGGGCGGTGCAGACAGCGATCTCGACGAGATCAAGCCGGTACTGATCGGCGATGACGACAGCGGTCACTTCCGGCTCGATCTGGTGCGGCTGCTGCAGGATGATCCCGGCCTGAACTCCTGGGACATCCTGATCCCGTTCCTCACCGGCACGCCATTCCGTCAGCTCGATCTCGTCTGCGACCACATTCCGCGCTGGTTTTCCCGCGCGATGCGCGCGCTCGATATGGACGCCGAGATCATGGAGCTGCCCGGCCTCAGCGTCACCGCCACCATCACCCCGAAACCACAGGCAGAAGCGACATGACCCCGACGCTCACCACGCCGCTCCCGACCGCGCCGCGCGCGAAGCCCGCCCGCCGGCCGACCACGCTGCTGTTTGCCTATGGGGCGACGCTGAACCCCGAGCACATCATGGTGCGGCTGTGCCAGCCGAAGATCCGCGCGATCGCCCGGCTGCCGGACTACCGGCTCGGCTTCCACGGCCATTCGGAAGTTTGGGACAGCGGCCTCGAAACGCTGGTGGACGAGCCCGGCGCTGAGGTGTGGGGCGTGGTCTACGAGCTGTCGGCCACCGAGCTCGATCGCTTCGATGCCTGGCAGGGCGTCAAGCTCGACGGCGGCGGATCGTACTTCCACTACCCGGTCGAAGTGATCGACGCGAGCGGCCAGGTCCTCGACGCACTGTTTCACCGTAAGACCGAGATGGGGCCGCAACAGCCGCCGAGCCGCGACTATCGCGACTTCATCCTCGCCGGTGCACGCACTCGCGGCCTGCCTGCGCAGGCCATGACGGCGCTCGAAGCCTGCCCGTCCGTGCAAGCGCGCTATCCGGTGCCGAAGATGAACACCGACATCAAGGCGCTGGCCTCGAAACTGTCCTGCGCCTGCTGACGATCCGATCCAGCGGCACCGGCTAGGCCGGAGCACCGCACCATAAGGAGATCTGCAATGACCGACGTCGCCTCCGACCTGTTGGCCCGACCGATGCGGCGGCGGAGCCGCGAAATCACCGATCGCACCGAGATCGATGCGATCCTGGCCAGCGACAAGGTGCTGCATCTGGCGCTGGCGCGGGACAATGTGCCGTTCCTGGTACCGGTGTTCTACGGCTTCGACGGCAAGGCGCTGTACGTCCATTCGGCCAGCGCCGGCACCAAGATCGAGATTCTCAAGACCAACAACCGCGTCTGCTTTGAGGTGACGACCGAACACGGCGTCGTCACGGCGGACGCCGCCTGCGATTTCGAAGCCAAGCACCGCACCGTGATCGGCTTCGGCCGCGCCAATTTCGTCGACGACGTCGCCGAGAAGACCCGAGCACTCGACCTGATCGTCAGCCGCTTCACCGACCGCAAATTCGACTATCCGGCGGAAAAGCTCGGCATCACCAAGGTGATCCGGATCGACATCGACAGCATCAAGGGCAAAGCCTACGGCTTCGGCGAACCGCGCCCCGAGCAGCCCGGCGAGACGGAATAATTCTTCCGTCTCCGCACGTCATTCCGGGCGCGGCCGAAAGGCCGCGAACCCGGAATCCCGAGGTTATTCTGCGTGGCCGAGATTCCGGGCTCGCTCGCTGACGCGAGCGCCCCGGAATGACTCGTTGATAGGCCGTCACCGAACCGAGACGATATCCTGCACAACGGCCCTCAAAACCATCCGTGATACGCCCGCACCTTGTAGTTTCCACCGATCACCAGAAGCTCGCCTTCATAGCCGAGCACCTGGCGCTGCAGCAGGCCGGGGAAGAACAGCAGCTTCACCGTCGGTACCTCGGTCTCAAGCACCCAGTCGCCGAACTCCTCGGCGCGCTCCTTGGAATCGCTGAACGACACCAGATTGTTCAGCCGCACTGTGCACAGACGGCGACGGGCATCGCCATCGATCAACTGATCCTCGACATCATTGGTGCCGCGCCACAACCGCACGAAGCGCGGGCCCGGTGTCTTGAAGCGGCGGATGCTCCATTGGCAGTATTCGTACAGCAGGTCGAACTGCTGGAAGATGCAGTTGTTGTGAAAGCGGGCGTCGGTCTTTTCCTGCAGGTAAGTCGCCCACGCCGCCGATGGAAACAGCCCGAGCCGCTGCTTGTGGAAGGTCGGCACCAGCCCGAACCGGCTCTCGACCCAGCCCTTCAGCACCGCTGCCTTCGGGCAATCGGATTCGACGCCCCAGCCGCGTAGCAGATCGAGATAGCTGGTCGGATGCCGCGCTGAGCCGGGCTGCTGCGCTCCCGGCGCGAGCCCGAACTCGAGCTCCATGTAATGCTCGAACACCTCGGCAGCAGTCGCCGGATACTCACAGGCCGCCAGCAGCCGGAACAGTCCCGGATGGGTCTCTCGCGTGCCATGGATGGTGATCCGCCGCAGGCAGCGATTGAACGCCGTCGAGCCGATCAGACCGACCGGCACGCCCACCATATTGGTGCAGTACCAGCGATCAGGGTCTTCGGTAGAAGAATGGTCCGTTGCCGTCTGGGACATGTCGAACGAAGCCGCGCGCGAAACTGAACGCACATTTGATCGGGGGAAGAGCCGTTCATCAAGTTGTTTCCAAGGTCGTTTCGACGGCGGCCGATGCGATCATCGCGCCGGGCGGATCGTGCGGCCCGGCGGCGCTGACAATACGCTGTGTGCGATCCTCGCAGAACCCAGAGACGGAGCTGGTATGAAGAACTGCACGCAGCCTGAGAAGCGCCATTCGTCACCGTTCACCCTAATGCGACGATTGGTCGGCATACACCTTCTGAAACCGGAAGGATTCGCCGCCCGGGATTCCTTCCCGAGTCTCCTGATGCGGATCCGGGTGATGAACGTTGTAGAACTCGACGATCTTGAAGCCGCATTTGTTGACGTAGAAATGGATGTTGCGCTTCTCGAAATACGGCGTGTGCGTTTCCCACGCCAGTGTATCGGGATACATCGCTTCAATCGCGCGCCACGCTCTGGAGCCGATGCCTTTACCGTGATGTTCGGTGGCGACGAAGAACAGATCCAGTGAATTGCGATGCGTGGTGGCTTCGATCGTCAGCACCACCCCGCCGACCCGCATACCGCCCAGCACGACGTGATACGTGACCGCCCCCGGCGCATGGAAGAAATCGCCGAGCTCTGCATCCGACGGGATCGGACCTTCCGGCGCCGTTCCGAATGCCGCTGTGAACCCGGCCGCGAACGCGTCCTGCAGGCCGAGCCGGAACTCCTTCAGCTCGGCTTCCTGCGCCCGAACCAGGATGACACGATTTGCCTCGTCCAATTTCATTGCTTCGTCTCCTACATTGTCGACCTATTTTCCAATCGTCTCACTCACAAAGCAGCACGCCGATGCGTGATCGGACCGGCTGGACGCGGTCCGGTTTCGACGTCGATCACCTCCGGCGTCGGCGCATCGACCTCGCCGTCCCACCCGCCGCCGAGCGCCTTGTTCAGTGCGATGTAGTCCGAGACGATTCGGACCCGGCTCTGCAGCAGTGCGTCTTCGGCGCTGTAGAGCGATCGTTCGGCGGTCAGCACGTCGAGGAAGCTCGACGAGCCGGATCGATACAGCGACTGGGACAGGCTCGCCGCCTGCCGATAGGCCGTGGTCGATGTCGCGAGAATTCGGCCCCGCACGCGCTCGTTGCTCAGCGCCACCAGCGCGTCTTCGACGTCCTTCAATGCGGTGAGTACGGACGCCTGGTAGGCCAGAAACTGCGCGTCGCGCTGCGCCTGCGCGATCTCCACCGCCGCGCGCAATTTGCCGCCGTTGAAGATCGGCATCGTCAGGGTCGGGCCGAGCGACCAGCTAATCGACGAATTCCTGCCGAGATCGCCGAGTCTGGTACCGGAGGTCGCGATGTTTCCCGCCAAGCTGACGCTGGGATACAGCGCGGCTTCGGCCTGCCCGATACGGGCCGTGGACTGCGCGTAGCGGCGCTCCGCCAGCCGCACATCGGGCCGCGTCAGCAGAACATCGGCCGGAATCCCGGCCGGCACCGGCAGCTTCGGGGTCGGGACCGGCTTCGGCCGCGCCAGAAGTGCCGACAGCGCGGCCGGCGGCCGTCCGGTCAGCACCGACAGCCGGTGCACGGTTTGGGCGTAGGCCGTCTCGAGCGCGGGAATGGCGGCGCGCGTCGCCGCCGCCTGTCCGGTGGCGGTGGCGAGGTCCACGGCCGACGCGGTGCCCGCGGCCAGGCGGTTGCGGGTGATCGTGGTGGTTTCGTCCTGCGACAGCGCGGTGCGATGGGCAAGCGCGATGCGCGCCTGATAGGCGCGCGCCTCGACGTAGCTCGACGCGACGTCGCCGACCAGCGTCAGCAACACGGCGCGCAGATTTTCGTCCGAAGCATCGATGCCGTAGGCCGCAGCCTCGACGGCCCTGCGGTTGGCGCCGAACAGATCGAGCTCCCAGCTCGCGTCGAACCCCGCCTTATACAGACCGGAGGTGCCTTCCGATCCCGCCACCGATGACGGACTGCTGAGGTTCGGTCGGCCGGGCGCCGCCGACGGAACCCCCATCCCCTTTGCCAGGCTTGCCGAGTCGCTGTTGGTGATCGCCGGAAGCAGCGCGCCCACCGCCTGCCGATAGCTCGCCCGCGCCTCGCGCACGCGCGCACTCGCCGTCGCAACGTCGAGATTGCCGTCCACCGCCTCGACCACCAGTCGATCCAGGATCGGATCGCGCAAGCGGGTCCACCAACGTGGCAACACGGGCGGCGCAGGGGTCGAGGCGCCCGCCCGGCTCCACTGCGCAGGCGTCGCGACAAGTGGCGTCCGATAGTCGGGACCGACAGCGCATCCGCCGAGCAACACCGCGGCGAGGATCATCAGCGTCGCAAACGATGGCGCCACCCCGGGCTTCGCAGGTGTCACGGGTCTTTCAGGCGCCTGAACGGGCGGCGGCGTCTTTGCAGGGTCCAGGGGAACCTCGATGGCGCACCCGCTCAACGCGGTGGCTATCGAGGCCAGCGATGCGGACGCGGCGAGCAGCACTCCGGCTCTCCGGCAACGCGCGAGCCATCGGCGCGGCCGCATCATCGGGGTTCGTGCTTGCATCATTGCTCTGCTCACGTGTCTTTCGGGGCTGAAAGGCCGAACGCCGCGGGCGGGGTCGGGCTCACGGCGATCTCAGTGCCGGCCGCGCCCTTGAACACACGCCGGACCAAGACGAACAGCAGCGGCACGAAGAAGATGCCCAGCACGGTCGCCGCCAGCATGCCGCCCATCACGCCGATGCCGATCGAATTCTGCGCCGCCGAGCCGGCGCCGCTGGCGACGACCAGCGGCGCGACGCCGAGGATGAACGCAAACGAGGTCATCAGGATCGGCCGCAGCCGCTGCCGCGCGGCGAGCAAAGTGGCGCGGTGCAATCCCAGCCCCGCCTGCTGCCGCGCGATGGCGAATTCAATGATCAGGATGGCGTTCTTGGCGGCAAGACCGATCGTGGTCAGCAGACCAACCTTGAAGTACACGTCATTGCTCTGACCAAGCAGCAGCGCGGCCGCCAGCGCGCCGAACACGCCGACCGGCACCGACAGCATCACGGCGAACGGGATCGACCAGCTCTCGTAGAGCGCGGCAAGGCACAAGAACACCACCAGGATTGAGATCGCGTACAGCGACGCCGCCTGATTGCCGGAGAGCTGTTCCTGGCGCGACAACGCGGTCCATTCGTGGCCGAAGCCGGCCGGCAGGCCGGCGACGAGGCGATCGATCTCCGCCATCGCCGCGCCGGAGCTGACGGAGGCCGCAGCGTCGCCCTGGATCTGAACCGCGGCTGCGCCGTTGTAGCGCTCGAGCCGCGGCGAACCGAAGGTCCAGCGGCTTGAGGCGAAGGCAGAAAACGGAACCATCGCGCCGGCGTTGTTGCGGACGTACCAGAGCCCCAGATCCTCCGGCTGCATCCGGAAGTCCGCCGCCGCCTGCAGATAGACCCGCTTGACGCGGCCACGGTCGATGAAGTCGTTGACGTAGCTGCTGCCCCAGGCGATCGACAGCGTCGAGTTGACGTCGGCGAGATTGAGGCCGAGCGCACTCGCCTTCTCCTGATCGATGTCGATCGAAAATTGCGGCGTATCGTCCTGCCCATTGGGCCGGGTTCCGCTCAGCAGCCGGCTTTTTCCGGCAGCGCCGAGCAGTTGATCGCGCGCGGCCATCAGCCTGTCGTGCCCCGCGCCGTTGATATCCTTCAGATAGAAATCGAAGCCGTTGCTGGTTCCGAGCCCTTCGATCGCCGGCGGCGCCAGCGCGAACACCTTCGCGTCGCGAATGCCGGCGAACACCGCCATGGCACGTTCAGCCACGGCATTGGCGGAGAGGTCGGCGTCTTTGCGTTCGGCGAAGTCCCTCAGACGCACGAAGGCCATGCCGACATTCTGGCCGGCCCCGGAAAACGAGAAGCCCGTCACCGTCATGAGGCCATCCACCGCCTTGGTCTCATGGTCGAGAAAATGGCGGGTGACCTGGTCGAGCACGCGCTCCGTGCGGTCGGTGGTGGCGCCGACCGGCAACTGCACCGACACCATCAGCAGGCCTTGGTCCTCTTCCGGCAGGAACGAAGTCGGCAGGCGGATGAACAACGCCGCGGCGGCGACGATGACGAGCACGAACGCGATCAGCCCTTGCCGCGGACGCCGCAGCATGCCGCGCGCCCCGGCCTGATAGGCATCCGTGCCTCGGCCCAGCACGCGGTTGAACCATCCGAACAGGCCGCGCTTCTCGTCGTGCGGCTTCGGCGGACGAAGAATCGTCGCGCACAGGGCCGGCGTCAGCACCAGCGCCACGATCACCGACAGCACCATCGCGGAGACGATCGTGACCGCGAATTGCCGATAGATCACCCCGACCGAGCCGCTGAAGAAAGCCATCGGCACGAACACCGCCGACAGAACCGTGGTGATGCCGATCAGCGCGCCGGTGATTTCCGTCATCGATTTGGCCGTCGCCTCGCGCGGTGACAGCCCCTCGTCGTGCATCACGCGTTCGACGTTCTCGACCACCACGATCGCGTCGTCGACCAGAAGGCCGATCGCCAGCACCATGGCGAACATGGTCAGCGTGTTGATCGAATAGCCGGCGAGCGCCAGCACGCCGAAGGTGCCGAGCAGCACCACCGGCACCGCCAGCGTCGGGATCAGCGTCGCGCGGAAGTTCTGCAGGAACACCAGCATCACCACGAAGACGAGGACGATTGCCTCGACCAGCGTACGGGTGACGTCGCCGATCGAGATCTCGACGAACGGCGTGGTGTCGTAGGGGTAGACGACCTTGACGCCTTGCGGCAACGTCGGGATCATCTCGTTGACCACCGCCTTGACGGCAGCGGCTGTCCTGATCGCATTGGCGCCGGTCGCCAGATTGATGGCGAGCCCCGTCGCCGGCAAGCCGTTGTAGGTCGACGCGCTGGTGTAGTCCTCGGCGCCGAGTTCCACCGTCGCGACATCGTTAATGCGCACCATCGATCCGTTGCTGTCGCTTTTGACGACGATGTTGCGGAACTGCGCCGGCGTCTGCAGCCGGCTCTGCGCTGTGACGGTCGCGTTGAGCTGCTGGCCCTTGCGCGCCGGCAGGCCGCCGAGCTGGCCGGCCGAAACCTGGGTGTTCTGCGCCTGAATCGCTGCGGTGACGTCGGCCGGCGTCAACGCGTATTTCAGCAGCTTCTCCGGATCGAGCCAGATCCGCATCGCATAGCCGCCGCCGAACAACTGGGTATTGCCGACGCCTTCGACCCGCTTGAGCCTGTCATTGAGCGAGCTCTTCACATAGTCGGCGATATCGGTCTCGCTCATCTTGCCGTTGGTCGAAACGAAGCCGACGATCATCAGAAAGCCGTTGGTGGATTTGGTGACCGAGAGCCCCGTGGTCTGGACGATCGACGGCAGCAGCGCGGTGACGAGCTGCAGCTTGTTCTGCACCTGCATCTGCGCGACGTCCGGATTGGCCTTGTTGGTGAAGGTGATCGTGATCTCGGCCTGCCCGCTCGAGGTCGACGACGCGGTCATGTAGTCGAGGTTGTCGTGTCCGGTCATGCCCTGCTCGATGACCTTGGTCACCGAGTTCTCGACCGTCTGCGCGTCCGCGCCCGGATAGCTGGCGCTGATCTGGATCGTCGGCGGCGCGATCTCCGGATATTGCGACACCGGCAACGTGGTCAGCGCCAACAGCCCGCCGAGCATGATCACGATCGCGATCACCCAGGCGAAGATCGGCCTTCGGATGAAGAATGCGGAGATCATGGCTCTGCCCTTGGACGCGCGGCGCGTCGTTGCAGCGGCAGCCGTTCGCGCACTTCGCCGGTCGTGTCGTCGACCACGACTTCGGTGCCGGCGGCCATCTGCCCGGGACGCACATATTGCGTGCCTTCGACGATCACCCGATCGCCGTCGCGAACCCCGGCGCCGATCAGCCAGTTGTTGCCGACGCTGCGGATCACGGACAGAACGCGTTCCTCGGCCTTGCCGTCCTTGTCGAGGAACATCGCGACCGCCTCACCCTTGGTGTTTCGGGTGACGGCGCGCTGCGGCACCAGGAAGCTGTCGGGCGCGACGCCCTCTTCGACCACGGCGCGGGCATACATGCCGGGCAGCAGCAGTCGCTGCGGATTCGGAAACACCGTGCGTAACGTCACCGTGCCGGTCGAGGTGCTGACATTGGCCTCGGAGAATTCCACCTTGCCGGCCAGCGGATAGATCGCATCGTTTTCCAGCTTCAGTTTCACCGCGACATGCGGACCGCTCACTTTCAGGCGTCCGGAGTCGATCGCCTGCCGCAGGTTCAGCAGGTTGGTGCTCGACTGAATCACGTCGACGAAAATCGGGTCGAGCGTGCGGATCGTGGTCAGCAAGCCGGTCTGGCCGGCCGTGACCAGCGCACCGGGCGTCAGGGACGAGCGGTCGGTCCGGCCGCCGATCGGCGCCTTGATCGTCGTGTAGTCGAGGTTGATCCTGGCGGTCTCGACGGCGGCTTTAGCGGTGGCCACCTCCGCTTTCGCCTGGGCAAGCGCGGCAACGGCATCGTCGAAATCCTGTTTGCTGACGGCGTTCTGTTTGACGAGGCCCTGATAGCGCTCCGACTTGGCCTGCGCGCTGGGCACCGCAGCTTCCGCCTTCCGCAAAGCCGCGACAGCGCTGTCATAGGCCGCCTTGTAGGGCGCAGGATCGATCTGGTAGAGCGCCGCGCCTTCGGCGACTTCGCTCCCCTCGGTGAACAGGCGCTGCTGAACGATGCCGGACACCTGGGGACGCACCTCGGCCGTCTGCGACGCGACGACCCGACCGGGAAGCTCCGCGGTTATCGCCACCGCCTGCGGGCGCAGCGTCACGATGCCGACCTCGGGACGGTCGACGCCGGCGGAATCGGCGCCGTGATCGTCCGACTGGGGCTTGCAACCGGCAAGCGCCACGGCAAACGCCAGAGCCGCGATCGCGGCAACCGTTGAATGGGACGACACGGGCTTCACTCTCGCGGGAGTACGACGGGGGCGACCACCCAGCCGGAGCGTGGGAGCGCGATGCGATGACGCGCGAGACTTACCTGCAGCGCATTGGTCGCGTGTGGAGACTATGTGGAGACTTGATGGAGACGGCGATCCGCCAGCCGCCCGACACCGCCCGATCAAGACGAATTTTAAAATATTTTCAATATGTTACGAGATATTCCAGGCCACCGGAGCACGCTCGCCGTCGGCAGGATTTTGGCCGCGATCTTCGCTAACAACAGACGGGTCGCCGATCGCGACGTTGTCAGGGAGCTCTGTGAGCCGATGAAAAAGTTGCTGTTGAAAGCCGCGGTACTGATGGGCACGCTGTCGCTGTGGGGCGGCGGTGCGGTGGCGATGCCGCTCGGCCATGCGCTGCACGCGTCGCCGGATGTGATCCAAGCCGACTGGCAATGCGGCCGAGGATGGCATGTCACGTCCTGGGGCACCTGTCGTCCCGATCGCCGCCTCGGCTATCGGTTTTCATCGTGGCCGTACCGCTATGATGGCTACCGCGCCTACGACTGGAGTGACGATCACGACTGGCGCCATGACCACGACCCGTCCGATGACGACGCTCCGCCCGCCTACGACTGGTCATGGGACCACTGAACCGGGCGTGCCCCAAGCCGGGCCGATCGGGCAAGCCGTCCCGATCGCCCCGCCCCTGTTGGACGATCGACTATGAACGAACTCATCCTGATTGCTGAAGACGAGCCGGAAATCGCCAAGATTCTCGACGCCTATCTGGTGCGCGAGGGATTCCGCACGGTGAATGCGGCCGACGGGCAGACGGCGCTCGATCAGCATGCGATCCTGAAGCCGGATCTGGTGCTTCTGGATGTGAAGATGCCGAAAATCGACGGCTGGGACGTCCTCGCCGAGTTGCGTCGCAGGGGCGAGACGCCGATCATCATGATCACGGCGCTCGACCAGGATCTCGATCGTCTGCAAGGATTGCGTCTCGGCGCGGACGACTACGTCGTCAAGCCGTTCAACCCGCTCGAAGTCGTTGCCCGCACCAAGGCGGTTCTGCGACGGTCGGGTCACGCGACCAGTCGAACGATTCTCCGCATCGGTCAGCTCGAAGTCGACCTCGAGAGTCACCTTGCGAAGGTGCACGGCGACGACGTCTCGTTGCCGCTGCAATTGACTCTGACCGAATTCCGGCTGCTGGCCCACATGGCAAAGGCGCCGACCCGGGCTTTCGCCCGCAACGAACTGATCCACGCCTGCCTTCCCGGCGGCGATGCTTTGGAGCGGACGGTCGACAGCCATGTCAGCAATCTGCGCCGCAAGCTCGACGAGGCGGGCGCAACCGGGATGATGTCGGTGGTGCGCGGCGTCGGCTACCGACTGACGGCCGCATGAAACGGTCTCGCCTCAGCGGGCAGATCACGCTGTCGATGAGCATCGTCGCCGCCATCGCGGTGCTGATGGTGTTCGTCGGCACGTTCATCTTCTACACCGTCTATCTGATCTGGTTTCCGCCGCCGCCCGGCCCGCCGCCGCTGCTGCCGGAAGCATCCGACTTCGTCCTGATCGCGATCTTCCTGCTGCTAGGCCTCGCCATCGCGATCCACGCCGCGCTGCGGCTGACGCGGCGCATCCTCGCGCCGCTGAATTCGCTGGCCGAAGGCGCGCGCAGGATCGCAGCCGGCGACCTCACCGCGCGTGCGGTGGCGGGCGATCGCTCGCTCGGCGAAACCGCGCAACTGGTCGATGATTTCAATGTGATGGCCCAGCGTCTGCAGGACGTCGCGGAGTCGATGGCCTCGTGGAACGCCGCGATCGCGCATGAACTGCGCACACCGCTGACAATTCTGCGCGGCCGCCTGCAAGGCCTCACCGACGGCGTCTTCGACCCCAGCGACGAGCTGTTCAGGAGCCTGCTGGCTCAGGTCGAAAACCTGTCGCGTCTCGTCGACGATCTGCGGGTCGTGACCCTGTCGGACAGCCAGCGCCTCGACATGCGTGTCGAGGCGACGGATCTCGCCAACGAGGTGGCGCAGGCGGTCGAAGCGATGCGCCCTGCCCTCGACGGAGCCGGCTTCACTGTTCGGATGACGACCCAGCCGGTGACGCTGCCATGCGACGGCGCGCGGATCCGACAGGCGTTGCTCGCGCTACTGGAAAACGCGCGCCGCTACGCGACGCCGGGGGTCATCGAAATCCGGATGAATCTGGAGAACACGGACGTCGTCATCGCGGTCGAAGACGAAGGGCCCGGCCTGAGCGCGGAGTTCGCCGCACAAGCCTTCGATCCATTCGCGCGCGCCGAACCCTCCCGGTCTCGGCAATTCGGCGGCTCCGGCCTCGGACTGTCGGTGGTCCGGGCGATCGCCGAGGCGCATGGCGGACACGCCCGATACAGAACATCGAAAACGGGTGGCTCGGTCTTCGAGATCGTGCTTCCCCTCGACGGCGCCGCCGCCGACAGCAAGGCTGCGACCGGCGGAGACTCCATTGTCCGCAGACCTATGATGCCCCTTCCGACTGAACATTGACGGTCCTGACGATCCGCGGCGCCGCGCGAGTGACGTCACCAATGATGCGGACGCCAATCGATTTCTGAATGACGTCCGGCCCCCCTGCCGGATCTGTCCACCCGCCTTGTTCTTGATCAGCCGAAAATGTCCGTGGTCATGCCGACGTACCAGCCGGCCGCCTCCCGCGCCTGCTTGGCGCGGAGCTGCGGGCCCTCGTCGAGCTGCGAAGTATAGGGGTCCGACATCACGATCTTGCCGTCCTGCGGTGTGTAGCGGGCGCCGTTCTTGATCGCGTCGTCGGGCGCAAGTTCGCTCCAGCAGTGGTTGGTGAAACGCACCGGCATCCGGCGGTCGCCGACCAGATCGGCGCGGATGATCATCGCGGCGATCTTGCCTTCGTTGTTGGCGGCAAAGCCGGATTTCGGAAACTCGCCGCCGGTGGCGGAATCGCCGATGACGTGGATCGACCGATCGATCAGCGACCCCATGGTGCCGGCATCGACCGGGCAGAACCCGCTGTCGTCGGCGAGACCGGCGTCGCGGCCGAGCCTGCCGGCGATCTGCGGCGGGATGACGTTGACCAGCGCCGCCTTGTGGGTTTCGAAATCGGTGGCGACGGTCATCGCCTTCGGATCGACCGCCTTGATGCCGCCGTGGATGGTCGGATCCTGCCACTCGATCATGCCGGGATAGTGCCGCTCCCAGCCGTCGATGAACAAGGTCTGCATCGCGAAGTGATCCTTGGCGTCGAGGATCACGATGCGGGCGTTCCTGACGCCGCGGCTCTTCAACGCATGCGCGATCATCGAGGCGCGTTCGTACGGCGCCGGCGGGCAGCGATACGGATTGGGCGGAGCGACGATCACGATCAGCGCGCCGTCGCCGAGCGCATCGAGCTGGCGCTTCAGAAGTTCGAACTGCGGGCCGCCGCGATAGCCGTGCGGCATCCGTTCGGCGGCCGCCTCGGAATAGCCGGGGACCGCGTCCCAGCGGAAATCGATGCCCGGCGACAGCACCAGCCGATCATAGCCGAACCGTGCGCCGCCTGTGGTCCGCACTTCTTTCTTGTCGCGATCGATCGCCGAGACCTGATCGAACACCAGGCCGACGCCGTGCGCGGCGACGCCCTCGTAGCCGAACGACAGAGTCTCGAACGGCTTCAACCCGCCGAGGTAGAGATTCGAGGTGAACGGCGTGACGTAGCGGCGGTTGGCCTCGATCAGCGTCACGTCGATCGCATCGCTGCCGTGGCGCAGATATTTCGCCGCCGTCGCACCGCCGGCTCCGCCGCCGACCACAACTACGCGCGGCTTGGCCTTGGCAATCACCGGACAGGCGAACATCGCCGTTGCCGCCGCGGCGACGCGAATCACACCGCGGCGGCTGATCAGGTTCGGCTTGGACACGTCGTCGCTCCGCAGATTCAAGCGCAGGCCGACGCACCAAGGCGCCGGCCCGCAGTGACGTCAGGAGAAAATATCGGCGGTGATGCCGGCATACCATCCCATGTTCTCTTCCGAGGTCTGCAACCGAATGCCGGCGTCTTCGCCGGTCTTCGACACGAACCCTTCGATCTCGGCGATCTTGCCGTCCTTCGGCTCGTAGCGACCGCCGATCTTCACCGTATCGTCCTGCGCCACCACCGACCAGCAGGTGTTGGCATAACGCGCCGGGAAGGTGCGCGATCCGGTCAGTTCGCCGCGCACCGCATTGGCCACCACCTTGGCCTGGCTGTTGGCCGCGAAAGCCGATTTCGGCATCGCGCCGGCAATCGAGGCATCGCCGAGCACGTAGATGTTGGCATCGATCGACGACTTCATGTTGGTGGCGTCGATCGGGCAATAGCCGGATTCGTTCACCAGGCCGGCCTCGCGCGCGATCTTGCCGGCCATCTGCGCCGGGATGACGTTGACCATGTCGGCCTTGATGGTCTCGAAATCGGTGGTGACGGTCATCGCCTTGGGATCGACCCCCTTGATGCCGCCGTGCATCTTCGGGTCCATCCACTCGACCATGCCGGGATAGTGCTTCTGCCAACCTTCCTGGAACAGCGCCATCTTGGAGAACTTGTCCTTGGGATCGAGCACGATGATCTTGGACTTGCTGTGGCCCTTGGCCTTCAGCACCTTGGCCATCACCGAGACGCGCTCATACGGGCCCGGCGGGCAGCGATACGGGTTCGGCGGCGCCACCATCACGATGGTCGCGCCATCCTGCAACGCGTCGAGCTGCTTCTTGACCAGCTTGGTCTGCGCGCCGGGCTTCCAGCCGTGCGGCATGATCTCGGCGGCTTCTTCCGAATAGCCGGGCACCGAGTCGAACTTGATGTCGATGCCGGGCGCCATCACCAGCCGGTCGTACGGCACGGTGGAGCCGTCGGCGAGCTTGACCTCCTTCTTGTCGCGATCGATCGCCGCCGCGAACTGGCGGACGTGCTTCACGCCGTAACCACCGAGTTTGTAGCCATGGCTGATCGACTCGAACGAGCGCATGTCGCCGAGATACAGATTGGAGTGGAAGCAGGTGACGAAGGTCTCCAGCGGCTCGATCATCGTGACCTCGACCGCTCCTTGCGAGTCCCGCGCGACGTATTTCGCCACGGTGGCGCCGCCCGGCCCGCCGCCGATCACCACCACGCGCGGCTTGGCCTGTGCGCGCAGCACGCCGGGCATTGCGACCACGCCGGCCGCCGCCAAAAAGCCAGCCGAGAACTGGCGCCGATTGATCCTCATCTCGTCCCCTCCAAAACATGTTGTGTGTCGTCGACTACCGGATGTCTCCACTCCGGTCTGCGGTGCGCTCGATTTGTTGTTTTTCGATGCTGCCGAAATAGCTCGCGAGCGCCGCGATCTCTTCGTCATTGAACTTTGCGGCGATCGCCCGCATCACCGGATTGTCGCGAACCTTGTCGCGATATTCGGTGAGCGCGGCGACCAGCTCGGGCTCGTCGCGGCCGACGATCGAAGGGATGCCGTCGAACCGTCCGCTGATCTGATGGCAGGTGACGCATTCGCTCGACAGATACTCGCCAAGCTCGCGGTCGCCGCCGGCCTGCGCTGGACCTGCGAACGCACAGCCAAGCAGCATCGCCACCACGCTCAGCAACGAGCGCAGCGCGACGCCGATCTGCAGCGCCGGCCAGCGGGCGCAATCCGAACGATCGAAATATCGGCCGGGCACGGCCATCGTCATCCTCCCGAGACAAAGTCGTGTTGGCGTGCCGGCTTAGTTGCCGGTCTGTTTCGCCGAAAGAGCCGGCTCGATCGCCGATTCCGCCTTCACTTCAATTTCCGCTTTGGCGTCGAGCAGCATGTGCGTCGCCAGCGCGCCGAGCCACATCGACGCCAGCGCCAGCCAGGCGGTCACCGCGAAGATCGAGCCGCCGGTGACGCCGGCGCCGACCGCGCAGCCGCCCGCGAGCATGCCGCCAAATCCCATCAGAAACGCACCCGATGCGTAACGCCCCATGCTGAGCCCGTCGTGAAATCCTTGCAACTTCCAATCGCGGCCGATCAGCGCCGCCAGCAGCGAGCCGGCGAACACGCCCGGCACCAGCCCGATGTCGAAGCCGAGCGGCACCGAGGGCGAGTTGATCAGCCCCATCAGCGTGTCGGCGGACGGTCCGGTGAAGCTGACGCTCTTGATCTGGGTCGGCTCGAACGAATGCTGAGCCAGGATGTAGGTGACCAGCCAACCTCCGGTGACCGCGAGGCCGACGCCGATCGCCGCGATGCCGGTGACGATGCCGATCCGGTTGCGCCAGCCGAGCCACACCGCCCACAGCAGCACCGCCACGCCGAAGCCGGCGCCGATCACCGGGCCGGCGTGGACCACGGTGAGCAGGTTGCGCGACGCGCCGCCCGGCAGCGTCCACAGCGACGTGAGGAATTCGCGCGCCGGCGACAGCACGCCGCGCAGCGACGCCTGCGCCACGATCGTGAGGATCAGCCCGGTGACCAGCGCGCGCAAATTCCCCGTGCCGGACAGCACCAGTAGACGGCTGGCACAGCCGCGCGACAGGATCATGCCGGCGCCGAACATCAGCCCGCCGATGATCGCGCCCGACAAGCTGCCGGTGGCGGCGAGCTGGCGTGCTTCGGACACATCCAGCACGCCGGAGGTGATCGCGACCTGAGTGGCGGCGACCGCGGCGGAAAACGTCAGCAGCCAGACCGCGAGCTTGGGACCGAACGAGCTTTCGGAGAACTCGATCACCGCCGAGCGCAGGCAGAACCGGCTGCGTTCGGCGGCGGCGCCGAACACCAGCCCCACCAGCAGACCGCCCGCGGTCAGCAGCGTGGTTTCGCCGAAACGCTCGATGAGCAGGTCGAGATCCAAAAGAGGCGTTCCTCGTCATTGCGGCGCGCTCGACTGCAACCCGTCGTCGGTTCGTCCTCGATCTTCCATAGCGGCCGCGGAACGGCGAATTGTCGTTCCGCACGCACCGATCGACATTGATCTGGCGCAATCGAACTAATCAACCAGCGCAGCGCCGGTGCAATTACTTGGCGTGCGCCGCGCAGAAATTGCGGCGCACGCCATCTCGTATCAGTCCACCTTCGGTCCAGCCTTCTCGTCGGGCGTGACGTCGATCGCAATGGCGCGGCCGATCACCTTCGGCGCCGGACCACAGTCCTTCATGCACGGGCTCTTCTTCCAGAACGACTTCTCCGCGACATCGCGGTCGTCTTCGTAGAAGCCGTCGGCATTCGGCATCTTCACCTTGGCGAGATTGTCCTGGTTCAGCTCGAAATCCTGATCCTTGATGACGTCGTTCATGTTGAGCAGATACGCCGTCAGCGCGTAGATCTCGTCGTTACTGAGCGAGCGGGCGTTGCCGAACGGCATCGCGTGGCGGACGTAGTCGTACAACGTGGTGGCATCGGGCCAGTACGAGCCGATGGTCTTGTCGGGACGATCCGCCTTCAGCGTGCCGTGGCCGCCGGACAGCACCGGATAGCGGCCGACGCCTTCGCCGAACTCACCATGGCAGGTCGAGCACTTCTCCTGGAACAGCGCATCGCCTTCGCGGGCGGTGCCGCGGCCCGGCGGCAGCCCCTGCCCGTCGGGCCGCACGTCGATGTCCCAGGCGGCGATTTCCTCCGGCAGCGCCGGACGGCCCAGACCGAGCTTCACCGGCGCTGGCGGCGCGGCCGGCACGGCAGCCTGCGCCGAAGCCTTCGCTTCCTTCACGATGTCCTTGGCCTTGTGCCCCGGCTTGTGTTCGGCGCCGGCCTGCGCCAGCGGCAGCACCATCGCGGCGACGACGGCGAGGCCAGCGACAGCCTTAAGCGATTTCGACATTTTCCGTCACTCCGTCGGGATGCACGAGCCAGGTCTGGATGCCGTTGTTGTGGTACACGGAGTTGACGCCGCGGATCTTGCGCAGCTCCGCCTTGGTCGGCTGCACATAACCGGTCTCGTCGATCGCGCGCGATTGCAGCATCAGCTCCTCGCCGTTCCAGTCGAAATCGACGTAGAACCGCACGATCGACTTGTTCAGCACCGGGCCGTCGATCCGTGCCTCGTACCAGTTGCGGCCGCCGTCCATCGACACGTCGACACGCTTGACGGTGCCGCGGCCCGACCAGGCGATGCCGGTCAGCACATTGCGGCCCTTGAACTTCAGCGGCGCCTGCGGCGACGGCGAGGTGATCACGCTCTTGGCGTCCATCACGAAGGTGTACTTGCGCGCGCGGCCATCTGGCATCAGGTCGGTGTACTTCGACGTCTCCTCGCGGGTCTGCCACGGCATGTCGCCGACCTCGATGCGGCGCAGCCATTTCACCCAGAGATTGCCCTGCCAGCCGGGGATCACCGCGCGCAGCGGATAGCCGTTCTCCGGGCGCAGCGCCTCGCCGTTCATCGCATAGGCGATCATCACGTCGTCGAGCGCCTTCTCCAGCGGCAGCGACCGATCCATCCCGGCGCTGTCGGCGCCTTCGAGCAGCAGCCATTTGGCATTGGACTTGACGCCGGCCTGCTCCAGCAGCGTCTTCAGCGTGACGCCGGTGTACATCACGTTGTGGATCATGCCGTGGGTGAACTGGCAGCCGTTGAGCTGCGCGCCGCGCCATTCCATACCGGAGTTCGCCGCGCACTCCAGAAAGTAGATCTTGTTGATGCGCGGCATCCGCTTGATGTCGTCCATGGTGAACACCAGCGGGGTGTCGACCAGGCCGTGGATCATCAGCCGGTGCTGCGCCGGATCGATCTCGGCGATGCCGCCGTGATGCCGCTCGAAGCACACGCCGGACGGGGTGATGATGCCGTCGAGCGCATGCAGCGGCGTAAAGTTCACCGAGGATTCCGGCGAAGCGGTGAGCCACGACACGTCGCGGCGGATCACGTCCTTTTCGAATTTCGACGGCACCCCGTAGGGCCGCCTGTCGACGCCGTCGCCGAGATAGCGGTTCCAGTCCTGAATCTCGGTGATCGCCGGATCCGGCTTCGGCGCCGGACCGGCCGTGGCCGAGAGCGACGGCAGCATCGCCCCGGCACCGGCGAGGCCGGCCGCACCAAGTCCGGCCGCGCCGAGAAACCGCCGGCGATCGAGGACGTCGGATTTGGGCTTCTCACTCATGCCGCTTGCCTCTCTTCTATCGGGATACGTGAATATGTGGAGCACGGCTGCGTGCCGTCGCGGCGCGGGTTACGCGCCGGAGACCTTGACCGCGCTGTTGGGTTCGATCTTCACCGCGCCGGCGCCCGCGACGTGCTTCTCCAGCACCTCCCAGATCGGCGGCCCTTCGGTACCCTGGTTGACGCTGGCCCAGCCCGACACCGTGTACTTCTTCGACGCCTCGATCGGTTTGCCGGTCGCCAGATGCGTCATGTTGGAGATGCGCGAGCCCATCTCCTTGGAGACGTCGATCGCGTAGCCCATGCCGCCGGTGCGCACCATGTCGCCGCCGCCCTGATAATAAGGGTCGGGATGGAAGATATTGTCGGCGATGTCCTCGAGCACGTTCTTGAGCTGCTCGCCGGTCATCTCGGTGCGGTAGCAGTTCGGATAGGTGATCGCGGTGGCGTTGGTGATCGCCTCCCAGGTGATGCTCTCTTCCGGCAGCAGCGTGCCGCCCCAGCGGAAGCCGGGCGACAGCGCGATCTCGGTGTCGCGCTGCTTCAGCATCGCGTCGCAGATCAGATCGTCGAAGGTGCCGTTGAAATTGCCGCGGCGATACAGCAGCGAGTCGGTCTTGCCGACGACGCGCGCGAGATCCTTGGCGTAAGGCGCGCGCAGCTTCTCGACCAGTTTGGCCATCTCCGGGTCCGGCGCGATCGCATCCGCGAACACCGGCATCAGCTTGAAGCGGATGTCGGCGACCTTGCCGCCCTCGACCTTGATGTCGAGCCGCGACACGAATTTGCCGTGAGAGCCCGACGCCACCAGCACGGTGTCGCCGACCTTGACCACGCCGGGCATCGCGTCATGGGTGTGACCGGTGAGGATGACGTCGATGCCCTTCACCCGCCCGGCGAGCTTGCGGTCGACGTCGAAGCCGTTGTGCGACAGCAGCACCACGACCGCAGCGCCCTCGGCGCGGGCATCGTCGACCTGCTTCTGGATGTCCTCCTCGCGGATGCCGAACTCCCAGTTCGGAAACATCCAGCGCGGATTGGCGACGGCGGTGCGCGGCAACGCCTGGCCGATCACCGCGATCTTGACGCCGCCGCGCTCGAAGGTCTTGCGCGCCTCGAACACCGGCTCCTGCCATTCGACATCGCGGACGTTCTGCGCCAGGAACGCGAACGGCGCCTTCTCGGCGATCTCCTTGACGCGGTCGGCGCCGTAGGTGAACTCCCAGTGCCCGGTCATCGCGTCGATCTCGAGCGCGGCGAGCGCGTCGACCATGTCCTGGCCGTTGCTCTTCAGCGAGCTCCAGCTTCCCTGCAGCGCGTCGCCGCCGTCGAGCAGCAGCACCTTGTCGTCTCCGCGCTCGGCGCGCACTGCCTTGACCAGGGTCGCGATCCGGTCGAAGCCGCCCATCTTGCCGTAGTTGCGGGCGAGCGCGGTGAAATCGTCGGCGGTCAGCGCGAATGCGTCCGGCGAGCCGGTGGCGATGTGGAAGTAGTTGCGGAATTCCGCGTCGGTGAGATGCGGCGGCTTGCCCTTGACCTCGCCGACGCCGAGATTGACCGAGGGCTCGCGGAAATGCAGCGGCACGAGCTGGGCGTGGGTATCGGTGATGTGCAGCAGCGTCACCGTGCCGAGCGGATCGAATTTCAGGATGTCGCTCTGGGTCAGCCGCTGCTGTGCCGCCACCCGCCCGATCGGCCCCAGGCCGCCGGCGACCGTCAGCGCCGATGCGGCGGCCGTCGCCTGCAGGAATTCCCGCCTCGAGATCATCGTTTCATCCCTTGCTTCGCGCCGCGTTGGGCACCGCCGCGATGATGCGCGGCTGTTGGTTCGGGCGCAGCTCCGCGTTCCGGGAGCCGATCCGGCTCCCGGTGGTCTGCGACGGATAGTTAGGTCGTGACCTTGGTCGCGATCAGGCGACGGTCAGCTTGTGCTTGGATTCGTACATCGAGCCGTCATCGTCCTTCCACAGGAAGGCGAACTCGCCGCTCTCCGACGCCTTGTAGAAGAACGACTGATACGGATTGGCGGAGATCGCCGGATTCCACTCGGCCTCGAACACCATCTTGCCGTTGAACTGGGCCGTAAAGGTGTTGATGATCTTGCGCGGCACGATCTTGCCGGACGCGTCCTTGCGCTGACCGGATTCCATTTCGTGCGAAATCAGCGTCTTGATTTCGATCAGTTCGCCCGGCTTGGCCTGGGTCGGAACGCGGACGCGCGGGGTCGGTTTGACGGACATTGGAATTTCCTCGCCTGGTTTTGTTGCCGTTGCCGGACTAGCCGCCGCAGCCGCCGATGGTGACCTTCACGCTCGACTTGGTCGAGTACAGCTTGCCGTCCGACATCTCCGCGATGCAGATGATGTTCTGGGTCTGCGCCAGCCGCATCCGGGTCGAGGCCGAGGCTTTGCCGCAAGCCGGAGTGAACTTGTAGCTGACGATGCCGGGCTGCGGATTGCCGTCGGCGAACACGTGTACCGCCTTGACGTAGTCCGCATCGGTCATCGGGCTTTCGACGTCGACGGTGATCGGCACCACCAGGCCGTTCTCGGCGATCTCCGGCACGTCGAGCTTGATCTTGCCGCTGTCGAACTTCTTGTCGCCGTACAGTTTCTTGATCTCGGCATCGACCATCGCCGCGTCGGCGAACGACATCCGCGGCGCGAGCAGTGCGGCAAGGCCGGCGATCCCCGCCAGCGCCAACGCCTCGCGACGACTCGTCTCGGTCTTCATGAACACCATTGGACTTCCTCCATCAGGGAGTCTTTCGCTTCCCTTGCCATAGTAACGCTTGACGATTGCAAGCGCGATCGGTCATGATCCGCAAACATCATTATATTGTTTTTCTTGAATGTAAAGATGCCGGGCCCGCGCCGAGGTATCACCGACCGCAACTCACAAGACGGTCATCGGAGGGAGGAACCATGAGACCCATCACCGCTGTATCAGCGGTGATCGGAATTGTGCTCTGCACAATACCGATCGTCGCCAAGGCGCAGGACGCCAGCGAGAAGGAGATCGAGCGCTACCGCGAGATGATCTCCGATCCGATGTCGAATCCCGGCTTCCTCGCGGTCGACCGCGGTGAACAGCTCTGGGCGGAGAAGCGCGGCACCAACAATGTCTCGTTGGAAAGCTGCGATCTCGGCCTCGGTGCCGGCAAGCTGGAAGGCGCGTTCGCGCAACTTCCGCGCTACTTCAGGGACGCCGACCGGGTGATGGATCTCGAGCAGCGCCTGCTTTGGTGCATGCAGAACATTCAGGGGCTCGACACCAAGGACGTGGTGACGCGCCGCTTCTCCGGGCCCGGCAAGATCTCCGACATGGAAGACCTGGTGGCGTTCATCGCCAACAAATCCAGCGGCATGAAGATCCAGCCGCAACTCAGCCATCCTAAAGAACAGGAAATGGCCGCGGTCGGCGAGGAGCTGTTTCACCGGCGCGGCGGCGTGATGGATTTCTCGTGCTCGACCTGCCACGGCGCCGAAGGCAAGCGCATCCGCCTGCAGGGGCTTCCCTACCTCGCCGGGACCGGAAAGGACGCGCAAGTGACGATGGCGAGCTGGCCGACTTACCGCGTGTCGCAGAGCGCGCTGCGCACTTTCCAGCACCGGATCTGGGACTGCTATCGCCAGCAGCGCTGGCCGGCGCCCGACTACGGCTCCGACGGCATCACTGCCCTGACGCTGTATCTCAACAAGATCGCGGCGGGCGGCGACCTCGCCGTGCCGTCGATCAAGCGCTGAGGGGGCGAAGCCATGATGAAGTTGCATGTTTCGATGCTGGCGCTCGCCCTCGGCGGCGCGCTGTGCTGCACGGCGCCGGGTCTCAGCCGGGCCGCCGATCAGGCGCTCCCCACCAAACCAGCCGGCCCGATGAGCAAGGCGGCGGACAAGGCTGCGAAGCCGGCGGCCGCACCGGCCCCCGCCAAGACCGCGGCGGCCGCATCGACGGTCTCGACCGACACCGTCGACGCCTACATCAAGGCGACCTTCGGCAAGGCGCCGGCAGACTGGCAGCAACGCATCGTCCCCGACGAGACGATGCAGGCCTGCAACAAATATCGCAACGACGTGCCGCACGATGTCGGCGACGCCATCATGAAGCGCGAGATCACCAGGGTGGTGTATCCGGCCGACGGCAAGTTCCTCGGCGACTGGAAGGCCGGCGCCAAGATCGCCAACAACGGCCAGGGCGGCCAGTTCTCCGACAAGCCGGAAACGGTGCATGGCGGCAATTGCTACGCCTGCCACCAGATGGCCAAATCCGAAGTGTCGTTCGGCACGCTCGGCCCGAGCCTCACTCACTACGGCAAGGACCGCAACTACACAGAAGCCGAGATCAAGCAGGCCTACACCAAGATCTACAACTCGCAGGCGGTGGTGCCGTGCTCGAACATGCCGCGGTTCGGCACCAACGGTTTCCTCACCGAACAGCAGATCAAGGACGTGATGGCGTTCCTGTTCGATCCGGAATCTCCGGTGAACAAGGAATAGCCGACAGTAAGGGCTCGATCCGATGACCAGATACATGCTCCCGGCGATCGCACTGATCGCCGGCTTATCGCTCGCCACCCTCGCCCGCGCCGACGACGCGCTGGTGACCACCAAGTCGCTCAGCCCGGAGCTGGCGCTCGACGCCGCCAAGGCGGCGCTCGGCGAATGCCGCAAGCAGGGCTTCCAGATTGCGGTCGCGGTGGTCGACCGCAGCGGCCTGCCGCAGGCGATGCTGCGCGACCGCTTCGCCGGCGCGCACACGCCCAGCACCGCGGCCGGCAAGGCGTGGACCGCGGTGTCGTTCAAGACCGCCACCGGCGAACTGGCCAACATGACCAAGCCCGGTATGCCGCAATCCGGCCTGCGCGACCTGCCCGGCGTCGTCGTGCTCGGCGGCGGCCTGATCATCGAAGCCGCCGGCTCGCTGGTCGCCGGCATCGGCGTCTCCGGCGCCCCCGGCGGCGAAGCCGACGAGGCCTGCGCCAAGGCCGGCATCGAGGCGATCAAGGACCGGCTGGATTTCTGACGCTACACCGCGTCATTCCGGGGCGCGCGCAGCGCGAACCCGGAATCCAGAGGTTAGTGTGCGCGGTGGCTTCCAAGCCGTGCCTGCATCAGATTCCTGTATCTGCGAGGTGCTGGTGCATAGTCAGCACGACGGAGGCCGCTCGGTAGATTCCCGGCCGATCATCTCGCCGTAACCCGGTGCGGGCGCCTCTGTCGGTGTTGCTTGATCGAACAGTCGCACGGGCATTGCCGTTGCGGTGATCGCCCGCATACAGGACCGATGCCCATGACGATTGCAGTGCCGCTTGCGGTTGCGGCCGGCGTCGATGCCGGCCAACGTTTTCTCGATGTCGCGCTGGCTCCGTCGGGCCAGACCTTCCGAATGCCTAATCTGGCCGAGGGCATCGCCGAGATCATCGCCCGCCTCGAACGCTCCGGCGTCAGGCGGGTGGTTCTGGAGGCGATCGGTCCCTATGCCGAACCGCTTGTCAAAGCGCTTTCGGTCGCCGGCTTCGAAGTCGGTATCGTCAATCCGCGCCGGATCAAGGCGTTCCGCGAGGCCGAAGGCGGTCGCGCCAAGACCGACAGGCTGGACGCGCGGCTGATTGCGCGCTTCGCTCTGACTATGCCCGAGACCCTGCGCCCCCTGCCCACCGACACCCAACTCGAGCTGAAAGCGTTGTCGCTCCGACGCCGCCAGCTCACCGAGATGATCGCGATGGAGAAGACCCGGATGAAGCAGGTCCGTGGCACGCTCCTGCTCGATAGTCATCGGGCCGCGATCGCCGCGTTGTCGGCGCAGTGCCAAGCCATCGAGGCCGAACTCGCCAGGCGCATCGGCGACGACGCCGAACTCCGCCGCGTCCTTCACATCCTCAAATCGATCCCCGGCATCGGCGAACGGGTGGCCACGCTCCTCATCACCGACCTACCCGAACTCGGCCAGCGCGATCGCAAGGCCATCGCCAGCCTCGCAGGGCTCGCGCCGCACGTCAGCCAATCCGGCGCAGCGCCGCCTCGCGCCGCCATCGCCGGCGGACGTCCTTGCGTTCGCGCCGCCCTCTACATGGCCGCCCTGGTCGCCGCCCGCCACCACCCCAAGCTCCGCGACGACTACAACACCCTTCGCCTGCAAGGAAAACCCGGAAAGGTCGCGCTCATCGCAATCGCCCGAAAACTGCTCGTCACAGCCAACGCACTCGTCAAAGCCGACACGCCATATCAAGGTAAGACCCTTGACACATGAGACAGTCGCCGGGTTCGCTCGCTACGCGCGAGCGCCCCGGAATGACGGGGTGGAACAGGGCTCCCTAGCCCGCGCGTCGCGCCCCCGGAATGACGTTGATAGTAAGCGCGTCCTACACCGGCCGCTTCAGCCAGTCAGTGAACGGCATCGACTGATAGCCCTTGTCCCGAACGTATTTGAACATCGCCAGGAATTCCGGCGGCTCGAGCAGGCCGGGCATCCGGGCGACTTCGCGGTCCTGCGGCTTCCTGGCGGCGAGGCCGGCGGAGCTCTCCGGGAAGAACTGCAGCGTCGGGGTGAAGCGGATGCCGTAGGCCTGCGCAAACGCCTTCTCGCTCAGCTTGTTGCCGTCGACATCGGTGATGTCGCGGGCGCCGATGTGGTTGAGGTGCAGCACCTCGAAATTGTCACGGATGTAGCTCTCGATCTCCGGATCGCGCATCTGCACCTCGTGCAGCTTCTTGCACGCCGGGCAGCCCTTGAGGCCCCATAGAATCGCGAAGCGCTTGCCCCTGGCGGTGGCGGCTTCGAGATCTTCCTTCACGTCGAGAAAGCTCTGCAAATACCAGTCAAGTTGATACAGCCCATCGTCGCCGAGCACCGGCACTGCTGCGGCCGCCGGCGCGGTGCGCAGCGACAGCGCGCCGAGCGAACCAAGGCCGAGCGCGATAGCGCCGCGGCGCGAGACTCCCGTCGTCGTCATCACCTGTCCTCCCTGTTGCCGGGCGCCGTCAGCCGATCTCGCCGATCGCGGGAAAGGTCTGCAGCAACCATCCTGAGATTCTCGGCATCGCGCCGGTGAGAAACAATACGCCGGTCAGCACCAGCGCCCCACCCATCACCTTCTCGACCGTCGCCATCTGCGCCCGCAGCCGCGCCATCAGCCGGATGAACGCGCCGGAAAACAGCGACGCCAGCAGGAACGGCAGTCCGATCCCGAGCGAATAGGCGCCGAGCAGCACCGCGCCGTGCGCCGCCGAGCCCTCGACCCCGGCGACCAGCAGGATCGTCGCCAGCACCGGGCCGACGCACGGCGTCCAGCCGAATGCGAACGCCAGCCCGACCACATAGGCGCCGACAAAGCCGACGCCGCGGCGGACGTTGTGAAACCGGGCCTCGCGATACAGCAGGCCGATCCGGAACACACCGAGAAAGTGCAGTCCGAGCACGATGATGATCGCGCCGGCGACAATGCCGAGCGTGTCGAAATGATCGGTCACCGCCTTGCCGATCGCCGACGCCGACGCGCCGAGCGCGACGAACACGGTGGAAAAGCCGAGCACGAAGGCGGCCGACGACGCCACCACCCGCCAATCGATCGCCTTGGCCGGCTGGTCGCCGCCGCGGGTGAGCTGGTCCAGGCTGACGCCGGCCAGAAAGCACAGATAAGGCGGCACCAGCGGCAGCACACAGGGCGACAGGAACGACAGCACCCCTGCCCCGAAGGCGCCGACCATCGAGATATTCGAAACCACCGCGTTTCCGCCCCTGGAACAAACATGCGAATTCGTCTATATGTATCACATCATGAGCCGGAAGATGCTGAAATCGACTCTCATCGGCGCGATTCTGTTTGGTGCGGTGCAGCTCATGGCTGCGGCGTCGCACGCGGCCGAACTGGTGATGTTCGAACGCGACGGCTGCGTCTGGTGCGCGCGCTGGGACCGCGACGTCGGCCCGATCTATCCCAAGACCGAGGAGGCCAAGCTGCTGCCGCTGCGCCGCATCAATATCGACCATGCCAAGGATCCAGGCCTCGGAATGTCGAGCCCGGTGCGGTTCACGCCGACCTTCGTGGTGATCGACCAGGGCCGCGAGGTCGGCCGCATCACCGGCTACATCAACGACGATGCGTTCTGGGGCCTGCTCGGTGCGCTGGCCGCCAAAGTGACGCCGCCGCCGCGGCGCGGCCACACCTGATATGCTATATGCTGCATATACTGCAGAAGACATGCCGCAACGCCAACTGAAACGATAAGCTGATCGCCATGACCTCGATCCTCGAACCCGATATCGAGAGCGAACTCCGCGACGGCGCGGAATACTCGCCCGAGCTCGACATGCTGATGCGCCGGGCGCGCAAGGCCAGCAATTTCCTCAAGGCGGTGTCGCACGAGAACCGGCTGCTGCTGCTGTGTCTGCTCGCCGAACGCGAACGCTCGGTCAGCGAACTGGAAAACATCCTGTCGCTGCGACAGTCGGCCGTGTCGCAGCAGCTCGCCCGGCTGCGCTACGACGGCATGGTCGATACAAGGCGGGACGGTAAGACCATTTACTACAGCCTCGCCAACGACGACGTCCGTCGCGTGATCTCGGTGATCTATGATATCTTCTGCTCGTCCGCGAGGGACGGCCAGAAGTAAGCCGCCCCTCGCGGCACGCTAACAAGAAGCGGACGCAGGCGCGCATCGAACGCCTGCGCGCAACCGAGGGAACCCCATGCAGGACGCATCCGCCTGGATGCTCGCGCTGGCCGGTCTGTGCATCGGCGTCACCGCCGGTTTCTTCGTGCGGCTGGCGCGGCTGTGCTCGTTCGGCGCGGTCGAAGACGCGCTGATGGGCGGCGACACCCGCCGCCTGCGCATTTTCGGCCTGGCGCTCGGCATCGCGCTGCTTGGTACCCAGGCGCTGGTGATTGCCGGCCAACTCGACCCCGACCAGTCCAACTACACCGCGCCGGCGCTGCCGCTGGCCTCGATCGCGATCGGCAGCGTGCTGTTCGGCGTCGGCATGGCGTTCGTCGGCACCTGCGGCTTCGGCTCGCTGGTGCGGCTCGGCACCGGCGATCTGCGCAGCTTCGTGGTGATCCTGGTGCTCGGCGGCGCGGCCTATGCGACGCTGCGCGGGATGTTCTCCGGCGTCCGCATCACGGTGCTGGAGCGGTTCGCGGTGACGATGCCGGACGGGGTCAGTACCGACTTCGCCGCGCTGACCCGATACTACACCGGGATCGACCTGCGGGCGCTGATCGCCGCGCTCGGCGGCGGCGTGCTGTGCCTGATCGCGCTCGGCGACAAGCGGCTGCGGCGAACGCCGCGCCTGCTCGCCTCCGGAGTCACGCTCGGCGTGCTGACGGTGATCGGTTGGCTCGCCACCACCCGGCTCGCCGATCCGTTTGCCGGGCCGGTGCATCCACAGAGTCTGACCTTCGTCTCGACCATCGGCAAGGCGGTGTATGCCGGGCTGCTGAACGTCGGCAACTTCGCCGATTTCGGCGTCGGCACGGTGTTCGGCGTGGTCGCCGGCTCGTTCCTCGCCGCCTGGCGCGCCGACGAACTGCGCTGGGAGGCGTTCGACGACGATCACGAGATGCGCCGCCACGTCGCCGGCGCGGCGTTGATGGGAGTCGGCGGCATCCTGACCGGCGGCTGCACCATCGGCCAGGGCATCACCGCCGGCTCGATGCTGGCGCTGTCGTGGCCGATCGCGATTCTCGGCATGATGCTCGGCGCCCGGATCGGCATCGCGGTGCTGGTCGAAGGCTCGCCGCGCGAATTGCTGCGCCGCCGGTTCGACACCTGGCGCGAGTGGCTGCAGCGGCGGCCGCAGCCGGCGGTTACGGCCGCAAATAAGCCCAGCCGTCGCCCTGCAGCTCCATCAGACGCACCGCACCAGACGGCACCGCGCTCGCTTGCGGAATGAGACTGACGGCGTGGCCCTCGTGCTTCTCCATGCCTTTTTGGGTGTTGTCGCAGGCGGCGAATTTGATGCTGGACGGAAACGCGGCGTCGCTGATCTGCTTGATGCGATCCTTCACCGGCGATGAGTCGGTGCGCAGCATGTGCAGTCCGGGGCCGAAGGTGACGACCTCGACCTGAACGTCCTCGTTCTTGGCCTTGTAGTACTCGATGATGTTGGCGGCATTGTTCAGCGCCAGGTTCATCACCGCCGGATCGTTCTGATCGACCTGGATCGCGACCCGGTGCGACTTGGCATCGGCGGCAAAACCAGGGGCCGCGGTGACCGTCAGCAACGCCACAGCGACGGCAGCCTTCAACAGCGACTTCATCGTGATCCTCCCCGGTTGTTGTTTGACGTGCAAACTAACCACGCCGATCGCCGCTGTCACCAAAGGATCAGCGGGACCAAGTGATCACGTTGCCGTCAGGTGAGATGATGATATGACTTCGGTCGTCATTCCGGGGCGCGAGCGCAGCTCGCGAACCCGGAATCTCTTGTCAAGCAATCTCCAGATTCCGGGTTCGCGCGTTTCACGCGCGCCCCGGAATGACCGCCTTAACTCTCACCGCGTCGCGAGCGCCGCAACCGGTGCGAAGCGGCGGATGCCGAGTGCGGCGCCGCCGACGATGCCGGCGACCGCAATGAACGACGGCAGCGCCAGCGTCGACAGGCCGGTGAGGCCCTGCCCGACCGAGCAGCCATAGGCCATCGCGCCGCCAGCCCCCATCAGCGCCGCGCCGAGCGTCGAGCGCAGCATGTGCGGCGCCGAGGTAAAGCCCTCGAGCGCGAAGCGGCCGGTGAGCAGCGCAGTGGTGGCGCTGCCGACGAACACGCCGACCGCGAGCGCGACGCCGAAGCTGAGCGTCAGGCCGGTCGAGAACATCGCGTATTGCAGCGTATCGGCGAGCGGCGCGACGAAGCTCAGCGAGGTCGCCGGGATCGGATTGAAGTCGTCGGCGCCGACGTAACCCGTCGTGAGCCAGCCGGCGACGACCAGCAGGCCGATCACCACGCCGGCCGCGATTTGGCCCGGGGCACGACGGAACGAGCGGTCGGAAAACGCGAACGCGAGCAGCGCACCGGACGCGATCAGCACCGCGGCGATCTGCGCGACCGCTTCGCCGAGGCCGGCGGCGCCGAGCAGCGACGGCACCGAGACGTGCGGCGGCGACACCTGGGTCCATTGCAGGAAGGCGAGCCGACCCGGCGCGATCAGGCCCTTCAGCGTGATCTGCGCCGCGACCGCGATCAGGCCGACCACCAGCAGCGAGCGGAGATTGCCCTTGCCGAGCAGCACCAGCGCCCGCGAGGCGCAGCCGTTGGCCAGCACCATGCCGAGGCCGAACATCAGGCCGCCGAGGAAGATCAGCGGCGCCGAGAACGACGGCTGCAGATACAGCGATTTGCCGATTTCGACAGCACCGAGCCCGGCGATCAACTGGGTGCCGGCGATCGCCACCGCCAGCGCCACCGCGTAGCTGCGCAGCTTGCGTCCGTCGTCCTTGGTCCAGTAGTCGCGCAGGCCGCTCATCAGGCAGAAGCCGCTGAGCAGCCCGGCGACGCCGAACGCGGCGCCGATCGCGAAGCCAAAGACGAGAACGAGGTCGGGAGGCTGCATGGTCTTGCTCTGTGTTGCCGAGTAGTCCGGCTCAATCGATGCGACTGATCTACAAGTGGCAGCAAGCACGCGAAACGGCTCGCGGAAAATAAGGATGAAGCAATCGTCTGACAGCCGAATCGAGAGAATCGTGCCAAATCGGCCGGCTGGCCGAGCAAATCCTTCCCCCTGGCAGGGAGGCAACGTCGCGGGCCAGCCGCCAGGCAAATGCATTCCTGCGCGATGCCAGCGCCTATTCTAGGACTGCGAAGCTCGACCGCCGGTTCTCCGACAGGGCACCTCCGGCTTGCGGTAGTCGATTTCCTCCCTCGAACGAGGGAGGAAGATGTCGCCTTTTGCCACTCTCGGAGAAGTCGCCAGCATGATCCGCCTCGCAGGATCGGCAAGAAGGATCAGCGGTGATGATGATGACCATCGCCTCCGTGATCGTGGTGGTGATGCTCGTCCAGCATCGCGAAATACTCGTCGTCGCGATCGTTGCGGAAGGCGTCGGCATAGGCCGGCTCGGTCATGCCCCGCCGCCAGTAACCGATCGCCAGCACCTGACGCGGGCCGAACCCGCGCTGTTTGCGCGCATGGGCGCGTAGCCGGCGCACGGTGGCAGATTCGCAGCCGATCCAGACGAAGCCGTCCTCCGGCGACGGCCAATCCATGCCCAGCACTGCGTCCTGAATCAGCTTGGAATCGCCGGGCTCGGTGCCGTTGCGGTGCAGCCAGGTGAGTTCGATGTCGGCGCGGCAGTCGATCGGCTGCTCATCGGCCGGGCCCGGCACTTCGATGAAGGCACGGCCGCGCGCGGTCGGCGGCAGGCTCTCCATGATCCGGGCGATCGCCGGCAGCGCGGTGTGATCGCCGGCGAGCAGATACCATTTGGCCGGCGCCACGGTGAGCCCCGCAGGCAGGCCGACGCCGAGCAGATCGCCGGGCCTGGCCCCGGCGGCCCAGCGCGAGGCAACGCCGTGCTCGTGCATCACGAAATCGACGTCGATCTCCCGTGCCACCGGATCGTAGCGGCGCAGGCTGTAGGTACGGAGCGCCGGGCATTTGTCCGGCGCCGGCCAGATCGGCCTGCCGCCCTCGCCGGCCAGCGGCCATTCCGGCTCGGTGACGCCGGGCGGCGGCACCAGCAGCTTGATGTTCGGTCCGTCGCCGTAGTTGTCGAGTTCGTCGCCGCCCAGCGTGATCCGGCGCATGTTCGGAGTCAGCAGCCGATTGCGCACGACGTGGAGCACCCGGACGTCGCGGAAGCGCTTTGGCGCCATCGTTGTTTCAGCCATAAGCGTCATGATCACACACTCCTGTTACGCACGTGGGCGGCATCGCGATGCGCCGGCGATACGCCTTCGATAATGATATGAGGGCGGCCCTGCTCGCCCGGCTCGATCCGCGCCACCACGCCGTAGACGTCCGCGATCGTCGCCGCGGTCAGCGCCTCGACCGGCGTTCCCGCCGCCGCGCAGCCGCCATGGTCGAACACGACGACGTGGTCGGCCCAGCGCACCGCCAGATTGAGATCGTGCAGCACGACGATCACCAGATGACCCTCACCGGCGAGCCGGCGCAGCGTGTCCATCACCACGATCTGGTGGCGCAGATCGAGCGCGCTGGTCGGCTCGTCGAGCAGCAACAGCTTCGGGTCGCGCACCAGCGCCTGAGCCAGGCTCACCATTTGGCGCTGGCCGCCCGACAACCGATCGAGCTGCTCGAGCCCGAGGTCGGAAATGCCGAGACGGTCCAGCGCCACGGCGGCGCGATGCGCCGCGGACCCGCCCGGCAGATGCGGCTCCGCCGTCGCCGATGCGCGCAGCGCCACGATCAGCGACTCGATCACCGTCAACGCCACGCCCTGCGGCAGCGTCTGCGGCGTGAACGCCATCACCTTGGCGCGCTCGCGGGCCGACAGCCCCGACAGCTCGTGATCGCCGAGCGTAATCGTTCCGGTCGACGGCAGCAGGCCGGCGAGCGCCATCAGCAGCGTGGATTTGCCGGCGGCGTTCGGACCGACGAAGGCGATCAGCTTGCCGGTCGGCAACGGCGGCAGCGTCAGGTCGCGGATCACCGGGCGGCGCGGATAGCCGGTGGATAGTCCCTTGATCAGCAGTTCGGGCCCGGTCATTCGCGCCCCCGCCGGATCAGGATCAGCGCCAGGAAGAACGGCACGCCGATCAGCGAGGTGACGAGCCCGATCGGCAGCACGATGCCGGGAATGATCAGCTTGCTGGCACACGACGCCAGCGACAGCACCAACGCGCCGGCGCAGGCGCTGGCGGGAAGAAAGAAGCGATGATCCTCGCCGACCAGCAGCCGGGCGATATGCGGCCCGACCAGGCCGATGAACGCGATGGTGCCGACGAACGCCACTGCGGCACCGGTCAGGATGGAGATGCGCAGCAGCGCGAACAGCTTCAGCCGCCGGACGTTGACGCCGAAGCTGGAGGCGCGATCCTGCCCCAGCCGCAGCGCGGTGAGCTGCCACGACGACGCCATCGCCAACGGAAACGTCAGCACAACCACCACGCCGAGCACCGCAACGCTCTGCATGTTGGCGCGGGTGACGCTCCCCATCGTCCAGAACACCAATTGCTGCAGCGCCTGTTCGGTGGCGATGAACTGCATGATCGCGACCAGCGCGTTGAAGGTGAAGAACAGCGCGATGCCGAACAGCACCTGAGTCTGGCCGTCGGTGCCGCGCAGCCGGCCGAGCACCTGGATCAGCAGCGCCGACCCGAACGCGAACACGAACGCATTGGTCGAGATGATCCCGATCCGCGGCACGCCCGGAATGCCGATGCCGAGCACGATTGCGAGCGCGGCACCGAAGGTCGCGGCCGACGACATGCCGAGCGTGAACGGGCTCGCCAGCGGATTGGCCAGCACGGTCTGCAACTCGGCGCCGGCCACCGCCAGCGCCGCGCCGACCAGCGCCGCCATCAGCGCCTGCGGCAGACGGATTTCCCAGAGAATGACCGCCGAGGATCGGCCGAGGCTCGATGGATCGAACAGACCGCGTAGCAGCTCCGCGGTCGTCAGCGACGACGGACCGGTGCCGAAATCGAGTTGCAGCGCCGCGATCGCGGCGATCCCCAGCAGCACCACGACGGCGGCGCGGCGGCGCGTGCGCCGCAGGTGCCCGGCGACGATCGATTGCGCCGGTGCGGTGAGATCACTCATCGGCCGCGCTCCGTTGGTTTCTGGTCGAGACTGATCCAGAACGTGCCGACCAGCGGCACCGGCAGAAAGCGGCTGTTAAGCTCACGCAGGCTTTCGTCCGGGTCGACGTCCTTGAACAGCTCGGGGTGGAACCACTTGGCCATCACCTCGACCGCCAGGAAGTTGAAGGGCACGTTGTTGAACAGATGCCAGATGCCGTGCACGCGGCCGGTGCGCACCGCGCGCAGGCCGTCGAGGCCGGGTTTGCTCACCACCTTGGCGAGGTCTTCGCGCGAGATGGCGGGATCGACGCCGGGGCCCAGCACCAGCCCGCCGAGCGCCTGCAGATGCATCCCGCCGGTGCCGACATAGATGTCGGGATCGCGTGCCATGACATATTCGAGGCTGAGCTGACCGCGCGCCATCGTCTCGTCGAGGCTGGGCCGGCCGGCCGGCTGCTTCAGCACGTCGACCGCGATGTTGTGGCCGCCGGCGATGTCGATGAATGCGCCGATCGTGACCCGGCCCGGCGAATTGCAGCACTCCATGTGACCGGCATGCGCGTGCATCAGCACGTTCGGCAGCGCCGGCCTGGCCGCCGCCAGCCGCGTGGTGATGCGGTCCATGTGCGACTGATAGAACGCGATGAACTGTTCGGCGCGCGCCTCCTGGCCGAGCAGGCGGCCGAGGATGCGCATGCTCGGCACGGTGTTGGTCAGCGGGTCTTCGACGAAGTCGATGAACACCACGGGAATGCCGGCCGCCTCCAGCTTGTGGACGACGTCGTCCGAGCGCCGCGACGGGCCGTAGCCGCCGCTCAGGATCGCCACGTCCGGCGCTGCGGCCAGCGCCTGCTCGACCGAGAACGTGTCCGGGCTGCCGCGGCTCACGAACGGCACCCGATCGAGCAATGGAAATTTCGCGCGATAAAGATCGTACAGCCGCTCGTCCTGCCGCCGCATGTCGGCCGACCACGCCACCAGCAGCGACGCCGGATGCGGATGCAGCAGCGCCAGCGCGACGAGCTGCCGGCCTTCGCCGAGCAGGATGCGCTTGACCGGCGCCTCCAGCGTCACGTCGCGCCCGGCGATGTCGTGCACGGTGATCGTCGCCGCCGCGGCCGGTGCTGCGGCCGCGACGAACAGCCAGGCGATCAGCGCGCCGATCAACGAGCTTGGTTTCATGGTGTCTTCCCTCGTTGTGCGGCCGCGCGTCACGGCCGTCGCGCCAGCGCGAAGCCGACCGCGCGGCTCAGCGCGGCGGGCACCACCGAGCCGTGGTCCTCGCCGGCGAACATCGCAAAGCAAACTTCGGGCCCCCGCCCCGGCAACGCGGCCAGCCACTCGGATAGTTCGCGCGCGTTGTCGACCATCCGGTTGCGCTGCTTCCACGCCGCGCGCGTCGCCGACTCCGCAGCACTCGCTTCGGCGACCGTCAGCCGCTGTTCGAGCTCGCCGATCGTGACCAGCACCTTGGCGTCGACACCCATGGTCCGGACTCGCTCCGCGAACGCCGCGACGTAGTCGTCAGCGACGTAGCGATGCCACCAGATCGACGGGCTGGCGGCGATGATGCGGCTGAACGCGTCCGGGCGGGTGAACAATGCGTGCAGCGCGAACAGCCCGCCGAACGAATGACCGAACAGTGCCTGCCGCTGCAGGTCGACCGGAAATTTCCGCGCGATCAACGGCCGCACCACATCGAGCAGGAAGCCGAGAAACGTGTCGGCGCCGCCGACCGTCCCCCAGCGCGACCTGTCCGGTCGCGGCGGCAGCTCGGTCGCAGTCACCGGCGGCGTATAGTCGGCCGCGCGCCGTTCGAGATCGAACGGCTGATCACCGGGATAGCCGATCGCAACGACAACCGCCGGAACGATCCCGGTCGACTCCGGTTTGCGCGAGCGCATTCCGACGATCTCGGCGGCAGTGCCGAACACCGCATTGCCGTCGAGCAGATACAGCACGGGATAGCCGGCAGAATCGGCAGGCGGCGCGACCGGCGCCGCGATCATCAGATCATAAGGCCGTCCCTGGGCGGAGACGATCCGGATCCGCTCGCTGCCGGGCACGACATAACCAGGCCCGACAGGCGGACGATCATTCTCCTCCGGCACGGCACGCACGCTCGATGTCTGTCCGATCGCATTCATGCCGAGCTGTCACCACCGATACCGCAGCGTCGCCAGCACCGTGCGGCGCAGGCCGTAGTAGCAGCCGGCATCGAAGCTGGTGCCGACGCCGCACGACGCGACATAGACCTTGTCGAACAGGTTGGTCGCGTTAATCGAGAACCGCGTTCCCTTCATCGACGGCGACAGATAGCCGAGATCGTAGTGCAGCGCCGCGTCGGCCACGGTGAAGCTCGGAACCACCAGGGTGTTGGTCGAATTGCCGAAGCTTTCGCCGACATAGCGCACGCCGGCGCCGAGGCTCAGCCCGCCGAGCACGCCCGAGGACACGTGCTTGAGGTGATACATGCCCCACAGCGCCGCCATGTGCTCCGGCACCTGGACCGGTCGCTTGCCGAGTTCGGCGGCGGTGTTGGTCGCGGTGATCTTCATGTCCTGGTAGGTGTAGGAGCCGATCAGATCGAGGCCGAACGCGAGGCTGCCCTTCACCTCGACCTCGACACCGCGGGTGCGGACCTCGCCGGTCTGGACGCTACAGCGCGCGGTGGCAACGCCGCTGCAGCCGAGATGGGTCGGATTCGGATCCGGCGTCTGCACGTTCTGCTGGGTCAACTCGTAACCGGCAACCGTCGCCAGCAATCGGCCCGGCAGCTCGTACTTCAGGCCCCCCTCGATCTGCTCTCCGGTGGTCGGCTTGAACGCAGTCTTGTCATAGCTCAACACCGTGCCGGTCACGGGCTCGAACGAGGTCGAGTAGCTGACATACGGCGCAAAGCCGCTGTCGAAATGATACAGCGCGCCGACCCGATAGGTCCAGGCGTCGTCGGATTGCGACGCCAAAGTGCGGGCATTGGTGGCCAGCGTCGTCTGCCGATAGTCGTAGCCGGCGCGATCGTGGCGTCCGCTCACCATCAGCACCAACCGGTCGAATTTGATCTGGTCCTGCAGATAGACGCCGAACTGGGTGTTGACCTGCGATGCGTCGATCTGGAACGCCGGCGTTCCGATGACCGTGCCGTACACCGGATTGAGGAAGTCGATGGTCGGGACCGCCGTGGACGAACCGAGGAGCCGCGAGGCATCGGCATACTGATAGTCGAGACCGAACAGCACGGTGTGACTGAAGGCGCCGGTCAGGAACTTGGCTTCGGCCTGGTTGTCGATCGCGAAGGAGTCGACCTGCTCGACCACCTTGGATTTCGATCGGGTCAGGGTGTGCAGGTTGGCACCGAAACCGCTGACCGACACGCCCTGAAAGTCGGTGGCGAGGTTCATGTAGCGAACGTTCTGCCGAACCGCGAACGCATTGTTGAAGCGGTGTTCGAACTGATAGCCGACCGACGCCTGTTTGCGGCTGAACACTTCATAGGTCGGATCGCCGGCGTTGAAGCTGGTCGGGATCTGACCGAACGGGTTGGATTCGACCGTGCCGCGCTGCGGCAGGAACACGCTGTACCAGCTATTCGGATCGTAGGTGTAGTTCGCCAGCACCGTCAGCGAGGTGTTGAGGCTCGGCCGATAGGTCAGTGCCGGCGCGATCATGTAGCGCTGGTCCTTGGTATCGTCGACCTGGGTGCCGGAGTCGCGCACCAGCCCGGTCATTCGGTACAGCCACTTGCCCTCGGCATCGGCCGGCCCGCCGAAATCGAACGCCGCCTGCTTGCGATCCCAAGATCCGCCGCTGAGCTCGATCTCACCGAACGCCTTCTCGGTCGGCTTCTTGCTGACGAGGTTGACGAGACCGCCGAGGCTCGACTGGCCGTACAGGATCGACGCCGGCCCGCGCAGCACCTCGATGCGTTCGAGGCCGTAGGAGTCCACCGTCGGCACCGCGAACGAGATGCCGCGCTGCAGTTTCAGCCCGTCCTGGAAGCCGACGAAGTTCTGCAGCACGCCGTTATTATTGCCGAAGCCGCGGACCGGCACGATGTCGTAGCGGCTTGCGGGGCGCAGATCGACGAAGGTGCCGGCGGTGTAGCGCAACGCCTGCGATACGCTCTGGGCGCCCTGATCGCTGATCTGATCGCGCGTCACAACCGACACCGACGCCGGCGTTTCGATCAGCGACGCATCGGTCTTGGTGCCGGTGGCGCTGCGGCCGGCGACGTAGCCGGCGACCGGACCGGTCGCGGTCTCCACCGCGCTGGTAGCGGCCGCCGCGGCGGGCGGCACGGCCGTCGTGGTGCGGCCACGCTGGGGCCGAACCGCGGCACGATTGGCGTTGCGCGCGGGTTGCGGCCGGGCCGCCGGACGAGCGCGGCTCGGCGCATCGACAACCACCGCGGGCAACGACGACCCCGACGCCGACGGAGCTGCCGTCTGGGCATGGCCGTTTGCCGGCACCGCCAACGTCACCGCTAATCCACCGACGGCGGCCAGCCATCCCCGCGCCGTCACGCCCCGCTCCTGCATCACTCGATCCCCACTTGCTGATGAAGCTGATGAGCGGGATCAGTTACGGCAGGTGCTGCAGCGCAGCCATAGCCCGAGTTTTGCGCGGCGGCGATTTTTCTCTGCCGGAACGTGGAATCGTTCCAATCCGCACGAGCCGCGCCTGCAATCTGGTCGAGCCGCCGGCATCGAGCCCTCGCCATCAGCCGCGCTCAGAAGCTTCCGCGCATGCCGATGCCGAACATCCTCGGCTCCGTCATGCTCGCCTCGATGCCGCCGATGCCACGATTCTCCTGCATGTAGGTCGCGGCGCGCTCGTCGAAGATGTTCTTCACATAGCCGTAGACCTCCGCCATTTCGTAGAGCTTGTAGCTGACGCGGAGATCGGCCACGGTGTACGGATCGATGGCGTATTTGACCGTGTTGGCGACATCCGAATAGTATTTGTCGAGGTGACGGACCTGCCCCGAAACGTTGAGCTTGTCGGTCGCATCCCAGCTCGCGCCGAAACTCAGCATATAGCCCGGCGATCGCGCGAACTCGTTGCCTTCGTAGCTGACGTTGCTCGAGATCTCGTCGATCTTGGTGCGCAACACGCCAGCGCCCGCCCGCAGCGTCAGACAGTCGATCATCCGATAGTCGACGGCGATCTCCAGGCCGTAGGCATGGGCCTTTTCGGCGTTGATGACGTAGGTCTGGGCGATCCCGGTCGAGATCACCACCGGGATGTTGTACTGCGCATTCTTGAAGTCCATGTAGAACAGATTGCCGTTCACCGTGAGCCTGTCGTTCAGCAGATTCGCGCGGGTGAACAACTCGTAGTTCCAGAGCGACTCCTCCTTGAAGGTGGTCCATTGCCGGGAGTTGAGGTTGAGCGACACACCGCCGGGATTGTAGCCACGGCTGACGAGCGCGCCCACGCTCAGTTCCGGCGTGAGCGCATAGGCCACCGACAGCTTCGGCAGCAGCGCCGTGAAGGTGTTGTCGTAATCGATCCGCTGCGGCGCATAGACCGACACTCCGGCGCGCTGGATATGGTCGTGCTGGGAGCGCAGCCCGCCGGTCACCGTCCAGCGGTCGGTGGGCCTGTAGGTCAGTTCGCCGAACACGCCGAGATTGGTCTTGCGGTCGTCGAACGTCGAAACGCCGCTCAGATACAGAATCTCGTCGGCCTTGGTGTAGCCGTAGTAGACGCCGGCAAGTCCGCTGAGCTCCGCCCCCTGGTCGCCGAACGTGACCCGGGTTTCGTTGGAGACGTTCTTGCGCTCGATATCGGCATTGCCGTTCGAGGCCACCGGCGCGACCCGATGGACCGACGAGCCAGTGTACTGCATCTGGTTGAACAGCTTGAACCCGTTGTAGAAATCGTGCTTCAGATCGAAGATGCCGGTGTCGTTGACCTGGTTCCAGGTCGGCATCGTCGTGGTGACGTGCTGCAGCTTCTCGTAGGGCGCCGACGCCGCCTCCTGGCCCGGCCGATTGCTGGAATTATGCGCGTAGGACAGCTTTGCCTCGAGGCCGGGGATCGCCTGAGGCAGCCACAACAGCTTGAAACGCGCGTCGAGCGACCGGAAATCCTGGTCGGTCAGTCCCCGCTGGAAGTTCGGGCTGACGTAGTCGATGAAGGTGTCGCGGCCCGAATAGTCGATCGCGAGCCGCGCCGCCAGTTCGTCCTTCACCAGCGGTCCCGACACCGCCACCGAGGTCCGCCGGGAGTTGTAGCTGCCGATCTCGGCCTGATAGGCGCCTTCGGGCTTGAAGGTCGGATCCTTGGTGTTGACGATGATCGCGCCGGCGATGGCATTCGCCCCCTGCGACGTGGTTTGCGGGCCGCGGAACACTTCGATGTTCTTGACGTCCCAGGCGGAGGTGGCGCCGAAATAGTACTCGCTGTAGCTGAGATAGTGGCCGTCGAGGTTGATCGTGGCGCGCGGCACGGTGCCGCCCCAGAACGAGTATTGGCCGGTCAGCGGCCCCTGCGTGTCCTGCCCTCGGATCACCGGCGCGCTCACCGTATCGGTGTAGACCACGTTCGGAACGCCGTTGATCACTTCGGACACCGAGGCGTCGCCGGTCTTCTCTGTTTCGATTTGTTTCTGGGTGATCACCGAAACCGACGAGGCGGTGCTCTTCTGGTCGCGCTCGACCTTTTCGCCGGTGATCACGATCGCGTCGAGCGGGATTCCGCCGCCCGCCCCCGACGACGCAGCCGTCTGCCCGAACGCCGGCGCGGTGGCGATCGCGGACAGGATCGACAACGTGCCGATACTGCGTGCGCCAAGCGCCTCGGCCAATTGGCCTGCCATCGATCGCGGATGCCGACTTGTCGCCGCTCGAATTCGCATGACTCATTCCCCACTGCTGAGTTCGACTAGCGGGATGAGTTACGACAACGCGCCGCCTCGCGGCCATGGGCGGGAGTGTTGCGCGGACGACATTCTTCTTTGCGTGAGCTTGAAATCCTTCCAGTTCGCCGACTGGCGCCGACATCACGGCGATCGGCCCGGCGGCTAATCTAGAGACGTTATAGGTCGCAGGCAGGACAATCCCGATCCGGGCTGGTGTATGCTGCCGCTTTGCAATTCCTGAAGCTCAAGGGTGATCGATGCTTTCGGACCGGCAACGGAAGGTCGTCAGCGCCGACGATCTCAAGCGTCTGGCCGGCGCCACCGACAGCGCATTTCGGCTGGTGACGCCCGGATTGGCAGGTAGTTCGCCGATCCTGGTCGGAGAATTTCGCCGGATTCACTTGCGGCAGGGATTGACGCTGCACACAACCGATACGCGCGAGATACACGATCTGCACACCGAGGCGGCTCAGCCGCCCGGCCTCACCGTGGCGCTGTTCCTGCAAGGTTGCGTCCACGTCTGCCTGGGCGGCCATCCGATGGAGCTCGGCAGTATGGAAGGCGCACACGAGATCGAAGCGATCGCGATCGCCCGTTCGAAGTCCGACAGCTTCGCCCGTCAGTCGGTCAGAGGCGTCCACATCCGCAAGGTCAATGTCACGCTCAGCCCGGAATGGCTCGACCAGGAGGCGTTGGCGAATTCACCGGCATGCGCCGAGGCGCTGCGCTTTCTTCGCAGCCATCTCAACACCCGGCGCTGGAAGGCGACACCGCGTCTGATCGCGATCGCCGAGCAGATCCTCAATCCGCCGCCTCTCGCCGGCCCATTGGAGCGCCTGTATCTCGAATCCCGCTCGATCGAGATGGTCGCGGACGCGCTGCAGGCAATCACCGACGCCTCGGCCTGCTTCGAGGGCGCGGTGCTGCATCCGGCACATCGCCGCTGCGTGCAGCGCGCCTGCTCGTTCATCGATGCCCATCTCGACCAGGAGCTGACACTGCAAACCATCGCTGCGGCGGCGGGCCTCAACCCCGGCAGCCTGCAACGCGGGTTTCGCGTGCTGCACGGCACGACGATCTTCGACTACGTGCGCAGCCGCAAGCTGGACTACGCGCGTGAGATGCTCGAACGCGGCGCGCTCTCGGTCGGCGAAGTCGCCCACATGGTCGGGTACAGAGCTTTGGGCAATTTTTCCACGGCGTTCAGGCGCCGGTTCGGCATCACACCGCGACAGATACGATCACACTCCTGAGCTGCTCGGCTCTGATAAGCCTGCCATAAGCGGAGCCAGCGCGTGGGGGAGACTTGTGACTGGCGTGCGCCCGAGGGGGTCAGAAAATCGGGAGTCGTCCTTCCTTCCCCGGCCAGATCGATTTCCTGCCTTCCCTGGACGAACATCCCACCATTAGAGTTGTTCTGTTTGTGATAGAAACAGCACCGCGCTCGGAGTGCTCACAACAGGCACAACCTCATGGTGAGGAGGCGCGTAGCGCCGTCTCGAACCATGTGCGGCAAGGCATGCGGCTCCTCATCCTTCGAGACGCCCGGCTTTGCCGGGATCTCAGGATGAGGACGTTAGGCCCCTCGGCAAGGTCCAGATCCGCTTCAATCAGTCGATGAAGCGCTCCAGCGTGTGGTGAATGCGCGCTGAGCGAAGACGACAAGATGCAGTTCGGGGGCGCGGCCGATCAGCAGAGCGCGATCCCGGTGTCGTTCAAAGGCGTCGAGCAGACGTCCGACGCTACGCAGCAAGGATAGCAACTCTGCATGCCGCTCATATCCGTTGACCGCCAGACGCATCGATCTTCTGCCCGGTGACCCAGCCGCCGGCCTCCGACAGCAGGAAGATCACGACCGCAGCGATATCCTGCGGCTGACCGAGGCGCCCCAGCGCAATCGTGGCTCTGGTGGCCGTAGCCCGCTCAGGATCCTTGTCGAGCGGATTCATGTCTGTCACCGTCGCGCCGGGCTGCACCGCATTCACGGTGATGCCGCGAGAACCGAGTTGCTTGGCGAGCACCACGGTCAGAGTCTCCAGCGCCGCCTTCGACGGCGCGTAGATGCTCATCTCGGGAAACGCCGCGCGCGTTCCCATCGACGAGATGTTGACGATGCGCCCGCCGTCGCGGATCGCCGGATGCAGCGCGCGGGTCAGGAAGAAAGGCGCGCGCAGGTTCACGGCGATCATGCGGTCGAAGATGTCACCGTCGACCTCGTCGATCCGATAGCGGCCGCCAAAACCGGCATTGTTGACCAGAAGGTCGAAGGCGCGCTCGCCGGTGCGACGCTCGATCTCGTCGAGGAATCCGGCAGCCAGTGCCTCGGGCCCCGCCTTGTCGGCAAGGTCGGCCTTGAGCACGAAGCCGTCTCCGCCCTCGGCGCGAACGGCGTCCAGCGTCGCCTGCGCCGCATCGGCGTCGCCGCCATAGTGCACGGCGACCAATGCGCCTTCGCGCGCGGCCGCGACCGCGATGGCGCGTCCGATGCCCCGGCTCGCCCCCGTCACCAGTGCAGTCTTGCCGGCAAGCGCGGGGCTCATGCGGCCACCTCGGCGCCCGACGACACCGACCACCCGCCCCTGGCTTCGAGCTCCTTCGCCTCGCGGATCAGGGCCGCGCGGTCGATCTTGTTGGTGCCGGCCCACGGCAGGTCGGCGACGAAACTGACACGGCGGGGATGCTGATAGGTCGGACCATTCCGCAGCGCGTAGGCCTTGATCTCCTCGGTGGTGGCATGCTGGCCATCGGTCAGGACCAGGAATGCGACCGGCATTTGCCCCCGCTCCTCGTCGGCGAGCGGAACCACCGCCGCCTGGCGCACCGCGGGGTGCGTCTCGAGCATCTTCTCGACGTCGCCGGGATAAATGTTCTCGCCGCCGCAGACGAACATGTCGTCGGCGCGGCCGATGAAATAGTAAAACCCATCCTGGTCGCGGCGCATCACGTCGCCGCTGTAGTACCAGCCGTCCCGCATCACCGAGGCCGTCTTCTCCGGCATACCGCGGTAGCGCGTCATCAGAGCCGGATTTCGCATCAGCAGAACGCCCTCGTTGTCGTCCGGGCCGTCGACCAACTTCACCATCGCCGGATCGACCGGATAGCCGATCGTCATCGGCGGCAGCGGCTTGCCGTCCGGGTGCGCGCCGAAAACCGCCGGGCCGGCCTCCGTGGTGCCGTAACCGTGGGTGAGCGCGGCGTGCGGGAACGCGGCCTGAATCTTGTCGGCCATCGCCCTGGTAATCGGCGCCGAAGCCAGCGCCAAGCGCTTCAACCGGCTGTAGTCGTTGGCGGCGAGCAGATCCGGCTCCCGCAGCAGCCGCGCGAACATGGTCGGAACAGCGGTGACGGCGGTGACGCGGTAGTCGGCGAGCGCCTGCAGATAGCGCCGGCCGTCGAAGCCCGGCATCAACACGACGGACGCATTGCTGGCGAAGATGCACTTCGCGCCGAACAGGCCGTTCATGTGAAACAGCGGCTGCGCGATGATGTAGACCTCGTTCGAGCCGTCGGCATCACCGACCTTCGTGCTCAACGCCCAGAGCTGGCTGTCGTGGCTGAGTTCAACCCCCTTGGGCCGTCCGGTCGAGCCGGAGGTGTAGAGAATCTGCGCAAGCTCGCCGGGCCGCGCTTCGATCGTTTCGAAGTCGCCCGGCACGATGGTCGCGGCGAATCCGGTCGGACCGTCGTCGTCGAAGTCCAGCACCGCGAAGCCGTCCGGAACCAGCCGCCGCGAAGCCGCATCGACGAATGCGAACTTCGAATCGGAATCACGCAGCACGAATTCGATCGTCTCCGGTGGCTGTTTGGTGTTGACCGGCAGCGCGACGAAGCCGGCTCGCATGATCCCGAAATACACCGCCAGGTACTCGGCGCGGTTCGACGACAGGATCGCCACCGTCGTCCCGCGCGGAAAACCGAGCCCGGTGAGATACACCGCCACCCCGTTGGCCAGTCTGTCGATCTCGACGTGGCTCCATATCCGCGGCTCCGTCGTGCGCAGATCGATGATCGCCGGACGATCCAGATCGCGGTAGCGATCCACCAGATCTCCGAGATTCTTCCATCCGAAGCTCATGCCCGTGCTCCTGCCTTGTACTTGCCCTCGACCCGCCGGCCGAAGGATGCTGTGGGATTGTTCGTCGTGACTTTGAGCCGGTCGACCAGATCGTAGTGACAAGCCGCCTTGCGGTCCTCGCCGAGTTCCCGAAGAATCGGCCTCTCCTGACGGCAGCGATCGGTGACGAACGGGCAGCGCGTCGAGAACGCGCAGCCTTCCGGCAGATTGGTCGGACTGGGGAGATCGCCCTGCAGCACGAAGCGCTGGCGGCCACGCATCAGTTGCGGATCGGCGACCGGCGCCGCGGCGAGCAGCGCCTGCGTGTAGGGGTGTGCCGGGTGCTTCCAGATCGTTTCGGCCGCCCCGGTCTCGACGATGCGGCCCAGATACATCACGATCAGCTTGTCGGCGATGTGCTGCACCATCGTCAGATCGTGCGATATGAACAGATAGGACACGCCGAACTTGTCGGACAGATCCTGCAGCAGGTTGATCACCTGGGCCCGGATCGACACATCGAGCGCCGACACCGGCTCGTCGCAGATCACCAGTTTTGGTTTGAGTGCCAGCGCACGCGCGATCCCGATGCGCTGACGCTGACCGCCGGAGAATTCGTGCGGATAGCGGGTCGCGGCATCCGGCGACAGCCCGACATGCGCCATCAGCTCGGCGACGCGCGCCGCAATCGCCGCCTTGTCGTAGCCGGCAATCTGCAACGGCTGCGCGATCAGGTTGCCGACGGTCCGCCGCGGATTGAGCGAATTGTGCGGATCCTGGAAGATCATCTGCATCTTCGCGCGGATCGGCCGCATCGCCGCAGCCGGCATGCTGGTGATGTTCTGGCCGTCCAGCACGATCTGCCCGTCCGTCGCCGGGATCAGATGCATGATCGCCTTGCCGAGGGTCGACTTGCCGCAGCCGGATTCGCCGACCAGGCCGACCGTCTCGCCGGGCTCGATATCCAGGCTGACGTCGTTGACGGCGTGAACTGTGCCGGACGACGTCTGGTAGTCGACGACGAGACTACGCACCGACAGAAGCGACATGGCGTTTCTCCATTTCGGCAGCAAGAAAACAGGCGGCCAGGTGTCGCGCGCCCTGATGGATCAAAGCAGGCTGTTCGATGCGGCAGCGGTCGAACACCGACGGACAGCGATTGGCGAATGCGCAACCGGTCGGTCGCTCGGCCAGGCCCGGTACCGCCCCGGGGATCTCGACGAGCCGGTGCCGCCGCTCGTCGCCGGGTTTGGGCGTCGCGCCGATCAGGCCGCGCGTGTAGGGATGGCGCGGATCGTCGAACAGCGCATCGACAGGCGCCTCCTCGGCTTTCTTGCCCGCATACATCACCGTCACCCGATCGGCGACGTCGGCGATCACCCCGAGATCGTGCGTGATGAAAATCATCCCCATGCGCGATTCCCGCTGGATCTCCTTCAGCAGCTCGATGATTTGCGCCTGGATCGTCACGTCCAGCGCCGTCGTCGGCTCGTCGGCGATCAGCAGCTTCGGCTCGCAGGCGATCGCCATCGCGATCACCACGCGCTGGTTCATTCCGCCGGAAAGCTCGTGCGGATAGGCATCGAGCCGGCGCCGCGCATCCGGAATGTGCACCCGGTCGAGCAGTTCCAGGGCCCGCTTCTCCGCCGCTCGGCGGTCGAGCTTGAAATGGCGGCGCAGCACTTCGGCGAGCTGATAGCCGACGGTGTAGACCGGGTTCAGCGAGCTCATCGGATCCTGAAAGATGATGCCGATCTCGCGACCGCGCACCGCCTGCATCTTGCTGTCGCTCAACCGGGTGAGATCACGCCCCTCCAGCAGGACGGAGCCTCCCGTCACCCGCGCCGGCGGCGTCGGCAGCAGCCCCATGATCGCCAGCGATGTCATCGACTTTCCGCAGCCGGACTCGCCCACCAGCCCGAGCGTTTCACCATGGTCGACCGCGAGCGAGAACCCGTCGATCGCACGCAGCACGCCGCGCCGTGTGAACAGATCGACCTGCAGGTCGCGGATTTCGAGCAGCGGGGTCATCTCAGCGGTCCCTCAGCTTCGGGTTGAGCGCGTCGTTGAGACCGTCGCCGATCAGGTTCATCGCCAGCACCGTCAGCATAATCGCCAGCCCCGGAATGGCGCAGATGTACCAGGACCGTCGGATCAAGGTCCGGCCGTCTCCGATCAACGCGCCCCAGCTCGCGACGTTGGGGTCGCCGAGGCCGAGGAACGAGATCGCGCTTTCGAACAGGATCGAACTGCCGATGATCACCGATGCGAGGACAATGACGGGCGGAATCGCATTCGGCAGAATTTCGCCCGCCATGATGCGAAGATTGCTCATGCCCATCGATCGGCACGCCAGCACGAACTCTCGGTTCTTCAGGGTTAGAAATTCGGCGCGCGTCAGCCGGGCGATGCCGGGCCACATCGTGATCCCGATCGCTACGATGATATTGTCGATCGACTGCCCCAGGATCGCGACCACCGTCATGATCAGCAAGATGTTCGGGACCGTCTGAAACAGCTCGGTGAGCCGGGTCAGGATCTCGTCGATCCAGCCGCCGAACCAGGCCGCGGTGGCGCCGATCACGACGCCGATCACCGTCGCGGTCAGCGCCGCGACGATGCCGATCATCAAGGTGGTGCGCGCACCGTAGACGATCATCGCGAAGATGTTGCGACCGATCGAATCCGTTCCGAGCGGATAGCGCGGATTGGTGAACGGCCAGACCTCCGGGCGCGACACGATGCGCAGCGGATTCCTGTCGATCAACCACGGAGCGGCGAGCGCGAGCCCGACCACCAGGACGATGACGATCATTCCCAGCAGCGCGCCACGATTGCGGGCGAAGCGCGCGGCGAATTCGACGAAGGCGGACGAGGTACGAACCGTCATGGGTCATCGACTCCGGATTCGCGGATCAAGCCGGTAGTAGGCGAGATCGACCAACAGATTGGCAACCGCCACGACCACGGCGGAGAGTACGAAGACTCCCAGCACGACCGGATAGTTGCGGCTCATGACGCTGTCGAGCATCAGACTTCCGATGCCGGGCCAGGAGAACACGGCCTCGATCACGACGGAGCCGCCGAGCACGGTGCCGAGCTGAAGCCCGAGCAGCGTGACGACCGGCAGCAGCGCGTTGCGGAACACATGGGCGACGATGACGCGTGTCTTGCTGAGTCCTTTCGCCCGCGCGGTGCGGACGAAGTCGAGCGAGAACACCTCCAGCATCGAAGCGCGCATCACCCGGGTGTAGATCGCGGCGTAGAACAGGCCGAGCGACAATGCCGGCAGGATCAGATGCCGAAGCACGTCGATCACGTATCCGACCGGCCCGAACTGCTCGCCGATCGTCGTCATGCCGCCCACCGGCAGCCAGTCGAGATGGACGGCGAACAAGATGATCAGCATGATGCCGAGCCAGAACGTCGGCGCCGCGAAAAAGAACACCGCCGCCAGCGAGATCACCACGTCCCATACCGTATTGACCTTCACCGAGGCGACGACGCCGGCGATCATCCCGAGCGTGACCGCGACCCCGAGCGAGGTCAGCATCAGCAGCAACGTCGATGGCAGTTGCGCCATGATGATGTCGAAGACCGGTGCATTCTGCCGGTAAGAATAGCCGAGATCGAAGCTGAACACCGACCAGGTGTATTTGAACAATTGCTGGAGGGGCGACTGGTCGAGCCCGTACAGACGCTTCAGATGCTCCAATGTGGCCGGATCGGTCACCTGCTGCTCGGAAGTCATGATGTCGAGCAGCGATCCCGGCGCCATCTGGATGAGCGTGAAGTTCATCACGATGACGCCGAGAATCAGGGAGATGATCTGAAACAGCCTGCGTATGATCGAGCGTTTCATCGATTCATCTCCTCTCGCAATCAAACGTCGAGCCAAACGTCCGACAGGCTGTCGGCTGAAACGTCGGCGCGATTGCCGACGCCCTTGACCTTCTTCGACATCATCGTGGTCGAGATCAGCTCGACCAGAACGGTGATCGGCAGATCGCGTGCCACGATCTCTTGCAAATTGAAGGCCAGTTCCTTGCGCTTGGCTTCGTCGGTCTCGACCGACATCTTGGCGACGATGGCGTCGATCTCGGGGTTGGAGTAGCCGTTGGCGTTGCGGAACGCCGCCCCCTTGACGATGCCGCTGGTCGAGACGTAGTCGGTCTGCTGCGGCACCAGCTCAACCCGGGCGGCGTAGTTCGACAGCGCGATATCGTAGTCGTAGTCGCCGTAGATCTGCTTCAGCGACGTCGCGCGATCGGGCACGGTCAGATTGACCTCGACGCCGATATCCTCCAGGTTCTGCTTCACGAACTGGCCGACCTTGCCGTTCTCCTCGAACCAGCCCGCCGCAAGCAGATGCACCTTGAAGCGCGACTTGCCCTTCTTGGGATAGCCGGCGTCGTCGAGCATTTTCGCCGCCTTCTTCGGATCGAACTCGTAGCGCGGCAGCTTCGGGTTGTAGAACTTCGGATTGGTGGAGCTGACGAATGACGTGCCGGGCTTGGCTCGGCCGAAATACACCACGTCGGCGATCGTCTCCCGGTCGATCGCGGTCAGCAGCGCGCGACGAACGGCGGGATCCTTGACGATGTCGCGGCGGCTGTTGAACTCGATCGTGGACGCCCAGGCCGCGCCGAGATAGCCGTCGGTCGACGCCTCGAACTTGCCGGTCTTGGCCAGCCGGTCGATATCGGGCGCCGGAATCGGATTGAAGATGCCGAGCTGAAGCTCTTCTGCCTCGAGCGCCGCGGTGCGGGACGACGCGTCGCGCCAATAGCGCATCACCAGACCATTCAGATACGGCTTGCCGGCGTCCCAGTATTTGTCGTTGGCGGCGTATTCGATATGGCTGCCGCGCACCCACTGCTTGAACTTGAACGGGCCGGTTCCGACCGGCGCGTTGTTGGCCGGATTGGTCGCGATCTCCGTCCCCTCATAGACGTGCTTCGGAATCACCGGAGCAGTCGCCAGCACCGACTTGAAAAAGAATTCCGGCGTCGGTTCGCTGAACTTCACCCGAACGCCGTCGTCGATCGCCTCGATGCCGGAGAAGTTCTTGAGTGCCGCCTTGGCGATCGTCTGCGTCCAGTACTGGTTCATGCTGAAGACGACGTCGTCGCTCGTGAACGGCTTGCCGTCGTGCCACGTCACCCCCTTCCTGAGGGTGATGTCGTACGACTTGAAGTCCGCCGACGGCTTCACGCCGGTGGCCAGCACCGGGAAGAACTCGGCCTTGCTGTTCTGCCGCAGCAGCGGTTCGAGGATCTTGGTCGAGCTGATCAGCGGGCTCGAGCCGCCGCCGCCGGGCACGAACACCGCCTGCGGCTCGAATCCGCCCCAGGTCGCGACCAGCACCCCGCCCTTCTTCGGCGTCGGCGCCGCCTGCGCGCCCGACGACCAGCCAAACGACGTACCGGCGGCGATCGCGGCAAGGGCTGACGTGCCCAGGAACACTCGTCTGTTGATGTTGCTAGTCATAGAAATCTCCAGTTGGGACGAATGCGGGTTGTCGATTGGCCGCGGAGCGGCTGCTCCGCGGATTTTGCCGTTTGCTCAGGCGCCGGCCGGGATCGCGTAGGATCCACGACCGATCGCGACCAGAGCGCCCTTGTCGTTGAACAGATCGACGTCGGAGACTCCGACCGTTCGGCCGAGACGCCTCACCGTGGCCTTGGCGATCAGCCCGGTGTCGACCGCAGGACGCAGATAATCGACCCGGAAATTGATCGTCGGAATCCCGCCGCCGACCAGCATGGCGATGGCGAAATCGCCGACCGTGTCGATGATCGAGGCGAGCGGACCGCCGTGCCACTGCTTGGTGCCCGGTCCACGTTCGAATTCGGGACGGAACGGCGCGTGCATCGTCAGCACCTGCTGCTCGAGGTCCAGCTCGGTGACCCGCAAGCCGCAGAACGCGATGAAGGGCGCGTTGTCGGCCATCGCCTGCAGGCCGGCGACGTCGAGCTGCTTGGACGTCGACGCGCTCATGGAGTCACCACGAGCTTGCCGAGAACCTTGCGGTCTTCGAGCACGCCCATCGCCTCGATGGCGTTCTGCAGCGAGAAGGTGCGGTCGATCACGGCCTTCATCTTGCCGGCGCGGATCAGGTCGAACAGCTTCAGGATGTCTTCGCGCTCCCAGCCGTTCGAACCGAAGATCTGCAGTTCGAACGTCCAGATGAAACGGATATCTTCGGTCGGATCGAAGCCGGCGGTGGCACCGCAGGTGACGAGCCGCCCGCCCTTGCGCAGGCACTTCAGCGAGGGCACCCAGGTGTCGCCGCCGGTGAAGTTGACCACCATGTCGACGCCTGAACCGACCGCAGCCTTGCCTGCGCGCGGCTTGCCGTGGCGGGCGCGGCATTCCTTCATGAAATCCACTTCGTTGTAGAGGATGACCTCATCGGCGCCGATCTCGGTGAGCCGCTGCCCCTTTTCGGCAGATCCGGCGCAGGCGATCACATAGGCGCCCGCGGCTTTGGCGAGTTGCACGCAGCAGATGCCGACGCCGCCCGAGGCGCCGAGGATCAGCACCTTCTCGCCGGCCGACACCTTGCCGATCGTGGTCATCATGCGCAGCGCGGTGCCGTAAGCCACCGGCAGGCTCGCCGCCTGCTCGAACGAGATGTCGTCGGGCAGCGCGATCAACTGGTGAGCACGCGTGACGCAATATTCGGCGAGTCCGCCGTGCCGGGTCTCGCCCATCAGCCCGCCTTCGACGCGATTGATCGGGTCGATCAGCACACGATCGCCGACCTTCCAGCCCTCGACTCCGGGCCCGCACGCCGCCACTTCGCCGGCGATATCGATTCCCATGATGATCGGCATCGGGATGCGAATTCCCGGCATGCCACGACGCGTGAAGATGTCGTGATAGTTGTAGGACGTCGCCTTGACCTTGACGAGCACGTCACCCTCGCCCGGCACAGGATCGACGAAATCCTCGACATAGCTCATCTTGTCGAGACCGCCGTGTTCATGAAGCAGCACTGCACGCATTGACTTCTCCCTTGTGATTTTTGACCCTGCCCGCCGATCACGCGAGCGATCGGCTGGAGCCGGACTATTCCGAAAACTCGATGACCACTCCGAAGGCGTGCGCCGGACCGACGCGAAGCCCGTCGCCGGCCGTGCCAAACGCCACGCCGGAGGAATTCAGCGCGGCTTCAGCCTGCGCCAGCGATTTGGTCTTGAAGACGAGACCGATCATTTGGGTCTTGCCGGCCTCCGGCAGCGGCGCATCCGCGCCGTAGCGCTCGGACGCCGCCTGCCGGTCGAGTGCGACGACCCGCGCCTCGGCGGCATCGAAACCGAAGCCGCCGGGGATTTCCTTCAGCAGGCCCGGACCGAACATCCGCTCGAACAGATCGAGGGCACCGCGCGGATCATCACCGCAGAACACGAATTCGCTGATATTCTCCACGCCGTTCGCGTGCACCTGCCATTCCGGGCGATACACCAGCTCCGGCGTCTTGTGGTGGCAGAAGAACGTGCGACCGTAGTCGAACCCCTCTCTGGGCAGATGCAGAACTGTGAACGCCGCATCGAAGACGCCATCCCCTGTCTCGACCGGCCGAACGAAGTCGAGCGGTTGCTCCGCCTTCACTCCGGCCTGCTCGACGTTGAGCTGCGCTCGCGCCGGATCAGGGCAGCGCCAGACGATGCCCGACAGCCCTTTGGGGTCGTGCCATTGCTCGGGCCGTTGCTGCTTCTTGCCGGCCTCGTAGCCCAACAGCTCGAGGTAGTTGTTCTTGAAGATCGCCAGATTGTTCGAGGAGCCCAGCGAATGGTGACCGCGCGGCGTCAATTGAAATCCGAGCGACTGGTACGCCGCGGCTGCGGCATCGAGGTCTCCGTGGACGAGCACGATGACATGATCCAGTTCAGCGGGCAGCTTGCCGCGCTGATGACCATCCTCTGATTCAGGCATTCCATTTCCTTGTCGGTTGGCTGGACGTCCGGGTTGCAATTCTCGTTCGGCTGCAATCGAGCCCGCTTCATTGTTGCTTTGCACCTCGCCGAACGTCGTCGACGGGTATTGCAAAGAAACGGTCGAAGCGGGTCTCCATATTTGCGCGCGTTTCGAGATGTTCAGTCTCTGTGCGCGGTGATTTTCAGAATGCTGTTCCTCGTCGGGACTCGCGCGCTCGGCTCATGCGAGCGGCATCCGCTGTCGAACCAGTGTGGTCCAGTACGAACAGCCCCACGGAATCGCTTCGTCGTTGAAATCGAACTTGGGATGATGCAGCGGAGCGCTGTCGCCGTTGCCGATCATGATCATCGCACCGGGGCGCTCGTTCAGCATGAAGGCGAAATCTTCGCCGCCCAGGGTCGGCGACAGGTCGCCGGTGACGTGAGCTTCGCCCGCGACCGTACTCGCCGCGGCGACCGCGCGCTCGACGCCGATCTCGGCGTTACACATCACCGGGTAGTGGCGGAGATAGGACAGCGTCCCGGTCGCGCCGAATCCCCTGGAAACGCTTTCGGTCAGATCGCGCAGCCGTGCTTCGACGGCGTCACGCGTCGCCTCGTCCAGCGTGCGAACCGTACCTCGCAGTGTGACGACCTGCGGAATGACGTTGAAGGCGTCACCTGCCGCCATCTGGGTGATCGAGACCACTGCGGATTTCAACGGATCGATGTTGCGCGCGACGATCGACTGGCTGGCCTGGATCAGCGAAGCGGCCACCACGACCGGATCGATCGTCGCGTGCGGCTGTGCCGCGTGACCGCCGCGCCCTTCGATGGTGATGATGATCTCGTCGACCGAGCCCATCTGCGGCCCCGCGCCGGTGGCGAAACTGCCGAGCGGAAAGCCCGGGCGATTGTGCATCCCGTAGAATTCCTGGATCGGAAATCGGCTCAGAAGTCCGTCGTCCAGCATCGCCTTGGCGCCGGCACCGCCTTCTTCCGCCGGCTGAAAAATCAACGCGACAGTTCCGTCGAACGCGCGGCTTTCAACCAGACCGAGCGCCGCGCCGAGCAACATGGTGGTGTGACCGTCGTGACCGCACGCATGCATCTTGCCGGGAATCTGCGAGGCCCATTCCGCGCCAGTCGCCTCAATAATAGGCAGCGCGTCCATATCGGCACGCAGGCCGATCATACGGCCCGAAGCGCGCGACCGACCGTGAACAATGCCGACCACGCCGGTCCCGCCGATGCCCTCGTGTACTTCGTCGACACCGGCCTCACGCAATCGCTGCGCGACGCGCTGGGCGGTTCGATGCACGTCGTACAGCAGTTCGGGATTGCGATGCAGGTCGTGCCGGAACTCCTTCAACTCGTCGAGATAGCGAGACGTCCAATTTTCTACGGGCATTGACAAATCCTGAGGTCTGCGAGTTCGCCGCCTGTTACTACCTGTGGTCACATCCGCCGCACCGATGCACGCGATGCGTCAATTTGCACATTCAAACCCCGCGCCACTTTCGGGCATCTCGAACATGCCGGTGTCGAGAAATCGCTCGATCGCCTCGACGTGCGGCGCGATTACAATGTCCTGCCGCTGCAACCACGCGTCGTCGTAGTACGTATCCGAATAGCGTTCGCCGTCGTCGCAGATGATCGTCACCAGAGATCCGGCGCGGCCGTCGCGAAGCATCTCGGCCGCGCACCAGCACAGCCCGATGAAGTTCGTGCCGGTCGAGCCGCCGACCCGATGAGCCAGCCGCGAGGTCAGAACCCGCGCAGCGGCGATCGACGCCGCATCTGGAACCCTGATCATCTGGTCGATCACCGTCGGAACGAAGGACGGCTCCACCCGCGGTCGCCCGATTCCTTCGATGCGCGATCCGCGCACACAGTTCGGCGACCGACTGTGCGATTTGTACGCTTCGAAGAAGCACGAGTTCTCGACGTCCACTCCGCACAGCCGGGTCTCGTGCCTGGTGTGGCGGATGTAGCGCCCGATCGTCGCCGACGTCCCGCCGGTTCCGGTGCTCATGACGATCCACTCCGGCACCGGATGACGCTCGCCGGCCATCTGCTTGAAGATGCTCTCGGCGATGTTGCCGGCACGCCAGTCGATCGCCCGCTCGGCATAGGTGAATTGATCGAGATAGTGGCCGCCGATTTCGGCCGCGATCCGCTGTGCCGCGGCGTAGACTTCGGAGGACTCGTCGACGAAGTGGCAACGTCCGCCGAAGCGCTCGATCGCAATGATCTTCTGTCGCGACGTCGAGCGCGGAACGACGGCCACGAACGGCAGTCCGAGAAGTTCGGCGAAGTAAGCTTCGGAGACGGCGGTCGATCCCGACGACGCCTCGACCAGCGTGGTGCCCGGCCCGATCAGGCCGTTGCACAGCCCGAACATGATCAGCGATCGCCCCATCCTGTGCTTCAGGCTGCCGGTCGGGTGCGTGCTTTCGTCCTTGAGATAGACGTCGATCCCTTTCAGTCCTGGAAATCTCAGCCGGTACAGATGCGTATCGACCGAACGACGGGCCTCCCCTTCGAGCACCGCAACGGCGTTTCGAACCCACTCCCGCTCGGCCGCTTCGCCGCCGAACAGACCGGCGATACTGCCGGGCGTCGTGGAAGGACTCTGCACCCGCGCAACTTCAAACCTCGTCATCACGTGCCGCACCTCGCGTGCGCCTGGGGCTGCGATCTGGCGAACGCGTCTGCCGACACCGCGCCCCGCATCTGCGGGATCGCGATCACGGCCGGAACGCTTTCACCTCGCTCACCCGGGACAGGCACACTGCTTGTCAGATTTCAGTGTTCGTATTGATGCGAATTGTTATCATTGCGAAGGCAGAAAACTTCACATATTTTACCTCCCATGGTCGAATTTTTGGGAGGTTTGAACGAATAATGACGTCCAAATTGGATCAAATTAACCTCCGTATTCTGGCCGCGCTCCAGGTCGATTGTTCGCGCTCACAGCGCGAACTGGCGGACGAGGTCGGCCTGTCGCAGAATGCCCTGTGGCGACGTCTGAAGGCCCTGGAGGCGAGCGGCGCCATCACCGGCTATGGTGCACGGGTCTCTCAGGAGGCGGCCGGCGTTCCGATGACGGTCTTCGTGATGGTCCGCACGCGGCGGCATTCCGCAGAATGGCTCCGGCGGTTTCGCGCGCAGATTGAATCGATTCCGGAAGTGGTCGCGTTCTACCGGATCAGCGGCGATTTCGATTACATGCTGAAGATCGCGGCACGCGACATGAACAACTACGACAAGGTGTACCAGACCATCATCAACAAGACCGAGCTGGAGACCGTCACATCGTATTTCTCGATGGAGGCCATCATCGATGGACGGCCGTTCCCGGTCGGACGCTGAGCCCCCCGTTCCCTTCCGCACACCGCGGGCGCGGCCCCGCTGTCGCGTCGGGAAGACTGAGGGTGCGCACAGAACGCAGCGTCGCCGCCCGCCCCGGCCGGCAGCCCCGGTCGGCAGCCTCGATCGGTCGTCCGGAATCCCGCAGGGTCCGCGCTGGCGCGTTGACACCGACCTGGGACCGCCCTAATCTCTCAATCCATCAATCGATGGATTGAGAGATTAGGGAAATGAAAGCCGACGCGCGACGTGACCGGCCGGAACGTCCGAAGCGAGCCGCGACCGGATCCGCGCGCAGCAGCAAGCGGGCGACCGACCGGCATGAGCACCCGCCTCGCCGGCTTCCGTGTCTTCCCCCCGAACCGCAGATTCGAAGCGCCGCGGCGATGTTCCAGGCGCTCGGCGATCCGGAGCGGCTTCGCTTGATGATCCGGCTGTCCGAGCAGGAGATCTGCGTGTCCGAACTCGCGGAGCTCGCCCAGGAGCAACTGACGACCGTCTCCGCCCGCCTCAAGTCGCTCTATGCGGCACGGCTGGTCAAACGGCGGCGTCAGGCCAAGCACGTGTTCTATTCGATCGCTGACGATCACGTCCTTCAGATGATCCGCGGCGCCGTCGCACACGCTGCCGAACCCAACTCCCCCCACGCCCACGCTCACTGAGGAAGGATGCGCCCATGGCCAGTTGCGATCACCCCCACCACGCCAACCACGATCATCAGCACGGTCCGAACTGCGGACACACCGCCGTCAAGCACGACGGCCACGTCGACTACCTGCACGATGGCCATCTGCATCACATGCATGGCGACCACGTCGACGAGCACGTCATCGGCGTCACCGAGACCAATCCGGTGAAGTGCACGCCCGAGACCAAATGCACGCACACCCACGGCCCCGGCTGCGGACACGAGGCGGTGCCGCATGGCGACCACGTCGACTATCTGGTCGACGGTCACCTGCATCACCCGCACGGCGACCATTGCGACGACCACGGTCCGCTCGAAACCGCCTGACGCCACGCGCGCTGCCGGCACGCGGCGTTCTGACAGGGCGAGGATTGGTAGAAGTTTGGTGGAGGTCGCTAGGCAACGGCATCCGGATCGGCCGATCCGGGACGCACGGACCGATCACTCGTCCTCGAGGGCAACGAGCGCCTCGGTCGAAGAAACAGAGGACGATCCGTTCCCGCGGTTAGTTTCTCTCGCGGCGTTGTCGCCAGGTCCGGCAGAATTCGAGGGCGGAGATCATTTCCTTCTCCACTGTCGAGACCGAAATCTTCAGACTGCGGGCGATCTGCGGATAGGTCATCCCGTCGACCTTGCTGAGAAGAAAGATGCGCTGGGTGCGGCGAGGCAGCGTCTCGAGCGCGCGAAACAGCGCGTCGAGATCCATCCGGCTCGCCACCGCGTCCTCGGGATCGACGACGCCGGTCTGCAGTTGCTCGCTCGACACGTTGTTGGCGTAGGACGCCCGCACCCGCTCCGCGCGCAGCACATCGCAGGCGAGATTGCGGGCCGTGGTGACGACGAGACCGACGTCACGCTCGCCCACCTTTCGATTCATCAGCTTGATGAACGTCTCGTGGACGACGTCCTCCGCCGTATGTGCATTGCCGGTGATGCGCCGAACCATCCGCTTGAGCTGGCCCTGCTCCGATCCGTAAATGTTGAGCAGATCCGTCGCAGACGACATGACATCCCCATCGTAGCGCATCAGCACGGCCCCGAACGCGGAACGTTCGAAGTAATAAGCACGCCGCCATCGCCGCAGAACCGACAGGGCTCGGGAGCGATGGGTACGGACATTACCGCCGATATTCTTCTAACCGCATTCCTCGCGGAGCTGTCAACGCCGCGGCGGTCTTTGCAATCGATGATTGGTTGAATTCTAAACTACGCATCAAACCGAGATTACGGGTCTTGCCGTCGTCGACCGTTGATCCCATGCGTCCCACCGATCCCGGGACGTTTTGCGGAAGACAGGCCGATGCACGGATCCATGCGCGAGATCGCCGAACGCGCGACATTTCAAAGCTTTGCCAATTGCTATCGGCGGGAAGTCGACCCCGGCGTGTCCTCCGCGCTGGGGCCGGAGCGCGGTGAGCGGCACAACTATATCGAATGGTCCTGCCCGATGGCGGCGGCGACACTGCGCGCCGAGATCGAGCGCAACTCGCTGTGCGGGCCGCTCCGGTTCGGGCGCGTCTTCATCTGCCGCGCCCAGGAGAATGCCTGGCGCGAAATCGCGCCGCTGCGCGCGCTCTATTTGATGGTCCAGGAATGCTATGCGGCGATGGGCGTGGAACGGGCGGACGGCCTGCGCGACGAAGAAGCCGAACTGCTCGGCCGCGTGCTCACGAGCTATCACTGCATGGTGGACAGCCTTCAGCGGGCTCCCGGTCCCGGCAGCTTGAACTTTATCGACTGCGAACAGAGCCTGGTGTTCGGACATTGGCTGCACCCGACGCCGAAGAGCCGCCAGGGCATGACCGACTGGCAGCGGCCCGCTTACGCGCCCGAGCATCGCGGTCGCTTTCGGCTCGCGTTCTTCGCGGCCGATGCGGCACTGCTGCGCCGGGGCGAAGCCGACGACGTCTCCCTGCCCGGCATTCTCGACGCGTTGATTCCACCGGATCAACGCCCGGTGCTGCGATCGGACGAGGCGCTGCTTCCCTTGCATCCGCTCCAGGCCGAAGCGGTGATGCTCGATCCGGCGATCGCGGAGCTGGTGGCCCAGGGGCGGCTGCGGCGGCTCGGCGCGATCGGTGCCGAATTCTCGGCCACCTCCTCGGTCCGCACGGTCTACAATCCCGATGTCCCGTGGATGCTGAAATTCTCGCTGCCGGTCCGGATCACCAATTCGTTGCGCGTCAACCGAATGCCCGAACTGCGCGCCGGCGTCGCGATGTCGCAGCTCTTCACCCGTGCCGAGGCCGCCGCACGCCATCCCCGATTCAAGCTGATCAGAGATCCGGCCTACCTGACCCTCGATCTGCCGGGGCGCCGGGAAAGCGGGTTCGAGGTGATCTTCCGCGAAAATCCGTTCACCACGGGAAACGAGCACAGCGGAGTCGCGGTCGCGGCACTGACCGCCGATCCGCCGCCGGGCGCGCGTTCCAGGCTCGAGCGCATCGTGCGCGAGCTGGCGGCGCGCAGCAACGAGACGGTGGGAAGCACCTGCCGACGATGGTTCTCGGCCTATCTCGACTGCGCGCTGGATCCGCTTGTCCGGATCTACGACGAGCTCGGCGTCGCATTCGAAGCGCATCAGCAGAACGCCCTGCTCGACGTTTCCTCAGGACTCCCGACGATATTCTACTATCGGGACAACCAGGGCTTCTATCTGTCGAATGCGCACCGCGACCGACTGACCGCGCTGGTGCCGGAAACGGCCGATATCGGCGGCTTGTATTTCGACGACCGGGTGATCCAGGAGCGCTTCGGCTACTACCTGATCGTCAACCAGGTCTGTTCGGTGATCGCCCGAATGGGCCAGGACAGGCTGATCGACGAGGAGGCGCTGCTCGCGATTCTGTGCGAGCGACTGGACCACCTCGGCCGCGAACTGACAGGCGTCGGCGCCGAATTCGCCGCCGGGCTTCTCGACCGCCCGACCGTCGCCGCCAAAGCCAATCTCCTGACCCGAATGCTCGACATCGACGAACTGGAAGCCGAAGACGGCCGCGCGATCTACGTGCAGTTACCGAACCCGCTGTTGGCCGGTCGTCGTGCCCCGCGAGCCGGAGGCGTTCGTGTCGCTGCCCTGTGATCTCGTCGGCCGTCCGGAGGAGCGAGTGGTGCGCCAGCTCACCGCGGCGGCGCTGTACGAAAACCTGTTCGGGCCCGTCGACCTCACCCCGTGCCCGCCTCGGCGCTTCGAATGGTGGAGCAACGGCCGGGCGTGGCGCGCGCGCGGCCGGATCGGCGCCTTCGGCCGGCCGCGGCTCGAAACCGGAAAGGTCGAATGGCTCGCCAGCGATGGATGGCGCTCGGCTTCGATCGCGGATGTCGTTGCAGCCCTGCCGGGCGCGGCCTCCGCGAGAGCACTGCTGCGTCGCGAGCTCGAGCAGACTGAGGCCCTGATGCGATGGAACCATCGCCATATTCGGCGTCGCGACCGGCGACGGATGGCTTTCTCCGAACTCGACGCGGCGGTCGATGAAGGGCATCCTTACCACCCCTGCTTCAAGTCGCGCACCGGATTCGACGAGCGGGACCATCAGCTCTACGGGCCGGAAGCGGGCAACGCCTTTCAGTTGGTCTGGCTCGCCGTCGCGCGCGAGGAACTGCATCTGTCGCTGCCCGAGCCGGAGGAGACGTTCTGGAAATGTCAGCTCGGCGCCGAGGAGCTGAATCGGATTTCAGCGCGCGCCGCCTCGCTCGGCCTCGACCGGCGACAGTTCGGCTTGATACCGATCCATCCCTGGCAATGGCGGCATCTGGCGGAAGATCGACTGCGTCCCCTGATCCGATCCGGGCGCGTGCACACGTTGGGAGCGGCGGGCGATCCGTATCGCGCCAGCCAATCGGTGCGCTCGCTCAGCAACGCGTGCGACCCGCGCCGCACCGGCGTGAAGCTGGCGCTGGGCATCGTCAACACCTCGACACGCCGTCACCTCGAGCCGCATTCGGTCGGCACCGCGCCGGTCCTGTCCCGCTGGCTCGGCGACATCATCGACAGCGACCCGCTGTTTCGATCCCGCTACCAGATCGATATCCTCCGTGAATTCGCCGGTGCGATCGTCGATCGCGACGGCCCGCTCGGCGGCGAGGTCGCCGCAATCTGGCGCGAAAGCGTCGAGAGCAAGCTCGCCGACGGCGAAGCAGCGGTGCCGTTCAACGCGCTGATGGCGATCGAGTCCGACGGCCGCCCCTTCATCGAGCCATGGCTGGACCGCTACGGCGTCAAGCCATGGCTCGATCGCCTGATCGAGGTCGCGGTGCTGCCGGTGTGGCGGCTGCTCGTAGTCCACGGCATTGCGACAGAGGCGCACGGACAGAACATGGTGCTCGTCCATCGCGACGGCTGGCCCGAACGGCTGATCCTGCGTGACTTCCACGACAGCCTGGAATTCGTGCCGGAGTTTCTGGCCGATCGCGGATCGGCGCCGGACTTCGCAGCCCTCCATCCCGACTACCGCAATGCGCTCCCCAACCAGTATTATTGGATGCAAAACCCCGCCGACCTGCGCGACCTGTTCGTCGATTGCCTGTTCGTCTTCAATCTCGCCGAGATCGCACATCTCGTACATAGCTGCTACGGCGTGGACGAAACCACGTTCTGGCACAGGGTGACGCGTCATCTCGCCGCCGATATCGCCGAGCACGACCTGGGCGACCGCGTGGCACAGCTCGGCTTCGGGACGCGACAGATCCTGATCGAGAGCCTGTTGGCACGCAAGCTCGGCCTCGCGGACGATCTCCAGCGCGCTGCGCACAATCCCCTCGCCGGCTTCGCGCCGATCGCACGAGAATACGCATGATCCGGATCGACGACAAATTCTACGACCGCGCGGTGATGCAGACCATGAGCCGGCGCGCAGCGGCCGCGGTCGGTGTCGCAGATCACGGGCTCAGCTTCGCCGTCCGCATGTCCGACACCGCAGACTATCTGTCGCTGTTACTTGCGATCCGCGAGGCCGGCGCCAGCGCATTGCCGATCCATCCTTCGACGCCGCACGCTGCGGCCCGCAGGCTTGCCACCGATTTCGGTTGCCACCGGCTGGTGACCGACGGCTTCGCCGTCGAGCAACTCGGCGCAGCCGGCCCCGGCCCCGGCGGATTGCTGCAAACGACCTCCGGAACCACCGGAGAACCGAAACGGATCATCCGGACCTGGTCCGAAATCGACCGGGAAATCGAGAGCTATGTGGCGACCTTTCACGCTCCGGAAACGATGAGTCCCGTGGTCGCCTGTCCGGTCACGCACTCCTACGGGCTGATCTGCGGGGTGTTCGTCGCGCTTCGGCGCGGACAGGTGCCGCAGGTGGTCGGCACCGGCAATCCGAAATACCTGATCGCCCGCCTTCGCGACACCACGCGCCCGCTGCTGTATTCGTCGCCCGCCATGCTGCACGCGGTCGCCCGCCTGCTGCCGGAGGGCGAAACGATCTGCGCCGCCATGACCTCGGGGACGGTGCTGCCCGAAACCTGGCTCGCCACGATCCGGGCTCGGACCACACATCTGTTTCAGCAGTACGGCTGCTCGGAAGCAGGATGCGTCGCGATCAATCCCGATCTCACGGCGTCGGGCGACATGGGGTTTGCGTTGCCCCACCATCGCGTCGAAGCAGGCGACGGTGCTCAGCCGCGGGAGATCGTCGTGCATACCGGCGACCGAACGATCCGGACCGCCGACCTCGGCTACACCAGACCCGACGGCATGCTGGTGTTCGTGGCGCGCCTCGACGACACCATCAACGTCTCCGGACTCAACGTCTATCCAAAGGAGGTGGAGGACGTCGTGATGGCGATGCCCGGAGTGACCGACGCGGTCGCGTTCCGGCGGCTCGATCCGTTCGCGGGCGAACGCGTCGCGCTGGCCTTCAGCGCCGAACACGATGTGTCGCCCGCGGCCTTGCGCGAATGGTGCATTCAGAACCTTGCCGCACATCAGGTGCCGATCGAAACGGTGCGCCTCGCCCGCCTGCCGCGGCAGGCGAACGGCAAGATCAATCGGCGGGAGATCGCGGCGCTGCACGCCGCAGGTCGCCTCGAGCTCTCGGCGGAGGACATCGTGGCATGACCCGAGAACAGATCACGGCCGCGATCCGCCAGATCCTCGCAGAGCGAATGAACAACCAGCACCTCGATGGGTTCGGCCCGCAATCGCGGCTGAATGCCGATCTCTATCTCGACTCGGTGTTGATGCTGGACCTGCTTTTGGATCTGGAGCTCGGTCACGGCATCGCCGTGCCGGACGACTTGGTCGCCGGCTCGAAGATCGAGACGGTCGGCGATCTGGTTGATCTATTGGTCCCGGCCAGTTCACTCGACACCAGAGCCGAAGGCGCCGCCCAGCCGGCGGCCTTCGACGTCCATGCCGACGTCTATCCGGACATCAAGGTCCATTGCGTCGTCTCTTGTCTGTGCGATGCGGTGAAAGCGGCGGGCCTCGATCACCGGCCGATGTATTTCGGCATCTGGGACGCCGACTTCGCCGTCTCGGAGCGACACCAACTGCGCTACCATGCGCCGCAGATCAGCCACGACGTGTTCTGCCGCTGGTTTCACCGGCTCTACGGCGTGCGCGTCACCGAGTGGTACGATCACTCTGCACCGAAACAGGTCAATATCACCAAGCTGCTCGGTCTGATCGCTGCGCGCCGTCCGACCGAGAGCGTGATGGTGATGCTGGACATGTTTCACCTGCCGGAGCGCGAGAACAAGTTCAACCAGAACCCCTTCCCGCATTTTCTGATGGTGGAGGCGACGGCGGACCCGCATGTCTGGCAGGTGCGCGATCCGGATTTTCGCTGGGAAGGACCGATCGAACGCGATCGCGTCATCAATGCCGTCGCCCAACCGAGCGTCGCCGGCGGCTACATGTTCGATCGCCGCGCGGTGCGGCTCCCGGCAGCGGCCGATATCCGGGACTACTTCCTCACCTGCTTCGTGGCGGACGACAATCCTTTGATCCGCCGCGTCCGCGATATCGTCGACGTTCATCTCCAACGCCGTGACGGCCTATGCGTGGCAGAGCTGAAGACTGCGCTACGCGAACTCCCCGTACTGTCGATCCGCAAATGGGCCTACGAGCACGGCTTCGCCTTCTTCTGGCGATCGCTTCGGCTCCCGAACGACGAGTTCCTGGTTTGGTGCGACAGGATCGAAGAGCTCGCACTCGGCCTGCCGGCATTGCATCTGAAGATCCTGCGGCTGGCGCAAACCGGCGATGCGGATTGCGCCGCAGACGTCTACCGGACGCTGGACAGCCTCGACGCGCTCGAGACCGCGATCAAGGCCAGGCTGCATGCGGTGTTTCTCGACTGGTGCGTCGATCTGGGGCTGGCACGGACGCCGATGTCTGAACGCAGGGCGGGGTTACGTCGATGAAGCTCTCGGTCTGCACCATCACCTTCCGGCATCAACTGCTGTCCTTCGGCGAGATCGCCGACTGGGCGCGCGGCAGCGGGTTCCACGGCGTCGAACTGTGGGCGGCACATGCGCGCGGGCTGCTGCGGACACATCCGCAATACGGCGCCGGCTGGCTGGCCGGGTACGGCCTCTCGGTACCGATGCTGAGCGACTACCTGCCCACGGACGGCGACGCCGCCGAGATCCGCCGCCGCACGGTCGGACTCTGCCGACTCGCGGAGCACTGGTCGGCACGCAAGATCCGCACTTTCGCCGGCAATATCCCGAGCCGCAGCATGTCGCGTAGCGAGCGCAGATCGCTGGCGCATCGCCTTCGCGACATCGCCGCCGTCGTGCACGACCACGGCATCCGGCTCCTGGTCGAGACCCATCCGAACACGTTGGCGGACGGTCTCGAGCCGACGCTGTGCATGTTGGCCGATGCCGACCACCCGGGGCTCGGCATCAATTTCGACGCGCTCCATGTCTGGGAAGCCAACGACGATCCGGTTCAGGCCCGCTGCGCGCTGGCGGAATTCATCGGCCACTATCATCTGAAGAACGTTCGCGCGCGCAGCGAACTCGGAGTGTTCGCGCCCGAAAATGTCTATTCCGCCGCCGGCACCCGGGAGGGTATGGTGCCGTTGTTCGACGGCGCCATGGACTACGACAATTTCCTGTCGGCCATGGCGGCCGAGAGCGAAGCGGAAGCCTCGCTCGAATGGTTTGGAAACAATTGTTTCGAGACGTTGGTTCAAGATCGGATCGCCGTTCTCGCTCATCTCGGTTCGACGATGCGCGGCCCAGGTTCGCCGGAGGCGCGACGAAGCCGTTCCTCAACGACGGGAGCCGCGAATTCGGCTCCCGGCCTCGCCTGAGACAAAGGCCCTCAATGCTGTTCTCCCGCATCTTCGCCGTGCTGATCGCCCTCGCCCTTCCGACAGCGGCGATTGCCGAAACCGTGCAGATCCAGACGGCCCAGGGACTGGCCACGGTACCCGCCAGACCGCACCGCGTTGCCGTGTTCGACATGGCCGCGCTCGACACGTTGCACCTGCTCGGCGTGAAGCCGGCGGGCGTACCGGATCGTGTCTTCCTGCCCGAGCTGAAGCCTGCCGCCGCCGGCGGCGAGGTCGTGGGCACCCTGTTCGAGCCCAATCTGGAAGCCCTGAGTGCGCTCGACCCCGATCTGATCATCCTCGGCGGGCGATCGTCGCCGAAAGCCAAATTCACCTCGCGCATCGCTCCCACCATCGACATGACGATCGACGGGCAGGATCTCGTGCGCGACGCCGAAGCCCGCCTCGATGCCTATGGCCGCCTGTTCGGCCGCGAACAGGCCGCCGATGAGGCACGGCAGAAATTCCGGGCGGCCGTGGCCGCCGCGCGCGACGCCGCCAAGGGCAAGGGGCGCGCCCTGATCCTGATGACCAACGGCCCGAAGATCTCCGCCTTCGGCGTCGGTTCGCGGTTCGGCTGGATTCACAGCACACTGGGAATCGAACCTGCGGTGACCGCGATGGCGGCGGCCATCCACGGCGAGGCGGTGTCCTTCGAGTTCGTTCGCAAGGCCGATCCCGACTGGCTGATCGTGGTCGATCGTGCGGTCGCCATTGGAACCGGCGACAGTCAGGCGCACGCGACGCTCGACAACGAGCTGGTGCGCGACACCAAGGCCTGGAAGCGCGGCCAGGTGATCTATCTGCCCGCCGCCGATCTGTACATCGCGGGCGGCGGCATCCAGGCCATGACCCGCGTTCTCGCAGCCGTCACCCGCGGGTTTTCGGCCGCGCAATGACGACCGTCGAACGAACGGCACCGCGCCTTGCGGGCGCGGCGGCACTCCTCGTTCTGGCGGGGCTTTGCGCGATCAGCATTTTCGTCGGCGTCGGCGACGTGTCGCCGCGCGAGGCGTTCTCGGATCCCGAGGCGTTGTATCTCATCGCCGCGAGCCGCCTGCCGCGCACCCTCGCAGCGATCCTGACCGGCGCCGGCCTCGCGATCGCCGGCCTGGTGATGCAGACGCTGGCGCGCAACCGCTTCGTCGAGCCGGCGACGGCGGGCACCGGACAAAGCGCAGCCCTCGGCATTCTGATCGTCACGCTCCTGCTCCCTTCCGCCTCGATCGCGACCAAGACGCTGGTGGCGAGCCTCACGGCTCTCGCCGGCACCTCGTTGTTCCTGGCGATCGCCCACCGCCTGCCGCCGACGCAGCCGTTCCTGGTGCCGCTGTTCGGGCTGGTCTATGGCGGTGTCGTCGGCGCAGCCGTCACGTTCGTCGCCTGGCACACCGACCTGCTGCAGTTCATCGAGATCTGGACGCATGGCGAGTTCTCCGGCGTGCTGCGCGGCCGCTACGAACTGCTGTGGGTCTCGGCGGCGGTTCTGGCCGTGACGTGGGTGTTCGCCGATCGTCTGACCTTGATGTCGCTCGGTCGAGACGTCAGCGTCGGGCTCGGCCTCGACTACGCGCGCATGATGCAGATCGGACTGGCCATCATCTCCGTCGTCACCGCACTGACGGTCGTGATCGTCGGGCTGGTGCCGTTCGTCGGCCTCGTCGTGCCCAACATGGTCTCCCGCCTGATCGGCGACAACATGCGAATGCTGATTCCGTGGGTGGCGGGCAGCGGCGCGGCGCTGGTTCTGGCCTGCGATATCATCGGCCGGCTGCTGCACTTTCCGTACGAGATCCCGGTCGGCACCGTGCTCGGCGTCGTCGGTGCCGCATCCTTCCTGTGGCTTCTGTTGCGTCGGCCGTCGCATGCGTGACCGTTCCACGATCGTGCTGGCGGCGCTCGGCCTGATCGCGCTCGCGTGCATGTGCGCCTTCATGACGCTCGGCCTGCGCGGGAATCTCTGGTTCAGCCTCGAGCTCCGCTCCTTGCGCCTGCTCGCGCTCGTCGTCGTCGCGGTGTCGATCGCGGTATCGACAGTCGTATTCCAGACGGTGACCGCCAACCGCATCCTGACGCCATCGATCATGGGCCTCGACGCGCTTTACATCTTCAGCCAGTCGCTGCTGGTATTCACGATCGGCGGGTTCGGCTTCGCATCGCTCGATCCACGTATCAAATTCGCGGGCGAAGCCGTGGTGATGGTGGCGCTGGCCGCACTGCTGTTTCTGCCTCTGCTCAAGGCGCGCGTCGATCTGATCCTGATGCTGCTCGCCGGCGTTACCGTCGGCGTCCTGTTCCGCAGCCTGTCGTCGCTGCTCGCCCGGCTGATCGATCCGAACGACTTCGTGGTGCTGCAGGGGGCGAGCTACGCCAATTTCAGCAAAATCCACGGCGAGCTTCTGGTCGCCGCCGGCGTCCTGATGCTGATCGGCATCGCAATCGTCTGGCGGATGCGCCATACGCTCGACGTGTTGGCGCTCGGCCGCGACGCAGCGACCGGCCTCGGCCTGGAATGGCCGCGGGTCGTCGCCGCCACGATCATGCTGGTCGCCGCGCTGGTGGCCGTGTCGACCGCGCTGGTGGGACCGGTGGCGTTCTTCGGCCTGCTCGTCGTCGCGCTCGGTGAGCGGCTGATCGATACGCGGCGTCACGCGCTCCTGCTGCCTGCTGCGGCGCTGGTCGCGATCATCGTGCTGGTCGGCGGGCAGACGATCCTGCAGCACGTCCTCGGAGGGGCATCCACGCTCGGGGTCGTGATTGAATTTGTCGGAGGTTTGGTTTTCCTCGCAATGCTGCTGCATGGAGCCCGGCGATGATCGTCGTGAACAAGGTCTCGCTCGCCCATCAGGGCGCGGCAATCCTGAGAGACATCAATCTTGAGATCCCAGAGGCCGGCGTCACCGCGCTGATCGGGCCGAACGGTGCCGGCAAATCGAGCCTGTTGTCTCTGATCGCCCGCCTGCAGCCGCTCCAGACAGGCTCGATCAGCGTGGATGGCCTGCCGATCGGTCGCACCCCGAGCCGCGTCCTGGCCCGAACGCTGGCGATCCTGAGACAGGATCCGGCGATCGCGAGCCGCCTTCGGGTCCGCGAACTGGTGGCGTTCGGCCGTTTCCCGCACAATGGCGGCCGCGCGACGGACGAGGACCGGGCGCTGACCCAGGCGGCACTCGAGCGTTTCGATCTGACCGGATTTGCCGACCGCTTCATCGACACGCTGTCGGGCGGCCAGCGTCAGCTCGTTCTGGTGGCGATGACGTTCTGCCAGGGCACGCGATGGTTGCTGCTCGACGAGCCGCTCAACAACCTCGATATGTTCTTCGCACGCGAGCTGATGCGCGCGCTTCGCCAGATCGCCGACAGCGAGCGCCGCGCGATCGTGATCGTGCTGCACGACATCAATCAGGCCGTCACCTATGCGGATCACATCGTAGCGCTGAAGAACGGCGCCGTCGTTGCGAACGGCTCTCCCGACCTAATCGCCAATACGGCGAGCTTGCAGCGGATCTTCGGCTATGAGATGCCGGTCGAGACCTATCGCGGCAAGCCCGTCGTGCTCAACCACATATGACCCGTCGATGACCACGACCGCCGCATCCTATGATCGTTCCTGGCCGGGCACCGGCGCCGCCTCGGTCACGTCGAGCCGATCTGGTCGGGCCCGGCTGTTCGGCGAGAGCCTGGCGTGAAGACGAACTTCACATCGGACGGCGGCGACGACCGACAGCGCGCTGCGCGCGAGGCGACCGAATGGTTCGTCCGCCTCAACAATCCGCTGGCTGACGTCGAAACGCGGCGCGCCTATCAGGCCTGGCTGATGGCCGATCCCACCCATCCCGCCGCGATGCAGGACGTCACCGATTTGTGGGGCGCGCTCGATCAGCCCGCGGCGCGTCTGGCCGCCTCCGGCTGGCATCGCGCCGCCGCGGTGGCCGCGCCGCAGCCTCGCAAGCGGGCACGGATCGGAATGCGGTTGGCCGCCGTCACCATGGTCGCTGCGGTCGTCGTCGGCGTGACGCTCTGGCGCGATCCCGGCCTGATCGATCGGGCGTTCGCCGATGTTGCGACCCGCCCCGGCGAACGCCGGGAAGCCCGTCTCGCCGATGGCAGCCTCGCCGTTCTCGACGGCGATACTGCATTGACGAGCAAGATGGTCGGCGATCGCCGCGTGGTCACCCTGCTGCGCGGCCGGATCTGGTTCGACGTCGTCGCTGACCGTGCGCGTCCGTTCATCGTCCACGCCGGGCCAATCGACGTTCAGGTGCACGGCACCGCGTTCGAGGTCGACCGGGAGGCGGCAGCGGTCACGGTCGAGCATGGCAGAGTGGCCGTATCGGCGGCGGATGCGAACACGGGCCGTGGTCCGGTCGATCTCACGGACTGGCAGCGCGTCGCGCTGCAGGACGGCGACAGCGGCACTGCGACGCCTGTCGATCCCGAGCAGGCGTTCGCCTGGCGGCGCGGCCTGATCGTCGTCGACCGTGCGCCGCTGTCGCAGGTGGTCAAAGAACTCGACAAGATGGCACCGGGCCACGTCCTGATCGTCGATCCGGAATTGCGGCGGCTGACGCTGTCCGGCACGTTCCGAGCCGACGATCCGGGCGCGGTGCTGGAGGCACTGCGCAGCACCCTCGGGGTTCGGACTCTGTCGGTCCCGGGTTTCGCCACGTTGATTTATCGGTGATGCGCCCCTGTATTTTTACGGGATCTGTCTCCCCCGCCCGTTGATCACAAGGGGTCATTCATCGCGTCCCCGAGCTACGTGGGGGACATCGAGACCATGCGAAGATTTGCCAGTGCAGCCGGATCGAGATGCGGGGCATCCATCTGTGCGCTGGCACTTGCGGTGAGCCAGGCGCCGGAGGCCCGGGCCGAGACCGCCACCACCTATGAATTCAGGATCGCCGCCAAGCCGCGGCTGTCCGCATTGGCCGACTTCACGACCGTTACCGGAATCCAGGTGATCCGGCGTGGCACGGGCGCGATCAGCGGCGCCTCGCGCACGGTCAGCGGACGATATCCCGCCGACGCGGCGCTGCGCGAGATCCTCGCCGGCTCCAACCTCACCTATCGCTTCACCGGACCGCGCACCGTGGCGATCGAGGCGCCCGAGGAGGCAACCGCCGACGCCGTCCCCGCCGGCAGCATCGCGCTGGATACGATCGACGTAGCCGGCGCCGGGCACGGTATCGGCCGCGACGGCGTCAGCGAGGTCATTATCACCAGCGTCGATATCGAGCGCCGCAACGCGACTGACCTCAAAGGCGTGTTCCGCGGCGAGCCGACCGTGATGGTCGGCTCCTCGCTGCCGATGTCCCAAAAACTCTATGTCCAGGGCATCGAGGAGACCAATCTGGCGGTGTCGATCGACGGTGCCCGCCAGAACAACAAGGTGTTCCACCACAATGCGACGACGATGATCGATCCGAGCCTGCTGAAGGCGGTGCGGATCGATGCGGGCGTCGCACCCGCCGACGCCGGCCCCGGCGCGCTCGGCGGCGCGATCACCTACGTCACCAAGGACGCGCGTGACTTCCTGCCCAACGACGGCTTCGGCGGCTCGATCAAATCGACCTTCAACTTCAACGGCAACACCTCGACCAACAATCTCACCGGCTACGGCCGCCAGGGCGGCTTCGAGGCGCTCGGTTCGTTCACCTACGCCAAAGGCAGCGAGTTCAAGGCGGGCAACGGTCAGCAGGTGCTCGGCACCGCGACCAACTTTCTGAGCGGGCTCGGCAAGATCGCCTACCAGACGACCGACGGCCACCGTTTCGCGATCAGCCACGAGCAGATCCGCGACGATGCCATCCGGCCGTTCCGGGCCAATGCCGTGCAGATCGTCGGCGGCAAGCCGACCCCCGCCGTGCGACCCTACGTGCTCGACCGCCAGAACACCGTTTTCACCTACACCACCGCCGCCCCGGAAGGCTGGTGGGATCCCAAATTCGTGCTGGGATACAATCGTTCGAAAGTCGCGGTCGACCAGTACAGCGGCGCCACGCTCGCGACGTACAGCTACACCAGCGAGGGGATCACCGACAGCCTCAACGGCAAGCTCGAAAACAGGTTCGCAGTTTCGATCGGCGATATCGTCGCCGGTGTCGACTTCTACCGGGACGGCGCCTCGTACATCGACCGAAGCTATCGGACCGCGGAGAATGCCGACAATGTCGGTGCCTATGCCCAGGCCCGGCTGAAGCCGTCGGACCGTACCAAGCTCTCGTTCGGTGTGCGCGGCGATCACCAGACATTCGCCGGCGTCAACGGCTTCCGCTCCAGCGATCAGGGACTGAGCGGCAACATCTCGGGCGAATATGAGCTGACCAGCTTTCTCAGCGCCAAGGCCGGCTATTCGCACGTCTGGGCCGGCGTTCCGCTCGCCGAGAACTACGTGCAGAACCCGGCCTGGATCTACGGCGCCGGGCCGAAATCGGTCACCTCCGACAACTCCGTCGCGGGGCTGATCGCCCACTACGGCGGACTGCGGATGGAAGCGGGCGTGTTCCGCACCCGGATCGCCGATGCGCGGGTGCCGCTGTGGGCCGCCGATATGGCGTTGCGGGCCTTCGACGTGCGCACACAAGGCTTCCACATCGGCGGCACCTACAATTGGGGCGACGGTTTCGCCCGGGTGCAGTTCGTGCGGACCGAGGCGGAAATCGACGGCAAGCCGGCGGACACCTACCTCGGTCAATATCTCACAGCGCCGATCGGCGACGTCCTGACGTTTCAGTTGGCGCACACCATCGTCCCATTGGGACTGACGATCGGCGGCGACGTCGAAATCGTGTTCGACTACGACGAATTGCTCAATCCCGTCACCGGCATCGGCAAGCTCGATGGCTACGAGGTCTTCAACGCCTTCGTCGAACGCCGCTCGCGCGACGTGCCGTCGCTGACGCTGCGCGGCGAGGTGAGAAATCTGTTCAACCGAACCTATGCGGCGCGAGGCACCTACGGCCTGGAATACGGCAGCGGCCTGGTGCGGCCGCTCTACGAGCCAGGACGCTCGTTCCTGGTCAGCGCCAGGCTGGAGTTCTGACCCATGCACCAGCCTCCCGCCACGACGTCCGCATCACCCCTGACCTCAGGGAGTTACCAAGCCGCCGACCAAGACTTGGAACGAGACCTGAAACGAGACTTGGAGCGAGACTTGAAAGGCCACATGCAGGTGAGCATTCGAGCGATGCGCAGCGAGGATGCCGACGACATCTTCGAGATCGTCAATCAGCACGCATTCCGTTACTGGACGCTCGCCCTGCCCTACGAGTCGTTCGACTCCATCAAGACATGGCTGCAGCCGCGGTCTCCACGCGACCTGCACTACTCCGCCGAACTGGATGGCCGCGTCGTCGGCGCGTCCGCGCTACGGCCGTTCTACGGACGCCGCGCCCATGCGGCCGAGTTTTGGATCGGCGTCCACGAACAGCACGCCCGCCACGGCATCGGCTCGCGACTGCTCGCGGCGATGATCGACACCGCCGACAACTGGCTGAACATCAAGCGGCTGGAAATGACGGTGTTCACCGACAACGTCGCCGCATTGGCGCTGTACAAGAAATTCGGCTTCGAGATCGAAGGCACGCACAAGGCCGCGACGTTCAGAGACGGCGCCTTCGTCGACGCCCATTGCATGGCGCGCCTGCGATGAGGGACGATCGGCCCATTCTTCATCCAAGAGCGCGACCGCTGATCGGTCCGGACCGCGCGAACGATCCGGACGGGATCAGCGTGGTCGCCTGCAAGCTCGCATATTGGCGACTCCGCAGGACCCGCAAGAGCGGAGCCGACCCGCGCCCTCGCTGCTCGACATCCCTGATTTCCAACGCCCCGGGGACCGCATCCTCGCTGCAACAGACGGCGCCGTCACACGGCAACTCGTGACGGCTTCTGTGTGCTCCCGAAACTCACTGTCGCATTGAACTTGATTGTCTCGGAGAACCTTATGAGAAAGCAAATTGGTCAGGTTGCCCTGTTCTGCTCGGGCCTCGGTGTGATACCTCTGTCCGACGGTGCTCTGGCGCAAACCGCGTCTTCACGCACGACGACAGCGCTGCCGCCGATCGAGGTGCTCGACCCGCAGGGGCGCCCCCGCGCGGCAGCACGGCCCGCTCGCACCTCGCAGACTCCGCGTCGGGTCGACGCCCGGCCACGTCAGCGCGATCCAGCCCCGCCGACCTCGGTATTCCCCGCGCCCACCCTGCCGCAGACCGCCACCGTCGGCCAGCCGCCTGTGCCCTATGCCGGCGGTCAGGTCGGCACCGGCGCACGGCTCGGCCTGTTGGGCAACACCTCGATCTTCACCACGCCGTTCAACGTCACCGGCTACACCTCGAAGCTGATCGAAGACCAGCAGGCTCGAAGCCTCGCTGATATCGCTCTCAACGATCCTTCGGTCCGCAACGACGCGCCACCGTTCAGCGAGCGCGACGCCTTCTTCATCCGCGGCTTCTCGGTGACCAACCTCGACACCGCCTATGACGGCCTTTTCTACCTGGCCAATCCGCGGCGCGCCTTCCTCGAGGGGATCGAGCGCGTCGAAATTCTCAAGGGCCCCAGCGCGCTCCTCAGCGGCGGCACCGCCCGCGTCGGCGGAACGATCAACATGATCCCGAAACGCGCCGGCGACGAACCGCTGACCCGGCTGACGACGAGCTGGATGAGCAACACGCAATTCTGGAACCACATCGACGTCGGCCGTCGCTACGGCGAGTTCAAGGAATGGGGCGTCCGCTTCAACGGCTCGTACCGCAACGGCGACACCCCGCTCGATCTCAACTCGGCCGAAGTCGGCGTCGCCGCACTCGGCCTCGACTATCGCGGCGAACGCTTCCGCGCATCGCTGGATCTGAACGGCTCGGTTCAGAACATCACCGCGCCGACGTCGCTGTTCAATTCGGCAGCCCCGAACATCGTCATCCCGCCCGCGCCGAACGGACGGATCAACACCGCGAGCCGCGACGAATTCTCCGACACCCGGTACAAGATGATCGCCGGCCGGGCCGAATACGATATCCTGCCGGACACCACGATGTATCTCGCGGGCGGCGGCAGCACGTACAATGAGGATTTCCTCTCCTCGTCCTACCGGATCACGAATTTCAACGGAACGGCGACCAATACGCTCGCCATCCAGCCACAACAGCTTCAGGGATATACCGGCGAGATCGGTCTGCGCTCGAAATTCCGGACCGGCGTGATCGGTCACCAACTGAACATCTCCGCCGTCGATGCCAACAACGAACTCTACCGTGGCGGCGTGCTCGGCTTCACCCCGTTCAGTTACGTCACCAACATCTACAATCCGGTGCGCCTGCCGCCGGGCTCGTTCCAGACCAGCGGCTTCGCCAAGTCGGACGACCGGCCGCTGCTGTCGCGACTGACCGCCCGCAGCGTCGCGGTGTCGGACACGCTGTCATTGTTCGATGACCGGCTGCTCCTCACCCTCGGCGGCCGCTGGCAGGACATCGCGCTCAGCGGCTTCGTCACCGCGCCAGGCCCCAAACTGGGCACGGAGTCGTCGCGTTACCAGGATGCACGCTTCAGTCCGGCCGTCGGGGCGGTGATCCGCGCCACTGACCAGCTATCGATCTACGGTAACTATATCGAGTCGCTTGATTCCGGACCGACCGCGCCGGCAACCGCGAAAAACCCGAACACCGTATTTCCGCCGGTGGTCAGCAAACAACACGAGGTCGGCGCGAAATACGATTTCGGGACCGTGGCACTGACCGCGTCGCTGTTCCAGATCGAGCAGCCCAGCGCCTTCACGGATCCGGCCACCAATATATTCTCCGTCAGCGGATTGCAGCGTAATCGCGGCATCGAGCTGAACGTTTTCGGCGAACCGTTCAAGGGAGTTCGCCTGCTCGGCGGCATCACCCTGATGGACGCCAAGTTGGTTTCCACCATCGGCGGTCGCTTCAACGGCAACGACGTGCCGGGCGTTCCGGTCACGGCGCTGAATCTCTACGGCGAATACGATCTGCCCCACTGGCTGGCGCCTGGGCTGACGATGACAGGCCGGGTGATTCACACCGGGGACGTGTTCTACGATCAGGCCAACACCCAGACCGTCGCCGACTGGACCCGGGTCGACCTCGGCGCCCGATACACGTTCGACGGCCCGTCGGGTAAACCGATCGTGCTGCGAGCCGTCGTCGAGAACGTCGCCGACACCGCCTACTATCAGTCGGCCACCCGTGGCTACCTCGCGGTCGGCGCGCCGCGAACCTACATGGTCTCAGCGACGTTCAACTTCTGACCGTCGCCTCCAGAGCGTGTCCGCCTCGGGCCGAACCGAGGCGGACACCTCGATCCAAGGTGGTGGCTCCCGGCGTGACGGTCACCACGCGCACACAAATCCCGGAGTTCGTCGATGAGTTCGCCCCCCGCCACCGCACAGCAGACGAGCCGCGCAACCGTGCAGACGGCGCATGCGAGCCGATACCTGCAACAGCTCTGCAAGCACTGGTCGCACAAATTCGAAACCGAGTTCGATTCCGCCCATGGCCGGATCGTGCTGCCGCTCGGAGAGGCGCGCCTCAGCGCCCAGCCGGAGGGGCTGGTCATCGATCTGACTGCCGATGATCCGGCAAACCTGACGACATTCCAGCAGGTGGTCGTCAGTCATCTCGAACGGTTCGCATTCCGCGAAACCCTCCACTTCCACTGGGAGTGATCGAACGGAGCGACGACCGTCCACCTCGGCCGATCGTCCATTTGAGCCGATCGCCAGCCGGACGCGCCGTTTCGGCCGTCGCTCGAACGGCCGGAAGCCTGCCGACGGGAGCACGCAGCGTTGCCGCCGACGGAGGCCGGATTAGTCCGGCTCGCTCGTTGCGGGCGGTACGATCAGCACGTCGATATCGGATTCGCGAAGGACTTCTTCCGCCACGCTTCCGAGAATGAATCTGGCAGCCGCTGTTCGTCCTCGGGTGCCGATGACGACGAGGTCAGCACGCTGCTGCTTGACGCACTTCCGGATCGCATCGGCCGCCGTGCCTTCACTGGCCGTCACGATGCTGCGGGCCGGTTGCAGGCCGGTGCGGGCCAGGAAGGCCGTGAGCCCTTTCGTCGCCTCCGCCTCCTCTTCCGCCAGATAGGCGCGCAGTTGCGCGCCGGTCATCGAGGAGCGAATGACCAGAGCCTGCGCCGGCGCGTCGAAGGCGTGAACGAGCACCACGTCGCTGTGTCCAAGAAGCCCGAGTCGCTGCGCCTCGGCGACGGCGTGGGCCGAGCAATCGGACAGATCCGTCGCGACCAGAACGCTGCCATAGTGAGCCGAAGGAACGGCGTTGGCCATGATCACCGGGCGGCGAGTCGAACGGATCGTCCGCTCCGCCGTGGTGCCGATAAAGATGTCGCGCAGCGCCTGCCGCCGATGCGGTCCCAGCACGACGAGATCGGCATCGATGCCGTCGGCGGCGTCCGCGAGCGCCTGAAACGGCTCGCCGTAAGCCATCCGCCCGTCGCAGGCCACGCCATCGATTTCGCAAACGGTCGCGGCGAGTTCATTCAGCAGACTCTGCGCTTCCCGCTCTTCGGCCTTCCACAGCGCCGGCGGCTGATCGTCGTCGATGACGTGAACGATGGTCATCGCGGCGGAGTGCTGGCGGGCGAGCAGGACGGCACGACGCAACGCGCGATCCGAGCGTGTCGAGAAATCGGTGGCGATCAGGATGCGCTGCATTTTTGCGTTCTCACTCCTTCCCCTCGGCCGGCGACTTTCATCCGAGCCGGGCTCCGCCTCGCTTAAAAGACAGAGTGAGTGTGGAGCCCGACGACGTTGTTGATTCCCATCAAATGCTGGAAGAGCGCCCGCGTCCCGCCCTCGACATGCGGCGGATCGCCGCGCGAGTAACACTTGGTCGCACAGGCATTCGGGCCCGACGATGCTGGCTCGTGACATCGAGTCCGATCCGCGGTGTCTGGTCGTTCATCGCCGCGCTGGTGATCGCGGCACGACGTCGCAGAGGCTGTCTCGTCGCGCGTCAGCGCGGCTCGATGGGACTCGCCGCCGCGGGCGACGCGGCAGGATTTGGATTCATCCGGATCTTGCCAGGTGTCATCGTGCCGCCGGAGACGATGAACGCCATCGCATCGTTGGCCGACCAGTCGAGCCAAACCAGCCGTTTGGTCGGCACGATTTCGACATAGCCGGAGGTCGGATTCGGCGCGGTCGGTACATAGACCGCTGCAAGTTCTTCGCCGGTATCCACCGCTTCGAACACGGCGGTGACGAACCCCACCGTCCGCATGTCGGGATTCGGAAACTGGATGAGGACGACCCGCTGACCGTTAGCTCCTTGGGGCGCGCGCTGCATGGAATCGATCAGCGTGCGGCTGGCTCCGTAGATCGTCTTGACCAGCGGTACGCGCTTGATGAGCTGATCGAACATCCGGATGAAACGGCGCCCGACGACCGCGTTGGTCGCGGCGCCGACGGCAAACAGCAATCCGACACCGATCACCACCGCGAGCAGCGAGTGAAACCAGTCACGCGTAAGGAGATCGGCGAGGTCCGGCGCGTAGGGCTGGATACCACGCGACAATCCGACGACCAGCGGACGTCCCAGCCGGATGATCTGCTCGACGACGAAGCCGATGACGAACAGGGTGATCCAGAGCGGGACGATCGTCAGCAGACCGGTGAGAACGTTGCGCCGAATGCTTTCTAACATCTGTACTCCTATGCCTGACCTTCAGCCGGCCACGCCGGGGACGCATCACCGAGCGCAACCTTCGACGGAACCGCGCGTTGGCCTTCGGCATAACAGCATTCGGCGCGAAAACGCCGGGTATCGCATTCAAATCGGCGCGGCGACCCGATGTCGCATGGTGCCAGACGTGATCGCTCTCATGATCGGACTGATGATCGGCCTGAAACGCTTCGTGCTCCTCGGTGCACTGTGGTTGGCGCTTACTTCGAACGATCCGGCCGCGTGGCCGATCGGGATGGTGACCGCCGCCGCGGTGACGATGCTGAGCTTGCGCCTGCTGCCGGCGGCGGGACGGCGGGTTCGGCTCGCGACGCTGATCGCACTCGCTCCCGGCTTCCTGACCGGATCGCTGCGTGGCGGCATCGACGTCGCCCGGCGCGCGTTCGATCCGCGGCTGCCGCTGTCGCCGGGCTGGCTCGCTTATCTGGTACGGCTGCCGTCCGGTGCGCCGCGCGCGGCGCTCGGCGGTGAGCTCAGCCTGATGCCCGGGACGCTCACAGCCGGCGAAGACGGCCGCGCGCTGTATGTGCATTGCCTCGACCTCGACCAACCACACGACCAGGCGATCGCCACCGAAGAGCGACGGATCGGTGCCAGCCTCGGCCTGGCGCTGGAGGATCGCCGGGAGGCGCCGTCGTGACCGATCTGCTGTTCATGACGGCGGCCGCACTGTTGCTGACGGTCGCGGCCAGTCTCGTGCGGGTGCTGCGCGGCCCGACCCGATCCGACCGGATGATGGGCGCTCAGCTCGCCGCGACCGCCGGGGTCGCCGTCCTGCTGCTGCTGTCGGTTGCCGCCGAGAAGGCCGCGATCCTCGATGTCGCGCTGGTCCTGGCCTTGCTCGCCGCCTTTGCAGCCGTCGCCTTCGTCAAGGCGGCGAGTCCGGACGGCGCCGGAGATCCGGAAGAGGAAGCACCATGAGTTGGTCCGTCGATATCGCTCTTGCGCTCGACGCCGCGACCGTTGCGCTGCTCGCGGCCGGCGTCGTGTTCTTCGTCGCCGGCACCATCGGCCTGCTGCGCTTCCCGGATGTTCACAGCCGGCTGCACGCCCTGACCAAGGCCGACAATCTCGGCCTCGGCTTCATCACCATCGCCCTTCTGCTGCAGGCGCCCGATGCCTGGAAGGCGGTGAAGATGCTCGTCGTCTGGCTGCTCACGATGCTCGCCGCCGCCACTGTCGCCCAGCTCGTCGCCCGCTCCGCACTGGTGGCGCGTTCGCCGAGGGACCGCCAGCCGTGACCGCGCCGCTCGCATTCGACGTCGTGCTGGGCGTCCTGCTGCTCGGCGTCGGTCTCGCCGCCGTTCTGGCGCGCGATCAGTTCGCCGCCATCACGCTGTTCATCGTTTACGGGCTGTTCGTCGCCATCGCCTGGGTGCGGCTCGATGCGGTCGACGTCGCGCTGGCGGAAGCGGCGATCGGCGCCGGCCTCAGCGGCGTGCTGCTGCTGCGGGCCGCCGGACATCTCGGGCACCGCCACGAAATCGCGACCAGTCCATCGGACGACAGCCTCTGGCGCCGGCTCGGTACCGCGACTCTCTGCGCTGCCCTGGCTGGGATGCTCGCTCTGCTTTCGCTGTCGCTGCCGGACGAGATTGCCGGACTACGCGAAGCGGTCGATGCCGGTTCGGCGGAGACCGGCCTGCGCAATCCGGTGACGGCCGTCCTGCTCGACTTCCGCGGTTACGACACGTTGCTCGAAACCGTGGTGCTGTTCGCGGCACTGATCGGGGTGTGGTCGCTGACTCCTGATCAGGTCTGGGGCGGCCGTCCCGGATTGAAGGAGCACGCCCGGCCGGACGGCGTACTGGCGTCGTTCGGACGGCTGCTGCCGCCGATCGGCCTGATGATCGGCGTGTACTTGGTGTGGACCGGCGCCGACGAGCCCGGCGGCGCATTTCAGGCCGGCACGGTCCTGGCGGCGGTGTGGATGCTCGCCATCATGGCGGGCCTCGCCGATGCACCGCCGGTGTCGCGGGTTCGTCTGCGGCTCGCCGTGGTGGTGGGACCGCTGCTGTTCGTGGCCGTTGCCGTCGTCGGCATCCTGGTCGGCGGTTTCCTGGTGATTCCGACGGCGCATACCAAGACCATCATTCTGGCGATCGAAACCGGACTGACGCTGTCGATCGCCGCCACGCTGGCGCTGCTGGTGATGGGCCGTCCGAGGCGGCCGGCATGACGGCGCCCGCGCTCTACGGCCTGTGCGGCGCCGCCCTGGTCGGCATCGGCTTGTACGGTCTTCTCGCCGGCGCCAGTGCGCTGCGCCGCATCCTCGGCTTCAACGTCGTCGGCAGCGGCATCTTCCTGTATTTCGGCAGCCTCGCGGCGCGTCATCCGACGCTCGCGGTCGATCCGGTGCCGCAGGCGATGATCATCACCGGCATCGTCGTCGCCCTCGCCGGCACCGCCCTCGCGGTCGCCATCGCAATCCGGCTTCACGACGAGACCGCACCAGCGCGCCCACCGGGCGAGGCGGAGGATCGCGATGCCTGCGACCCTCGCTGACCTCGGTATGCCGCTGGTCCCGTGGGCCGCAGTCAGCGTCGTGCTGCCGCTGACGGCGGCCCTGGTGGCCGCCCTGCTCGGCCGTCACGCCCACCACCTCGCCGTCCCGATGGCGCTCGCGGGGATCGCGGTCGCGGCGCTGGCGATCCTCGACGTCGTCCGTCATGGCGTGATCGAGACCACAATCGGCGGCTGGACGCCGCCGCTCGGGATCGCGCTCCGGCTCGACGGCCTCGGCAGCGCCTTCCTGGCGGTGATCGCGCTGGTCGGCGCCGGCGTCACGCTGTTCGCACGCGCCGGCTTCGGACCCGACGCGGAGGGCCGCGAAACCCGGCGCGGCTACGCGTTCTGGCCGCTGGTGTTCTGTACGATCGGCGGGCTCGCCGCGATCGCGGTCGCGGGCGATCTGTTCAACCTCTATGTCGGCCTCGAACTGCTGACCGTGACCGCGGTGGCGCTGGTCGCGCTCGACGGCAAGCCGGCGGCGCTCGCCGCGGCGATGCGCTACCTGCTGTTCGCGCTGCTCGGCTCGCTGCTGTATTTGCTCGGCGCGGCAATCCTGTATGTGGCGCACGGCACGCTCGACATCCGTCTGCTCAGCCGCAGCGCCGATCCCGAGACTGCGACGCTCGCCGCCGTCGTATTGATGACGGCCGGACTGATGGCGAAGGCCGCGCTGTTCCCGCTGCACGGCTGGCTGCCGCCGGCGCACGGCTCGGCGCCCGCACCGGCCAGCGCATTGCTGTCGGCGCTGGTCGTGAAGGCGCCCTTCATCATCATGCTGCGATTGTGGTTCGAGGTCGCCCCGGAGATCGCAACCTCGGTCGTCGCGCAGGGACTCGGCGCGCTCGGCGCCGCCGGGATTCTGGTCGGCTCGCTGCTGGCGCTTCGCCAGCATCGGCTCAAGCTGGTGATCGCCTATTCGACCGTGGCGCAGCTCGGCTATCTGATGCTGGTGTTTCCGCTCGCCGGCGGCTCGGGCGAGCAGCAGCCGTGGAGCGCCGGCGCCTGGACCGGCGTCGTGTTCCACGCATTGTCGCATGCACTCGCCAAGGGTGCGATGTTCATCGCGGCCGGTGCAATGGCCGAGGCGATCGGCGACGATCGGATGGACCGGCTCGACGGCGTCGGACAGCACCTGCCGATCGCGGCGTTCGCGTTCGGATTAGCTGCCGTGTCGCTGATGGGATTGCCGCCGAGCGGCGGCTTCACCGGGAAGTATCTGCTCCTCACCTCGGCCTTCGCCAGCGGGCAATGGTGGTGGGCCGTAGTGATGATCGGCGGTGGCCTGCTCGCCGCCGGCTACCTGTTCCGTCCGCTGAGCCGACTGCTCGCCAAGCGGGAGCAACCCGGCGCACTCCTCGCCGTCACCCGCTGGCGTCAGGCGATCGCTCTCGGCCTCGCGATGCTGTCGGTCCTGCTCGGGCTGCTTTCGCTCGGCCCCTACGAGCTGCTGCAGATCGGCCGTCCGGGCTCCGCCGTGGAGGGGCTGTCATCATGAATGCGCTGCTGCCCGTTGTGACCCTGGCAACCTCGCTGCTGGCGGCTGGGGTGATCTTCCTGTTGCCGGAGTCCAGCAAGACCGTCCGCACCGTCGTCAACCTCACCGCCGCGCTCGGCAAGCTCGGCCTAGCGCTGCTGATGATCATCGGCGTCGCTGCCGGCGAGACCTACGAGGCGACGCTGACCTTGCTGCCGGGACTCGACCTGATCCTGCGGGTCGACGCGCTGGCGTTGCTGTTTCTCACCCTTTCGGCGTTTCTCTGGCTGCTGACCACCGTTTACGCGATCAGCTATCTCGGTGACGGGCCGCATCTGTCGCGGTTCTTCGGCTTCTTCAGCCTGTGCGTCGCCGCCACCACCGGCGTGGCGCTGTCCGGCTCGCTGATCACCTTCTTCGTGTTCTACGAGTTGCTGACGCTGTCGACCTGGCCGCTGGTCGTTCACAAGGGCGACGGCGCCTCGCTGGCAGCGGGGCGCCGCTATCTGATCTACACCATGAGCGGCAGCGCCGCCTTGCTCGCCGGCATCCTGTGGCTCGAGGGCGGCCTCGGGCCGATCGAATTCACCCGGCACGGCAGCCTCGACGCCGGCGACCCGACGGTGCTGATCGGCGCGTTCGTGCTGATGGTCGCCGGGCTCGGCGTCAAGGCCGCGCTGGTGCCGCTGCACGGCTGGCTGCCGAGCGCGATGGTGGCACCGGCGCCGGTCAGCGCGCTGCTGCATGCCGTCGCAGTGGTGAAAGCCGGCGCCTTCGGCATCATCCGGCTGGTCTACGACGTTTACGGCGTCACGCTGGTGAACGAACTCGGCGTCGGGCTGCCGCTCGCGATCGTCGCCGCCGTCACCATCATCTACGGCTCGCTGCGCGCCCTGCAGCAGCACGACATCAAGCGCCGGCTGGCCTACTCGACCGTCAGTCAGGTCGCCTACATCGTGCTCGGCACCGGTCTGTTCGGGCCTTACGCCACGATCGGCGGCGTGGTCCATCTCGTCCACCAGGGATTGATGAAGATCACGCTGTTCTTCTGCGCCGGCGCGCTCGCCGAGCGGATCGGCGTCACCCGCGTCGAGCAGCTCGACGGCGCCGGGCGACGGATGCCGCTCACCATGGCGGCGTTCTCGGTCGCGGCGCTCGGCATGATCGGGCTGCCGCCGCTCGCCGGCTTCGTCAGCAAATGGTATCTCGGCATCGGCAGCCTGCAGGCAGGCCAGCACTGGGTATTGGCGGTCCTCGCCGTTTCGAGCCTGCTCAACGCCGCGTATTTTCTGCCGCTGCTGCACCGTGCCTGGTTCCTGGCGCCGGCCGACGATCCGGCGAGGCCGGCCGCGCGGCGCGAAGGCCCGGCCTGGCTGATCGGCCCCGGCCTGGTGACGGCGGCTGCAGCGCTCGGCGCCGGTCTGTTCGCAGGGCTTCCGCTCAGTCCGCTCGGCTGGTCGACACTGATCGTCACGCGGAACTACGCGCCATGATCGATGCCCCTTTCACGCACCTGCTGTTGCCGCTCGCGCCGGCTTTCCCGCTGGTGCTGGCACTCGTCGGCGCGTTGATCCCGAAGCCGACCCTGCTGCTCCCGTTCGCGAGCCTGCCGGGTCTGGCCGCGGCCGTGCTCGCGCCGGCCGGCGAGACGGTGACGCTGTCCTGGCTGCTGCTCGGCATGCAGTTCAGGCTCGACACGCTGGGCGCGGTGTTTCTCGGCTTCGCCTCCGCGCTGTGGTCCATCGCCGGGCTGTATGCGCGCGCTTATCTCGGCGGCAAGCCCAACGAAGCCGGATTCTGCGTGTTCTGGTCGCTGACGCTGGCCGGCACGCTGGGAGCTTTCGTGGCCGCCGACGCCGCGACCTTCTACTTGTCATTCGCGCTGCTGTCGCTGGCGGCCTACGGACTCGTCGTGCACGAGCGGAGTGCGGCGGCGTGGCGCGCCGGGCGCGTCTACATCGTGCTGGCGGTGTTCGGCGAAGCCTGCCTGCTGATCGGCCTGTTGCTGGCGGCGGGCGGCGCCGACAGTCTGGTGATCGACGATATCCGCGCCGCGATCGCGACCTCGCCGTGGGGCAATGTCGCAACCCTCGCCTTGCTGATCGGATTCGGCTTGAAGGCCGGTCTGGTGCCGCTGCATGTCTGGCTGCCGCTCGCCCATTCGGCGGCGCCGGTGCCGGCCTCAGCGGTGCTGAGCGGCGCCATTGTCAAGGCCGGACTGATCGGCCTGATCCGTTTCGTGCCGGTCGAAGCGATGCCGTCCTGGGCCGACACGCTGCTCTGGCTCGGCCTCGCCACCGCATGGCTCGGCATTGCGCTCGGCCTGCCCCAGATCAAGCCGAAAGCCGTGCTGGCGTATTCGACGATGAGTCAGATGGGGTTGATGGTCGCCGTGCTGGGCGCCGGGCTCGGCGCCGGCATTGCCGATACGTCGGTGGCCGCGGCATTCTACGCGACCCATCACGGCCTTGCCAAAGGCGCGCTGTTTCTCGCCGTCGGCGTGATCGCGGCCGGCGCCGGACGGGCGGCGATTCCGGTGTTGGCCACCGTCGCATTGCTCGGCGCCGCGATCGCCGGCGCGCCGTTCACCGGCGGATCGCTCGCCAAGCTCGCGATCAAAGGACCGCTCGGCAGCGGCCTCGCCGCGACGCTCGCGTCGCTGTCGGCGGTCGGGACGATGCTGCTGATGCTGCGCACCGTAGTGCTGCTCGCAGCGCAGAGGCCGGCACGGGCACCGAGCGCTCGGGCGGGCATGATCGTGGCTTTTGCGCTGACCACCCTCGCCGCGCTGCTGGTGCCCTGGATCATTGCTCCCGGCCTGCTCGGTCTGCCGCTCCCTGCGGCGCTGTCGGACGCGGCGCTGTGGAGCGCGGCGTGGCCGATCCTGCTCGCATTCGCGATCGGCGGCCTCGCAATGTTGCGGCCGATCGCCATCACCGTGCCGATCGGCGACATCGCCGGCCCCGTCGAGGCGGCCCTGCAGCGGGCATTCGGATCGCGGCCGTCGTGGCACGCACCGCGGTTTGCGGTCGACGCCGCGCGCCTGCTCCACGGCTTCGTCAAGCCGGCGCAGTCGCTCGAGACGGGGCTTTCCGGCGCAGCCGCGAGCGGCAGCGCGGTACTGCTGGTCGCCCTCCTGCTCGGCCTCGCCGCGCTCGCCTGACCACGCGCGACCGATCGAGCGCCGGGCTCAGCGCGATCCGGTCGCGGATAGTTCGGACTCGGAAGCCGGCGGTTGCGCCGCTGCGTCCGCCTTCGGTCTGCTCCGTGTCAGAAGCCGGAAGAACAGCGGCACGAAGATGCTGGCGAGCACGGTGACGGCGATCATGCCGCCGATCACGCCGGTACCGATCGAGTGCTGGCTGGCGGACCCGGCGCCGCTGGCGATCGCCAGCGGCATCACTCCGAGGATGAAGGCCAGCGACGTCATGATGATCGGCCGGAACCGCAGCCGCGCGGCTTCGAGAGCGGCATCGAACACCGGCACCCCTTCGCGGTGACGGCGCGCGGCGAATTCGACGATCAGAATCGCGTTCTTCGCGGCCAGCCCGATCAACGTCACCAGGCCGATCTGGAAGTAGATGTCGTTCTCCAGCCCGCGCAGCCAGATCGCGACGATCGCGCCGAACAGCGCGAACGGCACCGCGGTCAGCACCGCCAGTGGCAGCGTCCAGCGCTCGTACTGCGCGGCCAGGATCAGGAACACCATCAGCACGCCGAACAGGAATCCCTGATAGCCGGTGCCTTCGGTGGAGATCTCCTGATAGGCCGCGCCGGTCCAGCCGATCGAGTAGTCGTCGCCGAGCGTAGTTGCGACGATCTGCTGCATCGCCGCCAGCGATTGCCCCGACGAGAAGCCGGGCGCCGGGTTCCCAAGAATCTTGGCGGCTGGGAAGATATTGAAGCGATCGACCGAGTCCGGACCGAGCACCCGCTTGACCGTGACCAGCGCGTCGAGCGGAATCATCGCCCCCGACTCCGCTCGCGCATAGATGAATCGCAGGTCGCCCGGCTCACCGCGGAATTCGGATTCCGACGACAGGCTGACCCGATAAGTGCGGCCGAACAAGGTGAAATCGTTGACGTAGAGGCTGCCGAAGCCGCTCTGCATGGTCTCGAAGATGCTGTTGATCGGCACCCCCAGCGTCTTCGCCTTGTCGCGATCGACGTCGATCCGATATTGCGGCACCGAGGTCGAGAATTGCGAGCGGACCCCGGTGAGTTCAGGCCGGTTGGCGGCCTCGGCAACCACCTTGTCGGCCGCCGCGGCCAGCTCCTGCAACGACGCCCCCGAGCGGTTCTGCAGATACAGCTCGAAGCCGCCTGTGGTGCTGATGCCCTGAATCGCCGGCGGATTGAAGCCGACCACGACGCCGTCGCGAAACAGCGCGTTGAGCCGGCTCAGTCCCGGCGCGAACTGCCGCGCGTCGGACTCCGGCGCCTTGCGCTCCGACCAGTCCTTCAAGGTGATGAACGAGACGCCGGCATTGGTCTTCTGTGCGCTCGACAGCACGTCGAAGCCGGACATCGTCACCACCCCGAGCACTTCGGGCATGTCCTTGATGGTGTTGGCGGTGATGCCGGCGATCTCGCGGGTGCGGCTCAGCGACGCCGCCGGCGGCAGCGACGTGACCATCAGAACGCGGCCCTGGTCCTCCGCCGGCACCAGACTGCCGGGCATGGCGTTGAACAGCACCAAGGTCGCACCGATCATCGCTCCGACGATGGTGAGCGAGACCGCCACCCGGCGCATGGAGAAAGCCACCACCGCACCGTATTTGTCGGTGAGCCACTCGAAGCCGCGGTTGAACAGCCGGAACGGCCGCGCCGGCGGACGATGATCGGGCTTGAGGATCAGCGTCGCCAGCGCCGGTGTCAACGTCAGCGCCACGATACTAGAGATCACCACCGAGACCGCGATCGTCACCGCGAACTGTCGATACAGCTCGCCGGCGAGCCCGCCCAGAAACGACACCGGGACGAACACCGCGCACAACGACAGCGACGTCGCGATCACCGGGCCGCTGACCTGATCCATCGCCTTGATCGCCGCCTCGCGCGCCGGCTTCTTCTCGGTACGCATGATGCGCTCGATGTTCTCCAGCACCACGATGGCATCGTCGACCACGATGCCGATCGACAGCACCAGCCCGAACATCGTCAGCAGGTTGATCGAGAATCCCAGCGCGTACATGCCGGCGAAGGTTCCGATGATCGAGACCGGAACGGCGATCACCGGGATCAACGTCGCACGCGCGTTCTGCATGAACAGAAACACCACGGCGACCACCAGGACGATCGCCTCGATGAAGGTCTGGATCACCCGCCGGATCGACGCCTCGACAAATCGCGTGGTCGTGAACGGATTGCGATATTCGAGCCCTTCCGGGAATCTGGCCTGCAACCGATCCATCGTCGCCAGGACATTGGCCGAAACCTCCAGCGCGTTCGCCCCCGGCTGCAGATAGACGCCGATCGGGACCGTCGGCGCGCCGTTGTAGGTCGCGGAGAAGCTGTAGTTCAGCGCCCCGAGTTCGACCCGCGCGACGTCCTTGACCCGCAGCGCCCCGCCGAACTCGTCGGAGCGGATGATGATGTTCTCGAATTCGCTCGGATCGGCGAACCGGCCCTGCGTCGTCACCGAATAGGTGAAGGCGGTCGGATCGCTCTGCGGTTCCTCGCCGAACCGGCCCGCGGCGAACTGGGCGTTCTGCTCGCGGATCGCCGCAGCGACATCGCCGGGCGTCAGGTTGAACTGGGCCAGCTTGTCGGGACGCAACCAGACCCGCATCGAATAGTCGGTCGCGCCGAACAGCGAAGCGTCGCCGACCCCGGGGGTGCGCCGCAGTTCGTCGATCACGTTGATCAGCGCGTAGTTGCCGATGAAGATGGTGTCGTAGCGTCCGTTCGGCGACGACATCGTCAGCACCTGGAGAATGTCGCTGGAGCGCTTCTGCACCACGACGCCCTGGCGCGCCACTTCGGCCGGCAGCAACGGCGTCGCACGCTGCACCCGGTTGTTGACGTTGATCGTGTTCTGGTCCGGATCGGTACCGATCGCGAACGTCACCGAGATCGACAGCGTGCCCGCCCCGGTCGAGGTCGAGCGCATGTAGAGCATGTTCTCGACGCCGTTGATCTGCTGCTCCAGCGGCGCCGCCACCGTTTCGGCGATGGTTTCGGCCGAGGCTCCCGGATAGGACGCGCTGATCCGGACTTCCGGCGGCACGATCGCCGGATACTGCGCCACCGGCAGCGCCCGCATCGAGATCAGGCCGACCAGCACGATCAGGATCGAAATGACGGCGGCGAACACCGGCCGATCGATGAAGAAGCGCGACAGCATCATTTCGCCCGAACGGCCGCGCCACCCGCAGGCGCAGCGGCTTCGGTCCTGGCGCTGCGATCGGTCCGGCCTCCCGCCGGCACCGGCGTCACCTTGGCGCCGGGATGAATCCGCAGCAGCCCGTCGACGACCAGCACCTCACCGTCCTCGAGGCCGTCCCTGATCGCCCATCCGCCCTCGACCTGCCGGTCGAGCCGGATCGGCCGCTGCATTACGCCGTCGCGGCTGGAATTCAAAACGTAGACGAACGAGCCTTGCGGGCCCTGCGACACCGACTGCTCCGGCACCACGAAGACATCCTGGAGCACCACGCCGCGCAGCCGGACCCGGACGAACTGATTGGGCAGCAGCACGCCGTCCGGATTGGGAAAGATCGCACGGATCTGCAACGTCCCGGTGCGCGGATCGACGATCGACGCGGCCTCGTTGACCTGCCCTTTCGCCGGATAGCGGGCGCCGCCGCCGAACTCCAGCGTCACATCGATGTCGGAGCGCTTGAGCGGCTGGTCGCGCGCCTGATTGATGCCGCGCAGCTCGACGAATTCGGACTCGCTGAGCGAGAAATTCACGTAGGCCGGATCGAGCTGCGTGATGCTGGTGAGCACGGTCTGCTGCGCCTGCGCCAGCGCCCCCTCCGGCGGCGACGACAGGCTGGTCGGCCCCGACACCGGCGCCACCACGGTGGTGAACTCGATGTTGAGCTTCGCCGTCTCGACGTCGGCCTGCGCGCTCTGCAGCGCGGCCCGGGCGAGATCGCGTGCGGCGCGGGCGTCCTCAAGCTGCTTGGCGGTGGCCACCTGGCGCTGGCTCAACTGTTCGATGCGGCTGAAATTCTCCTCGGCCTGCACCAGCGTGGCCCGCGCCTGGAGCACCTGCGCGTCGGCCCGATCGAGGGCGGCCTGATAGCTGCGCGGATCGATCCTGAACAGCGGATCGCCCTGCTTCACCGTGGCCCCCTCGACGAATTCGCGCTTCAGGATGATGCCGCCGACCTGCGCCCGCACTTCGACGTGACGAAATCCGGCGACACGGCCGGCATAGGTCAGCGGCAACGAGACATCGGCGCGGCGCAGCTCCATGACCCCGACCTCGACGGGAGGAGGCGTCGGCTTCTGGGCGACCGGCTCCGGACCGCGGACATAAAAATAGACTGCAGCGCCGAGCGCGAGCGCCACGATCACAAGAGCAACGACAGAGCCGGCTGATTTCATCCGCACCAGAGACCTTCGGGCTGCCCAATCCCGACCTCGTCGGGAGCGACGCGGGTGCATGCGGCAGCGTTCGCGCAAACCGGCGCGCGCTAAGGCAATTTGAACCGGCCGCAACGGTTCCAGCACTGACGCGAAACGTCACACCCCGCGATCCCGACCGGCGGCTCACGACCGGCCGGAGCTTCGTGCGACACCGTGTCCAACAACCATTCACAAATTGCCGTGTTTGCAATCCGGCAGCCGCAGACCGTCGCCGACGAGACAGCACGCCACCCCACCTGGACGCTTCGAACATTTGAAGGGGCCGCATGCTTCGCAACGTTTCCTCCCGCCGCCCAACGACGAAGACCCCGCATCGGATCTGGGGATGGCTGTATCTGCTGGTCGCGTCGCTGACCGGATTGCTCGGCGCTGCGACCGCGGTCCTCGGCATTCGCCTGCTCATGCTCGGCGGCACATCCTATTACTTGGCCGCCGGTCTGCTGCTCGCCGCGGGTGGATTGCTGGCGTGGCTGCGTCGCGATCGGCTGGCCTTCTCGGCCTTCGGCCTCGCGCTGCTGCTGACGCTGGCATGGTCGCTCGTCGAGATCGGCGGCAAGGGCTGGCAACCGGCGTGGGGCCTCGACCTTGCGGCCCGCGTCGGACTGCTCGCCGCATTGCTGGCAGCCGCTGCGCTGGCCTTCGTATTCCGCCGATATCCGCCGCGCAGCATTTGGCGACGTGGCACGACGGCGGGGCTGCTGGCCGCGGTGGTCGCGCTCGGCGTGCTGGTGACGAACTACTGGGAACGCACCGAGGAAGCGACAACGGCGGGCGATCGCCGACCGTCGCTCGCGGCGGGCGCCGAGCCGGTCGATGCCGCAGCCGAATGGACCGCGTTCGGCGGCACCACGCTCGGACGGCGCTACACCACTCTGGTGCAGATCCACACCGGCAATGTCAGCGAGCTTAAGGAGGCCTGGACGTTCCGGAGCGGCGATCTCGCGCCGGGCGGGGATCGCGTGTACTACTCGTCGCAGAATACGCCGATCAAGGCGGCGGATCTGCTCTACACCTGCACCAGCAGCAATCAGGTGCACGCTCTGGATCCGGGAACCGGCGAAGTCCGTTGGCACTTCGATCCGAAGGTCGATCCTTCCACCATGGAATCGCTGTTCAGCGCAGCCTGCCGCGCCGTCGCCTATTTCGACGATGGTGATCCGGCCGGCCGCCCCGACGCTCGCGGCCGGATGCCGGCGGTGGCCGGCAAGACCGGGCCGATGCCCAGGGGCGGCAGCAATTGCCACCGCCGGGTCTTCGTCGCCACGGCGGACGGTCGGCTGATCGCGCTGGACGCGGCCGGTGGCTTCGTGTGCCGCAGCTTCGGCAATGACGGCGTCGTCGACCTCAGTGAGGGCATGGGCCTGCGCGAGGCCGGCTTCGCCTCCAACACCTCGGGTGCGACCGTGGCCGGCGGCCTGCTGATCATCGGCCAGCAGGTCAGCGACAACCAGCGTCGCGACGCCCCGTCCGGCGTGGTACGCGCCTACGACGCGGTGTCGGGGGAATTGCGCTGGGCCTGGGACGCGCTGCGCCCGGATCCGCAGGCGCCGCTCGCGCCGGGCGAAATCTATCCACGCGGCACGCCCAACGTCTGGAACGTGATCTCGGCGGACGAGTCGCTGGGCTTGGCGTTTCTCGGCACCGGCAATCCCGGCGCCGACCATTGGGGCGGCAACCGCACCGCCGAAGAAGACCGGTTCACGGCCGCCGTGGTCGCGGTCGACCTCGCGACCGGTGCGACGCGCTGGTCGTTCACCACCGTGCAGCACGATCTGTGGGACTACGACATCGGCGCCCAGCCGATGCTCCTCGACGTCACCATCGACGGCGTCGCCCGCCGTGCGGTGCTCCAGGGCACCAAGGCCGGCGACCTGTTTCTGCTGGATGCGGCGACCGGTGAGCCGCTGCGCCCGGTGGTGCAGCGCGCGGTGCCGCAGCAAGGCGGCTTGCCGGGCGACCGCCTGTCTCCGACCCAGCCGCAGTCGGTGTTCTTCCCCAATCTCGGCGGCATCCCCGGTCGAGACCCGGAGACCATCGATGCGCGCCACATCTGGGGCGTGACGCCGATCGACGCGGCGTTGTGCCGGATCGGCTTCCACCAGCGGCGCTACGACGGCATCTTCACGCCGCCCACCGTCGAGGCCAAAGGCATCGTGCTGCTGCCCGGAACGGTCGGCGGCATGAACTGGGGCGGGCTCGGATTCGATCCCGGCCGTCGCCTGGTGATCGCCAACTACTCGCGCCTGCCCAATACCGTCGACATGACGCCGCGCGCCGAGGTGGCCGACCGGCCGGTCGGGTCGGGCGGCGCCCGCCCGGACCAGACGACTGCGCCGCACTCCGGCACGCCCTACGGCGTCGACCGGCCGATGTGGCTGTCGATCCTCGACGTGCCCTGTCTGGCCCCGCCCTGGGGCTTCATCGCCGCCACCAATATCGACACCGGGGAACTGGCCTGGGCCAAGCCGCTCGGCACCGGATTCGACATGGGACCGCTCGGAATCCCGACACGGCTCAAGATCGCCATGGGCACGCCGAACCTCGGCGGTCCCCTGGTGACGGCCGGTGGCCTCACCTTCATCGGCGCCGCTCAGGACAACTTTCTGCGCGCGTTCGAGACCGCGACGGGACGACTGCTCTGGCAACATCGGCTGCCGGCCGGCGCACAGGCCGGCGTGATGAGCTACCAGCACAACGGCCGGCAGTACGTCGCCGTCACCGCGACCGGTCATGCGCGGTTCGAGACCACGCTGGGCGACTATCTCAAGGTGTTCGCGCTCGGCAGCGATCAACCCGACCTGACCGGCGAGCCACCGAGCGCACGCGGCGACGACAACGAAAAGGAAGGCCCCTAGCGAACGTCTTCGTGGGAAGAAAACCGCAGCTCGCAGCCAGAAAGCGCGTCAGCCGCAAAACAGCAACACGCCGGACCGGCCGGCGCCGTTGGTCAGCGCGTCTTTCGCCGCAGGCGAACCACCATATCGATCCGGCTGATCTCGTAGCCTTCCGGGATTTCGGGCAGGCCGCCGAGCGGCAGCACCGAGACCGGAACGTCGATCAGCTCGTGCCTGTTTTCCAGATAGAGGTGATGATGCTCGCTGACGTTGGTGTCGAAATAGGTCTTGCTGCCGTCGACACTGACGCGGCGCACCAGACCGAGCTCCGCGAAGTGATTGAGCGTGTTGTAGACCGTGGCCAGAGAGATCTGGACCTCCGAGCCGGAGGCTTCTTCGTACAGCATCTCCGCCGTGACATGCCGGTCGCCGCTCCCGAACAGGAGCTGCGTCAGCACCAGACGCTGAGCCGTCGGCCGCAGACGGACCGTTTGCAGCAGATCCACCGCGCACGGCCGCATCGGCTCCGGGGCAAGACGGTTGATTTCGACGGGCTGGATATCGGCCGAGTCAAAACGACGGCTGTCGGGTCTGAAATTCACTGTCGGATCCTCATTCTGATGATGACTATAAGAAGCAATCGGCTGTTGCGAATTGACCTCAATCAAAAATTGGGAACGGGTCGCATTCGCCGGTGCCCCGATCGCCTCCCATGTTTCTGGTGCCCGCGAACCACCCGCCCCCACCCCGCGCCGGAAGCCAGCACCTCCGATTTGACGTGCATCAAGGCCGACTCCGCTCGCACCGATCCAAGCTGATGATTGCGTGCAACACACTAACTACGCAAACACCACCCTCTCGACCGCGCCCGACGACGCGTCGGCAGCGCAACGGGAGGGCGGGACGTTCGGCCCGCGCGACGTGAAGGAGTCGCTTTGACCGCCAGCTATCAATCCGTGACCGCCGGCAATGGCGCCTGCACCGCCGATTGCGTGCACGGCGGGTGCCGCCGATGGCAGGTCCGGCCATGACCCATCCGAACAATCAGGCTGCCGCCGCTTTCGTCTCGGTTCTGCCCGGGCGGATCCGGCTGCGGCACCCGCTGCTACGCGACCGCGCGCGTCACGCTGCGCTCGACGGCAGATTGCGCGTGCTCGTCGAGGTGAACGCCGATCCGACCGTCGGCTCGTTTCTGCTGCGCTACGATCCGGCCGATACGGCAATGGAGGCGCGAATCCGCAGCGAAGTCGACGCGGTGTGGACCGCGACGCCGGAAGCCGAACCGCTCGACCCGCACGGCGCCGATTCAGAGCAAGCCGGCCCAGAAAGCGACCCGCTCGATCGATTGCGGCGGCGGGCGCAGACCCGGTCGTCGATCAATCGGATCGCCAAGGTCGGTGCGCTCGCCGGCATGGCCGGGACCGTGGCGGCGCTCGGCGTCAGCCGCAAACTCCATGCCCAGATGGGCGTCGTCGCCATCGCGATGACGCTCACCCACCTCGCGGTGCATTGGCGCCGCACATTCCGTTAGGCCATCCGTGTCCGCCTCCTCCGCCGGTCTTCTGCGCTTCACGCGACATTTGCAGATCGCGCACCACCTGCCCGGTCGCATCCGCCTCAAACTGAACGTCCCTTTCGACGGCGAGATGATCGCCATGGCGGACGAAGCCAAGCGTTTCGGCAAGGCGCTGTCGAAGATGGACGGCATCCGATCGATCAGCCTGAACCCGCTCGCGCGATCCTGTGTGGTCGAATACGACCCGAACGGAATTTCGCCTTCGGCCTGGAGTGCTCTCGTATCCGGCGAAGCTACTCCGGACGGCGAGATGCTGCGGAGCCGTCTGCTCGGCCTGTTGGCCGCCTGATAATTGGAAGGACTTCGTCATGCTGCCACTTCTGAGATTTGCGACCGGTGTTTTAGTCGGCGTGATCGGCGTGCAACTGCTCAAGCAGGCCAAGGCGCCCGAAGCCGTGAAGTCGTTCGCCCAAAAGGCGCGCAGCGGTCTGGACAAGGCCGGCGAAGAGTTGCGCGAGGCGACCGTCTCGGGCCTCAGCGCGGTGGAAAAATCCAGCGCCGCGCTCCGCACGAAGCTGTCCGGCGAGTCCGCAGCCCAGGAAGCCGGCCCGGCCGCTGCCGACGCTGCACCGGCGGCGACCGCGACGGCATCTCCCCAGCCCCCGGACGAGACCGCCACGAATGAAAAAGCGTAAAGCGAAAGCGCGCGAAGCGCCGTTCGCTCCTGCGGAGATCGCCACCAACTTCACCCGCGGCATGGTCGCCGCGGGTCTGCTCGCCGCCATCCAGGACGGCCGCATGTCGGGCAAGCCTCACAGCAGCAAGCTGCTACGGCAGGCGTTGCAGGGCGGCGTGGCGCTGGCGGCCGGTGCTGCCGTTGCAGAGAGCATGCGCAGACAGGACTACTTCGGCGCGCTCGCCGCGCTCGCCGGCGGCGCGATCGGCGCTCTGGCCCTGGAGACCTTACTGGCGACCGAAATGACGGTTGCGACAGAACCTGCTGAGGAGATTCGAGTTGGCTAAGAAGAAGGGAAAGCGCGGCAAGGGCCTGAAGCGTCGCGAGATCGAGCAACTGCTCGCGGGACAGCTCAGTCTGGCCGGAAACCGCCAGCAGGGAATGCTCGGCAATCTCGGCGGGCTGCTGCCCAAAGGCCGTAACGAGCAACTCCTGCTCGGCCTGCTGATCGGCGGCCTCGCCGCCTATGTGCTCTCCGACGAGGAGCTGCGCGGCAAGCTGTTCAAGGGCGCGATCAAAGCTTACGCGAGCATGATGGGCGGCGTCGCCGAGCTGAAGGAGCAGTTCGCCGACCTCAGTGCGGAAGTCGAGGCCGAGCAGAGCGGCACCGTATGACCGATACCCGGTGGCTGTCCGGAGTCGAGGTGGTTCACCGCCTGCCGGACCGCATCCGTCTGCGCTACCGCCGCCGCTCCGAAACCTCCGACCCGGCACAGCTCGCTGAGGTCGCAAGGCTGATCGACGGCGTGGCGTCGGCGCGCGTCAATCCGCGTGCCGCGTCGCTGATCGTGTGTTTCGATCCGGCGCGCACCGATGCCGACAGTATCGTCGCGACGATCGCAAGCCTCGGCGCGTCGGAAGCAATCACGAAATCCCGGACCGACGACAGCCGGTCGGACGTCGCCGCAACGCTGGCGGTGCTGCTCGGGACCAATGCACTGCCGATGCAGGCGCGTCTGCCCGTCAGCCTCACGGCCGCACTGCCGCTGCTGCGCCATGCGGCGGCCGACCTTCGCAGCAACGGCGTCACCAGCCATGTGCTGGAGGCGATGGCGGTGTCGATCTCGCTGGCGCGCTCCGATTTCGTCGCCGCCAACACCACGACGTTCATCCTGGCGCTCGGCGAGGCGATCGAAGACTCGATCGCCCGCCGCTCCGACGATCTGCTGAAACATCTGCTGCGTCCGACCAGCGAGGGCGTCTGGGTTCTGCGCGACAACGTCGAAGTGCAGATTCCCGCCGACGAGGTGACGGCCGGCGACGCCGTGGTGGTCGGTGCCGGGGCGGTGGTTCCTGTCGACGGCACCGTGCTGTCCGGTGAAGCCACCGTCAACGAAGCGGCGATGACCGGAGAGAGCGCGCCGGTCGTCAAGACACGCGGCAGCAAGGTGCTGTCCGGCACCATGCTGGAAGACGGCCGGCTGACGATCTATGCCGAGCAGGTCGGTCGCCGGACCGCGGCGGCGCGCATCGCCGACTATGTCGAGCAATCCCTGACCGCCAAGAGCGAAGCGCAGATCGAGGCCGCCCGCCTCGCCGATCGTCTGGTCCCCACCGTGCTGAAGCTCGCCGGCTTCTCCGTCCTGCTGACCGGCAATTGGCGGTCGGCCGCCTCCGTTCTACAGGCGGACTATTCCTGCGCGCTGAAGCTGGCGACGCCGGTCGCCTTCAAATCCGCGATGTATCATGCCGGCCGGCTCGGCATCCTGGTCAAGGGGGCGAGCGCGCTGGAACGCCTCGCCCAGGCGGACACGTTCATCTTCGACAAGACCGGAACGCTGACCACCGGCTCCTTGCAGGTCACCGACTCGATCACCTTCGACTCCGCCTACAGCGCCGACGACCTGATCTGTCTGGCGGCCTCGGTGGAAGAACATTACTTCCATCCCCTGGCGCTCGCGGTCGTGAACGCCGCCAAGGCCAGGCACGGCCACCATTTCGACCATGCCGAGGTGGAGTTCATCGTCGCCCACGGCGTCGCCAGCGTCATCAACGGCGAACGCATCGTCGTCGGGTCGCGGCATTTCGTCGAAGAGCACGAAGGCATCGACATCTCGCCCTATCGCGAGCCGCTCGACCGTCTGTATCGCGAAGGCAAGACGCTGCTGTTCATCGGCTTCGGCGGCCGCCTGCTCGGCGTCATCGGCCTGAAGGACACCGTGCGCCCCACCAGCGCCGCCACCATCGCGCGCCTGCGCCGCGCCGGCGCCAAACGCATTCTGCTGCTGACCGGAGACCACCGCGACCGCGCGGCCGAAATGGCGGAGGAGCTGGGGCTCGACGGCTACCATGCCGAGCTGTTGCCGACCGACAAGGCCGCGATCATCGCCGACCTCAACGCCAAGGGCGCCAAGATCGCCTTCGTCGGCGACGGCATCAACGACGCGCCGGCGCTGGCAGGCGCCCATGTCGGCATCGCCATGCACAAGGGCGCCGACATCGCGCGTCTCACCGCGGACATCGCCCTGCTCGAGGACGGCGTCGACCGCGTCGCCGATGCCAAGGAGCTTGCCAACAGCGCGATGGCGCGGATCGCCAGCAACTACAAACTCACGGTCGGCCTCAACACCGCGATCCTGGGGCTCGCCGCGATGGGCGTGCTGGCACCGATCGCCACCGCGGTCCTGCATAACGGCACGACGATCGGCATTCTGCTCAACGCGCTCCGTAAGACCGCGCCGGGCCCGCAGGCGGCCGATCGGTCTCGCCGCCCCGATCGCCGGGGCGCTCTGGATCAGTGAAGGGCGCGCCCAACCCGGCCGGGGTGGCGCTGCGCCGACGACGCAAGAAACAGCTCTCGTCGGGCGGCTTCCGCGAACGGCCGCAGCAGATCGTATTCTTCCTGCGCGAGCACCGGTTTATCGTGCAGATTGATCGACGGGCGATAGTACGCCGCGATGATCGCTTCCATCATCCGTTCGGCTTCCAGGATCGTCTCCGGTGCCGCGAACAGCCGCAGCTTGCCGATCACCGCGTAGATGCCAATCATCTTGTTCGGGTCGTCGAGCGAGTTCATCAGCGCATCGACATAGAGCTTCGACGCCTGATCGATGAACTCGCCGAAGATCCGCTCGCGGCGGGTGTTCTCCTGGGCGATGCGGGCGGTCTGCTCCTGATGGCTCTGCGTCAGCCATGCGGTGGTCAGCGTCGCCAGCCCGCCGATCGCGGAGCCGGCAAGTGCCGCCAGAGCCGAGATCGACGCGCCGGTCATGACCGTTGCTTGCTCCCCGGCGCGATCCGCCGATCCGGATTCGGCATCGCGCCGGGACGAGGCGATGGCGGATTGCGCAGCCGCGCTCCCGGCGGCTCGAGCACGACCTCCTTCAGATCGTCGCCGGCGAGCACCACTACGACGAACTTCAGCCGTCCCTTCTCCACCTGCAATTCGCCGAGCACGGCGCGGCCGCGGGTCGAGCGTTCGGCGACCATCACCGCGTCGGACATTCCCGGCCCGACCGACTGTAGCGCCACGAGCTCGAACCGTTCGTCGTCGTCCGCATCCACCCGAATTGGCACCGACCGGTCGCTGACGATCGTGCCCGACTCGGCAGAGACGACGCTCTCCCACACCTGCCCGTCGCGGCCGGTACGGACGCGATAGATCAGCCCCTGCGCCGCGAGGTCGGTCTCGATCCGCAAGCTCTTGGTCCCCGGGTGAGATGTCTCGGCGATCGCGAGAGCTCGCCCCAGCGACACCGGCGCCGAGCGCACCAGATCGAGCTTCTGCCCCGGATCCGGTTCCGCAGACGGCGCCTCTCCGGATTCCTGTCCGGTGGAAGGCGCGCTGGGCGCCGTGTCGTGCGCAGCAAACGACGGCTGCACCATCAACAGCGCAACGGCGACGGCGGACATTCTGAATGCAGTTCGCATCGGTTCGGCTCCGGCCCGTGGCCGCAGGGTGCCCGCCGGCGCGAAACAGAAGAGGCGCGACCGATCACTTGGGGCGGCAGGCGATCGGTCGCGCGCAGCCACAACACGGCGGCGGGAGCACGGCCGCATGTAGCCACGAGGCGCTTGGGCGCCACAACGATACGGTACCAGTTCGTTTCGTTTTGTCAAATGCCGGCCCCGGCGTTGGGCGTCGGGATGCCGGCTCGGGCGTCATGGCCTCCACCAAGCCATTGAATTGATGCGGATCTTCGAGAAGGATACCGGGCCGTCGGCAGCCGATCCTGCGGTGGAAAACGGCGTTTCGCCGGCGTGAGCGACCTCGATGCATTGGCCGAGGCTCGTCCTTCAGCGCGGGTCAAGCCTCGCGCGGCCGGCGCGCGCGATCCGCCTCAATTGGGCCGGATGCCGGTGAGGAACAGTTTGACGGCGAGGCGGAGCTGACGTTCGCGGTTCTTCTCGTCGATCGGGATTCCGAACATCGTCAGCCGGGTCAGCGGACCGACCACGATGTTGAGGAAGGTCTCGGCCGCCACCATGCTGTCGGGCACGCGAACCAGCCCCTGCTCGCTGAGATGGTCGAACAGCCGCGCCAGCGTCGCCACCGCGCGCCCCCACCCTTCTTCGTGCGCGAGCCGCGCCAACTCCGGAAAATTCGCCGCCTGAAACGACAGAGTCCGCATGATCGCCGTCACTTCCGGCGTGGTTCCGATCTCCTGAACCTGACGGCCGATGCCGACGAACCAGCTTTCGAGCGAACCGTTCGCCGGATTGTTGCGGCGCTCTTCAACACCGCGCGACAGCGGCGCCATCCAGCGCTCGATCTCGCGCCGCAGCGCCGCCTCGAACAGGCCGCGCTTGTCTGTGTAGCGCGAGTACACGGTCAACTTGGAAACACGCGCCTCCTCAGCCACCGCATCGATCGTGGTCGCGTCGAAACCGCGCTCCATGAACAGCCGGGTGGCGACATCGAGCAGCCGAAGATCGCGCTGAAGGGCGGCGGTCCGGGTCGGGCGACCGCCGCGCGATTTGGCGATGCGCTGCTTCGCAGCGGTGTTCTGCGCTGCGGGCTTCAACATGGTTCGCGTTGCCTCCTGTCGTCACGAGTTGGACGCATTATAACGAGCTCCCGCCCCATGGCCACACGACCATCGGTACTTTGTCCGGGAACACCCTATCGACTCCGATAAAACAAAACGTTATCGTTCTATTTGGGGCGTGTGATCGGGGACGGCGTTGGGATCGCGGCTGCAGGCGCGCGATCGGTCCGTCCTCGCGATGAAGGTCGAAGGTCTGAAGATGTCTGTGAACGCCGGCGAACGCGACGAAGTGGTCTGGATCCGGCGCAAGCGCGACGAAATCGATCTGCTCGCCTCCTCGCTCGGTCGCTGGGCGGCACATCTCGACGGCGATGGCCGCCAGGACGCGCACCGTGCGGTCGCGGAACTGCTGTCGATCCGAACGGTGTTCGCCGAACGCCTCGATGCGCTGTCGTCACGCCATTCGATTCCGCCGCAGATCGCCGAGGTCACCCTGGCTAGGCTATCCGACGAATGGGCCAAAGCGGACGACGAAATCAGGTCGTTCCTGTTCGCGCGCGTCGGCGCCCATCGCGGCACGGACGATGCCGCAGCCGACCACCGCTCGGAGCAGCGAAAGGCTGCCGTCCACACCGCTCTGGAGCGGCTGCGTCAGGAATCGCGGGCGGCGATCGACCAGGCCAAGCGCGACCTCGACGTCACCGTCGGACGGATCGCCTCCGAGCAGGTCAGGCTCGGCACCTTTTCCACCACCAGCGACAAAGCGTTGAAGTCGATCAAGGCGAATTTCGAGCGGACCCGCCAGCTTCACGACGAGACTTGGGACAACATCGCCGAGATCTTGAGCGAGCTGTGATCGGTCGCCGTCCGCGCTCGTCCGGCGAGCCGCCGCGCCGCAGACCAGATGAGAACCGTTAGCGTCCGCAGGCAGCAGCCGCTGAAGTAACCCAGAGCGTCGCAGATCGACGCTCCGCTGATCGATCCGGCCGACCGGCTAAACTCACCTTTCGTCTAATACATCGGCCATAGGTCACGAAATCGCGCATAATACCGCCCTCTAGACCCAATCTGGATGTTCGATGCGATTCAATCCGCAACGGATTTGCTCTAGGGTATCCCGGTCGTGATTGCGTGAGTGCCGATGACTCAAAAATCGTTATCAAGAGCAGTTCTGGCGCCGTGGCTGCTGGGCGCGACGTTGTTGCTGTTCATCGTCATCGCCGGCGCGCTGGTGCTCAATCTGGTGCGACTGCGCGACAGCTTCGCGTGGGTGCAGCAAACCAACAAGGCCCTGCTGTCGATCTCCGCGATCCAGCAGGCGGTGCTCGAAGCCGAAACCAGCGAGCGCGGCTTTCTGCTCACCGGCGTCGAGACCTATCGCGACAGCTACGCCCGCGCCCGTGATGCGCTCGCCTCGCGTCTCGACGGCCTGCGCGCAGTGCTCGCCGACAATCCCGAGCAGATCGCGCACATCGATGAACTGCGACTGCTCACCGACATGCGCATGGCCCAGCTCGGGCGCGTCGTCGAACTGGGCCCCGACCGGATGCGCGAGGCGCTCGACATCCTGGAGCAGGCTCGCGTCGACCGGCTGACCGATCGGATCGAAACCAGCCTGTCGGTGCTGACGCGTACCGAGCAGGCGCTGCTGATTCAGCGGCTGTCGCGACACGACCGCGAAAGCCTCGCGGCGGCGCTGATCACCGCCTGTCTGTTGATCCTCGCCGTCGGCAGCGCCGCGATCGCTGCGTTCCTGCTCGAACATCAGCGCGCGGTGGCGCGGCAGCAGGAGGCCGACCAGCGGCTGCAGGCGCTGCAGGCGGAGCTGCTGCGGGTCGCCCGGCTCAGCACCATGGGCGAGATGTCGAGCGCGCTGGCGCACGAACTCAACCAGCCGCTCGCGGCCGTCACCAACTACGTGCAGGGCTCGCGCCGCCTGATCGAGGCCAGCAGCCATCCCGACAAGGGCAAGATCAGCACCGCGCTCGACAAAGCCGCGCAGCAGACGCTGCGCGCCGGCGCGGTGATTCAGCGGCTGCGCGAGTTCGTCGGCCGCGGCGAGACCGACAAGACCGTCGAGAGCCTGCGGGTGATCGCCGAAGACGCCCTCGCGCTGGCCTCGGTGCTGACCCGCGACCACCCGGTCGATGTCGCGCTGACACTCGATCCGGCGTTCGACCGGGTGCTGGTCGACAAAGTTCAGGTGCAGCAGGTGTTTCTCAACCTGATCCGCAACGCGTTCGAGGCGATGCGCGAGCAGCGCGACCGCCGGCTGACGATCGGCAGCCGGCTGGTCGAGGACGATATGGTCGAGGTGGTGGTCGCCGACACCGGCCCGGGTCTCGACTCGCTGATCGCGGAGCGGATCTTCCAGCCATTCGCGACCACCAAGGCCGATGGCATGGGCGTCGGCCTGTCGATCTCACAGACCATCATTCAGGCCCATGGCGGCTCGATCAAGGCCGAGCCGGCGCCGGGCGGCGGCACGCTGTTCCGCTTCACACTGCCCAGCGCCGATCTGATCCGCCAGCAGCTCTCGTTCAGCCCCTACGCGGCGGAATAAGCACCGGCCGCGCGCATTTCGGCGCGCCGCGCGAAGCTGTCGTATAGGCCGGCGACCGCCTGCGGCGCCGCCGCGCGGCAGGCCGCCAGCATCGCCGCAGCCCGGTCCTGGTCGCCGGCGGCGAGCGCTTCGAAGAGGCCGCGGTGCAGCCGTTGCAGCTCGGCGAACCGCTCGGACGCAGCAAACGCTTCGTCGCCGACCAGCGCATACAGCCGGGTCGGCCGCGACTTGCCCTTCAGCCTGATCTCGCCGGCCTCCAGCAACGCCAGCGCCGGCGCGGCGCGGGCGACCTCCTCCGAAACCAACAGATCCGTGCCGAACTCCTTCGAGGCGCTCTCGATCCGGGCCGCGACGTTCACCACGTCGCCCATCGCCGAGTAGTTGAACCGCCTCGCAGAGCCCATGTTGCCGACGCAGGCGACGCCGGTGTTGAGTCCGACGCCGATCCGCACCACCGGATCGGCGACGCCGCGCGCGGCGAAGCCGAACGCGTCGGCGTCGTTGAGCCGTTCGACCACGGCGCGCATCTTCAGCGCGGCGCGGCAGGCCCGCGCGGCGTGATCGGGCACGTTGACCGGCGCGTTCCAGAACGCCATGATCGAGTCGCCGATGTACTTGTCGATGGTGCCGAGCTCGTCCTGGATCGCATCCGACAGCGGCGACAGCAGCGTGTTGACGAAATCGACCAGTTCGGTGGCGCTCAGCGTTTCCGAAATCGGCGTGAAGCCGCGCACGTCCATGAACATCACGCTGAGTTCGCGCTGCTCGCCGCCGAGCCGCAGGCCGTCCGGCATCCGTTCGAGCCGGGCGAGCAGATCGGGGGCGAGATACTGGCCGAACGCCTGGCGCACGAACCTCTTCTCGCGATCGGAGGCGGTGTGCAGCACGCGCTCGACCGCGATATAGGTCAGAAGCGTCGCCAGCGACGGATACACCGGATCGATCAGCAACCGGAACTGCGAGAACGCGATCCACGAGCCGCCGATCGCACCGACGAACACCACCGCGCAGGCGATCAGCGAGAACCGCGCACCGGCGAGCAGCACCAGCGCCGCCACCAGCGAACCGAGCAGCAGCGTCATCACGATCTCGAACCCGCTCGCCCAGTCCGGCCGCTCCAGAAAATCCTGCGCGACGATCTGCTCGATCATCTGCGCCTGGATCGCCACGCCGGGCATCACCTGCCCGATCGGCGTGGCACGGGCGTCGCTCAGCCCGGACGCGGTGGTGCCGACCAGCACGATGGTGCCTTCGAGCCGGTCCCGCATCCGCTCGGTCTGCGCCGGATCGAGCACGTCCTTGGCGGAGACGTAGCGGTCCGGGTGATCGCGATCGACATACAGCCATGCCTCGCCGTCGTCGGTCAGCGGCAGCTTGAACTGGCCGACCCGCATGTCGACCAGCGCATCGTGTCCGGTGGCGTCGTCGCCGGAGGCGCCGGTGCCGCGGACGATGACGCCCTTCTGTCCCTGCGCCACCCGCAGCGCTTCGGCCGCGAGGCTCGGATAGACCCGCGCCCCGTCCGACATCAGCATCGGCAGCCGTCGCACCACGCCGCCGCGATCACGCGCCGACAGGTTGATCGCGCCGACGCCGGCAGCGGCCTCGTCGAGCAGCGGCAGGTTGGAAACCGCGCCGCGAAACGGCGGCAGCACGTTGGCCGGGGTGACGCCGACGAACGCCAGCCCGGTCTTCACCGACGGACGCGTATCGTTGTCGCGCCGGGTCGCGGCGAAGCCGAGCACCGTCGGGGTCTGCCGCATCGCCGCGGCGAAGCTCGCATCGTGATCGGGCAGGCTCTTCAGCAGCGCCACCGCGCGGTCGCGGTCGGGCAGCTCCGAGGCCGCGAGATCCTCGATCAGCCGGTCCGGGGTGGTCCGGTCCGGCTCGGAAAAGATGATGTCGTAAGCAACCACGCCGGCGCCGAGCTCGCCGAGCCGCTTGGTGAGCGCCGCCAGCCGCGTGCGTGGCCACGGCCATTGCCCGAACGCCGCCAGCGAAGCCTCGTCGATATCGACGATCCGCACCGGCAGATCCTCCGTCGGCTGCCGCGGCTTGAGCCGCTGATAGGCGTCGAACGCCCGTTCCTTGGTCTCGGTGACGATGCGGGGTTCGTAGGTCCGCAGCGCCGTCAGAGCGATCAGCGTCGCCAGCGCAGCCAGGACCGCCCGCACGTACTTGCCGCGCAGCGGCCGCCGCAGCCGCACCCAGCCACGGGCGGCGCGACCGAGCAGCGGATGCACGGCGCGGCTCAGCAACCGCACGGCACGACCTCGCGCACCGCAACCGAGCGGCTTGGGCTGGACAGCGGCCGCGGCTCGGCCGGAGGATCAGGGAACTGGCGCATCACACTGACGTTAGCAGATCGCAGGCCGGTTCGGGAGCACGCCCGGCCGGCCGAGGGAGGAGCGCCGGATGGGACCGAATAGCTCTCGCATGCGTATCGCCACCCCGTTGGCATGCTTGCTCGCCATTGCGGTGGGGCTCAGCGCCGTTTACGCGATCCCGCTGATCCACCCGGCCGATCCGCCGCTGCAGCGGCTGGCCGACGAGGCCGCCCTGCAAGGCGTCACCGCGCTCGCCGCCAGCGCGGCCGTGTCACAAGAGCGTAGCACCGCAGTCTCGACCGAAGCCGCCCGCCGCGTTCTCGGCGACCGCGAACTGACGGTGCAGGCCAGCAAGCCGTCCGCCGACGGACTCGAAGTCTCGGTCGAAGTCACCGATCCGGCAACCCGACAGCGCGTCCGCTCGAGCGCGCGCTACCTGCCGCCGAGTTCGGGCCGCATCGATCAGCAGTCGGCGGCGATCGGCCGCCGCTCCGGCCCGCCCGCGCATCTGTAGACGGCCTCGCGCCACGCCCGGGTGCGGGCCTACTGCATCTTGCCGGCGAAAATGCCGGCGCCGAGATAGCCCGGCCCGCTGATCGCCAGATTGCCGCCCATCTCGCCGACCGGGCTCGACACGCCGCGGAAGAACGCGCCGGTCATCGCCATGTTGCGCGAGCCGACGTCGCCGGCGAGCGACCCGACGAAGCCGGTCGAGCCCTGCACAAACGACACCTGCCCGGCATAGTTGGTGCCATCGAGGCCGGAGACGCTGACCTGTCCGGTGCGCGCGCCGAAATTCACGGTGTTGCTGAAACTGCCGGCCGCGTAGTAGCTGCTGCCGGCGTTCTGGATCGCCGCGACCGCGTGGCCCTTGTAGGTCGCCTGCCCGCTCAGCGGCACCTCGCCGGCGGTGGTCGGACGGCCCGCGACCCAGAAGCCGTGAGCGAAATCCTTGTACGGCCCCTGGTCGCTGACGCTGCTCCAGAACCCCCATTTGGTGTAGTCGCAGTCGCAAGGCGTCGCGCTGCCGAAGCCGTATTCCGTGACCAGTTGCTGCGCCATGTCGCGCGAGATCGCCACCATCACGCCCTCCTGGTTGGTGATCGGCGCATTGTCGATCGTCGACACGATCTGGCCGTTGCGGCGAATGGCGGGGGCGGCGACGAAGTTGGAGGAATCGTAAAATCCGCTCTGCGGATCCTCGTTCGGATCGAGGAAGCCGAACTGATACTCGAACGACCCAGGCAGATACTGGCCGTTCTGATCGTGCGACACGGTGCCGTCGAAATTCGCCTGCACCCGCCGCCGGACGCTGTCGATCCCGACCGACGCGGTTCCGGTATAGGAGCCGACCGAGCCGCCGTATGTGTAGCCGCTGCCCGAGGTGAGCCAAGCCGTCATCAGGCCGCCGACGAAGCCGAACAGTGACGAGTCCTTGGTTTCGGCCTTCTCCACCGCTGCCTGCTGCGTCGAGGTCTGGATCGTTTGGTTCAGCGACGAGGCAGTCTGATTGATCGGCGGCAGCGGCGTCGGCGCCGGCAGAGGGGTCAGCGAGCCGGCGACCGAGCCGGTCGGGCTGCCGGTGGCGCGGGCCTCGGCGCGTTGCACATTGCCGCGCGAGGCAGTGCCCTGCCCGGCGCCGCCGCTCTGGCCGGGCGCGCTCTGGAACGAGCGGATCAGATTCTGCACGAAGTTCGGCGGCGGCGGGGCCGGCGGCGACGGCGGCTGGCCGCCGCCGGGGGTCTGGGTGAATTCGCCGGCGCCGAGCGTCACGGTGCCGCCCTGCGTCGTCACCGTCGAATTGCCGTAGCCGGCGAACACGAAGCCCGGGCCGATCATCGCCACGCCGCCGCGGATGCCGATGGTGGCCGAGGCGGTCTTGATCTCGGCGTCGCCGGTGTGGCTGATCTGGCCGCCGACGAAGCGCAGCGCGCCCTTGCCGAGCCGCGCCGCCAGCTTGCCGCTGCCGGCGTTCGGATCATAGACGTATTCGTCGATCGTCAGATCGCTGTTCGGGCCGATCGTCATCGAGGTCTTGTCGATGAACAGGATCTGCACCGAGCCCTTGTCGGTGGTCTTGATCCGCTCCTTGTGGGTGATCGACGCGCCGATCGAGATCGTGCGCAGATTGGCGGTGGCGGCGGGGTTCACCGCCGAGGCCTTGCCGACCTCCTGGGCGATCGCGACCTTCACCCCACCCCCGGCTGCGATCAGCGCGGCGGCTCCGATCATCCATCCCGACAGACGCATCGCGAGCCTCCTCAGAAACGCACCGTCGGGCCCATCGAGGCCGACAGGTTGTTGGTGCGATAGTTCGGCAGGTTGGAGTCGATCTTGGTGTACAGCACCTGGGTGCGCAGCCCGACATTGCCGGCGATCTGCGCATCGAGGATCGCGCCGTAGCGATATTCGTCCTCGCGCCGCGCCGTGGTCGGATCGACGATGAAGTTCGGCGCATCGTAGGTCGAACGGCTGTAGCCGATCGTCGGGGCCACCACGAACTGATGCGGCTGGCCGAACAGCGGCACCACGAACTGGACTGGGAACGCCATGTCGATCGAATAGCGCTTGTAGCTGTTGTAGTCGGCGACCGCCTTGTTGACGTCGTAGCCGCCGCGCGTGGTCCAGTGCACCGGGCCGAACCTGAAGTCGGTGGTGATCGCCGCGGTCGTCAGGTCGCCGGTCTGGGTGCCGGCGGTCGGATAGTAGGTGGAGTCGCTGAACTTGCGATGCCGGGTCTCGACATAGCCTTCGATCAGGCCGTTGTCGCCGATCGTCGAGCGCGCCGACAGGCCGCCGCCGAGCGCGCTGAAATAGCTGTAGTCGCCGAGCCAGACCTTGTCGCCGATCGCGTAGTATTTGAACGAGGCGTTCTGGCCGAGCCCGACACGGTGGCCGATGGTGCCTTCGAGCAGGCCGAGATTGAACTGGCTCTGGGTGAATTGCCGCGAATTGTAGCCGAGGAAGGTGGTCTCGATCGCGTCGCCGCGCAGATTGAGCTTGTAGGCGTAGGCGGCGGTGATGGTCTGGAACGCATTCCAATCCGGCTTGCGGCCGAACCGCGGATCGAGGATCGCGTCCTGGCCGAGCGCGCGCACCTGGAGCGAGTTCGGGCCGATATTGGCGTTGGTCTGATAGCGCATGCCGCCGTGCATGAACACGCTGTATTCGTGCTTGGACATCCGGCGGTCGATCTCGGCGAGATACGCCATCACCTGGGCGCGGATGTCGTCCGGCACGTTGCCGCCCTTGATCGCGTCGGCCAGATAGCCGCGCGCGATCTCGTAGGACGCCAGCTTGAAATACAGCACGCCGAGTTCGAGCTTCACCCGGGGCAGGTCGGGATTGAAGAACAGCATCCGCTCCAGCGCGCCGATCGCCGCCTCGTAGTCGCCGCGCTCGACCGCCGCATGGGCGAACTTGAAGCTGACGTCGAGATTCGCCGGCTGCTGATACATCTGGTTGAACAGCGCGTCGTAGCCCTGCTGCACCACGGCTGCCGGCGTCGGCTTCGCCTCCTGCGCCGACGCGCCGGAGACGGCGATCAACATCGCCGCCACAGCGCTCATCCCTGTCGCCTTCAATCGCACGCCGCACCCCGAAATCATCTGGTCTGGAAACCGTTTGCTCGTTGGCCGAGCTAATTGGTCGGGATTTTGCGGGAGGCGTTCGCCCGGCGGTATCTTTTTTTCCGCGAAGGCACCGCAATTGCACCCCGCCGTGGCCTTTTTGCCACGTGAAATGCCAGAAATGTCCCGAAACAGAACGGAACCGGCAATTCGCGCAAGAATTGAGCGTCCTTGCGATGAACAGTCCCGCCTCACCCGCCCCGACCCCGCCGCCCGAACCGCGGCCGCCGCGCAACCCTCGATGAGGAACCCGGATGTCCACCACCGCCGCGACCGCCACCTCGCCGTTCGAAATCCGCCATGCAGTGGTGATCGCCGTGCCGCCCGAAACCGTGTTCGACTACGTCACCAACCCCAGGTCGTGGCCGGAATGGCTGCCCTCCTCGCACGCGCTGGACTGCGACGACCGCCCGATGGGGTTCGGCGACACCTTCCACGAACACTGGTCGACCCGCACCGGCCCGGTCGATCTCGACTGGCTGGTGATCGCCTGCGACCGCCCGACGCTGTGGATCGGCATGACCACCACCAGCTTCATGGGCCCGGTGGTGGTGCACTACACGTTCGAAGCCGTGGCCGGCGGCACCCGCTTCACCCGCATCCTGCGCAATCCGGCAAGGCCGAAACCGCCGACCGCGGAGATGGTCGAGCGGATGAGCGCGGAGGCGGAGCTGGGGCTGGGGAATATCAAGAAGATCGTGGAGCGGCGGTGAGCCGACCGGAGCAGCGGTGGCCAACAGGGTCGACACGGCCTAATGGCCGCTATGGGCCAGAAGCGGACATTAGCGGCGCGAGCCTGTGAACTGGGTCTTTTGACGAAGCTGCCTGGCGAAGCTACTGCGATGTCCGACCCGTCAACGAAATCTAGGAGTGTCGTCATGACGCTGGAGGAATTTGTAAGCGAACTCAACGCGCTCGCGTTCTTTAAGGAATTCACTTTCTCGAAGAATACATTCAAACCGGGGGCGGGTGGCACGGAGCTCGAACTGGCTGACAACATCGTTTGGATGGCAGATGACGTAACAATACTGCAATTGAAAGAGCGATCCACCGAGCACGTAGAGGATGATGCTTCCGAGACGCGTTGGTTTCAAGCCAAGGTCCTAGGGAAGGCGACAAAGCAGGTACGTGACACGCTCAAATTTCTTGAAGAACACCCTGCCATCACCGTTACCAATGGGCATGGCCACAGCTTCGATCTTCGCGGCGATCAAATTCTAACGAAGACCAAGATTGTCGTCTTCCTGCCTGGCAAGATCGTTCCTGATATCGCTAAATCAACTCGACACCATGTAAGTCAGACGGGCGGGTTCATCCACGTGATTGATGCTCGCGACTATCTGGAGATATGTCGGACGTTGCGTGTTCCGGCAGATATACGGGACTATTTTGGCTACAGGCAAAGGCTGCTCGAAAGCGACGCTAAGTTCGCGGCTCCAGAGGCATTGATTATGGGGCAATACCTTTCGGGCGACGAGAATACGTTGCCGTCAGAGGAATCTCACAAGTTTCTTCTGGCGCTTAAACAGAACGCTTCCGAATTCGATATTTCGATGATCTTGCAGAACATTTACCGTAAGGTGGAGAGGCAAAATAAGCCTGACGATTACTATGAAATATTGCGCCAGTTCGGACGACTTCCGCGCTCAGGCTGGAAGGCGGCCAAAACCCGAATTAACTACTGCATCGATGCATTGCAAAAGCAGGAATTCCGGGCTCCCACACGCTTTGCATGGAAAGAGCTGTCGGTTGGGTTTGTCTTCGTGCCGGTAGACCCCAAATTGATGGCGGAGGAAAATGCTGTTGAGCTTATGGAACGAGGGCTACTCAATTTCACATTGGGACACAAATACGATCAACATCTGAACTGTTGCGTTGGGTTGATCATGGCCAAAGACGGCGAAGACTTTTTGCTTAACTGGTGTGTGATAACGCAACCATGGGAATATGACGCTGAGCTAGAAGCAAAATTGAAAGAGAATTTTCCATTTCTCAAAGTGAAAGAGGAGCTCATTCCGCGCTTTGAGTTCAGGTGAAAAGATCAGCCAAATCGCTTTCCGGCTTCGGGTCACTACCTGAAATCGACTTAAGTACACTCTCCGGACCTGAAAGTCGCGCTTCGCTGCTCGTATCGGCCTGTGATCGGCTGCGCGGCTTCGCCAATCGCCGATGCACGTGCCGATCGCGCAGCCCGAACCGCAGCCGCCGCGCAACCCTCGATGAGGAATCCGGATGTCCACCACCGCCGCGACCGCCACCTCGCCGTTCGAAATCCGCCATGCAGTGGTGATCGCCGCGCCGCCCGAAACCGTGTTCGACTACGTCACCAACCCCAAGTCGTGGCCGGAATGGCTGCCCTCATCCCACGCGCTGGAATGCGACGACCGCCCGATGCGGTTCGGCGACACCTTCCACGAACACTGGTCGACACGCACCGGCCCGGTCGATCTCGCCTGGCTGGTGATCGCCTGCGACCGCCCGACGCTGTGGATCGGCATGACCACCACCAGCTTCATGGGACCGATCGTGGTGCACTACACGTTCGAAGTCGTGGCCGGAGGCACCCGCTTCACCCGCATCCTGCGCAATCCGGCGCGGCCGAAGCCGCCGACGCCGAAGATGGTGGAGCGGATGAGCGCGGAGGCGGAGTTGGGGTTGGGGAATATCAAGAGGAATGTGGAGAGTAGATAGTTGGGCCGCGCCTCTAAGCCTGCACCACGACCGACAAACGCCCCGCCCCGCCCGCCGCTTTCCGGCGCGGAGCGGGCTTCACAGTGACCTGCACGTCCTGCCCAAGCAGAGTCAGAAATTCCATCAGTCGTCCGACCGAGATCGACGTCGGCCGACAGCGCATCAGCGCCGAGACTTGCGGCTGCGTGGTGCCGAGAAGCTTCGCCGCCGCCCCCTGCGTCATGCAGCGTTCGGAGAGAAGTTTGTAGATCTGCACCGTCAGCTTGGCCTTAACCAATTCCTGTTCGGAGTCGGCAAAGCCGAGATCGGCGAATACGTTGCCGCTGCTGATTTCATGAGTTTTCATGGTCGGCCTTCCTGTGCAATTCTTCAGCGACCTTCAATCGCGATCGGACCAGCTCGATATCTTGATGCGGTGTCGCGATGCCCTGTTTCGACTTCTTCTGGAAAACGTGTAGTACGTAGACCGCCGTCGCGAAGCGCACCGTATAGACCGCGCGGTACGTCCCGCTGCGATCGTCTTCAATCAACTCCAACACGCCGGCGCCGCCGAACCCCTTCAGCACCTTGGCGATGGGCGGCGCTACGCCCATCTGCGCCGCGAACAGCGCCGTGCCGAAGCTCCGGCGAATGCTCTTCGGAAGAGTCTGCATGTCGCGGCGGCTGGATGCGATCCAGACCAAGCGCTTCGGAAGATCGTCGGACACAGCCGGCCTATATAAATAACTATATAAATGGATTTCAAGCCTGACAGCGCAGGAAACGCGCATTCAGATCGGTTGACAAGCCCGCCACCTCGGCTTATATTCCTATCCATCTCGTTCGCGAGGGGCGCTTCTCGAGGGCGCTTGCGAGGCGGAGCGGGATACGGCGTCCTGCGCGTCGTGGCTCGCACCCACGCGTCCGGGAGGCTGAGGGTCACCGTCCGCCGCTACTACGAGCGGCCGCCGCTTCAGAGGCTGGACGGGTGCGGTAGAGGCCGGGGAAAGCCCGCAAGCTCGCCGTATCCCGGAAGAGCGGTCCTTCAGCCAAAAACCGCCGGGGTGGCGCGCCGCAAGGCGACGCGCGGTTCGCGATCTTCGCCGCTCGCGCGGGCGAAGGCCGGATCGCGACACTACCAACGCCGCGTCTTGCGGCGCGCCACCGCCCCTCACTTCGGGGCGGCTCTTCGGGCAAAGCTCGGGCGCATTGCGCCGCGAGGACGTGGATTTGTGGCTGTTTGACATGTGAAGCGGACGTCGCAGCTCAAGCGGAATATTGCTGTGACGCACAGCGCTCGCCCCGCATTCCGCTGTCATCGTCCGGCTTGTCCGGACGATCCAGTAGCCCAGGGCGCTCGATGCAGAGTCCGATGCTCATCTCGGTCGCGCTGCGATACTGGATCCCCGCCTGCGCGGGGATGACGATCGGGGGGAGGAACGCGATCCGCCTCACCCCGTCTTCTTCACGTCCTTGATTTCCGAGAACACGATGCCCTCGGCGCGGTCGCGGGTGTAGCCGAGATAGAATTCGTTCTTGGCGAGGTACACCGGATCGCCGTCGACGTCGTCGGCGATCGACGAGCCGTTGTTGGCGATGAAGGTCTCGAGCTTCTTGCGGTCGTCGGAGGAGATCCAGCGTGCGAGCTGGAATTCGGAGACTTCGAAATCGACCGGGAGCTGATACTCGGCGGCGAGCCGGGCTTTCAGCACGTCGAGCTGCAGCGGGCCGACGACGCCGACCAGCGCCGGGGCGCCGTCGCGCGGGCGGAACACCTGCACCACGCCCTCTTCCGACATCTGCTGCAGCGCCTCTTTCAGCTTCTTGGCCTTCATCGCATCGGTCAGCCGGACGCGGCGGACGATTTCCGGCGCGAAGGAAGGCACGCCGACGAAGGTGACGTCCTCGCCCTCGGTCAGGGTGTCGCCGATCCGCAAGCTACCGTGGTTGGGAATGCCGACGACGTCGCCGGCGAAGGCTTCGTCCGCCACGGAGCGATCCTGGGCGAAGAAGAATTGCGGGCTCGACAGCGGCATCGCCTTGCCGGTGCGCACCAGCTTGGCCTTCATGCCGCGGGTCAGCTTGCCGGAGCACAGCCGGGCGAACGCGATGCGGTCGCGGTGGTTCGGATCCATGTTGGCCTGGATCTTGAACACGAAGGCGCTCATCTTCGGCTCGTCGGCGGCGATCTTGCGGGCATTGCTCTCCTGCGCGCGCGGCGGCGGCGCGTAGCGGCCGAGCCCCTGCAGCAAATCGCCGACGCCGAAATTGCGCAGCGCCGAGCCGAAATACACCGGCGTCAGATGGCCTTCGCGAAACGCCTCGAGATCGAACGGCTTGCAGGCTTCGGTGGCGAGCTCCAGCTCTTCCTTGACCGCGGCGACGTCGAGATTGGGATGGCGCTTGCCGAGTTCTTCGATCGTGATCTGCTCGGCCGCGCCGGTCTTGGCGCCGCCGCCTTCGAGCAGGCGCACGCCGCCGTCGAGCACGTCGTAGGTGCCGAGGAAGTCGCGGCCGCGCCCGACCGGCCAGGTCATCGGGGTGGTGTCGAGCGCCAGCGTCTTCTCGATTTCGTCGAGCAGATCGAAGATGTCGCGGGTCTCGCGGTCCATCTTGTTGATGAAGGTGATGATCGGAATGTCGCGCAGCCGGCAGACCTCGAACAGCTTCCGGGTGCGCGCCTCGATGCCCTTGGCGGCGTCGATCACCATCACGGCGGAATCGACCGCGGTCAGCGTCCGGTAGGTGTCTTCCGAGAAGTCCTCGTGGCCCGGAGTGTCGAGCAGGTTGAACACCAACCCGTCGAACTCGAAGGTCATCACCGAGGTGACCACCGAGATGCCGCGGTCGCGCTCGATCTTCATCCAGTCCGAGCGGGTGTTGCGGCGCTCGCCCTTGGCCTTGACCTGGCCGGCAAGATTGATCGCGCCGCCGAACAGCAGCAGCTTTTCGGTCAGCGTGGTCTTGCCGGCGTCGGGATGCGAAATGATCGCAAAGGTGCGCCGCCGCGCCACTTCATGGGCGAGCGAAGACGGGGTCGAGGACGGCGCTTCGGCCGGAACAGCGGTGTCGGACATTCATCAGCCTGTGGCAGGGAAAGCCGGCGCGATCAAGGGCTTCCGGCGGGTCGTGGCGCCCGCAGTTGCGCGGCGCAGCGGCGTCCCTCATATAGGGGTTCGAGGACGACCTCAAAATCACCTTTTCGGCCGGGACGACCCGGCCTCCTCGAAGACCGCGCATCGGGCCGGCGCGCCATCCCGCTGGATGGCCTCCTCAAAATTGACCGGACGTGCGCAAGGAGGCCGCCATGGCCTGGTTCTATCTGTTCGTCGCCGGCCTGATGGAGATCGGCTGGGCGCTCGGCCTGAAATACACCGAAGGCTTCACCCGGCTGGTGCCGACGGCGCTCACCGTGTCGGCGATGGTCGCCAGCGTCGCGCTGCTCGGGCTTGCTCTCAAGACGCTGCCGATCGGCACCGCTTACGCGATCTGGAGCGGCATCGGCGCGGTCGGCACCGCCGCGCTCGGCATCATGCTGTTCGGCGATCCGGCCACCGTTGCCCGCCTGTCCTGCATCGGCCTGATCGTCGCCGGCATCGTCGGGCTCAAGCTGGTCGGCTGACGGAGGGCCGGCCCGTCAGAACGTCGGCAGCAGTTTGGTCGCCCAATATGCCGCCGCCGCCACGATCGCCGAGGCCGGGATGGTGATGACCCAGGCATAGACGATCGAACTCGCCACGTTCCAGCGCACCGCCGACATCCGCCGAGCCGCGCCGACGCCGACGATCGCGCCGGTGATGGTGTGGGTGGTCGACACCGGCACGCCGAGGAAGGTCGCGGTGAACAGCGTCGCGGCGCCGCCGGTTTCAGCGCAGAAGCCCTGCATCGGCGTCAGCTTGGTGATGCGCAGGCCCATGGTGCGGACGATCCGCCAGCCGCCCATCAGGGTGCCGAGCGCCATCGCCGCCTGGCACGACAGCACCACCCAGAACGGCACCGAGAACTCGCTGCCGAGATAGCCTTGCGAGTAGAGCAGCACAGCGATGATGCCCATGGTCTTCTGGGCGTCGTTACCGCCGTGGCCGAGCGAGTACAGCGACGCGGAGGCGAATTGCAGGATACGGAAGGCACGGTCGACGGCAAATGGCGTCGAGCGCACCGACGCCCACGACACGATCGCGACCAGCACCAAGGCCAGCAGGAATCCGACCAGCGGCGACAGCACGATCGCCAGCAGCGCCTTGGTCAGCCCGCTCCACACCGCGGCCGACAGTCCGGCCTTGGCGAGGCCGGCGCCGAGCAGGCCGCCGATCAGCGCGTGCGACGAGCTGGACGGGATGCCGAGCCCCCAGGTCACCAGGTTCCAGACGATCGCCCCGGTCAGCGCCGCGAAGATCACCGCGGCGTCGATCACATCGGGTTCGATGATACCGGTTCCGATGGTGTTGGCGACGTGCAGGCCGAACACCATGAAGGCGATGAAATTGAAGAACGCCGCCCAGAACACCGCGTAATGCGGCCGCAGCACCCGGGTCGAGACGATGGTGGCGATCGAGTTGGCGGCGTCGTGCAGGCCGTTCAAGAAATCGAACAGCAGCGCGACGGCGATCAACCCGACCAGGATGGGCAGCCCGAGCGATGCGTCCACGTGCGGCCCCTGCCCTAGACCTGCTCGATGACGATGGAATTGATCTCGTTGGCGACGTCGTCGAAACGGTCGGCGACCTTCTCCAGATGGTCGTAGATCTCGGCGCCGACGATGTAATCCATGGTGTTGGCGTTGCGGTGCTTGAGGAACAGCTCCTTCAGCCCGATGTCGTGGAGATCGTCGACCCGGCCTTCCAGCTTGGTGATCTCCTCGGTCATCGCCGTCAGCATCTGCAGGTTCGGCCCGATCGATTGCATCAGCGGCACCGCGCGACCGACCAGATTGGCGCTTTCGACCAATAGCGCCCCGATCTCGCGCATCGGCGGCTCGAATTCCCGAACCTCGAACAGCATCACCGCCTTGGCGGTCTGCTGCATCTGGTCGATGGCGTCGTCCATCGAGGTGATCAGGTTCTTGATGTCGACCCGGTCGAACGGGGTGATGAAGGTCCGGCGCACCGCGGTCAGCACCTCGCGGGTGATGCTGTCGGCCTCCGATTCGAAATGGCTGACGCGCTGGCAGTGCACCAGGGTTTCGTCGCCGCCGCGCAGCATGTCCTGCAGCGCCTGAGCCCCCTGCACCACGGTATTGGTATGCTGGGCGAACAGGTCGAAGAACCTCTCTTCCTTGGGCAGAAAGGCTCGAAAGTATCGTAGCATCGGGAGCTATCCGGTTGACGTGACACGAATTCCAAAGGCCCACCCGTCCGAAACGGGGCGCCCCGACGCGTCACACGGCCGTCATAAATCACTTCAGGGGCGGACAGGCAACCGTCCATTCCGCACGGTCCCGGCAACCGCCGCGCCGCAATGCCCCGAACAACGGGCCGGCCGGGAGGCGACGCCGTCCCGGCCTCGTCTCGTCCACAGAATTCGCAACGCCTTCGGCCTGCCGGACCATGCCGGCGTCGCCTCCACACCCCGGCCGCTCGCGAATCACTTCAACCCGATGAAGCGAAATCGAGCCGTGCGTCGTCGATACAGAGTGGTAATCGAGGAATGGACACCCCCATTGGAACCCGCGGTCACGACAAAATAATGAGGACTGCACCGGCCCTCCATCGGGCCCAGGAGATCAGCAACTTCGCAATCGATCACCTGCACTTAGCAGCGATTTCTGAGACCGCATCGGAGCCTGCTGACGCGGTGCCCGAAGCTCGACTCGTATTGAATTTGTTTACGCTCTGTTAGACTCGGCCGACCTGTCACCACCAAACCGCGGCGCATGTCACCGCAGAACTGGGCGGCCATGATTCAACGCGTTCTTGGCATCATCGCTGGCGTCGATCGCAAGACCCTTCAGAGCTGTCCGGCCTCCGACAAATTGTGGGCCGCCCATCTCGGCGCGTCGCTCTGCCTGTCCTTCATCGTCGTGCTCGGTGTGTCGTTTCACGCCACCGGCTACATGATCGACAATATCTGGACCCGGCTGCTGGTCTCGACGGTGATCGCGCTGACGGTGCTGATGTTCGACCGCGCGCTGTGCCAGTCGGACTGGTTCTATCAGGGCACGCTGTGGAACAACGCGCCGATCCAGTCGCGCGCCGAAGCCAAGCAGACCGCCTGGCGCTTCGTCCGAGTCGGCATCCGGCTGGCGCTGTCGTTCGGTCTGGCCTGGGTGATCGCGATGTTTCTGGAGCTGGCGATCTTCTCCTCCACCATCAACGAGAAGATCGAGGCTGACCGGGTCGCCGCAAACCAGCCGATCTACGACAAGATCGCCAATTTTGAAGCCGGTCTGAACGCCGAGGCGAAACGCCGGCTCGCCGACATCGAGCAGCTCGAGGCACTCCACCGCGACGCCCTCACCGAGCAGCCGAAGCCGGAGCCGAGTACCCAGGCCCGCACCGAGGATATCGAGAAGCAGATCAAGTCGGTCACCGACCGCGAGGCCGGGATCCGCGCCGACATCGCCGAGATCGACAAGACGATCCAGCGCTACACCGCCGACATGAATGCCGAAGAGTTCGGATTGAAAGCCGCTCCGAACAATTCCGGGCGGCCCGGCGTGGGCCCCCGCTACGAATTCGCCAAGAAACAGCGTCAGGCGTTCCTCGCCCAGCGCGCCGAGCGCGAGGCCGAAATTCCTCAGCTCCACGCCCGCCGCGATGACCTGCGCGCAGTGCAGGCCAAGATCACTGCCGACGCGCTCGCCGCGCGCGAGCAGGAGCGCGCCGCGATCAAGGCGCGGGCCGATGCGCTGCAACAACGGATCGATGTCGCCCGTGCCGACCTCAAGCAGTTCGAGACCGACAAGGCGGCGAGCGTCGCCGACTTCCGCAAGAAGGTGATGGCGGACTCCTACTTCCAGGATAAGAAAGACAAATTCGATCCGCTGACCCGCATCGCCGCGTATCAGGAGCTGAAGAACGATCCGCGTGACGGCGCCACCATGACGCTGTTCTCGTGGATGACACGGTTCTTCATCATCTTCTTGGAAATCGTGCCGGTGGTTGCCAAGATCTTCTTCTCGCCGCCCAGCGTCTACGCCGCCAAGATTCAGGCGGAGGTCGAACGTGCCCGGCAGCGGATCGAGAACAACGAAGATCTCGAGGACGAAGCACCGAAGCCAGATCCGGCGCCCGCGATGGCCGCCATCACCCTGCCCGCCATGACGCTGGAGCCGGTTTCGATCGCGCAACCCCAGCCTCGGCCCGCTGCGGCCGAACCACCGGCGCCGCAACCAGCCGCCCCCGAGCCGGTCCGCGCGGCGGAACCGCAGCGGCCGGCGGAGCGACCACGGGATTTCGAGGCCCACGGCCCGGCGCCGCGCGAATACGCATCCCGTCAAGACTATGCCGAGCACGACGACCTGCGGCACCGTGACGGTCGCCGGTCCTATGAATGGCGCCACTATGCTGGCCGCGACGACTACGATCACGGCTACGACGATTTCGAGCATCGCGACGTCGATCGCCGCGAGTTCGCCCGGCGCCACGACTACGATCGCTACGACGAACGGCCACGGCGCGCAGCCGCCCGGCGCGCGCCGCCTCAATTCGTCGCCCGCGATTACGCGGTGCGCGACTATGGCGGCCGTGACTTCGGCGAGCCGGAGTACGAGACCAGCGAGATCGACGTCCGCAACCTGATCATGCCGCGGCGCGGCGCGGCGAGACGCGAGGCTTTCGCGGCCGAGACTGCGCCGCGCGTTCGAGTCCCGACTGACAGCCCGGCTCAGGAGCGGGCATCGCGTCTGGAGCCCGCCGCAGAACGCAGCCTACGCTGGCCCGACAGCATTCCGGTCGATGACCTCAACACCCGCGAGCTGGTCCGTCAGGTTCTGGCCGACGCCGGATCCGCCGCGCGCGTCGAACCGCTGCGCGTCGAACCGGCGCCGGCAGAGACGCCGGGCGTCGAAGCGCTGCGCCCGGTCGAGGCCCCCCGCCCCGACCCGATTCACAGTGAACCGGCCGCCCTCGAGCCCGCGACGCCCAAGCCCGCAACGACCGAGCCTGCAGCAGCAGAGCCTATCGTCGTCGCAATGGCTGAACCCACGACTCCGATGCCAGACCCAGAGCCGGCCAACACGGTCGCCGAAGCGGCACCCGTGCCGCAGGCGCTGGAGCCGGACGTCCTGCCGAACGTGCTGGTGCACGCGCGCCCCGCTCCGGTGGAGCAGCCGCCCCCCTCGCCCCAGGCATCAGCCCCCAGCGATGCCGGGACGGCCAGCGCCGACCCTACCGAGGCCAGCGGCCCGCTGCCGAAATACAGCGCGGACGTCGAGAAGCTGATGACCGACGCGGTCGAACATTCCCGGCCTCGGAAGAAGGCGGCCCATCCGCGGCGAGATCACCACGCGGAGAGCGAAGCCGAATTGCCGCTGGAGCACACGGCGCGGCCCGAGCCGCCGCCGAAATAAGGAGCGCCGGCGGGATCAGACCGTCAAAGCAGAAAACCGCCGAGTGGCCCAGCCACCCGGCGGTTTTTCATTTGGACAGGTCGCCGTTCGGGGAAGCGAAGTGCAGCTCGCCGCGGCCCTCGCCTTTTCTGGACGCCGCGGCCCGCGCCCTCGCCGCTACAGCGACCGTTTGAACAGATGCCCGATCTCGCCGACGATGCCGCGGCGGAACGTCAGCACGCAGGCGACGAAGATCACGCCCTGGATCACCGTGACCCACTGGCCGAAGCCGGCGAGATATTGCTGCATCGCGATGATCACGAAGGCGCCGACAACCGGGCCGAAGATGGTGCCGAGCCCGCCGACCAGAGTCATCAACACGATCTCGCCGGACATCGTCCAGTGCACGTCGGTCAACGATGCGTTCTGCGCCACGAACACCTTCAGCGAACCGGCGAAGCCCGCCAGCGTGCCCGAGAGGATGAAGGCCAGCAGTTTGTACTGGTCGGTCTTGTAGCCGAGCGAGATCGCGCGCGGTTCGTTCTCGCGGATCGCTTTCAGCACCTCGCCGAACGGCGAGTTGATCGCCCGGTAGATGATCAGGAAGCCGAGCAGGAAACCGGCCAGCACCACGAAATACAGCGTGGTGGCGTTCGACAGATCGATGAAGCCGAACAGCTTGCCTTGCGGGATGCCCTGAATGCCGTCCTCGCCGTGGGTGAACGGCGCTTGCAGATAGATGAAATAGAGGAGCTGCGACAGTGCCAGGGTGATCATCGCAAAATAGATGCCCTGGCGACGGATCGCGATCAGGCCGGTGACAACCGCGAGACAGAATGACGCCCCGGTCCCAACCACGATCGCCAGTTCCGGCGGCAGCCCCCACACCTTGAGTGCGTGGCCGCTGACATAGCCAGCGGTGCCGAGGAACATCGCGTGGCCGAACGACAGCAGCCCGCCATAGCCGATCAGCAGATTGAAGGCACATGCGAGCAGCGCGAAGCACAACCCCTGCATCACGAAGAACGGATACACCCCGGTGAACGGCACCACGGCGAGCACCACCGTCATGATGCCGAATGCGATCATCTCGTCGCGCACCGGGCGGCGGGTCGTCGTCGGGACGGAATTCTGCGTAATCGAGGTCATGTCAGGTTGCCCGTCCCGTGAGGCCCGAGGGTTTCACCAGCAGCACCAGCACCATCAGCACGAACACAACGGTGTTGGAGGCCTCGGGGTAGAAATATTTGGTCAGGCCCTCGATCACGCCGAGGGCAAAGCCGGTGATGATCGAGCCCATGATCGAGCCCATGCCGCCGATCACCACCACGGCGAACACCACGATGATCAGGTCGGCGCCCATCAGCGGCCGGACCTGGTTGATCGGTGCCGACAGCACGCCGGCGAGTGCCGCCAGCCCGACGCCGAGGCCGTAGGTCAGCGTGATCATCCGCGGCACATTGATGCCGAACGCTCGCACCAGGGTCGGGTTCTCGGTGGCGGCGCGCAAGTACGCGCCGAGCCGGGTGCGCTCGATCATGAACCAGGTGAGCAGGCACACCACAAGCGAGAACACCACCACCCAGCCGCGATACACCGGCAGATACATGAAGCCGAGATTGATCGCGCCGCGAAGCTGTTCGGGGATCGCATAAGGCAGCCCGGAAGAACCGAAATAGTTCTGGAACACGCCCTGGATGATCAGCGCGACGCCGAAGGTGAGCAACAGGCCGTAGAGGTGATCGAGGCCCGACAGCCATTGCAGCAGCGTGCGTTCCATCACCATGCCGAACAGACCGACGATGATCGGCGACAGAATCAGCGCCCACCAATAGTTCAGGCCGAGCAGATTCAGCAGGAAATAGGCGCAGAACGCACCCATCATATACAACGCGCCGTGCGCGAAGTTGATGATGTTGAGCATGCCGAAGATCACGGCGAGGCCGAGGCTGAGCAGCGCATAGAACGAGCCGTTGATCAGGCCGACCAGAAGCTGCGCCAACAGAGCGGGGACGTTGATATCCATCTTGCTCTCAGTCTTTCGTGGATTCCAATGGCCCCGGCGTCAGACGCCGAGATAGGTGTGAAGCTTGTCCATGTTGGCTTCGAGCTCGGAATTGGCGAAGCCGTCGATGATCTTGCCGTGCTCGACCACGTAGTAGCGATCCGCCACCGTGGCTGCGAAGCGGAAGTTCTGCTCCACCAACAGTATGGTGAAGCCCTGCTTCTTCAGCCGCGCGATGGTGGCGCCGATCTGCTGGATGATCACCGGCGCCAGACCTTCGGTCGGCTCGTCCAGCATCAGGAACCGCGCCCCGGTGCGCAGGATGCGAGCGATCGCCAGCATCTGCTGCTCGCCGCCCGACAGCTTGGTGCCCTGACTCTTCAGCCGCTCGCGCAGGTTCGGGAACAGTTCGAAAATCTGATCGAGCGACAGCCCTCCGGGGCGGACCTGCGGCGGCAGCATCAGGTTCTCGCGGACGTCGAGGCTGGCGAAGATTCCGCGCTCCTCGGGGCAGAACGCGATGCCGCGGCGGGCGATCTTGTCGGACGAGGCCCGGCTGATGTCGGTGCCGTCGAAGGTAATGGTTCCACTACGCTTGCCGACGATCCCCATCACCGCCTTCAGCGTGGTGGTCTTGCCGGCGCCGTTGCGCCCGAGCAGCGTCACCACCTCGCCTTCGCGGACGTCGAAATTCATGCCGTGCAGGATGTGGGATTCGCCGTACCACGCCTGCAGATCGCGCACGCTCAAAAGCGCCGCTCCCGCAGCCGACGAAGCCGGCCGCTGCAATGTCGTCGCCTCAACCATGGCCCGCTCCGAGATAGGCTTCCTTGACCCGCTGGTCCTGCGTCAGCTCGGTATAGTGCCCTTCCGCCAGCACCTGGCCGCGGGTCAGCACGGTGATGACGTCCGAAAGGTTGGCGACCACGCTCAAATTGTGCTCGACCATCAGGATCGTGTACTTGGCCGAGATCCGCTTGATCAGTGCCGCGATCTTGTCGATGTCCTCGTGGCCCATGCCGGCCATCGGCTCGTCAAGCAGCATCATCTCCGGATCGAGCGCCAGCGTGGTGGCGATCTCCAGCGCCCGCTTGCGGCCGTAGGGCATTTCGACCGCCGGGGTCGCAGCGAACTCGGACAGTCCGACGTCGTCGAGCAGCTCGCGCGCGCGCTCGTTGTACTTGTCGAGCACGCTCTTGGAGCGCCAGAAATCGAACGACGAGCCGTGCTGGCGTTGCAGCGCGACACGGACGTTCTCCAGCGCGGTCAGATGCGGGAACACCGCCGAGATCTGGAACGAGCGGACCAGCCCCAGCCGCGCCACGTCGGCCGGCGCCAGCGCGGTAATGTCCTGCCCGTTGTACAGAATCTGTCCCGCGGACGGCCGCAGGAACTTGGTAAGCAGATTGAAACACGTCGTCTTGCCGGCCCCGTTGGGGCCGATCAACGCATGGATGTGCCCACGGCGGACCCGCAGATTGACGTCCCGCACGGCAAAGAAGCCGGCGAATTCCTTGGTCAACCCGTTGGTTTCGAGAATGATGTCATCGGCCAAGCAGCTTCCCCCCATCGAACGCATGCGGTGCCGGCGCAGACGTCCGATGTCTTCTTTTTTGGAGCCGGTGCTCGGAGCGCCGTTGGCGCCCGGCCCGTCTTTCTGGCCCGACTATGCCGCTATTCGCGAGCCTTGTGCAAGATGCAAAGCTGGGCAGCGTTTGCGGGCGGTCGGACCTGGGGGAAACTCCGGCCGGCACTCGGCCGACCGGTGATCAGTATCATTCGAATTCCTCCGCGTAAGCCTCCGGGCGGAAGCCTACCAGCAGCTTGCGGCCGTGCTCCAGCACCGGACGCTTGATCATCGAGGGCTGCGCCAGCATCAGCGCGATCGCCTTGGCTTCGGTCAGCCCCTCTTTGTCCGCCTCGGGCAGCTTGCGGAAGGTGGTGCCGGCACGATTGAGCAGCGTCTCCCAGCCGGCCTGCTGCGCCCAGCGCGCCAGATGCTCCTGGTCGATGCCCGCCGTCTTGTAATCGTGGAACGCGTAACTGACGCCGTGGCCATCCAGCCAGGCCCGCGCCTTCTTCATCGTGTCGCAGTTCTTGATGCCATAGAGGGTGGTGGGCACGCGCAGGCTCCGCAAGATTGAAAGCAATCGACTCGCATTCAGGCTACGCACCCCCCAGCCGTCAAGCGCGATGGCCGCGCTGTGCGTGAACCCGCGAAAGAAGCTGAGAAGAAAGTCTGAGACTGCGGAACGGTGCCTGTCACATCGGCTTCATCCAGCGATCCTAGAGCGGGTGGAATGCGGTTCTCTATGCCGCCCAAACGTGTGAGTGCCTGCGATGTCGACTGAAATCCTCCGCCTCAAGCACAAGCTCGACACGCTGATCACGGAGATCGACGAGGGCAGCCGCGAGCGGCTGGCCGGCTGGGCGGATCAGATCCATCGCCCCGGCTTCGGCCCCAGCGCCGCCAACCTCGCCCATTATCTGGCGCTGCGTCACCACGATCTGCGCCCGCTGCAGCACGCCCTGATGTCGCTGGGATTGTCCTCGCTCGGCCGGCTGGAAAGTCGGGTGATGCCGACGCTGCTCGCTGTTCGCGCCACCCTGGCGACGCTGGCGGGCGAGCCGGAGATGCTGCGGCCGTCGACAAAGCAGTTCTTCGCCGGCGAGCACGATCTCGCCAGCCGCAGCGCCGAGATGTTCGGGCCGCTGTCCGGCGCCCGCCGTTCCGCCCTGCTGGTCACCTGCCCGAGCGAGGCGGCCGACGATCCCACTTTCATGCTGCGGCTCGCCGAGCGCGGGGTCGAGGCGGTGCGGATCAACTGCGCCCATGACGACGCGGCAGCCTGGCAGCGGATGATCAATCACCTCCACGTCGCCGAGGAAGCCTCCGGCCGCCGGATGAAGGTGCTGATGGACATTGCCGGGCCGAAGATCCGCACCGGCGCCACGCGCGCTCCGGAGGGGCGCGAACGCATCGTCACCGGCGATCTTTTGGCGATCGTGGCGCAAGGCCAGTTCGACCGCATCGACCTCGACGAAGAGCACTTCGCGGTGGAATGCACCCTGCCCGATCCGCTGACGCGCGCCGCCGTCGGCGCCCGGGTGTTCGTGGATGACGGCAAGCTGTGCGTCCGGATCGAGCGCAAGACCGCGTGGGGCCTGATCGGGCGCGTCACCGCCACCGCCGACAACGGCCTGCGGCTGAAGCCGGAGAAAGGCCTCAATTTCCCGGATACACCGCTCGACATCCCGGCGCTGACCGCCAAGGACCGCGCCGACCTCGATTTCGTCGCTGCCCACGCCGACGGCGTCGAGTTCTCGTTCGTGCAGTCGGTCGGCGACGTCAAGATGCTGCAGGCCGCGCTCGCCGAACGCCGGCCCGACGATTGGCACAAGCTGTCGCTGGTGCTGAAGATCGAGACGCCGGACGCGGTCGCCCACCTGCCGGACATTCTGGTCCAGGCCGCCGGCCGGCAGCCGACCGCGATCATGATCGCGCGCGGCGACCTTGCGGTCGAGATCGGCTTCGCACGGCTGGCCGAAATGCAGGAAGAGATCCTGTGGATCGGCGAAGCCGCCCACGTCCCGGTGATCTGGGCCACCCAGGTGCTCGAACATCTGGTGAAGAAGGGCACGCCGTCGCGTGGCGAAATGACCGACGCCGCGATGGCGGCGCGCGCCGAATGCGTGATGCTGAACAAGGGGCCGTACCTGTTCAAGGCGATCACCGAGCTCGATACGTTGCTCGGCCGAATGGCCGATCATCAGCACAAGAAGACGCCGCAGCTACGCCGGCTGCGGAGCTGGGGCTGAGCGCCCCGCACTGGGACGCGCAAGCCGGCTGTATCTTTCGATCCTTCTGTAGTCCGATTTTGCAGCGCCCATGATGCGCCTGCGAACGCATGATCACGATTGCTGGACCGCACCGGCTTCGCCCTCGCCTCCCGGGCGGCCGATGTTAGGATCGTCGAACTAACAAGAGCGCCTATCGCGCCGCAACAAATCACGATGGGAGGACCAGCATGCTCGACACCGCACCGAACGGCAAAATCACCACGCTCCTCGGACAACTCGACGACGCGCTGAGCGCCGGCGACATCGACCGCGCGGTCGATCTGTTTCAGACCGATTGCTACTGGCGCGATCTCGTCGCCTTCACCTGGAACATCAAGACCATGGAAGGCAAGGACCAGGTCCGCGACATGCTGAATGCGCGGCTGGCCGATACCAAGCCGTCGCAGTGGCGGATCGCCGACGGCGAGGACGCCGCCGAGACCGACGGCATCGTCGAGTGCTTCATCCAGTTCGACACCGCGCTCGCCCGCGGCGTCGGCCATCTCCGCCTCAAGGACGGCCGGATCTGGACGCTGCTCACCACCATGGCCGAACTGAAGGGCTTCGAAGAGCCGCAAGGCTTTCAGCGCCCGATGGGCGTCAAGCACGGCGCCGATCCCAGCCGCAAGACCTGGAAGGAAGAGCGCGACGCCGAGGCCGCCGAGCTCGGCATCAGCCGCCAGCCGTATTGCGTGATCATCGGCGGCGGCCAGGGCGGCATCGCGCTCGGCGCGCGGCTGCGCCAGCTCGGCGTGCCGACCATCATCATCGAGAAGAACGAGCGCCCGGGCGATAGCTGGCGCAAGCGCTACAAGTCGCTCTGCCTGCACGATCCGGTGTGGTACGACCACCTGCCCTATCTGCCGTTCCCACCGAACTGGCCGGTGTTCGCGCCGAAAGACAAGATCGGCGACTGGCTGGAGATGTACACCAGGGTGATGGAGCTGAATTACTGGGGCTCCACCGTCTGCAAGCGCGCCACCTACGATGACGCCGCCAAGCAATGGACCGTGGTGGTCGAGCGCCACGGTGAAGAGATCACGCTGACGCCGAAGCAGCTGGTGCTCGCCACCGGCATGTCGGCCAAGCCGAACATGCCGCAATTCGAAGGCATGGACGTGTTCAAGGGCGATCAGCACCACTCGTCGCAGCATCCCGGGCCGGATGCATGGAAGGGCAAGAAAGCGGTGGTGATCGGCTCCAACAACTCGGCGCACGATATCTGCGCGGCGCTATGGGAAGCCGGCGCCGACGTCACCATGGTGCAGCGTTCATCGACCCATATCGTCAAGTCGAACTCGTTGATGGAGCTCGGGCTCGCCGGGCTTTACTCCGAGCAGGCGGTGCAGAACGGCATCACCACCGCCAAGGCCGACCTGATCTTCGCCTCGCTGCCCTACAAGATCCTGCACGAATTCCAGATCCCGATTTACAACGCGATCCGGGAGCGGGACGCCGAATTCTACAAGCGCCTGGAAGCGGCCGGCTTCATGCTCGACTACGGCGATGACGATTCCGGCCTGTTCATGAAGTATCTGCGCCGCGGCTCGGGCTACTACATCGACGTCGGCGCATCCGAGCTGGTCGCCGACGGCCGGATCAAGTTGAAGAGCGGCGTCGACGTAGAGCGCCTGACCGAACACTCCGTGATCCTCAGCGACGGCACCGAGCTGCCGGCCGATCTCGTCGTCTATGCCACCGGCTACGGCTCGATGAACGGCTGGGCCGCCGACCTGATCTCGAAAGAGGTCGCCGACAAGGTCGGCAAAGTCTGGGGCCTCGGCTCCAACACCCGCAAAGACCCCGGCCCGTGGGAAGGCGAGCAGCGCAACATGTGGAAGCCGACCCAACAGGAAGGCTTGTGGTTCCACGGCGGCAATCTGCACCAGTCGCGCCATTACTCGCAGTTCCTGGCGCTGCAGCTCAAAGCCCGAATGGAAGGCCTCCCGACCCCGGTCTACGGCCTGCAACAGGTCCATCACCTGAGCTGAGTGACCACCGCACCCTGGGGAGCGGCTACAGCCACCCTCCGCATCGCTCTGGCTTGTCGACCGGCGCAGCTCGCCCTATCTTACGTTCGTCTTACAGGGCACGACCAATGGCAGCACCGGCCGACAAGCTGACGACGACAGTCTCCACCAAGGGGCAGGTCATCCTGCCCAAGGCGATCCGGGAGCGCCGGCAGTGGCCGGCCGGCACCCGACTGACCGTTGAAGAAACGCCTGACGGCGTGCTGCTGCGCCCTGCTCCGCTGTTCGCTTCGACCCGGCCGGACCAGGTTTACGCCTCGCTGCGCTTCGACGGGCCACCGAAGTCGCTGGACGACATGGCCGCCGCGGTTGCCGCGGAAGCACGGCGTCGTCATGCGCGCGATTGATACCAATCTGATCGTCCGGTATCTGACTGGCGCCGCCCGCACTCACAGCATCCCCGGCCGGAACAGCGATTTGCGGCTGATGGTCTTGCCGGCGACCATGAATACGCCGTCGCCGGTGTAATGCAGCGTTTGCGGATGTTTCGGCCGGGCGGCGACGTGGGCTTTGACGACTTCGAAGATGAAGAAGTTGTACTTGTCGACCAGGGCGTCGTCGTGCAGCCGGCATTCGAACGCGGCGTGGCATTCGCCGATCAGCGGCGCGGCGACCGCCGTCGCCTTCTCCGCCGTCAGCCCGAACTGCGCGAATTTGTCGATCTCGGCACCCGAGGTGTTGCCGATGCCGACGACGATATCGGTCAGTGAGGTGGTCGGCAGACTGACCACGCATTCGCCGGAGCTGCGGATCATCTCGAACGAGTGGTTGCCGCTGGAGATCATCAGGCCGATCAGCGACGGGGTGAATTCCAGCACGACATGCCAGCCGAGCGTCATGATGTTGCGCTCGCCCTTCCACTGCGACGATACCAGCACGATCGGCCCGGGCTCAAGATAGCGGCGCACGCCGGAGACCGGGAAGTCGGATTTGAATGGATGCCGGATCATCTCCGCCTCCTGTGATTCCGGTCGTTACGCATCCTTGCAGCAAATCAGGATTGCGGCCGCGGCTCACACCGTCATATTCACGCCGCGGACTTCACCCTGATAGCGTTCCATCGTGCGAAGCGCGGCTTGAAGCCGGTCGAACAATTCGGGGTCGTTCGTCTTCTGGGCTCGCGCCATGCCATTCCGCACCGCCTGCATGAAATCGACCTGCTGTTTGTCGTCGAGCCCCGTGGGGGCGCCGTCTTCCCGGAAGCTCACGGTCATGCTGACGAAGGTCGAACTCTCGTCGAAACTCATCTCGCCGCTGGCGATCTTGCTGTTGATCCAGTCGAACAGATCCTTGCGGGTCATCTGAGTGAAGTCGGTCTTCCGTACACCGCCGCTGCCCGATGCCGACGACGTCGTGCCGCCGGCAGATGCCGGTGCAGCCGACGCGCTCTTGGCGCTGCTGCTCCACGGGGTGATGCTCTGGGCCGCAGCAGACGACCCGATGCCGGAAATGCTCATGGCGCACCTTCGATCCCATCGCTCGACTGGTCTCTTCGACGCAATCGCTCAGCCGGACTCGAAGCAACCGCCGTGCCATCCGGAACCGCATGGTTTCTCGTTGTTTCCGAACGAACCGACGATGACGCGCGCATCGCGCTCCGCGGAATGCAGGAAACTGTTGCCGGGTGCCGGTCGATCTTTGCCGCACCGGAGGACCGCGATCGCGACCACGCCGACCAAATACAAACGTACAGATCGCCGCGCTTTGTGGTCTCGGACATGCATCGAGCTGTCTGCCCGTGTGTCTTGCCTGTGAGGCCACGTATCGCTAAATTATCGAGGCAATGATGTTCAAATCCACATTCTTTCCGCTGATCTGACGGCGCTCGTCGTCGCGGCACTTCTATGCCGTCTGGATCATCAACGGCCGTTCCCGAGTGGAGGTCGTGCGGAGATTTATTGAATGTCGGGCCTACATCATTCCGATCTAAGCAACGCTCAGATCGAGCACTTCATCGACCACGGATATCTCAAGCTCGCAGGTGCTTTCGATAACGAACTCGCTCGTCTGGGGCGGGATCAACTGTGGAACGCCATGGGCCTTTCGCCAGGTGCACCGGAGACTTGGAAACAGCCGGTCGTTCGTCTTGGCTTCATGACTGGCAGAGCTTTTGTCGATGCCGCGAACACGCCGATCCTGCACCGCGCATATGACGCTCTGGTGGGTCCTGGACGCTGGCTGAGGCCTAGTGGGCTTGGGACGTTTCCCATCCGATTCCCCTCTGCGATCGATCCTGGCGACACGGGGTGGCACATCGACGTCAGCTTCGGGACCGATCATCCCGACTTCCTGCAATGGCGCGCCAACGTCAAGAGCAGCGGACGTGCTCTGCTGATGCTGTTCCTCTTCTCGGACATCGGAGAGAATGATGCGCCGACCCGCATCCGCTGTGGCTCACATCTGCCGATAGCCAGGCAGTTGTTGCCGCATGGCGACCGAGGCCTCACCCTCGGTGAACTCACAGCCGACAACTTTGCTTCGACCGAGAATTGCGATGTGGTGCTCGCCACCGGCGAGGCAGGAACGGTCTATTTTTGCCATCCCTTCCTCGTGCATTCGGCACAACCGCATCGTGGGTCTCAGCCGCGCTTCTTGGCTCAACCCCCGCTGCTACCAAAGGGTGAGTTCGACCCGTCACTTCCAGCTTCGCCCGTCCAGATCGCAATTCGCAAGGCGATCGGGATGATGGGGTAAGCTGAACGGGCCCGGGACATGACGACGTACCGGGCCCGCACGCGCGACGTCCAGGGCACGGACCGTACCCCTTCGGGAGCCGTAGCAACCCGATCAGCGATCTTCGATGCGCTCCTCACGCCGCGGACTTCGCTTCCATCGCGCAGCGTCAATCCGCAACACAGGAGTGTCAGGTTTGAACGGTGGACTTGTGGTGATCTCCGGCTGCTCCGGCGGCGGGAAATCCAGCCTGCTCGCCGAGCTAAGGGCGAGAGGACATCGCGTGGTCGAAGAGCCCGGCCGCCGCATCATCGCCGAGGAGACGGCTGTCGGTGGCAGCGGGCTGCCGTGGATCGATCTCGCCGCGTTCCTGCGCCGCGCCATCGCGATGGCAATCGCCGACCATGCGGCGGCGGCGAAGAACACCGGCTGGACCTTCTTCGACCGCGGCCTGATCGATGCGGCAGCGGCGCTGCAGGCCATGGCCGGCGACGACGTGCTGCGCCCGCTGGCCGCGGCGCATCGCTATCACCGCCGCATTTTCATGGCGCCGCCCTGGCCCGAGATCTACGTCGCCGACGACGGCCGCCGCCACGGCTTCGAGGCCGCCGTTGCCGAATACGACCGCCTATCCGCAGCCTATCCGGCGCTGGGCTACGACGTCGTACCGCTCCCCAAGCTCCCCACCGCAGCCCGCGCCGATTTCGTGCTGCGCGCTGGCGGAGAGCAAGGGCCAGGACATCACTGAGAGGCGATGACGCGATCCGGCCGCCGATTTCGGCACCGCGCGTGATCTAGCTCCGAACGAACAGCGCACCGCCGCGCATTCGTCAGGCAGCGTTCGGCCCGGCGCGATCCGACAGCAGTTTTCGCCCGATCGCCATCGCCTCGTCGCGCGACGCGGCGAGCAGCATCGGGTAGCCCCAGAACTTCTGGAACGTGATGCCGAACGCCTTGAACGCGAGGCGTTTGGCGGCGCTCGGCTCGACGATGATCATGGCCAGCACGAGCTTTCGCAGCTCGGCCTTGTGCTTCTTCATCCACAGCGACGTCCGCTTTCGTTCCGCCTGCGAATGCTCATGGTCTTCGCTCGGGGCGGAATCGGTCAGCACCACGAACGGCTCGCCGCGCTTCAGATTCTCTTCAAACGATGCGAAGTCCTCGTCATGATCGTGACCGGGGCCGTCTGTGTAGCTCATCCAGACGAAAGGGAAATTCGAGTTGTCCATCGGCATGGCTGGAGTCCTTATCGGTCTGTCGTGCTGATCAGGCGGCCCGAAGCCGGAGCCACGACAGCGCGGTCGCGACTGCGCCGGGAAGCGTGACGGCCAACAGCACCAAGACAACGAGATGGCCGCCATCGCGGATGCCGTCGAACACGCCCGCGAGCGTCGTCAGCACCACAAGAATCCCGCCGAGGATCAGCGACGCCCGATGGGCTGCGCGACGCTCGATCAGCGCCAGCAGAGCCGGGATCACCCAAGCGCCATAGAAAGCCGCGATCGTCCACACTTGCGCGGCGGTGAAGTTCAGCGGCGGCGTTGCCTCCTGCGCACCGGCATGCGCCAGGTAGGTGAAGATCTGAATCATGCCGTAGATCGTCACGCCGACCGCCGTGATCAGCCAAACGAGCGGAAGCCGGAGTTGTCTGCTGTCGTCCATCCCAGGTCCATCCATCTACGATCGGTCGGCGGCGGCGAGCCGCGTCAACCGGAGCCTGGCCTCGACGATAGAGCGACGCGCAATTGGCGTCATTGCGCAACCACGACATTGCATGTTTTAAACCGGCCAAATTCACTGTCGCAGCGAGCCCCCGTGGATCGGACTCTCCGAGGAGATTGGTCGTCGTATGTCGATGAGGTCCCGCGCGACCTTGTCGCGGCGAATGGCGTCGGCAGCCTCGAGAGCATCGAGCAATCCAAGCGGCATCGTCACGACAAGGCGCAGCTGCTGTATTGCGCCAGAGGCGTCGTCAACTGCGAGGTTGAAGACGGCGTCTGGATCGTGCCGCCGCAATGCGCCATCTGGATTCCCGGCGGTCTGCCGCATGCGGCCTTCGGCTCCGGCGAGGTGGAGTGCATCTGCCTTTTCGTCGCGCCGGATGCAGCCGCGGGCCTGCCGGTCACATGTTGCACGATCGCGATTGCGGATCTGCTGAGACATCTGCTGATCAGGGCCAGCGAGCTGCCGGAGCGCTACGACGTCGATGGACCGGACGGCCGCATCGTTGCGGTGTTTCTCGATGAGCTCGCCAAAGCTCCTGCCGAGCAGCTCTGCCTTCCGATCCCCTCAGATCCCCGGCTCAAGCAGCTCGCCGAGTTGTTAGTGTCATCGCCGGCGGATCACGCGACCGTTGCGGAATGGGCCGGCCGGGTCGCGCTCAGCGAGCGCAGTCTCAGCCGCATGTTGATGGACGAGATCGGCATGAGTTTCGGCCACTGGCGCCGCCAGCTCCACGTCATCCTCGCGCTGCGGCGGCTGAGCGCCGGCGAGACGGTCCAGACCGTCGCTGTCGACCTCGGCTACGAGAGCGCCAGCAGTTTCGTCACGATGTTTCGCAAGATGGTCGGCAAGCCGCCGATCCGCTATCTCGTGGAACGGCAGACAAGCGTTCCTCTTTCGAGGTCCGACTCGCCGCCCAAACCACGCTTTCGCCGGCATACGCACATCGCGGTGTCCCGCGCCCGCCCCTCCCGATGACTGCCAACCGCGCGCGTTGAGCGAGCAGCCTGATCAAAACCCTGTCCGCAGTGATGGCAAAACTGCTGTCACTGGCTCGTCCCCATTGGAATTCGAAAAGCCTATGGAAATCGATGCCTTCTATACGTTCACGATCGCCGTCATCCTGCTTCTGACCGGCAAGATCGCGACACTGAACGCGCCGCTGCTGCGCAAATATTCCATTCCCGAGCCGGTCATCGGCGGGTTCCTGTGCACAGCGGTGGTCGCCCTCAGCTACACGCTTCTCGATCGGCAGATCACCTTTGATCTCGCGATGCGCGACTTTCTGCTGCTGTTGTTTTTTGCCGGCATCGGACTGAAAGCCGAGGTCAAGATGCTTCTGGCCGGCGGCCGACCGCTGGTCATCCTGCTGTCGCTCGCTGTCGTCCTCATGCTGATCCAGAACTTCGCCGGCATGGGCATGGCTTCGCTGTTCGGACTCGAAGCCAAGGCCGGACTGATGGTGGGCTCGATCTCGCTGACCGGCGGCATCGGCACGACGCTCGCATGGGCACCGACATTCACCGAGCAGCTCGGCATCAGCAACGCGATGGAATTGGGTGTCGCGGCCAACACCGTCGGCTTGATAGCAGCTTGCATTATCGGCGGCCCGGTGGCCGCCTTCCTGATGAAGCGTCACAGTGTCGCCGCCACCGACGACCCTGAACTCTCCATCGGCGTTTCCAATGACGGCCGTCAGCCCAAGCTCGACTACTTCTGCATCCTTTGGGCTGTGCTGGCCTTGAACCTCGCCATCATCCTCGGGCTCGGCATTCATGATGCGCTGACACGCACAGGCCTGAACCTGCCCGCCTTCGTGAGCTGCCTGATGGCCGGAATCCTGATCCGCAACCTCATGCCCATCGCCGTGAGCTCGCGCGTCCAAAAACTTTGGCCCGGCGTGGACGACGGGCTGGCGCTCGTCTCAGACCTCGCCCTCGGCCTGTTCCTGACCATGGCGCTAATGGGACTTCAGCTCTGGCAGCTCAATGGCGTCTTCACCTTCGTCGCCTCGGCCCTTGTCGTGCAGATCATCCTGGCGGTCATCTTCACGATATCGATCGTGTTCCGGTTGATGGGGAAGGACTACGAGGCTGTGGTGATCTCGGCGGGCTTCGGTGGAATCGCGCTGGGCTCGACAGCCACCGCAATTGCCAACATGACAGCGGTCACCCAGCAATACGGCGCCGCCCACCGCGCCTTCATCGTCGTGCCTCTGGTGTGCGGCTTCTTCATCGATATCGTCAACGCCCTGATCATTTCCGTCTTTGTCGGTTGAGAGAGCGCGATATCACGGTTCGGGTATCCTTCGTGGATCTTTTCCGGCGACGATCCGAGCGGCTTCGAGCAGACCATGGTGAGCTTCAGGCCGAAAGAACTGCCTACAAAATGCGCCTCATGGCCGAACGCGACGTCAGCGACGGCACGATCCCGGAGGCCGGAGATGTCTAGCGGCTCACCAAGCTGCTGGGCAGGCCGCTGCACACGTATCGGAACTTCGCGGCGGCGATGCTGCGGACGGGGTGAGCGGGCGGAGATAGCCGACACTGCTTGCTCCGGTCCGGGTATCCCGACCAGAGCTTAGATTTCTGCCTTCAAATTCCTGAAGGCGTCCTCGATGTACTTGGCGAGCGGACGCTTGCCACCGTGTTCGAGCCATCGATCGACGCCAAGCCGCAGGGCGCCGATCGAGACCATGGCGACCAACCGCAAGCCGTCGCGGCGATCCTTCTTTGGCCAGATCTCGAACAGCGCGTCGGCAACACCTTGCTCGAATGTCTGATACCGGCTCTGAGCGCGAGTACCCAAGAACTCGCTGCCTGACACCAGCCCCGCGGTCGCAATCGTTTTGCGATCGCCAAACTTGGACGCGAGCTTGAGCAACGCGTTGCAAACCACATCGATGGGCTCGCCAGCCGATGAGCTCTGGAGCACAGCCGCCCTCAGTTCGTCCGTGCGTCGGCCAAGATATGCGGTGAGAATGTCGTCCTTGCTCGCGAAATAGTAGAAGAAGGTTCTGCGGGAGATGCCGGCGGCCTCGGCGATCTCATCCAGCGTCGTCGCATCAAAGCCCTTGTTGAGAAACAGCTCGAGCGCGGCGTCGGAGATGCGCTGCAAGGTCTCGCGCCGCTTTCGCTCGCGAAGGCCTTCCGGCTTCTCGGAAACGTCCTGTTTTGTCTGCAGCTCTTTCATGAGCGCCTTTTCCCATCAATTGCGCTCGAAGTAAAATTACACCTGAGTGCAATGTCTTCACAAAAGGGCCGCACTTTTAAATTACACCCGAGTGCAATTATTCACGCATCTCGGAAACCATCCTTATGCCCCCTCCCGCGCCGTCCCTTCGCCGTTCGGCCGACTTCACCTGTTGCACGGCGGTGGTTCTGTCGGGATTGATGTCGGGATGCGCCACCGCCCCCCTGAACCGTGCCGGATCGCTCCACGGCTATGCCGATCTCAAGCCGTCGGACGGGCTCGTGACCCGCTCACTCCTGAAGGTGAGCCGGGAAGACGTACTTGCAGCAAAGACGGTGCGGATTGTTCCGACGGCGTTTCCGGACCCCGACGGTCGCGGGCCGCTCACGGCGACACAGCGCAGACTCGTCACGAATGCCGCCGACAGGACACTCTGTTATGGTTTGAGTGAGCGTTTTCGGGTCGTGAGCGCAGCGGAGCCGGCCGATCTCACCGTGCGAGCCGTCATCACCCACGTCACACCAACCAACACCGTGGCAGTCGGCCTCTCCAAAGGCGCGTTCGTGGCCAAAACAGTGCTTCTTCCCGGCGTCCCCTTCCCCATTCCGCGCATCCCGATCGGCCTCGGCAGCCTGTCGCTCGAGGCCGAAGCGACCGACGACCGCGGCAACCAAAAGGCTGCGATGGTCTGGGGCCGCGGCGCCACAGCGCTCGATCCGGGTCGGGTGGCCGAGGAAGGCGACGCCTATGGTCTCGCGGCATCGTTCGGTGACGATTTCAGCAAGATGCTCGTGATCGGGAAGACGCCGTTCGGTGGCCTCCCTTCAGCTCCGTCGGCCAACGCGCTGATGGCTGCCCTCGGCGCTGCACCCAAATATCCAGCCTGCGAAGCTTTCGGAAGGTTGCCCGGCGTCGTCGGCCTGCTCGGAGACGGCATCGGCCTGCCGCCCGGCTGGACAGACCAGGGAGGCAAACAAAATCCTCCCCCGCCGACACTCGCTAACCGCGACGCAGCAGCAACCCAATAACGATTTGTTGCCGCCATCGTGCTCAGCACCGTGAGAAATTAGAGGTGATCCGACCCATCAACACCGAATACTCATCCTATGGGTCGACAAAATCATTCCCACTCAATCGTCCCCGGCGGCTTGCTCGTGACGTCGTACACCACGCGATTGACGCCCTTCACTTCGTTGATGATCCGCGTCGCGGTGGCGCCGAGGAAGGACATTTCAAACTGATAGAAGTCGGCGGTCATGCCGTCGGTCGACGTCACGGCGCGCAGGCCGACGACGTACTCATAGGTGCGGCCGTCGCCCATCACGCCGACGGTGCGGACCGGGAGCAGCACGGCGAACGCCTGCCAGATGTCGTCGTAGAGGCCCGCCTTGCGGATCTGGTCGATATACACCGCATCCGCGTTGCGCAGGATCTCCAGCTTCTCTTCGGTGATCTCGCCGGGGCAGCGGATGGCGAGGCCGGGGCCCGGGAACGGGTGGCGGCCGACGAACACGTCGGGCAACCCGAGCTCGCGCCCCAATGCGCGGACTTCGTCCTTGAACAGCTCGCGGAGCGGCTCGACCAGCTTCATGTTCATGCGTGCGGGCAGGCCGCCGACGTTGTGGTGCGACTTGATCGTCACCGACGGGCCGCCGGTGAACGACACGCTCTCGATCACGTCCGGGTACAGCGTGCCCTGCGCCAGGAAGTCGGCGCCGCCGACGCGTCTGGCCTCGGCCTCGAACACGTCGATGAACAGCTTGCCGATGGTCTTGCGCTTCTGCTCCGGATCGGTGACGCCCTTCAGCGCGCCGAGGAAGGTCTCCGACGCATCCACGTGCACCAGCGGGATGTTGTAGTGGTGGCGGAACAGGTCGACGACGGTCTTTCCTTCGTCCTTGCGCAGCAGGCCATGGTCGACGAACACGCAGGTGAGCTGATCGCCGATCGCCTCATGGATCAGCACCGCCGCCACCGCGCTATCGACGCCGCCGGACAGGCCGCAGATCACCTTGCCGCTGCCGACCTGGGTGCGGATTTTCTCGATCGCTTCCTCGCGGAAGGCGCGCATCGTCCAGTCGCCGGTGAGGCCTGCGACCTTGCGGACGAAGTTGCGCAGCAGTTTCGCGCCGTCGGGCGTGTGCACCACTTCGGGGTGGAACTGCATCGCGTAGAATTTACGGGTGTCGTCGGCGATCACCGAGATCGGCGAACCCGGCGCCTGTGCCACCGCGCGGAAACCTGCCGGCAGCTTGGTGACGCGGTCGCCATGGCTCATCCAGACGTCGTATTTGCCGCCCTTTTGCCAGACGCCGTCGAACAGCGCGCAGTCATCGGTGATCTCGATCTGGGCGCGGCCGAATTCGCGGTGGTGGCCGCCCTCGACGGTGCCGCCGAGCTGCTTGGCCAGGGTCTGTTCGCCGTAGCAGATGCCGAGCACCGGCACGCCGGCTTCCAGGATCGCCATCGGGGCACTGGGGGCGTTGTCGTCCAGCACCGAGGCCGGGCCGCCGGACAGGATCACGGCTTTCGGCTTCATCTCGGCGAAGGCGGCCTCCGCCTTCTGGAACGGCACGATCTCGGAATACACGCCCTCCTCGCGGACGCGGCGGGCGATCAGCTGGGTGACCTGCGAGCCGAAGTCGACGATCAGGATCTTCTCGTGGATCGCAGCGACGTGCGGCGAGGTGTCGGCGCCAGAGGGGACGACGGACGAAGCGGAGGATGTGCTGGGGGCTGTCATGGGCAGCAGATACGCGACCGCAGCCCGGCTCGCAACGGGGAAAACAGGATGAGCGGCAGCGTCCCCTGACCTCTCCCCATGCACAGCGCGACCTCTCCCCGCGGGCGGGGAGCGGTCGGCCCGGCGGAGCGCAGCGAAGCCGGGTCGGGTGAGGGGGCGCCTCCACAAGGCCGAGTTTCAGTGCTCGCGGCGCCCTCACCCCAGCCCTCTCCCGCGCGCGGGAGAGGGAGCGCGCCGTGCTTGGGGCTAGCCCTTGCGCAAAACGCTGACGAAAAACCCGTCGGTGCCGGTGCGGCGCGGGGTCATCAGCAGGCCTTCGGGGGCGGTCCAGGCGGCGGCGAGGAACAGCTCGGCCTTGTCCCACAGAGCGGCGGCGACTTCGGCCGGCGGGACCACGGCGAACTCGGGATGGGCGGCGGTGAAAGCCTGGATCTGGCCGGTATTTTCGGGCGCCAGCACCGAGCAGGTGACGTAGGCGATGCGCCCGCCGGGCTTCACCAGCCGCGCGGCGCGGCCCAGCACCTCGGCCTGGTCCTTGAGCCGGATCTCCAGCGCGCCGGGGCGCATTCGCCATTTGGCGTCGGGGTTGCGGCGCCAGGTGCCGGTGCCGGTGCACGGCGCGTCGACCAGCACCAGATCGGCGCTGCCGTTGATGTCGGCCAGCGGGTCGGCGTCGCCCTTCGGCGCCCGCACCTCGGCATTGTGGACGCCGGCGCGCGACAGCCGCTCGTGGATCGGGGCAAGCTGGCGCTTGTCGCCGTCGGTGGCCATCAGCCGGCCCTTGCCCTGCATCATCGCCGCCAGCGCCAGGGTCTTGCCGCCGGCCCCGGCGCAGAGGTCGATCACCTGCTCGCCGGGTTTGGCGGCGGAAAACAGCGCGGCAAGCTGCGAGCCCTCGTCCTGGACCTCGACCGCGCCCTTGATGAAATCCGGCTCGGCCTGCACGCCGGGATTGCGGGCGTCGGCCGGCAGATCGATCCGCAGCCCCCATGGCGACCACGGCGACGCCTTGGCGCGCAGATGCGCGAGCGAGGTCAGCACCTTGTCGCGCGAGGCCTTCAGGGAGTTGACGCGCAGGTCGAGCGGCGCCCGGCTGGCCATCGCCGCCGCCTCGGCGACGCGGGCCTCGCCGAACATCTCGGCAAGCGCGCCGTCGAGCCATTCCGGATAGTCGCCGGCGATATGCGGCGGCGCGCCCTGCAGGGTGCGCGTCGACAGCGCGGCGTGTTCGGCGTCGCTGAGAGGCTCCGGCGCGAACCGGCTGCCGTCGCACAGCGCCGCGATCGCCTCCGCCGTCATACCGCGCTCCAGCTTCAGCATGCCCAGCACCCGCGCCCGGGCGGTATCGGAATCCATGATGAACGCGCTCGACGCCCGCCGGCGCAACACGTCCCACACCAAGCCGGCGATCGCCGAGCGATCCCCCGAGCCCGCGTAGCGATGCGCGGTGCCCCATTCCTTCAGCGCCTTGGCAGCGGGAATACGCTGGCTGTCGATGGCGGAAATCAAGTCGATGGCTGCGGACAGCCGTGCGGCGGGGGTCATGCGGAGCTTTCAATCAGGGTCAGGGCGCGCAACGCGCCGAGCGGCGTCACAACAAGACGACACGCTCCAGGGCGGTATCGGTCCGACGCTTTCAGGCTCCCGCTATAGCTGCCGCCCCCGCCGATGACAATCGAACCACCGCAACGCAGAGTCCCGGCGCTGCCGGGGCTCCGCTGCACTGTCTTAGAATCAGGCTCGTTCCGGCCCGACACGGACGAGCTGCTTGCCGAAATTGGCGCCCTTCAGCAGGCCCATGAACGCCTCGGGCGCATTCTCCAGGCCGTCGGTGACGAACTCCTTGTACTTGACCTGACCGTCGCGCACCCAGCCCGACATCTCGCGTAGAAATTCCTGACGCCGGCCGGCAAAATCGCTGACGATGAAGCCGCGGATGGTGAGCCGCTTGGTCAGCACATGGCGCATCAAGGCGGTCGCCCATTTCGGCGTCGGCGGCGTCTCGAACGCGTTGTACTGGGCAATCAGCCCGCACACCGGCATCCGGGCAAAGCTGTTGAACAGCGGAAACACCGCCTCGAACACTTCGCCGCCGACATTCTCGAAGTACACGTCGATGCCGTTGGGGCACGCCGCCTTCAGCTTCGCGGCGAGATCGGGATCGCGGTGATCGAGACAGTCGTCGAAGCCGAGCTCCTGCTTGACGTAGTCGCACTTGTCCTTGCCGCCGGCGATGCCGATCGCGCGTGCCCCCTTGACCTTGGCGATCTGGCCCACGGCAGAACCGACCGCGCCCGAGGCCGCGGCGACCACGACAGTCTCGCCTTCCTTCGGCTGGCCGATGTCGAGCAGGCCGGTGTAGGCGGTCATCCCCGGCATGCCGAGCACGCCGACCGCGGTCGAAATCGGCCCGAGCGCCGGATCGATCTTGCGCAGCGGCTTGGCATCGGCGACCGCATGCGTCGTCCAGCCCGAATGCGCCAGCACGATGTCGCCCTTGGCAAAACCCGGGCTGTTGCTGTCGATCACTTCGCAGACGGTGCCGCCTTCCATCACGCCGCCGACCGGAACCGGCTGCGCGTAGGACGGCCCGTCGCTCATCCGGCCGCGCATATAAGGATCGAGCGACAGCCAGATCGTGCGCAGCAGCACCTGGCCCTCGCCGGGCGCCGGAACGTCGAACTCCTCGATGCGGAAATTCTGCGACGTCGGCTCGCCGACCGGACGCGACGCGAGCACGATACGCTGACCCTTGGACATTTCGTTTCCTTTTTTGATGTTCGTTGGTCGTCAGGCCGCGACTGTAGGCGACCCCACAGCATTCGCCAACTGCGGCAGGCTGCGCAGACAGCCTGCCGCTCGTCATTCCGGGGCGCGCGAAGCGCGAACCCGGAATCTCGCAGTTCGGGGCACCGCAGAGACTGCAACAATCTCAAGATTCCGGGTTCGCGCGTTTCACGCGCGCCCCGGAATGACTGTGGAGAGGTTGTTACTTAAGTCAGTCGCCTCACACACCGCCCGGATAGTTCGGGCTTTCGCGGGTGATGGTGACGTCGTGGACGTGGCTTTCGCGCAGGCCGGCGCCGGTGATGCGGACGAACTGCGCCTTGGTGTGGAATTCGCCGAGGTCCTTGGCGCCGACATAGCCCATCGCCGCGCGCAGGCCGCCGGCGAGCTGGTGCACGACGTTGCCGACCGGGCCCTTGTACGGCACCTGGCCCTCGATGCCTTCCGGCACCAGTTTCAGCGTGTCCTTGATGTCCTGCTGGAAGTAACGATCGGCCGAGCCGCGCGCCATCGCGCCGACCGAGCCCATGCCGCGATACGCCTTGTAGGAGCGGCCCTGCCACAGGAACACTTCGCCCGGGGTCTCGTCGGTGCCGGCGAGCAAGGAACCGACCATCGCGATGTCGGCGCCGGCGGCGAGCGCCTTGGCGAGATCGCCCGAATACTTGATGCCGCCGTCGGCGATCACCGGCACGTCGGCCTTCTTGCAGGCCTCGACCGCATCCATGATGGCGGTGAGCTGCGGCACACCGACGCCGGCGACGATCCGCGTGGTGCAGATCGAGCCCGGACCGATGCCGACCTTGACGGCGTCGGCGCCGGAATCGATCAGCGCCTGGGCACCGTCGCGGGTGGCGATGTTGCCGGCGATCACCTGTACTTCGTTGGAGATCCGCTTGATCCGCGTCACTGTTTCGAGCACGCGCGCCGAATGGCCGTGCGCGGTGTCGACCACCACGACGTCGACGCCGGCTTCGATCAGCCGCTCGGTGCGCTCGAATCCGCCCTCGCCGACCGTGGTCGCCGCGGCGACGCGGAGCCGGCCCTGCGCGTCCTTGCTGGCGAGCGGATGCGCGACCGCCTTCTCCATGTCCTTGACGGTGATCAGGCCGACGCAGCGATACTGCTCGTCGACCACCAGCAGCTTCTCGATGCGGTGCTGATGCAGCAATTTCTTGGCTTCGTCCTGGCTGACGCCCTCGCGCACGGTGACGAGGTTCTCATGCGTCATGAGTTCCGACACTTTCTGCGCCGGATCTGTGGCGAAGCGAACGTCGCGGTTGGTGAGAATGCCGACCAGCTTACCGGGGCCGTGGCCGTGGCCGCCGGTGACCACCGGAATGCCGGAGAAGCCGTACTGATTCATCAGTGCCAGCGCGTCGGCCAGCTTGGCGTCGGGGCTGATGGTCAGCGGGTTGACCACCATGCCGGACTCGAACTTCTTGACCTGGCGGACCTGCGCGGCCTGGCCCTCGGGATCGAAATTGCGGTGGATCACGCCGAGGCCGCCGGCCTGCGCCATCGCGATCGCCATCCGGGCTTCGGTGACGGTGTCCATTGCCGAGGCGATGATCGGGATGTTGAGCGGGATCGCGCGGGTGATGCGCGAGCGGATGTCGACCTCAGACGGCAGCACGTCCGACAGGCCCGGCTTCAGCAGCACGTCGTCGAAGGTGAGAGCTTCGATAAATTGCGGGGATGCGCTCACTGACGCCATGGCCAACTCCGTTCAGCGGCGCCGAAGGCCGCGCTCGATTTTGCGGGGACGGGAGGCACGTTCGGCGCCGCTGGGTGCGGCACCGTCGAATCGAGCCCGTCGGTAGGGTTGGCGGTGGTCGATAGCATGGGGATATGACGAATCAAAGAGGCAAGCACGACAGCCCCGCTCCGCTCCCCAGGCATTCCTCACTCGGCCGCCAATGAGCCGGAAATCATCGTGTTTTCAGAGATTTCGCTGACGGCATCGCCGGCATCATCAACGATAGCCGTCTCGCAGATCACCAGAACGACGAGGATTCCCGAGACGATTTCCGGGCGAGATCCCGATCTATTGCGCGAGCGAACCCTCGCGAACCGTCCCTCAGCGCCGATAGCCCGGCGGCGGTCCGTGTTCACGGATCGCCTCGACAACCTCGCGGTGCATGCGTTTTTCGCGCTCCATCCGCACCGCGATCAGCGCGTGCAGCGACGGGATCACGAGCAGCGGCTGAAAGATCAGCCCGAGCACGATGCACACCACAAGCAGCACGAGGTTGAACACCGCCGACAGCGGCTGGCCGTTGAACAGCAGGCCGAGCGGCGGCAGGAATGCGGCGAGCAGATAGATCATCGGCCAATCTCCGTCGCGGAACCAATCGAGGCGCCGCTCAGCATCACCGGCAGCACACTCGAAAGCGATTTCCGCCTTGAGGAAAGCGTGCCGGTCACGGAGGATTTAGGTAACCGCGCAAGCTCCGCAATAGCGGGGGCCGCGGCACGATGCTACAGCCCGAGCGCCCTCTTGTTGTCCGAAATCTCGCATGAACAAAGAACGAGTCATCCCGCTGATCGTGGCTGCGGCGCTGTTCATGGAGAACATGGACGCCACCGTGATCGCGACGTCGCTGCCGGCGATCGCCGCCGATATCGGCACCTCGCCGCTGACGCTGAAGCTGGCGATCACCTCGTATCTGCTGTCGCTGGCGGTGTTCATTCCGGCTTCCGGCTGGACCGCCGACCGGTTCGGCGCCCGCACCGTGTTCTCGATCGCGATCGCGGTGTTCATGGTCGGCTCGATCGGTTGCGCGCTGTCGGGCTCGATCACCGATTTCGTCGTCGCCCGAATTATCCAGGGCATAGGCGGCGCAATGATGACTCCGGTCGGCCGACTGGTGCTATTGCGCTCGATCGACAAGAGCGCGCTGGTCGGGGCGATGGCCTGGGTGACGGTCCCGGCGCTGATCGGCCCGGTGATCGGCCCGCCGCTCGGCGGCTTCATCACCACGTATTTCTCCTGGCACTGGATCTTCCTGATCAACATCCCGATCGGGCTGATCGGGATCGCCATGGCCCTGCGCTACATCGACCCGATCCGCATCGACCGGCTGGAGAAATTCGACCTGTGGGGGCTGGTGCTGGCCGGGATCGGCGTCGCAGGTATCGCCTTCGGGCTGTCGGTCGCCGGCCTCAATCTGCTGCCGTGGTGGATCGTGATCGGTCTGATCGGCGTCGGCGCGATCGCGATGACGCTGTACGTGTTTCACGCGCGCCGCGTCGCCTCGCCGGTATTGGACTTTTCGCTGCTGCGCCTGACGACGCTTCGGGCCTCGATCGTCGGCGGCTTTCTGTTCAGGCTCGGCATCGGCGCGCTGCCGTTCCTACTGCCGTTGTTGATGCAGATCGGGTTCGGCCTGTCGCCGTTTCACTCCGGTCTCGTCACCTTCGCCTCCGCGGTCGGTGCGATCGGCATGAAGACGCTGGCGGCGCGGATCATCCGCACCTTCGGCTTCCGCAACATCATGACGGTGAACGCCGTGGTCAGTTCGGTGTTTCTCGCCGCCTGCGCGCTGTTCACCCCGGGCACGCCGCTGCTGCTGATCATGATCATCCTGGTAGTCGGCGGCTTCTTCCGCTCGCTGCAATTCACCGCCATCAACACCGTGGCCTATGCGGAGGTCGAGCAGGCGCAGATGAGCCGGGCGACCACGCTGGTCAGCGTCGGCCAGCAGCTCTCGATCTCCGCCGGCGTCGCGATCGGCGCGTTCTCGGTGGAAACCACGATGGCGCTGCGCCAGGTCACCGAACTGAGCGCGGCCGACTTCAGTCCGGCCTTCGTCGTGGTGGCCGTGCTGGCGGCGCTGTCGGCGTATTTCTTCTGGCAGATGCCGGACGACGCCGGCCACGAGATCTCGGGCCGCAAGGCGATCGCGATCGCCAGCAAGAAGGGTGTCGCCTCGGCAGCCACCAAGGCTGCGTCGGAGGAGACCCAGGACGCGCGCGATCAGCGGCTGTGATCGAACCGGAACCGCCCTCTTCCGCCTGCCGCGACCTCAGCCGAACTGTTCATCCTGTTCCGGTCCGTTGCCGTGACGGATCGCCAGGCGGAGCACGTCGTTGCAGATCGGGCAGCGATAATGCGGCACATCGAACGTCGCATTGGCGTGCTCGATCTCGATCAGCTCCCGATCGACGCCGCAGGCCCTGCACATCGGCGTAGGAATCTCCATTGGTCCCCCGATTCGCCCGATGGATGTCGACAAGCCTATGGGAATGACGGGGAAGCGCTCTGTAGAAAGCTACCTTTACCAACAATTAACCAGATGAATTCGCCGATCTAAACCGCGACTAAGTTGCAGTCTCGCAAGACGAGACGCCAAACAGACGGCGTCACGCCGGTTCGCCGTCCGCCGCGACATCACGCGCCGCCCCGCCGCGAAATCCGGTCGCCAGCAAATAGCGCTCGGACGAGTCCTTGCGGCTTGCCGCCGGCTTGACGTGCTTGACCGCCGCATAGTCGCGCTTCAGCTCGGCCATCAGCGCCGCATCGGCGCCGCTCTGGAACACCTTGGCGAGAAACGCCCCGCCCGGCTTCAACACTTCGGCCGCGAACATCGCCGCGGTCTCGACCAGGCCGACGATGCGGAGCTGGTCGGTCTTGCGATGGCCGGTGGTGTTGGCGGCCATGTCGCTCATCACCAGATCGGCGCCACCGCCGAGCATGTCGCGCAGCCGGTCCGGCGCCGAGGGATCGAGAAAATCGAGCTGCGCGAAGGTGACGCCGGGCACCTCGCCCATTTCCAGCAGATCGATCGCCACCACCTTGCCGCGTCCCTCGGCGGCGCCGACTTTCTTGGCCGCAACCTGACTCCAGCCGCCGGGCGCGGCGCCGAGGTCGACCACCGCCATGCCGGGCTTGAGCAGCCGGAACTTGTCGTCGATCTCGGTCAGCTTGTAGGCCGCGCGCGAGCGGTAGCCGTCGCGCTTGGCCTGCGCCACGTAAGGATCGTTGAGCTGGCGCTCCAGCCACAGCTTGGACGACAGCTTCATCCGCCCGCCGCTCTTGACGGTGACGCGCATTCGTCCGGTGGTGTCCTTGGCCATGATTCGCTTGCGATCGAGGGATAAGGCCGCTGCTTAGCAGACGGGCGCGGAAAAACCAGTACGGAACCGGCGCCCGACGGCCCCCGGAATCGGCCTGCGACGATGCCGCGCTGGTTTGGGGCCTTGCCGGCTGATCAAGATCAAGACATCGACCGCTGCATAGAATACCTCCCGGTGGTCCAACAGGGTGGGATCATGTCGTTTGTCGCGTTCACTTCCGCCGTTTTGGCGCTGCTGCTCGCTCCGGGCCCGACCAACACCCTGATCGGCCTCGCCGGCGCAAAGGGCGGGCTCGGACGCGTCGCGCGGCTGCTGCCGGCGGAACTGCTCGGCTATCTGACGGCGATCCTGCCGATCGCCTATCTCGGTGCCGACCTGATGGCGGCGCTGCCGGCCGCAGCTCTGATCGTGAAGGTCGCCGCGGCTGCGTGGGTGATGCTGCTGGCGGTGCGGCTGTGGCACCTGAATCCGTCCGGCGCGACCGGGGCGGTTTCGGCGCGCCGGGTCTATCTGACAACGTTACTAAACCCGAAGGCGCTGATCTTCGGCCTGGTGCTGTTGCCGGCTCCGCACGAGGTCGACTTCGCCGCCCATCTGATGATGTTCTGTCTGATGGTCGGCGCGGTGGCGCTTCTGTGGGGCTTTGCCGGCACCATGACGCAGATCGGCGCCGGCGGCGATCATCGTTTTCGGCTGACGCAGCGGATCGCCTCGCTCTGGCTGGCGCTGGTGTCGCTGTCGCTGATCGCCGACGCGCTGACCACCGCCTGAGCCGCCGCTACTCGGCCGCGGTCGTGCGATCACACCGGACCGAGCACGCCGTCTTCGCGCATCATTTCGACCAGCATGCCCTCGCGCAAACCGCGATCGGCGACACGCAGCCGCGGCAGCGGAAACGCCGCGCGGACCGCATCGAGGATGGCGCAGCCGGCGAGCACCAGATCGGCGCGTTCGTTACCGATGCACTGGTTATGGGCACGGTCGTGATAACTCATGCTGCGCAGCTTATCGACCGTGGCGCTGAGTTCGGCGTCACTCATCCAGATGCCGTCGACCCGCCGCCGGTCGTAGCGGATCAGGTCGAGATACAGCCCGGCCAGCGTCGTCACCGTGCCGGAGGTGCCGAGCAGGTGCATCCGGCCGAGATCGCCGCCGTGCTGCGCGGCGAACGGCGCGACGTGCTTGGCGACCTCGGCGACCATCGACGTGTAGGTCTCCGGCGTCACCACCTTACCGCCGAACGCCTCGGCCAGCGTCACCACGCCGAGCGGCACCGACATCCACGCCTGAATTCGCGGCGGCACGTCCGGCCGCTCCGGATCACGTGCAATCCGCACCAACTCGCTGGAACCGCCGCCGATATCGAACAGGATCGCGCCGCGTCCGTTCGGATCGAGCAGCGGCGAGCAGCCGGTCGCGGCGAGCCGCGCCTCGGTCTCGCGATCGATGATCTCCAGACGGATGCCGGTGGCCTGCGCCACCCTGTCACAAAACTCGTCGGCATTGCTGGCGGCGCGGCAGGCCTCGGTGGCGATCAGGCGCTGCCGCTTGGCCTTGCGGGCGTCGATCTTGTCGCGGCACACCGCCAGAGCCGAGATTGCGCGTCCGATCGCCGCCTCGCTGATCCGGCCGGTGGTGGCGACGCCCTCGCCGAGCCGGATGATCCGCGAGAACGAGTCGACCACGCGAAAGCCGTCGCCCGCCGGCCGCGCGATCAGCAGCCGGCAGTTATTGGTGCCGAGATCGAGCGCGGCGTAAACGCCGTCGCCGTGCGGCGCGCTGATGTGCTCCTCCTCGGCGATCGCAACGATCGCGTGCGGTTCCTCCCCCGGCAGCGAGCCCGGGCGAAGCCGCGTTTCATCGTCCATCAAACTCGTCTTTCCGCGGCCGTGCACGGCCGGCGTCGAAATCATCATTCACGGAAAGTTTAGCAGCGCACCGCCCCGGCGCAACCCACCTGCGGGCGAAGCATGCGGTTTCGTGCGTTGTGGCGTGCCGGCGGCTGCGTTATCCGTTTGGACTATCAGCACTGACATTCCCCGCGCAAAAACGCCGCCTCACGCGGCTTTTTCACGTCCCGCACGCCTCTCAAGCCGGAACTCAGCCTCATGCAGGACCGCCCCGCCAACGCGTCGCTCGACACGTCTCTCGCGCTGCACAAATTCGGCGTCGGCCAGCCGGTCCGGCGCAAAGAGGACGAAACACTGCTGCGCGGCAAGGGCCGCTACACCGACGACTGCAACCTGCCGGGCCAGTTCTACGCCGTGATGGTGCGCAGCCCGCACCCGCACGGCATCATCCGCGGCATCGGCACCGAGGCCGCCAAGGCGCTGCCGGGTGTCTGCGCGATCTACACCGGCGCCGACCTCACTGCGGCCGGCTACGCGCCGTTCAGCTCCGGCCTGCCGCTGAAGAGCCGCGACGGCACCCCGCTGAAGCAGACCCATCACGGCGCGCTGGCCACCGACAAGGTGCGCTTCGTCGGCGATCCGGTCGCGTGCGTGGTCGCCAAGACGCTGGCACAGGCGCGCGATGCCGCCGAAGCGGTCGAACTCGACATCGAGCCGCTGCCGGCCGTCACCGACGCGGACGCCGCGATGCAGCCCGGCGCGCCGCAGCTCTACGATCACATCGAGAACAACGTCGCGCTCGACTATCACTTCGGCGACACCGCAGCCGTGCACGCCGCCTTCGCCGCCGCCGCGCATGTCACCACGCTGGACATCGAGAACACCCGCGTCGCCGCGGTGCCGATGGAGCCGCGGGTCGGGCTCGCCTCCTACGATCAGCAGAACGGCCGCTACACCATCCAGGTGCCGACCCAGGGCGTTTCCGGCAACCGCAACACGCTCGCCAAATTGCTCGGCGTGCCGGCCGACAAGGTGCGGGTGCTGACCGGCCAGGTCGGCGGCTCGTTTGGAATGAAAAATATCTCCTATCCGGAGTACATCTGCATCCTGCACGCCGCCAAGGCGCTCGGCCGCCCGGTGAAATGGACCGACGAGCGCTCGACCAGCTTCCTGTCCGACAGCCAGGGCCGCGGCCAACAGATTCGCGCCGAACTGGCGCTGGATGCCGGCGGCCGTTTTCTCGCGATCCGGCTGTCCGGCACCGGCAATCTCGGCGCCCAGATCACCGGCGTCGCGCCGCTGCCGCTGTCGCTCAACACCGGCAAGAACATCGGCAGCGTGTACCGGACGCCGCTGCTCAGCGTCGATATCAAATGCGTCGTCACCAACGTCACGCTGATGGGCGCCTATCGCGGCGCCGGCCGGCCCGAAGCCAATTACTTCCTGGAGCGGCTGATCGATCGCGCCGCCGACGAGATGGGGATCGACCGCCTCACTTTGCGCAAGCGCAACTTCATCAAGCCGACGCAGATGCCGTTCACCGCCTGCTCCGGCGTCACCTACGACAGCGGCGATTTCGCCGGCGTGTTCACACAGGCGCTGGAACTGTCGGACTATGACGGCTTCGCCAGACGCAAGAAAGACGCGCGCAAGGCGGGCAAGCTCCGCGGCATCGCGGTCGGCTCGTATCTGGAAGTCACGGCCCCGCCGAACCCCGAACTCGGCAAGATCGTGTTCGAAGAAGGCGGCACGGTGCGACTGATCACCGGCACGCTCGACTACGGCCAGGGTCATGCGACGCCGTTCGCCCAGGTGCTCAGCGCGTTTCTCGGCGTGCCGTTCGAACGCATCCGGCTCGAACAGGGCGACAGCGATATCGTCCACACCGGCAACGGCACCGGCGGATCGCGCTCGATAACCGCCAGCGGCATGGCGATCGTCGAGGCGTCGCAGAAGGTGATCGCCAAGGGCAAGAGCGCCGCGGCGCATCTGCTGGAGACCGCCGAAGCCGACATCGAGTTCGAAGGTGGCCGCTTCACCGTCGCCGGCACCGACCGCAGCATCGGCATCATGGACCTGGCGCAGCGGCTGCGCGGCGCCGAGCTGCCGGACGGCGTGCCCGCCTCGCTCGACGTCGATCACACCACCGACGGCGTCCCCTCCGCCTTCCCCAACGGCTGCCACGTCGCCGAGGTCGAGATCGATCCGGACACCGGGGTCACCCGCGTGGTGCGCTACACCGCGGTCAACGATTTCGGCACCGTGGTCAATCCGATGATCGTCGCCGGTCAGCTCCATGGCGGCGTCGCCCAAGGCATCGGCCAGGCGCTGATGGAGAAGGTCTCGTACAACGCCGACGGCCAACCGATCACCGGCTCGCTGCAGGACTACGCGCTGCCACGCGCCGAGGACATCCCGCCGATGACGGTCGGCGATCACCCGGTGCCGGCCAAGACCAACCCGCTCGGCACCAAGGGCTGCGGCGAAGCCGGCTGCGCCGGCTCGCTCGCCACCATCGTCAACGCCGCGCTCGACGCGCTGAAGGATTACGGTGTGACGACCCTCGACATGCCGCTGACGCCCGAGAAGGTGTGGCGCGCGATCCATGACGCGAAGGCGAAGACGGCGGCGTAGTCCACCCCCGTCATCGCCCGGCTCGTCCGGGCGACCCAGTATCCCAGAGCGCTCGAGATTCTGGTGAGCAGCGCAAGCCGCATCCGCCCTGATTCACCATCCTCGCCCTGGGATACTGGATCCCCCGCATGCGCGAGGGATGACGGTGCTCTTCGTGGTCCCGGGCTTCGCCTTACTGCCCCTTCACCAGCGGGCAGCCGCCGTCCTTCAGCGGGCGGAAGGCCTGGTCGCCGGGGACTTCGGCGAGGACTTTGTAGTAGTCCCAAGGCGCTTTCGACTCCTCGGGCTTCTTGACCTCGAACAGGAACATCGAGTGCACCATGCGGCCGTCCTCGCGCAGGAAGCCGTTGTCGGTGAAGGCGTCGCGCACCGGCATCTCGCGCATCTTCGCCAGCACCGTCTTGGTGTCCTTGGTGCCGGCTGCTTTCACCGCCTTGAGGTAGTGCAGCGTGGCGCTGTAGGTCGCGGCCTGGTTCATGGTCGGCATCCGCTTCATCCGCTCGAAGTACTTCTTGCCGAACGCGCGGGTGCGGTCGTTGAGATCCCAGTAGTAAGCCTCGGTGATGATCAGGCCGTTGGCCATCTTCAGCCCCAGGCTGTGAATGTCGGAGATGAACATCACGATGCCGGCGAGCTTCTGGCCGCCGGTGACGATGCCGAATTCCGCAGCCTGCTTGATGGTGTTGATGGTGTCGCCGCCGCCATTGGCCATGCCGATGATCTTGGCCTTCGACGATTGCGCCTGCAGCAGGAACGACGAGAAATCGGCGTTGTTCAAGGGATGCCGCGCGCTGCCGAGGATCTTGCCGCCGGCCGCCTTCACCACCTCGCCGGTGTCGCGTTCGATCGAGTGTCCGAACAGATAGTCGGCGGTGATGAAGAACCAGGTGTCGCCGCCGTTCTTGACGATCGCCGAACCGACGGTGTGGGCGTTCGAATAGGTGTCGTAGGTCCAGTGCGCGGTGTAGGGCGAGCACGATTTGCCGGTGATGTCCGACGACGCCGCGTCGGTGACGATCATGATCTTCTCGAACTTCTTGCTCATCTCCATCGCGGCGAGCGCGGTGGCCGAGGTCGGCAGATCGACGATCATGTCGACGTTTTCGTTCTCGTACCATTTGCGCGCCAGCGACGCGGCGATGTCGGGCTTGTTCTGCACGTCCGCCGAGACGAACTCGATCGGCTTGCCGAACATCGTGCCGCCCATCTCCTCGATCGCCATCTTGGCGGCTTCGACGTTGCCCTGGCCGCCGATGTCGGAATACACCGACTGGAAATCGCCGAGCAGGCCGATCTTGAGCGGCGCCTGTTGCTGCGCGAACGCGGGCGCGCCCAGCAGCAGCGGCGCGGCGAGCAGCAGCGCTGCCGTCCGTTGAACGAGTGTCATGTTTCCTCCGGAATGATTTTTTGATTTGTTATCAGTTCGGCCGTATCGCCGGCTCCCGCGCATGAATTGATGTGCCCCCGCCCTCCTGGTTGCTGTGATCGTCGGCAAGCATTCTGGCTGCGCTCGCCCGCAAGGCGAGAGGGGCAGAACGTCGCATGACGTCGCTCGCCATCCGTCTTGCGGAATAAGTGCCTGCTATGCGGCCGCCTGCTGCCGCGGTGCGAAGATCGCGACGTGATGACAGTGCGCCACCGGCCGATCGCCGTTCGCGACGATCAGCGCGTCGAACTCGGCGAAGCGGTGGCCCTTCTTGTCGTAGTTCGCCACCACCCTGGCCCGCGCGGCGAGCACGTCGTCACCGCGCGCGGCGGCGAGCAACTGCATCTTCGAGCCAACGTGAATCCACGGCCCGAGCACGACATTGTCGACCAGCACGCGGTTCATGATCCGCTGCAGCGTGCCGGGATGGATCAGATCGGTTGCCTGATAGATCGGGTCGGTTTCGCGGATCTCGTCGAGATAGTCGCGCAGCTTCGCCCCGCCCCAGCTCACCGGCGCGGTGCCGAGCCATTGCCCGAGCGGAAACGACGACGTATCCACCGGCGGCCGGTTCGCCGCCGCTGCTGTCTCCGGATAGGCGGACAGATCGACTGCCGGCGCCCGCGCCGGCAGCGATGCCGTGCCGGTGGCGCACAGCTCGCCGCGGCTTTCGACGGCGAGCGTCACAGCCTCGCCCTGCTCCTCGCCCGTCACCGTGGCGGTCTCGCCGTCGTACACCGGCCTCACGAACCGCGCCTCGATCAGCCCACGCTCCAAAAAGTCGCGGCCCCAGCGCGCGACGGGCAGATGCATCATGTAGGCCATCACCTCGACCCCGGGCACCAGGCCGCCGGAAAAGCCGAAGCGGCGGGCCACGGTGTCGTCGTGCATCTTGTTTTCGGATTGTTTGGCGGTGTTGAAGGCGCTGACGCGCCAGGGCGCAAGCGGTGCGGCCATGGTGTCTCCCGGTTGCCCGATCTTGTTGGCGATCGTTGCCGGCGATGCTACGCCACTGCGCCGGCAACGCAAGGCCGACGCCGAAGGACCGCACACCGCCCGATGACCGACGCCCTCACCCGCATCTATGTCGACGCCGACGCCTGTCCGGTGAAGGACGAGGTGTACAAAGTGGCCGAGCGTCACCATGTTCCGGTGACGGTGGTGGCGGGCGGCTTCATCCGGGTGCCGCAGCATCCGCTGATTGAGCGCGTCGCCGCCGGTTCCGGGATGGACGCGGCCGACGACTGGATTGCGGAGCGGGTCAAACCGGGCGATATCGTGGTCACCGCCGACGTTCCGCTGGCGAGCCGCTGCGTCAAGGCCGGCGCCGAGGTGCTGGCACCGAACGGCAAGCCGTTCTCCGAACAGTCGATCGGCATGACGCTGGCGGTGCGCAATCTGATGACCGATCTGCGCTCGACCGGCGAGATCACCGGCGGCCCGCGCGCGTTCTCGCCGCGCGACCGCTCCACCTTTCTTTCGGCGCTCGACAGCGCGATCCGCCGGATCGCACGCCGCCGCGCCGCCCCGACCTGATGGACCGACCATGGCCCCGCCGCTGATTCAACTGAAAGACATCGCGCTGACCTTCGGCGGCGCCGCGCTGTTCGACGGCGTCGAACTCGCCGTCTCGGCCGGCGACCGGCTGTGCCTGATCGGCCGCAACGGCTCCGGCAAATCGACGCTTTTGAAGATCGTCGCCGGGCTGATCGAGCCCGATCGCGGCAGTCGCTTCGTGCAGCCCGGCGCCACCGTGCGCTATCTGCCGCAGGAGCCGGACTTCGCCGGCTTCGCCACCACGCTGGCTTACGTCGAGGCCGGCCTCGCGCCGGGCGACGAACACTATCAGGCCGCGTACTTGCTGGAACAACTCGGCCTGCACGGCGACGAGGACCCCGCCCATCTGTCCGGCGGCGAGGCCCGGCGCGCGGCGCTGGCGCGGATTCTGGCGCCCGATCCCGACATCCTGCTGCTCGACGAACCGACCAACCATCTCGACCTGACCACGATCGAATGGCTGGAAAACGACCTCGCCCAGCGCAGAAGCGCGATCGTGATGATCAGCCACGATCGCCGCTTCCTCAGCAATCTGTCGCGCGCCACCGCCTGGCTCGACCGCGGCGTGATCCGCCAGATCGACCGCGGCTTCTCGCAATTCGAAAGCTGGCGCGACGACGTGCTGGCCGAGGAAGAGCGGGATCAGCACAAGCTCGACCGCAAGATCGTGATGGAGGAGCACTGGCTGCGCTACGGCGTCTCCGGCCGCCGCAAGCGCAACGTCAAGCGGCTCGCCGGCCTGCACGAACTGCGCGCCCAGCGCCGCGACTATCGCGGGCCCACGGGTGCTGCGTCGCTCGCCGCGGCCGAAGCCGACAAATCCGGCAAGCTGGTGATCGAGGCCAAGGCGATCAGCAAGGCGTGGGGCGACCGCCCGATCGTCGACGGTTTCTCGATCCGGATCAATCGCGGCGACCGCATCGGCATCGTCGGCCCGAACGGCGCCGGCAAGACCACGCTGATCAGCCTGCTGACCGGCGCGATCGCGCCCGACAGCGGCAGCATCCGGCTCGGCACCAATCTCGAAATCGCCACGCTCGACCAGAGCCGCGACAGCCTCGACCCGAAAACGACGTTGTCCGACGCGCTGACCGGCGGCCGCGGCGACCAGGTGATGGTCGGCGGCAAACCGCGCCACGTCATCGGCTACATGAAGGACTTCCTGTTCACCCAGGAGCAGGCGCGCACGCCGCTGGAGGCGCTGTCGGGCGGTGAGCGCGGCCGGCTGATGCTGGCGCGCTCGCTGGCGAAACCGTCGAACCTGTTGGTGCTCGACGAGCCGACCAACGACCTCGACCTCGAAACCCTCGACGTGCTCGAGGAGATGCTCGGCGATTACGACGGCACCGTGATCCTGATCAGCCACGACCGCGACTTCCTCGACCGCGTCGTCACCTCGGTGATCGCGCCGGACGGCGACGGCAAATGGATCGAATATGCCGGCGGCTATTCCGACATGCTGGCGCAGCGCGGCGCCGATCTGACGCGGCAGCCGGCCAAGGCCGCGGCGCCCGAGCCGGCCGCTGCAAAGGCCGCGCCCTCGCCCGCCGCGGCGCCGGCGCCGAAGCGCAAGCTCAGCTTCAACGAAAAGCACGCGCTGGAAACGCTGCCCAAGACCATCGCCAAGCTGGAAGCCGAGATCGCGAACCTGCAGAAGCAACTCGACGATCCGCAGCTCTACGCCAAGGACCGCGCCAAATTCGACAAGATCTCCGCCGCGATGGCCAAGGCCCACGACGAGCATCAGGCGGCAGAGCACCGCTGGCTCGAACTGGAAATGCTGCGCGAAGAGATCGAAAGCGCGTAGCATCACCTCGTCGTTCCGGGGTGCGCGAAGCGCGAACCCGGAACCTCGATGTTGTCACCAAGAGAGATTCCGGGTTCGCCGCTGCGCGGCGCCCCGGAATGACGACAAACTCCCGTCATCGCGAGGAGTGAAGCGACGAAACATCCACCCCGAGCACTGAGTTGGATTGGTTCGCTTGGCTCGCAATGACGAGACGACCTGTTCGCCCGCGAACCACCGCGCCGCCGTTCGCGTTATCACCCCAGATATTTCGCCGCGCCCTGCCCAGCCGCCCACCCCGTCGCAAAGCAGGCGGTGAGCAGATAGCCGCCGGTCGGCGCTTCCCAGTCGAGCATTTCGCCGGCGGCGAACACGCCGGGCAGTTTGCGCAGCATGTAGTCCGCATCGATCTCGCCCCACGCGATGCCGCCGGCGGTCGAGATCGCCCTGGCGATCGGCGCGGTGCCGACCAGACGCACCGGCACGGCGTTGATCAGCGCGGCGAGGCGATCGGCGGACAGGGTCGCAAGCGCAACGCCCGATCCATGCGCGGCCTCCTGCAGCAGGCCGATGCCCGCCTGCGACAGCCCCGCGGCCTTGCGCAAATACGTCGACAGCGACTGCTTACCCTTCGGCTTCGCCAATCGCGCGGCGAGATCACCCGCTGGGAGATCAGGGCGCAGCGCGATCGACAACCTCGCTTCGCCCTCCGCCAGGACCGCATCACGCAGAGCCGCTGAAATCGCGTAGATCGCACCGCCTTCGATGCCGTCGCGCGTGATCACCGCCTCGCCGCGCACGGTGCGTGTGCCGAACGACAGCGCCACATTCTTCAGCGGCGCGCCCTGATACTTGTCCGCGAATAGCGCGGACCACTGCGCGACGAAGCCGCAATTCGCCGGCTGGAGCGGTGCGATCGTGATGCCCTCCGCGGCGAGCAGATCGCTCCAGCTCCCATCCGAGCCGAGCCGCGGCCAGCTCGCGCCGCCGAGCGCCAGTACCGTTGCCCCCGCCGCAAAGCGTCGCGGGCCTTCCGGCGTGTCGAACGACAGCCGTCCGTCGCCGTCCCAGCCGGTCCAGCGATGCCTCAGGCGAAGCTGCACGCCCAACGCATCGAGCCGACGTAGCCAGGCGCGCAGCAGCGGCGAGGCCTTCATCGCGACCGGAAACACCCGGCCGCTGGAGCCGACGAAGGTGGGCTGTCCGAGCTCGTCGGCCCAGGCACGCAGTTGCTGCGGCCCGAACGCCTCGATCGCCGGGGTCAGCCACGCCTGCGCCGCGCCGTAGCGCGTCAGGAAGTCCGGCATCGCTTCGCTGTGCGTCAGATTGAGGCCGCCGCGCCCGGCCAGCAGAAACTTCCGCGCCGGCGCGCCCATGCCGTCGAACACGGTGACGCGCGCGCCCGCCTGCGCCAATTGCTCGGCCGCCATCAGCCCGGCCGGGCCGGCGCCGATCACGGCGGCGTCGATGTCGATGATGTCAGCCACGACGGCTGGGTCCGGTGGAAATCATCCGGCGCTTATACACCAACCCGGACAGGCGCAGAGATTCCGGGTTCACGCCTTCGGCGTGCCCCGGAATGACTCGTGGAGAGGCTTCACCCCAACCACGTCGTTCCGGGGCGCTCGCGTCAGCGAGCGAACCCGGAACCTCGCTGCGACTGAGAGATTCCGGGTTCACGCCTTCGGCGTGCCCCGGAATGACTCGTGGAGACGCTTCGCCCCAAGCACGTCGTTCCGGGGCGCTCGCGCCAGCGAGCGAACCCGGAACCTCGACAAGTTCTGCGACTCTGAGATTCCGGTTCGCGCCTTCGGCGCGCCCCGGAATGACGACCGCCTTACATCTTGATGCCGAGCCTTGCGGCGGCCTGCGCGACGTATTTCTGCGTCTGCTGGAACGCGCCTTCGAGCGCCTGAGCCTTGGAGTCGTCGCTGATCTCGGCGAAGTGGGCGGCGATCGCGTCGGGGGTCCACTCCTCCTCGGGCAGGTTGATGCCTTCGGTCTCGATGATCTTGATCTGCGCGAACGAGCCGGCGCCGGCGCCGAGCGTGGTGCGGGTCGGCGCGTTGTCGCTGAGCAGGAACAGCACCGCGGGGGTGATCGCCTCCGGCTTCATCAGGGCCAGCGCCTGCGGCGGCAGCAGCTCTTCGGTCATGCGGGTCGCGGCGGTCGGCGACACGGTGTTGACACGGATGTCGGTCTTGCGGCCTTCCTGCGCCAGCACGTTCATCAAACCGACGATGCCGGCCTTCGCGGCACCGTAGTTGGCCTGGCCGAAATTGCCGAACATGCCCGACGACGAGGTGGTCAGCACGATGCGGCCGTAGTTGCGCTCCTTCATGCCGTCCCACACCGCCTTGCAGCAGTAGAACGTGCCGGCGAGATGCACGTCGATCACCTTCTGGAAGTCGCTGAGCTCCATCTTGCCGAACGACTTGTCGCGCAGGATGCCGGCGTTGGCGACCAGAAGATCGACGCTGCCCCACTCCTTGGTCGCCTTGGCGACCATCGCCTGGACCTGCTCGTAGTTCGACACGTCGGCGCCGTCGGCCATCGCGGTGCCGCCGGCCTTCCTGATCTCTTCGACCACGGTCTCGGCCGCGGTCATCGAGCCGCCGGTGCCGTCGCGCGCACCGCCGAAATCGTTCACCACCACCTTGGCGCCGAGCGCCGCGAGACCCAGCGCATGCGCGCGGCCGAGACCATTGCCCGCGCCGGTGACGATGGCGACGCGTCCGTCGAACCTGATAGCCATGTGTGTTGTTTCCCCGGATTATTGTTCGAAGTAGATCAGGCCGAGCCAGTCAGCCACGAGGGCCGAGCGCTTCTCGCCCTCGATTTCGACGTTGACGCTGGTACGCGACAACAATTCGCCCGGCTTGCGCATAGTGGCTTCAGCCAGCATGAAACGGCCGCGCACGCGCGAGCCCGCCTTCACCGGCGAAATGAAGCGCAGCCGGTCGAAGCCGTAATTGACGCCCATGGTGACGCCCTTGATGCGCGGCATCGCCTCGTAGGAGAACACGCTCAGCATCGACAGCGTCAGGAAGCCGTGGGCGATGGTGGTGCCGAACGGCGTCTCGCGCGCGGCGCGCACGGGATCGACGTGGATGAACTGCCAATCCTCGGTGCAGTCGGCGAACTGATCGATCCGCTTCTGATCGACCACGTGCCATTCCGACACCCCGATCTCGGTGCCGACCAGCTTCATATAGGCGTCGAGTTCCAGTTCAGTGGTCATTCCAACCTCGTTGTTTCGCGCTGCACATTCCACATCGCGAAACCCGCGCCAAGCGAAATCTTCGCTCGCCGCGGGCGCCGAAAATTCCGCGTTACGGGAGCAGCGCGACCCGGCCGATCGCCTTGCGGTCGATCAGCAGCCGCATGCCGCGCGCCCATTCGGTCAGCGGCACGCGATGCGAGATGTTCGGCCGCAGCACGCCCGTGGCGGCGAGTTCGAGCAGCTTGGCGGTGCGCTGCTCGCCGCGCGCCGGATCACGCCGCACCGCCTCGCCGGCGCGGACGCCGATCACGCTTGCGCCCTTCATCAGGATCAGGTTGGTGCGAGCGAGCCCGATGCCGCCGGTGAAGCCCACCACCAGCAGCCGCGCGCCCCAATTGATACAGCGCACGCTGTCTTCGAAGATCTGGCCGCCGACCGGATCGAACACCACGTCGGCGCCGCGGCCGTCGGTGATGCGCTTGACCGCATCCCGGAACGGCTCGGCACCATACAGGATGCCGTGGTCCGCGCCGCGCTGCCGCGCCACCGCGAGCTTCTCTTCGCTCGACGCCGCGGCGATCACGCATGCGCCGAGATATTTGCCGACCTCGACCGCCGCGAGCCCGACGCCGCCGCCGCCGCCGTGCACCAGCAGCACTTCGCCCGGCTGAAGCTGGCCGCGTTCGACCAGCCCGTGCCAGGCGGTGCCGTGGCCGGCCAGATAAGTCGCAGCTTCGGCGAAGTCGAAATTCGCCGGCGCCGGCGTGAGCTGTGAGGCCGCGGCCACCACCTCTTCGGCATAAGCGCCGAACCGCAGCTTGACGATGACGCGATCGCCGAGCTTCACGTTTGCAACATCAGCGCCGAGTTCGATGATCTCGCCGGCCGCTTCCATGCCGGGAATGAACGGCAGCTCCGGCTTGAGCTGATACTCGCCGGCGCACATCAGGATGTCGGGGAAGTTGATACCGGCGGCGCGGATCGCGACCCGCACCTCGCCCGGCTTCAACGCCTTGCGGTCGATCTCTTCAAGCCGCAGCGACTCGGGAGGGCCGAGTTCGCGGCACACCACAGCCTTCGGCATCAGGCGGCACCCGCCTTGCGCCGCGCCAGCGCTTCGCGCACCAGCGGCAGCCGGTCGTTGCCGAAATACATGTCGGTCTTGTCCACAAAGATCGTCGGCGAGCCGAAGCCGCCGCGCGCCATCACCTCGTCGGTGTTGTCCTTGAGCTGGTCCTTGATGCTCTGCTCGGCGATTCCGGCGAACAACGCCTTCGGGTCGAGGCCGCACCGGGTGCAGATCGCGCTCAGCACCTCGTCCTTGGAGATGTCCTGGTCGTCGCCCCAATAGGCTTCGAACACCGCGGTCGCGAACGGCACCATCGCGTCGGGCTTGTCGCGCAGCAGCCACAGACAGCCGCGCATCGCCTTGACGCTGTTCACCGGAAACACGCTGGGCGGCATCTTGATCGGAAGGCCCGCCGAGCGCGCCCAATCCGACAGGTCCTTGACCATGTAGCGCGCCTTCAGCGGCACCGGCGTCTTGCGCGATTCGTACACGCTCGGATTGACCGAGTTGAAGATGCCGCCGACCAGGATCGGCCGCCAGGAGATCTCCTCGCCCATCTCTTTCGCCAGCGGCTGGATGTTGTGGAAGGCGAGATAGGTCCAGGGACTGGAGCAATCGAAGAAGAATTCGAGCATCGGGATTTCCTCCGTTGTTGTTGATTATTGTTCGTCGTTCAAACTGATCTCGTCATTCCGGGGCGCTCGCATCAGCCCGCGAGCGACCCCAGAATCCAGTGGTTCAGAACATCTCGGGATTCCGGGTTCGCGCCTGCGGCGCGCCCCGGAATGACGGACGCGGAAGCTGTGAAGCTGGCCCCTCACTGCTGCTGCGCGCTCTGCGCCTGCGCGTCGGCGTGCGCTGGCTTGTCGACGCCGAACAGCAGCTTGCGGGCCTGCTCGTCCATCGGCTTCTTGTCCTCCTTGCCGAGGGCGAGACCGGCCTGCAGCTTGGGCCGAGTGCGCAGCGCCGCGTACCAGCGCTTCAGGTTCGGATAGTCGTCCAGCGAAAGCCCCTGCGCCTTGTGGGTCATGATCCAGGGAAAGCAGGCGATGTCGGCGATCGAGTAGTCGCCCGCAATGTGATCGCGGTCGGCCAGCCGGCGATCCAGCACGCCGTACAGCCGCTTCGCTTCGCGGCTGTAGCGGTCGATCGCGTAAGGGATCTTCTCCGGCGCATACAGCAGAAAATGGCCGTTCTGGCCGAGCATCGGCCCGAGCCCGGCCATCTGCCACATCAGCCACTGCATCACCTCGAAACGCGCCCGCGTCTCGGCCGGCATCAACTGGCCGGATTTTTCCGCCAGATAGATCAGGATCGCCCCGCTCTCGAACACCGACAGCGGCGCGCCGCCGCCCATCGGCGCATGATCGACGATCGCCGGCATCCGTCCGTTGGGGCTGAGCGCCAGAAATTCCGGCTGGTGCTGATCGCCTCGGCCGAGCTGCATCGGCACCACCTTGTAAGGCAGGCCGCACTCTTCGAGCATGATCGAGATCTTCCAGCCGTTCGGCGTCGGCGCGTAATACAGATCGATCATGGGGCGTCCTCTTGACGGGTTTGCGCCGATCCTAGCCCGGCTTCGGCCGGCTTGTCACCTCGGTCTCGCGCTGCTGTACGCCCCGCCGCGAACATGGCACAGAGGCTTCCAACCACGCCACAAGGGAGCGAACGATGCTGTTTCCGACCACGATCGCCGGCTCGTTGCCGAAGCCGGAATGGCTCGCCGAGCCCAACAAGCTGTGGGCACCGTGGAAGTCGAGCGGCGACGAGTTGGTCCGCGCCAAGCGCGACGCCACCATCCTGGCGCTGAAGCTGCAGGAGGATTACGGCGTCGACATCGTCACCGAAGGCGAGCAGGCGCGGCAGCACTTCGTGCACGGCTTCCTGGAAGCCGTCGAGGGCATCGATTTCGCCCACAAGGTCGAGATGGGCATCCGCAACGACCGCTACAAAGCGATGGTGCCACAGGTGGTGGCGCCGCTGCGGCTGAAAGGCCGCGTTCACGGCTTCGAAGGACAGATCGCGCGAGCGCATAGCACGCACAAGATCAAGTTCACCCTGCCCGGCCCGATGACGATCATCGACACCATTGCGGACCGCTACTACGGCGACCGAGTCAAGATGGCGTTCGCCTTCGCCGAGCTCTTGAACGAGGAAGCCAAGGCGCTCGCCGCCGACGGCATCGACATGATCCAGTTCGACGAGCCGGCATTCAATGTCTACATGAGCGAAGCCGCCGACTGGGGCGTCAAGGCGCTGGAACGCGCCGCCGAGGGCCTCACCTGCGCCACCGCCGTCCACATCTGCTACGGCTATGGCATCAAGGCCAACACCGATTGGAAGGAAACGCTCGGCGCCGAGTGGCGGCAATACGAGGACATCTTCCCGGCGATCGACAAGAGCGCAATCCAGCAGGTCGCGGTCGAGTGCCGCAATTCGAAAGTGCCGCTGGAACTGTTGTCGCTGCTCAAGGGCAAGATCGTGCAGGCCGGCGTCATCGACGTCGCCAGCGACGAGGTCGAAACGGCGGACGATGTCTGCGAAACCATCGAGGCGGTGATGCGCTACGTGCCGAAGAGCAACATCGTCGCCACCACCAATTGCGGCATGGCCCCGATGCGCCGCGACATTGCCGAAGCCAAGCTCGCCGCGCTCGGCAAGGGCGCCGAACTGGCGCGGGAGCGGTTCAAGTAAGCGGGGCAGTGCTAGTGCGGCAGCGGTTCAAGTAATCGGACGCGAGTGCCGTTTCACCGCCAGCCTCTCGTTCGTCACCAACCTCTCCCCGTCATTCCGGGGCGCCGCACAGCGGCGAACCCGGAATCGAGTAGTTACGAGCACAGCGCTTCACTCACGTCGAGATTCCGGGCTCGCTCGCTGCGCGAGCGCCCCGGAATGACGGGGTTAGGTTGTGCCTGCGGTCGGATGCAGTGCGGGTTGATACCCGGCTTCGAGAGCCCTTAGCGTCGATGGTGGCGTGAGCAGGACGAGACGATCCTGCAAGCCGTCGATCACCACCACTTCGGCCGGCTGATAACCCTCAAACGACCACCGCAGAAACCCGCCCCGGGTGGAAAGATAAGCAGTGCCCGCAAACGCAAGATCGCGGCCGCCGGCATCGTCGCGCTTTGCGTCCGCGACCATCGCTCCATCCGGCAACTCACCGATCGGACACGGCAGCGGATGCAGCCGCTTGGCGCGGCGGTCGAGCCGTTCGCGATGCAATGTGGCGTCGATCTGTCTGGCGCTGACTTGCTCGAGCCCGTTGCCGCGCGCCCAGGCGGCGGCGAAGGCATTCGCGTCGGTGCGGCGGCAGTAGTAGCAAGGCCGATGCCCGGCCGCGAGCGCGGTGGCCTCGTCGAGAAAGAACAGCTCGGTCCAGCTCCGCGTCGCCATCACGTCGCGGCGGCGGCCGCGGAAGTCGCAAGTACATGTGATCCACGCCGGGCTCGACCACCGCCGCTTCAGCAGCGTCCTGGTCGCCGGGTCGTGAATGATGCCGCGATTGCCGGTGAACAGCCCGCGGCTCGCCACCGCGACAATGTCACCGAACGGCGTCACGCGGTTCTGCAGCGGCATCTTGATTGAAAATGATTATAACTGCGATAGCTGCTGGTCATTTGCATAATTCGTGTAACGGTGCTCTCATTCACTGGCTCGATTATTTCTTTGAACAGGAGAGATAAATGGATTGCAAATACGTGATCGTATTCAAAAGTAAGAATGATGGCATCCGATATCCAAGCGCGACCTTCCATGATTCATATGAAGCAGCAGTGCGAGCGCTTAGACGAAAAGATCAAACGGGCGAACCCGTTGCAATTACAGTCATCGCCTGGGACGAAACGCTTCCGCTCCCCTTTGACTAGCGCCCCTACGCCGCCCCATCCTTCAGCGGCGGCTGGAAGCTGAGGCCGGTGTCCCAGGGGAAGAAGATCCAGGTGTCCTGCGACACTTCGGTGATGAAGGTATCGACCAACGGCCGCCCCTTCGGCTTGGCATAGACGGCGGCGAAATGCGCGTCGGGCAGCAGCGACCGCACCATCCGGCCGGTCTTGCCGGTGTCGACCAGGTCGTCGATGATCAGCAGGCCCTTGCCGGTGCCGCCGCCGAGCGCTGCGGTCTGATCCGACACCCCCTTGAGCACCTGCAGTTCGCCCTGCTTGTCGTGCTCGTAGCTGGCGATGCACACCGTGTCGATCACCCGCAGGCCGAGTTCGCGCGCCACGATCGCCGCCGGCACCAGACCGCCACGGGTGATGGCGATTACCGCATGAAACGGTCCGAGCTCGTTGAGCCGCCAGCTCAGCGCCCGGCAATCGCGGTGAAACTGATCCCATGACACCGGGAACGGACGCCCTGCCCGCTTCTGCTCGGTCGGTTCGCTCTGCGTCATCCATTCACTCCGACTATTCCGTCATGCGAGCACCCGGAACGGCGCTTTGCGCCGTCGGGGCACAGGCTCCGCGAAGCGATCCAGAGCACGGGGCACCCGCCTCTGGATGGCTTCCTCAACGCTCCTCGCAATCACGGGAACGACTTGTCTTGGTTCACTTCGCGGCCTGCAGCTCCGCCAGCATCTGCTTCACGGCGGTCATCGCCTGCTGCAGCTTTTCCGGATCGCGCGAACGCACCACCAGATTGGTGTTCGGCTTGCGCTCCTCGTCGAGGAACGGATAGCTGCCGATCATGGTGTCCGGATGCGCGGCGGCAATCTCACGCAGCGGGCCGCCGATGTCGCCCTCGCGGGCGTTGGCCTTCACCGTTTCCGACAGCATCCTGACGCCGGACTTCAGCCGCGGTGCGACGATATCCATCATCGCCTGCATGATTGATGGCACGCCAGCCATCACGATGACATTTCCGATCTTGAAGCCCGGCGCAATGATCGTCGCGCTCTGGATCAGCTCGGCACCATCCGGGATCCGTGCCATCCGCAGCCGCGCCTCGTTGAGTTCAGCTTCTGAAAATCGCTCGCGGAATCGGGCCACCACCTCGGGGTGACAGTCGATCCCGACCCCGAAAGCCTTGGCGACGCAGTCGGCAGTGATGTCGTCATGGGTCGGACCGATCCCGCCGGTGGTGAAGACGTAGGTGTAGCGGCACCGCAGCGCATCCAGCGCCTCAATGATCGCGTCCTCGTCGTCGGCGACCACCCGCACCTCGCGCAAATCGATCGCAATGTTGGTCAGGTATTCGGCGATGAAACCGATGTTCTTGTCCTTGGTCCGGCCGGACAGAATCTCGTCGCCAATCACCAGGATACCCGCCGTAACGATCTCGCTCATGAATGCTTCCGTTTCCCCGCTGCTACGTGCCGGCGACGGCGCTGCCTCGGGGGCGTTTGCCGCTGATTTGAGCAGCACACCGCCCGATTTGCGGGCAACATTGTGAACCCGCGGTCAAAAACCGTCCACTCCTTCCATATCGTGCTGGCCCGCCCCTTGCTACTGCTGTGTTCCATGCTGCACTCTCACGCAGCATCCTTGGGAATCAGACTGGTTTCATGGCAGTTGCGTTCGATGAAATGAACGGCCTCGGCGGCGATGTTCGCGCGGCCTATCAGGAATTGTCCCGCTGGCTCGGCGAAACGCCGCCCGAAGCCCTCACCAATCGGCGCCAGGAAGCCGAGCTGCTGTTTCGCCGCATCGGCATCACCTTCGCGGTGTATGGCGACGCCGAAGCGCAGGAGCGGCTGATCCCGTTCGACGTCATCCCGCGCATTCTGTCGGCACAGGAATGGGCGCGGATGGAACTGGGGCTGAAGCAGCGGGTGCGCGCGCTCAACATGTTCCTGCGCGACATCTATCACGGCCGCGACATCCTGCGCGCCGGCCTGATTCCGGACGACCTGATCTTCCAGAATCCGGTGTTCCGCCCGGAGATGAACGGCCAGGCGGTGCCGCACGACGTCTATGTCCACATCGCCGGGATCGACATCGTCCGGGTCGACGACGAGCACTTCTACGTGCTGGAGGACAATGCGCGCACCCCGTCGGGCGTCTCCTACATGCTGGAAAACCGCGAGATCATGATGCGGCTGTTTCCGGATCTGTTCGCCCGGCATCGCATCGCGCCGGTCGAGCGGTATCCGGACGAGCTGTTGACCGCGCTGCGCTCGGTCGCGCCGGCACATTCGTCGTCGGAACCGACGGTGGCGCTGATGACGCCCGGCGTGTTCAATTCGGCCTATTACGAGCACTCGTTCCTGGCCGACAAGCTCGGCATCGAGCTGGTCGAGGGGCGCGACCTCGTCGTCAAGAACGACGAGGTGTTCATGCGCACCACCGAAGGGCTGAAGCGGGTCGACGTGATCTATCGCCGGGTCGACGACGACTTCATCGATCCGTTGACGTTCCGGCCGGATTCGGTGCTCGGCGTGCCGGGGCTGATGTCGGCCTATCGGGCCGGCAACGTCACGCTGGCCAATGCGGTCGGCACCGGTATCGCCGACGACAAGGCAGTGTACAGCTACATGCCTGACATCGTGAAGTTTTATCTGGGCGAAGAGCCGATCCTGAAGAACGTTCCAACCTGGCGGTGCCGCGAGCCGAGCGACCTGGCCTACGTGCTCGACCATCTGTCAGAGCTGGTGGTCAAGGAAGTCCACGGTTCCGGCGGCTACGGCATGCTGATCGGCCCCACCGCCACCAAGGCGACGATCGAGGCGTTCCGCGAGAAGCTGAAGCGCGAGCCGGACGGCTTCATCGCCCAACCGACGCTCGCGCTCTCCACCTGCCCCACCTGCACCGAATCCGGCCTGGCCCCCCGCCACGTCGACCTTCGCCCATTCGTGCTCACCGGCCGCGACCGTATCACCGTGGTGCCAGGCGGCCTGACCCGCGTCGCGCTCCAGGACGGCTCGCTGGTGGTGAACTCCAGCCAGGGCGGCGGCACCAAGGACACCTGGGTGCTGGATGAGTAGGTTCGCTTCGCTTGCATCCACGAACACTGCCCTCATCCTGAGGAGCGCGCCATCGGCGCGCGTCTCGAAGGATCGGCGCCACACACCTCATGGTTCGAGACGCCCGCCGTCCCGGCGGGCTCCTCACCATGAGGGTTTGTGCGTGCGGCTACTTGGCAGCGGTCCACAACGGAAGCCTCACCTCGTGTCACCCCCCACCCCGCCCCTCCCCCGCAAGGGGGGAGGGAGAAGAAGCCGCCATGCTGTCCCGCACTGCTGAAAACCTGTTCTGGCTGTCCCGTTACGTCGAGCGCGCCGAATATCTGGCGCGGACCATCGAGGCGACGCTGCGCGTCACAGCGCTGCCCAACACCTATTCGGGCCAGGGCAACGAATGGGATTCGGCGCTGCTCACTGCCGGCGTCAGCGCCAGCTTCTATGCGCAATACGACGAGGCCAACGAGACCAACGTCGTCGAATTCCTGTCGATGTCCGCATCGAACCCCTCCTCGATTCGCAATTGCATCGAGGCGGCGCGGCTCAACGCGCGCTCGGTGCGCACCGCGCTCACCGGGGTGATGTGGGACACCATCAATTCGGCCTGGATCGAATTGCAGGAGAACTGGAGCAAGAGCGCCAAGTCCCGCGAGCAACTGACCCAGTTCCTGCGCTTCGTGCAGGAGACCTCGCTACGGTTCGACGGCTCGGCCTATCGCACCATGCTGCGCAACGATGCCTACTGGTTCTCGCGGCTCGGCGTGCATCTGGAGCGCGCCGACAACACCGCGCGGATTCTCGACGTCAAATATCACCTGCTGCTCCCCGAGGAGGAGCACGTCGGCGGCCCGCTCGACTACTATCAGTGGTCGTCGATCCTGCGCTCGGTGTCGGCGCTGACCGCCTATCACTGGGTGTATCGCGAGACCCTGAAGCCGTGGCTGATCGCGGACCTGTTGATCCTCAACGACAGCCTGCCGCGCTCGCTGGCGTCGTGCTACGGCAATCTGGTCCGCAACCTCGACCAGATCGGCGTCGCCTACGGCCGCCAGGGGCCGGCGCAGCGCCACGCCCGCGCCGTCCGCAACCGGCTGGAGCACTCCAACATGGAAGACATCTTCCAGCGCGGCGTCCACGAATTCATTCAGGAATTCATCGCCGACAACAGCAGGCTCGGCGAAATCGTCGCCAAGCAGTATCTTATCTGATCGAGCACAGGCGCGCGCTCTGGCCGCCGCCGTAACCGGACTGCCGACGCCATGCGCCTGCGCATCACCCACACGACCAACTACCGCTACGAGCCGCCCGCCACCGGGGTGATCCAGGTGCTGCGGATGACGCCGGGCAGCCACGACGGCCAATACGTCGCCGACTGGCAGATCGACATCTCCTCCGACACCCGCCTCGACATGCATTACGATGCCTTCGGCAACGTCACCCATGTTCTGACAGTCGGCACCACCGAGGATCTCACCATCACCGCCGAAGGGTTGATCGAGACCTCCGACACCGGCGGCGTGCTGAGGGGCACCGACGAACGGTTTCCGCCGCAACTGTTCCTGCGCTCGACCGAGCTGACCGAGCTGGCCCCGCCGATGCTGGCGCTGGCGCGCGAACTGCGCGGCGACGGCAGCGGCGACACCATCGCGTTCCTGCATGCGCTGATGACCGCGATCAACAAGCACATCACCTTCGACGACGATCCCACGCATTCAGGCACCACGGCGGCCGAATCCTTCGCGCTGCGCCGTGGCGTGTGCCAGGATTACGCACATGTGTTCATCGCCTGCGCCCGTGCCGGCGGCGTGCCGGCGCGGTTCGTATCCGGGCATTTTCTGCGCGCCGACGGCGTGGTGCATCAGCCCGCCGGCCACGCCTGGGCCGAAGCCCATGTGCCGGGACTCGGCTGGGTCGGGTTCGATCCGGCCAACGGCATCTGCACCACCGACGCCCACGCCCGCGTCGCGATCGGGCTCGACTATCTCGGCGCCGCGCCGGTGCGCGGCACCCGCTACGGCGGCGGCGTCGAGACCCTGACGGTGTCGGTCAAAGTCGATCAGGCCGGCCGGCAGTTTCAGTCGCAATAACCTCCGCCCTTCGGGGGCTGGACGGCCGGCGCGGATGGGCTAGTGTCCCGCGGCCGATCGGCGCTGCCGCGCCGGCACAATTCCTGTCAGACCTGTGAGCTCGAGGACGAGATGACCTATTGCTGTGGAGTGCTGGTGCGCGAGGGCCTGGTGATGGTCGCCGACACCCGCACCAATGCCGGGCTCGACAACATCTCGACCTTCCGCAAGCTGCACGTCTTCAGCAAGCCGGGCGACCGCATCCTGGCGGTGGCGAGCGCCGGCAATCTGTCGATCAGCCAGTCGGTGCTGTCCACCCTGACCGAGGGTCTGGAGAATGCCGAAACCGGCGAGCGAGAAACCCTGATCGGCGCCTCCAGCATGTTCCAGGCGGCGCAACTGATCGGCCGCGCGATCCGCCACGTCAACGCCACCGAGGCCCAGGCGCTGAAGGCCGAAGACATCAACTACGAAGTGTCGTTCCTGTTCGGCGGCCAGCTCAAGGGCGAGCGGATGCGCCTGTTCATGATCTATCCGGCCGGCAATTTCATCGAATGCACCATCGACACGCCGTATTTGCAGATCGGCGAGCACAAATACGGCAAGCCGGTGCTCGACCGGGCGATTACTTACGATGTCGAGCTGTACGAGGCCCTGAAGACCAGCCTGATCTCGATGGATTCGACGATGCGCTCCAATCTCGGCGTCGGCCTGCCGATCGACGTGCTGGTGGTGCGCACCGACGTCTGCGACGCCGACCTCAACCACCGCATCGAAGCCGGGGAGCCCTACTTCCACGACCTCCGCTCGCGCTGGTCAGCCGCGCTGCGCGCCGCCCACAAGAACATCCCGCGCCCGCCCTACAAGGATCAGGCATGACGCCGAATCCGTCGTCCCGGCGCGCAGCAAAGCGCGAACGATCAATCTCCGTCGTTGCGGTCCGCGCGCAATACGAACCCGGAATCCATATTGCCTGCGCCAGCTTCGCGGCTCGGCATCCCCGAAACGGGCTTCGTGCGCGAATGGGGATTCCGAGCCTGCGCGCTTCGGGCGCATCCCGGAATGACGGCAGCGACGGCATTATGTTCCGATGACTGCCACCGTCTCCAACTGGCGCAGCATGACTATCGCCGACCTCCCTGTCGTCAATGCGATCGCCGCGGCCGTGCATGTCGACTATCCCGAAGATCCCGCGGTGTTCGCCGAGCGGCTGACGCTGCATCCCGGCGGATGCTTCGTCCTCGACACCCCCGAGGGCGTCGGCGGTTATCTGATCAGCCATCCCTGGCATCTCGAACAGCCGCCCGCGTTGAACGAGCTTCTCGGCAGCGTTCCGTCGCCGGCTCCCACCTATTATCTGCACGATATCGCACTGTTGCCCGCTGCGCGCGGCGGCGGCGCGACGGCGGCCATTCTGGCGACGATGGCGGAACACGCGGCGACGATCGCGGACACGATCTCTCTCGTCGCAGTGGGCGGAACAGCACGTTTCTGGCAGCGTTTCGGCTTCGAACCGATCAAAAGCGAAGCACTCGCCCGCAAGCTGACGACCTACGGCGGCGAGGCCAGGTACATGCTCGGCCCGGCAGAAGCGATCCGCACCGCGTCGGCGAACCACGGGCAGCAGCGACGATCGCAATCCGTCTATCGCCGCGATTAACTCTGTCTTCCGATCACTGCCGCCTCAAGTTCAAACCGCGAAGCCTGGATGTTAGGTTGCTGGCCACCGGCCGCGGCTCGGCGCGACCGCGGAAAAGTCCACGAATCGAAGGGATCTGAGGGATGAGGAACGTGCCCGGCGCAGCGGGGCTCCGAGGTGAACGGCTGGAGATCGTACAGACTACCGAGCGTCTGCAAGAGATCGGCACGGCCTGGGAGACGTTGTGGGAGCAGTCCGGCGCGCTGGTGTTTCAGAGCCACGCCTGGGTCGCGGCATGGTGGCGCGCCGTTCCCGATCCGCAGCGGCGCGCGCTGTTCGTCGTGCTGGCCTGGCGCGACGATACGCTGGACGCAGTGATGCCGCTCGCGACCTGCAGTCTGCACGGCGTCCGCGTGCTGGAATGGGCCGCCAAGGACTATTCCGACTATTGCGACGTGCTGCTGCGTCCCGGGGTCGATACGGTCCTGATCGAGCGGATGTGGGACCACGCCAGCGCTCAGGGCGGTTTCGACGCTGCGTATCTCGGCCATCTGCTGCCCACGGCGGCCGCGACTACACTCTCTCGCCGGACGAGCCGCAGCGGTCTAATGCTGCGACCGCATCATCGTCACGCCACCAGCCTGCGCGTCGTCGGCCCTTGGGCGAACGGCCAGGCATGGTTCGACTCGCAATCCGGCAATGCGCGGCGGAACTATCGCCGCTCGCTGAAGAACCTGTCGGAAGGCGCCAATGTCGCATTCCGGCGGCTCGGCCCCGACGAGCCGCTCGGGCCGGCGCTCCAGCGCTGCGCGGAACTGAAGCGCGCGTGGTGTGCCCGCAACGGCCTGATCGCCCCGCTGTTCGACGAGGGCGCGCCGATGTTGCAGGCGCTGGCCCAGGTACTCGCCGACAAGAACCTGCTCCACATCTTCGTGCTCGAGCGCGACGGCGTCGTCGTGGCGATTACCATCAACCTGGTGCAGCACGACACCATGATGGCCTACGTCACCACCTACGACTCCGCCTTCGAGCGCAGTTCGCCGGGCTACATCCTGTTGTTCGACTACATTCGATGGGCGATCGATCACGGCGCCACCAGTATCGATTTTCTATGCGGCGACGAGGACTACAAATATCGCTTCGCCAATCGGCAGGTGACGCTGGCGTCGTTCGTCGGCGGACGCACCTTGCTGGGCAAGGCGGCGCTGCTGTCAGACCGCGCCTGGCACGCTCTCCAGACCTATCGCAGCCGACATCGGCGCCCCGCTTCGAAGGCAGCGTCACGGGAAAGCGGCGAACGCGACGGCACCGAAAAGGTCGCCGAACGCTGACCGCGTCGGCTTGTTGCGGCCGCGGAGTGGCTTTACGGTAAGCGCCTCATCGCAACGACAGAAACTTCCGGGAGACGCCGATGTCCGCCACCAAGATCGCAATCGTCACCGGTGCCGGCACCGGCGTCGGCCGTGCCGCGGCGCTGGCGCTGATGCAGGGCGGCTTCGCCGTGGTGCTGGCCGGTCGCCGGCTCGAACTGCTGAACGAAACCCAGAAGCTCGGAGCCCAGCTCGGGGAGAGCCTTCCAGTCGTCGCCGACATGGCCGATCCGGCGTCGATCGCCGCGCTGTTCGACACCACCGTGCAGCGCTACGGCCGGCTCGATGTGCTGTTCAACAATGCCGGGATCGGCGCGCCGCCGGTGCCGTTCGAGGATCTGCCGCTGGAGCAATGGCAGGCGGTGGTGACGACCAACCTCACCGCGCCGTTCCTGTGCACCCAGCACGCGTTCCGGATCATGAAGGACCAGACCCCGCGCGGCGGCCGCATCATCAACAACGGCTCGATCTCGGCGCACGCGCCGCGGCCGTTCTCGGCCGCCTACACCGCAACCAAGCACGCCATCAGCGGCCTGACCAAGGCCAGCAATCTCGACGGCCGCGCCTACGACATCGCGGTCGGCCAGATCGACATCGGCAACGCCGCCACCCCGATGACCGACCGCATGGTCAGTGGCCCCGGCGCGCTGCAGCCGGACGGCTCGACCCGGCACGAGCCGCGGATGGACGCCAAGGCGGTCGGCGATGCGGTGGCCTATATGGCCGGCCTGCCGCTCGACGCCAACGTGCTGTTCATGACAGTGATGGCGACCAAGATGCCGTTCGTCGGACGCGGCTGAGCCGCGCCCTCCAGAACGATTATCAGCTTCTCAGATAGTTGCCGGTGCAAGGACGGCCGCCGGCTACCAATCCGCATGGAAGCTCCCACTCAGGATGTGGTGGATCGTTGCATTCGGCGAATATTGAATTGATAAGGATATCGGCAGCGAGAACCTCATTCGGGGGCGCAGATGCGGGAATCGTTCAAGACCGTTCGGGCACTGGGACTGCTCGGTCTTTTGGCCGGCATCGTGCTGATCGCAGGCGTCGCGCCGCCGCGGGCCGACGACACCGCCGAGACGTTGCGCCTCGCGGTCGGCGGCGAGGCCAGCTTCAGCCTGAAAGAGAATCCCTCGACCGGCTATCGCTGGCACCTCGACACCAAAGCGAGCCGCAATCTCGATCTGATCGAGATTTCCGACGCCGGCTACCGCCAGGGCGGCGGCGACGTCGTGCACCAGCCGATGGTCGGCGTCCCCGGCACCCGGTCGTTCCGCATCGTCGCGCGCAAGGATGGCACCGCCACCGCGGTGTTCGATTACTTGCGCGACTGGGAGAACCAGGCGCCGGCGCAGCGCCACACCGTCACGGTCGAGATCGCCCCGCGCTGACCCGCAGCTATGCGCCGCCGGTGCGGATGAAATCAGCCACCTGCGGGTTGCTGCGCAGCTCGGCGAGGTCGTCCGCCGTCGGCAGTTGCGGCCGGTCGCGCGCGACGTTGACGACGCAGAGAAAGCCGAGGCAGTCGCCGCGGTTGGCGCGGAACTGATGCCAGGTCATCGGCGGGATGAACACCAGATCGCCCTGCCCGACATCACTGATCACCTCGCCGACCAGGCACTGACCGCGTCCGCGATGGATCATCACCGCATGCACATGGGCGTGGCGCTCCAGCGTCGAGTAGCCGCCCTCGGCGACTTCGAAGTAACGCCACTCGCAGGCGAGGTTCGGATCGGCGAACAGCAACTGCCGGGTGATGTCCTGAAACGGCGCCTCGGCGGTCTGCTTGTACGGCATCACCGCGACATCATCCCAGCGACCCGGCGCAGTCTGGGCGCGAACACCAACGCGTTCACCCGCGGCCGGATGCGGCACCGCTGCGTTGTCATTGGCCATGGCTTGCCACCTCCGCGGTGAAACGAGCTGCCTGCTCGGTCAGGTGTTCGCCGGCGGCCAGCAGGCTGCCGCCGATCAGCAGCATCACGTCGGAGCCGTAGAATGCCAGCAGTGCGGCGATCCGATCAATCGCGATGCCGCCGGCCGGTACCGGCAGGCACGGCTTCAGATCGTGCCGGTCGCGCCGCGCCGCCTCCGCCAGCGCGCGGCAGGTGCCCGGCGCATAGGCGAACCGGCCGCCATGATGCGGGAAGATCGTCGCGTCGGCGCCGAGCAGCCGGAACAGCTTGCCGAGCAGCAGATCGGGCGCGATCCGCTGCGCGCCGGCCAGCGACGGATGCGCCAGCACGATCAAGCCTGCGGCCTCTTTGGCCACCAGATGGAAATTCGCCAGCCCGACGACCATCGGCATCAGCATCACCGCCGGCAGCTCTTCGCGACGAACAATGTCGAGCTGCCGCCGCATGTCGTCGAGCGAGCCCGAGACGTGCGGCGCGTACAGCGTGGTGGCGCCGCGCGAGTCGCTGGCCTGGCGCAGCGCGGCGGCGACCGCGGGCACCCGCGCGGCGAACGGACTGAAGGCCTGGTCGGCGATGCCGTGGTCGTCCTTGATCAGGTCGATGCCGCCGAGCGCCAACCGGTGCGCAAGACTCGCCAGCGCTTCCGGTGGCAGCCCCTGCGGCTTCAGCGCCGACGCGGTCAGCGCCCGCCGCGGAACCCCGAGCCGGGCGCGAATACCGCCAATGCCGAACTTCGGCCCGCCGAACGCGGCCGGATAGCCAGGCGGCAGCTCGACGTCGGCCAGCGTCACGTCGGGCAGGATCGAACTGTTGCCGAACAGCATGTTGATGAGCTGCCCGGGCTCGGCCGGCGCGGTTGCACTCGCCAGGCTGATCCGCACCGCGAAACGCGCTTCGTCGATCGGCTCGATCGCTTCGACCCGGCCGAGGATCTCGTCGTGGATGCGCTGCTCCGTCACCGCCGCTAGCGGGCACTCGACGCTCTGCTCGATCGCCAGCGCCTCGGCGCGCGCAGCGATCTCTGCCGGGGCCGCGGCGACCTGATAGGTGACAACGATCCGTTCGTTCATCTTCGGTCCATGCAATCACGCCCGAGGTGTCGCGCCTGTCTAGCACAACCTGTTCGCTCGCACTGTCGCCGGACAGCACGAAGCGGCGATGACGGCCTCACCTCGGCAGCCCGCGCTTTAGTCGACTTGCCAGCTCGCCCTGCGCTGGCCTACCCATCGGCTTCGGCTCGGGGGACATAATGCTGCAACTGCAATCCGGATTCGGCGTGTTCGCGCTGCTGATGCTCGCGTGGGCGTTCGGCGAACATCGCGACCGCGTCTCAGTCCGGCAGGTCGCGATCGGGCTCGGGCTCACCCTGGCCACCGCGGCGGCGATGCTGAAGCTGCCCGGCGCCGCCCATGCGTTCGGGGCGATCAACGAGGCGGTCGGGGTGATTTCGGCGGCGAGCCGGGCCGGCACTGCGTTCGCGTTCGGCTATCTCGGCGGCGGGCCGGCACCATTCGACATCAAGGCACCGGGCGCCGATTTCATCCTCGCGTTTCAGGCGCTGCCGGTGGTGCTGGTGATGAGCGTGCTGACCACGCTGCTGTTCTACTGGAAAATCCTGCCGCCGGTGGTGCGCGGCATGGCCTGGCTGCTCCAGCGCACGCTCGGCGTCGGCGGCGCGGTCGGGCTCTCGACCGCCGCCAACGTGTTTCTCGGCATGGTCGAGGCACCGCTGTTCATCCGTCCTTATCTGGCGCAGCTCACCCGCAGCGAACTGTTCCTGGTGATGACCGGCGGCATGGCCGGCATCGCCGGTACCGTGCTGGTGCTGTACGCCACGCTGCTGGCGCCGGTACTGCCCGACGCCGCGGCGCATTTCGTCATCGCCTCGGTGCTCGGCGCCCCGGCCGCGATCCTGGTCAGCCTGATCATGGTGCCCGAGACCGAACCGCACGCCACCGGCGGCCAGCTCGCCGACCCGGGCCGGATCGCGGTCAGCAGCATGGACGCCATCGTCAAGGGCACCGCCGCCGGCCTCGAGCTGCTGCTCAACATCATCGCGATGCTGATCGTGCTGGTGGCGCTGGTGTACCTCGGCAACGCCCTGCTCGGCCTCCTGCCGCATATCGGCGGCGAAGCGATCACGCTGCAGCGACTGCTCGGCTATGTGATGGCGCCGGTGTGCTGGCTGCTCGGCCTGCCGTGGGATCAGGCCGTCACCGCCGGCTCGCTGATGGGGATCAAGACCGTGCTCAACGAGCTGATCGCCTATGTCGAGCTGTCGAAGCTGCCGGCGGACGCGCTCGATCCGCGCTCGAAGCTGATCATGCTGTACGCGATGTGCGGCTTCGCCAATTTCGGCAGCCTCGGCATCATGCTCGGCGGCCTCACCGCGATGGCCCCCGAGCGCCGCGAAGAAATCGCCGCCTTGGGCCTGCGATCGATCGTCTCCGGCACGTTGACGACGTGTCTGATGGGCGCGGTGGTGGGGCTGCTGACGTGAACAGACCGCGTCTTTCGCCGGCAAACGCTGGCTCTGACCACCAGAAACAACGCCGCCGCCAGCAATATTTGGAAAAGATCGCGCCGCAATAGGGCATCCGCGCCTGCAAGTTTCCTACAAATAATGATGTCATATATCTTTTGATCTGAATTTCTAGAAACACATCGATCGACACTGTTCGACTAGGATCGCCGCCCAGCCAATTTCGCAGTTGTTGCCGGAAGACAATTTTGCCCTCCTCCTCCCTACGAAGTCGCGCGGCTGCGCTGACGCTGCCCGCCCTTGTTGCTGCCTTGGCGGCATGGCTCGGCGCCGCCGCCTTCGCTTTCCGCTCCAGCCTTCGGACATCGTTCGGCCTGGTTTTCGGCAATAGCGGCGACGGCCGGCTGATTGCGTATCTGCACGAACATCTTTTTGCGGCCCTGCAGGGGCGCGCCGAACTGCTGTCGCCGGCGTTCTACTTTCCGCAAGAAAACGCCCTCGGCTACACCGACGCGTTTCTGCTCGACGCGCTGCCCTTCGCGGCTTTGCGCGGGCTCGGGTTCGATCCGTTTCTCGCCTCGCAGATTCTCGCCATCGCACTGTCGCTGTGCTGCTTCATGGCGACGCTGGTGATCGGACGCCGCTATCTGCGGCTCGGTCCGGCATTGGCGATCTGCGCCGCGATGCTGGTCACCTTTCCCAACAACCTGATGTTCAAGACAGCCGAGGCGCATCCGAACTTCTTCGCGCTGTACTACGTGCCCTGTCTCGTTCTGCTGGCACTGTGGGCGATCGAGGATTTTCCGCGCCCGACCAAATGGTCGCTGCTGCGCGCCGGCGGCTTCGGGCTCGGCTATGGGCTGCTGTTCGCGACCTCGTTCTACGTCGCCTGGCTGTTCGCTCTGACGCTGCTGTTCGGCCTCGGCACCATCGCGGTGCTCCGTGGCCGCGAGGCGATCGCGCTGCTCCGGCGACATCCCGGTTCCTGCGCAGCGCTGATCGGCGCAGCAATCGCCGGCTTTGCGATCGGGGCGATACCGGTGCTGGCGATCTATCTGCCGGCCCTGCACCAGCAGGCCGGGCGCTCGTTCCGCGACTATGTCAGCTTCGCGCCGTTTCCGAAGGATCTGATCAATCTCGGCGTCCACAACATGGCGTGGGGCTGGCTGGTCGATCGGCTGATCGGCGACGCCCAGCACGAGCGCGCACTGGCGGTGACGCCGCTGATGACTGCGGCGCTGGTGATCCTGCTGCTGCGGCTGCGCCGCACTGCGCCGGCACGCCCGATGCCCTGGCAGCTCGTATTCGCGAGCGTCTGCGTGGCGGTGTGGGGATTGTCGTGGCTGGTGACGCTGCGGGTCGGGACGTTCAGCGCGTTCTGGCTGCCCTATCACTTGGTGCCGGGTGCCGTGGCGATCCGCGCCGGCGACCGCATCCAGCTGCTGGTCAATCTGTGGGTGGTCGCCGGGCTGGTGGTGCTGCTGCAATATTGGCTCGACTGCGCGCCACGCGCCGCCGGCACCCGGCGCAAGCTGATCGCCGGTGTGGTCGCGGCGCTCTGCCTGATCGAGCAGATCAACCTGCAACCCGCCGGTCTGGAGCGGCGCGAGGAGCTGGCGCGGCTGGCGGCGGTGCCGGCCGCGCCGCCGCAGTGCCGCGCCTTCGTGGTCGACGCCGGGACCGCGTTCGACGGCAAGCAATTGGACGCGATGTGGATCTCCGCCAAGCTCGGGTTGCCGACGCTGAACGGCGATTCCGGCTGGGCGCCGCCCGGATGGCGGCTGAACGATCCGACGATCGACTACGACGAAGCGGTGCGACTGTGGATCGCCGCCACCGGCCTCGACGTCCCGCTGTGCCGCTACGACCGCGGCGCGCGGCAGTGGTCGCCCGATCCGCAGCCGGCCGACGAGCTCAGCGCCAAGCGGCGCTGAGCAGGACGTGCAGCGTGATGGTCGCCGAGCGCGAGCAAGCTCGGCTTCAAGTCGATCGTCTCCGGCCCGCTCACCACCTGCCTGACAGGCGCGGCGGTCGGGGGATGACGTAGGTCGTCTTCATCCCAGTCCGTTCGGCATTTGACTAATTGTCAACAAAAGCTTGCCCTCTGCCTGGTGTGCGAGCGAATCGAGCGGAGATACCAAGTGTTCGACAACCCACGCAGGCACATCCGCCTCAAGCATGACGTCGTAACTGTTTCCGTCGCGAAGAACTTCACCGACCGGCCGTAAGCCGGATTTCTGGTTGGGAAGCAGCGAATTCGGCAAGAATCCGACGATCGCACTGTTATCGAATAGGACGGTCCGTTTCGCGATCAGGGCCGCGCTGGGCAACAGACCAAGAGCCCGATGGTATCGCGCCATGATCCGATCTCGTGGGACGTCATGCCCACCGGCGGCAACTCGATTCTCTACACGGGATACGTTGATGTCCGGATCAGAGGTACATACGAAATACAGCGTCACATCATAACCGGCATCATCGGCCCGGATCATGAAGTCGACCTTGCTTGGATGCGACATCACCGTCTCAAAGCTGAAGTCGAGCCTCCTATCCAAGCAGGTCTGTCGCTGAAAATCGGCAATCTGTTGCGCTTGCTTCGAACGCCGAGGCTCAGGCAAATCGAGCGTCGTCGCGATCTGGTCCGCGTTGATGTGCTCGCCACAATCGATGCCGGCTTCCATCAAGTAATCTACGAGAGTACTCTTGCCGGACCCGTTTGGACCGGCGATCACCAGAAGGAACGGCGCGTCAGGCAATCAATCGCTCCGTCCATGGTTCTGTTTGGACATGTCCGAATTCGCCGCCACTGGATCGGAATTGATGCCGTCCTCGAAAACGGCCACCAACCCGGATGGTTGCCGCTGCGCGAGTTTCGAAGCGGCCTGGCCATTCTCCAGGAAATCGACCGTGCCCGTCACGACCAAACCTGCGTCCTGAGCTCGCTTGGCGGCTCTCAAGGCGGCATTGCCGCCCAACGCTGCCAATTCCTCCAACGACAAGTCCACCGCACGTTTGCGCATTCAACCACCTCACTACGCCAGCTCCGCTCCGCTAACGTAGGTTGTCTGCCCAGCAAAAGCCAGTTAGCGACCGCGTTCAGTTCAGTCGAAACAGGCCGTCAACTGCCTTGAATTCCGCAGGTTGCACGAGATCTGAATGAGCCACGCGAACCGCAAACAGCGGCCCTTCGAGCTTGGTCTGCCAGAAAGCAAGAAATTTGAAGAGTTCTGGGAATGTCGGACACAGGTCGTAGTCCTGCCACGTGTAGCTCTGCAGCAGCCACTGCCGGTCGGGGCGGCGATAGAGAATCTCGGCGGTAGTCAGACCGTAGCCGAGCACCTGCTTCCTGAAGTCTTCAGAAACTGCACCTCGTTCGACCATAAATCCTCCTTCCCGAACCAGCCATTCCGCAACAGTTCATGACCGGGATTGCCTGGGAATGCCGTCCTTCCGTCTGCTGTCCCCGCGGGGCTGGCTCCGGTCTTCACTTGCCAGTCCCGCGCATCTGAAAATGTGACGCATGTCGGCTGGGCATCTCAAGTGCAAAATCGACCGCAAATGCAGAAAAAGTTAGCGTTGGCAGCGACTTAACTCAAGTGCTAGCAGAGGCACCGAAGGCCACGGGACACTCGGGGCTTGATCGCCGCCGCATCCTCGTTCACGGTGTTTGGCAGATGTTCCGCGCGAGTGCTAAAAATTTCGCGCGCAGCCCTTGTCTGTCCAAAATCCCTCGACTATCTCGTCCCTGTCGCGCTGGCACTCGGTGTCCGCGACTGCCAAAATTTCGATTTCTGAAACAAGTTCAGAAACTTAGGAGGACTTGCATGAACTTCCGTCCGCTTCACGACCGCGTCGTGGTCAAGCGCATCGACGCCGAAGAGAAGACCGCAGGCGGTATCATCATTCCTGACACGGCCAAGGAAAAGCCCTCGCAGGGCGAAGTCGTCGCCGTCGGCCCGGGCGGCCGCGACGAAGCCGGCAAGCTGATCCCGATCGACCTCAAGGTCGGTGACCGGGTGCTGTTCGGCAAGTGGAGCGGCACCGAAGTCAAGATCGACGGCAAAGAGCTGCTGATCATGAAGGAAAGCGACATCATGGGCGTCATCACCGACGCCGGCGCCAAGAAGAAGGCGGCCTAAGTCACAGGCAAAGCCCCTCACCCTGAGGAGCGCCTGCAAGGCGCGTCTCGAAGGGTGAGCTTCACACACTGAACCCACTCATCCTTCGAGACGCGGACCTGCGGTCCGCTCCTCAGGATGAGGTCTCGCCATAACCCCAAGGGAAACCTCATATGTCCGCTAAAGAAGTCAAATTCGGCGTCGACGCCCGCGACCGCATGCTGCGCGGCGTGGACATTCTCGCCAATGCCGTGAAGGTCACGCTCGGTCCGAAGGGCCGTAACGTCGTGCTCGACAAGTCGTTCGGTGCGCCGCGCATCACCAAGGACGGCGTCACCGTCGCCAAGGACATCGAGCTCGACGACAAGTTCGAGAACATGGGCGCCCAGATGGTGCGCGAAGTCGCCTCGAAGTCGGCCGACGCCGCCGGTGACGGCACCACCACCGCGACCGTGCTGGCCCAGGCGATCGTCCGCGAAGGCGCCAAGGCGGTTGCCGCCGGCATGAATCCGATGGATCTGAAGCGTGGTATCGACCTGGCGGTGGAAGCCGTGGTCGCCGACCTCGTCAAGAACTCCAAGAAGGTCACCTCGAACGACGAGATCGCCCAGGTCGGCACCATCTCGGCCAACGGCGACGCCGAAATCGGCAAGTTCCTCGCCGACGCGATGAAGAAGGTCGGCAACGAGGGTGTCATCACCGTCGAGGAAGCCAAGTCGCTCGAGACCGAACTCGACGTCGTCGAGGGCATGCAGTTCGACCGCGGCTACATCTCGCCCTACTTCGTCACCAACGCCGACAAGATGCGCGTTGAATTCGACGACGCCTACATCCTGATCAACGAGAAGAAGCTCTCCAACCTCAACGAGCTGCTGCCGCTGCTCGAAGCGGTGGTGCAGACCGGCAAGCCGCTGGTGATTGTCGCCGAGGACGTCGAAGGCGAAGCCCTCGCCACCCTCGTGGTCAACCGTCTGCGCGGCGGCCTCAAGGTCGCGGCCGTCAAGGCGCCGGGCTTCGGTGACCGCCGCAAGGCCATGCTGCAGGACATCGCGATCCTGACCGGCGGCCAGGCGATCTCGGAAGACCTCGGCATCAAGATGGAGAACGTCACCCTGCAGATGCTGGGTCGCGCCAAGAAGGTGATGATCGACAAGGAGAACACTACGATCGTCAACGGCGCCGGCAAGAAGGCCGACATCGAAGCCCGCGTCGCGCAGATCAAGGCGCAGATCGAGGAAACCACCTCGGACTACGACCGCGAGAAGCTGCAGGAGCGTCTGGCCAAGCTCGCCGGCGGCGTCGCGGTGATCCGCGTCGGCGGCGCCACCGAGGTCGAGGTGAAGGAGCGCAAGGATCGCGTTGATGACGCGATGCACGCCACCCGCGCCGCGGTCGAGGAAGGCATCGTTCCGGGCGGCGGCGTCGCGCTGCTGCGCGCCTCCGAGCAGCTCAAGGGCCTGCGCACCAAGAACGACGACCAGAAGACCGGCGTCGAGATCGTCCGTCGCGCCCTCTCCGCCCCGGCCCGCCAGATCGCCATCAACGCCGGCGAAGACGGCTCGGTGATCGTCGGCAAGGTGCTCGAGAAGGAGCAGTACGCCTACGGCTTCGACTCGCAGTCGGGCGAATACGGCGACCTGGTCAAGAAGGGCATCATCGACCCGACTAAGGTGGTCCGCACCGCGATCCAGAACGCCGCGTCGGTCGCAGCGCTGCTGATCACCACCGAAGCGATGATCGCCGAACTGCCGAAGAAGAACGCCGGCGGCCCCGCGATGCCCCCGGGCGGCGGCATGGGCGGCATGGACTTCTAAGTCCAGCGACCTTCGCAAAGACAATGAAGCCCGGCGGAAACGCCGGGCTTTTATTGTGCCACAAGTGGGCTTTGGATATCTGGATTAATAGATGCGGATGGGCACCAAGCCCGACTAGATTATCGAATCACATTCGATCTGGTGGCTCGCTTGATAAGTATCATTGTCGACTACGGCACATATGCGCTCTCGGGCATTGGCGCTATCGCTTTGATCTTTGCGACTCCGGCCGGCAAGACATTGGTCGAGCGCTGGTTCTCCAGACGACCCGTTTTCTCAACTGAGTCGCCCACCTTTGACAGCAGATTGATTGTTGTCGTGGAGGCAACAAACAGGCGAGCAAAAAGAAATAAGCCTCTTGGCGTTCGCATTAGAGGCCTCAACATTACAAATGCCTCAAAGATCGATACAACTAAAGAACAACTAACTTGGGTAGTTGACCTTTCTCGGATTGACCACATCAACGATGTCTTGATTGAAGGCAATGACTACGACTTCCAATTCTTCTTTGACCCTGAGCACCCATCGGAGAAGATAACGTTAAAGTATGTCGGCTCCAGAAATGCCACCCAGTCAAAACCTGCAGCAAACTTGATAGAAACTCGTCGGTCGACGACATGGCGTTCCGCAACCGAACTTGTTGGCAACCTCACATCCAATCTAAACGCTAAGCTGCAGTCCGACGCACCAATGATAATATCACGAGCGTTTCCCGTCAGCGGTCCGCACGCTGAATGGCAAAACGTTCACGACGGAAAGGAACTTCTGATCCGAAATGCTGAACGATTGGACATTTGTGACGGTACCATTCTAGCAGAACCGCGCTATGCATGGATCTTACACTTTGTCGATTGCCGTGAAATAGCGCTCAGGAACCTGGTAATGGGCCACACGTCCGCCGGGTACTGCATGGGTGGCGTCGTTCGTTTCGAGAATTGCGCCAATATTATTTTAGAGAGTTGCGACTTCTTTGGATGCGGCACTTACGGAATTGAGCTTGAGAACTGCGAGAATATAGAGATTGTCGACACTGTTATACGAGAGTGCACGTATGGCGGCGCCAATCTTACAGATATAATAGGGGTTACCTTCAGAAACTGCACATTTATTCGAAACGAAGGATTTGACCTGATCAACTTGGAAGGCAACATAGCAGACACGACGTTTCAATCATGTAACTTCGAAAGCAATTCTGGGAGCGGGAAGCTATTCAAATTTGAGGGCCGGGAGAGCCGATACGGACTGTTTATCAACGACTGCACCTTCAAGAAGAACGCTTACAAAGCGCTAATTTCGCCTCCACATACCATCGACACAAATTTCAATAGCTTCAAATAGAACAGACATCGTAAGATGACAGCCGCACCTGGAAACACGGAAGCGAGCAGAATTCTCTTTCACTGCCCTCACCGCTTCCCCTTCATAGGCTCAAAGCTGATCTTTAACTTATGCCCCGTCGCCTTGGCGAACCGCAGCAGCGTCCGCGTCGACGGTTGACCTCGTCCGCTTTCCAGTCGCGCAACCGTGCTCTGCGTGGTGTTCATCCGGCGCGCGAGTTCGGCCTGGCTGAGGCCGGCGCGACGGCGCGCCTTGGCGATCGCGGCCATCACGTTGAACTCCGGTTCGAGTGCGTCGTACTCCGCGCGATACGCCGGGTCTTTGCTCCAGGCCTTGTGCAGATCCTTGATCTTGGTCATCGCGTCTCCCGAACTAACGGTCCCTATTTGACGGTCTTGGCGCGCTGCCTGGCGATCGCCAGTTCGCGCGGAGGTGTTTTCTGCGTCTTCTTGACGAAGGCCCGCACCACCACCACGCGCCTGCCCTCCGCAGTGACATAGATGGCGCGGGAGATGCCGTCGCGCCCGGTGATGCGCAGCTCCCACAACCTTGCTTCGAGGTGCTTGACGCTGTCGCGCGGCAAAGCCTCGAATCCAATCTGCTCGATCAGTTCGGCCAAACGCACGAACCGCGCCCGCATATCGGCCAGGCAATGCTCCGATTTCGGCATCCACAGTTGCATTGAGCGTCTCGACCACCCACCGCATGATCGGAGACTATCGCAAAAATGCGATAACATCGAGAAGCTTGATGCGCTCTCCGGCCGGCTCCTGGATTGCGTGCGGTGCGATCTCGGCTACAGATGGTGCCGCTACCGTTCCCTCGAACACCGGTCCCTCACCATGCCCGACCTCCCGCCCCATCTCGCGCAACTCGAAGAGGACCTCGCCGACATCGGCCCTGACGTCATGCAGGTCGAAGAGCTCGACGGCTTCATCGCCGCGCTGCTGGTCTGCCCCGAGATGATCAAGCCCGGCGACTGGCTGCCGACCGTGTGGGGCGGCGACGCGGACGAACCGGCGCCGTTCACCGATCTCGATCACGCCAACAGCATCTTCGCGCTGATCATGCAGCACTACAACGAGGTCGCGACGACGCTGGCCGAGCATCCCGAGCGCTACCGTCCGCTGATGCCCGGCATCGGCACGGGGGACGTGGTCTGGGAGATGTGGATCGACGGCTTCGGAGCAGCCGTGGACATGTGGCCGGAGCATTGGGAGCGGCTGCAGGATGCCGACGACACGACACGCGCGGCGTTCGACGGCCTGTCGGGGTTGGTCGACATCTCCACGATGATGGTGGACATCTCCGAAGACGACCGCGAAGCCCTGGCAAAGACGGCCGACGACAAAATCACCGGCTGGCTCATCGCCCTGAATACCTGGCGGATCGCCAACGCCCCCTCGCCCCGCACCATCGAATGGGGGCCGCCAACGCCGCCGGCCCTGCCGCCCACGAAGCGCGCCAAGATCGGCCGCAACGAGCCATGCCCCTGCGGCTCGGGCAAGAAATACAAGCGCTGCTGCGGACTGAACTGAAGAACGGGCGGCGCTCCGGCTCGGACCACATCTCCTCGCCCACAAACAACAGGTCCGGGTCGCGATGAGAGCCGTGCGCCCTACTCGTCCGCGTGCTTCAGGATCGCCTTCAGCAGGCCGGGAAAGCGCGCGTTGATGTCGGCTTCGCGGACGACGTTGCGGTTCTCGACGCCCTTTTTGGAGGTCTGGATCAGGCCGGCTTCACGCAGCACACGAAAGTGGTTCGACAGCGTCGACTTCGGGATGTCCGGACACGGCGCCGCCGCGGTGCAGGACATGCAGTCGCCTTCTCGCAGCAGCGCCTTGACGATCCGCAGCCGCATCGGATCGGCCAGCGCGGCGAGCACGCCAGCCAGCGTGATGTCCTCCCGCGCAGGGTGAGCGAACTGCACCATGAAAAAGATATAGGCGGCCCCTTGATCTGGTTCAATAGTCCCATATTTCCGAACTATTGAACATAACCTCGGATCAGGACTGAACGACCATGACCAAGACTCTGCAAGGCAAGGTGGCGCTGGTGACCGGCGCGTCGAAGGGCATCGGCGCCGAGATCGCGCTGCGATTCGCGGCCGAGGGCGCATCCGTCGCCGTCAACTATGCGTCGGACCAGAACGGCGCCGACGAAGTGGTGCGCAAGATCACCGCGCAAGGCGGCAAAGCGGTCGCGGTCGGCGGCAGCGTGGCCGATCCGAAAGCGGCGCAGGCGATCGTCGACGCCACCGTGGCGGCGTTCGGCCCGATCGACGTGCTGGTCAACAATGCCGGCGTTTACGAGATGCTGCCGCTCGACGCGATCACACCGGAGCATTTCCATCGCCAGTTCGACGTCAACGTGCTCGGCCTGCTGCTGGTGACGCAGGCGGCGGCGCGCCGCTTCAACGACGGCGGCAGCATCGTCAACATTTCATCCGGGGTCTCGACGATCGCGATGCCGAACACCGCGGTGTACGGCGCCACCAAGGCCTCGGTCGACCTGATCACTGCCGTACTCGCCAAGGAGCTGGCGCCGCGCAAGATCCGCGTCAACGCCGTCAATCCCGGCATGGTGGTCACCGAAGGGGTCAAGGCCGCCGGCTACCACGACAGCGGGATGCGGCAGCAGGTCGAAGCCATCACGCCGCTCGGCCGGATCGGCGAAGCCGCCGAGATCGCCGCGGTGGTCACCTTCCTCGCCTCGAACGGCGCATCTTACGTGACGGGCGAAACGCTGCACGTCACCGGCGGCGTGAAGTAAGCGCGCCGTCCCCGCAGGCCCCGGCGATTGCGCGCCGAGGCCTGCGCCGACACGGCGGCACCGCGACTTTCCACCAAGCGGCAAGAGAGGCCGCGCGAGCCGCAAACGTACGACGAAGTACGCTACGTTCCGCTGTCACGCGCTTCCAGAAATTGAATCGTCAGCGTCGCAACGAAATGCGCTCCTCATCGTTATGTCGCACCGGCATCCCGTCCGGCCGAAGAGGAGAAAGCTCGTGAAGACACTCGCCCTTGCTATCGCCGCTGCAGTGACGCTCAGTCTGGCTGCGATCAGCGCCCCCGCCTCCGCAGCCTCGCCTGCTCGATCTGCTCAGACGACGACGGCGGCGCCGATCACCGATTTTTCCGCACAGCGCCATATGGAACGTCGCCGGTCGTATCACCGCGGTCCGCGTTGCACGGTTCGCAAGGTCGTGACCCGCACCCCCTACGGTCGCCGCGTCGTTCGCACCACGCGGGTTTGTCGCTGACAGCCCGTGCGGGTCTGCGGCCGATCGGCTGCTTGCGAACAATCAGGGGCGGATCGGAAACGGTCCGCCCCTTCGTTCTGGCTCCTGCGATTCTGGTCGCTGCGCTCAGGCCGCGGTGAGTTCGTCGAACGCCGTCAATCGCCGTCTCACCAGCGATCGAAATCTCCGCGTCCGATACGTCCTTCGTCGCCGCGTGACTCGAACTCCGGTGCCGGCGCCTGACGCCGCACGGTGCGAAGCGGTCGAGCGTCGGTCTTGGGCGGATTGAACACCACGTAGCAGGCCGGGCTCAGCCGCGGTCCGGCCTCGCGCAGGCAGCTCTCGATCCGTGAGGCGTCGGGAATGAACTGCCCGCACAGGCGGAACGCATCCGGTGTGCAGGCCTCGCGCTGCGCGGCCGTGCCCTGATCTTGAGCGACGGCGGCGCCGCCGACAAAGGTGGTGAACGCGATCACGCCGACAGACAGCCGTGGGGTCATGGTCGATCTCCGTTTGATCGACCAAGTGCGAGCCCGGCCAACTAGTTCCGGCCGGAGCGTTCACGGATTGTGGAGAGACGGCAATTCGGGCACGCCGCATGCGGGGCCTGCCGACGAAGTGATGGTCAGTTGATCAGGTCAGGTTGCCGACCACCACCAGACGCTTGACCTCGCCGCGTTTGAACGCCTGGAGGAATGCGTTGTAGTCCTTGAACGACACGCAGCCGTTGGAATCGCCGCGCGGCCCGAGCATGTAGGAATGCGCCAGAAGTCCGGTCCGGCCGAAGATCACCTCTTCGCCGCCGACCGGAGTGAGGCGGATCGCGGCGACACCGTGGAACAGCCGCTCGCGCATCTTCAGGTCGTAGATGTGCGGCGGGGTGGCACCGTGCATCTTCACAGCGACGTGGCGCGGATCATCCATTCGCGCGCCGAGACCCGAATGCGCCTCGAGCTTGGAGCCGTCCGGCATGTACACGGTCTTGGCGGTGATGTCGTAGACCGCGGTGTAGCGGTCATCGTCGGACGGGTTGAAGGCGCTGTCGCGAACCTGACCGACGTCCAGATCGCTGGTGTCGGCGGAGGCGTAGGCGAGCGCCGGGCTGTCGACCTTGCCGAACAGCTTTTCGAAGAAGCTCGACTTCTGGTTCTGCGAAGCCACCAGAATCGCCGATTTGGCGCGGGCGACCAGCGCCTCGTGGCTGAAGGGGTTGCGAGACGGATTGCGCGGAGCGACCGCGGCGATCGACTTTCGCTGCGGCGGAAGCGGCACGTTCATCGCTTCCTTCACCGGCGACGGCGGCGGCGCGACGCCGACCTTGGCATCGTCCTCGGTCTCGGCGGCAGCGGCTGTGCGATTTTGCGCCGGCTGTTTGAACCTGTCGGGCTGGAAGCCGAACGAATAGGAAGGATCGAGCAGCGCGTAGTAGCGGTGGCCGGTCTTGGCGGGTTCGGCAGCCTGGACGCTGGCAGTCACCGGAACGTCGGTCGGATCTGCGGAGGCGACCTGGACGCCCTTCTCCTCTTGGCGCTTGAACGCGGATTTCAGCGCTACCGAGGCCATCGATTGCGGCGCGGCATCAGCCGCTGCGGCGAGCGGTTCGAACCGTGCGGAGAACGAGGTGCGCTCGATCGACGAGCGGCTGCCCTGATCATCACGCCACGAGCCGACGGTCGGATAGATGCTGGCGCCGACGGTGTTGGCATAGACCGTCCAGACGCAACCGATCACCGGCAGCGCGATTCCGATCGCGCCGAGCGATTTTCGAAACCCCATGTAGCGGGCCCCACGTTGGTTGGACAGCGACCGCCGCCCCGTGCCGACTCTCATTCGCTCGCTTCCCGACTTTCCCCATCGGTTCGCGGCGAACCCAAGATACCGCATACAGATGTGGCAGAACAGAGGAGCGCGATTAAGGCGGGTTTTAGTTAAATGCAGTTTAAGCGGCCTGACATCGGAACCATGCTCCGTTATGGTTAATGAATGGTTACGCCGACCCGGAACATAATTTCTCGTTAGATCAGATACTTGCTTAAGCACGGAACCCGATCTGGAGCGCCGCTCGGCGGTTCCGCCCTGTTTTGGCGGTTGTCCCCGGAATACTACGGGAGGTTGAAAGCGGGTTCCGGACCGGCCCCGTGACGCTTCGGCGCACCTCGCTGCGACTCACCAACCATGGCATACCGATTGCATCTGAGCCGCGTTCTTACGTTTTGAGGCCCGGAATGTCAGCTTCCTTCGATCGTTATGTCAGCTTCAAACACTGCGACTGGGAGGGGCGCTCCGAGCGGGTGATGCAGCGGCTACAGCGCCACGTCGATGCCGCCGAAAACCCGTTCTGGGCGTACTTCGCCCAGAAGCGCATTGAACTTCGCGACAAGCAGGGGCTCGACGATCTCCGCATTCTGCACAACTACCTGCCGACGCTGCGCGAGCTCTTGGAAGACAACGGCGATCTCGAAACCCTCGAGATGCTGGAGGATCTGGAAGCCAACCTGATGTGACCCGGCTGGCGCAGCCGCCTCACGGATAGCGCAGGCGCGGATACCAGCCGGAGCCTCTGCCCTCCGGCGTGGTGTCGAGGATGGTCCACAGCGGCATCAGATCCGGCGCGCCGCGCGGGTCCTGCCCCGGATCGCTGGTCGCACCGGTCATCTCGCCGCCCCAGAAGTGCCGGATCACGCCGTCGCGGCAGGTGAAGACATTGAACGCCGGTACCTCGTCTCCGTCCGGGGTGACCCCGTGATAGTCCCGGCTGAACGCGCCGGTCAGGTCAGTGAACAGCGGCAGATGGCGCCAGCCGCGCTGCCGTTTGAACGCAGTCAGGCGATCGATCGGCGAGCGCGCGATGATGGCGAGCGCCACCCGCTGGGTGATGTCCGGCACCTCGCCGTCCCATCCGCTCAGCAGTGAGGTGCACATCGGGCACGGCTCGGCGCGCTGCGGGCCGTACATGAAATTGTAGACCACGAGGCTCTGCTTGCCGCCGAACAGGCCGGCGAAGTCGGTCGGCCCACCCTCGCCTTCGAAAGCGTAGGACTTTGTGACTTCGCCGCCCGGCGGCAACCGCCGGCGCTGCTCGGCCACAGCCTCGATGTGGCGCCGCAGTTCGATCTCTTCGGCGAGCAACGCCTCGCGGGCACGGCGATAGTCGGCACTCTCGTTCGGATAGCGCACGCCGGCGGCGCGGGCGAGCTCGATCGCAGGCTTCAGGGTCATGGCGGCTCCTTCGATCCATGGTGTCTCCATGAGACGAACGAGCCTGCGGCGATCCGACAGCCGACGATGAACCTCGGGTTGGAACCCGCTAGGACGAGCGGCCGGACGCGGTGAGGAAATCGAAGTCGCAGCCGTCGTCCGCCTGCAGCACCGCGTCGTGAAACAGTTGCGCATAGCCGCGGGCGGGCCGCATCGCCACGGTCGCCGGCAACGAGGCGCGGCGGCGTGCGAGCTCGGCCTCGTCGATCAGCAGATCGATGCGCCGCGCGGCGACGTCGAGTGCGATGCGGTCGCCGGTCTGCACCAGCGCCAGCGGTCCGCCCTCGGCGCTCTCCGGGGTGACGTGCAGCACGATGGTGCCGAACGCGGTGCCGCTCATCCGCGCGTCGGAAATCCGCACCATGTCCTTCACCCCTGCCCGCGCCAGCTTCAGCGGGATCGGCAGATAGCCGGCCTCCGGCATCCCTGGCGCGCCTTTCGGCCCGGCGTTGCGCAGCACCAGCACATCATCGGCTGCAACGTCGAGATCGGGATCGTCGATCCGCCGCGCCATGTCTTCCAGCGAGTCGAACACCACCGCGCGGCCGGTGTGCCGCAGCAGGCCGGGCGATGCGGCGGCGTGTTTGATCAGCGCGCCGCGCGGCGCCAGGTTGCCGTGCAGCACCGCGAGCCCGCCCTCGCCGCGGATCGGATTGTCGCGCGAGCGGATCACATCCTGCCCCGGGACGTCCTCCGCCTGCGCCACGACCTCACGCAGCGTCGCGCCGGTCACGGTACTGGCGTCGAGCTCGATCAACTCGCCGAGCTGCGCCATCAGCTTCGGCACACCGCCGGCGTGATGAAAATGCTCCATGTAGTGCGCGCCGGACGGCTTCAGATCGACCAGCACCGGCACCTTGCGGCCGATCGCATCGAACTCGTCGAGATCGATCCGGTGCGGCACGCGGCCGGCGATCGCGGTGAGATGGATCAGCCCGTTGGTCGAACCACCGATCGCCTGCAGCACCACCTGCGCGTTGCGAAACGCGGCCGGCGTCAGGATCTCGCTCGGGCGCGGCCCCTTGGCTTTGGCCATCGCGGCGGCGACCCGGCCGCTCGCCTCGGCGGAGCGAAACCGCTCGGCATGCGGCGCCGGGATCGTCGCGCTCATCGGCAGCGACAGCCCCATCGCCTCGATCATGCAGGCCATCGTCGAAGCCGTGCCCATCACCATGCAGGTGCCGACCGACGGCGCCAGCCGGCCGTTGACCGCTTCGATCCCGGCATCGTCGATCTCGCCGGCGCGATACTTCGCCCATAGCCGCCGGCAGTCGGTGCAGGCGCCGAGCACCTCGCCCTTGTGATGGCCGACCACCATGGGGCCGACCGGGATCACCACCGTCGGCAGATCGGCCGACACCGCGGCCATCACTTGCGCCGGCAGGGTCTTGTCGCAGCCGCCGATCACCACCACCGCGTCCATCGGCTGGGCGCGGATCATCTCCTCGGTGTCCATCGCCATCAGGTTGCGCAAGTACATCGAGGTCGGATGCGCGAAGCTCTCGGCGATCGAAATGGTCGGAAACACCATCGGCATCGCCCCGGCCAGCATCACGCCGCGCTTCACCGCCTCGATGATCTGCGGGGCGTTGCCGTGACAGGGATTGTAGTCGCTGTGAGTGTTGGTGATGCCGACGATCGGCCGGTCGAGGGCGTCGTCCGAATAGCCCATCGCCTTGATGAAGGCTTTGCGCAGGAACAGCGAAAATCCCGAATCGCCGTATGCTGTCAGTCCCTTGCGCAATCCGTCGGCCATGGTCCGTCCCGCTGCAGTTTCGCAGGCACTTGAAGGACGGCGGCCACCGATGTCAATCGCGTGGTCAGGTGATCGCTTTGGCCACAACCAGCGCGATCAGAATCGCGACGCCACTGAAGGCGATGGTCAGGAACTGGCGTCGGTGGGAATCGGAAGGCAACGTGTTCATCGAATCCTTCGCCCTCGTTCGGGCGAGTCGATCGCCCCGGAGCCACGGCACTTAAGCTCCTTTTAGCGACGGTAAGATGAACCAACTACTCGGACGAGTACCGGACCCGGAACAACGCGAAAAAGAGAAACGCCGAGACGGAGGAACCGTCCCGGCGTAGCTCACCAAATAGTTGCGGGATCGATCAGGCGGCGTTGAAGCCGGCGATCGCCTTGACCTCGAGATATTCTTCGAGACCGAACTTGCCCCACTCGCGGCCGTTGCCCGACTGCTTGTAGCCGCCGAACGGCGCGGTGCGTTCGTTGGGCACGCCTTGCAGGTTGACGTTGCCGGCGCGGATCTTGCGGCCGACCGCGCGGGCGCGATCGACCGAGCCGGCCGAAACATAGCCGGCCAAACCATATGGCGTGTCGTTGGCGAGCTCGACCGCCTCGTTCTCATCCTTGGCGCCCATGATCACCAGCACCGGCCCGAAGATTTCTTCGCGCGCGATCGTCATGTTCTTGGTGACGTCGGCGAACACCGTCGGGCGCACATAGAAGCCCTTGTTGACCCCTTCCGGCAGGCCGGGGCCGCCGGCGACCAGCGTCGCGCCTTCTTCGATGCCCTTGTTGATCAGCGCCTGGATCTTGTCCCACTGGATTCGGTTGACCACCGGGCCGATGGTGGTGCCCTCGGCGCGGGGATCACCGGCCTTGGTCTTCTCGGCGACGCCCTTGGCGATCGCGGCGACCTCCTGCATCTTCGACAGCGGCACGATCATCCGGCTCGGCGCGTTGCACGACTGGCCGGAGTTGTTGAACATGTGCATCACGCCGCCGGTCACCGCCTTGGTCAGGTCGGCGTCCTCGAGGATCACGTTGGGCGACTTGCCGCCGAGTTCCTGGCTGACGCGCTTCACCGTCGGCGCCGCGCGCTGGGCGACGTCGATGCCGGCGCGGGTCGAGCCGGTGAACGAGATCATGTCGATGTCCGGATGCTCGCTCATCGCCGCGCCGACCTCGGGGCCGAGGCCGTTGACGAGGTTGAACACGCCCTTCGGCACGCCGGCTTCGTGCAGGATTTCGGCGAAGATCAGCGCAGAGGTCGGGGTGAATTCCGACGGCTTCAGGATCATGGTGCAACCCGCCGCGATCGCGGGGGCGACCTTGCAGGCGATCTGGTTGAGCGGCCAGTTCCACGGCGTGATCATGCCGATGACGCCGATCGGCTCGCGCACGATCATCGCCGAGCCCATCGGCTCCTCGAACTGATAGTTCTTCAAGACGTCGAGGGTCGACATGATGTGACCGAGGCCGGCGCCGGCCTGCATCTTTTCGGCCATCGGCAGCGGGGCGCCCATCTCGTCGGAAATCGCCGCGCCGATCTCCTTCATCCGGCTCTTGTAGACCGCGATGATCTTTTCGAGCAGCGCGATACGCTCTTCGCGGCTGGTCACCGAGAACGTCTCGAACGCGCGCTTGGCCGCGGCGACCGCCTTGTCGACATCGGCCTTGGAGCCGAGCGCAACCTCATACATCGCCTCTTCGGTGGCGGGATTGAAGACCGGCGTCGACTTCTTGACGACGGGATCGACCCAGGCGCCATCGATGTAGAACTGCATGCGGTTGACCATCGTGAACCTCTTGCTTGATCGCGGGTGGTTGGTGGTGAGTGTGATCAGGATCGGTGCCGTTGCGCGAGGCGCTCGCCTCGATGCACGGACCGACTATCGACCACCGCCATTGTGCGGGAACTGCATATAAATTCACCGGCATCCGCGTCGCAAGGCATGGTCGCACAATTGCGCGTGTGCGGCGTGATCGACAGGGATCTTCTACCATCAGACGGAAATTGCAGCGATCCTGCTGCAACGCAACATCAAACGGCTTTGGCGACCCGCCCCGCGCCCGTCGCCTCGGCGGCAGTGAGGGCACGGTAATGCGCGATCGGCTGCGGCCGCCCGATCAGATAGCCCTGCACTTCGTCGCAGCCGGCACGGGCCAGGAACGCGAGCTGGCTTTCGGTCTCGACGCCTTCGGCGATCACCGGCAGTTTCAGCGTGCGCGCCAGGCTGAGGATCGCTTCGACGATCGCGGCCGTTTCCGGGTTGATCTCGAGCTTGCGAGTGAACGCCTGATCGATCTTGATCTTGTCGAACGGAAACGATTGCAGGTACGACAGCGACGAATAGCCGGCGCCGAAATCGTCCATCGCGACGCGCACGCCGAGATTCTTGATCTTGCGCAGGATCGCGATCGCGCCGGAAAAGTCGTCGATCAGCACGCCTTCGGTGATTTCGATCTCGAGCCGTGACGGCTCCAGCCCGGTCTCCAGCAGGACTTGCAGAATCAGCGCCGGCACGTCGAGACGGCGGAAATCGAGCGGCGAGAAGTTGACGGCGATCGCAAGCGGCTTGGCCCACGACGCCGCCTCGGTACAGACGCTGCGCAGCACCCATTCGTCGATCGGACCGATCTGCCCGGTCTCTTCGGCCAGCGGCACGAACAGCGCCGGCGACACCATGCCCCGGATCGGATGACGCCACCGCAGCAGCGCCTCGAAGCCCACGATCTCACCGGACGTAGTCGCTTGCGGCTGGTAGTGGATTTCGAACTGCCGCTGCTCCAGCGCCACCGCGAGCTCGCGCTGCAGCGCGCGCTTTTCGCGGATCTGCAGGTCCATCGCCGGCTCGAACAGACACACCGTGCCGCGCTGCTCGGTCTTGGCGCGATACAGCGCCACGTCGGCATGAGCGATCAGCGCATCGGCATCCTCGCCGTCGCGCGGATAGACGCTGACGCCGGCGGTCGCGCCGACTCTGATCCGGTGGCCGTCGACCTCGAATTCGGAATCGCACAACCGGGCCAGTTGCCGGCAGACGTCCTGGATCGAGTCCGCCGCAGCGTCCGGCGGTGTGACGATCGAAAACTCGTCGCCGCCGGGCCGGGCCAGAAAGCCCCAATGGCAGGTATCGGCGAGGCGCCGCGCCATCTCGGCCAGGACCGCATCGCCGACCGCCTGGCCGAACACGTCGTTGATCTCCTTGAAGCGGTCGATGCCGAGCCGGATCACCGCAAAGCTGGCGTCGAACCGGCGGGCCTGTTCGACGCTTGCCACGATCCGCTCGTTGAAGGCGGCACGATTGGGCAGACCGGTGGCGACGTCGTGCAGCGCCAGATAGGCGAAACGCTGCTCGGCCTGTTTGTGATCGGTAATATCGACATGCTTGGCGATCCAGCCGCCGTTCGGCAGACGCTTCAGGTGGATCCGGATGTGCCGCCCGTCGCGCAAATCGGCCACCACGCTGGTCGGACCGCGGGAGACCAGCGCCGCGCGCAACTCGATCAGTTGTCCCGGCTCAGTGACGAAGTTGCCGGCACTACGCATCAGCGCCAGTATCCGAAGCAGGCTTTTGCCGGCGATATCGCGGCCGGGCGGGATTCCGTAGATGTCGAGGAACGCCTCGTTCCAGAGCTGCAACCTGCCGCCGGCGTCGAACAGACAAAAGCCGCGCGCTGTATCGTTGACGATCGCGTCGAGCAGCATGTCACGCTCGGCCAAGGTCAGGCGGGTGCGGCGGCCTGCGAGCAAATTCAGCCACACCGCCATCATCGCAAAGCAGGTGGTGGCGATCACCGAGCCGGTCATCAGCCCGAGTGCCCAGATCGGCGCCGACGGCGCGTCCGAGGCGACCAGCAGCGCCAGTGCGGCAGCAGCGGCGACCGCGCTCGTCGCCGCTGGGGCGGTGGCCCACATCCAATGCCGACGCACCTTGCCTTCGCTGACCCGGATGCTGCGCAGCCCGCCATAGCTCGCGACGACGCCGAGCGCACACAGCACGGCAGCCAGGGCGATCATCCCCAACGAGTGGGCGCTAGGTGCGGAAGATAGTTCGGCCATCGGCGATTGGAACCTGCTTTCGCTTCGCACTCTGGCATCCGGGTTTTGCCTAATGCTTAAAGCGGTCACAGAATTGGCCGAAGCTGCAGGGACCGAACGCCGCGCCGCAACCAATACTCATGATATCGGGAATATTGCAGCGTGCAGCCGGCAAGCGATGACGACGCGAAGTCGTACGCGACGCCGTTGCTGCGTCAGCTCACGGGCTCGGATACGGCTCCGACGGCAGGGCCGGCTGCCGGCGGCGCAGTCTCTCGCGATGCGCCGTATAGATGCCGCTGCCGATGATCACCGCGGCGCCGGCGAAGGTCCACAGATCCGGCACCTCGCCGAACACGCCGAAGCCGAGAAACGAGACCCAGACGAGCTGGCTATAGGTGAACGGCGCCAGCACCGAGGCGTCCGCATAACGATAGGCCAGCACCACCACCCACTGCCCCATCGTCGAGGCGAGCCCGACCAGCAGACCGATGCCGATGTCGTGCCAGCTCGGCGTCACCCAGACGAACGGCACCAGCGCGCTCAGGGTGACGAATCCGACCACCGCGGAGAACGACATCGTCACCACGGCGCGATCGGCACCGCTGATCATCCGCGTCAAGGTGAGCGTCAGCGCCCAGCCGAGCGCCGACAGGATCGGCAGAACGACCGCAGGATCGAACGCCGCCGAGCCCGGCCGGATCACGATCAGCACGCCGACGAGGCCGACCAGCGTCGCGATCCAGCGCCGGATGCCGACGTGCTCGCCGAGCAGCGGAATCGACAGCGCAGTGACGAACAGCGGCGCCACGAACGAGGTCGCCGAAGCCTCGGCGATCGGGAGGAACTGCAAACCGGTGATGAACAGCACCGACGACGCCACCAGCGCCAGCGCGCGCAGCACCTGAAGCTTCGGACGCGCCGAGCGCAGCGGCGCCTCCTTGGAGGCCAGCGCCACCGGGATCATGATCAGCACGAACACCAGAAACCGGATCCAGCCGATCTCGACCGGCGGCAGCGTCCGGCCGAGATATTTGGCCAGCGTATCCGAGCAGGCGAGAAACACCGTCGAGCCGACGATCAGCGCGATACCGCGCAGCGGGTGGTCGGCATGGCGATGGGTCAGCCGGCGCACGGCGTCGTTACTTGGCGAGGTGACGGTCAAGGCTCGATAACGCTTTGGGGATGACAGAAGGCTGGGCGGCTCCGCGGGCGGAGATCCGATCTACTAACAATCCGACAAAACGATGTTCGCCGCGCCGGCACAAGTGCCGAAATCGCGGCTCGGTCATGCGGCCGGTCCCCGCGTCGACGGCTCAGCACCTCGTCCCAGCACGGGCACGCAGCTCACAACATCGGCAGGCTGGCCGGCTCAGGCCCGAGCGGGCAGGCCTGGTCGATCGCGGCAATCACGTCGTCGGCGAGCTGCAGCCCGGCTGCGGCGGCATTTTCCGCGACGTGGGTTATGCTGGACGCCTTCGGGATGGCGAACACCGACGGCCGCCGGGTCAGAAACGCCAGCGCCACTTGGCGCGGGGTGGCGCCATGAGCATCGGCGATGCTCTGCAGCAGGCGACCGGCCGGACTGCGCGGCGCCGGAAATTCGTCGTGACCGAACGGCGAATATGCCGTCACCGCGACACCATGGGCTTCGCACCACGGAATCACAGCGTGTTCGATCGCCCGCTCGAGCAGATGATACAACACCTGATTGCAGGCGATCTTGCCGTCGCCGGCGATCCGGTGCAGCTCGCGCAAATCGCCGGCGTCGAAATTGCTGACGCCCCATGACAGAATTTTCCCGGCGGCAACCAGCTCCTCGAACGCCGCCACCGTCTCGCTGAGCTGATAATGCCCGCGCCAATGCAGCAGATAGCAGTCGAGCCGGTCGGTGCCGAGCCGCGCCAGGGAGCGCTCGCAGGCCGCGATGGTGCCGCGGCGGGAGGCGTTGCCCGGTAACACTTTGGAAACCAGGAACACCTCGTCGCGCCGGCCGGCGATCGCCTCGGCGACCAGCGGCTCGGCGTCGCCGTACATCTCGGCGGTGTCGATATGCGTCAGGCCGAGATCCAGGCCGCGCCGCAGCGCGGCGATCGCCGACGCGCGGTCACCCTGGTCGATGTACCAGGTGCCCTGCCCGATCGGCGCCAGCTTCGGCCCCATCCGGCCGAATCTGCGCATGTCCCCAGTCACCATCCACTCCCATCACGATGACGCCGTGCTGGCCATCATCGGCCGCGGCGCGGCCCCCTGGCCCGGCTTCAGCCGGAACTCGTAGGTCATCAAATGCCACGGCACCGCGGCTGCGCGGCCATCGGGCATCACCGCATCATTGCGCAATTCCACGTTGGAAATCAGTTCCTCTTTGACCCCGAACACCACGTCGGATTCCAGATATTTATCACCTTCGATGAAGACATGGGTGACCAGCGGCTCGAAACCAGGAGCGCTGATCAGAAAGTGCACGTGCGCCGGCCGCATCGGATGCCGCCGCGCCGCAAGGATCAGGTCGCCGACCGGGCCGTCGATCGGGATCGGGTAGCTGCACGGCAGGATGGTGCGGAACGCGATCCGGCCGTCCGCATCGGTGGTGAACCGCGCCCGCAGCGACGGGCCGCGCTCGGCATAGCCGGGTTTCTGGGAATCGTAGAAGCCGTCGTCGTCGGCGTGCCAGACGTCGACCGCGGCCTGGGCGATCGGCGCGCCGTCGAGATCGGTGATGCGAGCCTCGACATACATCGGCTCGCCGTCGACGCCTTGAGAAATGTCGGCGCCGCGCGGCATCGGCCTGTGTTCGCCGACATAGAATGGTCCGAGCACCGTCGTCTGCGTCGCGCCGGCGCGGTCACGGTGGTTGACGGCATCGACCAGCATCGAAACCCCGAGCACATCCGACAGCAGGATGAATTCCTGCCGGCTCGGCGTGGATTTCTGCCCGGTGCGGGTGAGAAAATCGATCGCCTTCTCCCATTCCTCGAAGGTCAGGCCGGTGCGGCGGACGTAGTCGTGCAGCGAGCGCACCAGTTCGCGCATCAACAGCTTCATGCGCGGATCGGGGGTTTCGTCGAAGCTCTTGACGACCGCCTCGGTGAGGTCGGTCTCGTCGAATTGAGGCATATCCCGCTCAGATGTCGTTGGAGAGGCGGCGACGGTACACCATGCTTCCCGTCGCGGTAAGCGCAGCCGCGGAAGGCCGGCATGCGCGGAAGGAGAGACCTGTTCGCTCCGCCGATCCGCACACGGCCGATAGGACGCGTCACGGTTTTCCGATATCAAAGGCGCCCGAGCGAACCATCCCAGAATCCGGGACCGTCAACCGGACGATCCACGATCTTCAGGAGTGAAGCGATGCCGAGCCAAGCCGCACTTGCCCAATCCTCGACGCCGACCATCGGATCGGCCGCCAGCGCCGGCATGTCAGAGGCCGCGCTGCGCCGGATCGACGACCATCTGCGGCGGCTGTATGTCGATTCCGGCAAATTGCCCGGTACCCAGACGCTGGTGTATCGCCGCGGACAGATCGTGTACCAGTCCTCGCTCGGCTTCGCCGACGTCGAACGCAAGGTCGCGGTGCGCGACGATACCATCTTCCGCATCTATTCGATGACCAAGCCGATCACCTCGGTGGCGCTGATGATGCTGTTCGAGGAAGGTCGGGTGCAGCTCGACGATCCGGTGGTCAAGTACATCCCGCAATGGGCCAATCTCGGCGTGTTCCAGGCCGGCATCGCGCCGTATTTCCTGACCAAGCCGCCGGCGCGGCCGATGCAGGTGGTCGACCTGCTGCGCCACACTTCCGGCCTGACCTACGGCTTCCAGAACCGCACCAATATCGACGCCGCCTATCGCGACAAGGGCATCGGCGCGTTCGAGAAGGCCGGGACGCTGGATTCCTGGATCGCCGATTTGGCGCAGATCCCATTGGAGTTCTCGCCCGGCGACGCCTGGAGCTACTCGGTGTCGACCGACATCATCGGCTACATCGTGCAGAAGATCAGCGGCATGCCGTTCGAGCAGTTCGTCAAGCAGCGCATCCTCGATCCGCTCGGCATGACCGACACCGACTTCTACGTGCCGCCTGCGAAAGCGCAGCGGCTGGCCGCCTGCTACACCGCCGACGGCAAGGGCGGCATGACGCTGTCGGACGATCCGGAAACCTCGAGCTTCCTGAGCCCGCCAGCGCTGATCTCCGGCGGCGGCGGACTGGTGTCGACGACGGCCGACTATCTCACCTTCTGCCGCGCGCTACTGAACGGCGGCGAACTCGGCGGCGTCCGGCTGCTCGGGCCGAAGACGCTGAAGCTGATGACCAGCAATCATTTGCCCGGCAATCGCGACCTGACCCAGATGTCGCTGTCGATGTTCTCCGAAGCCACCAACGCCGGCATCGGCTTCGGGCTCGGCTTCGCCGTCAACATGAACCCGGCGCTGACGCTGCTGCCGGGCTCGGCCGGCGAATATTATTGGGGTGGCGCCGCCTCGACCGCGTTCTGGATCGATCCGGCCGAAGAGCTGATCACCATCTTCATGACCCAGCTCATCCCCTCCAGCGCCTACCCGATCCGCCGCGAACTGCGTACGTTGGTGTACAGTGCGATCACGCAGAGCAACGTGTAGCCTAGCACAGCCTCCGCTTTCATTCCGGGGCGCGAGCGCAGCTCGCGACCCCGGAATCTCGACCTTCAGTGCACCGCAGAGATTCCGGGTTCGCTCACTTCGTGAGCGCCCCGGAATGACGCGGAGAGAGCGGAGCGCGATAACCGCGCAGCCTCAAATCTTCCGCTCCCGCCCCTGCCAGAACGGATCGCGCACCGCGCGGCGCAGCAGCTTGCCGACCGGGCTCTTCGGCACCTCGTCGATGAAGCGGACCTGCTTCGGCACCTTGTAGCTCGCCACCCGCTCCCGCGCGAAGGCGATCAGTTCGGCCTCCTCGGCACTGGCGCCCTGGCGCAGTGCCACGAAGGCCGCGACGCTCTCGCCCCATTTATCGTCCGGCAGGCCGACCACCACCACCTCGCGCACCGCCGGATGCGCCGCCAGCGCGTCCTCGACCTCGCGCGGATAGACGTTGTAGCCGCCGGACACGATCATGTCGGAGGTGCGGTCGACCAGATACAGATAGCCGTCCTCGTCGAAGCGGCCGACGTCGCGGGTGCGCAGCCAGCCGCCCGGCAGAAACATCTGCGCGTTCAGCTCCGGCGCGTTGTAATAGCCCTTCATCGCGAACGGCGTGCGCAGCGCGATCTCGCCGGCCTCGCCGGGCGCGACCTCCTCGCCGGCCTCATCGACCAGCTTGACTTCGCAGTCGATCGACGGCCGACCGCAGGACGCCAGCCGCTGCTCCGCCTTCGGCCCGACGTGATCCGATTTCGTCAGATGGGTGATGAAGATCGGCGCTTCGGACTGGCCGTAATATTGCGCGAACCGCGGCCCCCACAGCTTCAGCGCCCGCTGCATCACCGGCCGCGGCATCGGCGAGGCGCCATAGATGATGCTGTTCACGCTCGCAAAGTCCGCCTGCTCGATGCCGGGATGATCGAGCAGCATGCCGATCATGGTCGGCACCAGATTGAGCGCGGTCGGCTTCCAGCGCTCGACCGCGTCGAGATAGCTCGCCGGCGTGAAGCCGGGCAGCACCGCGGCGACGCCGCCGCGCAGCCAATACGGCACGATGAAACAGCCCGAGGCGTGGATCATCGAGGCGGCGTGCAGCATCACATCGCCCTCGCCGACCTCCATGTTGATCAGCACGTTGGTGGCCATCGCCGCCCAGCTCGCCTGGGTGTGCTCCACCGCCTTGAGCTTGCCGGTGGTGCCGGAGGTGAAGATGGTGATGACGATGTCGTCCGGCTCGCAGCGCCGCGCCGGCGGCGTATCCGGCTGCGCCTGAGCGAGCTGCAGCAGATCGTCCGCATCCGGACCGCCGATGCTGATCAGCTTCAACCCCTGCATCGCCTGCGCCAGCTCGCGCGCCCGCTCGGTCAGGTCGGTACCGTGGATCAGGATCGAGACCCCGGCGCCTTCCAGCATCTGCTGCTGTTCGACCAGCGACAGCCGCGAGTTCAGCGGCACCCGCGACAGCCGCGATTTGACGAAGCCGAAATCGATCGGCAGCGTGTAGATCGAATTGTTCAGCAGCATCCCGACCCGGCTGCCCACCTCGAGCTTGAAGGTGTCGATGAAGACGTTGGCGATCCGGTTCGACAACAGGTCGACCTCGGTGAACGTCATGCGCTGATCGCCGAACATCACCGCCGTCTTCGGCCCGTGATACACAGCGCCGCGCCGGATCATCTCGGATGCCAGCATCGTCGTCCTCCCTCGCTTCGCGCCCGCCGCTTGCTGCGCCGTGGCTGTAAGGTCATCACACCATCCACTCGTCATTCCGGGGCGCGAGCGACAGCTCGCGAACCCGGAATCTCGATGTTCAAGGCACGGCTGAGATTCCGGGTTCGTCCGCCTGCGGCGGACGCCCCGGAATGACTCGAGGAAAGTTGTGCGCCCCCTGAATGACCGCCTGCGGCGGTCACTTCCCCGGCCACACCGGCTTGCGCTTCTCGGCGAACGCCTTCAGGCCCTCTTTGGCGTCCTCGGTCATCGCAAGCAGTGCGATCTGGCTTTCGGTGTAGGCGATGCTCTCGTCGAAGGACATCGCGGCGATCGCGCGCATCGCGTATTTGCCGCGGCGGATCGCGGTCGGCGATTTGTCGGTCAGCCGCTTCGCCAGCCAGTCGACCTTGGCGTCGAGCTCAGCCGTCGGCACCGCGTAGTTGAGGAGGCCAGCCGCCAGCGCGGCTTGCGCGTCGAACGGCTCGCCGGTCAGCGCCCATTCGGCGATCAGCCGGCGCGGCGCGATGTCCTGCAGCAGGCTCATCACCTGCATCGGAAACACCCCGACCTTCACCTCGGGCAGGCCGAACACGACGTTGTCGGCCGCCACCGCCATGTCGGTCATGCACAACAGCCCCATGCCGCCGGCCATGCAGGTGCCGTTGACCCGGGCGATCGACGGCTTGGTCGAATTCTGCGCCAGCCGCAGCAGATCGGCATAATCGACATTCGGCTTGGAGAAATCGAACGAGAACGCCGCCCCGGTCGATTGCAGGTCGGCACCGGCGCAGAACGCCTTGTCGCCGGTGCCGGTGAGCACGATCACCCGCACCTCGGCATCGTCATGCGCCTGCTTCCAACCACGGGTGATGCCCTCGACCACGCTGGCGTTGATGGCATTGCGCTTGTCGGGACGGTTGATGGTGATCCACAGCGCATTGTCGCGCTTGTCGATGATCACGGCGTCGTTGCTCATGGCAGTCTCTCACTCGGCAGCGGATTGGATCTCGGCGACGATGCGGCCGGCGGTGACCTGCTCGCCTTCGGCGACATCGATCGCGATGATGCCAGAGCTTGGGGCCTTGTGCACATGCTCCATCTTCATCGCTTCCAGCGTCAGCACCGGCTGGCCGGCCTCGACGCGGTCGCCGGCCTTGACCAGCACCGCGACGACGCGGCCGTTAAGCGCGGCGCGCAGCTTGCCGTCGCCACCACCGCGCGCCGCGCTCTGCGGCGCCGCACGGGTGAGATCGACAATGCTGTTCTGCACGCCGAGCCGCTGCACGAACAGCCGGTCACCGGCGCGGTGAAACACCGCGGATTCGCCGAGCCCCTTGGCCTGGAAGCGGATGCCGTTCGCCGACAACTCCTCGATCACGAAGCTGATCGGCTGCCCGTCCTGCGTGACGACGTAGCTGCCGTCGCGTTCGCGCACCACCTCGCAGGCCTGCTCCGCGCCGTCGAGCTCGAATTTGAGCCGGGTCGGAAACACCGCCGCCAGCGACCGGCCGGGCCGATGCGGCGGGGCGTAGGGATCGGTGACGTAGAGCAGCAGCGCGGCGACCGCAGCGGCCGGCACCGCATCGTCCGGCAGCGCCCGCACCAGCTCGTCGCGGTGCGCCGCGATGAACGCCGTGGTCGCCTCGCCGGCCGCGAACGCCTTGTGGCGCAGACAGGCGGCGAGGAAGCCGCGATTGGTAGTGACACCGAACGCGATCGTGCCGTCGAGACCATGGATCAGCTTGCGCCGCGCCTCGTCGCGGCTGGCGCCGACCGCAATGACCTTGGCGATCATCGAGTCGTAATACGGCGGGATCTCCGCGCCCGATTGCAGCGCATGCTCGACGCGCAGCTCGGCCGGCATCCGCCACAGCGCCATCCTGCCCGATTGCGGCATGAAGTCGTGATCGGCATCCTCCGAACACAGCCGCACCTCGATCGCGTGGCCCTTGAACGTCACGTCGTCCTGGCGCAGCGGCAGCGGTTCGCCGGCGGCGATGCGGAGCTGCAGTTCGACCAGATCGAGCCCGGTGATCGCCTCGGTCACCGGATGCTCGACCTGCAGGCGGGTGTTCATCTCCATGAAGTAGAAGTTGCCTTCGCTGTCGAGCAGGAATTCCAGCGTGCCGGCGCCTTCGTAACCGATCGCCTTGACGGCATTCACCGCGACGGTGCCCATCTGTTCGCGCAGCACGTCCGAGACCGCCGGCGACGGCGCTTCCTCGATCAGCTTCTGGTGGCGGCGCTGCACCGAGCAGTCGCGCTCGCCGAGATGGATGGCGGCGCCGTAGCGATCGCCGAACACCTGAATCTCGATGTGGCGCGGCTGCAGGATCGCGCGCTCCAGGATCACGGTCGGATCGCCGAACGCGCTTTGCGCTTCCGAGCGCGCGCTGCGCAACGCGTCCGCCAGCGCCGCGGCGTCCTTGACCAGCCGCATGCCGCGGCCGCCGCCGCCGGCCACCGCCTTGATCATGATCGGAAAGCCGATCCGCTCGGCTTCGCGGATCATCGCGGCGTCGCTCTGGTCTTCGCCCTGATAGCCCGGCACGCAGGGCACGCCGGCCTTCAGCATGATCTCCTTGGCGCCGGCCTTGTTGCCCATCGCGGCGATCGATTCCGCCGATGGCCCGATAAACACCAGACCCGCGTCGCGGCACGACGCGGCAAAGTCCTCGTTCTCGGCGAGGAAGCCATAGCCGGGATGCACCGCGTCGGCGCCGGCGGTCTTCGCCGCAGCGATGATCGCCGGGATTTTCAGGTACGATTGCGACGGCTGCGCGCCGCCGATCGCCACCGCCTCGTCCGCCGAGCGGACATGGGCGGCGTCGGCATCCGCGTCGGAATACACCGCCACCACGCCATAGCCGAGCCGGCGGGCGCTGCGCATCACCCGCAGCGCGATCTCGCCGCGGTTGGCGATCAGGATCTTGGAGAAAGGCGTCAGCTTCAACATACGGGTCACACTCATGGCCGGGACACCGCGAACTGCATGCGCTGCGGCTCACGCGCTTCGCTCTCACGACAGATCGCCAGCACTTCGGCCAGCACCGCGCGGGTGTCGCGGGGATCGATCACGCCGTCGTCGAGCATCCGCGCCGAGGTCGCGAATACGTCCATCTGGCCGTTGAACACCGCGGTGATGCCGGCCTTCATCTGATCGAGCTTTTCGCGATCGAGCGGCACGCCCTTTCTCGCCGCGCCGGCTTCGGCGACGATTCCCATGGTCTCGGCGGCCTGCTCGCCGCCCATCACAGCGGTTTTGGCGTTGGGCCAGGAGAAGCAGAACCGCGGATGGAAACCGCGGCCGCACATGCCGTAGTTGCCGGCTCCGAACGAGGCGCCGCAATAGATCGTGATCTGCGGCACGGTGGCCGAGGTCACCGCCTGGATCATCTTGGAGCCGTGCTTGATCATGCCGGCTTCTTCATAGGCGCGGCCGACGATGTAGCCGGTGGTGTTGTTGAGATACAGGATCGGGGTGCGCGACTGGCAGCACGCCTGGATGAAGTGCGTCGCCTTGTTGGCGCCGGCCGGATCGAGCGGACCGTTGTTGGTGATGATGCCGATCGCCATGCCGGCGATCCGCGCCTGGCCGACCACCGTGGCGGGGCCGTAGTTCGGCGACATCTCGGTGAAGTCGGAGTCGTCGACGATCCGTGCGATCACCTGGCGCATATCGACCGGACGCTTGTGATCCATCGGCATGATGCCGAGCAGTTCTTCCGGATCGTACAGCGGCGGGTGATAGGTCGCGGGATCCGGCCCCGGACCGGAGCGGTCCCATGGCAGCCCGGCCATGATGTCGCGCGCGATCCGCAGCGCGTCCCGGTCGTCTTCGGCGAGGTAATCGCCGAGACCGGAGATCGAAGTGTGCATCTCCGCCCCGCCGAGTTCTTCCTCGGTGGCGATCTCGCCGGTCGCGGCCTTGAGCAGCGGCGGCCCGGCGAGGAACGCCCGTGTCCGGCCGCGCACCATCACGATGTAGTCGGACAGGCCGGTCTGATACGCGCCGCCCGCAGTCGACGAGCCGTGCGTCACCGTCACCACCGGCAGCCCAGCGGCGGACATCCGCGCCAGGTTGCGGAAAATATTGCCGCCGCGGACGAAGTCCTCGACCCGGTAGCGCAAGAGATTGGCGCCGGCACTCTCGACCAGTTGCACGAACGGCAGCTTGTTCTCCAGCGCCAGTTCCTGAATCCGCAGCGTCTTGTCGAGACCGAACGGCTGCAGCGCACCGGCATCGATCCCGGAATCGTTGGCGCTGATCATGCAGCGGATGCCGGCCACATAGCCGATGCCACCGATCACGCCGCCGCCGGGCACGCTCTTGTCGGCATTGGCCGTGTCGAACATGTAGCCGGCGAGCGTCGACAGTTCGAGGAACGGCGTGCCCGGATCGAGGACCAACGCGACGCGCTCGCGCGGCAGCAATTGCCCGCGCTTGTGGAAGCGCTCGGCGGAGGCCGACGACAGCGTCCGCGCCCGCGCCTCCAGCATCCGCATCCGCTCGATCAGCGCCAGCATGCCGTCGCGATTGGCCCTGAAGCCCTCACTCCCCGGCGCCACGGTGGATTCGATGATTGCCATTCACGTTGTCCTTGCCATCCAGAGCGCCCATCAACGGCTGCGTTCTGGAACCTCTTCGCTTCGTTGGTCATTCCGGGGCGCGACCGCAGGTCGCGAACCCGGAATCTCGAAGTGCCCTTTACGTCGGGATTCCGGGTTCACGCCGCTTTGCGGCGTGCCCCGGAATGACGACAACGAGCACTCATCCCGTCTGCCCGAGCATGAAGTGATCGGTGAACGCGTTGCGCAGCTCGACCTTGCGCAGCTTGCCGGTCGCGGTCATCGGCATCTCGTCGACGATGCGCAGCAGCTTCGGCACCTGGAAGCCGCCGAGATGCTTCTTGCAGTGTTCGATGATCTCAGCCTCGGTCGCCTGCGCGCCGGGCTTGAGCTTGACGAAGCCGGACACCGCCTCGCCCCATTGCGGATGCGGCAGGCCGACAACCGCGGCGTTCATCACCGCCGGATGCGCCAGCAGCGTCTCCTCAATCTTGACCGAGGCGACGTTCTCGCCGCCGGACTTGATCATGTCCTTCTTGCGGTCGAGGAACAGCACCTCGCCGTGCTCGTCGATCAGCGCCAGGTCACCGGTGTGGTGCCAGCCGAATTTTCGCGCGGCCTCGGTGGCCTCCGGATCCTTGTAATAACCGAGCATCACGTTAGGGCCGCGATGCACGATCTCACCGATCTGGCCGACGCCGAGCAGGTTCCCGGAATCGTCCATGATCGCGGTCTCGTTGACCAGCGTCGACTCGCCCCAGTAGTTGCCGAAGCGTTCGAGCTGGCGGTCCGGCTGCGACATCGTCGTCGCCGGATACATCTCGGTCTGCCCCGACGGCTGCACGAAGGTCGGACACAGCTCGGCGATCGCACGCTCCAGCAGCGGCCGCGGCATCGGCGCCATGGTGTAGATGCAGCAGCGCAGGCTGGAGAGATCGAATTCCTTGCGCCGCGGATGATCGAGGATCACCTGATACATCAGCGGCAGGCCGATGAAGACGGAGAGCTTGTCGCGCTGGATCGCCTCCATGCAGGCGACCGGATCGAAGCCGCGCATCAGCGCCATCTTGCCGCCGACGATCAGATAGGACAGCAGCACGACGTGGGCGGCGCAGTGAAACAGCGGAAACTGCCCGGTGATGCCGTCGTTGCGCGACAGGTGCATCTCGATGGCGTTGCTCATCGCCGCCATCGTCACGGCGAGGTGGCCGTGCATCGCTCCCTTCGGCCGCGAGGTGGTGCCAGAGGTGTAGATGATCATCGCCAGATCGCGGTCGTCGAACGCCACCTCGGGCTCGATCTCGGACTGGCCGTCGAGAAGCTGATCGAAGGTCGGCAGCCCGGTGTCGGCGGCCTTGCCGGCCAGATTGACAGCGATCAGTTCAATGCCGCGGGCCTCCAGCGCCGCGCGGCGTTCCGGCTGGCCGAACAGATTGTCGTCGATCACCGCGACCTTCACCTCGGCGTGGTCGAGGATGTAGCTCATGTCGTCCGGGCCGAGCATGGTGTTGATCGGTACCCAGACCAGGCCCGCCCGGTGAATGCCGAACAGCGCTTTGACGAACTCGACCGAGTTGTTGCAGATCGTCGAGATCTTCGCGCCCGGCTTCAGCCCGCGCGCCACCAGCGCGTTGGCGAAGCGGTTGGCGTCGCGTTCAAGTTCGTCGTAGCTGACCTGACGGGCGCCGTCGGTCAGCGCGATCCGGTTCGGAAACCGCTTCGCCGATTTGCGCAAGATGTCGCCGATCGCCACGCGGCCGATCCGCCCCGGTCCCGGCACGCCGCCGGTCGCTTCAAGACTGGTCATGGTTTACTCCCTCGAGGTGAGGCAGCTCTTCCGGCTGCTTGATGTGCGATGCTTATCGGTTGTCATTCCGGGGCGCCGCGCAGCGGCGAACCCGGAATCTCGACGGTGGCAGAACATCTCGGGATTCCGGGTTCGCGCTTACGCGCGCCCCGGAATGACTCGTGATTAGTGCAGCACACCAAAGATCTTGCGCGCCTCTTCGGGCGAAGCGATCGCACGCCCGGCCCGCCGTGCGCAGCCGGCGATCTCTTCGATCAACTGGCCGTTCGAAGTCACCTTCTCGCCGCTCGCCAGATAGAACGTGTCTTCGAGACCAGTGCGCAGATGGCCGCCGAGGTCGGCGCAGGCCTGGTGCAGCGGCCAGATCTCGGCGCGGCCGATCGCGGTGACCTGCCAATGCGCCTCGGGCCGCTTCAGCTTGAGCAGGATCGGCAGCAATTCCGGATCGGCCGGCATCCCGGAGGCGACGCCCATCACGAAATTATATTCGAGCGGCCCGGAATACATCCCGGTCTGCACATACATCCCGACGCAGCGCACGATTCCGACGTCGAAGCACTCGAATTCCGGAATGGTGCCGGCATCCTTCATCGCGTCGAGGAAGTCCTGAATCTTCTCGACCGAGTTGTCGAACATCATCGGCGGCCAGGCCCAGCTATTGTCGGCTTTCACTTTCAGATAGTTCAGCGAGCCGGCGTTGCAGGCGGCGATCTCCGGCCTGGTCTCGCGGATGCAGGCGAGCGGGCCCTGGTAGTTGGGGCCCGAAGTGCCGGAGGTGTGGTTGATGATGATGCCCGGGCAGGCCTCGCGGATCGCCTGTTGGATCTCGCGCGACACGCTGACATCCCAGCTCGGCAGATGCCCCTTGTCGGGGCGCTGATCGCGCAGGTGGATGTGAACGATGGCGGCGCCGGCATCGTAGGCCGCCTTGGCCTCTCGTGCCATCTGTTCAGGGGTCACCGGCACATGGTGCTGCTTCGGATCGGTCAGCACGCCGTTCAGCGAGCAGGTGATCACCGCCTTGTCGCTCATTCGCTTCCAGCCCTTTCAGGTTGCTGCTACGCCGCAAATGTCTGCGGCGCGAACCATGTTGGCTGGAATGATGCTGAGCAGGCGTCGGCGTATCTTGCGCCGACGCGCTGAGTGCGGTGGTTAGGTGCGACCGTGCCGCAATTCGCCGGCGCGCAGAGCGTGCGGATCGCTGCGCCAGATCGCCAGATCGCGCGAGCCGGAGAAGATCGCGCGCGGCTGGAGGCCGTAGAACCGCCGGATAGAGTGACTGAAATGCGTCGAGTCCGGATAGCCGATGTCCTGCGCCAGATGCGCGAGGTTGATATCGGAATTGACGAAGTGCAGCAGGTGCCGCGCCCGCTTCCAGGCGCGGAAGGCACGAAACGACACGCCGGTCTCGTCCTTGAACAGATGCAGGAAGCGCGACTGCGACAGGTTGGCGGCGCCGGCGCAATCCTCGGCCGTCACCGTGTCGGTCCCGACGTCATTGAGGCGAGCGATCGCGCGGGCGACGCGGCGGTCGATCGCGCGCGCCGGCAGCGGCTCGCCGAACACCAGGTTGTCGAATTCGGTGGTGGTGAAGCCGTCGCGGCGGCCGGTCGCCACCAGTGCCTGATAGGCCTGCCGGATCCGGCTCGCCATTGCCAGCGCGCCGGCCCCGCCGATCCGAGCGCCCAGCGCAGCCATCGGCGCCGGCAGCACGGTTTCCGGCTCGATGATCAGGCTGATGATGCAGCGCGAATCCGATTCGACATTGTGCGGCAGATAAGGCGGCACGAACGCGACTGCGCCGACCTGCTCGGGCCGGCCCTCGATCGTCACCCGCAAGGTGCCCTGCATCGAGACGTAGATCGCATAGCCGCCGCTGGTACGGCGGCGCGGACGGCCGAGCAGGCCGGCATAAAACACGCGTTCGGGGCTGATCAGCATCAAATGTCCGGAAACCGGACAATCGTCGTTCGTCATCGGTCCTCCCGGGGCGGGTTGTCGCCCGTTCCCGCATCGTTCTGCGGCGCCCTCTTCGCGGAGCACCGCCGACAATACAGCAACCTCGGGCGTTGTCACCGGGCGAGATGACGCGGAAATTCCGTCCCGGGCGGGAAACCGCGCCCGGGGGCCGGATCAGGGAGGATTCAGGCGCGTTTCGGCACCTGCTGGGCCTCGCCGGCGCGGGTTTCCGCCTCCAGCGCCCGCTGGTAGCCGTCACGCTGCTGCAGGCGGGCCCAATAGGCCGCGACGTTCGGGCCGAACTCCTTGGCGAGGCCGAGATTGCCGGCGAGCCTCAGCGCGTAGCCGATCACCACGTCGGCGGCGGTGAACCGGCCGGCGCAGAGGTATTCGCTCTGCCCGGCCGCCGCCTCGACGGCGCGCAGCCGGCCGAGGAACCACTTGGCGTAGTCCTCGACCACCTGCGGCTGGCGCCGCTCCGCCGGCTCCAGCGTGCCGTAGCGCAGCACCAGAGTCTGCGGGAAGGTCAGCGTCGCATCGGAGAAGAACATCCAGTTGAGATAAGTCCCGTAGGCCGGATCATCGACCCCGACCACCAGCGGCGTCGGCCCGTGGCGCGTGCCGAGATACTGACAGATGCCGGAGGACTCGGTCATCTTCGTCTCGCCGTCGATCATGAACGGGATGGTGCCGAGCGGATTGATCGCCAGATACTCCTTGGCGAACACCCGCGGCGGAAACGGCAGCATCTTCAGCTCGTAGTCGAGCCCCATCTCCTCCAGCATCCACAACGGCCGGAACGACCGCGCGCCGTGGCAGTGATATAGCGTGATCATGTTGCGACCGTCGCCTCCCTTTGTCTTCGCTTTTACCAATCACTGACCTCATGGTGAGGAGCGCGCCCTGGCGCGCGTCTCGAACCATGAGCCACACGTCGCTCACCCTTCGAGACGCCCGGCGATGCCGGGCTCCTCAGGGTGAGGTCTTCGTACCAGTTACGCCTTCCCCGGCAGCGTGCCGTTCATCTTGCACAGAATGCCGAGCATCACCTCGTCGGCGCCGCCGCCGATCGCGGTCAGGCGGCTGTCGCGATAGGAGCGGCTCACCAACGTCTCGTTCATGAAACCCATGCCGCCCCAGAATTGCAGGCAGGCGTCGGGAATCTCGCGGCCCAGACGGCCCGCCTTCAGCTTGGCCATGGTGGCGAGCCCGGTGACGTCCTCGCCGGCGACCAGCGCTTCGGCGGCGCGATACACCAGCGAGCGCAGCAGCTCGACCTCGGTCTGCAGCTCGGCGAGCCGGAAATGGATCATCTGGTTGTCGAGCAGCGGCTTGCCGAACGCCTTGCGACCACGGGTGTAGTCGATGGTGTTCTGGATCGTCTTTTCGTGCGCCTTAAGGCACGCCGCCGCGCCCCACAGCCGCTCCTCCTGGAACTGCACCATCTGATAGGTGAAACCGAGTCCCTCTTCGCCGATCCGGTTGCGCTTGGGTACCCGCACCTCGTCGAAATAGATCTGCGCGGTGTCGGACGAGCGCATCCCGAGCTTGTCGAGCTTGCGCGCGATCGTCACGCCCTTGGTCTTCATCGGCACGCAGATCAGCGACTTGTTGCGATGCACCGGGCCCTCGCCGGTGTTGCAGAGCAGACAGATCCAGTCCGCCTGGGTGCCGTTGGTGATCCACATCTTGCCGCCGGAGATCACGTAGTCGTCGCCGTCGGATTTCGCCGTGGTCTTGATTCCTGCGACGTCCGAGCCGGCGCCGGGCTCCGACACGCCGATGCAGGCGACGTAGTCGCCGGCGATCGACGGCGCCAGAAACTCCTTGCGCAGCTCGTCGGAGCCGAACCGCGCCAGCGCCGGCGTCGCCATATCGGTCTGCACCCCGATCGCCATCGGCACACCACCGCAATTGATCGCGCCGAGTTCCTCCGCCATCATCAGCGCATAGGAGTAATCGAGCCCCTGCCCGCCATATTCGACCGGCTTGTTCAGCCCGAGGAAGCCGAGATCGCCGAGCTTCTTGAACAGCTCGTGCGCCGGGAAGATGCCGGCGTTCTCCCACTCGTCGACGTGAGGATTGATGTCGCTCTGAATGAACTTCTGCAGAATGCGGCGCGGTTCGTCGTGGTCTTGGTTGAACAGCATTGTCTCTTCCCTGGTCATTCCGGGGCGCACGCCGCAAGCGGGCGAACCCGGAATCTCGCTCGTTATTGTCGTTCTTCTCGATCACCTCGGGATTCCGGGTTGGCGCTGCGCGCGCCCCGGAATGACGATGTGAGGCTAAAGCCCCATCTGCCGGCTGGCGAGGTCCTTCATGATTTCCTCGGTGCCGCCGCCGATGGCGTTGACCTTGACGTCGCGATAGATCCGCTCGACCTTGACGCCGCGCATATAGCCGGCGCCGCCGAAGATCTGCACCGCCTCGGAGGCGCAGAACGCCATCGTCTGGGTCGCCTGATTCTTCAGCATGCAGATTTCGGCGATCGGGCTTTCGCCCTGATCGACCCGCCAGGCCAGCAGTTCCAGCATCGCCTGCGAGGCAGCGATCTTCTGCGCCATGTCGACCAGCTTGTGGCGGATCACCTGATGCTTCACCAGCGGCTTGCCGAAGGTGACGCGCTGCTTGGCATACGCGATCGCCTCGTCGAGGCAGACCTTCGAGGCGGCGATGCAGCCGGCCGCCATCGTCAGCCGCTCGCTGTTGAAGTTCATCATGATGATCATGAAGCCGGCGCCCTCGGTGCCGAGCAGATTGCCGGCGGGCACGCGGCAGTTGTCGAAATGCAGCGTCGCGGTGTCGGACGCCCACCACCCCATCTTTTTCAGCGGCGTGCGCGTCAGCCCCGGCGTGTCGCCGGGAATCAGCAGCAGGCTGACTCCGCCCGGGCCCTCGCCGCCGGTGCGCACCGCGGTGGTGATGTAGTCGGCGCGCATCCCGGAGGTGATGAAGGTCTTCTCACCGTTGACGACGTAGTGGTCGCCGTCGCGTACCGCGCGGGTGCGCAGGTTCGCAACGTCGGAGCCGCCCGACGGCTCGGTGATCGCCAGCGCCGAGATCTTCTTGCCCGCCAGAATTTCCGGCAGCACCCGGGCCTTCAACTCGGCCGAGCCGGCGCGCGCGATCGGCGGCGCGCCGATCGAGTGGCTGTTCAGGCTGGCGCTGACGCCGCCGGCCGCCGCCCGCGCCAGTTCCTGGGTGGCGACGATCCACATGAACTGATCGCACGGCGTGCCGCCGTATTCTTCCGGAAAGCCGAGGCCGAGCAGCCCGATCGCGGCGGCCTTTTCGTACAGCTCGCGCGGGAAGCCGCCGGCCTCGTCCCATTCGGTGGCGAACGGCTCGATTTCATTCTGGACGAAACGCCGGACGACGTCGCGGAACGCGACGTGGTCGGCGGTGTAGAACAGTGAGCTGGTCAATCCTAAGCACCCGCGGTCGGCTTCACGCGACGTCGAGGATGCCGGGAAAGCACGGAACCGCCTTGCGTCGAGGCGCTGGCCGCTACGCCGCGGCCGCGCCGAGCGTCACGGATGCTTCTGCTGCGCGATGTAGGCCGCCAGATCCTTGGTATCGTTGCGGCTCAGCGCCATGTTGGCCATCTTGGGATGCGGCTCGAGCAGGAAGAACGCCAGCCTCTCCTCGTTGAAGCTCGGCTGCGACGCGATCGCCGCGAACGACGGCGCCATGTCGCTGCCCTTGCGCTGCTGGTCGGAGACGACGTGACAACCGGTGCACCAGCGCTTGGCCAAGATCTCGCCGTTGCCGACATCCGACGCCCGTGCGGACGACACGCCGGCGATCAGCAGCAACGACAGGCCGAGAGTCAAAACGCGCATCGACGGTCCCTCGTCTTCTGCGAGGCGGCCGAGACCGCCGGGCAAATCACAGCAAGTTCCGCTGTTTACTTCAACCTGCGGCGAGGCGATAGATGGTCGAAGGGCGGGGATCGCGGGCAACCGCCGCCCTACCCCGCGCAGCCGGCCGGCGTTTTCTTCGGTCCCAAAAGGTGCATTATTGATCAATACAGGCCTCGCTTTGGACCTCCCGGCTCATGCTGACCGCGCAACGTGATTCGCTTCGGCTGCTCCGCGCGATCCTGATCGCCTCCGTGGTGCTGCCGGTCGCGCTGTTCAGCTATGCCGCGTGGCTGTCGTATCGTACCAACGAGGCCAATGCCGACCGCCAGATCGACAAGACACGCGACATTATCACCGAGCACGCGCTGAAGATCTTCGAGTCGGTGCAGCGCTCGATGGCGGAGACCGCCGAGATCGTCCGCGGCATGTCGGACGAGGATATCCGCGCCGCCGAACCCACGCTGCACGAACGCCTCAAGCGGCTGGCCGGCGGCTCCGAACAAATCAAGTCGATGTGGATCTTCGACAGCACCGGCCGTCCGCTGGTCAATACCATGCAGTTCCCGTCGCCGCGGCCGGATCTGTCCGATCGCGATTACTTCCGCGCCCATCGCGACCAGGACATCGGCCTTTACGTCGGCCGGGTGCTGCAGCCGCGACCGCCGTTCGACGGCGCACCGTTTTTCAGCGTCGGCCGGCGCCGCAACACGCCGGACGGCCGCTTCGCCGGCGTGATCCAGACCTCGGTGCTGCCGGATTATTTCGAGGGATTTTACGCCAAAGTCGGTCGTGATGACGGCAGCTTCGCGTCGCTGGTCCGCGAGGACGGCGCGATCCTCGCCCGGATGCCCGAGATCGACGGCAGCGACGTGGCGGTGAAGCCGGAGGGCATCGTCGGTCAGGCGATACGCGAGGGCCGCAGCGAGGGGCGAATGACCACGGTGTCGTCGCTCGACGGCATCGAGCGCCGCGTCGCGTTCCGCAAGCTGCCCGACCTGCCGGTCTATGTGTTCGCCGGACTCGAGACCAGCGCGATCCGGTCGATGTGGCTGGCGCAGATCGGCGCCTATCTGCTGGTCGGCCTGCCGGCAACCGCCGCGCTGATCGCGATCGTGCTGCTGGCGATGCGGCGGACGCAGAAGCTGTACGAAGAGGCCGACCGCCGTCTCGTCGCGGAGAACGCCCTGAAGCAGGCGCAGCGGCTGGAATCGCTCGGCCGCCTCACCGGCGGGGTCGCGCACGACTTCAACAACCTGCTGATGGTGGTCGGCGGTTCGGTGCAGAAGCTGCGACGCCGGCACAGCGACCTGCAGGACATCCGCAGCTTCGACATGATCGATTCCGCAGTCGCCAAGGGCACCGCCCTGACCCGGCAATTGCTGTCGTTCTCACGCCGGCACAATGTCGCGGCGCAAGCGGTCGATCTCGGCGATGCGGTGAACAAATTCGCCGACGTGCTGCGGCAGTCGGTACGCAGCGAGATCGGCATCGTGATCGAGCCGCCCGACCAGCCGGTGGTGGTGACGATCGATCCCAACGAATTCGAGATCGCGCTGCTCAATCTCGCCCTCAACGCGCGCGACGCGATGCCCGATGGCGGCCGCATCACCATCTCGATCCACACCGAGACGCTGAAGAATTTCGGTCCGCGCCGGCTCAGCGGCGGCTACGCCATCCTGTCGTTCGCCGACACCGGCGTCGGCATCCCGGACGACATTCGCGAGCGGATCTTCGAGCCGTTCTTCACCACCAAACCGGTCGATCGCGGCACCGGTCTCGGCCTCAGCCAGATTTACGGCTTCGTGCAGCAATCCAGCGGCGCCATCACGGTCGAGAGCGAACTCGGCCGCGGCACAAGGTTCGATCTGTTTCTGCCGCTGTCGTCGGAAACGCCGGCCCGCGAGGATTCGGAAGCTCATGTGCCCGTCTTCAACGGCGAGGCGCCAAAGACTCTTCTGCTGGTCGAAGATCATCCGGACGTCGCCGCAGTCGCCGCCGATTATGCGACGCAATGCGGCTTCTCGGTCGTCCCGGCAAACTGTGCCGAAGCTGCGGTCGAGGTGCTCAACCGGCGGGAGGACATCGATCTGGTGTTCAGCGACATCGTCATGCCGGGCATGAGCGGGCTGGAACTGGCGCGGCTGATCCGAGAGCATCATCCGGAAACCCCGGTGGTGCTGGCGTCCGGCTACAGCGACCGCTCGGCGTCGGCACTCAGCGAAGGCTTTCTGCTACTGCAGAAACCCTACACGCTGGAAAACATGCGCGACGCGCTGGCGCAGGCTCAGCAACAGCCTGCGACGCGACCGAAATCTTGACCGTGAGGGCGCTGGAGCGGAGAGCCTCCGCTCCAGCGGTCGCCAGAGTTACCAGCGGCGATGGTGATGCCAGTGCCGATGATGGATCGCTCGCGGACGCAGGCCGGGCCCGTATCCGGCGCGGATCACCGGCGCTCCGTAATAGCCATAGGCGCGATACGGCCGGTAATACGAACGGGGGGCGTAGTAAACTGGACGCGGCCGATAGTAATAGCGCGGCCCGCCGTAATAGCCGGGCCCCCCGTAATAACCGGGGCCGCCGTAATAGCCGACATAACGCGGGCCATAGCCGTAGCCACCGTAGTACGGACCGCCGCCGTAATAGCCGTAGCCCGGACCATAGGCATAGGCCGACGAGGCGACACCGGCGATCAGCGCACCGGCGGCGAGACCGCCGATGAGAGGCCCGATGCCGTTACGGGCTTCGGCCGGAGCCGGCGCCGCAACGGTGGCGACCGCAAGGGTCGCGACGGTCCCGAGTACCAGAGCAGTTTTCGTCATGGAGCACATCCTGTGAGCCGTTGAATGTGGTCGGTTAAACTGCAGTTTCCGGCAAAAGTTGCGGGAACCTGGGTGCCGGATCGTAATTCACGGGTAAAATCTATGTACGCTGGAGGCCAAAACCTGAACGCGCCAGTTGTCGCACCCGCCACGGCCGCTCCGTCCCGTCAGGATTTCGGCGCTGACGTTTCCGCCGTGACGATGCGATACTTGTTCAATTCTTCCGGCTTGAACACGAACAACCTATCCTTCGGGGTTTCCATCGCCCGGATCCAGACTTCCAGATCGATTCCCATCTCGCCCAGGTAGCGTTGGCAGCGCGCCGAAATCCGCTGCGCGTCGCTCATCTGGTCGCGCGGCGGCGACGCCGCGGTCTCGCCGGCGTTCACCGCGAATACCTGATGCACGCCGACCGCGGCCTTGGCGCCGACGCGGCGCTCGGTGCCGCCGAACAGCACCAGCGGACAGGACGAGGCGCAGTATTTTCCGGCCTCGACTTCGGTGGCGAGCCTGTGCTCGCGGATCATGCGGCCGATCGCCAGCGCGTCGGACACCGAACCGCCGGGCGAGTTCAGCACCACCGTCTTGATGTACTCGGCGTGGCGCGCGAGTTCCTTGCCGAACGCCTCCGCGCTTCCCGGCGTGATTGTGCCATTGGCCTGGAGACGGCCGCCGCTCACCAGTTCGAACGTCATCGGCTTGCCGAGTGCACCGCTGGGCTGCGGCAGTGGCGTCAGGCGGTCGCCGTCCGGCAGCCACGGCGACAGGACCTCGGGCAACGACGGCAGGCTGAGCGGCGACGTCTCCCGCTGCGCGCCGCCGCTTTCCGGACTGGCGAGATCGTAGGCGAGCACGGCGACGGTGCCGACAATCAGCAGGCGGAAGATCATCCGCAGCACCGCATCGTCCGGATTGCCGGAGAGCCAGATCTGGAAACGCTGCGACAGCGTGGCCATGCGCTTACTTCGCCTGGCGCGCCGAGGCGAGCGCGGTGACGTTCTCGTCGACGGCCGCAGCCGGCTCGACGCCCGGCACCGACGGCTGCCGCTCGGGCGCGAGCGGCGCCGCTCCGTCGCCGGCATTGCGGCTCGCCTGCTCGACCTCCCGTGCCATCTGCAGCGCCGCCATCAGCTCGGCCGCAGTCATCGACGAAGCGTGCGCCGCAGGCAGCCCCTCGCGGCGGATCGCGGCGTGGACCACGCACAGGATCAACACCAGCACCGCCGGCATCAGGTCGATCGAGATCGCACCGGCCCAACTCGGAATGAAGTCGCCCGCGTAGCGCAGCACGGCCTCGGCCGGCGACATCGCTTGGAACCGGGCGGGTTCGATCTTGGGACGATCGAGGATCGCGTCGGCGGCTGCGGCGAGCGAGGCCGCCTGCGCGGCCACCGCCCCCTCCACCTTGCCGACCACCGAGGTCTGCCGGTCGGCGAGATCGACGTTGCGCCCGCTGGCCGCCGGCGCGATGAACGACGACGACAGCGAGGTCGCGGCGCGCTTCACTGCCGGCGCCACCGAGGTCTGCTGCAGATTGGCGATGACGCCCATCAGCGCCAGCGACTCGGTGGCGAAGCCGTCACTGCGCGCGCTGATCGGGCCGCGGTCGGACACCAGTTCGCGCATCCTGGCGAGATGCTTGCCGCCTTCTTCGAACAGCGACGTCACGCGCTTGCCGGAGGCCTCGACCTCCTTGCCGAGGCTGTCGAGCTGGCTCGACATCTGGGTCAGCAACTGCACCACCGTGCCGGACCCGGCGGTGCCGGTGAGCGACCCGGCGCGCTCGGCCTCGGCCAGCTTGGCGAAGCGCGACGCCGCGATCTGGATATCCGGCAGCAGACCCTGCGCGGCGATAGCGTTGGTGTTGGCGGCGTCGAGATCGCGCGTGTAGTCCTGCACGGTGATCGCCAGATGCTGCCGGATCGCCGCGGCGCCGGCCAATGCCGAGGCGTTGAGCCACGACGACATCGCCACGATCATCAGCGAGCCGAGCAGCATGCAGCCGAACATCAGCCAGCGGCCGGCGCGATCGACCACATGCGGCATGAACTGCATCAGGAACACCCAGAAGGCGTAGATGCCGACCGACACCGCCACAGAATAGATCAACGCCGCAAAGAACACCGTGGTGGCGCTGCCGTTGAGCAGATCGCGCACGCCGAGATAGGTGTAGACGCCGGCCGCCACCGCGAGGATCGCGGTGGTCAGCTTCAGCATCACTTCGAGCCGAACCACACCGCGCGACAGCAGCAGCGAGGACGGAACCATGGACGAGGTGGACGACAAGGAAGATTGCGACGGGGAACTAGCGGCCGGAGGAGCGGCTTCGGGCATCTGGACATCCAACAGGTGCGCATGCTGCGCACGGCCAACGCCCCCGCGTTCAGGCCGACTGTTAGTTGTCGAGTTGGACCAGATTATGGTGGGGCCGCGGCGGCGCCACATCGGCGGCGGAACGACGCGGCTCAGAAGTGAGCGTTCAACCCGACCATCGCCTGGTGCCGCTCGAACTGATCGAGCTTGAGACACCGTGGATCGCCGCGCGCTCGCCTGCGACCTGCACCTGCCAGATGTCGGCCCCCTCCGAGCGTCGGCGCGAGCTCGTCGGAGAAGGTCGGACCGACGAACACCGCATCGCCGCTGAACCGGTCGAGCCCGCCGCCGCCATAGGCGCGCAGAAAGCGCAATCCCACACCCGCGATGAAGTGCGGCGCAAAGGCTTAGGACAGTCGTGCCCCGTTGCGCCGGTCGCGGGTTCCCGGGTGGTGCCAGTGGCGTACCGAACGCCGAAGGCGGCAAACCAAGGTCGCACCATTCGGGCTGACGCTGCGCCCAGCCGGGCTGGAGCCGGGTCGACGAAGGCAAACCTCGTCCCGCACACTGAATTGGACTTAAAATTGCGAATTAATTGCACATCTCGAGCCGGCGCGCAGAATGGCGCGATCGAGGAATTTCGGCTGCATGAAGAAGTCGGCCCCGGGGCTGGCGGGGGAAGCCCCGGGGCCGGTCATCGCCTGCCGGGGAGGTCTCGGCGGTGACGGCAGGATTCTCGGGGCCGATGGCTGGCCGCCAGCGAGTGTCCTGTCCGCCGATGCTGTGCACGCGCCGGGCGCGATGCGAAAGCGAGATCGTTCCGCGTGGTTCCAGCAGCGCTAACCGATCGCGTTCGATCGCAGCGGGAAAATTAGTTCGAAATCAACACCCCGGTAAAATTACCGACACCGGCTGCGGCGCCTGCGCGTTGCCGGCACACGCGCCGACAGCGTAAAACCTGACCGACGACTCGCCTCTCCGCGCGGCGTCCACGGGAGGCATGGAACTGACTGCTTACGACGGGATCATGATCGACCCGGGCTATGCGCTGGCAGGTGCCGTCACCGGATTCGTCGTCGGCCTCACCGGTGTCGGTGGCGGCGCTCTGATGACACCGTTGCTGTTGCTGGTGTTCGGCATTGCGCCGCACGTCGCAATCGCGACCGACCTGTGGTTCGCGGCGATCACCAAGCTGATTGGTGCGTCGGTGCACCATCGCAATGGTCTCATCGATTGGCGCATCGCAAAGCGGCTATGGGCCGGCAGCCTTCCGGCCGCCGCGCTGGTCGTCTCCATCGTGGCGCTCGCCGATCCTATCGGGCGCACCCAATGGCTGACGAAGATCATCGCCGCGGTGGTGATCCTCACCGCATTCGGCATCGTATTCGCGCCGCGCCTGATCGCGTCCCTCGTCCCGCCCTCGCGAGACGATCAGCCGGCGGAGCCGGACCGCGCAGCACCGACCGTGCTTGCCGGAGCTGTACTCGGCGGGCTGGTGGCATTGACCTCGATCGGCGCAGGCGCACTCGGCACCGTGCTGCTTCTATATCTCTATCCGCGGCGGCTGCTGCCGCACCGGCTGGTCGCGACCGACCTCGCCCACGCCATTCCGCTCGCGATGGTGGCCGGCGCCGGCTATCTGGTCGCCGGCATGGTGGATTGGCACATTCTGATCAGCCTGCTGACCGGCTCGATTCCCGCCGTCATCGTCGGCGGACTCTCCGCTGGCCGCCTGTCCGGACGACGATTGCAGATTGCGCTGGCCGCTGTGCTGTTCGCCGTTGGACTAAAGGGGCTGCTGTTCTGAAACCTCAAGGCCGCTGCGGCAGATTGCATCGCGGATCGCGGAACGATCAGGTGAGCTCTGCGTTACGAAGCCTCACGCTCGAACACCCGGCGATCGTTCCGCACCGCTCGCGGAACGTTCGACACTCTCCAGGAAGGCACCGGGCTCTCCGGTGACATGCCATGACCGACGCCTGCGTCATCGAAGTCCGCGCCCGCACCGCCGGGATCGTCGTCCGCGAAGGCGACAGCTACTGCTTCTTCGCTGCACATCGCGACTTCCATGCGCTGGAACGACAGTCGTTCGACTCGCTGCTCGCGGCGCAAGCCGCGGCGACCCGTTGCGCCGCCGGTGACTCCTCGGAGATTCGAATCGCTCCTCGACCCGAGCTCCGCCCCGCTTAGTTCGTCGACTGGCGAATGCCTTCTCGCCAGTCACTCGACACCATCGCTCACCGCGATCGCGTTTCGCCGGAGCTGTCAGGCCGTCGCAGGGCGATATATGTCGTCACGCGCGCGGGCTCGCGGCGGAGTGAGGCTCACACCCGGCGCTGCTCGCGCACGGCACCGATCCCGAGCCGACCGCTCGCAGCAAGCTCCCGCAAGCGGTGGCGGGCCCACACCCGCATCGCAACGCCCGATCGTTCGGCGTCTTTCTGCGCCGTGTCGAACTGTTCGCCATGCTCGGATTGTCGTTCAACGTCGATCTTCGTCATCGTGTCCTCCGCAAGGTTCGTGCAACATGCGGCACGTCGACTCGCGTCCACCGCCGCGCGCGCAACTACATGCACGGTTCGGATCGAGCACGGTGGTAGTTTGGTCGCCCGCGCGATCTGAATAGTTCCAATCTGCGTACGGGGGGGATTCATCTCCGCGCGCCCACGTCGCAGCGCAGCCTTCTCCAATCGGGCTCGCAGCCTCCAATCCAGCAGACCGCCACGATGAATAGCTGAGGCGACGCGAACTATCTGACGGAGAAATTCACCGGCACGCTGAAATTCAGCGACGCCTGGGTAATTTCAGGCGGGAACGGCGGCAATGGCTGCGCCCGCTGCACCATCGACAAGGTTTCGGCGTCGAGTGCCGGATGACCGGACGAGTGCGCCAACCTTGCACCGAGGACCTGCCCGCCGCGCCCAACCGTGAAGCTGAGCGTCGCGGTGCCCTGCACCCCGGTGGCGCGAGCCTCCGACGGGTAGCGCTTGAATCGCTGCAGGTGCGCCGCCAGCCGCTGGCGATAGGTCGGCAACACCGAGGCGGCGCGCGCGCCGGCAAGTGCCGCCATCGCATCGTTCGCCCGACGATCGGCACGCTGCGGCGCGCTGGTCCGCGGTGCCGGCGGCCGCTCCGACGAATGCAGCTTGGCGACACGCTCCCGCTTCGGGCGGTCCGGCTTCGGCTTCACCGGCTGCTGCTGCTCGACCTTGACCGGCTCGGGTTTTTCCGCCGGCGGCGCCGGTTTGGCTTCCGGCGGCAACGGGACGTCCGGCGCCGGTTGGAGCGGCGTCGGGGCGATCTCAGGCGCCGCTGTCGCGTGCTGCTCCGGCTCCGGCTCCGGCTCGGGTTGCGGCGCTTCCGCCTCCTGCATCTCAGGGCCGGGCGCGACGTCGAGTTGGCTCTGCTGCGGCGAAGCGGTCACCGGCGCCATGTCGACCATGATCGCCGCCAACGGCTCGCCGGGCGGCAGTGTCTGGCCGTAATACGCCAGCGCGGCCGCGACCGCGACGGCGTGAGCCCCGACGATCACGGCGGCCGACAGTAACCAGCGCGACGCGCCCGGCGCCGCGACCGAGTCGTGCAGCGCGCGGGCGTTCACGGCTGCTCGGCGCGGCCGTCGAGTCCGACCAGCGCCACCTTCAAATAACCGGCATCGCGCAGCAGATTCATCGCTGCCATCAGATCACCGTAGCTCACCGCCTTGTCGGCGCGCAGGAAGATCCGTTCGTCCTTGTTACCGCGGGTCGCCGCGTCGAGCGCCGGCACGAGCGCGTCGCGCGAGACCGTCTCCTCGCCGAGCGCCAGCGACAGATCCGGCTTAAGCGACACGAACACCGGCTTCTCCGGTCGCTGCTGCGGCTCCGCCGTGCTGGCCGGCAGATCGACGCCGACGTCCACGGTGGCCAGCGGTGCCGCGACCATGAAGATGATCAGCAACACCAGCATCACATCGATGAACGGCGTGACGTTGATCTCGTGCGCCTCGACCATGTCGTCGTCGCCGGCGCGGCGGCTCGCGAGATTTCCTGCCATTTCGTTACCTCACCACCCGGGCGCGCTGCGGCGGCCTTGCCGCCTCGCGGCCGATCATCAGCAGCAACTGCGCCGACGCGTCGCCGAGCAGAGCCCGATACGCCGAAACCCGCCGGGTCAGATGATTGTAGATCACCACCGCCGGAATCGCCGCGACGAGGCCGAGCGCGGTGGCGAGCAGCGCCTCGGCGATGCCCGGCGCCACCACCGCGAGATTGGTGGTGTTGGCCTTCGAGATGCCGATGAATGCGTTCATGATCCCCCACACAGTGCCGAACAGGCCGACGAACGGCGCCACCGCACCGATGCTGGCGAGCAGACCGGTGCCGATCGCCGCGCGGCGCGCTTCTGCCGCCTCGACCCGTTCGAGCCGCAGCGCCACCCGGTCCCGGAAGCCGTCGTCGTGGACCCCGCCGGACAGGCTCGCCTCGCGCTCGACGGTGTGGATCATCTGCGCCACCGCGTCGTGCTGGTCGGCGGTGTCCGCCGCCGCCTGCTGCAGCGTAGCGTCGCTCTCCAGCCGGTCGAGGCCGGCGCGTGCAAGCGCGACGCTGCGGCGCAGTTCGATCGACTTCGCCAACCACACGGTCCACGCCGCCAGCGACGCCGCCGCCAGGCCGACCATCACGGTCTTCACCACCGCGTCGGCATTGACGAACATGCCCCACGGCGACAAATCGCGCGGCAGCGCCGCCAGATCGGCCGCCGCCGCCCAGGCCTCCCCCGGCAGCGCCGCGGCGACGACGGCCAGCGCCGCGATTGCAGCGCCGACGCGCCGTGCCGCGACGCCTTGGAGTTTACGCATGGCGCGCCTCGCCAAACTGCTCGGCGAGCGCGTGAAAACGGGCGAGTTGATCGGCGCGCAGTTCGCGCTTGTCGTCGCGACCGACGAACACCTTGAACATGACGCCGCCATCGCGGTTCAGGAACGCCACGAAGGCGCTGGCCTTGCCCATGAACGGCCGTTCGACGAACGCCAGCGCACCGCAATTGTCGTGGCGCAGATGGCCGTGCAGCCCTTTCGGCTGCATCAGGTTGAAGTAGCCTCGGCTGACCTCGCCGCGCGGCACCTCGCCGGTGAATTCGAAGATCGCGTCCTCGGTGTGCACGATCAGCGTCACCTCGCCCCAGCCGGCGATGTCGTTCATCACCGCGCCGAATCCCTCACCCGGGCCGAGACGCGCCATGCCGTCCGGCAGCGCCGCGATCACCGCTTGCGGCGACACGCTCCACTGCTTGGCGACCTCCTCGATCACGGCGGCCGGGTTGGCCGCCATGAAAGCACGAAGATCCCCGGTCTCGGACGTCACCACCGATGCGGCTGCAGTCGCCATCACACTCTCCTTCCGTCTTACGCCGCCGCGGCGTTGCGCTCGCTGCGGATCACCTCGAACCCCTCGAACCTCGGATGGCCGAGATAGATGCTCTGCCCGGTGTCGTTGCCGGCGCGGGCATGCGAGCGCCGAAACTGTTCGGATGTCGTCCATGCTTCGAACGCCGCCTTGCTGGCCCAGGTGGTGTGGGTCGCATACAGTGTGTGATCCTCCGCCACCGGGCCCTTGAGCAGATGGAATTCGACGAAGCCATCCATCTCGCTGAGATAGGATTCGCGCGCGGCCCAGATGTCCTCGAAGGTCTGCTCGGCGCCGCGTTTCACTTGAAACCGATTCATCGCGATGAACATTTTCTCTCCTTGCTGGCTTGTTGCTTGCTGGCTTGTTGTTTTGGCTCGTCGCGCTCCGGCCCGATGGAACCGGATGTTCACGCTCCCCCGAAGTGAACCTTGATGCCGCCCTTGTAGACGATGCCCGGCCCCGGGCTCGTCCACAGCACGTCGTTCTGTCCGGTTCCGTCCACCGACGATCCCGGGACCGCATACGGACGATAGTAATTGTTGAGCAGATTATCGATCGAGAAATTCAGCGTGACGTCAGCCGTTGGACGGTACGCAACGTTGAGATTGACGAGATCATACGACGTCCCTGGCAGATAGCCGGCCGGCAGATTGGTATTGGCCGCATACGATGCCCATTGCGCCGCGATCGTCAACTGCCGGTCGAGCAGCCGCAGGCCGCCCGTGGTGACGACCTTGCGCGCCGGCACCGAGGCCAGCCCGAGTCCGGTATCGGTATCCTTGCCGCGGATCACCGCGGCGTTGACGCCGACGAACCACACCCCGGCGTCGTAGGAGGTCTCGACCTCCACGCCCTCGATCCGGGCGTGCGGGATGTTCTGATACTGATAATACTTGCTGGCCACGCCCGTTACCGGGAAGCCCATGAACACGGTCCTGTACACTTCGGGCGTGGACCCGACCAGTTCGATGTAATTGTCGACGTCGTTGCGGAAGGCGTTGATCTTGCCGCGGAAGCTGTCGCCGGAGATGAAGATGTCGTTGTATTTCAGGTTGATGCCGACTTCCTTGTTCTTGCCGACCTCGGGCCGCAGCGCGGTGTTCGGGATCAGGCAGAACAGTCCGGAGGTGCCGTTGCCGCAGTTGAACAGCGCCGGGCCGCCGCCGGTTGCGTGGGCGCCGGCGATCAGCGTCTCGGTGATCGAGGGCGCGCGATAACCTTCTGCATAGGCGACATACGGGGTGAATCCCGCGATCGGGGTCACGCCCACCGTGATCTTCGGCGACAGCCGGCTGCCGCTCGCCGTGCTGGATTGCGACGTCAGTTCGTAGTGATCGTAGCGCGCGGCGCCGATCACTTCGAGCCACTGCGCATAATTGTTCTTCACCTGGACGAATCCGCCCGACACCGTGCGCTCGCCGCTCGGCGTCGTAATGTTGGAATTGCCGCGCGAATCCCAGGTCGTCACCTTGTCGTTGAAGGCGTCGACGCCGTAGGTGACCGCGGTGCGCCAGTCGCCGTATTCGAACCGCGAGGTGTTGTTGACGTCGATGCCGATGGTATCGAGATTGTAGCCGCGGGTGTCGCCGATGCAGCCGGAGATGTCGTTGCCGAAATTGCCGGCACCGCAATAACTCGAGCCGCTGGTCGAATAGTGATAGGTCTTGGTCTGGTCGCTGTTGGTACGGTTGCCGTACAGGCCGATGTTCCAGTCGAACCAGGTGTCGTCAGGCCGCGAGTATTTCCAGTTCAGCGTGCCGGTGTAGCTCTGCAGATTGGTGCCGTACACCGACGAGCCCTGATACAGCGCCCGCTGCGCCGCGGTCACCACCGGGCCGCGATTGAACTGGCCGACGTCGTAATTGAAGTCCTGGAAGATGCCACCGATCTTGACTTCATGGCCGTCCGCCGGGCGCACCGTCAGTTTCAGCAGGCCAGCGGCGAGATCGTTGCCGGTGTTGCCGATCTCGGTGCCGGCACCGTCCTTGTAGTTGCCTTGCGTGCGGTACACCGCGCCGCCGAACACGTCGACACTGGGATCGACCCTGACGCCGCCGAACACAGAGCCGAGCCCGCGGGAATTGTTGCTGCCGTAGGAACCGCTGAGATCGACACCCCAGCGCTCGCCGGCGCGCACCACGTCGTCGATATCCTTGGTGCGGAACGACACCACGCCGCCGATCGCGCCCGAACCGTAGATGTTGGCGCTCGGGCCGCGGACGATGTCGATGCCGCCGATCAGCTCGGGATCCAGAAAGAACGAGCCCTGGGCGCCGTGGCCGGAACGCTGATAGTTCTGCCGCGCGCCGTCGACCACCACCGCGACGCGGCCGAAATCCTGCAGGCCGCGGATATTGATCGAGGTCGAGGGCTCGTCGCCACGATCCTGGAACGACACGCCAGGGGTCGCGACGAACACGTCCTGCAGCCGGTTCGGCGGGAATTGCTGGATCTGCTGCAGCGTGATCGCACTCGCCGGGGCCAGCGCATCGATCGCGCGCTCCTCGTTCTTGGTACCGACCACGGTGATCGCGTCGAGCGACTGAGTCGAACCCGACGCTTGCGCATAGGCATCGCGCGGATTCGCGGCGGGCGCCGCGGGCTGCGTCGCGCGCGCCGCACGATCGCGCTTCACCTGCGCCTGCGACGTCGACGACGCTCCGCCTGCGGTCTGCGCCAATGCCGGCGCGGTCGCCAGCGCGACGACGGATACGGAAAGCAGTAGCGCACAGGCGCGCGAGTTCAGCCCCACCATGACAACCCCAGAGTTTTGAATTGACTAAGGCTGGCGGGCTCGCACGCGGCGGCTGGCTGGCAATCGGCCGTCGGCAGCATCTGCTAACGGCTTTCATTTTTGCTAACCGAGCGCCAGTTCCCGGTCAACGTGGTCGGCCTCTGATTAAAGCAATTATAACCAGAACATGCTGGAGCGAGGCGGAAACCGGTTCGCGTGCAGCAGCACGTCGAGCAAACGACGAGGGCATCGACCCCGAGTCATCAGAACCAAAATTCTGTCAGCTATCAGCGGCGACGCGCGCGCGTCATCGGCGCGCAGCGGCGCCGTACATGGTCACGAGGTCGCGACCAGTTCGAACGCGACGATGCCCGCCGGCTCGGCCGGCAGCGTGGTGCGATCGACCGCGGACAGCACCCGGCCGATACTCGCCGGTGTCGCCAGCGCGTCGAGCAGCAGCGTGGCGAGATCGGCGCGCGTGATCCGGCCGTGCACCCGCGGATCGTCGTACAGCGCCCCCTGCCCGGTCGGCTCACCCTCGGTCAATCCGCCCGGCCGCACGATGGTCCAATCGAGCGCGCTGCTCCGCAGATGATCTTCGGCGCGGGTCTTGGCGTCGAGCACCGGCCCGATCGCCGCGATGATCCGTTCCGACGCGTAGGCACGGCTGTCGCCGCAGGCCAGCGACGACACTTGCAGCACGCGCCGCACCCCGCAGGCCAGCGCCGCGTCGGTGATCGCGTTGTTGCCGGTCTCGTCGATCAGTTGGGCCTCCGGCCCGGCGCCGCCGATCGTCGAGACGATCGCCTCCGGCGCGCAGCTTTCGATCGCGCTCGCCACCGACTTCGTATCCGTCAGGTCGGCGCCGGCGACCCCGGCGATCCCGGCCATTTCGTTCAGCCGAGCCGGATCGCGCCCGGCCGCGAAGATCGTCCAGCCGCGTGCCGCGCCTTGCGCCACCAGATGCCGCCCGGTGCGCCCGGTGGCGCCGAAAATCACAACCCGCATCGATCCTCACATGTCGTCGCCGCGGCCGTCAGCCCGGCCGTCAATCCGCTGGTCAGATTGCTGATCCAGAACGATCCGGCAAGGCTCGGCGAAAACCCGTCGCCGCGCAGCTCGCCCAATCCCGCCGCATTCCAGTTGGCGAGCAGCGGCGTGACCGCGACCCGGAACCCCGGGCGCAGCGCTTCGACCGCGGCGAGATCGAGCCGGCCTGTTTCAAGCCCGGCGGCGATCATCGCGTGCGCGGCGTGATCCGACGGCACCAGCGCCAGTCCCTCGATCGGCGCGGCGTTCCGAGCGATCATCTCCCGGCGTCGCGCGATGTCGATGACGTTGCGCCAGCGGTGGCCGTGAGCCTGGCCGCCGGCCCCGGCCCCGAACGGCAGACAGGCGACGCCGCGCTTGATCGAGGCATTGTAGCGGTTGCGCTCGCGCAGCGAGCGAACCAGGTGCGATTGCGACACCTGCAGCCAGCCGCGGTCGGTCAGGCGCTCGACGCCCTCGGCATAGAGCCGCGCCTGCGCGGCCGGCGTCGCCGGCGGCGGCAGCTTGCTGTGCTCCACCGCGCGGGCCATCGGGCCGCCGGGAAACATGTTGAGCGCATACAGCGTGACGCCGTCGAGGCCGATCCGGCCGACGGTGTCGATATCGCGCCACCAGTCCGCCTCGCTCTGCCCAGGCAGGCCGTAGATCAGATCGCACACCACCGAGGTCCGGCCGAGCGCCATCAGTTCGGACAGAAACGCCGCGACCTCGTCGCCGGCGCGCTTTCGGCCGAGCCGGCGCCGCACATCGGTCGAGAAGCTCTGCACCCCGATCGACAGCCGGTTGACGCCGGCATCCGCCAGCTTCGCCGCCTTCTCGATCCCGAAACCGTAGGAGCGCCCCTCCAGCGTGATTTCGCAATCGGCGCTGAGCGGCAGATAGCGATGCAGCGCCGCGATCAGCCGCGCCAGATCGTCGGCGTCGAGCGCCGACGGCGTGCCGCCGCCGATATACACCGCCTCGATCGGCGCGCTGGATACCAGCGGCGTATGCGACTTCGCCGCGAGTTCCGCGATCAGATCATCGACATAGGCGGGCCCCGCTTCCGGGCGCCAGACGTTTTCGAAGAAGCCGCAGAACAGACAATGGTTCTGACAATACGGCACATGCAAATAAGCGACCGCAGACTCGCTGCGCGGCGTCGCGAACACCCGCTCGATCACCGCATCCGTATTGTCCGCATCGACCGGCCGGCTGCCGCGCCAGGGCGGCGAGAACGCCCGCCTGACGAACGCCTCGGTGAGCGGATCGCAGCCGACCCGCACCAGATAATCGTCCACCGAGCTGTTGACCGGCGCCATCGGATGCCGGCTGCCGTGCCCGCCAAACCCCGCCGCGCCATGTCCATGGGGACCACTATGTCCATGGGGACCACCATGTCCGTGATGACCACCGTGCCCGCCATGCACCGGTACGGCGACCCGATCGCCATGTTTTACATCGGCCATTCTCACCGCCCGCACCCCATTGTGAAACGGGCAGCACTGTCAGCCGCGCGCGACGCACGGTCAGCCGACGCATGCGCGTGCGAATAGCTGGCCAACCCGACCATCAGATCACACTCGTTATTTGAAAAAGAGCGGCTGGCGGGCGCTGCGAAACGCAGGGAGCTGGCTGGCGAGCGACGGCACCAATCGGCCGCCGCATACTTCAATCTACGACGCGAGCCGCGGCCCGCTCAAGCGCCGATCCCGCCGTTTATAGTAATTATAAGACACATTTTCCGATCACCGCTTATAACAAGTGGCTCTCGCCGAAGTCGGCAACAACGATAGAAACGGAATGATGACAGGCTCCGAACGATTTGGCGCAGACCCGACACGGGCGACCGCAGGCCCGGGCAACACCCGCGCCGTCAACGTCGTCGGCAATCAGATCGACAGCCGCGACCTGTTCACGCTGGATCGGGAAATCGTCATCGCTCACGGCGACGACCGTTACCGGCTTCGCCTCACCTCGCAGAACAAACTGATCCTGACCAAATGATCGCGCTTGCCGCATTCACGCGCCGCCGTCGCGCCGCCCTGCTCGCAGCGACGCTGCTCGCCTGCGGAATGACTTCGACCGCCCGCGCCACCGAACCGGTGAAGATCCGCGACGCGCACGGCCGCGACGTCACCGTCACGGATTCGTCGCGCACGGTGTCGATCGGCGGCGCCATCACGGAAGTCCTCGCCGATCTCGGCCTCGAGAAACGGATCGCCGGGATCGATTCGACCAGCGTGTATCCGCCCGAGGCGGTGGCCGGAAAACCCAATGTCGGTTACTTGCGGCAACTATCGTCGGAAGGCGTGATCGGCCTCAATCCGACGCTGATCCTGGCGATGGATTCCGCAGGTCCGAAGCAGACCATCGATGCGATCAACTCCGCCGGGATTCCGCTGGTGTCGGTGCCGGAGGCGTATTCCGAACAGGGCCTGCTCGACAAGATCGCGCTGATCGGCCACGCGATGGGCGCCGACACCGCCGCGGCGTGCCTCACTGCCGCGGTCGGCGACGATTTCGCCACGCTGCACAAGCTGCGCGCCGCCATCACCAAGCCGGTGCGGGTGATGTTCGTGATGTCGCTGGTCAACGGCCAGGCGATGGCGGCGGGCAGGAACACCGCCGCGGACTCGATCATCGCGCTCGCCGGCGGCGTCAACGCGATCGACGGCTACGACGGCTACAAATCGATCAACGACGAAGCGATCGTCGCGGCCCGTCCCGACGTGGTGCTGACCATCAAGCGCAACCGCGACTCGTTCGAGGCCGACGCGTTCTACGGCCACGCGGCGTTCGCGCTGACCCCGGCCGGCCGCAATCGCGCATTCATCGCGATGGACGGCTTGTATCTGCTCGGCTTCGGGCCGCGCACGCCGGCGGCTGCGATCGAAGTCGCGGCGAAACTCTATCCGCAGCTCGCGACCAAGGCCGCCGGCTTCGAGCCGAAGGCCACCACGGTCGATTGTCGCTCATGACCGTGATCGCGCTTCCTCGCCGTGGCCGCGCCGGCGCGCCGCGTCCCGGCGCCGGCCTCACCCTTGCGGTGCTCGGCACGGTACTGATCGCCGCGATGGCGCTGGCGATGACGGTGGGCGCCGCGGGAATCCCGTTGTCCCGCCTGCCCGCCGCGCTCGGCCTGTTCGGCGAGCCGACCGGAGCCGAGGCGACGCGCGATCAGCTCGTATTGTGGTCGATCCGGATGCCGCGGATTCTCACCGCGGCGATCGTCGGCAGTCTGCTCGCCGCCGCCGGCGCGCTGATGCAGGGGCTGTTCCGCAATCCGCTGGCCGATCCGGCGCTGGTCGGCGTGTCGAGCGGCGGCGCGTTCGGCGCGGCGGCTTCGATCGTCTTTCTCGAACACGTCCTCGGGCCGCATCTGCGCGGGATCCAGGAATATCTGCTGGCTTTCGCCGCCTTCGCCGGCTCGCTGGTCACCACCATCGTGCTGTACCGGATCGCCAGCCGATCCGGGCGCACCTCGATCGCGCTGTTCCTGCTCGCCGGGCTCGCGATCGCGGCAATCGCCAATGCCGGGCTCGGCGTGCTGGTGTTCGTCGCCGACGATCGTCAGCTCCGTGATATCACCTTCTGGATGCTCGGTTCGCTGAGCGGCGCCAACTGGGCCAAGACCGCTTCCACCGGAACGGTGCTGCTGGTCGCATTGCTGGTGTTGCTGCGCATCTCCGGCCGGCTCGATCTGCTGGTGCTCGGCGAAACCGAGGCGTTTCACAGCGGCGTCGATGTCGAGCGGCTGAAGCGGATCTCGATCATCCTGGTCTCGGCGATGGCCGGCGTCGCGGTCGCGGTCACCGGCGTGGTCGGCTTCGTCGGCATCGTGGTGCCGCATCTGCTCAGGCTGGTGATCGGGCCGTCGCACCGGCTGCTGCTGCCGGCGTCGGCCTGCCTCGGCGCGGTGATGCTGGTGGTGGCCGACACCGTGGCACGCACCATCGTGGCGCCGGCCGAAATGCCGATCGGCATTCTCACCGCCGCGATCGGCGCGCCGTTCTTCCTCGCCATCCTGCTGCGGCAGCGCAAGGTGGTGGGACCGTGAGCGGGGTGCTGCAGGCCGTTGCGGCATCGTTCGCGCTGCCTGGCGCGGTTCTTGTCGACCGCGTCGATCTCAGCATCGCGCAGGGCGAGCTGGTGGCCATCGTCGGCCCCAACGGCGCCGGCAAATCGACGCTGCTGCGGATGCTGTCCGGCGATCTGCGGCCGACCTCCGGCACCGTGTCGCTCGACGGACGCGCGCTTGCGGACTACTCGCCGCGCGCGCTCGCCGGCCGCCGCGCGATGCTGGCGCAGCACACCACCGTCACCTTCCCGTTTTCGGTCGAGGAGATCGTGGCGATGGGCGCCGACATCGATCCGCGCAAGGCGGCGCCGCTGTTCGACGCCGCGCTGCGCGACGTCGGCCTCGACCGTTTCCGCCACCGCAACATCACCACGCTGTCGGGCGGCGAACAGCAGCGCGCACATTTCGCCCGCATCCTGGTGCAACTGTGGAGCGGCGAAGCCGATGCCGGCCCCGGCCTGCTGCTGCTCGACGAGCCGACCTCCAGCCTCGACATTCGCCATCAGCTCGACCTCGCCGAGACCGCCCGGCGCTGCGCTCGCCGCGGCACCACGGTGATCGCGATCCTGCACGATCTCAACCTCGCCGCCCGGTTCGCCGATCGGATCATCGTGCTGCACGGCGGCCGGATCGCCGCCGACGGCACCCCGGCCGCGGTGCTCCGGCACGAACTGATCGCCGAGGTGTTCGACGTCGCCCTGACCGTCAATACCGACGTCGCGGGCCGGCCGTTCGTGCTGCCGGAACTGGCGGACGATCGCCGCACCGCCGCGCGCCTCACCGGTTAGTACCACCGGCTACCGCCCCGCACCTTCCTCATAGCGATTCTAACTAACCGCCGGTCCGTGCGGGCCGGTTTTGGACCGGTTCAATTTGTCCGGCCCCCGCGCGGCGCTTAGTTTGTACGTGGCGCTGCCGACGCGGGTGCGCGGCGGGGTCGATCACCACCGATATTGATTTCATCACCAAGAGGACCAGACGGACAGGCTATGAGCGTCAATGTAATTTTCGGCTCCGATGCCGGCGTGACCCGCGCGGTCGCCTCGCGCATCGCCAAACGGATGCAGGGCCGCGCCGTCGACATCAAATCCGCCACCACCGCCGACTTCGAAGGCTGCAGCCTGCTGATCCTCGGCGCGCCGACTTACGGCTTCGGCGATCTGCAGGCCGATTGGGAAGCCAATCTCGACAAGCTGACCTCCGCCAATCTGACGGGCAAGAAGGTGGCGCTGTTCGGCACCGGCGATCAGACCAACTACCCGGACAGCTTCGTCGACGCGATGGGGCTGCTGTACGACCACGTCGTCGATCTCGGTGCCGACGTAGTCGGCTTCACCGACACCGCCGGCTACGACTACACGGCGTCGAAAGCCGAGCGCGACGGCCGCTTCGTCGGCCTCGCCCTCGACGAGGACGGACAGTCATCCAAGACCGAAAAAAGGATCACCGAATGGATCAGTCGTCTCACATGAGCGCCGCAACCCTGCAGATCTTCCAGCATCACCTTTACGAGCTGTCGAAGGGGCTGCGCCCGCTCGCGATGATGACGCTTCCCGCCGTCGACGCGACGGCGATCGTGGCCCGGCTGCGCACCGCGGGCATCGCCCACCACGTCCACGAAGCCTGCCAGCACCGCATCAACGTGGTGTTCGGCGTCGCCTCCGCGGTCCGCACCGTGCAGGGCTTCATGACCGGGCCGTTGTGCAACCTCACCGCCGAGCACGACTTCATGCTCGGCATCCTGCTCGGCTACGACCGCGAAATGCAGTGCCACCGCTTCCTGTCCCGCGCCGGCGGCGCCGCGATCGACACTGTCGCCGAACCGACCCACACGGTGGCGCCGAGCGAGCCGGTGCTGATTCATTGACGGTCGGCGGCGCTGGATCGCCGCCGACCACTCTTGCACGGATCTTGGTCGCAAGTGCTGTCCGTGTGGAGCGCAGCGTCGCCTCACCCCTTCACGTCATCGCCCGCGCATGCGGGCGACCCAGTATCCCAGAGCTTTCGTTCATCCGTCGTGCGCCCACGACCAACTCTCCGCGATACTGGGTCCCCCGCATGCGCGGGGGACGACGAAGATTGGTTTCAGGTGCGATTCGTGAGGTCGCGCCTCACTCCTCCTTGAAGCCGTATTCGGCGTGGTTGCCGGTGGCGCCGTAGTATTTGTACGGCAGGAATTTGCCCGACATCGAGATCTTGACGCGGTCGCCCTTCGGGTTCGGCAGCCGTTCCATCACCATGTCGAAATCGATCGCCGACATGATGCCGTCGCCGAATTCCTCTTCGATCAGCGCCTTCCAGGCCGGGCCGTTGATCATCACCAGTTCGTAGAACCGATAGATCAACGGATCGGTCGGCGGCATGGTGATGCCCTCGCCGCGCATCGGCACCTCGTTGAGCATCGCGGTCTCGACCGCCGACAGCCCGAACAGCTCCGCCGCCTTCGCCGCCTGCGGCTTGGTCAGCTTCATATGGCCGAGGATCGCGCCGACCACCAGCACTTCGGAATGGCCTCCGATGGTTTCGCAGATGTATTTCCAGGTCCAGCCCTTCTCGCGCTTGATGTCGAGCAGCTTCTCGGTCAGTTGGGCTCGCTTCATGGTCGGTCTCCTTAAGTGAGGTGGGGGATTGTGGATGAAGGGGATCAGCGGGCGTTGGCCTGCAGCGGCACGGGCGTCGCGGCGTCATCAACGCCGGGCCGGACGACCGGCACCTGCAGCGGATCGTGATGCGGATTGGTGCTGGTGAAGGTCTTGCTGCGCGTCACCAGGAAGTCGACGATGTGGTTGCGCAGACCGTAGTAGTAAGGATGCCGGTGCAGATCGATTCTGGCGCGGTCCTTCGGCAGCGGGTTCTCGACGATCTCGGCGATCACCGCGCCGGGGCCGTTGGTCATCAGGTAGATCTTGTCGGCCAGATACATCGCCTCGTCGACGTCGTGGGTGATCATGAAGGTGGTCTGCCCGGTCTCCAGACAGATGCGGCGGACCTCGTCCTGCAGCGAGCCGCGGGTCAGCGCATCGAGCGCCGAGAACGGCTCGTCCATCAGCATGATCTTCGGCGTGATCGACAGCGCCCTCGCGATGCCGACCCGCTGCTTCATGCCGCCCGACAATTCCGACGGGCGCTTGTTCTCCGAACCGGTCAGGCCGACCAGATCGATGAAGCGCTGGGCGTGGGCACGGACCTTGGCCTTGTCCCAGTCACGCCATTTCGACGACACCGCATAGGCGACGTTGCCCATCACCGTACGCCACGGCAGCAGCGCGTGGCTCTGGAAGATCACCGCGCGGTCGAGGCTGGTGCCTTCGATCGCCTGGCCGTCGACGATCACCGCACCCTCGGTCGGCTGGTCGAGCCCGGCGAGAATATTCAGCACGGTGGTCTTGCCGCAGCCGGAGTGGCCGATCACGCAGCCGAATTCACCGCGCGGCAGCGACAGCCACAGGTTCTCGAAGATCGTGGTCTGCCCGCCGCCAGCGGCCGGATAGCGCTTGGCGATCGCTTCGACGGAAATGAACTTGTCGTTCGTCATCTGGCTCACTCCGGAAACGTGACCATGCGGGTGAACCGCGCCAGCACCTGATCGAGCAGCATGCCGACCAAACCGATCATCAGGATTGCGATGATCACATTGACGATCGACAGGTTGTTCCACTCGTTCCAGACGAAGTAACCGATGCCGGTTCCGCCGACGAGCATTTCGGCGGCGACGATCACCAGCCAGGCGATGCCGATCGAGATCCGCATTCCGGTGAGGATCGTCGGCGCGGCGGCGGGCAGGATTACAGTGAAGGCGCGGCGCACGGTGCCGACTTCCAGCGTACGGGCGACGTTGATCCACTCTTTACGCACCGAGGCGACGCCGAACGCGGTGTTGAGCAGCATCGGCCACACCGAGCAGATGAAGATCACGAACACAGCCGACAGGCTGGAGTCCTTGATGGTGTAGAGCGCCAGCGGCATCCAGGCGAGCGGGGAGATCGGCTTCAACACCTGGATGAACGGATCGAGCGCCTTGTTCATCAGCGGCGACATCCCGATCAGGAATCCGAGCGGGATCGCGACCGCAACCGCCAGCAGATAGCCGATCATCACCCGCGCTATCGAGTAACCGAGCTGGATGCCGAGGCCCTTGTCGTTGGGGCCGTTGTCGTAGAACGGGTGCTTGATGTGCTCCCACAGTTTGGCGCCGACGTCGAACGGGCCCGGCATCGCCGATTTGCCCTGGGTCGCGGTCGCGCCCATCAGCGCTGCGTATTCCGGACTCATCTTGGCGACCTCGCCGCTGCCGCGCGTCGCCAGATGCCAGGCGGCGATGAAGCCGCCAAACAGCAGCAGCGAGACCACCGCGGCGCGGAGGCGTAGTGATTTGGTCATGAATTCACCCGTGGTTCCTGTTCGGGTTTCGACGGCCGAACGATCCGGTCGCGCGAGCCGGCAGCGCAGCGGCGCATCTCGCCGAACCAGCCCCGGCGGCAATCCACGCGGGCATCGCAACGCCCGTCGAGGATGCACGCCGGAGCAGCCCGGCCTTCCGCGCTAGGACGCCTTCTTGATCTTGAAGCTGGCGAGATACTCCTCGGGATTGGACCCGTCGAACGATTTGCCCATCACCGAGAACGACCTCGTCGTCTTCTCCGGCGGCGTCAGCCCCGCCTCCTTCATCAGCCTCGCGGTGTCGGTCGCCAGATAGACCTGTTCGGCGATGGACTTGTAGTCGACGTCGCCCTTGATCTGCCCCCAGCGCTTCATCTGGGTCATGATCCAGACGGCGAAGGACTGCCACGGGAACGGATCGAAATCGATCCGGTTCGGCTGCTTGACGACATTGCCGAGACCGTCGGCATAGGTGCCGGTGAGGATCTGCTCCAGCACGATCGCCGGCTGGTTCAGGTAGTTGGCCGGCGCGATCGCTTGGGCGATCTCCTTGCGGTTTTCCGGCTTGTGGGCGTAGGCGGTCGCCTCGATAATCGACTTCAGCAGCGCGCCGTAGGTGTTCGGCATCGTGGTGACGAACTCCTTCGAGGCTGCGAAGGCGCAGCACGGATGGCCTTCCCAGATCTCCTTGGTGAGGATGTGAATGAAGCCGACGCCGTCATAGACGGCACGCTGGTTCATCGGATCCGGCGCCAGATAGCCGTCGATGTTGTCGGCGCGCAGATTGGCGACCATCTCCGGCGGCGGCACGGCGCGGATCTGGACGTCGACGTCGGGATCGATGCCGTGCTCGGCCAGATAGTAGCGCAGCAGATAGTTGTGCATCGAGTAATCGAACGGGACGGCGAATTTGAAGCCCTTCCAGTCCTTCGGATTGCGGCGATCCTTGTGCTTCATCGCCAGGGTGATGGCTTGTCCGTTGATGTTCTCCACCGCCGGCATGGTGTAAGGGATCGGATTGGAGCCGACCCCCATGGTGATCGCCAGCGGCATAGGCGACAGCATATGGGCGGCGTCGTATTCCTTGTTGAGCGTCTTATCGCGGATCACCGCCCAGCCGGCGGTCTTGATCACTTCGACATTGAGACCGTACTTCGAATAGAAACCCATCGGATGCGCCATGATGATCGGCGTGGCGCAAGTGATCGGAATGAAGCCAACCTTGAGGTCGGTCTTCTCCAGCGGACCGCCGGCGGCGAACACCTCCGTGGCGGTCTGCAGCGGGAAGAACTGCGACACCGCGGCCAGCGCGGTGGCCGCCCCCACCGACTTCAGAAACGCGCGCCGCGAGGCGTCCTGCGGAAACATCGCCCGCATCACCGCCGAGGCGACCACGCCCTCGAACCGCTTGTCTTCGCCCTGCGTCACGGCGAGCTGCAGCGACGCCTGCTCGGCGGCATGCTCGGCTTCGGTAGCATGACGACCACAACTACAACCCGCAGTATGCAGCCGGCGATTGGGATCGAACGGATTGTCGAACGTTGACATGAGACCTCCTGCGCTGACGTCGAGGTCATTGTCGCAAGGAGCGTGCCAAACTCGTCGATCGCCGAACATGCGACGTTATCGACGGTTGGCGCGGATTGTTGAGCACGAGATTTCGTAATATACGGATTTTCGTAGTCGAGTTACGAGATTTCGGAGTGTCGATGGACCTTTCGCTGCCGCCCCAGGCTCTGGCCAGGATCGATCCGGCGCTGCGCGCAGCGGTGTTCGACGGCGCGATCGAGGCCGTGCTGCTGATCGACCCGACACTTGACCAGATCGTCGATGCCAATCAGGCGGCCTGCGACTTGCTCGGCCACGGCTACGACTCCCTGCTGCAGATCAAGTTCAGCGCGCTGCACGGCTCGCAACTGCCGGCACTGGTGGTGTTCACCCAGGCGGTATTCGCCAAGGGGACCTACTGGAGCCATGCCCTCACTCCGATCCACGCCGGGGGCACGCAGCTTCGGCTCGAATATGCCGGCAAGCGCCTGTCCCATCATGGCCGGTCGCTGCTGCTGCTGACGATGAGCGATCTCGAGCAGCGCAGGCGGCGCTATGTCGACGCCGTCGCCGACGACTACATGCGCGACGGGCTGCCGGCGTGGCAGCGGATCGAACGGGTGTTTCAGGACATCGAACGCGAGAACCAGCTCATCCTGCGTGCCGCCGGCGAAGGCATCTACGGGGTCAATGCCGAGGGCAAGACCACCTTTGTCAATCCGGCCGCGGAACTCATTCTCGGCTGGCCGGCTGATGAATTGGTCGGCACGGAGATGCACGCGATGGTGCATCACAGCCACCATGACGGCCGGCACTATCCTGGCCAGGAGTGCCCGATCTACGCCGCATTCCGTGACGGCGCGGTGCACACCGTCGACGGCGAGGTGTTCTGGCGCAAGGACGGCAAGCCGGTCTGGGTCGAATACACCTCGACGCCGATCCACGACCGCAGCGGTGTGGTGGTCGGCGCGGTGGTGGTGTTCCGCGACGTCAGCCAGCGGCACGAAGCGGACGAGAAACTGCACGCCGCGCTCGCCGAAGTCGACCGTCTGCGCGAACGGCTGCAGCTCGAAAACGACTACCTGCAGGAGGAAATCCGAACCGAGACCAATCCGCGCGGCATCATCGGCCAGAGCGAAGCGATCCAGACCACGCTGCGCCAGGTCAAGCTGGTGGCGCCGACCGCCGCGACCGTGCTGATCACCGGCGAATCCGGCACCGGCAAGGAACTGATTGCCCGCGCGATCCACGAGGCCAGCACCCGGCGCGACCGGCCGCTGATCCGGGTCAACTGCGCCGCGATCCCGCGCGAGTTGTTCGAGAGCGAGTTCTTCGGCCACGCCCGCGGCGCGTTCACCGGCGCGGTGCGCGACCGCATCGGCCGCTTCGAGCTCGCCGACGGCGGTACCCTGTTCCTCGACGAGGTCGGCGAAATCCCGCTGGAGCTGCAGAGCAAACTGCTGCGCGTGCTGCAGGAAGGCAATTTCGAACGCGTCGGCGAAGAGCGCACCCGCAATGTCGACGTCCGCCTGATCGCAGCGACCAACCGCGACCTGAAGCGCGAGGTGCAGCGCGGCCGCTTCCGCGAAGATCTGTATTTCCGGCTCAGCGTGTTTCCGATCGAGTCGGTGCCGCTGCGCGATCGACGCGAGGACATTCCGCTGCTGGCGCAGCATTTCCTCGTCAACGAGGCGCGCGAACTGAAGACGGAACTCAGATTGTCGCAGGGCGACGTCCGCCGGCTGATGCGCTACGACTGGCCGGGCAACGTCCGCGAGCTGCAGAACGTGATCGAGCGCGCCACCATCCTGGCGCAGAACGGCCGGCTCCGCTTCGACCTGCCGGAATCGGCCAGCAGCCACGCATCGGCCAGCACCGGCCGCCAGAAGCCGGACGCGCAGCCCGCCGTGATGACCGCATCGGACTTGCGCAACCTCGAACGCGCCAACATCGTCGCGGCGCTGCGCGCCTGCAAGGGCAAGGTGTTCGGCGATGACGGCGCGGCGGCGATGCTCGACATGAAGCCGACGACGCTGGCGTCGCGGATCAAGGCGCTGGGCATCACCTCGCCGCGCAGCCAGGGGTGAATGGCCGGATCAGTGCCGATCAGAGGCGCGCAGGAGCGCCGGTCTTACGACTCGTCGCCGTCCGCCTTGCGCAGCAGATAGATGTCCATCACCCAGCCCTTGGCGGCGCGCACCTGGCGGCGGACGCGCTGGATTTCGGACGCGATCCCCGGAAGCCTGCCCGCGATCAGCACTTCGTCGTCCATGCCGAGATTGGCGGCCCAGAAGATCTCGGCGCCAGCGGCGTCGATCTTGGCGAAGGTCTCCTCGCCGTCGAGCATCACCACCGTGGTTTCGCCGGACCAGCGCCCGGCGGCAGCGAGCTTGCGCCCTGTCGTGACCGTGACGGGCTCGCCGATGCCGTTGAGCGCGATACCGTGACGCGCCGTCAGCGCCTGCACCGCGGTGATGCCGGGAATGATCTCATAGTCGATCGCCATGCCGCGTGCGCGTAGCCGGTCGAGAATACGGATCGTGCTGTCGTACAGCGACGGATCGCCCCACACCAGAAACGCGCCGCAGCCGCCGTCCGGAAGCTGCGCGGTCATTGCTTGCTGAAAGCGGCCCGCGATCTGGGCGTGCCAATCATCCACCGTGGCGCGATAGTCCTCCGGCTGCGCCTCGCGCTTCGGAATGTCGATGGTGACGAAGCGATAGCCCGGCACCGTGATGAAGCGTTCGCAGATCTGCTCGCGCGCCAGGCGCAGTTCGGCCTTTTCGTCGCCCTTGTCGGGAATGAAGAACACGGTGGCGCGGTTCAGCGCCTCGACCGCCTGAACGGTCAGGTAGTTCGGACCGCCCGGCCCGATTCCGATCAACAAGATCTTCCGCATCGTCGTCCTATTCCGCCACGCGAACGCCGCGTCACCGCGCCAGCGCCAGCAAGGCGTCGAGATCGAGATTGCTTTCGCAATGATCGGCGAGCGCGTCCAGCGTCTCCTCGACCCGGCGCTCGAAATCGAGCCCGGACGACGCGGCACCGAGCTGGGCCAGCCAGGCGGAGCGGAACGCATCGCCGCCGAAGATGCCGTGCAGATAGCCGCCGCTGACGCGGCCGTCCACCGAAACGGCGCCTTCAGCCCGCTCGGCGCCGCCTTCCGCGAGCTTCAGCCATGGCCGCGCCAAACCTGGCCCGGTGGTGCGGCCCATATGCATCTCGTAGCCGACGACACGGCATCCGCTGATCCGGTCGACTGCATCGATCTCGATCAGGCGCTTGTCGCCGGAGATTTCGGTTTCGATGTCCAGCAGCCCGAGCCCGGCGGTTTCGCCGGCCGGCCCTTCGATGCCTTGGGGATCGCGCACCACGCGGCCAAGCATCTGGAAGCCCGCACACAGGCCGACGACGCGGCCGCCGCGGCGGACGTGGGCGTGAATGTCGATGTCCCAGCCCTCGCGCCGGATCAGATCGAGCTCGGTGCGGGTCGCTTTCGAACCCGGCAGCACCACGACGTCGACATCGGCCGGAATCGGCGAGCCCGGCTGGATCCACTGCAGGTCGATGTCGGGCTCGGCCACCAACGGATCGAGGTCGTCGAAATTGGCAACGCGCTGCAGCCGCGGCACCGCGATCTTGAGCCGGCCTCGGCTCGCCGCTGCGGCGCGCTCCAGCGCCAGCGAGTCTTCTGCCGGCAGCCGGTCGGCGCCGGGAAACCACCGCAGCACGCCGAGAAACGGCCAGCCGGTCTGCTCGGTGATGGTGCGGCAGCCCGGCTCGAACAGCGAAAAATCGCCGCGGAATTTGTTGATCAGATAGCCGACGACGCGGGCGCGGTCGCCGTCGCTCAGCAGCACGTAGCTGCCGACCAGCGCCGCCATCGTGCCGCCGCGGTCGATGTCGGACAGGAACACGACCGGCAGATCGGCCGCCTCGGCGAACCGCATGTTGGTGATGTCGGAGGCGCGCAAGTACACCTCGGCGCCGCTGCCGGCGCCTTCGACCAGCACCAGATCGGCTTCGGCGGTGAGCCGCTCGAAGCTGTCGACCACCGCCGGAATCAGCCGCTGCCGCATGTGGTGATAGATCCGCGCCGGGCAGTTGCCGAGCACGCGACCGCGCAGCACCACCTGGGCGCCGACCTCCGACTGCGGCTTCAGCAGCACCGGGTTCATATGGATCGACGGCGCCACGCGGCAGGCGCGCGCTTGCAGCGCCTGGGCGCGGCCGATCTCGCCGCGGATCTGTTCGCCGTCGGCACCGGCCGGCAGATCCGAATCGGAGGCCACCGCGGCGTTGTTGCTCATGTTCTGCGCCTTGAACGGACGCACCACCAGCCCGCGCCGGGTGAAGGCGCGGCACAGCCCGGCGACCACCATGCTCTTGCCGACATCCGAGCTGGTGCCCTGGATCATCAGCGAGCGGGCACGCCGCGGGCCGGTGGTCGTGCGCGGCGTGAACTGGATTCGGGAGATGAGCTCCTCGACATGGGCGTCGGTCATGAAACCACTCGATGGCATGGAGTTGAGGGGAAGCGGCGCGGGCGCGTACGCCTACGGTCGGAACTGATCGGCTGCTGCGGCATCATTCAGCCATGGCCGGCCATCGCGACGACACCGAGCAACAGGCCGATCTGGATCATCTGTTCGGTGGCGCCGAGCACGTCGCCGCGGTAGCCGCCGATCAGCCGGAGAGCGATCCACGGCGCGGCCAGGCCGAACATGCCAGCGGCCAACAGCCCGACGATTGCCGCCGGCGGATCGAGCATGATCAGCCACAGCGCGCCGAGCATGCTGAAGGCAGCCAGTCCGAACCAGCCCGCGCGACTGATCGCGCGCGTCGGATAGCTGAGCTTGCCGGTGGCGGCGTCGCCGGCATAAGGCAGCGCCGACATCGCCGCGACGATGCCGGTACGCCCCAGACTATAGCCGGCGACCAAAGTGGCGACGCCGAGCCACGGCGGCAGGCTCGCCAGCGCTGCGACGCGGATCGCAAAACTGAGGACCAGCGCCACTGCGCCATAGAGACCGAGGCGGCTGTCCTTGATCAGCGCCAGGCGCTGCTCGCGAGTGCTGCCGCCGAACAGGCCGTCCGCGGTGTCGGCGATGCCGTCTTCGTGCAGCGCGCCGGTGAGCGCCGCCCCCGCCGCCACAGCCATCATCGCCGGCACCACGCCCGACCAGATCAGCGAGCCGGCGAGCAGGACTCCGCCACAGACCAAGCCGATCCCGGCGCCGACCAGCGGGAAGTACTTCGATGCGCTCAGCAGCCAGTCGTCGTTAAATTGCGCGGTGCGCGGCGTCGGCACAAGCGTCATGAACTGCACGGCGTTGAGCAGGGATTGGAACTGCCGGCTCACGCGCAGGGTCCGATCCGGCCCGCCAGCACATCCGACAGCGCGGCGAGATCGTTGAGAATGCCGGCGGCGGCGCGCAGCAGCGGCACGGTCATCAATGCGCCGGTGCCCTCGCCGAGCCGCAGGCCGAGGTCGAGATACGGCGTCGCCTGCATCGCGTCGAGCAGCACCCGGTGGCCGCGCTCGGCCGAGCGATGCGAGAACACGCAGTAGTCGCGCGCGGCGGGCTGCAGCCGCACCGCGAGCAGCGCGGCCGCGCTGGCGATGAAGCCGTCGATGACAACCGGCCGCCGCGAGGCCGCGGCGCCGAGCACCGCGCCGGCCATCATCGCGATGTCGAAGCCGCCGAACTCGGCGAGCACGTCGAGCGGTGCCGTGGGCTGCGCCCGCGCCGCGGCCTGCTCGACGATGGCGCGCTTGTGCACCACGCCGGCATCGTCCATCCCGGCACCGCGACCGACGCAATCAAAGATCGGCTCGCCTGTCAGCGCGTGCGTGATCAGCGCCGCCGAGGTGGTGTTGCCGATCCCCATCTCGCCGATCGCAACGATGTCGAGCCCGCCCGCGATATCCTCGCGCACCAGCTCGGCCGCCGCCGTGATCGCATGCGCCGCTTCCTGATGAGTCATCGCCGGTTCGTGGCGGGCGTTGCGGGTGCCGCGCCGGATCTTGCGATCGATCAGCTTGGGATGTGGCGGCATCTCGGCATCGATGCCACCGTCGACGATCCGCACCTCGGTCGCCGCCGCTTTCGCCAGAACGTTCACGCCGGCGCAGTCCGCCAGATACGCCTCGACCATCGCGCGGGTCACGCTCGCCGGATAGGGCGACACCCGGTCGGCGGCGAGGCCGTGATCGCCGGCGAAGATGAACACCGCCGCACGCTCGGCCCGCGGCGGCGCCGGATGCCAGATCAGCCCGAGCTGCACGGCGAGTTCTTCGAGCCGGCCGAGCGAGCCCGGCGGCTTCGCTTTGCCATCGAGCCGGGCTCGCAGCTCGGACTCATGGGCGTGATTGACCGGCGGAACGGACAGGATACGTGGATCGAGCAAAGGCGCGTGCATCGGAAGCTCGGCAATCGGAATGCTCTGCCACCGCTTCTGCGGGGCAGCCAGGACGTGCAAACGACGGTTGCGGCGGCGACAGCTAAGCCGGGCGCACGCTGGTTCGTTCGGGCGACGAAGGAATTTCTCCGCGAAAGCGGAGGCGCGTCAGGTCGGCGGTTGGTGCGGCATGGCTGTGTCCTTCTTCGACCCACCGTCGAATGGCATGGTTTTCGGACTTCGGCCGGTCTCCTGGCTCGCGGACATTGTCCCGGTCGCCTTCCCGAGCGGCTGTTGCGCCGTGCTCAGTGGCGGTGTGACCGGAAGCGGTCCGCTTACAGTTGCGGGGGCAGCCGCGGATTTGGCGATTGCGCGCCGCACCGCATTCCCGTTTCACCCTTCGAACGAAGGGCACCGAAGCAGGCAGTACCACAGCACGCCGATGCCGCCGGCGCAAGATTGACAACGTCCCGGAGCCGCACTCTAAGACGAAGGTCCACCAAGCCGCGCCCTCCCTGTCCGCTGTCGAGCGACGAAGGCGCATCATCTCGACCGGATTGACCGCATCTTGCTGTGGGATGTGACGGTGATAGGCGGCGGCATCGCCGGTCTTTGCGCGGCGATCGCCGCGCGCCGAGGCGGCGCTGCGGTGCGCTTGCTCGAAGCGGCACCGCGGCCCTTGCGCGGCGGCAATGCGCGCCACGGTCGCAATTTCCGGCTGACGCACGAGACGCCGCTCGACTACGTCCCCGATCGCTATACGGCGGATGAATTGCGCGCCGAGCTGCGCAGCGTGACCGGTGAGGAGACCGACCGGGTTCTCACGGAGGCGCTGATCGAACGTTCATACAGCATCGCTGGCTGGTTGATCGAGCACGGCGTGCATCTGCAGCCGCCCGGCACCGGGGTGATGCCGTATTCCCGCCGCACCGCATTTCCGCTCGGCGGCGGCAAGGCAATGATCAATGCGTTGTACGCATCTGCCGAGCGATTAGGCATCGCAATCAACTACGACAGCGAGGTCCGATCGATTCTCCACAGCGAGGGCAGCGGCTGGACCGTCAACGTGCGTAGCACCGGCGCTGACGCCCCAATCCGCACGCGCAGTGTCGTCGTCTGCGCCGGAGGCGCGGGCGCCGACCCGGCGTGGCTGCGCGCCAATTTCGGCAGCACTGCCGAGGGCTGGATGGTCCGCGGCACGCCTTATGCCGACGGCCGCCTGCTCGATCTGCTGATCGGGGCCGGCGGCTGTGCGATCGGCGATCCGACTACATGCCATGTCGTTCCGGTCGATGCGCGCGGGCCGCAATTCGATGGCGGCATCGTGACCCGGATCACGTCGATTCCACTCGGCGTCGTTGTCGATCGATCCGGTGCTCGCATCGACGTCGTAGGGGCCGGATCCCAGCCGACGCACTACGCCAAATGGGGACCAAGGATCGCCGCCTGCCCAGGCCAGATCGCTTATCTGGTGCTCGATACCCAAGGCCTCGCCCGTGCCGCGCCATCCGCCCTGGCGCCAGTCACTGCGCCGAACCTCGGCGAACTAGCTGCCGCGCTGCAGATCGATCCCACGGCTCTGTTGCAAAGCATCGAGGACTTCAATGCCGCCCCGGCCAACGCCGCGCGTACCATCGCGGAGCCACCATTTGCCGCCTATCCGATGCGGCCGGGGCTGACGTTCGTGCACTACGGCATCAAGGTGGATGCAACGATGCGGGTGGTCCAGGCCGACGGTCGCCGCCACGACGACCTGTTCGCGGCCGGCATGATCATGGCTGCGAATGTGCTGCGCCGCGGCTATCTCGCCGGGCTCGGCATCACCCTATCGGCAGTATTCGGCCAGATCGCAGGTGAGGAGGCAGCGCGCCATGTCCGCGGCTGATCCGATGCTCGAAGCCGAGCGCGTGCTGCGGATCTGCAGCGCCTGCATGTATTGCGATGGGCTCTGCCCGGTGTTTCCAGCGATCGACGGCAAGCACAACTTCAGCCTGAGCGACGTCAGCTACCTGTCGAACCTGTGCCACAACTGCCAGGGCTGCTGGCATGATTGCCAATACGCACCACCACATCCGTTCGCCGTCAACCTGCCGGCGACGTTCGCCGATCTTCGGCAGCGCTCCTATGCCGACCATCTGTGGCCGCCCGCGCTCGGTCGCGCCTTTCGCGCCTCATCGCTCGCCGTGCCCGCCACCGTCGCGCTCGCGCTGCTGATCACCTTCGCGCTGGTGCTGGGCACGGGCTCACCAGAAGCATTACGGACGACATACGCTGGCGAAGGCGCGTTCTATCGCGTGCTGCCGTGGCCGGTGATGGCCGGGCTCGCGGGCGCCACCTTCGCGTGGGCAGTGATCGCGGTCACGCTGGCGACGCTGCGATACTGGCGCACGATCGCGCCGGAGACGGCGATCAGCGAAATCTTGCGCGCGCTGCCGATCGCATTCTCCGACATCATCACGCTGCGCCATCTCGGCGGCGGCGGTCCCGGCTGCCATGACCATAACGAGCGCACCTCGCAGCGGCGCCGGATCTTGCATCACCTGACTGCCGGCGGCTTCGTGCTCAGCGGCCTGTCGACGATCGCGGCTTCCGCTTATCATCACCTGCTGGGCGTGATGGCGCCCTACCCGGTCGCCAGCCTGCCGGTGATGCTCGGGCTCGTCGGCGGCGTGACGATGACCGTCGGCGCGGTGGGACTGCTGGGCCTGGAAGCGCGGGCCGACCGCGCGCCGAGCGATCGCGGCGAGACCAAGCTCAACCTCGCGTTTCTCGTCTTGCTGGCCCTGGTCGGCGCCAGCGGGCTTGCGGTGCTCGGCTTCCGCAGCACGCCCGCGATGGCGCCGCTGCTCACCGCCCATCTCGGGCTGGTGTTTGGCCTGTTTGCCGCGCTGCCGTTCAGCAAGGCGCTGCACGCGCCGTTCCGGGCGGCGGCGCTGCTGCGGGCCGCAATCGACAGCAACCGCCGCGCGTCAGCGCGGGCTCCGGACGCCTCGGGCGACTCGCTTTGATCCTGATCAAGCTGGCGCGAATTTGATGGACGCGGGATGCCGGCTAACTGGTCGTGAAGGTCGATTGACAGTTCGCCGTTTCCGTCCCAAACATCGCGCGCCGACGGTGTCCTGTCCTCGACAGGACGAAGAGGGAATATCGGAAGGCCGCTGCCCGCAGCGGCCGAGCCGAAGCTGCCCCCGCAACTGTAAACGGCGAGCCGACGCAACACGCCACTGGATAACTTCCGGGAAGGCTGCATCGGCGACGACCCGTGAGCCAGGAGACCTGCCGTCGCCTGCTATGATGACGTCGTTTCGGGCGGGGTGCCCCGGGATGTCTTTCGGCGGTCCGGAGTGCAGGTCCGTTCGCCGGTTTTGAGCCATCGCCCGCGATGGCCAACCGACGAGATTCGGCGCGATGCCGCCCACTGCGCTCCATCCCGGTGTCATTGCCGGTTCTCAGCCGTCGCTTCCGCCGGACGCCGCCGAGATCGCGGTGCTGTCGCCCTGCGCCGAGACGCTGGCAGCCTTCGCTGAGGCGTGGACCGGTGACGCCGACCGTCTGCACACCAGCGACCTCGCCTCCTTCGCTGCGCAGGCATGTGATCGCTCGCTCGATTCGTCGCTGCTGCGCGCGATCCTGATCGTACTGCCGGATCAGGCGGATCTTTGCCGTGAAGCCGTCGAAGCGATCACCGCGTTCGCCGGCAGCCGGCGGATAGCCTTCGCGGTCCTCAGCTCTCGCGAGCAGCCCGGTGTTCCGAGCGAACTGATCACCAACCTGCCCCCCACGACGCTCCGTCGCCTGAACAGGCTGTACATTCAGCGTGCTGGCGATGCCGCACGCGCCATCCTGATGCAGTTCGCCCTCGCCGCGGGGCTCAGCATCTCCGCGATGGAGACTTCAAGCGACAGCGCGGTC